>JBIITX010000011.1:0-174974 GCA_044340255.1 Bryobacter sp. | reverse complement strand
CAGTTGGCTAAAGACCAGAGGTGGCCCGAAATGTTGCGCTGGATCTTCAGGGACTTTACGACTCAAAGGCGGCCAGAAAGGCTCATACCGGAGGCCATATGAGCGGGCTAACTGCTTTTTTTAGGATCAAGAGGCATTTGAAGAGGTCGTTCGATTCTGGATAGTTTCGGCTGAGACGCGATAGCACAACAACGTCGTCTCACAGTTAAAGATCAATCCGACGCTCTGGCAATCTGCCCCGAATTGTATCTGGCATAGTCCAGAAGGGGCCGCCTACCGATCCAACGCCGTATCAAAACCGTATCAAAACTCCATCTGAAGCAAACAAAAGGCTTAGGGAATCGGTTCTAAGCAGGTGGCCTAAGTTGTTGAAACGCAAGAAAAACGTATGGAGCCAATAGAACAAATGGAGACAGACCCTCTTCTTCACACGCAGGAGGTCCGGGGTTCGAGTCCCTGCGCGCCCACCATTAGAATCAGTAGTTTACGGTGCTCCACAATGGTGATTTGTGGAGCATCTGCTTTTGTAGCAGGGAGTCTGCGATCGGAAAATGTTAGGGCGTTTTATAAATCCCTTGATTTTCTTTCACTTCGGCAGGGTTTTCACTTGACGTGCGAACCGCCAAATTGCGGAACGTATCAAAACCGTATCAATACAGAGCATTTGCGCTCGGCCTGAGCGCCGGTCGCTCCCGCAACGGCGGGAGAACTGACGGAATTCGACTTGGAACGCCCGGAATCGCACGATGCGAAACGTTACCGGCCTGCCTTTGCGGGCCCGGACGGAATTCTTGCGGACCACTGCCCCTGCACGACCGGGCCGGGCGGGTCATCGCATCGCCGGAGTCATGCGTGACGCCCAAAGCGCCGGCGCGACCATCGGTCCTTACGAGGATCTCAGGCCCGCGCTCGAATACCTCAATCGCCATTTCGCCGAAAGCGTCACCATCGAGACGGTTGCCGCGCAACTGCATCTGTCGACCAGCCAGTTTCAGCGCCGCTTCCGGGCTCTGTTCCAGACATCGCCGGTTCAAAACCTGTTGCAACTCCGGATCGACAGCGCCTGCCAGCAATTGCAGCGGACGGATGCGTCCATCGCTACCATCGCCCTAAGAAATGGCTTCTACGACCAGAGTGCCTTCTGCCGCCAGTTCAAGAAACGCGTCGGACTTACTCCCAGCCACTATCGAACCCGATTGGGCAACAACGCCCGATGGTCTCCGCCTGACGAGTAGCATCCTTACCTACTAACTGACTTCGACTCGTTCTTTAGCGCTCTCCCCCGGACACCCTGTGTTCGACCGTTTTGAGTTGCACCTCCTTCGATGCGACCCACCGTCCGCCCACATTTGCCTCCACGGTAAACGAGATCGTCTTTTCGGCCGCAGCAGCCGAGGAAACAAGTTCGAATTCCACGGTGCCCGTCGTGCGTTCGATCTCACGCCACGCAATGGAGGCGGGCAACCCGCGCAATTCGATCGGTGCACCGTCCGGCACATGTTTCAATGAGGCCTTGCATAGAACCGGAACGCCCGGAGAGATCTCCACCTCCGTGAGGCCCGCCTTCACTTCCGCGGTAACCGGCTCCACCACACTGAGCGTGACGGCAGCGAGGGGTCGCCTCGTGAAGTTAAATAAGCCATTCAGCGGCCCACGCTTCAAGTTGGCGTGGGCTTCGATGATCCTGGGACTAGCTTCGTTTTGATCACGCTTGGCAACGCCCAAAACGCGGATGGTGTATTGGCCGGCGGGCACATTGCCGGGCACACGGAGCGGAATCGTAATCTCCGGCGTGATCTGCTGCAGAAGGTCAGCGCCCGGTTCCCACGCCTGATCGGCGCGGAATTGGGCGCGCGGCGGTTCTGCCACGCCGGGCAGCCCCTCCACCCAAACACTCACTTCTTCGTTCTCAAAACCTGGCTCGCGCGCCATTTGTACCTTTAACTCGGCGTCCCCGCCCCGCGTGACGGTGAGATTGTCAGGCAAGGTCCAGAGTTGAAAGCGCGGGGACTCCGGCTTGATGCGCAGCCGATAGGCATAGGCCTCGCCGCCGCGATTCTGGCGGTCGCGGATGGTCAGAACCAGGATGCCATCGGCTTCAGGCGTATAGAACATACTGCTGTCGGCGTTCCCCAACGAAGCGATGCCCGTAACGGCGTCGTCGCTTTCGGCCACTAGTTTTCCGTCCGCCGAACGGAGCTCGACCACGGTGTCGAGTTCCGGTTGGCCCAGTTGGGCCGATAGCGTCCAGATATGCAAAGGCCGGCCTGCTTGGGCGAGCAGCCGATATGAGTCCGTTTCCCGCTTCGCCGAGAGGATGCCATTTACGGCGATCTCCCCGGCTCCGCGCGCATCGATCTCGCGTGGCTCACGTAAGTCTATGGCGGCGGCCACTTCCAACAGTCCGCCCTCGGCGATACCTGCCGAGCCAACCACCGACAGTCGCCACAATCCGGGCGGCGCGTCGGCGGGCACACGGAACTCGGCCTCAAGTCTGTCGGCCTGCCGTTTCAAAATCTCGCCTCGCAACACATGCGAGGTCCGCGCTTCGGGGGTGACAGGCAGGGTGGTGGGATACGTCATTCGGAAGTACTCGGCGCGGCGGGCCTGGGTGAGCAGAACTTCCGACGCTCCTTCGAAGCCTTGGCCTGAGACCGTCAGCCGGGCCGTGGATCCCGGCGCGGCACCTAGCCGCGAGAGATGATGCAGAATCGGCAGCCGCGAAACGCGAAGAACGTAGGAATTGTTGACGGCCGCCCCATAGGCGCGCGGCCCGCGATAGATGTCCACATGCACGACGTAACGGCCGGCGGTGTCGAAGCGCTTGGTGACGACCGGGTTGTCGTCGAAATCCGAGGCATCGTCGTTGAAGGCAACGCGGTGCCCCTTATTGTCGTAGAGGTGGAGCTTGGCTTCGAGTTGCGAGCCGTACTCAGATGCGCGTAGTTCAAAACGCAGCTCTTCGCCGGCTTTGGCTTCGACGGCGAAATAATCGGAATCTTCCACGGCATCGATCGCGCTGTAAATCTCGACTGGAATGGCTGTGATCGGCTGTGCTTGGGTTACCGAGTTGTTCGGTTCGGCGTCTCGCCCGGCGGGAAACTGGCCAACGTAGAACAAGACGCTTTGCGAATGGCCATCCAGACTGAGTAACTTCATCAGGTGCGGACCCAGCCCTACGCCGGCACCAATCACGATCTCGCCTTCCACGCGCTTGCTTGACGCCGCGACCGTGCGCTGCCAGCGAATCTCCTTGGTGTCGAACTCAGCGGTCTGCACGTTTGAGAGTTCGGAGCCGACGATCTCCATGCGCACCGTAGTGCCACGCTGCCCACCCAATGGGCTGATCTTTGTGATCGCGGGCGCGCACCAGATCGCCGCGGGAAGCAGCATTGCGACGAACGCGGTCTTCACGAGAGAATCTCCTTGACGGGTTCGCCGGTGTTGATCGGCACCGGGCGGTTCGGGCCTTCGTAGGCTTTGTGAGAGTCAATCCCGAAGAGCTTGTATACAGTGGCGCCGACGTCTTCGATTTTGACCGGCCGCTCGGTTGGATAGGCCGCGCGAGCGTCGGTCTTGCCCAGTACCGCGCCCTTCTGGATGCCCGCTCCGGCCAGGACGACCGACCAAGCGCCGGGCCAGTGATCGCGACCGGCGGCGGGATTGATCTGCGGAGTGCGGCCGAACTCGCCGATGCCCAAAACGAGCGTCGTCTCCAGCAGGCCGCGCTGCTCAAGGTCGTCCACCAGCGTGCTGAACGCCGTATCGAATTCCGGGAGAATTCGCTTGTACGCCCATTCGTGCGCGTTGTGCGTGTCATAGCCGCCCTGGTAGATGCTCACGAGGCGCACTCCTGCTTCTACCAGGCGCCGCCCGAGTAGGGCTCCCTGTCCCGTGGTGTTTCGTCCGTAGGCGTCGCGCAGTTTGTCCGGTTCGTCCTGAATCTGGAAAGCCTTGCGCGTGCTGGCCGAAGAAACCAAGTCGAAGGCTTTCTGATAGAACAAGTCCATGCTCTCGAGCAAGGGTGACTTTTCGGCGCGAGCGAACTCAGCATCCAGCTGATGCAGAAGCTTCTTGTTGGCCACCGCTTCCTCAAAGCTCATCCCGTCTGGCAGGGCCACATCGCGAACGCGATAGCTCTTGTCCTTGGGGTCGCCGGCGACGAACTGGTCGTAGCCGGAACCGAGGAAGCCGGCCTCGGCGGAAGCCTGACGATCGGGCACGACGACATATGGTGGCAGGCCGTCACGCGAGCCCATTTCCTTGCTCAGCACTGCTCCATAACTGGGATGCTGCAGTTCGGTGCGCGGCCGAGTGCCGCTGAACATGTAACGCTGCGCCACGTCGTGAATGGCCACATCGGAAGTCATGGACCGGATGAGCGCCCACTTGTGCATCCGCTTGGCGCACTGCGGCAGCAAAGTGGAAACGTGGACGCCGGGGAGCGAGGTGGGGATGTGTCCGAACGTGCCGCGGATTTCAGGCGGTGCCTCCGGCTTGGGATCCCACGAACTCAGCTGGCAGCAGCCGCCCAGTTGGAAAATTGCGATGCAGGAGGTTGCCTTGCTTGCCGCGCGCAGCACGCCGGGAAGCGCTAATCCAGCGCCGCCGAGCGAGCCGATTCGCAGCAGATTCCGCCGTGAGAGTCCTTGCCGGGTGGTAATTCTTAAGTCCATGCGATGTGCCCCTCAGTGGTTGAGCTGGAATTCCTTGGTGTTGAGCAGAACCATCAACAGGTTCTCGTAGGTTCGGCGTTTCGTGCGCCCGGCGGTCCGCTCCGATGCGAGATACGACCGGACCGAGGCCTGCTCACTCTCCCGCGGCGTACGTCCGTAGGTCCGCTCATAGAATTCGCGGATCACTTCGTCGTCTGTGGCCCCCCGTTCCATGAGCTTGCTGATCAAGCCGTCCTTGGCGGTGAGCTTGGATTCGAGCGTCGAGCGGCTCATCAGGTGCAGCGCCTGCGCAAGCGTGGGCTCCTCGTTGCGATGGGCGAGCACGTCGCGGCGCGGAAAGCCAAAGGTAGACATGAAATAGGAAGGAGCGTCGGGAATCTCGTAGTCCTTCGACGTCGTTCCCAGAGGATGCCCGCCGTACTTCTGCGGCACGTCCGTCACTTGACTGATCGAATCGAGCAGCACCTCCGCCGGGAGCTTGCGTGGGAAGTAGCGGGCAAAGAGCAGCCTGGCGAGTTGATCGGAATCCGCCGCCGCCCCGGCGGGAGGCGTGGAGGACGCCTGGTAGGTTTCCGAGTTGAGAATCAGCCGTTCGAGTTCGCGCAGGCGAAACCGCTTTGCGGCGAGGAACGCGGCGAGCTGGTCCAGCAACTCGGGATTGATCGGCCGGTTGGTGGTTCGCATGTCGTCAAAGGGTTCGACGATGCCGGTGCCGAAATACTCATCCCAAAGGCGGTTGACGATCGCCCGTGCGAAGTAGGGATTCCGTTCCGAGGTGAGCCATCGCGCGAAGTACTCGCGCCGGTCCGCGCCTTCTGGAATCGCCGCTTCCTCGCCGCCGAGATACTTCGGAGCCACGGGCTTTTTCGTTGCCGGATGCTCCACCTGCGCGCTGTCATCCTGATACCAGACGCGCCGGAAAACAGTGTTGCCCACCTTCATCCGCATCTGTCCGAAAAACGCGGCGGTGCCGTAGAAGTCATTCTGCGTGAAGTTCTCGAGCGGATGATTGTGACATTCGGCGCACTCCAGGCGCAGGCCCATGAACAAGCGGGTGACGGTCGGCGTGATCTGTTTCACCTCGAACTTGTTGTTCATGAAATCGACGGCTGGAAACCAGAAGCCGGCGGCGGGATTCCGGTTCGTATCGCCGCTCGAGGTGAGCAACTCGCGTACGAATTCGTCGTAGGGCCGATCCTGCTCCACCTGATCGCGAATCCAGCTCTTGAAGGTCCCCATGGCGCGGCCCTGGCTGTAGAGTTGCGTGTTGCGGAACCAATCCTCGAACTTCACCGTGCGATAGGAGATGTGTTCGGCGTCGGCGAGCAGCGTATCGATCAGCCGGGCGCGGTCGGGCGCGGCGAGAAACGCGCGCCTTTCTGAGGGCTTGGGCACGCGGCCCACCGTGTCGATGTAGATACGCCGCAGAAACTCCTCGTCGGTGCTACGCGCGGCGGGGCGGACGTTCAGGCGGCGCTGGTTACGATGCACCAATTCATCGATGAAGTTCGCCACGCGAGCTGATGGGAAATCCGCTCCGGCCGCGGACTGGATCACTGCCACCTGTGCCGTGGCGGCTTTGCCCATGCCACGTGCGCGAATCGTCGTCAGGCCGGTGCGCCCAGGCTGGAAGCTGCCTGGGCCTTCGAGCTTGGCTACGCCTTCATCGGCCGATTCGAAGCGAACTTCGCTCGTCATGTCACGCGTGGTGCCATCGCTCAACCTTGCCATCACGATCAATCGCGAGTTGCCCGCGCCGCCCAGCACCGTTTGCTCGGGCGGATACATCTCAAGCCGAACCAGCTTCGGGCCGCTCGAACGAATCGCCGCGCCCTGCTGCAGCCACTTGAGCATCGTCTCGTAGTCGTGCGAGCCCACGGGCATCACCTTGCCGCCGCCGTGCGGAATCTGGAACGACGGCTTCTTCAGCAGCAGGCTCTCTTCGGGCTTCGCCAGTTGCACCCGGCGTCCATCATGCTTCTTCACGATCATGTCGTGGTCGGCCTCAATGTCGTAGCCGAACAGCGAGAGTTTGAAGCCGCTCTTGCCGGCGATGGCGCCATGGCAGGCGGCCGTATTGCAGCCTTTAGTGGTGAGAATGGAAATGATGTCGGGGCTGAAGCTGACCGCGAGGTCGGCACGGCTGCTGCCCACGAGCACATCCGCCGCCGCCTGGCGGCCCTGGTAGCGAGCCTCGACGTGCGCGGCTCCCTCGTTGGCCCCCCGGATCGCTTTGTGGACCGCATCGATTTCGACCGACTTGCCGTTCGAGGTGGTGACTGCCGCCTCTGCGGTGACATCGCGGTCTACCCCGTCGGCCCCTGTTGCGATGACCACGTAGCGTTGCGTTGCGCCAAGGCCCGCCAGCGACACCTTTTCCGGATAGATACGGAGCCCTTCGGCCGCCATGGCGGCCGAACTGATCGAAACGAGCGCGGCGCAGCGACCGCCAAACGATTTCATCGATTCGCTCCCTTGAGCCGTCAAGCTGGTAGTACCAGATGACGCTATCAGACCGATGTTACCGCAGTCAAACTCCGGATCGGGTCGGAGGCTGCGCCCTGGACTCGGGAACAGAATTGCGCGACCTTGGTAGTTCGGCAATGCGAGTCACCACCACCCAAGCGCTTTTCGATGAGATGCTCCAGCGTATCCAGACGGGTGCCTGGCCGGTTGGCCAAGCGATCCCCAGCGAGCGAAACCTGATTCAGGAGTTGGGAGTCAGCAGGATTGCGCTACGCGAGGCGCTCTTCATGCTGCGGTCAATGGGCGTGCTCGACACCGGGCACGGGCGCAAGAGCATTGTGCGGCACGTGGGCACGGACCTGCTTGAGCGCATCCTGCCGCTCGTCTGTGCGCTTGAGCCGGGGGGCAGCTACGGTCAGGTATTCGAGGTTCGCCTTGCTCTCGAAGTGCCTGCGGCAGGGCTAGCCGCTCTCCGGCGGACGGAGGCCGACCTGCAGCGACTAGGGGAGTTGGCGAACGAATATGCCAGCCAGGAGATCGTCGTCGGGCACTATCCAAGGACCGATCTCGAATTCCACTTGCAAGTGGCGCAGGCGACGCAGAACCCCCTGATTACCACACTGCTGAATGTGATCTCCCGATACGTGATCGCCGTACAGTCGCAGAGTTGGGATTCTGGAGTGCCCGTCGCCTGGGATCGCGCCAAGCGGGCGCACTTTTCGATCCTCGACGCCATCCGCGCGCAGGACCCGGATCGGGCGCGAGTAGAAATGGAAGCGCATCTTCGCTACACGGCATCCCTGGCGCCCGCAGGCCGGTAAAAGGCGAGTTTGACACGGACGTATCGCTGGGAATACGGTAATACCAGTCCCATGCGCAAATCCCGCCGCTATCTTCCGACCGGCTTGGCCGTGCTGGTGGTGGCAATGCCCTCACTAGCCGAAGAGCGATTTCTCTTGGCGGCTGAGAATCAGGTGATCGAGATCAACCGCGCCGGACGGGTGACCGGTATCCTGAAGCATCCTGGACACGGCAACATCTGGGAGGCGTGGCGCCTGCCGGACGGCGGCATCTTTTACGTCCACCGCGACGGCATGGCGGTGTTCGACAAGAATAGGCGGCTTGTGATGGAGCATGCGGCCGTGCGGAACGGCAAGGATGTGGAAGCGTCAGGCGGTACGGTGCTCGATGGCGGTAAGCGGTTCGCCATGCTCGATAGCAAGGCAGCCGAGATCCGCGTGGTCGATCGTAGTGGCGCAGTGGTGAGCCGAACGCCGGTTCCAAATCTGCGGCCGGAGCCGGTACATTCCCGCTACCGCATGATCCGTCAAACGGAGCGCGGAAACGCATTTTGGATCGTGCAGTATGCGAGAAACACCTTGATCGAAGTGGAGATCGGCTCCGGAAGGATTCTTTCTCAGATCGTGCTGGCACCTCATCTGACGAAGACGCCACCGGCGGCACATCTTGCCTTTGCCACGCTGGAACCCGGCGATGGCTCACTCTACGCGACCACGGCGACCGGCCTGCAAATGCTTCGCTTCGACGCCAAGCGCAACCGGACGGGCTCATGGACCGCGGCAGAGCTCGGCTTGGCGACCCGCTACCTGCTGGGCATGCAGCGGCTGGCCAACGGCAATATCCTCCTCGCCTGCGGCGACTACCATTTGAAAAGCGTTGAAGAAGGCCGGGATCAGTTGGCCGAGATCCGGCCAGACGGCAAGGTGGCGTGGAAGATCACGCGGGCGCAGTTGGTGGATCAGGTGGAAGGTTTCGTCGATCCCAAGACGGGGATCGAGGAGCTACGGATCACCAACGTTCACGCCTACGACTCATCGAAAATGGAGAAGGTGCTGGCGGTGAGGCGTTGAGCTTACAGTGGATGTTTTTGGTTCTGGCCTCGCTGCCGGCGGCGGGCCAGGCGTTGGTGCCAGCCGTGTGCGCCGGCTGCCACAACGCGCGGAGCGCGATGGGCGGCTTGGATCTTGCCACGCTGCCAGGGCGTTTCGAGGATCGATCGGTGCGCGAGCGGTGGATCCGCGTGTATGACCGCGTGGCCAAGGGAGAGATGCCGCCGAAGGGTGTCGCCTTCAGTGCCGCGCAGCGGGCGGCGATGCTCGACCCCTTGCGGCGAGCGATCTATGAAGCTGATCATGCCGAGGTGGCGCGCGATGGCCGCGGCTCTTTGCGCCGGTTGAATCGCGACGAGTATGAACAGAATCTGCGCGACGTGCTCAGGCTGCCAGATCTTGATATCCGCGACATGCTGCCGGAGGATCGCGAGGGACATCGGTTTAACAAGGCGGCCGAAACGCTGGATATGTCGCGGGTACAACTCACGGCTTATCTCGACGCCGCCGAGGCCGCTCTACGACAGGCCATGGCCACGGGGGCCCAGCCTCCGCCCGTTGTAAAGTTTCGCGCTGTGGGAACAGCTTTGTTCCCCGAGAAGGTTACCTTCGGCGAGCGCGAAGCCATGTTCTTTGCCCGGAACAACGAGGCTATCGAGTCCAAGCAACTCGACGCGTACAAAGACGACGCCACGATCGAAATGGCTTTGTTTCGTTCGGCGCATTGGCCTTACTACGGCTATCCCAAAGGCTTCGTGGCCAAGTTGCCGGGCCAGTATCGCGTACGATTCTCGGCGCGGGCGGTGGTGCAACGTGACGGCTACACGCTCGCTCCGGCCACTCGACCGATACCGATGACGTTTCGCGCGCGCAAGCCGTCGGGGCCCGATGTATCCGGCGACGTGCGGGCGACGGGCGGCGTGATGGATATCCAGCCGGTGGCACAGGAGTTTGAAACCACCATCCAACTTCGCGAGCAGGAGACGTTTGAGTACAGCCCGCTCGGCCTACCCGTGCCGCTCGCGCGTAACGTGAAGGGCGGACCACCCACGTATCGCTATCCGCCGTTTCCCGAGGGTGGGCAGCCTGGCATCGCCGTTCAGTGGCTCGAAGTAGAAGGACCGCTTTCCGCGGCCGCCTGGCCTTCACCTTCGCACCGCGTGTTGTTTGATGAGCTCGGAGTGCCGCCGGTTCCGGCTGAGCCGATCAAAGCCGCGCGACGCTTGCTTCGGCGCTTCGCCGATCTTGCAGCGCAGGAACCGGTGTCCGACGCGGCCTTGAGCAAGTTTGAACAACTTGTGCAAGCGCGTCTGCACAAAGGGGCGCCGTTCGCCGAAGCGATGCTGGCGGGCTACAAGGCGTTCTTGAGTTCCCCGCATTTTTTGTACCTGCGCGAACCGGAAACGGCAGGGGACCACTTTGCGATAGCAGGGAGGCTCTCTCATTTCCTAACCAACTCGAGACCAGATGCCGAACTGAGCGCGGCGGCCCGCACGGGCCGACTCGGCCGTCCCGCGGTATTGCGCAGCCAGGCCGAACGGCTCATTGCCGGCCCCGGCTTCGACCGATTCGTTCGCAACTTCACCGACTATTGGCTGAACCTCCGCCACGTTCGCCGTGATGACCCGGACATCCGCCTGTACCCCGAGTACCGCTTCGACAACTATCTGGTCGAATCGATGGAGCAAGAGACGCGCGCGTTCTTCCAGGCTATGGTTCGCGACAACCTGCCTGCGGTCTCCGTGGTGACTTCGGATTTTGTCTATGCCAATGATCGACTCGCCAGCCACTACGGCCTTCCGCCGCTGAGTGGCTCGGCCATGCGCGCCGTGAAATTGCCGGCGGGCAGCCCGCTGGGAGGACTTCTGACGCAGGCCGCCATTTTGAAGGTGACCGCCAATGGAACGAATACGTCCCCGGTGATTCGCGGCGCGTGGATTATGGAGCGGCTCATCGGGGAGCCTCCTCCGCCTCCTCCGGCGAAGGTTCCTGCCGTGGAACCCGACATTCGCGGCGCCAAGACCATTCGCGATCTCCTGGGCATGCATACCAAGATGGCCTCGTGCGCGGGCTGTCACGCAAGGTTCGACCCCGTTGGCCTGGCCCTCGAAAGCTTCGACATCCTGGGCTCCTGGCGCTCGCGCTACCGGGGAATGGAAGAGGGCGAAGCGGTAACGGGCATCGACCGCGCGGGCCACGATTTCACGTACACGCTGGCTGGGCCCGTAGATGCGAGCGGCAAGCTTCTGGATGGCAGAGCGTTTCGGGACATCCGTGAGCTCAAGGCGATCTTCGCCGAACAGCCTCGGCAACTGGCGCGTAATCTCCTGCATCAGTTCACTGTGCATGCGACGGGTTCGCCGGTGCGGTTTTCTGACCGTCCCGAGGTCGAAGCGATCCTAGACGCCCATGCCGCGACCGGTTTCCGCGTGCGCGATCTGATGGTCTCGCTGGTGCAGAGCCGGATTGTCCTAGGCCCGAAGGAGGCACAAAAGAAGCCATGAATACACGCCGCCGGTTCTTACGCGCCGCGGGCGTTGCGCTCGCCATGCCCGCGCTCGAGTGTTTTGCCCGCAGTCCGGAGCGCGGCATGCTGCTCATTTCAAACAACCTCGGCGTGTTGCCCAAGCCGTTCTTCCCCCAAACCGCCGGGCGCGACTACACGCTGTCGCCCTACCTGGCCGCCTTGGCTGAGTTTCGCGGCGATTTCACTGTGTTCAGTGGCTTGTCCCATCCGGCGGTGGAAGGGGGCCACAGCACGGAGAACTGCTTCCTTACCGGCGCGCGCGGCCCGACCAAAAGCGGTTTCCGCAACACGATTTCGCTCGATCAGTTCGCCGCCGAGAAGCTCGGGCAAGCCACGCGGTTCGCGACGCTCAACCTGGGCGTGAATATCGACAAGGCCAACCGGAGCCTCTCCTGGACGCGCGACGGCGTGTTGCTCCCCGCCGAGGACAGTGCCCCGTCGCTGTTCCGTAAGATGTTCGTCCAAGGAGAGCCGACCGAAGTGGAACGCCAGCTCCATCGGCTGGAAGAACGGGGCAGCATCCTGGACACGCTGCTCAACGATACGAAACAGTTCGGCCAGAGATTGGGCCGGGATGACCGCGCGCGGCTGGATCAGTACCTGACCTCGGTACGGGAAGTGGAGGAACGTTTGCACCTTGCCGGCGAGTGGGAGAAGCGTCCCAAGCCCACAGCGGCCAGACCAGAGCCCGCCGGGATTCAGGATAAGAAGTTGTTCTTTGAGAAGTTCGACCTCATGCTCTCGATGGCGCAACTGGCGCTGGAATCGGATTCCACGCGCATCGTCACGCTGATGGTGGACGCGTTTGCCACACCGGTCTTCAAGCTTCATCCGGACCAGGACACCACCGACGGATATCACAACCTGAGCCATCATGGTCAGGCCGGTGAGAAGCTGCGACAACTCGATGACGCGGACCGGCAGCAGATGGCTCTGCTGCGTAAACTGCTCCAGGGCCTTGCCGAGAAGAAGGAGAGCGGCCAGCGTCTTCTCGACCGCACCATGGTTCTGTACGGCAGCAACATGGGCGACGCGAATACGCACGACAATACGAATCTGCCGATTCTGCTCGCCGGCGGAGGCTTCAAGCACGGCCAGCACATCGCGTTCCGCCGTGACAACAACACCCCGCTGGCTAATCTCTACGTGAGCATGCTGCAGCGAATGGGGGTGGAAACCGAGTCGTTTGCGAGCAGCACCGGGCGGATCGAGAACCTGGAGGAGCACACCCCCGGTTGAGCATCAAGCCCGAGATGTCACCACCAGGTGTTCCCGGTTGATGACGTTCCGGGCGGCTTGGCCCCGGAGTACCCCAGCACCGTCCAGGCCGACTTCCTCCGCATCTCCTGCCAGGACTCTTCCGAGTAGAACGCCGACGAGGTAGCCGCAAATCGTCCGAATGATACGATGACCCCTGTGCCCGTCCCTCCTCCCGAACTCATCCACGCCCAAGTGGAGAGGATCCTGGCCAGTTCGGTATTCGCCCGCTCCGAAAGGCTGCGACGTTTCCTCCGCTACTGCGTCCAACGCTCCCTGGCCGGCGAAGGGGAAGATCTCAAGGAATACCGCATCGGTGTGGAAGTGTTCGACCGGGGCGAGACGTTTGACCCGCGCATCGACAACATCGTTCGCTCCCACGCCCACCGCCTACGGGTCGCCCTGCAGGCCTATTACGAGCAGGAAGGAGCGGCCGACGCGTGGTTCATCGCCCTCCCCAGGGGCGCTTATGTCACCACGTTCGAAGAGCGCCCCTCCGAAGTCGAAGAGCGCCCTTCCGGGGTTCCTGCGCCTCGTCCGTCACACCGCCTCCTCTCCGCGCGGATCCTTGCCCTCGGATTGGCCATCATCATCTTCTTTGCACTCGGCTACGTGACCGGACACGTCGCCCGCAGCCCCGCCGCGCCCGCCGCGAAAATCGAAGCGGGCATCCTGCTTCCCGCTGACTTGCAGCAAAAGGGCGTGGGCGCGCTGTCGCCGGACAATCGCTGGATGGTCTTCCCCGCGGCGGGCCCGGGTGGGAACCGCCTCTGGTTGCGCGGTATGGATGGAGCCAGCGCGGATCCCCTGCCGGGCACCGATGGCGGCAACGGCCCCTTCTGGTCGCCCGACGGTCGCTTCGTCGCCTTCTTCGCCAACCAGAAACTGTGGAAAATCCGCGTCCCTGGCGGTCCCGCCCAGGTGCTCTGCAATGTGCCCTTTTCGCCCATATCTTATGGCGGCAGTTGGGGCGACTCCGGCACGATCCTCTTCGCCCCCCAAACCCAAAGCACCGGCGTCATTTACCAGATTCCCGATACCGGCGGCGAGGTCCGCAACGCCACCCGCCTTGACCCCGCGCGCGCCGAGCAGGCCCATCGCTGGCCGTCGTTCCTCCCCGGCGGGCGCGACTTCCTCTTTTTCAACCGCAGCCTCAAACGCGGCCTCACTGGCTTCTACCTCGGGAGCCTCGATTCGACCAGGACCACCCTTGTCCTGGCCCAGAATTCGATCTCCAAGGTGCAGGTCGTGGCCACGCCGGATTCCGCACGCCACTACCTCCTGCACGTGAACGAAGGTGCACTTACCGCCCGCGCCTTCGACCTGCGGGCGCGGCGCGTTTCCGACTCGCCGAATGTCCTCGCCACAGGCCTGCCATTTCTCGACGCGAGCTACAACTTCAGCGCCAGTAGCCGATCGCTCATCTTCTTCCGCGGAAGCGGCAGGAACGCCTCCCAACTCACATTGTTCGACCGCACCGGCAGGGTGCTCGGGAAGACTGGCCCGCCGGGCGACTACCATGGCCTCGAACTCTCCCCGGACGCCTCCCGCCTCGCCTTCGTCCGCACCGACGAAGACTACGGCACCCTCGATGTCTGGCTGATGGAGCTCGCACGAGGCGTGGCCGCCCGCTTTACCTCCGATCCCACCAACGAGTACAACCCCGTCTGGGCGCCCGACGGCCGTGAGATCGCCTTTACTACCGAGCGCTTCGGCATCCCTACCATGATGCGGAAAGCTCTCAGCGGCGACGCCGGGGAGAGCCGCCTCCTTGCTACCCAATCCACACAGTTCGCCGGTGATTGGTCCCGCGACGGGCGATCGATTCTGTACAGCGAGGACCACAACCAGACCCACTTCGACCTCTGGATCCTGCCTTGGCTTCCTGGTCCAGGTCAGCCGCGCCGCGTTCTGGCCACCCCCGCCAACGAACGCCAGGGCCGCCTGTCGCCGGATGGTCGTATGGTCGCCTACGAATCCGACCGTACCGGCCGCTCCGAGATTTTCGTTGCTCCCGTGGATCCACGTGCGGGCAGTGCGGTTGAACACCAGGTGTCGAGCACGGGTGGGTTGCGCCCCCGCTGGGATCCCGCCGGTGCCGGCATCTACTTCCTCGGCTCCGACGCTAAGCTAATGTACGCTCCCGTCCCCTGGCGAGCCGGCGAACCCGACGCGGGCGTTCCGCAGGCACTCTTCGCGACAGGAGGCGCCTCGTCTTTCGCCGTCGCGGCTGACGGCAAACGCCTCCTGATCAATGTCCCCGAGCCCTCCCCGCATCGGCTAGTGCTGCCCCTCATCGTCAACTGGTCTTCCGACCTCCCGTAAGGCCGGCGTTGACCTCTGGTTCCTCCCTCGGCTTCCTGGTCCAGGCAAGCCGCAGCTCGAGATTATCGTGCTCCCTTGGCTCCACGCGTGGGCCGTGTGGCTGAACACCGGGTAGGCGGGTTGCGCCCCCGGCGGGATCCCACCGGGGCCGGTGTCTTCTTCCTCAGCTCCGACGCCGAGCCAATGATCTCTCCTGTCTCCTGGCCAGTTGGCGAACCCGACCCGGGCGTCCCGCACCCACTCTTCGCACCGGGAGGTGCCACGTCTTTCGCCGTCGCGACCGGCGGCAGGCGCCTCCTGATCAATGTCCCCGAAGCCTCCCGCACCCCTGGTGCTACCCCTCATCGTCAACTCGTCGTCCGACCTCGCGTCAGGCTTCACACACAGTCAAATTGAGCGCCTGCCCCGCAAATAACTGATTCTATTGCGTAACAGTCACGCAAGAACGCCGGTTCTGCCCGACTTTTACCGTCAAACGACCGTCCGCCACTGGCCCGAACGCCCGTCCCCATGGGATCTTTCAACGGTGAGCCGCTTCCCCACTATGGCACTCCGGCGGGCTATCGCAGGACTGGCAACGTTCCCGCTCCTCGGCGCGAACAACGGCACCATTCTGCCCGGATACTCCCGAACAAAGCGGGAAAACGTTTGGAATGGGTCGCAATCTCAAGGAGAGAGTATGAACCAGAGAACTATCAAAAAGCTGTTGGCTGCCGCGGTCATCGTGGCGGCTGCGCTGGCACTGGCTGCCTCGTCGTTGTTGGGGCAGGCCTTTTACGGATCCGTTGTCGGTAATGTGACCGATCCATCCTCTGCTGCGCTTCGCGGCGCAACGGTCACCCTCATCAACGCGGGAACTCGGGAACGTCGCCAAACACAGTCGAACGATAACGGCAGCTACCAGTTCCTGAACCTCGTTCCGGCCATCTATCGCGTGGAAGTCGAGCTTTCCGGGTTTAGACGCGCAGCGGTTCCGACTGTCGAAGTCACGGTTTCCGGCACCATTCGCGCCGACGTCAGGATGCAGCTTGGAGAGGTGACTCAATCGATGGAAGTCTCCGCCGCCGCGCCGTTGTTGCAGACGGAGAATACCAACCTCGGCCAGACGGTAAACAACCGCTCAGTAGAGGAACTGCCTGTGAACGGACGTAACCTGCTCAACCTGGTGACTCTGGTTCCCGGCGTGGTCCCGCAGGGTTCTACCGAAGGTAACGCGCTCACAGGCAAGAACGTTTTCGCGGCTGGCAACTACCAGATTGGCGGCGGTGCCGCGAACCAGAGCGCCACGTACTTCGATGGCGTTCCGGCTAACTCGGCCGTTGGCAATCTGACGGTTCTCGTGCCCAGTCCGGATGTGACCTCGGAATTCCGCGTGCAGACCAGCAGCAACAGCGCCGAGTTTGGCCGCTATGCCGGAGGTGTGATCAACATGGCTTCCAAGTCTGGCACCAACGGATTCCATGGATCGGCTTATGAGTACTTTCGCAACCGTGCGCTGAACGCAAATTCATTCTTTGCGAATAGGAACAACACCGGCAAGCCGGCGTTTACGCAAAACCAGTTTGGTGGTACCGTCGGCGGTCCGGTCAAGAAGGACAAGATCTTCTTCTTCGCGGGCTATGAGGGCTTCCGGCTACGTCAAGGGTTCAACTTCCTGGCGTCAGTTCCGCTGCCCGATATGTACGGTGGTGACTTCACAGGCTGGAAAAATTCAGCCGGCACAGTGATTCCGATCTATGATCCCCTCACCCAGTGCGGCCAGGGCAATAACGCTGCCTGCACCGGCCAGGCCATTCAGCGCAACCCGTTTCCCGGCAATGTTATCCCTGCCAGCCGGATTAACCCGGTTTCAAGGAAGTTAGTGGCATTCCCGATTCTTGCAGCGCCGACCATGCCGGGTCAGGCGAACACCGCGATCGGAAACTACGCGAAGAACGTCGCCTCCGGTGGTGACAACGATCAGCTTACCGGACGACTAGACTACAATGTCAGCGACAAACTTCGTTTATTCGGACGCTACACCCGCTGGAACTCGACGAACACGCCGGCCGACCTGTTCAATAACGGTATCTTCGCGGGCCAAGCGTTTTCGCCCGAAACGTTCGTGACCAACAACGCGGTTGCGGGAATCACCTGGGTGCCATCGCAGTCGATCGTCTTCGATCTCCGGGCTTCCTATGGCCGCTGGAACTACCTCCGCCGCGCGAACACCGGCATCAGCATGGAGAAGACGTTCGGATTCCCTGCGTATATGGATCAGCAGCTTCCGCTCCTCCGTGGTGTTGCGAACGAAACCGGGGTTCCCAGCCTCTTTATCGGCAACTACGTGGCGCTGCCGGGCATGCCCTCCTACAACGCCGGCCGTCTCTTTTCGATCAGCAACGACTACGTGCTGCTTCCCACCTTGAGCTGGGTGAAGGGCAGCCATACGTTCAAATTCGGCGCCGACTTCCGCAAAATGCAGAATAACTACTATCAGGAGGTCCCTGGCGGCGAGTTCAGATTTACCAACAACTTCACGGCGCAGAATGGCCTGAGCCCCGGGGCCAGCGGCAATGGTCTTGCTTCGATGCTGTTGGGGTACGGTAGTTCGGGTACCGTTGCCGCGTTCGCGCTGCCGTGGCAGACCCTGGACTACCAGGCCTACTTCGCACAGGATACCTGGCAGGTCACAAGCAAGCTGACCGTGAATGCGGGCCTCCGGTGGGAGTTTCCCGGCGCCTACAAAGAACGGTACGATCGTGCGGCTTCGTTCAACCCCGACCAGATCAACCCGGTGCTGTCGCAGAGTGGCATCCGGGTGAATGGTCAGCCGATCAAAGGCGCTCTGAACTTCGTCAACACCCCGGACCATCCGGGTAGAGGTCTGAAGCGGCAGCCCAATCACCTAATCGCGCCGCGCCTCGGCCTTGCTTATCGGTTGAACGACAAGACTGTCGTCCGTGTTGGTAGCGGTATCTACTACCTGCCCGCAAACGTGGTCTTCGACGAAGGCCCCTACGGCAACGCTCTGAACCGGTACAACAATAGCTGGCTCACCACGCTCGACGGCTCCGTGTCGCCGCTCCACTCCCTTGACAACCCGTTCCCGAACGGCTTCATCGGGTCGCTCGGCAACAATCTTCCGCAGGCGCAGAAGCTGATCATCGGCGGCGCTGCGTCCGCGCAGTTGCAGCGCACCCCGTATCCGTACGCCGGGCAGTGGAATTTTACGATTCAGCGCCAGGCCTGGCAGGGCATCGCCGTGGAAGCGGCCTATGCCGGAGCTCGTGGTGTCCACCTGCCGCGCGGCAGCTGGCAGCGGAATGCTCTTCCGAGCCAGTATCTCTCGCTGGGTACGTCACTGAACGATCAGGTGCCGAACCCGTTCTTTGGTCTCGTCACGGTTGGTAACCTTTCTCAACCCAGAGTAGCGAGGCAACAGCTGCTGTTGCCGTTCCCGCAGTACACGGGCGTCAATGAACTCGGTGCCTACCTCGGCAATTCGAGCTATCACTCTTTGCAGATGAAAGTTGAAAAGCGTTTCTCAGAAGGCAGCACTGTCCTCGCGGCCTACACATTTTCCAAAAACATCGGCGACGTGGAGAGCCTCACGAATTGGCTCGACACCGGCGTCGGCGGCACCAGCCTGCAGGATCCCAACAATCTTCGCAACGAAAAGGCTCTGTCGGGCTTCGACTCCCGCCGTCGCCTTACGCTCAGCTACGTTCTTGACCTGCCGATCGGCAAAGGCAAGAGGTTCCTGAACGGCGGACCCATTATCGCTCAGAAGCTGGTCTCCAACTGGAGCATAAGCGGAACCTCAACCTTTCAAGATGGCTTCCCGCTGGCGCTTACGGCAACCGGCGTCGCCACCGGCTCAGGTCTCGGTCTCCGCCCAAACGTGGTTCCCAACTGCGACCCCCGCGTCTCCGGGTCGGCCCAATCGAAGCTCAACGGCTGGTTCAACACGAGGTGCTTCACTGTGCCCCAGGCCTTCTCGTTCGGTAACGAAGCGAGAACAAATTCACAGCTTCGCGGACACGGAATCGCCAACTACAATATCTCGTTCGCCAAGAACACGGATATCACCGAACGGTTCAAGCTTGAAATTCGCGCCGAATTCTTTAACCTCTTCAACCGCGTCCAGTTCGCCCAGCCGGATCGCACTATGACCACCGCGGCGAATCCGACGACCGGGTTTGTTACGGCACAGCTCAATCAACCACGGCAGATCCAACTGTCGATGCGTCTGCGCTTCTGATGCAGCGAACCATTCACCAACAAGACGGGCACTCTGGCAGCAGGCCGACAACCCCGGGATCTACTGAACATGAAGAACGGAATCACCTCAATCATGAAGCAACCGCTGCAGGAGTTGGCATGAACGAAACCAACGAAGACACGAAGCACAGCCAACAACCGGGTTCACCGAAACTCATTGCCCGTCGGCTCTTTGTTCGAACCGCCGCTGCTGTCAGCAGCCTGGCCGGAGTGTCCGCGAACGCCATGGCGGCGGAGACTGGAAAGGACAAACCCCGGACGGCACTGAACCAGCCGCTCGGCCAGGACTATGTGGTGGTCACAAAGGTGCCGGACAAGAACCACTTCATCCACGACCCGGCCATGGCCATGCTGCCGAATGGTTGCTTTGTCGTGGCTGTGCCGGTCTGGCCGCGGAGCCCGGACTTCATCGCACTTTCAAACGCGATCGAAGGGAGAAGCGCTACTGCAGTTCCGGTTCCAACGGACAGAAAGCTTTCCATCGTCGTCTCTCGCAGCAAGAATGGAGGGAAGACGTGGACTCGGGTCGGCGAGAAGCCTGGGGGGGGCGACGTGGCGCTTTACGTCCATGAAGGCCGACTTTACCTGTTCAGGATTATGTCCTCCAGCATTTTTGTCAGTGCCAGCGATAACGAGGGCACGAGTTGGACTGAGCCGGTCGAGGTGATCAAGTCAGACTGGAAGCCCAAGCCCTTTGGCATTCAGACTGGCATGGTGGTTCAGAATGGCTGGCTCTATTGGGCTGTTGGCGGCGGCGTGACAGACATGGGAGTAGTGGCGTGCGAACTGAAGAAAGGGCTGCTCAATCCCGAGGCGTGGGTCGAATCAAAGACGGTCGCGGTGCCGATACCCAGGGAGGTCATCTCGGGCACCTATAGCGATGGCTGGGACGCTGGCTGCCTCGAAGGAAATGTCGTCGACGTGGGAGGCAAGCTGCTCGTCATCGCCCGCATGGTGATCAACCGTTACGGAACGTCGAACATGGCAGCCGTATTCGAACTGACGCGGAAGGGCCGCGCGCTCACGCTCAGTTTCAGGCAGCTTTACCCGCTGCCCGGAGGTCAATTCAAGTTCCACATCCTTTGGGATGAACGCTCGCGGCTGTTCTGGATGGCCTCGAACTTCCCCACGAACTCGTGGGGGCTCTATCACGATCCTGCTCTCAAGCGGCCTGTCACCCGCTTATCGGGTTCCCTGCGCGAAGATCCACCCGTATGTGATTCACTCCCCTGTGTCGGTTTGCCCCAGCTCTCACGTTCCCTGCGCGAAGATCGACGGCTGCTGATGCTGTCCTATAGCCTGGATGCGTTGAACTGGTTGCCCGCCTGCAGCATCGCGAAGGCTGAGAAGATGACCCAGTCCTTCATGTATCCTTCGATGGTTGTCGACGGCGACGATATCGCCCTGCTCTCGCGCACGGCCCGCGATTCGAACGACTTCCACGACGCCGACCTCGCGACGTTTCACCGCGTGCGAAACTTCCGGTCCCTAGCGATGGACATCCACCCGAAACTGTAACGAACGCGAGGAAAACCCACATGAAACACACACTAACACTCCTCACCTTTTAAATTTTAAAAATTATTATATTATGAAATCTAAGTACAATACCATCACCCGGCGACAGGCGTTGAAGACTTTTACACTCACCCTCCTCACCGTCCTGCTTTTCGCGCCAATGGCCTTACTGCATGCTCAATCGGCCAGTCCAGCCAAGCCTCTGGCCGTCGACCAGCGCAATGCCTTACCACAAACCGAACCCAAATCACAAACGGGTTCTGAAACCATCGCGACCCTCGCAAGCAAGAAGCCCTCGGGCACACCACTGGCGCCCATCCTTGATCCGGGCCCGGAGTTTGCCGATGCAAAGCGTCTCTGGCAGGGGTCCGGGAGCATGACAGTCAGCCCGAAGGGTCGGATTTGGCTGTCATGGATGACCGGTGGACGTTTTGAAGGTGACCGCGAAGAGCCGACCTATATGCTCCTCTTTACCAGCAGCGACGGAGGCCAGACGTGCCAGGGACCCGTCGCGGTGGTCAAGTCACCGCGTGGGCAGCATGTCCAAGATCCCGGACTCTGGATCGATCCACGCGGCCGGCTGTGGTGGTATTACTATGCGAACGGGGGGATGGTAGCCAACATCGCCAACGATCCCGAAGCCGCGAAGCCGCGCTTCCAGCCTCCGTTCTATGTCACGCCGGGCGTTTTTATTAACAAGCTGACTGTGTTGGCAGATGGCTCATGGCTTTGGACGCCAGGTTACAAGTTTCCCGCTTTGGGATTTAAGGGTGTGACGGTTTATCGGTCGTGGGATGAAGGAAAGAGTTTTTCGTTCGTCGGCAGCGTCAACAGCCAGCCCGATGCGGAGATAAACATCGCTGAGCCAATGACAGTGGAGCTACGCGACGGGCGGATCGCCTTGTTTGTCCGCACGCTCTCGGGAATCCGCAGGACAATCTCCTCCGACGGCGGCCGCACCTGGGGCGACTTTGAGGCACTGCCGGGGCTCCACGCCGTCGTGCACTCGCGCTTCTTTGTAAGCCGTCTGAAATCCGGCAACCTGCTGCTGGTTTACAATCGTCCACCCGAAGGGCCTGATCCGCTCGCCACCAAAGGTCCGCTGGTCAATCTGCGGCAACTTCGGGAGCGGGTGCACATGACTGCCGTGCTATCCGAAGACGACGGGGTCACATGGAAAGGGGGATTGCGACTCGACGATCGCGACAGCCCTTCTTACAGCCCGGATGAATCCCCCCACAGAAGGATTGAGAAGCTCACGACATACCCTGACGGAGTTCAGACTGACGACGGCACGATTTGGCTCACCTACGACCTGAGCCGCTACGGCGCAGACGGACGGGAAATCGTGCTCGCACGCATCCGCGAAGCGGACGTCCTTGCGGGCAAGCTCGTCTCGCCTGAAAGCCGCCTCAAGATTCGCGTTCACAAGCTGACCACACCGCGGCACGACTACATTCCAATCAACCCGCAAAACCCCGAAGACCCGGACTTCACCCCAAACGCGGTGTATTTAAACCGTGTGCTCGGCTTCAAGCCGGCCGAACAACCCGACGGCATCTTCATGCTTCAACCGCGACTCGGCGACCTGAAGGGATTGGAGACCGACATCTACACCGTGCGCGGCCCGATCCATTTCAAATCGCAGCTCAAGGACGGCGTGCAGGAGATCACCATCGCTCTTCCGGTCAATGTAAAGCTAACGGTGATCGTCCCTGAGTACGCGACCAGCAAAACTGGTCCGCTAACCACCGCCACGGTGAGGGAGGACGGCTGGCGGGAGCTGCCGCTCACTTCAGGCAAGCCCACAACCTTACGCATTCCGGTCAGATAATTGAGGACATACATCCGGTGAAACCCACCCTCACGCTCCTCGCCACCCTCCTGCTTGCGCAACTGACTGTACTGCATAGTCAAATGCCACCGGAACTCAGTCGGGAGCTCAATCGGTCCTGCCGCGGCTGCCACTTCGGATCCGCCGCCAAGAGCGGGTTGGACTTCGGCTCATTGAAGTTCGACCTGACGGACCGGGCCACCCGCGATCGGTGGATTCGTGTGCACGATCAGGTGGAGAAAGGTGAGATGCCGCCCAAGGGGATTCCCTGGAGCAAGGACGATCGCGCAAAGTTCCTGCAGCAACTTACTCCCAGGCTTGCCAAGGCAGATGCGGACGATGTCGCCCGCAATGGTCGTGGTGCCATGCGGCGTCTGAACCGCGACGAGTACGAGCAGAATCTCCGGGATGTTTTGCAACTGCCGCTGCTCGACATTCGCGACATGCTACCGGAGGATCGCGAAGCCTATCACTTCAACAAAGTATCCGAGACGCTGGACGTTTCCCATGCCCAACTGGGAGCCTACCTCGACGCTGCGGAAGCCGCGCTACGTCAGGCCATCGTCTCCTCACCGCAACCGCCAGCGATGTCGAAGTTTAGGGCCGTCGGAACCAGACTCTTCCCCGGGCTGAGCACCGCAGGCAGCAGCAAGGCGATGTTCTTCATTCGCGACAACAAGAGAGTTGCCCTCGATACGACGGGGAAAAATCCCGTGCCGGCCGGGGCCGATCAGGACTCGACTCTCGAAATGGGCCTGTTCCGATCCCCCGCCTGGCCGTATGCGGGCTATCCGAAGGGGTTCGCCGCGCCGGTCGCAGGCCAGTATCGGGTTCGCTTTTCCGCCCGCGCCGTGCTGCAACAGGAAGAGTTCGCCGTGACCAGCGCCAAGCGGTCCGTGGCCATGACGTTTCGTTCGCGCCGGCCCACCAATCACGACATTGCCGAGGACGTGAAGCTGGTGGGAGGAATGCTGGACATCGAGCCCGGCGTGCACGTCTATGAGACAACGGTCGCCTTGCCCGCTGGGCAAACGGTGGAGTACGGTCTTTTCGGATTACCGGCGCCTCAGATCGACGCGGGCGGCAAGGTCGGTGTATATCGCTATCCGCCCTTCCGAACTGACGGACAACTTGGCGTGGTCTTTCAGTGGCTGGAGATCGAAGGACCGCTTCCGCCCGCGTCCTGGCCTCCGCCGAGCCATCGTGTGCTCTTTGACAACCTGGGGATCAACCCCAGGCCCGCACAACCGAAGCAGGAGGCCACCCGGCTGTTGCGCCGCTTCGCGCAAGTGGCGGGGCGCGGCCCAGTGAGTGAGGTAGCGCTACGCCGTTTCGAGCAACTGGTTCATGCCCGGCTTGATCGACAGGAACCATTTGCCGAAGCGATGCTCACCGGCTATCAGGCGCTCCTGGCTTCGGATCAATTCCTTTTCCTGCGCGAGCCGCAAGACGATTTCGCGCTGGCCGACCGTTTGGCGCATTTCCTAGCCAATACCCGGCCTGACAAGACGCTGCTGGCCACCCGCCTGCGCGACCGCGCGATGCTGCGCCGCGAAACAGACCGGCTGATCAACGCCCCGGGCTTCGACCGGTTCGTGAAGAGTTTCACCGGCTACTGGCTGAACCTGCGGCATCTGCGCCGCGACGATCCCGACAAGCGGCTCTATCCGGAGTATCAATTCGACGAGTATCTGGTGGATTCTCTGGAGCGCGAGACGCTTACCTGGTTCACGGCCATGGTCCGCGAGAATCTGCCCATTGTAAACTTCGTACAGTCAGACTTCGTGTATGTGAATGAACGTCTCGCCAGCCACTATGGACTCGAACCGGTCACCGGGTCAGCGCTGCGGCGCGTGGCTCTGCCGAAGCAGAGTCCGTACGGTGGGCTTCTCACGCAAGGCGCGGTTTTGAAGATCACCGCCAACGGCTCGTCGACCTCGCCCGTGCTGCGCGGCTCCTGGGTCATGGACCGGATCATGGGCGATCCGCCTCCGCCGCCTCCGCCGGGCGTACCGGCCGTGGAGCCGGACATTCGCGGCGCCAGGACGATTCGCGAACTGCTGGCCATGCACACCAAGGCTGAAGTCTGTTCGTCGTGCCATGCCAAGTTTGATCCCGTTGGCCTCGCGCTCGAAAACTTCGACGTCGCGGGCCGCTACCGTTCTCACTATCGAGGGACAGCGGAAGGCGAGCGCGTTAGCGGCATCGATCAAACTGGTCACGACTTCGCGTATACGACGGCTGGCCGCGTTGATTCGAGCGGTAAACTGATCAGCGGTGAGACATTCAGTGATGTACGCGATCTCAAGCGAATCCTCGCCGCGAACCCGCGGCAGTTGGCCCGCAACTTCCTTCGCCAGTTGACGGTGTATGCCACCGGCACGCCGATGCGTTTTTCCGACCGCGAGGAAATTGAGAGGCTGCTCGACTCGTGTGAGGGCTCGAGTTTCCGTGTGCGCGACCTCATCCACGCCCTGGTGGGCAGCAAGATATTCCAGGGAGGACTTTAAATCATGAAAGCCGCTTCCATCGCACTGCGAAGAATCCCGCGCCGCACGTTCCTGCGCGGGGCGGGCGTGGCGCTCGGGCTGCCGCTGCTCGATTGCATGTCGCCCGCTTTTGGGCAAGCGGCGTCGCCGCCGCGCCGCATGCTCCTCATCGCCAACAACCTGGGGGTGATGCCCAAACAGTTCTTTCCACAGGACGCCGGCCGCAACTACACCGCCTCGCCTTACCTTACACACTTGGCCGAGTTTCGCAACGAGTTCACTGTGTTCAGCGGACTCTCCCACCCCGGCGTGGGCGGTGGCCATAGCGCTGACAATTGTCTGTTGACGGCCGCACGTGGCGCGTTCAAGAGCGGCTTCCGGAATTCGATCTCATTTGATCAGTTTGTCTCCGAGCGGCTCGTACAGCAGACCCGGTTTCCTACGCTGAATCTCGGCGTGAATGTCGACAAGGGAAACCGAAGTCTTTCCTGGACGCGCGACGGCGCGCTACTGCCCGCCGAGGACAGCGCCACGAAGCTCTACGAGCGGATGTTCATGCAAGGCGACAAAGATGCTGTGGCGCGACAACTGCACCATTTGGAAAATCGCGGGAGCATCTTAGACGCCTTGCGCGATGAGAGCAACCGCTTCAGCCGTGAGATCGGCGTGGATGACCGCAAGCGGTTGGATCAATACCTGACGTCGGTTCGTGAGATCGAGAAGCGCATACAGACCGCACGGGCCTGGGAGACGAAGCCCAAATCAGCGCCGCTTCAACCAGCGCCAGTCGACATCCAAGACCGGAAACTGTTCTTCGAAAAGCTGGACTTGATGTTGTCCATGGCGCTGCTTGCGTTTGAGTCGGATTCGACCCGGATCGTAACGCTCATGGCCGACGCTTTCTTCACGCCCGTGTTCAAGTACAGCGAGGACCGCGCGGATCTCTCCACCGAGACATACCACTTTCTGACTCATCACGGCCAGGCGGAAGATAAAGTCCGGCAGTTGCAGGAGATTGACCGCCGGCAGATGAAGGCGCTGTACAAGACTCTGGCGGGCTTGGCGTCGAAGAAGGAAAACGGCGAGCGCCTGCTCGACCGGACCATGGTCTTCTACGGCAGCAGCATGGGCGATGCCAACATCCACGACAACACCAACCTGCCGATTCTGCTGGCCGGAGGCGGCTTCCGGCATGGACAGCACATTGTCTTCAAACGTGACAACAATGCCCCGCTCTGCAATCTGTTCGTCAGCATGGCGCAGCGGTTGGGTATCGAAGCGGATGCCTTCGCCAGCAGCAGCGGGCGCGTAGGCAGCTTGGATATGGCGTAGTGCGTAAGGATTCGCCAGCTGAAGTGTTGCTCAGATCCTCGCGAAACAAAGGGAGCGAAGTGAAACACACACTCACGTTAACAGCAAGACGCAAGCCGGGCAATCCGTTTCGAACCGGTGCGACAAAACCGGCCTTTCGGCTTGATAGACTGCGAACTGTGCGGACCCTGTTCCTTGCCGTGATCTCAGGGGCCCTCGCCTTTGGTGACGAGAAACTGGAGTTCTTCGAGCGCGAAGTTCGACCGCTGCTCGCCTCGCAGTGTCACTCCTGCCATGGGCCAAAGACTTCGTTCGCCGGTCTGCGGCTCGACACACGTGCCGGCGCACTCGGCGCGAAGGACAAGTTACTCAACGCCGTCAAGGGCGAAGGCGGACTCAAGCGCATGCCACCCACCGGACCGCTGGCCGCCGCCGAGATCGCCAAACTCGAACGCTGGATCGCGCTGGGCACGCCCTGGCCCGTCGAAGCGGCCCCCGTCGCGGGCTTTGATCTCGACCGACGCCGTCGCGAGCATTGGGCGTGGCAGCCGATGCGAGCGCTGCCCTGGCCTACCGAGAAGCTGCAATCCCAGTATCCCGCCGCGGACCCGGCGACGCTGTTGCGCCGAGTGACGTTCGACCTCACCGGACTGCCGCCCACGCTCGACGAACTGCGTCGCTTCACGTCCTACGAGCAAGCCGTCGATCGCCTGCTCGCCTCGCCGGCCTTTGGTGAACGCATGGCGCGCCGGTGGATGGACGTCATCCGCTTCAGTGAGTCGCACGGCTCGGAAGGCGACCCCGACACGCCGTTCGCCTGGCGCTATCGCGACTACCTGATCCGCGCCTTCAATCAGGACGTGCCCTATGATCGACTGATCCGCGAGCACCTCGCCGGCGACCTGCTCGAACAACCCCGCATCGATGCCACCGCTCAGATCAATGAGTCGCAACTCGCGCTGGCTCATTGGCGCATGGTGGAGCACGGCTTTCAACCCGTCGACCCCTGGGAGGATCGCGTCAAGTGGACCGACAACCAGATGGACGTCATCGCCAAAGCCTTTCAAGGCCTCACCGTCACCTGCGCCCGGTGCCACGATCATAAGTTCGACGCGATATCGCAGAAGGACTATTACGCGTTGTTTGGCATCGTGGGCAATGCCCGGCCAACGCAAACCGCGATTGACTCGCCAGAGATCCTGCTTCGCCACCGCGATCGCCTTGCCGCGCTGAAGCCGCGCATCCGCCAGGAGTTCGCCGGCCTTTGGCGCGCCGCGGTGCCTGGCCTGCTGGATCGCCTTACGCCTGATACGCGCAAGGCCGCCACGCTTGAAAGGCTCAATCCGCTTTTCCCTTTGTACGGTAAGGAAGGTGAGCTCAACGATTGGCTCACCAGCGTCCGCCGTGAACTCGATGCGCGCCGCGCGTTCAACTCGGAGCATGCAACCAGCCGCTGGAATGTCGCCGAGCAGTTCGGCACGTGGCCACGCCAAGGCGTGGGCGTTTCACAGGGGCCATCGCCGGCCGGCGAGTTCTTCGTCCTGCCGCAAGGCGACCAAGCCATCAACGGCGTCTATCCGCGCGGCGTCTATTCGCATCTGGTCTCGAACAAGCACGGTGCGGTCATCACCTCGCCGCGCTTCAGAGTCGAGAGCGACTCCATCAGTGTGCGCTTCTTGGGCGACGGCTTTAGCTATGCGCAACTGATCATCGAAAACTACTCGGTGCCGCGCGGCGGCATCTTTCATCAAAGGGCCAGCGGCAAACGCGACCAGATGGGCTGGGTCCATTGGGATGCCACGTTCTGGAAAGGCTTCAATGCCTACATCGAGTTCTCCACCTTCGACGAGGCAACGCATGCGGCCACCGATGGAGAGGACAATCGCCTGAAGCGTAAACTCCCTGACCAACGCACCGGCCGGTCTTGGTGGGGTGCCCAGGAGATCGCCTGCTATCAGGGCCAGCACAAACTGCAAGAGGAGTTGACGCCGCTCAATTTCATCCTCGCCGATGCGCCGGCTACAACCGCAGCGTATCGTCGGCATTTAGAACAGAAGCTCTTAGCGGCGATCGCCAAGTTCGCCGCCGGCCGCATGACCGATGAGGAAGCCTCCTTTCTCGACTTCTTCGTGCGCGTCCGCATTCTCCCCAATCAAACCACGCCGCTCATCGCCGAGTATCGACAGCTTGAAGGCGAAATCGCCGTGCCGCGCCGCGCGCCCGGCATTATCGAGGAGGCCGGATCTGATCAGCCCTTGCTGTTGCGGGGCGATCACAAGCGCCTTGGCGATCCAGTGGCACGCCGCTTTCTCACCGCGCTCGATAGCAGGCCTTACGCTGAGCCCAAGTCCATGCGCCTGGCGCTCGCCGAAGAGATCGCCAGCCCGCAAAACCCACTGACGGCGCGTGTGATGGTGAATCGGCTATGGCAGTATCTCTTTCGCGAAGGCATAGTGGCGACGCCGGACAATTTCGGCAAGCTCGGCGCCAAGCCGAAAGACGCCGAACTGCTCGATGCGCTCGCGACTCAATTCATCGCGGACGGCTGGTCGATCAAAAAGCTGATGCGCCGGCTCTTACTCTCCCCGGCCTATCAATCGCGCGATTTGCCAATGCGGCGCCTCGAAGCCGAGGAGGTGCGCGACGCCATTCTGGCCGCCGCCGGGCAACTCGACCCTACCATGTACGGCGCTTCGGTACCGGTCTACTATTCGCACGAAACCGGTTCTACCAAAGGCGATCGGCCAAAGGGTCCGCTGGATGGCCGCGGACGCCGTAGTGTTTATCTCGAGATCCGCCGCAATGCCACCAACCCGTTTCTCGAAGTCTTCGACGTCTACAAGCCCACCTCCACGCGCGGCTTGCGCGACGTTACCAACGTACCGGCGCAATCGCTGGCGCTGATGAACTCGCCGTTTGTTCTCGATCAATCCGCCAAATGGGCCACGGCGCTCGGTGACGCGCCCGATCGCGTCGTCCAGCTTTATCTCCGCGCTTTGGGCCGCGCCCCCACGGCGCACGAGCGCGATCAAGCCGAGAGCTTCATCGCGGAGGCCAAATCCTTCGCGCCGCTGGTGCATGCCATCTTCAACTTGAAGGAGTTCCTGTATGTCCGTTAGATTCACGCGGCGCGAACTTCTGCAGCAAGCCTCATTGGGCTTTGGCTCAGTGGCTTTCGCGGGTTTAGCGGGCGCCGAGCCGCACTTTCCGCCGAAGGTGAAAAACGTCATCTTCTGCTACATGTCTGGCGGCGTCTCGCATCTGGACTCCTTCGATCCGAAGCCACGCCTCACCAAAGAGGCCGGCCAGCCCATGCCGGTACCGATTGACCGCACCATGTTCAATCAGAACGGCAACATCATGCCGAGCCCCTGGGAGTTCAAGAACTATGGCAAGTGCGGCATGCCGGTGAGTGACCTGTTTCCGCATATGGGCGCAGTCGCCGACGACCTTTGCCTCATCCGGTCGATGACCGTGAAGTTCATGGAGCACGCGCAGGCTAACAACTACTTTCACTCCGGCAATCCATTGACTGGCTATCCGACGCTAGGCGCATGGGCCAGCTACGGCCTGGGCACCGAGAATCACAACCTGCCCGGCTTCATCGTGCTGGGCAGCGGCGAAATTCCGCTCGGCGGCATCAACGTTTATGGCAGTGGCTTCCTCCCCGCCGTGCATCAAGGCTCGTTTCTGTATCCCGAACGTCCGGAGCCGCTGCAAGACATTGCGCCTAAGCATGATGGCGACCTACAGAAGCGGCAACTGGCGTTCATCGCCGCGCGCGACCGCGAGTTTTCGGCGAGCCAACACAACTCGCAACTTGACTCGGCGATCGCCAACTATGAGACGGCGTATCGAATGCAGACCGCCGTGCCGGAGCTCGTCGACTTGAGCAAAGAGACCGAGGCAACCAAGAAGCTCTACGGCCTCGATTCACCTAACAGGGAGAAGGCCGCATACGCCCGTCAATGCCTGCTGGCGCGGCGTCTGGTGGAACGCGGCGTCCGCTTTGTGGAGCTCTCGCACGTGGCCCCTCCCGGCCTCGGCGGCGGCAATTCCTGGGACCAGCATGGCAAGCTGCGCGAAGGCCATGCCAAGAACGCCTTCGTGGTGGACCAGCCGATCGGCGCGCTGATTCAGGATTTGAAGAGCCGCGGACTGTTTGACGAGACGCTCGTGATCTGGTCCGGTGAGTTCGGTCGCACGCCGTTCGTGCAGGGCACCGACGGGCGCGACCATTGCCCGTCCGGCTTCTCACTCTGGCTCGCCGGCGGCGGCTTGAAGGGCGGCACGATCTTCGGCGCGACCGACGAGTACGGCTATCGCGCTGTGGAGAACGTGCTAACCATTCACGATCTGCACGCGACCATTCTGCATTTGCTCGGCATAGATCATGAGCGCTTGACCTTTCGCTACAGCGGCCGCGACTTCCGCTTGACCGATGTGCATGGCCAGGTGATCCGGCCGATCCTGCGCTAAACGACAACGCGATCATTTCCAGACGATGCCCTTCTATGGCAGCATGCATGGGCGAAACCAACATCCACGACAACACCAGTCCATGGCGCAGCGATTGGGCATCGAAGCGGATGCCTTCGTGGCAGGATGAATAAGACCAATGAAGAACATGATTCGAATGAATGCGTGCGCAGCGGGACTGCTTCTGATTGTCGGTGCCTGTATAGCCGAAGGAAAACCGGCTGACCTTCTTCGCACCTGGCAAGGAATTCCAGGAGTGGAACGGACGGCGAAGGGCAGGCTCTTCGTCTCCTGGTTTTCTGGAGGCCCCAAGGAACCAACGTACGAGAATACGGTTTACCTCTCCTATAGCGACAACAATGGTGCGAAGTTCTCTGTTCCAGTGCCTATGGCCGGACCTCGCAACGGCGGTCGCACCTACGATCCCTCTCTGTGGCTAGACCCGCTCGGCCGGTTGTGGTATCTGTTCACACGCGGCAACAAAGACTTGGGGCGGCACGAGCTTTACGCGCGAATTTGCGCTCGTCCGGATGCGACGCCTCCTGTGTGGGGCGAGGAATTTCGCGTCGGCTTTGACGAGTCGGCTCTCAGTTTCCGCTTAAACAAACCCACCGTGCTTTCGACTGGCGAATGGATCATGCCGGTGACTCATGCGGTGGACCCGGTGTTTGATTGGGACGGTGGCGCAAAGCAGCTACAGGGTGTGGGAATCTCAAGCGACAAGGGCAAGACGTGGAAACTCCACGGTGCCGTGAAAGCGCCGCCGTTTGCGCTCGAGAACATGATCGTCGAACTGCGTGACCATCGGTTGTGGATGCTCATGCGCACCGGCAGTGGCTTACTGTGGGAGTGCTTTTCAAGCGATCGCGGGCGGAACTGGACGGAGGCTAAGGCGAGCAGTATCGCCGGCCCGGGCGCGCGATTCTTCATCCGCCGTCTGACCTCTGGAAACCTCCTGCTCGTGAATCATTCCAAATTCAAGGGCCGCAGTCACCTCACGGCTCAACTTTCCACCGATGATGGAAAAACCTGGAATGACGGACTGCTACTCGACGAGCGCAGCAACGTTTCCTATCCCGACGGGGTGCAGTCGAAGGACGGCCTGATCCGGATCGTCTACGATCACGACCGCCTGGGCGATGGGGAGATCCTGCTGGCGGCCTTCCGCGAGAAGGACGTGATGGCCGGGAAGAATGTGTCCGGCGACGTTCGGTTGAAGGAGGTGATCCAAAGGCTCGAAAAACCACTGCGCAATACCGAGGGCCGTAAGCTGCTGCTGCCCGAATGGGACCCGAAGGCCGCGGCGGATAGAGTCATGAAGGGGCTCGTTCGCGTGACTGGGGCTGAGGTGAAGGGCGCGCACGACGCTGATATGGTTCTTCTCGGTGACCGGGCGTACATAGTCTCCATGGCGAATGAAGTGAAGCCGGGAGAAAACCCGGAATGGCCCTACATCTACGTAGCTCTTGCGGTCGTGAACCTGAAGACCATGCAAGTGGAGAAGATCATTCCGGTCGCGCGCGGGGGGCAGGCGTTTGACAATGAAGCGCTGCCCGACGGCGCAGTATTTGTACCGCGCGTTCTGAAGAAAGATGCGAAAACGCTGCGCTGTTACTTCACCAGCGAGGAGCCGCTGCGGCGCCAGTCGCAGACTTACTTTCTCGATTTCAATCTCGACACTTTGAGTTTTGAAAGCCGCTTGCATCGGGCGAAAATCAAGACCGCGGCGGGCGTGCTCGACATGCAGCCGCAGGCGTTTTATCAGGATGCGGTGGCGCAAGGCTTCACCCGTCCTGCGAAGCAGCATGGCCTGTACATGATCGACTCTTTCAAATTATTTGACGGGAAGACCTACGCGATTTTGAACAACTTCGCCATCGGGCAGAATGCCCTTTCGGTGCTCAATCCTGCGCTCGATACCTTCGAAGTGCTCGGCCATTTCAACCAGTCCGGTGAGAGGAAGATCACCGAAAGCGCCGTCAACCGGCTGCCCGATGGGACCTGGCTCGCCATTTGCCGGCAGGATGGCGGCGACCGCAATTACACGTTCGCTTCGAGTAAGGACGGGAAAACCTGGAGCCCGCACGAACATCGCGCCATCGTGCCGAACGGCGAAAACTCGAAGCCCGTCTTTGAGAAGTTCTACGGCATTTACTACTTGGGCTGGCAGGAAATCACGCACATCAATAACGTGTCCCGGTCGGTCTTCAACATCGATGTCTCGGTGGATGGCGTGAACTGGGAACGCAAGTACCGCTTTGAAACCGACCAGACGTTTCAGTATCCGGGGCTGCGCCAACACGGCGGCGTCATTTACCTGTATGCCACGCAAGGCCAGAAAGAGCGGATCATGTTCGGCAAATTGGAGTAAGTCGCAGGGCCGCCGAACGGGCCGCCAAGCGCGGACGTCCGTGAATCTGATCCCGGGCTTTGACTCTCATCACGCCACCGACGGCTATCCGGGGGGCGTATTCGGCAGTTTCTGGCGCCAGGGCACCGATGCTGTGGGCATGTTCAATCAACTGGCCGGGGTCGCCCGACCATGTGCGCCGCGTTTGGATGCCGGTCACAAGGGCTTCGATTGAGCAGGCGGTCTCGTCGGTCGGCAGTCTCGCGATAATTGCGGGCCGGCCGCAATAAAGCCGTGGACTCGTGGATCCTCGAACGCGATTCGGAGCGGCGGCCCTATACTGGCCTGTGCCAATAGCAACGCGCTTTCGGTCCGCGAATTCCGGTAGAAGGGTTGGCACCGAGCCCACACCGAGTAAGGTAGTGCGACGCAGTCACGGCAAGATCTTTCGCATTCTCAACCCCGTACACCCGGCTGGCGTATCCCTGTAGCTCTCAGTTCGCCGGCTTTGCAAGTTGCAGAAAATAAAGATCTCGTGACTGTCAAATGACAGTAAAGCACTGTCTCGGGCCGTGCGGCGGGTGTTATTCGTACGCTCATGAACGTTTCGTGTCAAAAGATCTTTATCGCCTTTGCGGTCCTGCTGATGGTCGCTCCCAAACTGCCGGCCCAACTGTCAACGGCGACTGTGAGCGGCAGCGTCCGGGACGCCTCAGGCGCAACGATTCCAGGCGCATCAATCGAACTGTCCAACACGGGAACCGGTATCGCCCGGCGGACGGCCAGCAATGATTCGGGATCTATACTTTTCTTGGTATCCAGCCCGGCAGCTACACGCTGCAAGCATCAGCCACCGGCATGGCACCTCAACGCTTGAGTGCCTTCACGCTGCAAGTGAACCAGACGGCCACGCTCGATTTCGATCTGAAGCCGGGCGACGTCACCCAGTCGGTTACCGTATCTGGATCGGCTGCAGAAGTTCAGAGTTCGACAGCCGAACTCGGAACGGTGGTCTCCCAGAAGGCCGTGGCGGATCTTCCGCTAAATGGCCGCAACTTTTCCCAACTCCTTGCCCTGACGCCTGGCGTTTCTCCGGTGAGCGTTAGCCAGAACGCGACCGGGCCGCTGCGCTCGGTGGGCACGGTGGTAATGCCGTCGGTAAACGGGCAGACCGGCCGGAGCAACATCTTCCTGCTCGATGGCGTCGTGAACTTCGGAGCTAATCAGAACTACTACATCGTCACGCCGATCGTCGAGACGATTCAGGAGTTCAAGGTGCAGGCGCACAATGACCTGGCCGAGTTCGGTGGCGGACTCGGAGGAGTAGTGAACGTTGTAACGAAGGCAGGCACGAACGAGTTGCACGGTAGCGGCTGGTGGTTCGTTCGCAACGATGCCTTTGATGCCCGAAGCTTCTTTCAGCCCGCCGTGACACCTTTCCGGTGGAATCAGTATGGCGGCAGTGTCGGTGGCCCGGTCACCATTCCAAAGCTCTATTCGGGGAAGAACCGGACATTCTTCCTACTGGGCTACCAGGGGTACAAGCTGCGCCGCCCCAACCAATCCTTCTTCCGTGTACCGACCTCGGCAAACCTCAATGGCGACCTGAGTGACTGGCCGCGCCAGATTTTCAATCCGCTGACGACGCGGCAGGATCCGGCCCGGCCGGGCACGTTTCTCCGCGATCCGTTCCCGGGGAACCGGATTCCGGCCAACTTGCTGGATGCCGGCGCTCTGCTCTATGCCCGGTCGACGCTGCCCGCTCCCATCGTGACAGGAGTCGGCGACCGAAACGCCCAGGATGACACACCCTTCTCGCAGAATCAGGAGGAGTACCACGCGCGCGTCGACCACACCTTCAGTGAACGGGATCTGGCCTGGTTCCGGTGGAGTGGGCGCTTGTCGAGCGTCAGCACGTCCGCTGGGCGTCCCACGCTGCCCACCACCAATCCCACCTCGAGCCGCAATATTGGCGCTGCCTGGATCCATACGTTCAATGCCGCCACCGTGCTGCAACTCCAGTTCGGGCACAGCCGTCAGTTCGACGAAACCCTCACACGCTTTCGAGGCCTGCCCGATAACTTCGTGGCCAGCGCCGGCTTCTCTGATGCCCTGGCACGGAACTACGAACTCACGCGGGAACTCGTGCCAGGGCTCAATGTCGCCGACTTCTTCGGTGGCGGCGAGAATTTACAACCAAGTGACTCATGGAACTACCAATACCGCGTCGACCTGTCCCGGAACGTGGGCCGTCACAGCCTGAAGTTCGGCGTCGATTGGGTACGCTCAGGAGTTCGCATCATTCCCAACACGGCTACGGTCAGCTTCATCGCGACGCAGACTTCGAACCCGGCCGCAGCCGCCACTACCGGAAGCGCGCTTGCCTCTTTTCTCCTGGGGTTCCCAGACAACGCCCAGCGCCGCAACACGATCATCAGCCGTTCGGCTCGCAATCTCTTCGGACTCTACGTCCAGGATCAGTGGCGCGCCACCAATAAGCTGACCGTGAATATCGGCCTGCGCTATGACCGTGCGGCTTGGCCCCGCTTCGGCCGGCCGGAAGACCGGAACCAGGAGGTCGGCCTAATGGACTTCAATCGCGGGGTGTACCTGCTGCAGCAATCGGTACCGTCTTGTGCCGAACGCGGCAAGGCACCCTGCATACCTACTGCCGGCGGCACACTACCTGCCAACGTGGTTGTGGTGCCAGATGGCCAACTGCGTAAGAATAACAACCTCAACCTGCAGCCGCGTTTCGGTTTAGCCTACCGCCTTCGGCCTTCCACTTCGCTGCGCGCGTCGTTCGGTGTCTCCTTCGATAGCTGGGCAGGCATCGAGCAGATCTCAACCAACGTACAGGGCTCCTGGCCGTCGTTGGCCCAACAGCTGGTATCCAATTTGAATCGCAGCGATGCCCCGCCAACGGTAACGTTCAAGAATCCGTTCGAAGGTGCCTCCAGTGGATTATCTCCGGAAGCAACGCCGTTCACTCGCAATCAGTTCTGGGCGGATCCGCTATGGAAGAACCCCTACTCGCTGCAATGGACCCTCGGCATGCAGCATCAGTTGGTGGATGGCACCGTGCTTTCGCTGCACTACGTCGGTTCGGGCTCGAAGCGATTGGACATCGGCGGGCTCTACAACGTCGCGATGACGCCGGGACCCGGGAACCCACGGGACCGCTCACCGTTTCCCTACATCAATGCGATGAACTACGACCGCAGCAACGGGCGCGGCACCTATCACGGGTTGCAAGTGGGCTTGAACCGGCGTGCGAGCCGAGGGCTCACCTACCTGGTGTCGTATACGTGGTCCAAGTCAATCGACACGGGTTGTTCGGGCTGGTTCGGCGTCGAAGGATGCTCGGTACAGAATCCGTATGACTTGAACGCGGATCGCAGTGTGTCGGCCACCGACCTGACGCACAACTTCACGTCGAGCTGGGTGTATGAGTTGCCGTTCGGAAAGGGGCGGCTTTCCACGCACAACCGCGCACTGGACCTGTTAGCCTCGGGCTGGCAGCTGAACGGGATATTGAGCTTGCGCTCGGGGCGGGTTTACACACCGACGGCCAGCGGAGATATCGCAAACACCGGCAACAACGAATATATGCGGTTGAACGTCGTGGGGAACCATAAGCTCGAAAATCCGCGGCCGGAAGCGTGGTTCAACCGCTCCGCCTTTGCGGCCCCGGCCCCGTTCACGTTCGGCAACGCCGGCCGCCATTCCTTGCGGTCCGATGGGCTGGAGAATCTCGACGCCTCGATTTTCCGGCAGTTCCGTGTGAGGGAGTCTCTTTCAATGGAACTGCGCGGCGAGGCATTCAATCTGCTGAACCACACTGTGTTCGGCCTCCCGAATGGCAACATCACCAGCCCGAACTTCGGCCGGGTGCTGACGCTGGGCAATTCACCGCGCCAGTTGCAGCTTGGCCTGCGGCTGATTTTTTAACTGACAATCCTTGAGGAGACCGAACGAATGATGACATGGGTCTGCACCATGCTGCTGATGCTGTGCGGAGGCATAGTCGCCGCACAGAGCTTTGAGTTGAGTGAGCGCCACCTGGCGCAGGTGAACCGCCAGCGGCGGATCTTCACCCAATACGATCCCGCGACCGACATCCTGCGCGAGGGGGGGGTCGGTTCGCAGGTCGGACCGCTGATGGACTACGTTTTCGCCTACGCGAGCCAGCCTGGCAGCCAGCTCGATGCCATTTGTCTGGACGTTTCGAACGAAGGCGTAGCACATTACCGCAGCAAACTTCTGCCCATCATCCAACACCGCGGACTCGTCAAGTGGCGCCAGGAGGGGATCGACTATTTCGAGCGCCTGGTTCAAGAAGGGCATCGCCGCAACACGGAAATGTGGTGGGGCTTGCGCATGAATGAGGTCGAGCGCGGACATCAGAACGGGTTGGACAACACGAGCGTAACCATGATCGAGCGTAACCCGGTAAAGGCGGCCCACCCTGATTGGCTCATTCGTTCCTGGTGGTGGCAGGGCTTTTGGAACTACGCCGTGCCGGAGGCGCGCCAGTACCGGCTGAAGGTAATCGAGGAAGTGATCCAGCAGTATGACTTCGACGGCGTGCACCTGGACTTCCTCCGCCATACGCCACACCTCGCGCCCGGTTCTCCGTGGCAACTACGGCATCACCTGACCAGGTTCCTGACAGACGTCCGCGCCATGCTCCAGAAACGGGCGGCCGAGCGCGGGCGGCCGATCCTGCTTGCCGTCCGAGTCCCCGATTCCCTGATCGGCGCTCATGTCGACGGCTTCGACATCGAGACTTGGGCGCAAATGCGGCTGGTAGATGTGATCGTGATCGGTACGCGGACCATGGACGTGGACTTGGCTTCCTACAAGGAGGCCACGCGCGGAACCTCCGTGAAGCTGATCCCGAGCTTTGACTCTTATCACGCCACCGACGGATATCAGGGGGCTCAGCCGATCGAACTGCTGCGCGGCGTATTCGGCAATTTCTGGCGGCAGGGTGCCGATGGAGTGGGCATGTTCAATAATGCGGCGGGGCCACCCGAACACGCGCGCCGACTGGGGATGCCAGTTAAAAGGGCTTCGATTTTGGAGACGATTTCGTCAGTGGGAAGCCTTGCGACGATTGTGGGTCGGCCACGCTTCTATGCGTTGGACCGCCAGGGCGGTTATCTCTACGGAGAAGGCCACTTCTCGTCGAATCTGGGTGCACCACTGCCAGTTACACTACGAAACGATGAAACTCCGGCTCGGTTGACGCTACGCATCTGGGAAGCCGTCCAGGCGGGCACGGACGTCCGGCTACGACTGATCGCCGACCAGTCCGAGACACAGGATCCAGGCGTAAATCTGCCGGCGGACCGGCCACCGAGCGGTAAGGACGAATTTACGGCAACGCTGAACGGAACCCGGTTGAAACTGGACACCTACGATCCGGGCTGGAAGGACTCACGGCTCTATTCGCCAAAGCCTCAACCTGAAACGATCACCTATGACACGATCAACGCGGAAACGCAGCGCCAGCGCCTGCTGCGGTTGGAGTTCATTGTGCCCTTGGAGGCGCTGAAACGGGGCGCGAACGAAATCGCTGTGTCGGTCCGGCGGACGGGCGCGTTTCCGCCGCGGAAGTTCGTCAAGATCGAGAAGGTCGAACTACATTTGAATTAAGAGTCGTACTCTTAGACGGTGACAGCAGGAGGCGTCGCGATGCATGAAAACAATCGACATAAAGACTACATCCCCAAACCGGGTTCATCGGAGCTCATTGGCCGCCGCCATTTTGTTCAAACCGCCACTGCCCTCAGTAGTTTCGGCGCACTGTACGCGGCCGGGTTCAAATTCACGCCAGAGCATCAAGCCGCGGTAAACCGGCAGCGGCGCATCTTTTTCCAATATGATCCGGCTGCGGACATTCAGAAGAAGGGCGGGTTTGGCGCGGACATGGATGCGGTGATGCGGTACGTGTTCGATTTTGCCGACCTGCCCGGCAGTCAGCTTGATGCGATCTGCATCGATGTCTCGAATGAAGGCGTCGCGCATTATCGGAGCAAGATTCTGCGGCCAATCCAGCATCCGGGCCTTGTCAAGTGGCGCGAGCGGGGACTCGATTACTTCGACGAACTCATCAAGCAGGGCCACCAGCGCGGCAAAGAAGTCTGGTGGGGCCTGCGCATCAATGAGGTTGAGCGCGGTGACCTCATCTATTACGAAAAGGGCGGCGCATCTATCTCTGACGAGCGCAATCCCATGAAGGCGGCGCATCCCGAGTGGCTGATTCGTTCCTGGTGGTGGCAGGGTTTCTACAATTACGCGGTCAAGGAAGTGCGCGCGTACCGCCTCTCCATCATCCAGGAGGTCGCCGAGCAGTATGACTTTGATGGCGTGCATCTGGACTTCCTCCGGCACACACCCTTCCTGCCGCCGGGCAAGCAGTGGGAAAATCGCGAGCACCTCACCCACTTCCTACGCGACGTGCGCCAAATGTTGCAGGAGCGCGCCGCCAAACGTGGCCGTCCGTTCCTGCTGGCCTGCCGGGTGCCGGATTCGCTCGAGGGATGTCACACAGACGGGATCGATGTTGCCAAGTGGGCGGCCGAGAGGCTCGTCGACGTGCTCATCATCGGAACCCGCACCATCAACGTTGATGTGGCGTCGTTCCGCAAAGCCGTGGCCGGAGCACCGGTAAAGCTCATCCCGAGCTTCGATTGTTACCACGCTACCGACGGCTACCACGGCGATCAGTCAATCGATCTGCTCAGCGGCGTCTTTGGCAACTACCTCCACCAAGGCGCGGACGGTGTCGGAATCTTTAACAATCCGGCCGGGTCTGCCGAACACGCGAGTCGACTCGGGTTGGGCCAACAGGCGAACTACGCCCCCGAGATCCTCACCACCATCGGAAGCCTCGCCACGATTAACGGGAAGCCCCGCTACTACCCCGTCGAGCGGCGCGGCGGCTACTCCGCCGTGGAGGGTCATGGCTCATCGAACGGCAACGCTCCGCTGCCGGTCACACTTCGGTACGACGGTTCGCCCTCCGTGATCACACTGTCCGTGTGGGAACCTGTGAAACCCGGCGCCGCGGCCACACTGCGCCTCGTCCTGTTTAATCACGTCGAAGGCGACGAACTTATCGTTCATCTGAATGGAGCCGCCTTGAAGCGCGACCTTACTGACCCACGGTGGAAGGATATTCGCATCTTCTCGCCACTCCCCCAGCCGGGGATCACGCCCGGCGCTGTTTTGAAGAATCTTGATCAGCAAAAGCTCGCGCGGATTGAGTTCGGAGTTCCCATCGAGCGTTTGAAACGGGGCCCCAATACCCTAGCCATCTCCGTGAACCGGACTGGCTCATTTCCGCCCGCCAAGCCTGTGCAGCTTGAGAAGATCGAGCTGCATTTGAAATAGCAGCCAGAACTCAGCGCTTGAAACAGCTACCGGCCCGCCGCAGCCCAGTTCAGGCGGATCGTGATCGGCGAGCCGGGCTGATCCACAAAACGATTCACCAGGAACCGGCCGTCCGGGAAGATGCTGTACGGGTAGCGAACTGCTGAGTAGGAAAAGGCCTTGGCCTCGAAGAGCGGCACGGGCTTGGCCGCCTTTACACCTTGTTCGCCGACCTCCAAGCGGACGCTCATCATCATCCCGTTCGGCGCAAGATAGGACAGTTCGTAACCGTTTCGCGACTGCCAAAGGGGGAAGGCCCCCCCATCGATGGAAACCGTCCAGCGCCGGTCAGAAACACGTTCGCCGTCCCAAGCCTTGACATAAATCTCGTCGCGCCCGGAATCGTCCGAGGTGTAGGCGATGAGCTTCTCGTTGCCCGATAGCCGCGCCTGGCGTTGGTTACCCGGCTCGACCGCAATCGGAACGCGCTGTTGGCTGGCGAGTTCCAACATCCAGACGTCGAAGCCGGAACTTTCATCCGCATGCAATGTGAGCAGGTGCCTTTCGTCTCTGGTGACCTGCTGCGGGAAGTCGCCGCCTCGGCTGCTCGGAATGAACTCGCCCGCTCTCCCGTTGCGGACGTCGAAGGTCCGCATGCCTGGACGCGATTTCTCGGCGATGGAGAAAATCAACCGACCGCTGTCCGGAAACCAGGCTGGGTTCAAGTTGTTTGCCGGCTCGCTAGAGACCCGAACCGCAGCTTGACGCTCCAGGTCGTGCAGAAAGACATCGCTCGTGCCGAGCGTTAGATCCCGGCGCTCAAATGCGAAATAGCGTCCATCGGGCGAGAGTTGAAGGTCGCCGAAGTCGCCCGGGCCGGTCGGGTTCGCAAGCACGCGGCCATCGCGGGCAAGCACCACCGGCGACGTCTGGTTTGCCACGCCTTTGAAAAACACGAGTGCCCGATCACTCACAGCATGAAATGGACTTCCGGTGGAAGAAGGGAACGGCAGTCCCGAAGCGAGTTCCGCCGGTTTCCCTGTGATGTTACCGGACGACAGATCGAACGACTGGGCGAGTAGCGCTCCGCGCGAAATGTAGAGCAGTCGCGCGTTCCTGCCCGAATCATCAAGGGCGAGAGATGGGCTGGAGATCGCATCGGTACCCGCAAGCTGCCGCGGCGGCCCGGCGTCGAGGTTGCGGAGCCAGATCCCGGATGCGCCGGGCTGCTCCGCTCCGGAGTAGTAGAGGAAGCGGTATCCATCCGGAAGGAAGGTCGGCCAACGATGGACGAATTCTCGACGGCCCGTGTCCAGGCTGCCTACGGGGCGAACCTCGCCGCCTTCGGCGGGGACGCGAAGCAGTGGTCCGGAGGTACTGGCGGCGAACAGGATGATATTCTGTGATCCCCAGGAGCCGCCACGGGCGAGCGGGGCATCGCAGATCACCTGGACATTCCCGTCCGACACGCGGATTCGCTTGAGCCGCCGTTGTGAAAAGAAAGCGATCTGCCGGCCGTCCGGCGACCAGAACGGGAAGCTCGCGTCCTCGGTTCCTGGCAGCGCACGCAACGCCGAGGAATTGAGCGCCCGTAGCCATAGCCGGCGGACGCCCTGCCTATCGGTCGCCGGAATGACAATCGAACGGGAATCCGGGGCCAAAGTCCCAATGCCGGCATCAAGATCCAAGCGCAGGGTGTCCGGAAGGACAAGGGCGAACTCGAGAGGCTCCACTGGCCTTATGCTGGTGCTGCGGCTCAGCCAGAGTGTGGCTGCGAGCAGCAGTGCCCCACTCAGCACCCACACCGCCCGCTTTGGCCAATTGGATGATTCCGCTGCCGGTCTTGATTCCTCCACGGCTTCCGGGGTGCGGAACCGAGGCACATACGAGCCTGGCACAATCTCGATCCGCACGGGGTCTTGTTGCCCTTCGCCCGCATAGTAGGCTGCTAGCGATACGCGCAGGCGATGGGCTTGGGACCGGACGATGTTGTCGATACGAGGATCGAAGTTGCTGCCGCGGTCGAAGACCTCGACGCCGATGTTGTACTCCTTAATGGCGTCGTCATTGCCGTCGAGCGTGTGCCTGGCAACGTAGCGGAGAAAACCGCTAAGCTTCGGTGACCTCCGGAACGAGGGAGAGTCGAGAACCTTCTCCAGTTCTGCCTGCGCAAGATCTAGTGGGACAGTCGGCATCATGGGCGGACTCTCAATTATATTCTCCGGTGCCGCACCCCGTAACTTTTCTCGTCTGCCAGAGCGCCATCCAAGAACACCAAGAATTACCAGGCGGCCATTCAGAACGGCATGGGCAACGGCGGCATGAAAGCTGGCGACTTCCCTCTTCCATTCCGCAGACTCGATAAACGAAGCTCTTGAACTTTGGCTTATCACAAGAAGTAGCCCGAAAGAGCAGGGCGAATAGGTTTGCGGTCCCTTGCGGTTTAGCTCATTTTGATGGCCGGGGCTCTGCCTTCGACCGAAGAATTTAGGCTTCCATTGCGCAAATCCTGCAACTGATGGATGAGCTAGGCCACGGGCAAGCGGGCGAGTCGAGCGTTTTCGGGACGGCTGTTGCCTGTGGGCAGGTGGTAGGAGCCGCAGGGTGAGATTCAGGACGCCAGTCGGGGGCGGGTTCGAAGACGCTTTTCTTGCAAGCTCAAGGGACCAGACAGTGAAGGATAACAGAAAGAATGCGATTCACAGTGGGAACCATTCTATCAAGCAAGCGCTTTGTGACGGGCAGGCGGGCACACTATTGGAATCATTTTTGTATCGAGGTGTTTGCGGCGGAAGGATCAATCTTGATCTTCAGCTTGGCCGGAAGTGGTGCAGGGTCAATTGAAGCCACATCGATCCGCTGGGTTTGCGCCTCGGCTGCGGCGAGGCCCGCAATCTGGCCCAGGGTCATCCAAACCGGTTCCATGCGCAGTACGGACATTGCCACGTGTGTGCAGGACAGAGCTACCGGCACCAGCAGATTGTCGACCCGCTTGGGCAACATCGCGCCGTATGGCACCTGTCCGGGCTGTGCAGGGCCGAAGGCTTTTTTCGGATACCACAACACGCCTTCCATAAAACCATCGACAGCGAAGCGGCGATCGTGGCAGGGATGGACATCAAATGAGTGCTCGCCGATGGCGATGGGCTGACTCACGCGTGGCGTTCGTCCGGTTTTGGGGTCAACGGTGAAGTTGTGCTGCGTTACCAGGGCGCGGCCTTCGATACGCCGCCCCTGCCGAACGTAGATCTGCCAGGGCCAATGGCCGGAATCCTTGAACTCCTGCCGATGGAGGCCTATCGGCGCCAGATTGTCGCGAATCCCCGATGGGACTCGAGGGTCATGCTGGAGGAACCAGATGAGGCCGTGGATATGGTCCACGTGGAATTGGGCGAGACGTGCGCGATGGTGACGGCTGGCTTCGGGCCAGGTCCAACTGGCGCCTGGCAAGTTGGTGCTGGTGAGCCCCTCGATATTGCCATTCATTTGAAACTTGCGATGAGGCAGTTGGGTGCCTCGACCGAAACGTGTGACACGGCCGCTGGCGAAGTCGTCGAGAATCGGAAGATAGTCGGGCAGATGCAAATCGTAAGTTGAAGGCTTTTCAATTGACACCTTTTGCGCGGGATCGTCAGTAAAGATAGAACGAGCACAAAAGGCCTGAATGGCAGGTGAGGCTTCTCCGCTGTCTGGGGTTAGAATCTGCTGCCCTGTGCGCCAGTTCATGTAGTGGATGCCAGCAAAGCGCTCGCCATGCTCGGCGCGGCTCTCGCGACCCACGCGGTAGGGCACCTTGGCGGCAGCGGCGAGATCGCCTTCGTAGGTGCCATCGATGAAAGTACGTGCGGTGATGGTGAGTTTGCTGTTGTCGGGCGCGTCGATTTCGACACTGGTGATGCGGCGGCCAGTGACTTTGGCGCTGGAGAGGTGATGGCCCGGAAGCCATCGCAAACTCTTTTCGCCCTGGAGCATTTGGTCAAAGGCGGCTTCTGCTACCGAGGGCTCGTAGAACCAGCCGTCCTTTGTGCGGGCATACTCTTCGGGCTGGTCGGCGATGGTGCGCTGGTAGTGAGTTCGAACCAGAGCAATGAACTCAGCTACCTGACCGCCGAACAAATCTGTTCGCACGGCATCGGTGGTGGAGAGTCCGCTGGCAGCCATGCCGCCGAGATGGCGTTGGGGACAGGCCAGGATGACACGTAGACCACGGCGAGCGGCCTCTACAGCGGCGGTAACGCCTCCGGGCGTAGAGCCGTAGACAAAGACATCGCAGGTGGTGGACGGAGCGGGTGCTAGTGCGGCCATGCTGGTGCCAAGGAATTCTCTGCGAATCATGTCAACTCCTTTTCGATTTCATCCATCAGGCAGTGTAAGAGAAACTGATGGGCTTCCTGAATCCTTGCCGTATCGTGGTGAGGAACAACGAGGGCATGAGTTGCGAGGTGGATTGCGGCTCCACCATCGCGGCCGAGAAAGGCAAGTGAGGCAATGCCGAGAGATTTTGCGGATTCGAGCGCTCGGAGAATGTTCGGTGATTGGCCGCTGGTGGTGAAGACGACCAGCAGGTCGCCGCGTTGGCCTATGGCTTCGATTTGACGGGCAAAAACGTCTTCGAAGCGATAGTCGTTACCGATGCAGGTGAGGACAGCGCCGTCAGAGTTGAGGGAGATCGCCGCCAGGGCGCGACGATCTTGCTTGTAGCGCCCGGCGAGTTCTCCGGCGAGATGTTGCGCTTCGCAGGCACTGCCGCCGTTGCCACAGATGAGGAGCTTGTGGCCGGTGCGCAAGGTGGAGGAGGCAAGTTTTGCGGCGTGTTGAAGGCCGTCACTCAGCTCGTTGAGTCGAGAGAAGACGGAGAGGGCTTGGGAAAGTGCTTCGGTCATATGGTCTTTCGGAGTGACAGTCTCAGGATTATTGCTGCTATCGGATGGAGTAGCGCGGCGAGGCAGAACGCTGCGGGGTATCCGAAGCCCTGAATCACGAAGCCGAGAATCTGGGCAAAGAAGGCACCCGCGAGGCTGCCAGCCATGCCCATCATGCCGAAAACGGTCGCTGTGGAGTGATTCGGAATCACATCGGCGCACAATGCTGCCGTAGTTGTGGACCAGGCTTGCGAGAGCATGGCGACAAAACAGGTAACCGCGATCGCAGTGGCGGCGGTGGGGGCAATGCCCACGAGCGCGCCGATCGGCGCGAGAATTCCGACCGTGGTGAGGATGAAGAGACGAGCCCGCGGCGGATGAATACCACGGCGCACCAGCCAGTCGGACAGGGCACCTCCGCCCAAATGGCCGAAGTCAGCGAATAGAAAAGGGATCCAACCGTAGAAGCCGATCTCGGCAAGGCTGAGATGGCGTTCGCGCTGGAGATAGTCTGGCAGCCAGAAGATGTAGAAGTACCAGACGGGATCGCTGAAGAAGCGCGGCAGAACGAGTCCCCAGACCTGGCGCTGTTTGATGAGATCCCGCCAGGTTGCGCTGGGTACCGGATTGTCCTGCGCAGATGCCTTGGGTTTATAGGTGAGCCACCAAAGCGGGAGCCAGAGCAGGCCAAGCGCGCCGGGGATCAGGAAAGCGTATTGCCATCCGAACTTCAAGGTGATCCACGCAATGAGAGGCGGGGCGGCGATGGCACCGATCGTGCTGCCAGAGGAGAAGATGCCCGAAGCGATGCCGCGATGCTTCGGCGGGAACCATTCGCCACAGACTTTGACGCCAGCAGGATACACACAGGGTTCGCCGATGCCGAGGAGAAAGCGGAAAGCGCCGAGAGAGAAGGCGCTGCGCGCAAAGGCCGTCAGCATAGTGGCGACAGACCACCAGCCGAGTGCAAGGCTCAGACCGAGCCGCACGCCGAGCCGGTCCATCAATCGACCGCCGAGCGCGTACATCACGGTGTACGGCACCAGGAAGGCGGTAACGATGTTGGCGTAGTCTTGCTCGGAGAGCTGAAATTCCTTGCGCAGCAATGGGCTCAAAATCGATAGGGTCTGCCGGTCGATGTAGTTGATCGTCGTAGCGGCGCAGAGCAACGCGATGATGAGCCACGACCTCATTCGGGCGGCGCCTGACGTTTATAGGTTTCGTAGCTATAGGCGCCCACGGCTGAGGCGCCGCCATCGATGGTGAAGGTCTGCCCGGTGATGTACTGGGAGGCGGGCGAAACCAGAAATGCGATCAATTCGGCAACTTCTGCAGGCTCAGCCAGCCGATTCAGGGGAATGCTGCGACTGCGTTCGGCGTATTTCGGTCCTTCGAGAACCTTGCGCAGTTGTTCGGTTGCGACTGGGCCAGGGGCAACGGTATTGACCCGGATTTTGTGCGGTGCGAGTTCCACAGCCAGGACCCGTGAATACGATGCGACAGCTCCTTTTGCGGCGGCATAGGCACCTGTCCCGTACATCGCCATTGAAGCGGCGATGGAGCCGATGTTGATGATGGAACCACCTTGATTTTGCGCGACCATTGCGCGCGCGGCCGCCTGGCTGCAACGGAAGGACGAGGTGACGTGAAGATCGAAGAAACCTTGCCAGGTAGCGAGATCTATTTCGAGAAGCGGGGCCATTTTTGCAACTCCAGCCGAGTTGACCAGCACGTCGAGACGGCCAAAGGTATCGAGGGCGGTTTTCACAAGTAATTCGGGTGTTGCGTCGTCGCGCAGATCGGCGATGACCGCAGTGCTGCCCGGGAGTTGCTCGGACATCGTTTGCAACTCTTCCGCTGAGCGCCCACTGAGCACGAGCCCGAAGCCCGCCTTGTGCAGGTGTTCAGCAGTAGCGCGGCCGATGCCGCGGGCTGCGCCGGTGATGATGGCGACCGGTTTCATGAGCGGGCTCCTGCCGAGGCAGCATAACAGTCTTCGACAATGCGTACATCTTCCCGCGCCTGTTCGCCGCTCACTTCCGGATCGCGATCGGCGAGTAGCGCTTCGCAGAATCTTCGGTGCTGATTGTAGGGGTTTGCGGCATCATCCCACTCGGGCGCGAGGGCATTCTCGAAGCGCTCGAAAGAGCCGTCGCCTTTGAGCTTGAGATACTCACCATCGAAGGCACCCGTCTCTGCCGTGAATTCGACGACGTTATTGTCGCGATAGTGGATGGACCCTTTCGTGCCGAGCAAAGAAACGTGTTCTTCCAGACAACACCAGGATGTTTGTATCTCGCCGAGGCTGCCGCCCGAGAGCCGGTACTGCGCCAGCATCAAATCGTCGCCTTCCAGATGTGGACAGGCAAAGTTGGTGGCCATGGCCTGTACTTGTGCGACGTCCTGGTCGAGAAGCCAGCGCATGAGGTGCTGGTAGTGCACGGCGAGCTGAATGAAGGATCCGCCGCCGGTGCGCTCTTTGGAGGCACGCCAGTTACGGTCTGTGCCGCCCCAATTCAAACCGCCGCGATGGGCGAGGCGAGCGCTGAACAGAGCGACCTTGCCCAGGCGGTCTTCTTCGATCAGGCGTTTGATATCGCGAAACAGTGGATGGTCGAGCAGATTCATGTAGACGCCCAGCTTGCGGCCAGATTTGGAGTGCGCTGCGAGGATGGCGTCGCATTCGTCGGCAGTGCGCGCCATCGGCTTCTGCAGCAGTACGTGCTTACCGGCATTCAGTGCCGCGATGGCGTGTTCGGCATGGAGATGGTTGGGCGTGGAAATGACCACCGCATCGACTTCCGGCCCGAGCGCATCGCTGAATTCGCAAGATGAGTGAGGACAGGCCAGTTCGTTTGCGGCGTTCTGGGCCTCCTCGAGATTGGCATCCACGCAGGCAGTGACTTGCACATCAGCCAAATGCGCGTAGGTGCGGCGATAGCGTTTCACCACGCCGCCGCATCCGGCCAGGGCGATTTTCAATTTTCGACTGGACATTGTGGTTGCGCTGCGAAAAGCGCTGCTCCCTTGTGCACCCTCCATATCGTCGAACCCGGCGACAGGGAGGTCGAATCATTCACGAAAATGCGATATTGCAAGGCGGGGGTCATCGAGCGACCGCCGCATCCGGCGAGAGGATAGCTCCTTGTTCGCGCAGGCTCTGCTGGAGTTTGCTCGTGTCCACTTCGCGTGGGGCGATGCCGCCCCGAGCCGCGATGGCGGCCGCCACACCGGCAGCGTGGCCTGTAGCCAGCGAGGTGCCCGGCACGCGGGTAGAGCCATGAGCACGGTGTGTGGTGGAGATGGGACGACCGGCGACCAGCAGCCCATCGATGCTCCTGGGCACAAGACAACGATAGGGGATCTCGTAAGGATCAGGCGGACTCTCTTTGTGGGGATGAACGCCCACAAAGCCGTCGGTGGGATGAATGTCGATTGGCCAGGCTCCAAACGCGATTTTGTCCTCAAAGCTGCGACGCGACCAGATGTCTTCTTCCGTCAGGGTGTAGACGCCTTCGATCTTGCGGCTCTCGCGCACGTGCAAGTCTGTTGCGCCGGCGAGGATGTAGGAGTCGGCCAGCGCGGGCACCTTTTGACGAAGCACGTTGTAGATGGTGAGCATGTCTTCGCGAGCGTTCTGTTCAAGCCGGGTACGCTCTTCCGGATCGAGCGGATTGCCGATGACACGAGTGGAGTTGATGGAGACCTCATGCTGGTTGAGCCGGATCACCCAAGGGCCGCCATAGCGCATGCCGGAGCCGTGCATTGCCTTCTGCGAGGCGTCTTCCAGCATTTTCCAATCCCAGCCGCGCGCCACATTGCCGAGGCGAAAGTGATAGGTGATGGCCTGCAACTCTTCACTCTGCTGCCACCGGGCACCGGTGTAATGGGCGATCTCGGCATCGCCGGTGGCATCCACCACGCAGGAGGCGCTAAAGTGCGCTCGCCCATCCAGCAGCGCCGCCTCGACGCCAACCACTCTGCTATCTTGCATCAAAACACCTACTACGGGCGCACGATAGAGCGTGACTGCACCGGCATGCGTTAGCAGTCGATCGATTGCCACCTTCATGTACTCGGGATGGAAGCTGACCACTTCGCCCGGATTGTCGCTGGTGCCCAGCCCGCCGAGATCGCGGAGTTCGTCCAGCAGCGAGGTGGCGAATCCGCCGACCACGACCTGATTGCTGTCAGCGCAGGAGACCACAGCATCGAGCGTATGAATCATGCCTGCTACCGGAGTGCCGCCAGCGAAACCGAGGCGTTCCAGCAAGAGCGTCCGGGCGCCGGCTTTGGCCGCTCCCCAGGCTGCGGCGCTACCGGCGCATCCAGCGCCACAAACGATGACGTCATAGATCTGTCCATCCAACCGACTTCTCTGCATAAGTTACTTCGTGGTTACTCCCGAGATGGTTGGACTAAGAATCTGCCGGTGCCCAGCATGGTCTTCGGCAAAGATCCGGTAGAAGTACTCGCGCCCCGGCTGAAGCTTCTCATCGACATACATTTCGAGAAACCTACCCGACGGTTCGACAACTGCGACAGGTTCGCCTAAGGCAAATTTTGCAGATTCGCCCCGGTAGATCCAGTAGCGGGCGAGATCTGGTTCCTGGTTTTTGCGCCAGTAGAGCATGAGTCTGTCCTTGGCCCGTGTGATGACGCCTGGCTCGGCGATGACGCCGGGCGGCGAGAGATTCCGCGATGCGGTAGCCACTACCGCTCGTTCGGGCGTGCCATGCCGATGATGCTCGTTCACGGGGATCACATTGTATGTGTATCGAGTGCGATAGTTGAGGCCGCGGTCCAGGTAAGTGCGGGCAGACGTTCGCGCAATCCACGTCGCCGCAGTTGCTGGATCGTCGGGATCGAGCGAACGGTAGATGTCATACGCGGGTGCCGCCGCACCAGTCCAGGCCAGACGCACAGCTTCGTCACTGGCCGCAGTTGCGGTCAAATTTAGTTGAACTGCTGGCGGCGGTCCGGTCTCGACTCGGATAGTCTGCATCGAGTAAGCGTCTATGGGAACCTTGAGCTTTCCATTGGTCACGATGAGCGGTTCACCATCGTTTTCAACCAGGTCTGTCAAGAAAGCCCGTTGGACATGTAGCGCGGAAAGGTCGACCTCAACAGCCGTGGCACGACCGCGCGTCTCGACCAGGCGCAGGGCCCAACCACGACCAGGTTGTTCACTCGCCTTGAGCACAGCTAATTCTACATTCGGAGCGTCGAGTTTAATGAAGCCCTGGACAGGATTTTTCCAGCGGCCTTGAGGATTCTCGCGCAGTGAGATCGCCTTCAGCGGCGTCGCGACGTCCCAGCCGAATTGCTCTGCTTTGTCGCCCCCATGAGTGGTCAGCGAATAGCCAAGAGTCGCACTAGACTCTTCGGGCGAGGTGGTGAGGAGTCCAGCCATCCGATTGGACCAGGCGTAGCTGAAGAGATGGCTGCCCGTGGGCCGGTAGTCGATTGAGAACTGGTTGTAGCGGATCTCCCCGAGGTGGAAGGTGGCCGCATTCCAGGGGGCGAGCGTGACGCCTCCTTTGGAGTTGCTTACGTCAATCCAGCGATTGGCCATCAGGTAGTCATGCGTGCCCCAACGGAGTTGATCCACATAAGGCCTCACCACGCCGCCGGGATACTCGGCACGGAACTCGGCGCCGTCCACCAAGAATGGAAAGGCATAAAAGAGGTTCTCGCGATACCGCTCCTCGAAGCGGTCCGTGTAGAGCGTGCGAACGTGATCGAGCTTATTGACAAAGTCGATTCGCTTCAGACCGGCATAGAGTGTGACATCCTGCACGATGGCAGCTCCGGTCTTGTCGTCGTCGATCAGTACGCGGAACGTTACAGAAACGGGTCCCGCTTCGCTCGATTGAGCCTTGGCCCTTAACGGAGAATGCGAGCCAGTGGGGTGGGCCTCGCGAGAGGCAGTGGAGACATAGACCATCTGATTGGCTCCGTGCGCAGCCTTGGGATCTATCCACTCACGGCCGTTGGACTTCTCACGAATGCTGCGGACGACGCCCGTCACAGCGTCGAAGCCGACCTCGTAGAATTCGTTTGCGATGGAATGTGGTGTCGCGCTCAGCGTCTTGCCAGGCTGTGCGGCGATAGAATCGATGCGGTAGAGGCGATAGCCAAGAGCGGGCACATCTTCCGCGATGAAGATGGACTTTCCGTCGCGCTGCTGCACAGCGATGCGCTTGCCTGTTGCGACATCAATGAGTGACGCCGCGCGGCCGTCCCATTCCACCAGACTGGTGCGTGCGTGCGCGAGTCCATTGAAGACGGCGACTGTGGACCCAGTGCTGGCAATCTGTGTCGCCAGCGCGGAGGAGGCTTGCTTCCAAAGCGACTCGGCATCATTCAGTGCGCGCCGGGCTTCATGCTTCTTGATCCAGGCACCGTTGAAAAGCTGAACGTCGCTGGCGGGCAACAGCGTGGGCCAGCTATGTTCGTCGTAGTCGAAGATACGTGTGTACGTGCGGTTCAAATCGGCTGGCGAAAGCGTGAAGGCCGGAGAATGCGCACCCACAAGTGCACCCACGGTCTCGGCGAGGGGCAACAATCTGGACGCCTTTCGCTTCCAACCCTGCGAGTCGGGATCGATAGTGGCATAGTCTGCGGAGAAGTTGTTCATTTCGCCTCGCAGTGTCGGCAATTGCGCCCCCCAGCGAGACTCGATGTAGCTGAAGAACGGATCGGGTCCGGTAACCCGGATTTCGGGATAAGCATACTGGCTGGACCAGCGCGCAAGGAGGCCGCGATCGTAGAACGGCACGTCGTGGTCGCCATAAGCCGGTTCCAGGATGGCATCGTAGGCGTAAGGGCCCAAGAGGTCACCTGTCTCCACGCGCTGCAAGTAAGAATTAACAAAGTCGCTGGGAAGGTCACCAATGATGGAACGCGAAGCGTTCCCTGCACCAGTCTGTCCAAACCAGAAGCCTTGTCCGTAATGCGACCGCCAGCCGAAGAGAATGCGGTCTTTGCCGTTGGGCCCCTGCCACCAGAAGAGCGCTGGCACTTGCGTGGTGCGATAGTCGTTGTTTCCGCCTGTGCGCCAACCCTGGCCCAAGCGTGCAATGTACTTGAAGCCAGCCTGCGCCGCAGCTTGTGCGGCTGACCAGGAGACGCTTGGGTTATCGACAATCATGAAGGTCTTGAGGTCGAGGCCGAAGCGGTCCTTCATTTCACGCCGGGCGGGATACATGCTGCGGGCGAGTTCCTCATAGTCCATCCATTGCGCATGAACGCCGCTGGGCGCTCCGCCCAGATGCATGGTTCCTTTTGCCAGGTAGTCTCGTGCGAGCTTTCGCCATGCGACAGGGCCACGCTCCTCAATGTAGTTGCGGAAGAAGACCAACGTCTCCATAGTGAACTGGTAGCGATTGCTGGCGGCGCGTTCGAACTCGCTCTGGTTCTCGGGGTTTCCGCTCAAATGTTTGGCGAGATCGATGAAGTCGGCGACCTCTTTTTGCTTGTTGAAGATGTAATCTTCGTAACCGAGATCCTCGTGGGAAGACTCCATGATGAAGACCTTCCATTTGCGAGCAGGCTGCCACGCCTTCTTCACTTCGATCGGCGCTTGTCCAGCACAGCGCACAGTGAAGGCGATCTCAGCCGGAGCCGCTATGTCGTCCACCAGGACACGATGTCTGGATACTCCTGCAGCGGCGGTCACTTTGACCGGTGGCGTCTGTCCTGCGGACAGGTCGCAGCTTGCCGGGGCAGCCTTATCATTCACTAGTGCGACCAATGCCACCTGGCGCAGCGGTGTGGCGCGCGGGAACAGCACAGTCGGCTCAACGTTGACCACACTGACAGCTGCCAGTAAAGGCCATGCGCAGAATGCGATTGAATAGCGAATCAAGTCAGAATCTCCTTTACGACATGCGCTTTCTCAACGCCAGTCAGCTTCTGGTCGAGGCCTTGATACGCATAAGTCAGCCGCTGATGATCGATGCCCATTTGACGGAGGATGGTCGCCTGTAAGTCGCGAATATGGACCGGGTCGCGTGTCACGTTGTACGAGAACTCGTCTGTCTCGCCGTGCGTGACACCGGGCTTCAAGCCGCCCCCGGCCATCCACATTGTGAAGCAGCGCGGGTGATGATCGCGCCCGTAGTCGGTGGGTGTCAGTTTCCCCTGTGAGTAAATGGTGCGGCCGAACTCGCCGCCCCAGAGAACCAGCGTCTGGTCGAGGAGTCCGCGGCTGCGCAGATCCTCGATCAAACCGAAGGACGCCTGGTCGATATCTTTGCATTGGCTGGGTAGGACCTCCGGCAGGGTGGCATGCAGGTCCCAACCGCGCTGGTAGATCTGAACGAAGCGCACGCCCCGCTCCACCAGACGCCGCGCCTGCACACAGGTTCGCGCAAATGAGCCGGGTGTGCGGGCATCCTCTCCGTAGAGCCGATAGGTGGACTCGGGCTCTTTGGAGAAGTCAGCCAGTTCCGGCACGGACGTTTGCATGCGAAATGCCATTTCATACTGCTCGATTCGTGCCAGCACTTCCGGGTCGCCGTTCCGGCGTTGTTCGAGTTGGTTCATCTCCTTGAGCCCGTCGAGTACGATGCGCCGCCCCGGCGCGCTTACCCCCGGCGGATTCGACAGATAAAGCACCGGGTCGCCCATTGAGCGCAGGGCAACGCCGGAATGCTTCGATGAAAGAAAGCCGCTGCTCCAGAGCCGGGCAGAGATGGGTTGCACGTTGGCTTTGGGATGCGTATGGTTGGCGTGCAGTACGACGAAGGCCGGCAGATCCTTGTTCATCGAGCCCAGGCCGTAGCTGATCCAGGAGCCTATGCAGGCTTTGCCGGGCACCATGCTGCCGGTTTGAATGAATGTGATGGCGGGATCGTGATTGATGGCCTCGGTCTGGAGCGACTTGACGAAAGTCAAGCGGTCAGCAAGCTTCGCCGTGTTGGGCAGTAGATTCGAGAACCACGCGCCACTCTGACCGTGCTGTTGAAATTCGTAGATCGATGGCGCGATGGGGAACCTCGACTGCCCAGAGGTCATCGTGGTCAGCCGTTGCCCTTGTCGTACGCTCGCAGGCAGATCCTTGTCGTACCAATCCTTCATCGCGGGTTTGTAGTCGAAGAGGTCCATCTGCGGCGGGCCACCCACCATGTGCATGTAGATGATGCTTTTGGCACGCGGCGCAAAGTGCGGCAAACCTGGAAGGGTCTCCCCTTGCAGGAGTTGGGTGAGCGCTGCTGCACCCAGCCCCTGGGCGCCACGGCGGAAAAGAGCACGCCGGGTATGTTGCAAGCTACTCATTTGTTCAACACCTCATCGAGATTCATCAGCTGGCTCACCAGCATTACCCAGGCAGCGGCATTTGCATCAGGACGACCGCTGATGGTGCGAGCCTCGTCTTCATGCTGACGATAATGTGCCACGAGTCGCGAGCGCGTTCGCTCGGCTGCTGTGGTCTCCTCCTGGGTGAGACGACGCGCGAGCAGGCGACCGGCCACATACTCAAGCGGTGCGGCAGAGCGCTGCGTTGCCTCTTTTGCCAGTGCCCGCGCGGCCGCAAAGAAGTCTGGATCGTTCAAAGTCACCAGAGCCTGCAGAGGCGTGTTGGTTCGCTCGCGGCGCACAACACAAGTCTCACGCGTCGGAGCATTCAGGATTTCAAGCGCCGGCGGCGGGGCCGCGCGTTTCCAGAACGTGTACAGGCTGCGTCGCCGCAAAGCGGGCCCGGAGTCGGGCTGGTAGAAACGAGTATTGCTGAAGAGGACCGCGACCGACTCCCATACCCCCTCCGGCTGCAGCGGTTTGACGCTTTCTCCGCCGACGGCTCGTTCGAGCAGTCCGCTGGCGGCGAGCGCCGAATCACGAAGCATTTCGGCGTCCATGCGGAACCGGGGCCCTCGCGAAAGCAAGCGATTCTCCGGATCGCGCAAACGCTTGTCTTCCGTGGTGACGGCGGCTTGACGGTACGTGGCCGAGGTCACCATGAGCCGAAAGAGTTTCTTCACATCCCAGCCCGATTCGCGAAACTCCACCGCCAACCAGTCCAGGAGTTCCGGATGGACGGGCGGCTCCCCGGTGGCGCCGAAGTCGTCGGAGGTCTTCACCAGGCCGGTGCCGAACAATTCCTGCCAAAAGCGATTCACGGTTACACGCGCAGTGAGCGGATTCACTTCATCCACAATCCAGCGTGCCAGGCCGAGGCGATTCCGCGGCCATTCGGGACGCATCGGCGGCAACACCGCTGGGGTCGCCGCGTACAACTCCTCACCCGGCTGGTCATACTGACCACGCTTTAGCAGATGCGCCTTGGCCGCTTCTTCCTTCTCGCGCATCACCAACGTAACGTTTCCGCGCATGCGGATATCCCGATATTCCTTCTCGGCCTTGGACAGGGCCAGGAACTCCTCGGGATACTGCTCGGCCGTGTGGGCAAGCGTGTTGTGCGCAAAGAGGCTCCTGGCTACATCCAGCGGCCCCAGCGCTTGACGATAGAACAGCGTCTGCTTGATGAACTTCACATCCGGCTGACCGCGCAAGGGACGTGCCGCCACCCGGCTGAGCGCCAGGGCGCGGCCGTCGACATAAAGCGTCACTCCCTCGGGGCGGCCCGATCCGTCCCAGGTGACCGTGATCTCCTTCTCCTTGAGAGACACAGGCGGGACACGGAAAGTGTTTCCACGCAGAGCCAATTGCCCTTGGATGCCCTGCCCTTCCAGGCGGAAAACGGGCAGGAAGGACTCGATGGCGAGTTCCCATTGAAGATTCTTTTCATGGCGTCCTGTGGCCAGCGTGATGAGGTGCTGGTCAAGATAGCCGCACTGCACCTGCGCCGTAAAAGCCCCCGCCGGCGGGATCGGCAAAGCTTTCGCATGGATTTCCTCACGCTTGGGTTTCAAAAGCGAATCTTGCGCTTTGCTCTCTTTTAGAAGGCCCTGCCACTGCTTGCGCAATCGCAGGATCTCGGGCTCCAGTTGTGACAGGCGACTCACGTCCGCGGCGCTTGGGATCAGCAGCACGGGCTCAGGTTCGGCGATCTCCCCGTGTACCGTCACTTCTGTAGTGTTGTTAAAGAACGCCGCCATGCGATAGAAGTCCTTCTGCGCAAGCGGATCGTACTTGTGGTCGTGGCAGGTGGCGCAACCGAGAGTGAGTCCCAGAAAGACGGTAGACGTGGTGTCCACCATGTCCTTCACATAGATCGCCTTAACCTCTTCGGGAATCACGCCGCCCTCGCCTGTGGCTATATGGTTGCGATGAAATCCGGTAGCGATGCGCTGGTCTAAAGTGGGGTTCGGGAGCAGATCGCCGGCCAATTGTTCCAGCGCAAACTGATCGAAGGGCTGGTTTCGATTGAAGGCTTGAATCACCCAATCCCGCCAGGGCCAGATCTCCCGGCGATTGTCGGAATGCAGCCCATGCGTATCGCCGTAGCGGGCCGCGTCCAGCCAATAGCGTCCGCGATGTTCGCCCCAGTGCGGAGATGCCAGGTAGCGGTCGACCACGCGCTCATAGGCGCCAGGCTTTGTATCCCGGACAAAGGCCTCGACTTGCTCGGAGGTCGGCGGCAGCCCGGTAAGGTCCAGACTCAAGCGCCGGATCAGCCGTGGGCGGTCCGCTTCAGGGGCGGGTAACAGCTTCTCCTTCGTCAGCCGGGAGCGGATAAACGCGTCCACAGGATGCCTGTCGCCACCGGGGACAACAGGCCGTACGGGCGCCACCAGTGACCAGTGCTCTTTCCACGGCGCACCAGCCTCGATCCATTCGCGGAGCACCTCTGTCTGTGCAGGTGACAGATCCTTGTGCGCATAGGGCGGAGGCATGCGCAGAGCGGGCTTGGTGTGAGCGACGCGCTGCCACAAGATACTCTTCGCAGGGTCGCCCGGGACGACAACTTTCTCCAACGAGCCGGCACGGGTGTCGAGCCGGAGTGCGGCTTTTCGGTTCTCTGCATCCGGCCCGTGGCAGTGAAAGCAGTGATTGGCGAGGATCGGCTTGACGTCCTTCTGGAAGTCCAGTGCAACCAGCGACGAGAGAATGAAGACGCAGATCGCCATGGTTTTAAAACAGCACTTTCAGTGCAAGCTGCCCGTTGCGGTTGCCGCCCTTCTGAGCCACCTGACCGAAGGCAGGCGTGTTTACCGTTGTCCCCGGATTGCCCCAGAGCGGATGATTGAGGAAGTTGAAGAATTCCGCACGGAACTGCAGTGTGACACGCTCGCGGATCGCCGTGTTCTTGAAGAAGGACACGTTCCAGGAGTTGACGCCCGTGCCGCGCAGGTCTGGCGATTGGGGGCCGGTATTGCCGAAGGTAAAGGGGTCGGGCTGTGAGAAGACCGAGGTATCAAACCAGCGTAACGGCGTGCGTTGGTCTTCCGGGAGCAGGGCCGAGCGGCCGTTGTTGTTGGCTCGTTGCCCGGCGCCAAAACCAATGCTGTTTACCGGCACACCGATCGAAAGCGGCAGGCCACTTTGTAGAGTGAAGACGCCGTTGAGTTGCCAGCCGCCGACCAGAAGATTCACGGCGCCAGGCAGCGAGTTGGCCCAGGGGCGGCCCTTGCCGAAGGGCAGGTCATATAGAAAAGCTGAGGTCATGCGATGACCCACGTCGATGGGAGAAAGGCTTCGTTCTATTGAGTTGTCGTACTGGTTCTGGATACCGGTGCTACGCCAATAGCGCTCGCCAACGTTGCCGATATTCTTTGACCAGGTGTATGCGGTGAGCAGCGAGAAGCCATTACTGAAGCGCCGCTCCAACTTGGTCTGCAGCGCGTTGTAGCTCATCTGGCCTGCAGAGACGGTGTTGTATTGCACATCTGTGAATTGCGGGAAGGGCCGCAAGAGCTGCCCTTGACTCAGAGTCGCGGCGGAAAAAGGTCCGCGAGCTACCAGGCCGAGGAAAGGATTCGGTACCTGCGCATTGAGCGCGGCACCACGAGAGTAGAGTGAGGGGTCCAACTGATTGCCCTGGATATTGATGTACTGGTTGACGCCACGCGAGCCCACGTAACCGACGTCAAGCAGCCAGGACTTCATCTGGTGTTGAACTCCCACATTAAACTGCTGCGTGTAGGGCGCGACAATGTTGCGCAATTGGGTGGTGACGTTCTGGCCCAGTAGTGTGTTGGGCCCATCGGCATTGCCCGTCGGGGGATTGAAGCCGTCCGGGAATGGATTGCTCAAGCGGCGTGCGGGCGTCAAGCCGCCGTCGGTGCTAGCGAGAAACGGCGTATCGCCGTCATAGCCGAGGGCACCGAAGGTAGCAGCACCGAATCCGGTATTGACTATCGGCTGATAGAACAAGCCATAAGCAGCGCGAAGAACGGTTTGCGTCTTGAGCTTGTAAGCCAGGCCCACGCGTGGGCCGAAGTTGTTTCGGTCAACTGGATTGCGGTAGCGGGAATCGATGTCTTTACCCATGAATTGCAGTGCTCCAAGTGCAGAGGGGAGACGATTGGTGGCAGCTGAACGCAGGTTGAGGTCGAAGCTGGTGTTGCGGTCGAAACGCTCCGTATAGGGTGTTTCGAGGTCATACCGAAAGCCCAGGTTCAGCGTCAGGCGGTTCGATACACGCCAGTCATCCTGCACATAGCCAGCCAGGTAAAACCATTGCACGGCAATCGATCCGGGTATGCGGTTGTTGCCACCCGCGGGCAGGCCCAGCATGAAGGATGCCATGCTCCATCCCGCAGTGGGACTTGGGGCAAAGGGATCCTGTTGCGTCCAGGCCTGATTGAAGCTGAACGAAGGCGTTACGTCGCTTGCCTGGATGTCGGCGTAGCGGTACATGCGGGCATCGCCGCCAAATTTGATGGTGTGCTTGCCCGAGATCTTTGTGATGCTGCCCTGCAGGGAATGCGAAAGGTCGCCCCGGCGAAGGAGGTCACCGTTGGAGCGCGAACCCAGCCCTTCGTAGTTGGCGATGCTGATCGGTGGGAAGGTCTTGTAGAAGACCGAGGAAGCGAACTGCGAAGGGAAGCCTGCGGCGCCAAGATCAAAACCGGCGGATTGGGGTAAGCGGCTCAGGAGCTGGCGATTTAGAGAGTAGCGCAGGTCGAGAATTGTAGTCGGAGTCAGGGTGCTGGAGTATCCAACGACGGCGTTCTTGGGAAAGACAAAGAGATTCGATCCGCCGCCTCGTGCCGAAAACGCACCGCCGGGGTTGTTTTGAATCAGACAGGTGGAGCATCCGGGGGTGGGCCCAAAGAGATTAGCGGCGCCTCCGCCCTGTTCGCTTTCTGTGTAGCGGACGAAGAGCCGTGCGCCATCGCGGATGTTGTAGTCGGTCTTGATGGTCCACATGTTCTGGCGATTTTGGCCCGTGGCATTCACCAGATAGTTATTGGCATTGGAGAACGGATCGATAGGAGTGGTGTTGGGCGCGGGATAGTAGGCGGCGAGGTTGCGCGCCACCGGGTCCAGGCGATTGGCAGGAACTACGTTGCCGGGGAAAACCGACCGCGTGAAGCGATTTGCCTGATTCGGAACGGCCGTGGTGGTGAGCGGGTCATAGATGTTGATCAGAGTTCCGGCAGCCGTGCGGCGTTGAGAAAAGTCGCCTGTCTTTTCGGCTGCCGTGGGCACCGTAAGCAGCAGGCGAGAGGGCAGCACGTCCCGGTAGCCCTCGTAATTGTGGAAGAAAAACAGCTTGTTGCGACCGTTGTAGAGTTTCGGAATTACCACCGGCCCGCCCACGCTGTAGCCAAAAGTATGGACGTTGAGGAAGTCCCGCGCGCGGTTGCTACGGTTGTTCAGCCATGAGTTTGCGTTGAGCACGCGGTTCTTCCAGAAGTCGTAGATCGTGCCATGCAAGTCGTTGGTGCCCGACTTATAGATCGCATTTATAACCGCGCCACCGGTTCGGCCGAATTCGGCAGCCAGAGCGTTGGTCTCGATCTTGAATTCCTCAATGGCGTCAATGGTGGGGATTACGGAGGCGGCGCCCATGTTGGCTGTCAAGGCGGTAGCGCCGTCGACCATGAATTCGTTGGTGTTCACCTGGCCGCCGTTAGAGGACCATCGCCCGAAGCCAACCGATCCAGATGTTGCGGGTGCGGCGCTCGCGCCGAAGTCGTTCACGCCTGCCGTGAGCGTGGCGATCTGGAAAAGATTCCGGTTCGACGAGGGCAGATCGACTACCTTCTTGTTGTCTATCAACTGGCTGACCGATGAAGTGGTGGTTTGCAGCAGCGGCGTCTCGGCCTTCACTTCGATGGTCTCCGTAACCTGCCCCGGTTCCATCGTTACAGGAATTTCCATCTTCTGACTGGTGTCGAGCTTGAGGTTTGCTCGAGAGAGGCGCTTGAAACCCGTCAGTTGTGCGTCGATCCGATATATACCCGGGGGAAGAAGCGGGATCTCGAAGTAACCCACTCCGTTGGTTTGGGTGGAACGCTCCACGCCTGTGGCTTGTTCGGTGGCGATCACACGTACGTTCGGCAATACGGCACCAGTGGAATCTTGCACCGTCCCAAGCATGGTACCGGTGAATGTCTGGCCGAAAGCGGCCGTGGCGAGAAGGGCAAATACGGCTATAGCGGAAAAATTCTTCATGGAAGCTCCTGAAAGTCTTTTCGAGACTAACAGAAGATGAACCACTGGTCAACTATTGGTAAACATTAAGCACATCGAATAGAATAAGAAAAGCCGTGACGCGACAGGAACTCACTCAACTTATCCGCAAGAAAATCGAGCTTGGCGAGTATCCAGCAGGGAACTTTCTGCCAGCCGAGCGAAGCATGGCCGAAGCATTAAACACGTCCCGCCCGACGTTGCGGCGCGCACTTGAACCATTGGTAAAAGAAGGAATCCTGGAGCAAGAGCCCGGTCGCGGCATCATGGTGCCGGATGAAAGTACGCGGAATCCCTGGCGCATCATCGCGCTGCTCTTGCCGGATTTCACAAACCGCTTCTTTGCGGAGGTGGCTGAAGCTATCGAATACGCAGCCTTCCAGCGCGGCTATCAAGTGCTGCTTTGCAACTCCAGACATCAGCCGCATTTGGAGGATCAGTACTTAAAGCAACTGGCGGCGCGCAAGGTGGACGGGGTAATCCTGGCGCACCAGCCGAATCAACAGATACCCCAGTCGCTGGGGTTACTGCAGGCGGCAGGAATTCCCACGGTGCTGTTGTTTAGTTCGGCTCGAAATGCTGACTGCGACAGCGTCGTGCTGGATGATCGTGCGGGGGTAGAGCAGGCACTGCGCTATTTGGCATCGCTCGGCCATCAGCGAATCGCCTACTGTCCGCCACTGGGCGAGCGTACGGCGCATTCCCGGGATGCACACTATCGCGAGTTCGTCAGACGATCTGGCACTGCGCCATTGCTGTTGGATATCGTAGGCAAACCTGAGGCGGAGATCCTGGCAGCCACCCGCGCCATGCTCCAGCTTAAGAATGCGCCTACCGCCTGTTTCGCCGGCAACGACCACGTCGCACTTTTGCTGCTGAAGAGCCTGGCCACCTTGAAGGTGCGTGTGCCGGAGCAGTTCTCTGTAGTGGGTTTCGATAACCTTCGTTTGGTGGAACACTTGCCCGTACCGCTGACCACCGTCGATCAACCAAAGCACGAGATGGGCCGGCGAGCTGCAGAACTTCTCTTCGAGAGACTCGAAGCTGGCCCTGGCCTGCCGGTGCGCCGCGAGGTATTCACTCCGCACCTGGTGATTCGGGAGTCCTCATCGATCGCACCACGCGCCGAGGAAGCTCTAGCCGGTGTTGCCGGCCTGCAATCTACACCTTGACTTGCCAGGCGTGCAGGTATTGCAGCGCCGGCTGGGGAACGAAGGCACGCTAGCGCTGGTCGCACGGAGTTCCATGCGTGTATCTTCGCCGCATGATCCCGCGGAGCGTGAGGCCACGGCCAAAGCCTCTGAGGTGATGCGCATGACTTCGCCAGCAGTTCGAGTCGGCGGATCGAGCGTGGCCGAGGCGCAGCGTTGCGACTGCCCTTCCCCGATCCAACGCAAAGGGGACGGGCCAGCCCACGTCCCGCCAACGATCGCAAACGAGATTCAGAGCAGCATGTCCGGCGGCGCGCCATTGCCGCGGAACGTGAGAGCGTTCATGGAACCTCGCTTTGGAGCGGATTTTGGCGGGGTTCGCATCCACACCGGGGAGCACGCTGAAAATCTGAGCCAGAACCTCAACGCCCATGCGTTCACGGTTGGAAACCATGTGTTCTTTGGCAAAGGACAATTCCGGCCCGAATCCGCCGCAGGCAAAGAGCTGATTGCCCATGAGCTCACACACACCATTCAGCAAGGCGCGAGCGTTCAACGCAGCCCGGTCAGCGGCGGGAACTTAGTCCAGCGGAACGAAGATAGTAAGTCGTTTTGGGAGTCCCTCACGGATTGGGGCGAAGGGTTCGCTTGGGACATGGTGCGGACGGTGGCACCCGACGCGGTGCCAATCCTGCAAAAGGGCCCTTCGGGAGTTTTGGATTGGATCGCGGGTAAGGTGAGTGCGGCCGCGGATGGAGTCTTCAACACACTGATGGCGCCCGTGCGCGCGATTAGCGGTGTGGGCGATTCGCTCTCGGCGATATTCTCTCCGATGGTGGCGGCGCTGCAAGTGGCGGCGGGACAGATCGCGCGCAACGATTGCACGCCGATTCGAGAGGCGGCCGAAAAGATCGACAAGATGGCGGTGCAGATTATTACGCCGATTGTGGCCAAGGTGCAACCGGTAGTCGCTAAGGTCAAAGACTTCCTGAATGGGCTCTGGGTCAAGATTGGCGCGCCAATTTGGGGCTGGATCCAGAAGTACGCCAAGGACCGGTGGGATGAGGTGATGTGGCTCGTCAACACGGTGCAGAAGTTCTACAGCTGGATCTGGGACAAGACCTCCTGGATTCGATCGATGGCGTCCAAGGCCTGGACCTGGGTGAAGAACAAGCTGGGAATCGGCGACGGTCCGGATGGCCATGACGGCCTGCTGCAGTGGGTGCAGGGCAAGCTTGAGGCGGCGTGGAATGTACTCAAAGCGAAACTGGAACCGTTCAAGAATGAATTGACGGCAATCGGCGCGGCGGTGGTGGGGTTTGGTGGCCGTCTCACCAGCCGGGCCTGTGCTGGCGATCGGCGGGACGGTGGTGGGGGCGGCTCAAGGCTTACGATGGATCGCGGCCAATTGGGGCAAGGGTAGTGCGATCGTTCAGGCGCGAGCCTATCTTGAGAAGACTCTGATTCCGCCGCTGATCGGGGCAGCCAACCGGCTGAGCGCGGCGATGACGCGCATGGCCGCCTCGATCTCGGCCACACTTGGAGCTCTGGCGGCGACACTCAACCTCGCCGCGGGAGCGCTGGCCACTTCGGTGTTGCGCTTCGCGGTTTCGGCGGTGCAGTGGATCGCGAGCCAAGCCGTCGCGTTGGCAAATTGGGCATCCAATCAGCTCTCCGGGCTTTCCGAGTTGCTCGCCAGCGCTCTCAACAGGTTGAAGTCGATCCTCAATCAGATGCTCGCCCTGCTCTCCAAGCTCGGCGCCGTGGTTCTGGACATTTACGGCTCACCCCTGCTGCTTGGCGAAAAGATCTGGAATCTCATTCCAGCCTGTATTCGAGATCCGATTGTCGATTTCATCGGCCCCATCATTTTGCGGCAGATTTAGCTGTTCAGCGAATTGGGTAAAGACAACGAAGCTTGGCAGAAAACCAAAGCCGATGTGATGCGGATCATTCATCTCGTCTTCAAGGATCACGATCTGATTGGAGTTGTGAAGGCCGCGTTCCTGCTTGTCTTGCGAGTCTTCAACATCCCGCCCGACCTTCTGACTTCGATCGCCAAGAAGGCGATGGCGGCCTGGGATGTTGTGAGCAAGAAGCCGCTGGAGTTCATCAAGAACACGGTCCGCTCGATAGGCCAGGGCTTCAAGCTGCTTGGAGAAAATCTTTTCACCGATTTGAAGGAGGGGCTGAAGTGCTGGCTCTTCGGGCAGGTGAAGGACCTCAAGATCAATCCACCGGCCAGTTGGTCGAGCCCCAAGGACTTGTTCTTCTTTGCGCTCGAGGTGCTTGGCCTTTCGGTCGATCATGTCTGGGAATTGCTGGCGAAGCGATTTGACAAGGATAAGGTGCTTGCCTTGCGACGGCGGCTGGGCCAGGCGCGGAAGGTGATCGACTGGATCAACAATGCCATCGATGTTACCAAGTCGCCAAAACAAAATGCGGAGGGAATCTGGGCTCAGGCCAAGGACTTCGGAGGGACGATTCTCACGGGCATAGCGGAGTGGATTGCCGGCAAAGTCGCCCAGGAATTGGCGATCATGGCCGCGGCGGCGGCAACCGGCGGGCTATCGGAGGTACTTGACGTCTTGCGCCGCGTATACAAGGCTCTGTTGACCGCCAAGCGTTATGCGGTGCAGATCTTGAACATGATCAGCAAGGGGCTGGACAATGTGTTGGATATCGCCGCCGGGAATGTGGTCAAGGTGGGCATCGAGATCCACAAGCTGATGAAGATGGGCATGCCGGTGATGATCGGATTCCTGGCCGTACAAGTGGGACTTGGGGGAGTCGGCGAGGAGATCCGAAGCATTATCGGCAAGCTGCGGGAAAAAGTCGATGAAGGGATCCTCTGGTTTATAGACAAGATCAAGGCGGGCCTGGATGCATTGGTTGCGCTGGTCAAATCCTGGGTTGAGAAAATACTGCACTGGTGGAACAAGGTCATCCCCTTGGAGGGGGGCGGCGATTCGCATACTTTGAAGTTCCGGGGACAGGCCGCCAGCGCCCAACTCATGGTGTTCAGCGACCCGAAACCGGTGAGTGAGTTTGTCAGAGATTTCCTTACGATCAAGGGAACCGAAGCACAGATTCAACAAGCCAATAAATTGGATGACAAGATCGCCGACGTGCAACGGGCAATTGTTGCGGCCGATGAGGCGAATGATGAGGCCGCAAAGAAGAAACACATCGACAAGCTGGATGAACATCTGGAGGCTCTCTCCACCATCCTGATCTCGCTGATGCAAAAAGGCGCGGATGAAGGGAGTGAAGAAAGGCCCTTGCAAATCGATTACCCCAAACGCCGGGCGTCGCAATACGAGGATATCTTTGTGGGGCCGAGGACCGGCGAGGGCGTTCGAGTCAGGCAGGAGGCACTCCGCGCGGCGTTTGGGAAACCGGCCAAAGCTGCCAAAGCGGAAGTACTGAAGCACCATCCGAAACTGGCGTCCAATAAGAACGTGGAGGAATGGAATAGTCCCGTTCAAAGATTCTCAGCCACATCCCAGGAGAGCCTCGACGGAGAGACGATTGGATTGTCTCCGGAGTTCGCATCATTAGCACCCGGCCGTGTGCTGGTTTATGCCGCGCATGAGGGCACCGGCGGCGGATCGAAAATTAACAATGTCTTTAAGCCGTATGGCTTTGTTCCGTCGGGCAAGGGAGGAGAGGGACTTGACGGCGATCACGTGATGGAACGGCAGATCGGCGGCCCGGACGAGCTTCGAAATCTTTGGCCGCTCGACCGGTCTGAGAACCGAAGTAGTGGAGCGTTGGTGAAGGAGCTCAAGTGTATCTATAAGGGTAAAGAGATGACCATTCACGAAGCCCGGACAAAGCGCAAGAAGCAGGCGTTGTACTTGCTGATCCGAACCGTACGCTCCAATTAGAAAGAGCCAAGCCTGCCCTTGCCAAAACTGGTTGGCGGCGGAGCCTATTCTTTTTTGGGTAACTCCGAACCGGTGCCGAGTTTGTGAAAGAATCGCAAAAAGCGACAGCTACATCTTAGCCGCCGAAACCCAGTGAATTCGAAGAGCGCTCAAACGTGACGTGGATGGGTTGCGGACATCACGACGCCAAAACCATAACTGGTGGAGTGGCCTCGCAAGCTCATTCCAGCGTTACACTAATTGAAGGAAACCTGTGATGCATATTGCCATCGATATTCCAGATGACATCGGAAACATTCTCGCCGCGCAAGCAGGCGGCGTTTCTCGCGCGGTCTTGGAAGCGGTCGCCATCGAAGCATACCGCTCTGGTGCCATCACTCCATTACAAGTTCAGCAGATGCTTGGGCTAAACTCCAGGTGGGAGACTGAAGCTTTTCTGAAGGGTGCCGAGGCTTTCCACGACTATTCGATGGATGATCTGGAAAAGGATATCGCTGCGATTCGCGACGCCTCGCGCAAATGATTGCGGTCTTGGATGCGTCGCCCCTTTGCTATCTTCTCCTGATCGGTGAGATCGATCTCTTGCCCCAACTCTTTAGCCGAGTTGTTGTACCTCAAGCCGTCATTGTTGAACTGCAGCACGATGATGCACCGGCTACAGTTCGGAATTGGGCGTCCAACCTTCCCATTTGGATCTCTGTCGAGGAGACTCCGGACACTTTTTCTGAAGGCATGGAAAAGCTCCAGGCTGGCGAGCGAGCCGCAATTTTGCTCGCTGAGTTTATCCACGCAGATATCATCATCATCGACGAAAAGGCTGCCCGCCTTATTGCCGGGCGACGAGGTCTCTCCGTTACTGGCATTCTGGGCGTGATCGGGGAGGCTGCAACACGAGGACTGGTGGATTTGACGCGAGCAATCGACCGGCTCCGAAGAACCAGCTTCAGGTGTTCTCCCGCTTTGTTCAAAGCGACTTTGGAGCGATACGGCGGGCAGTCGAAGTGAATGGAGCCAACCGTATCAAAACCGTATCAAAACTCCATTTGAAGCAAACAATAGGCTTAAGCAATCGGCTCTAAGCAGGTGGCCTAACTTGCTGAAACGCAAGAAAAACAGATGGAGCCCATAGAACAAATGGAGACAGTTTCTCTGCTTCACACGCAGGAGGTCCGGGGTTCGAGTCCCTGCGCGCCCACCATTAGAATCAGTAGTTTACGGTGCTCCACAGAGGTGATTTGTGGAGCATCTGCTTTTGTAGCAGGTGTTCCAGCGGTGGAGAAAATTGAGTTGAGTCTCAATCGCTTCCTTTTCAATCACTTCGAATGCATCCCGACTTGAGGTTCCCGGCAGCAATACTCTCAACGTATCAAAACCGTATCAAAACGGATCCGGAAAAGAGTTTGGGGACCCCTGAACGGCGCCTGGGTCGAGCCGGATAAGTGCGACCAAGTTGTAGACTTAATCGGGCATTGGGCCAAACGGACCAAACGCCCGATCGAAGAACTCCTCGCCGCGGCGGGCCTCGCCGTCGGCAAGTTCTACGATTGGCGAAAGCGCTACGGCGAACAGAACCAGCACAACGGAAAGGTCCCCCGTGATTTTTGGCTGCGCGACTGGGAGCGCCAGAAGATCCTCGATTTTCAGACGCAGTACCCCGACGCCGGATACCGGCGCCTTACCTACATGCTGCTCGACGCCGATCTGGTCGCCGTCAGTCCAGCCAGCGTCTGGCGCGTGCTCCGGCAAGCCGGCCGGCTGCAACGGAACGGATCTTCGCCCAGCAAGAAAGGGACCGGGTTCGTGCAGCCGCTGGCCGCCCATGAGCACTGGCATATCGACATCGCGCACATCAACATCCAGGGCACGTTCTACTATCTGTGTGCGGTGCTGGACGGGGCGAACCGGTATCTGGTGGTCTGGGACCTACGGGCGAGCATGACCGAAGGCGAGGTAGAGGTGCTGTTGGAGCGAGCCAAGGAGCGGTTCCCGGAAGCGCGGCCGCGGATCATCTCCGACAACGGTCCTCAGTTCATCGCCAAGGACTTCAAGGAGTTCATCCGGCTATCGGGCATGACGCATGTGCGGACTTCGCCGTACTATCCCCAGTCGAATGGGAAGCTCGAGCGTTGGAACCAATCGATTAAGAGCGAGTGTATCCGGCCTGGCGTACCGCTGTCGCTGGCCGACGCCAAGCGACTGGTCTAGCAGTATATGGCGGTGTACAACGAGGAGCGGCTGCACAGCGGGATTGGGTACATCACGCCGCAGGACTGGCTGGCGGGCCGGCAGGCGGAGATTCACGCAGCGCGAGACCGGAAGTTAGAGCAAGCGCGGCGGCAGCGGGAGTTAGAGGCGTGGGCGAAGTTACCCGGACGAAGTAAGTTTTTTTGTCTTCACAAGATGCGGCGGCTTAGTCGATAATAGTTTTGTCGGGCGAAACGGAAGCGAGCTCTGCGGGGACGCAACTCAGCCGAGGGATAGCCCGATGGGCTCATCGAGACGATGAACAAACAGGGTGGCGCGCAGAACGTGTCACCCACAAATCCCCCTATCGGATCGATAGACCCATATGCCTTGAAAATCCCCGCCCGTAGGGCGGAATCTTCTCTCTTCCACCAATTTCCAGTCCTCATTTTCCCGCTGAGCAGAAACAGCTGCAGAATACGTGGGTAGCTGGGGTGGTGCGCCGGGGCTGATTCGGCACGCTGCGGATTACCACGCCGACCCTGGTGACTTTGACGCTGAAGACGGGGGCGAAGGTGGAAGGCAAGCTGGTGCGGATGGACGCCTTTCAGGTGACTTTGGAGCTTGAGGACGGAACGATCAGGTCGCTCGGACGGGACGGTGACGTGCCGCGGGCGAAGGTGAACAACCCGCTGCAGTCGCATATCGAGATGCTGCCGCAGTTGACCGATCAGAATATGCATGATGTGACGGCCTACCTGGTGACGATTAAATTACAATTTGGCTTGGATTGGTGTGCATTGGATCATGGGGTGCGGCGCTGTGGGCGCAGGGCGGGGGCGGTTTGCGCCACCGTCGACGGCGAAGCGGATTGTGGGTGGCGAGGGGACGGGTGATCTGCAGTTGGGCGGGGGGACGATTAAAGGCTCCGTGCTGATGGTGGACGGGACGTTGCACTTCTTGATGCCGGATAAAGCGTGGGCAGTGGATGCGCGGGATGGCCGGGAGTTGTGGCACTTCTACTGGAAGACGAAGGGCGGCACGCGCATCGGGAACCGCGGGCTGGCCATGTGGAACAACTACCTCTACATGGAAACGCCGGACAACTATCTGGTGTCACTCGAGGCCAAAACGGAAAGGAGCGCTGGCACAAGCCGATTGCGGATTTGGAGCAGGGCTAATTTTCGACGCCGGGGCCGATGGTGGCGGGGAAACATGTGCTGGTGGGGACGGGAAATGAAGTTGATTCGCCGGGGTTTCTGCAGTCGTTTGACCCGGAGACGGGCGAGTTGCAATGGAAGACGTACATGGTGCCGATGAAGAAGGGGGATCCGGGGCTGGAGACGTGGACGAGTCTGGATGCGGCGCGGCATGGGGGCGGGCAGACGTGGATTCCGGGGGCGTACGACCCGGAGACGAAGCTGTACATTATCGGGACGGGGAATCCGACGCCGGCGTACACAACGGGCAAGCGCGGGGACGGGGATAACCTGTACAGGTGCTCGCTGGTGGCGCTGGACGTGGAGACGGGGAAGATTCGCTGGCATTACCAGACCTCGCCGCACGATATGCACGATTATGATTCGGCGCAGACGCCGATTCTGGCGGATCTACCGTTTAACGGGAAGATGCGGAGGCTGGCAATGACGGCGGCGCGGAACGGCTGTTTCTTTACGCTGGACCGGGTGACGGGAGAGCGGCTGGTGAGTGCGAAGCACGGGATGCACACGAACAGGGCGAAGGGGCTGAATCGGAATGGCGCTCTGGAGCATGATCCGGTGAAGGATCCGACGGTAGGCGGGACACTGGTCTCGCCGACGGTGGAGGGTACGGTGAACTGGCAGCCGCCGGCGTTTTCGTTGGATGCGGGGCTGTTCTATGTGCCGGAGTGGAATACGTTTTCGATTTTCTACCTGATGGATCTGGATCCGCAGGGATCGATGGGGTTAGGAGGCAAGGAAGAGGTTGGGGTGGGTTCGCCGGGGACGGGCAGAGCAACTCTCTGGCGCACGATGCGCGGACGGGGAAGCCGCTGTGGCCTGCGCGGATCGGGAACATTTCGAACGCGCCGCAGACGTATCTGCTGGACGGGCGGCAGTACGTGACGGTAGCGACGGGGGATGTGCTGTGGCATGTGTTTTGAACTGAGGACGGGCGGGGGATAGGTCAGGGCTGGTTGGGGAGGTGGTGGCGATCCCAGACGTGCACGGCGAGAACGCGGGGACCGGCGGGGGCCTTGCGGATGATGTTGGTCTGCAGCACGACTTGGAGGTTGCGCTGCTCCCAGTTTTTGGGGGCGCGCCGTTCGAATTCGGCAAAGGCGCCGGGGTCGGTGAGGAAGGCACCGGCGGCTTCGGTGCCGTATTGGAGGATGCCGGCCAGGAAGACCATGACTTTACCGGAGTAGGGGTCGAAGATACGGGTAACGATAGCGTAGTCGACGTCGCTACTGGCCGAGGGCCAGACGCGGGTGAGGGACCAGGGGCGAGTTTGCTGATTGCGGTCGACGACGGCGAGGCGTTCCTCGCCTTCGGGGAGTTGTTCGGCGACGAAGGAGAAGCGGAGGTCGCGGGTCATTTCGAGGGTCCACTGGTTGTTGAAGGCACCGATGAGGAGGGTGGGGTGTTTGCGGAGTTCCCCGAAGCTGAGGCTGCCGCCGATGCGGACGGATAGGGGTTTATGGCGGCGGGCGAACAATTCGCTGAGGCGGGCGGCGACGAGGGCATCGGCGGCGGAGACATAGCGATCGTCGAGGCGGACCATGCCGCCGACGGGTGGGGGCGGCAATGGTGCGAGACGGTTCCACTGGCGCTGGCGCGGTTGGTAGGCTACGGAGTGACCGAGACCGATCAGGATGGGATGGGGGTCGGCGGTTACCGGTTCCCAGAACCGTTCGAGGGCTGTGACCGGGGGAGGAGGCGTTCCCGGGGCAACCAGGAAGGCGGTGGCCAGGAGAAGGGCGGCGAGAAGGGTGATGAGCAGGAGGCCCGGGGTTTGCCAGTAGCGGGTCCGCGGTGCTGGGGCTGGCGGGGTGGCTTCCCAGCGGAACTCCGGCAGATAGGAGCCCGGGGGAAGTACCAGGGTGAGTGGGGAGGCGGGTGAGGTCTGGTAAAAGGAGGCAAGGCGCTTGCGTACGTCAGTGGCTCCAACGCGCACGATGGAGTCGGAAGAGGGATCGAAGGATTCGTCGCGGCCAAACACTTCGACGCCGATGATACGCTCCTTCAAAAGGTCATCTTGGCCTTCGAGGGTCCGTTCGACGATGTATTCAAGGAACTGCCGTCCGCGGCGGGTGCTGCGGAACTCCTTGCTGGCGACAATCTGGGCCAGATGCCGACGAACCGCTTCGGCCTTTTCCCGATCGAGGGCCGGATGAGCGCCGGCAGGGGTAAGGGGGAAGATTGCCATGGCCCAGTTTATAGTACTCCTAACCCAGCCTAACATGCCTTAGCGGAAACGCTAACCGACTCAATCTTTTAATGTTTCGTTTGGCTGACGGAATTCACTGTTTCTAGCCTTGACGGTGGGTGTGGGGGGCTCCAAGATGCGTATAGGACCAAGGAAACTACTGCCATGAACTGTCTTTTTCGAACCAGCGTTTGGATCTCCGTGCTCACGTTAGCGCCTTGGGTGGCGCCGGCCCAAGTCATCACCGGCACGATTCTGGGAACGATTACCGACCCTTCGGGCGCGCCCGTGAAGAGCGCGAATGTGAAGATCGTTAATAGGGGGACGAACATCGTCACGCAGACGGTTTCCAACGACCAGGGCGAGTATGTGCAGCCTTATTTGCCGACGGGCACGTACGAAGTGACGGTGGAGGCGGCTGGCTTCAAGAGTTTCAGATCGACCGGTATTGCGTTAACGCTGGATGCGAAGGTGCGTATTGATGCGGCGCTCTCGCTGGGTGCGGTGCAGGAGACGGTGGAGGTGCGGGCGAATGCATTAGCGCTGCAGACGGATTCGACGGATTTGAACGCGACGATCTCCACCAATATCATGGCTAGCGTGCCGAACATCGGCCGGAGTCCAACCTATTATATGGCGACGATTCCGGGGGTGGTGCCACGCGGGAACTTTGAGGGAACGGGGAATTTTGCCACAGGGGACGGGGCGCGGGCGCAGTTTTCGAATTTTGCGGTGAACGGGTCGCGTCCGATTTCGACGGAGGTACTGCTCGATGGGGCGCCGAACACGGGTGCGGCGTTTAACGAGATCATCACGGTGCCCAATCTGGATGCGATTGGTGATATGAAGGTGATTACGAATGCCTACTCTGCGGAGTACGGGAGGGCTTCGGGCGGAGTGATCAGCTTTGGCACCAAGAGTGGGACCAATCAATTCCACGGGGCAGTTTACGATTACTGGCGCAACTCCGCGCTGAACGCGAACGACTTTGGTCGCAACAGTTTCGGGCGGACTCCGGGGGGCGATCCAGTCCGTGAAAAGGGCGTTTTCAACATCCATCAGTTTGGAGCGAACCTTTCGGGTCCGGTCCGTTTGCCGAATTATGATGGCAAGAACCGGACGTTTTTCTTTTTCGCCTACGAAGGCAACCGGCGGGTGGAGGATGCCTCTGCGTTTCTTACGGTGCCGACGGCGCGCGAGCGGACCGGCGACTTTTCGCAGACCGTTGCGCAGTTCCGCAACCCTGCCAACGGGCAGTTGGAGTTGACGCCGCGTCTGGTGTTCAACCCGACGTCGGCGGGGTCGACGGTGACGGAGGTATCGCCGGGCCAGTTTCGGATCAACCGGGCGCCGTTTCAGGGTAATGTGATTCCGCCCGGGCTGGTGAACCAGACGGGCCGGACCCTAGTGAACAGCTATCCATTGCCCAATATTGCGCCGCTGAACATTGATGGAACGGTGAATTACTTTGATAGCAACGTGATCCGGACGGAAACGGACCAGTTCATTCTGAAACTGGACCAGCAGTTTAACGACCGGCACCGGACGTTTTTCCGCTGGACTTCGGATTGGACGCTGAACACGCCGCCGGACCGATTCCGGGGCGAGGGAGGGAACCGTGCGGCGACGCAGCAGTCGCTGACGCGGCAGTATATTCCGACCTTCACGCTTGGCCATACTTGGACGAAGTCGGCGACATCGTTGTTTGAGTTCCGGGCGAATGTGAACCGGTTGTCGTTAATCAACGAACCGCCGCAGGGAGTGAACACGGATCTGGCGGCGTTGGGTTTCGCGCCGGACATGATCCGGGTGTTGCAGAATAATCCGTTTCCGTTTGTGGCGCCGGGCGGGGGCTTCCCGGAGATTGGTTTTCGTTTCTTCCAATTACAGCGAAACTTTTCGACAAACTCGGCCTTTGCGGCGAACTACACGAAGATCCGCGGCAAGTGGACGCACAAGGCAGGTGGGGAATATCGTCCGATGCTGAACAACTTCAACCAGCCGCGGGTGCCGGGTATGATCTTCCGGGCGGACGAGAACTGGACGCGGGAGTGCACTGGTCCGGGCTGTCCGGCCTTGCCGCCAAACCGGGTAGAGGGCTACGTGCTGGCCGATATGATGTTGGGGGCGATGCGGGGAGGGGATGCGGGTTCGCAGTTTGCGCAGAATGATCCGCGGGGGGCGTTCAAGAGCAGTTATTGGGGTTTTTACTCGCAGAATGACTGGAAGGTGACACGGTCGTTGACGGTGAATCTGGGGGTGCGATACGACCTGCAGATGCCGTTGACGGAGCGGTTCAACCGGCTGTCCCCGTTTGATCCCTCAGCGAGAAATTTTCTGGGAACGGCGGGCAGCTATGTTTTCGCGGGGAGGGAGGGCGCGAACCGTTTTCAAATGGAGCCCGACTATCGGCAGTGGCAGCCGCGGGTGGGTGTGGCGTGGCGTCCGTTAGCGAAGACGGTGATCCGCACGGGATACGGGATCAGCTATGACCAGACGACGGGGGTGGGTTCGGGACTCGAGGGTTTCGGCACGGATGCGTTTACGGCGCCCGCGTTTTCACGGATCCGGCCGGTGAACAACCTGGATATTCTGGAACGGCCCTTCAACAATAGCTTCAACGGAGGGGGGACAATTCTGGCCGATAGCGAGAATAACCCATTACTGTAAGGGCGCAGCGTGGTGGCCATTACGCGGAACCAGCGGACGCCTTACATTCAGCAGTGGAACTTCACCGTGGAGCGGGAGCTGCCGAGCGGAATCAATCTGCAGGTGAGTTACGTGGGAACGAAGGGTACGCGTCTGACGATTCAGCAGTTGCCGATCAACGGGGTGAACGCGATGGACCCGCAGGTTTTGAACTCGGCCCGTGCGGCGTGGATTCAGACGGGGATCAATCCGCTGAACCAGTTGGTTGCGAATCCGCTGTTTGGGCGGATTCCGGCCTTTAATGCCGCGGTGGGCGGACCGCAGGTGTCGCGTTTGCAGACGCTGCTTCCGCACCCGGCTTTCCAGAACGTGACGTTGTTCCATCAGCGGTTTGGGAATTCGACGTATCATGCCCTGCAGGTCAACTTGCGCCGGGCCTACCGTGCGGGTTTAGAGATTGGCGGGAACTACACCTGGTCGAAGAGCCTCGACATTGGTAATCACTTTTCGGTGAACGGCGCGGGCAATACGGCAAACGGGGGCGGCGCGAGTTCGTTCACGCTGCGGGACTGGCGACTAGAGCGGAGTGTTTCCAACTCTGACGTGCCGCACCGGGCGGTCATTTACTACGCTTACGACTTGCCGTTCGGCAAGGGTAAGCGTTGGGCGACGAGCGGCGTCTTGAATGCGGTGGCCGGCGGGTGGAAGGTGGCGGGAGTGACCACGTTTTCTGCGGGACTGCCGTTGAGCGTGTCGGGAGGCGGTTTCGGGCGGCCGGACCTGATCAGCGATCCGGTACTGCCGAAGGAGTACCGGGTGTTTGGCGACGGTCGGACAGCAACGCGTTTACCGGACGGGTCGTCGGTGGTGGTGCCCAATCGGCGGCTGCTGGTGTTCAACCCTAACGCATTCCAGAACCGTGTCGTTTCGACGGCGAATCCTTCGGTGGCGGGAGCGACGATTCTGCAGAACGATCTGTACTGGTATGGGACGTCGCCACGTTTTCTGGACGATGTGCGGAGTTTTGGGATCAACAACTGGAACCTGACGGTGTCGAAGACGGTGTCGATGGGCGAGCGACTGCGGGCGGAGATTCGGGCGGAGGCGGTGAATGCCTTTAACCGGACTGAGTTTGGCGCCGGTGGCATTGACCGGAACTTTGGAGCGGCGAACCTGAACCCGAACCAAGGTCAGTTGGGTGCTTCGACGAACGCCACTTTCGGCACGGCCGATATCACGTCAATCGGCAGGACGCCACGCTACCTTCAGTTGGTGCTGCGTCTGCAGTTTTAGTGGATTCAGGCCCGAAGGCGAGGTGGTTCGAAGTCGGCTGGGCTTGGCCGCATCGATTCTGGCACGTGAGGGAGCGGGGAGGTCAGTCGATAATGGCCTGAAAGACCGCGGCTTCGAAGTCGCGGTCGAGTTGGCGGTCGGTATTGTCGACCTGGATCATCAGGACGCCGCCGATCTTCTCTTTGGGGTCAATCCAGAAGTAGGTGCCGAAGGCGCGACCGGGGAAGGTATCGGGGTCGAAAGCGGAGGCCATCCAATCGACGGTGCGAGGAGAGAGGATGCGTTGGCCATTCCATTCGCAGCCGTTAAGGCGCATTTGCGCGAAGGTGGCGTATTCGTCGGCGGTGGAATAGAGGCCACCCGCGCCGCCGTGGTAGTTGGGTCCGTAGAGGCGGAGCATGCGGGCGTCGGTGGGGAGGCGGGTGATGGCGCCTTTGTCGCAATGGTAGGTTGCGGCGATGCGGGGGTTGAGGGCGGGCCCGGGGTGGAAGGTGTTGTCCTGCATGCCGAGGGGCTGGAAGAGGCGGGAGGCGAGGAACCGGTCGAGGGGTTGGCCGCTCGCGATTTCGACGATGTAGCCGAGGGTGTCGAAGGCGGCGCCGGCGCTGTAGACCCAGCGGGAGCCGGGCTGGAACGCGAGCGGGGTGGCACCGAGTTGGGGGATGGAGGTGGCGAGCGCCCCTTCGTCGAAACCCTTGATTTTGGATGCTCGGCGCTGCTCAAGGGGCCGCTGGCGAGGCCGGAGACGTGGGTGAGGAGGTCCTGGACGGTAATCTCGCGCCGGGCGGGGGCGGCGTTGAGGGTGGGAGCGCCGGCGCGGACGCGTTAGGCGGAGACGGATTGGCACTGGAAGGCGGGGATGAACTTCGAGACGGGGTCGTTGAGGCGGACCTTGCCTTCTTCGACCATCATGAGGATGGCGACGGCGATGACGGGTTTGGTCATGGACCAGATGCGCAAGACGGTGTTGCGGGCCATGGGCCTTTTGGCTTCGGCGTCGGCGAAGCCGTGGGCTCGGTCACGGATGCGCAGGGCTGCTTTGCTCCGGAGTAGTAGAGGAAGCGGTATCCATCCGGAAGGAAGGTCGGCTAACGATGGAGGAATTCTCGACGGCCCGTGTCCAGGCTATCTACGGGACGAACCTCGCCGCCTTCGGCGGGGACGCGAAGAAGTGGTCCGGAGGTACTGGCGGCGAACAAAATGATATTTTGTAATCCCCAGGAGCCGCCACGGGCGAGCGGGGCATCGTAGACCACCTGGACATTCCCGTCCGACACTCGGATTCGCTTGAGCTGCCGTTGTGAAAAGAAAGCGATCTGTCGGCCGTCTTGCGACCAGAACGGAAAGCTCGCGTCCTCGGTCCCTGGCAGCGCACGCAACGCCGAGGAATCGAGTGCTCGTAGCCACAACCGGCGGAAGTCCTGCCTATCCACCGCCGGAATAACAATCGAACGCGAATCCGTTGCCAGCGTCCCAATGCCGGCATTCAGGTCCAAGCGCAGAGTGTCCGGAAGGACGATGGCGAACTCGAGAAGCTCCACTGGCCTTACGCTGGTACTACGGCTCAGCCAGAGTGTGGCTGCGAGCGGCAGTGCCCCACTCAGGACCCACGCCGCCCGCCCTGGCCAATTGGATGATTCCGCTGCCGGTCTGGATTCTTCCACGGCTTCCGGGGTGCGGAACCGAGGCACATACGAGCCTGGCACAATCTCGATCCGCACGGGGTCTTGTTGCCCTTCGCCCGCATAGTAGTCTGCTAGCGATGCGCGCAAGCGATGGGCTTGGGACCGGACGATGTTGTCGATACGAGGATCGAAGTTGCTGCCGCGCTCGAAGACCTCGACACCGATGTTGTACTCCTTAATGGCGTCGTCATTGCCGTTGAGCTTGTGCATGGCAACGAAACGGAGAAAACCGCTGAGCTTGGGAGACCTCCGGAACGAAGGAGAACCGAGAACCTTCTCGAGTTCTGCCTTCGCAAGATCCAATGGGACAGTCGGCAACATGGTCGGACTCTCAATTATATTCTCCGGTCCTGAACCCCGTGACTTTTCTCGTCCGCCAGAGCGCCATTCAACGACAGCGAGAATCACCAGGCAGCGGCACGGGCATCGGCAGCATGAAAGCTGGCGACGTTCTCCTGCCATTTCATAAGCCCTTTAAACAAATCTCTTGAGCTTTGCCTGATCACAAGAAGTAGTCCGAAATACCACGGCCCAGGGCGGTTAAACGGTGAGACGAGTGCGGCCTCGTGTTGATGGCTGAGCCAACTACAGGGTAGTCCTCCAGATCAGTTGCTACAGGCGCGCATCGTCGATTTCTTGTCTATGAATCCAGCACGGATTGAAACTGTCAAACCGAACGGGAGAAGTTGTTGATGAGCGTGATTTCCTGCCAGCCCAAGTAGTAAATGCCGTAGAAAATCTCAAAGACAGGCTTCGAGTTTGCGCCATTAAGCACGAACGCGCGATACTCGTGTCGGCTCCAGCCTTTCCCGTCTTTACCCGAAGCGAACCTGTAGTTGCGCTCGCCGCCATCCTGCCGGCAAATGGCGAGCCAGGTCCCATCGGGCAACCGGTTGACGACGCTTCCGGTGAACGTCATCTCGCTGGACTGGTTGAAACTACCCAGCACTTCGAAGGTAGAGAGCGCAGGATTGAGCACCAAGAGGGCATTCTGCCCGATGGCGAAGTTGTTCAAAATCGAGTAGGTGATCCCGTCAAGAGATTTAAGGGAGTCGATGATGGCCAGGCCATGCTGTTTCGGTGGACGGGTGAAGCTTTGCGCCACCGCATCCTGATAGAACCCCTGCGGCTGCATGTCGAACACGCCCGCCGCGGTCTTGATTTTCGCCCGATGCAAGCGGCCTTCAAAACTCAAAGTGTCGAGATTGAAATCCAGAAAGTACGTCTGCGGCTGGCGGCGCAGGGCAAGCGGCTGCCGCTGCCTGGCAGCGACGACGTGACGGCGAAGAGGCAGTACTCCACTGTCGCGGGACCGGGTGCGGGTCAAGGCGTACGGACTGCGCTACGCCGAGTATTACCACTGCGTCGGGCGGGATGAGAGCCCGGTGGAGGGTTGCGTATCGAAGAACGCCGTGCCGCTCTAGATCTAGTATAGTAGCACTGTCCCATGGGAGAACCCTCACTGACCGCCGAACAGATCGCGGCCCTGCGCGGCAAAGTCGCCTGGCGGATTCTCCCTCTGGTCATCCTGCTCTATCTGGTCGCCTATCTCGACCGCGCCAACGTTGGCTTCGCCAAGTTACGCATGGGGCAGGATCTCGGCTTTTCCGAAGAGATCTTCGGGCTGGGGATCGGGCTGTTCTTTATCGGCTATCTGCTGCTGGAGGTGCCGGGGGCGCTACTGGTGGAGCACTGGAGCGCGCGGAAATGGTTTTCGCGGATTCTATTGACGTGGGGCGTGATCTCGGCCGGGACGGCGTTTGTCGAAACGCCGGGGCAGTTCAACGCGGCCCGGTTTTTGCTGGGCGTGGCCGAGGCGGGCTTCTTTCCGGGCATCATCGTCTACTTCACGCACTGGTTTCCGGCCGCGCTGCGGGGCCGGGCGCTTTCGGGGTTGATTGTGGCCGTGCCGGTGAGCCTGGCCGTTGGCGCGCCGCTGTCCGGCCTGCTGCTCGATGTGACGTGGATGGGGATGGCGGGGTGGCAGTGGCTCTTCATTCTTGAAGGGCTGCCGGCGGTGGTGCTAGGGGTGGTGACGATCGTCTACCTGACGGACCGCCCGCGCGACGCCCGCTGGCTGACGGCGGCCGAACGCGAGTTTCTCGAAGCGGAGTTGGCGACCGAGGCGCGGTCCAAGAGCGAGGTCGCCAAACTGACCCTATGGCAGACTCTGCGGATGCGCGAGGTCTGGCTACTGGCCTGCGGGATCTTCGCAGCGAACACAGGCGGCTACGCGATGGGCTTCTGGCTGCCGACGACGGTGAAGAGCTTGTCGGGCGGCTCGGATCAGGCCTCGCTGGCCTACACGGGGCTGTATCATCTGTGCGGCTTGGCGGGGGTGATCGTCTCGGGGCGCGTGTCGGACCGGACGGGGCAGCACAAGTGGTACTGCGCGGGGGCGATGCTGGCGACGGCGGTGTTTCTGGCCGGGTCGGCACAGCCACAGCAATCGTTGGCGGTGGTGATGGTTTGGCTGTGCCTGACAGGATTCTGGGCCGTCTCCTGGCCCGCGCCGTTCTGGGCGCTGCCAACGCTTTCACTGACGGCGACGGCGGCAGCGGCGGGCATTGGTTTAATCAACATGCTGGCTAATCTGGCCGGCTACTGCGGGAACCACCTGATGGGGTACATGCGGCAGCAGGGAGCGAGCGACCAGCAGTGTCTGCTGTTTCTGGCCGCGTGCTACGGACTGGGTGGCATTATCATCAGTTGTGTAAGGACAAAGCGCCAATCGTATGATCCAAAACATGTTTGATCTGACGGGCCGGGTCGCTGTGGTTTCGGGCGCGGCGCAGGGCATGGGCCGCGCCATGGCTGTCGCGCTGGCCGGGGCCGGGGCCGACCTGCTGCTGGTGGACCGGAACATTGCAGGAGCCGAGGCGACCGCGGCCACCATCCGCGCCGGCGGGCGCCGGGCCGAGGTGGCCGGGGCCGATGTTTCGCGCCCGGAGGAGGTGCGCGAGATCTTCCGGTGCGTCGATAGCGAGTTTGGCCGGATCGACTTTTTGGGCAACGTGGCCGGGGAATCGATCATGGGTCCGCCGGAGGAGTTGGCGCTCGAAGATGTCGAGCAGGTGCTGCGGAACCTGGTGGTGGGGCGCTTCTGCGCCTGCCAGGAGGCCGGGCGGCGGATGCTGGCGGCCGGGCGCGGAAGCATTGTCAACATTGGCTCGCTTGCGAGTATCACGGCGCTTGGCCGGGGCCACGTGGCCTACAGCATGGCCATGGGCGCCGTGGCGCAGATGACGCGCGAGTTGAGCACGGAGTGGGCGGGCCGCGGGGTGCGCGTGAACGCGATTCTGCCGGCGCAGGTGCTGAACCCGGGGCTCGAAGAGCGCATGGCCGCTTCGCCGACGCTGCGCGACCGGTTCCTGAGTGGGATTCCCGCCGGGCGGCTGGGTCGGCCGGAGGACATTCAGGGGTTGGCCGTGTTTCTGGCCTCCGATGCGTCGAGCTGGATTACCGGCGCGCTGATTCCGATGGACGGCGGCAACCTGGCGATGAACGGCGGCGGGTCTGTGGGACCCAGGAGCACGAAGTAGATGAGCATCACGAAGCTATACCGCACGATGCAGTTGATCCGGCAGGCCGAGGAGCAGTTGGCGCGCTGCTACGCCCGCCAGTTGGTCCACGGCGCCTGCCATACGTACGTGGGCCAGGAGGCGATCGCGGCGGGCGTGGGTCTCCACCTGCGCGAGGACGATGCCGTATTCAGCACGCACCGTGGCCACGGGCACGCGCTGGCCAAGGGCCTGCCGGTGGAGGAGCTGTTCGCCGAGCTGTTTGGCCGGGCGACGGGATGCAGCCGGGGGCGGGGCGGGTCGATGCACCTGTTTGCGCCGGAGATCGGCCTGATGGGGACGAGCGGGATTGTGGGCCCGAGTATTCTGCAGGCCACCGGCGCCGGCTACGCCTTCCGGCTGGCGAAGACGGACCGCGTGGGCGTCGCCTTTTTCGGCGACGGCGCGACGAACAACGGCGCCTTTCACGAAGGGCTGAACCTGGCGTCGATCTGGAAGCTGCCGGTGCTGTTCGTGTGCGAGAACAATCAGTTTGCCACCGAGGTGCCGTTTCAATCGGCGGCGGGGAATCCGGACGTAGCGGCGCGGGCGCTTGGCTACGGGATGCCGGGGGTGCAGGTGGACGGCAACGACGCCCGGGCAGTCGCCGCGGCTGCGGGCGAAGCCGTCGAGCGGGCGCGGGCCGGGCAGGGGCCAACGCTGATTGAGTGCTTAACCTACCGGACGCGGCCGCATTCGGAGGGCATGGGCGACTATACCTACCGGACGCGGGAAGAGGTGGAGGAGTGGCGGCGGCGCTGCCCGATCCAGCGGCTGCGCGCGGCGCACCCGGAGGCGGCCGCCGAGTTCGACCAGATCGACCAGGAGGTGGACGCCAGCGTGGCCGCCGCCACCAAAGCGGCCGAAGAGGCCCCGTGGCCATCGGCCGAGGACGCGACCACGCATGTCTACGCGCCAGCTCGGGTGGTGCGCGAGCCGGAGGGTGAGCCGGGCCGCGGCCGGGAGATCTCGCTGGTGGCGGCGACGCTCGAAGCGCTCGACGAGCAGATGCGGGATGACGAATCGATCTTCGTGCTCGGCGAAGGCATCGGGGTGCGCGGCGGCAACTTCGGCACGACGGCGGGCCTGTTTGCCAAGTACGGGGCCGAACGGCTGCGCGATACGCCGATTACCGAACGCGGCTTCACGGGCCTAGCGTGCGGGGCGGCGATGGTGGGCGGACGACCGGTGGTGGACTTCATGTTCATCGACTTTCTGAACGATGCGTTTGGCGAGATTGTGAACCAGATTGCGAAGATGCAGTACATGAGCAGCGGGCGGCTGAAGATGCCAGTGCTGCTGCGGGGCTGCATCGGCATCGGCCATGCGGCGGCTACGCACCATTCGGGCAGTTACTACTCGCTCTACAGCCACATTCCGGGCCTGCGCGTGGTGGTGCCCTCTTCGCCTTACGATGCCAAGGGGCTGTTCACGCACGCCCTGCGCGGCGAAGACCCGGTAATGTTCTTGGAGCCGCGCGAACTGATGGCTGTGAAGGGACCGGTGCCCGCGGAGTCGTACGAGATTCCGTTTGGCGTGGCGCGGGTGGTGAAGACCGGAGGGCAGTTGACGGTGGTGGCCGTGGGCACAATGGTGCCGAAGGCGGTGGCCGCGGCCGGGGAACTGGCCGGTGAGGGGCTATCGGTGGAAGTGATCGACCCCCGGACGATTGCGCCGCTTGATGTGGAGACGATTCTCGGCTCGGTTGAAAAGACCGGGCGGCTGCTGATTGCCGAAGAGACCTTTGCGCAGTGCAACCTGGGCGCGGAGATTGCAGCGCAGGTGGCGAGCCGGGGCTTTGACTTTCTCGATGCGCCGATTCGCCGCGTGACGGGTGCCGCGGCGCCGACGCCGTACAGTCCACCGCTGGAAGCTGCGGTGGTACCGAGCAAGGGCGAACTGGCCGAAGCGATGCGCCAGTTGATCCGGGAGAGGTAAGCGATGGCGATCGAGATCAACGTGCCGCGGCTGGGGTGGTCGTCCGAGGATGGCATTTTCGCGGGCTGGCTGAAGCAGCCGGGCGACCGGGTAGTGAGTGGCGAGCCGCTGTTTGCGCTCGAAAGCGATAAGGTGACGATGGAGGTGGAGGCGCTCGACAGCGGGATTCTGCGGCTGCTCGAGGGCGGGCCGGCGGCGGGGGCGTTGGTGGTGGTGGGGCAGGTAATCGGCTATCTGGCGGCTGAGGGGGAGCGGGTGGCAGAGTTGGAAAGCGCCGCGGCCGGGCCGTTGGTCGTAGCCGCGGAAGAGGGTGCGGCGGCGGTCGCAGCCCGGCCGACGCCGGCGAGTCCGCGGGCGCGGGCGCGGGCGAAGAGCCTGGGCATCGAGCTCGCCGCGGTGAGCCCGGCGCCGGGGGGGCGGCGGATTGTGGAAGAAGATGTGCTGCGAGCGGCGGCGGCGCGGCCGAAGCCGGCAGCAACCCTCGCGGCGGCGCGCGGGCGGCGCGTGATTGCCGCGCGCCTCGAAGAGAGCTTCCGCACGCCGCACTTCTACGTGGAGGCCGACGTGAACGCAACGGCGCTGGCCCGGCTGCGCGAGGAACTGCTGCCGGTGCTGGGCGAACGAGACGGCGTGCGGCTGTCCTTTAACGACCTGCTGATCAAAGCCGCGGCGCTGGCGCTGCGGGCGCGGCCGGAGGTGAACCGCTACTGGCGCAACGGCGAGAGCGTCCCCTGGGAGACGGCGCACATCGGCCTGGCGGTGCAGACCGAGGAGAACCTGCTCGTGCCGGTGATCCGCGATGCGGACCAGTTGGGTGTGGGCGCGATTGCCCGCGCCCGGCAGGCGCTCGTCGAAAAGAGCCAGGCCAGACGGCTGCAAACGTGCGACAGCGAAGGGGCGAGCCTGACAATTTCGAACCTCGGCGCCTTCGGCGTCGACCGGTTTCAGGCGATTCTCAATCCGCCGCAGAGTCTTATCATTGCCGCGGGGCGCATGGCCAAGCGGCCGGTGGTGGAGGGCGATGCGGTGGTGGCACGGCTGACGCTGCCGCTGTCGGTCTCCGTCGATCACCGGGTGATTGACGGGGTCGCGGCGGCGCGGTTTCTGGAGGCGCTGGTGCAGACGCTGGAGGCGCCGCTGCGGTTGCTGCTCTGAGGAGCTCTGGTGCAAACCCACCGAGACGGGACAAATGAGGAAATGTCCGCCTTCGTTCCGGTTGAAGAGCTGTTAGCTGGCCGTCATTTCGACGCGGAGATCGTGGTGTTGTGCGTTCGGTGGTACCTCAGCTGCAAGTTGAGCTACCGGGATTTGGTCAGCATGATGAGCGAACGTGGCATCACATTGGCGCACACCACGATTCTGCGCTGGGTGCGGCATTACAGGCCGGAGTTCGAGAAGCGCTGGAGGCGGTACGCCCGCGCGGTGGGTGATTCGTGGCGGATGGATGAGACCTACGTGAAGGTACACGGTGAATGGGTGTACCTTTACCGAGCGGTCGACAAAGCGGGCAGGACGGTAGACTTCTTTTTGAGCCGACACCGGGATGTCAATGCGGCTAAAGCGTTTCTGCGCAAGGCGATGAAGGGACGACTGGTCCTGGCCAAAGTAACGCTGGACGCGTACGCGGCCTCCCATCGGGCGGTGGCCGATCTGAAGGAAACTGGAGAGTTGCCGGAGCAACTGTTGGTCCGCAGCAGCAAGTACTTGAACAACTTGATCGAGCAGGATCATCGAAGGATCAAGCAGCGGCTGCGACCGATGCTGGGGCTCAAAAGCTTTGACTCGGCGACCATTGTGATCAACGGTAGCGAACTGGCGGAGGAGATCAGGAAGGGGCCGTTCAAAATGGACCAGCTTGGTGGACCAGCCGCGACAATGCCGGAGATCTGGCGAGCTGCGTTGGCCGCCTGATCGGAGTCGGGTTCGATATGCGAGCCGCGGGCTGAAACGGTATCAAACCAGTGTCAACCCAGATTTTGCACCAGAGCCTCACTGGTCTCTTCCATCCTTCCACGAATGCACAGTCACGTCACGTGATCATCTTACGGGCCAGCGGCCACGGCATGACACTTTAGTTGGCTACCGGGATGTTGGTCTGGTCAGCGATGGCGCCGATGAGGAGCGCCATGGCATCCTCATCGGGCCGTAAGACGTATCAAGAGATGCGCAGCGACTGCAGCGGAATCACCGCCAACTCCGCGCTGTTGTTGTTGCCTCGGCGTCCGGCGCTGTTCGAATAGCCGACGTAGAGGTGGCCCTGATGCTCGACCGCGTAGGGATAGGAGAGACGCGCGCTGGGATGCGATTCGCCGGAGAAGTGTTCCGCGTTTCGAATGCGAAAGACTTTGCTGAACAACGTCTGCCCGGGCCGACTGACCGCGATGGTCAAAGGCGAGCGTTGCCCCTTGGTGTCCGCCGTAGTCGTGCAGACCAGATAACGCTGCCGGGTGCTCAACGTTCCGGCGTACGGTTTGGAGGTCGCCATCGGGAGGTTGGCGGCGCGCATCGGCGTCCAGGTCCGGCCGCCGTCGCTGCTGCGGGACACGAGCGCCAACGCCTCACCACCGTAGCGAGCGATGTTCAATACCTGATTGCCATCCACTATCACCGTCGATTCGCCCCACATGGTCTTGAGCAACGGATCGCGCGGGATAACCACATGCTCCCATTTAGTGAAGTCGTCGCCTTTGCTGATGGCCACGGAGGCGGGCTCGCCGTTTCCGACGTCGAAACCGGCGATGATCCAGTTGCCGTTACTCATGCGGAGCGGTTCCTGCATGGGCCAGAATCCATCCCGAACGATCACTCCCCGTGGCTGCCACGTGCTTCGCTTTTCGTCGAGCACATAAGCGCGGGTGTGCACGTCCTTTAGCTCGCCCGAGAAGGCGCCCATGAAGGCCCAGAGCTTGCCGCGGCGGGAGAGGAACGAACCATGACTCACAGCGACGTCCGGAGATCCCTTATCCACGTCGAAGACGGCGCTCCACGTCTGGCCGCCATCCTCGCTTACCCGCCACCGGGCCTCCTCGCCCGTAGTGTTCTCCGGATTCTTGTTGTGAGCGAAGGAGGCGTAAAGCTTGCCCTTGTGCCACACCAGGCCGACGCCGTGCAGGAACCCGTAGCCGCCATCGCGCTCCGGTTCGTACTTCTTAATCACCGAGAAGCGCACACCGGCGAGTTCGTTGAGTTCCGCGGCCTTGGGCAGGGGCGCGGCGGGATCCCAGATCTGCTCCACGGCCGGCAGCGCCCATCCTCTGGCCGTCAACGAACCCAGTAAAGCTCTTCGTGTGATGTTCATAGTTAGAATGCCAGCCTCAATCCGAGTTGAATCTGCCGCGTGCCGCCGGCGCTCGCGATCGTACCAAACGCCGCGCTTCCGCGTGCCCCGTTCGGCAAACCGAAGTTCGGTCGGTTCAGAATGCTGAAGAACTCTCCGCGTAGTTGCAACGACACCCGTTCCCGCACGGCAACATCCTTCAAAAGCGACACGTCCAATCCCACCGACCCTGGACCCGCGCCGACGTTGCGCGGAGAGTTACCGAGCATGCCGTCGCCAGGGAAGACGAAAGCGGCGGTATTGAAGTACCGCGTGATTTGTTCGGCACGGGAACGGTCGCCGGAGAGGCTCCAAGGTGAGACCAGGTTCGGCCTCTGCGAGGAGGAGAATGCATTTAACCGGTTCGTCTGCTCCACCACGCCGAAGGGCAGGCCGGTCCGTAGCTCCGCGATCACGCCGGTGCTCCAGCCGCCGAAGGCTTTGTCGACCCAGCCCGCGGGCAGGGCCAAAGCGCGGCCGTGGCCGACCGGCAATTCATAGACGGCGCTCGACACCCAGCGATGCCGGATATCGTTCCCGCTATACGACTTGTCCAGATGCCGCGCGTAATAGCTTTGGGCGCCCGCGCCGCCAGCGTCGGATGCCGACTGCACATCGTCAAGGAACTTCGACCAAGTGTAGTTGCTGAGCAAGTTGAGCCCCTTGGAGAAGCGCTTTTCCACCTTGAGATTGAACCCGTGATAAGACGAGTTACCCCAGTTGTTCGCGCGGAGGATCACGTTGGCATATTGCGGGAAGGGCCGCAACGCCTGATCCTGGCGAGCGCCGCGGCGCTCAGGCCGGATCTCATTGACGTTGGTTGCGCGGCCGCTGATGCGGTGGGCGAGATTCGAAGTGTAGGAACCTTCGATCAGCAGCGAACCAGCGAACTGCCGCTGGAGGCTGAGATTGATATGGTGAGCGTACGGCATTTGTTGATCCGGGTTGTAGAAGTCCGGCTGAATGCGCGGCGCTCGGCCCACAGGCACGGCGCCGAAGCCTGGACCAATTGGTTCGGCCGGCGGAAGCGGAACGCCATTGCGCAACAGCAGCGTTGGAGTCAGGCCATTGTCGGACGACTGAAACTGGCGCACATCGCCGAAGCCGACCACGTTCGCCCGCGTGATGGAATCATCATAGATGGCGCCGTACATCAGGCCGTAACCGCCACGCACGACAAGCTTGTCATCCCAGGGCCGGTAGGCGAAACCGAAGCGCGGACCGAGGTTGTTGCGGTCAAAGCGGTGCGCGTAGACGGAGGCGCCGTCGCGGCCGGCGTAGGTGATGATGCCGGGCGTGCCCGAGACAGGATTGATGGCGAAAGGATCGAAGCCGGTCTGGACATTGTTCTTCTATGACCGCGGCGTGTCCATGTCCCAGCGCTAGCCGATGTTCAACGTCAGCCGGGAGGAGATTTTCCAGTCGTCCTGTATGAAGCTGGCGAAGTAATTCATGCGGGCGCTGGTGAAACCGGTGTTCACGGTGGCGGTATTTGTCCAACCCAGCAAGAGCGCGGCCACACCGAAGCCACGCCCAGTGGCGACGTCGTTGAACCCAAGCTGGCCGGCACGCGAATCGCCCCACAGGTCCGGCATTTCCGAGGACCGCCACTCGCCGCCGAACTTCAGTTGGTGTTTCCCCCGAAACCAGGAGGCGGATTCGATGATTTGGTGCTGGAAGCCGGGGCCGGCGAGGCGATACTGCCCGCCGGGGCCGATGGCGCTGAACCCGGTGATGTTGATATTGGGCGTGCCGTCTTGCGCGACGCCGCGCAAGCCCACATCGGCGGTGATGGTGCTGGGATAGAGCGACGGATCTTCGTTGGTGCGCCGGTTGTAGTTGTAGCGCAGTTCATTGAAGAGCGAGGCGCCAACGTTGCGCACCCAGTTGGCCGTGACGTGAAACTGGTCGGAGAGTTGATCGCCCACCGTATCTGCGGCGGGATTGGGGAAGACGCGGCCGGGTTGCACCGGGCTGCGGAACTTCAGATAGCGCCCGGAGATCCTGTCCTTCGCCGACAGCGTGTGATCCAGCTTGAGGATGTAGCTGTCGCCGGTGGTTCTGTTAACGGCGTTCTGGATAAAGTTGCGGTTGCCGCTGGGTGCGCCGGGCACATTCGGCGCCGGATAGAGTTTAGCCAGAGCGGCCCCAACGGAATCGAGCCGGTTGACGGGGATTCGATTGCCCGCGAACGGTTGACGCGAAACCGGATCGATGAGGATGCCCGGCGTGGTGGAGAAGTCTCCGTTCACTTCCGCAACGGTCGGCACGTTCAAGATGCGGGTTACGCCGTCGCGGCGGCGAGTCCCTTCGTAGGAGAAGAAGAAAAACGTGCGCTCTTTGCGGATTGGCCCGCCCAGCGTTCCGCCGAAGACGTTGTAGCGGAGAGGCGCCTTGGTGGTGGCGAAGAAGTTGCGAGCGTCGAATGCATCGTTGCGGAGGAACTCGTAGAGCGATCCGCGGTACTGGTTTGTACCAGACTTGGTGGTCATCGAGATGAAGCCTCCGGTGCTGCGGCCGAACTCAGCGGGATAGCCGTTGGCTTGCACGCGGAACTCTTCCATGGCTTCGACGGGCGGCGCAACGCTGACGATACCGGTCACCAGCATTACGCCCTGGAGGTTGCCGCCATCGAGTTGCCAGATCTGTTGGCGTCCGCGGCCACCGGCGATGGAGAAGTTCGTAATGCCTTCCCAGGACGCCTCACTGCCAAAGGTGACGTTGCCCATCAAGCGGATCAGGCTGCCGATCCGGCGACTGGCTAGTGGCATGTTGCGGATGGTCGCGTTCTCGACGAGTGTGCTGACGGCCGAGGAGTCGGCCTGCAGCAAAGGCGTCTGCGCCGAGACCACCACGGATTCGGTGACGGCGCCCAGTTCAAGCCGGATATCGACTACCAGCGCCTGACCGGTCTCCAGGACGAGTTGCTGGCGGACGAATCGTTTGAATCCTTTGGCTTCAGCCGTCATTTCATACGGGCCGGGCTTCAAGTATGCGGCCGTGTAATAGCCCTCGACGTTGGCGCTGGCGGTTGCCTCGACGCCGGTCGATGTGTTGCGGAACGTGATTGTGACACCCGGCACCGCGGCTCCAGCAGGGTCGGCAACGAGCCCGGAGACGCGGGCTGACGAGGTTTGGGCGAAAAGAGGCTGCACGCAAATGAGCAGACACACTACGGATTTTCGAGGAGACATGGGAGTTCCTTTGCTGGTTGTTTCGACTGGGAGAACGGCGTTAGACCATCAGGGTCTGGAGCATCGCCATGGCGGCTTGGATCTTCTCTTCCTGGGCGTCGGAGCTGACCGGCATCGGTGGACGAGGGATGCCACCTTTCCGGCCCTGTGTCCGCATGGCGGCTCTGACGTTGGCAGGCAAATTCGGCGCGTCAATGGCATTCCATAAGCGCAACAGGTTTTTGTGGAGCGGCAAGGCGGCGGCGTCATCCCCCTTATGAACCGCGTCCCACAACGCGACGCAGGCCTCGGGCGCCGCGCTGAGGATCGCCGCTACCGCGCCATCCGAGCCCAGCCGGAACGACGGATAGAGCAAGGCATCGACGGCGGAGAGAATCCGGACGCGATCGCGAATGCCGGCCTCCTCGCTGAGTAGCAATAAGTCGGCCAGCGCCTTCATGTCGCTGGCGCTTTGCTTCACGCCGATGACGCCGTCGACATCGCGCAGGATACGAACCAGCAGCGGCGGCAGGAGATACGACCACGGCACCACGTTGTAGATAATCACGGGAATGCCGGTCTGGTCGGCGATGGCGCCGAAGTGGCGCACCATGGAATCGTCATCGGGCCGGAAAACGTAGTGCACCGGCGTCACCTGCAAAGCGGCGACGCCCAGGTCGGCCACCGCCTTGGCGCGGTCAATGGTGGACTGCGTGCTGTCGGTGATAATGCCGGCGATCACCGGCACGCGACCGTTCACCTCTTCAGTTGTCCAGGCGACGATGCGGCGCGTCTCTTCGGTGGATAGGGTATGGCCTTCGCCGGTGCTGCCGCAGACGGCTAAGCCATGCACGCCGGCCTGTTCCACCATGTAGCGGACCTCGGCGCGATGCGCCTGCTCATCAATGGTGCCGTCGTCACGGAACGGCGTTACCAACGGCGGAATGATGCCGCGAATGTTATCGATGTTGCTGCTCATAGTTCCTCCCAATGTGTATGCGGGCGAATGGCTCGCGCCGCGGCCATGGCCTCTTTTCCGAGGCTGGCCAAGTCAGAATCGGACAACCGGACACTGGGTCCGGAAACGCTCACAGCGGCGACAGTGCCGCGCAGCGGATCGACGAACGGCGCGGCCACGCAGCGCACGCCGGCCTCATTTTCTTCCAAGTCGAGCGCGTAGCCCCGTTCGCGAATTGCGCCCAGGTCAGTGCGGAGTCTGGGCCAGGACGTGGTGGTGTGCGTGGTGTAGGAGGCCAAGCCCTGTCGCCCCACCAGAGCCTCGGCTTCGGTGAGCGGCAAAGCGCTTAGAATTGCCTTGCCGAGGCTAGTGGAATGGAGGGGCCAGCGTGTACCGATGTCGCCACGCGTATGCAATTGATGCGTGGATTCGACCGCGGCTACAATGAGCACTTGATTGTCGGAGAGCATGCCGAGTTTCACTGTCTCGCGTGACTTCTCGGCCAAGCGCCGTAGCAGGGGGCGCGCCTGTGCTAATAGCTCCGTGCTGCGCGCGTAGACGAAGCCCATCTCCAGCGAGCGCGGCCCCAGCCGGTAGACGCGGTCTTCCGGGTCCTGCCGGACCAAGTCGAAGGCTTGCAGTGTCTTGAGTAAATTGTGAGCGGTGCTTTTGGGTAATTTGTACTCGCGAGCCAGATCGGAGAGTGCCCATTGCGGCGTCGCCAGCGAAAACGAGCTGAGGAGCGTCAGCGCCTTCTGCACGGAGGAGACGGCGTAGTTTCTGCCGTTCGGTTTGGCTGAACGCTTCGCTCTTGATTGGCCTGCCATTGTTCGCTTGCCAGTATCGTGCCTTCGAATTGCGGCGTCAACAATCGTTCAGCATAGCGGAACGGGTAACGTTTCGAGCAGGATCCGCTCTTTCTGGCATGCCTCGAATAGGCGTGCCCTGCTCGCCCAGCGTGCGGCCCGCGGGATAGCGTATCAGTCGGCAGAGGGATTCCAAACCCTTGTTAGGAACAGGACGTTGTATCTCACTTCGTTCGCGCCGGTAGGACTATAGAGTGTTCATGGGCGCTTCTTGAGGGGTCGGCTGATGAGGTTCTTCAGTCTGGATTTGGGGTTGACGATTGACTTGGCGAGGATGTCCTCCTCGGTGAATCGGGCGAACAGAACTTCACCGTCGGTAGCGCGGTTGCGGTCATAGGAGATGTAGATGGAGCCGTCGGGAGCCTGGAAGCCGTCGGGATAGGAAATACCGGTTCGCTCGTCGAGCATGAGGCCGCCTTTCCAATTGAACCCTTCGTCGTCGGAGAGCCAAGCCGTGAGTTTGCTGCGGCCCTCGTGTGTGTCGATGTTGTCGCCATGCTTGATGAGGAGGATTCGGCCGGACGCCAGACGCCGTACGTGAAATCGTGCCACGGGGTGGTTGATTTGGGGCGGAAGGGAGGGGGTGGCCCAGGTCTTGCCGCGGTCTGTGGAGGTACTCTGCATCACGCCCGAGGTCGTACGTGCGAGCATCCAGAGGCTGCCATCCTTCCGTTCCACGGTCATGTGTTCGTCCCAGGTGGCGTTCGGAAAGATGACGTGGCCTCGACGGGTCCAGGTGGCGCCCTGGTCCGTCGAGACGAAGAGGTTGGCGCCGCGCAAGGGGTCAAGCTCTTTGAAGGCACCTTCGAAGGGCCCGAAGCCCTTGGGGTTCAGTGAAACGGGGAGGAGCCATTCGCCGGTCGAGAGGATGGTCGGCTTATTGAGCGTGAACCCATGCCAGATGCGCCGCGGCGCGGACCAGACTGGCTGGGCATCGTCGGGGTTTTCACAGACGGTTGCCCAAACGCCGGAGCGCCCGTCGAATTGCATCATTGATTGATTAAAGAAGAGCCACAGGCGGCCCTGCGGATCGGCCCAAAGGTTGCCGACCAGGATGCTGCGGAACATCGGCAGGTTCTTCGATTGCCCGTCAATCACCAAGCGGGGTTTAGACCATGTCAGGCCGTCGTCGTCGCTAGTGGCCAGCACGAAGAACGCCTTCGGGCCGTCCTCTCCCGCCACCCAGGCACTCCACAGGCGGCCGCGCGGAGTACGCGCGATGCCGATCGTCATGCCGTAGTCTAGTTGATCATAGTCGTACTTCGGCAGCGGCGAAGTGTTCAGGAAGGGTGGGATTAGCGCCAGATCGGCGATCTTCTCCATTACCGAGATCTCAAGGTCTCGCGTCTGCCCGGGGGGCAGGTCGAGAGCCTGAAAGCCGTTGGCGAGTTCGTTCACCGGGCGGGGCTTTTCCCTTTCGCCGGAAGCTTTGCTCACTACACGCCGCAACCGAACGGTAGTGCTCAGTGCTTCGCCGGCCGCAGCGTCTTCTTCCCGAAACTCGGCCATAAGGATGTTCCGGTGGCCCACCCGGCTGTAGTCATAGATGATGCGGATCACCCCGTCCGCGGTCTGCTGGCCGTCGGGATAGGAGACACCGGACCGTTCGTCGAGCATCAGCCCGCCGCTCCAGTGGTGGCCGTCATCTTTCGAAACGTACGCTGTCAGGTGCGAGCGGCCGCCGGCCTGGTCCATCGAACCGTGCTTGATCAGCAGCAGATTTCCCGAAGCGAGCCGCCGGACGAAGAATCGCGACGCCGTGTGGGGAATGGCCGAGGGTTTCAGCTCTGGCCAGGTCCTGCCGCGATCGGTGCTCACGCTCTCGCCGATGCCGTATTTCGTCCGCACCAGCATCCAGATTGAGCCGTCGCGCCGCTCCACAAACATATGCTCGTCGAACTGGCGCGCATCCACCGGCACATTGGCGCCGCCGCGCAGCTTCCAGGTCTTGCCTTTGTCGGCCGAGAGCATCATCTGTGCGCTGTTGTCGTGCTCTTTCCACTTCGAGATGGGCAGCACCCATTCTCCGGATGACAACACGAGTGGCTTGCCCATCATCACGCCGTCTCCAACGCGGCGCGGCTTTGACCACGCCTGCCGGGTCGCGTCCGGCTGTTTGGTCTCGATGTACCAGACGCCAAGTTCCTTGTCGGGGCGACTCCGGTCCATCTGTGCCCAGAACAGGAACAGCCGCCGGTCAGGCGATACCCACAGTTGCGGATCGAAGCTGCGCACGGGCCTAGGCCCATCGGGGTCGATGGCGAGCGCCTCGATCCACGTGGCTCCACCGTCTCCACTGGTGCTAAGCACCACGTAGTTATTCTGATCCTCGCCTGGGGTAACGCCCGCGTACCAGGTCGTCCACAGACGCCCTTTGGGCGCCACGACCAGGCTTGGAATGCCCTGGAAGGCCCGATTCGTCACCGCGTGCTCCGCGAGTGGCGAACCAACGTGCTTGGGCGGATCGAGCGACGGCACCTCGGCGGCGCGGGCGGCGGGAAGGCTGCACATCAGGAGTGCCAGCAGGCTCCATAGCCTCATCATCTAGCCTCCTTGCCGTTTCGCACGGGGCAGTTTCGCGCCGTAGTAAACCGCGCGGTGGCGGTTGTCATCATAGGAGAGATGCAGCCACTCACGATTGCGGCTGACAAAGCCATCCGGATAGTTGAGCCGGCCGGTTGGCCCATCGCTCGACTCCTTCACCAGGACCCGTTGGTAGGGCCAAGTCTTCATCCCATCGAAGCTGACCCAAAGCGCCAGCGGGCTTCGGTGCTGGGGATTCGGGTTGTGCACCAGCGCAACCGACTCTCCACCCAGGGAGTACATAGTCGCCTTGGATCCGGGGTTTGGGATCTCGCTCTTGCTGGCGAACTCAGGCCAGGAGTGGCCGCCATCCCGCGACTCGGCATAGTAAAGTACACCTCCGAGTCTGTCCGCGCGAATGATCATGGCGATTCGATTGCCAGGTAGTTCCACAATATTCGGTTCCGCCCAGCCGAAATAACGGTCATCGGCGGTCAGCCGGATATTGCCGTGCTCGCTCCACGTCTTTCCGCCGTCCGAACTGATGAGTACGCCGTTGCGAGGGTTGGTCAGCTCGCGTTCTAAGGGAGGCTTCGAGCCTTGATCGTCCGGCCCGATGTAGTGCTGGAAGGGCAGCAAGATCCGTCCGTCCCGTGCGACGAAGCCGTTGCGGATAAACGTGCGGTTCTCGAGCCGGCCCGGCAGCAGCGCGGGCGCGGTCCAGGTGCGGCAGTTGTCGGTGCTATGGATCACATACGACTTCCAGTCGTTGCGCCAGTGAAACGAATGCGTTGCGAAGTACAAGGAGCAGCGACCTTTGTGGATCAGCAATTCGGTGGGACCCTGCCCGACAGCTTTGCCCTCCCGCGCGATACCCACGTTGAATGGCTCAAGCGGCGTCCAGGTCTTGCCTTTGTCGCGGCTCCGGGTGACGCCGGTGTAGTTGAGAGGAGAAGGCTCAGTGGCGCCGCCTGCCAGCAGGAATAGAATCCACGTGCCGTCGGGGAGTTCGCGCAGAGTGGTATCGCAAACCATGCTATTCGGCTTGATCCCGTCATACGGAATGGTCGTGCGGTCCTGCTTTCCATCCAGAATGGCTACCTCCTGCCAATCCGGCCGACGGGCGCCGAATAAAGGATACTGCGAGGCTGCGAGCAGGGTACGTCTGCTGATCATGATTTCACCCAACGAAATGCTACTCCCGCCGGGATAAAAATGTCAACAGCTTAGTTAAACATTTTTATAGTGCGAGGCGGTCCAAGGTGATCCGCCCGTGGTCGAGGCTGAGGTAGGGTTCCAACCGGTACATGATTTCCTCGAGATGATGTTGCACGTGCTTCCGAGTGGCGCGATCGGCTTCTTCCACGTTGCCGGAGGTCACCGCCTCAGCCAGGGAAACATGCCAGTTCGCTGGCAGCCTTCGGGCGCCGAAGAGTTTGTCGTAGAAGGAGTTGAAGACCAGGTGCTGGTTCTTTTCGATCTGCTGGCGCAGGTACGGGCACGCCGAGCCGTCGGCGATCCTGAGGTGGAAGTTCAGATGCTGGATCCGCAACTGATGCAGGGAGTCTTCCGTGGATTGCTCGGGGTGCTCCGCGTTTTCTTCGTAAAGCGCGTCCACGTGCGTCGCCAACGAGATGATCTCTCGGCGCTCCGTCGCCGTAGCCCGCTCGGCAAACCGCCGGGCGGCCTGCGTTTCCAGCGCCTCCCGGACGATGCAGAAGCCGCGAATTTCCTGGGGTGACGGGATCCGAATCCTGGTTCCCACGCGCCGCCCGCTCTCTACAAGCAACTCTTGCTCCAGCCGCTGGAGCGCCTCGCTGACGGGCAGCACACTCACTCCAAGATCCGCCGCAATGGTGCGCCGGTTGATCTCAGCACCAAGCGGCCAAACTCCCCGGAGAATGCCATCAAGAATGTGTTGGTAGGCACGTTCTGCGAGATCGCCCCCCTCGCGTCCTATTCTCGGGTCAGGCTTCGTCGACACGAACCCATGATAGCAATAGGGGCCACAGAAGGCACGATGGGCGGCGATAAACATATCCGCTGGCGTATTTGACATTTTATTAGAGGCGTTAGCATACTTGATGCCATGAGCGCCTTGATAATCGGTTTGTTGAGCGGGAAGCCCCAGATGGGAGTCTGGCTCAACCTGGGATCAGCCGTCTCTGCGGAAATCGCCGCACTCGCCGGCTACGACTGGCTCCTTATCGACCTCGAGCATGGATCAGGCGACTATCGTGATCTCTCCCCACAGCTATGGGCCACCCAGGCAGGCGAGGCTTCCGCGGTCGTCCGCGTAACAGCCCTTTCGGCTCCGGACATTAAGCGCGTGCTCGACCTTGGGCCGCACGGCGTGATGATCCCGAACGTCGAAACCGTGGAGCAAGCAGTTGCCGCAGTGCAGGCAGTCCGGATTCCGCCGCTTGGGTCGCGAGGGGCGGCAACCTCAACCCGCGCCAGTCGGTATGGCGATGGCTATGAGTCCTATATCCGCGAAGCCAATGACTCCGTTCTGCTCGCAGTACAGATTGAGTCGGTCAGCGGCCTCGCCAACGCGGCAAAGATTGCAGCGGTGGACGGTATTGACGTGCTCTTTGTGGGTCCCTTGGATTTGAGCATCTCGATGGGGATTCAGGAACCGCAACGGGATGAACGGTTTCGAGAAGCGTTAGTCTCCGTGATTCAGGCAGCAAACCAGTCGCACAAAGCTGCCGGCATTCTGGCGCGCAACGAAGCCGAGGTCAATCTGTACTTGTCGATGGGTTTCCGTTTGGTGGCTTCCGGATCGGATCGGGGGATGCTGGCATCTGCCATGCGTAAAGGCGCCGGCGCCTTAAAAACATTGGCCTCGAGAACGGTGGATGCGTGACAGGAGAACTGATCCTGCTGATCGATCTCGGGACCCAGAGCCTGCGAGCGACGGTGCTGAATCGTATTGGCACGCGGGTCTTCAGTAAATCCCTGCCGGTTTCGACCCGCCGCCAGGGTTCGTGTCAGGAACAGGACCCGGCGGAGTGGCGTGCCGGGATACTGAGTCTGTTGGCTGCCATTGGAGCGGAGAAGGAGCTAGCCGGCTGCATTCGGGCGATCGCCGCCTCCGGAACTCTCGGCGGGATGGTCGCGGTCGATACGCACAGTCGCCCTCTCCGCCCGGCACTCCTTTACAGCGATCAGCGGGCTTCCGCCTACACCGAGGTGATCGAGGCAACCCCGTATTTCCAGGAACTGCAACGTCAAACTGGCTGGCGCGTGTTCTGTGGTGACCTGCTGCCTCAGGTGCTGTGGCTCTCTCGTCAAGAGCCGGATGTCTATGCCCGGGCGCAGGTTGTCCTGGATTCGACCGGTTATCTCAATTTCATACTGACCGGTCGATCCAGCCTCGAGAGCTACTCGAGGTACAGTTGTTACGCCCTCCCCGGTTCGGCTGGCGTACCCGCCGGACTGATGCGAGAACTGGGCCTGGATCCCGCGCGCTTCGGCCCGGCCGTTGCGGCTGGCGATCCACTGGGAACGCTACACCCCGAGATCGCCTCACAAGTGGGCCTTCCGCAATGCAGCGTCATCTCACTTCCCTACGACAGCATGACTGCTTATCTGGGAGCGGGACTTTGCGAGACCGGAGACGCGCTGGACATTTCGGGCACGGTGACTTCGTTCGGCGTTTTGCACCCGGCTCAGGTGATCGATCGTGAGCGGCGAATCTATTCCTTTCCCTTGCCGGCCAACTCGAAATGGCTGGTAAGGGGGTCGACGTCTGCTTCCGGCAGTGCGCTGGAGTGGGCCAAGCGCGAGTTCGTGGGGGATGGATTTGGGGCATTTGACGAGCTGGTAGCCGCATCTCCACCGGGAGCGAACGGTATTCTGTTCCTCCCCTACCTGGCGGGAGAACGATCTCCCCTGTGGAATGCAAATGCGCGGGGAGTCTTCTTCGGCATCACGGGATCGACCACGCGAGCCGATATGGCTCGCGCGGTCTATGAAGGGCTTTGCTTCTCGTTGCGCCACATACAAACCGTGATGAGATCGAACCACGTCCCGATCGGGAAGGTGAAACTGACCGGGGGGCTCTCGCAGAACCGGCTCCTGAACCGGATCAAGGCGGACGTGACGGGAACCACTCTCCTGTCTCTTCGTGACCACGAAATGACCACGCTTGGCGCGGCTTCGGTCGTGGGGCGCGCACTCGGTTGGTATGTGGACGAAGAGGAGGCCTCGGCGGCGTTACTGGCGATCGAGGAGGAGTTCTGTCCCCATCCGGCAAACGCAAGACTTTACGATCAACCGTTTGGAAAATACGTGGAATTGGCCGACCGTCTGTCGCCGATGTTCCGCCCGGCGGCAGTATCGGAAATGGTAGAGCCACTGCTGTACGAAGCCTAGCGTGGGATGGCCGGTGACCGTTGACTAAGCCAAAAAGTTGAGGTACCATCAGGGCCATCAGCCGGAAACCGGGAGGAGAAACAGACCCTTGCCCGCCAGAACCCTCGCGAAGAGATCAAACGGCGTTGCGCCCGTAAGCAAATCGCGCTCGCCCCGGATGGCGCAGACCCTTCCGCTGGAGTATCGCAACGAAGATGTCACATCGAAACTGATTGGCCAGTTCCGCGAGATGATCGCGGACCGGACACTGCTGCCGGGCACCCGCCTGCCCGCCGAAAGGGAGCTCGCCTGCAGCTTCGCGGTGAGCAGGAACTCCGTTCGTCAGGCACTCAAAGTGCTCGAGATCATGGGCGTAGTCAAGCAGAAGATGGGATCGGGGACATACCTCAACGAAGACGCGTCCTCCATCTTGACGGAGGCGTTCCGCTTTCTGATCCTGATGGACTCGATCTCTCACGAGGAACTCTACCAGACCCGACTGATGATGGAACCGGAGTTGGCCGCCTGCGCCGCCGAGAAGGCCACTCTCGAGCATCTGCGGCACGTTTCTCGGGCAATCGAAGCGATGAAGGAGGCCGGCACGGACTTCCAGCGCGTGGTCGAAGCCGACGTGGAGTTTCACAACCGGATCTTCGAGGCGGCGGGTAGCCGCGTTTGTCAGTCCGTGTTCACAGTCCTGCACCGGGCACTGCTCGAAAGCATCGCCATCACCTCGCGCGAGGTGGACGTTTCGCATACTCTACGATTCCATCAGGAGATCTATCAGGCGATCTATGATCGGTCCCCCGAACGGGCACGCCAGGCCATGCGCGAGCACATCGAAGACGCGCGAGCGGTGATGCGGCGATCTCAATTGGAAAGGCGAGCACCCTGAGGAGACAGGCGAATGGTACGACCACTAATCATCACGTTGACCACCGCCGTACTGGCGGCACAGGATCAGAAGCTCGAGTTCTTCGAAAAGCAGGTTCGTCCGGTGCTGGTGGCACAGTGCTATGCCTGCCACGGGCCGAAAGCGCAGATCGCCCAAGGCGGTCTGCGGGTGGACTATCGGGATGGTTTGCTGCGGGGGGGCCACTCGGGCGCCGCGGTAGTCCCTGGCAAGCCTGAGGAGAGCCAGTTGATTCAGGCCGTCCGGCACGCCGTCAAGCCCGCGATGCCTCCGTGGGGCAAGTTGAAACCGGAACAGATCGCCGCGCTGGAACAATGGGTGGCGCAGGGCGCTGTGTGGCCTGCCGAGAGCGCTCCGGTGGACGCTACCGCCGCCGCGTCTGCCGGCCCTGAGCGCCGGGCGCATTGGGCCTGGCAACCGGTCCGCGACGCCGCACCGCCGACGGGGCCAGCGAATCTGAGCGAAATCGACCGCTTCCTGCACGACGGCCTCGTCCAAAAGAAGCTGAGCCCAAATCCACCGGCCGATCCGGCCACGCTTCTGCGTAGGCTTTCGCTCGATCTCACGGGCCTGCCCCCGAGCCGCGAAGCCATGCTGGCGTATGTCGCCGATCCCTCGCCGGCCGCGTACGCACGAGTGGTCGACCAACTCCTCGCCTCTCCCGAGTTCGGCGAACGTTGGGGCCGCCACTGGCTCGACGTCACCTACTACGGCGACACGCTCGACGCCGCGATTCCCGCGACCGACGCTTGGCGCTATCGCGACTACGTCATCCGGTCCTACAACACCGATAAGCCCATCAACCGCTTCATCCGCGAGCAGATTGCCGGCGACCTGCTGCCACATCAGAACGGCCTGGAGCAGCGGGAGCAGATCATTGCCACCGGCTATCTGGCGCTCGGCCCATGGGCGCTGGTACAGGCCGACAAAGAACAGCTACGCATGGACGTGATCGACTTGCAGATCGACGCGATCGGCAAGGGCATGCTCGGTCTCACGGTGAGTTGCGCCCGTTGCCACGACCATAAATTCGATCCGGTCGCGCAGAAGGAGTACTTTGGGCTGGCCGGGATCTTGGGCAGCACGCGCACCATCGATGGGAAGATCCGCGAGGCCGGTGTATTCAGCGATGTGCGAAAGCGGCCGCTCTACGAAACGCCGGAGGAGATCGCCGCGCGCGAGCACAAGTCGAAGGCCTACACGGAAGAGATTGCCACGATCGAAGCGCGGATTCAGAAGCTCGAAGCGGAACTCGCGGCGCTCGCGAAAGACGCACCCAAAGCCGAGCGAGCCGCGCTCACGGCGCGCATTGCGACGCTGGGCCGCCAGAAGCTGCTAGTCGCGTACAACCAGCCCAAGCAGCCCTCCGCCCACGCTGTGGATGACGTCGAGACGCCGGGCGACTGCAAGATCAACATTCGCGGCAATGCGCATCAACTTGCTGCGGCCACTCCGCGGACGTTCGTCCAAGTGGCCATGTTCGGTTCCAGCGCTCCGCAATGGCAGGGCAGCGGACGCCTGGAGTTGGCCAACTGGATCGCCGACGACCGCAATCCGCTGACGGCGCGCGTCTATGTCAACCGTGTCTGGCAGCACCTCTTTGGCGTAGGCCTCGTCCGCAGCGCCGACAACTTCGGCCTGCGCGGTGAACTGCCCACGCATCCCGAACTCCTCGACCATCTGGCCAGCACGTTCCTGCGGAGCGGATGGTCCACGAAGCAGTTGGTGCGGCGGCTGGTGCTGACGCGCGCTTATCGGATGTCGTCGGCGGCGAACGCGCCTGCCGAAGCGGCGGACCCGGAGAATCGCCTGCTGTGGCGGATGAATCGACGGCGTTTGGACGCCGAGAGCATTCGGGACGGAATCCTGATGCTGGCCGGACGTCTGGATCGTACCCGAGGCGGTCAGACGCTGCCTTTGCATTCGCTCGATACGTTCAGTCCGGAGGGCGGCAAGGTGAATCCGCCGACCATGCGCGTGGCCGGGCAATTACCGGAAACCGTTCGCTATCGCCGGACCATTTACCTGCCGGTCTATCGCGGCTCGCCGGTACTCGAATTGGACCTGATGAGCTTGTTCGACGCCGCGAGCAATGCGCAAGTCACGGCCACTCGGAACAGCGCGGTGGTTCCAACGCAGGCTCTCTACTTGCTGAACTCGCCGTGGGTCTGTGAGCAGGCGCAGCAACTGGCCCGGACCCTGCCCGGCGACATGGTGTTTCTCAGCCGGGAGCGTGCGCGCTGGTTGATGGAGACGATCTATGGCCGTCCGGCGCGCGAGAAGGAGATCGAGCGGTCGCTGGATTTCGTCACCGAGGCTGAGCAGTCCGTCGGCAAAAGTCCAGAGGCTGCTTTCGAAGCCTGGACGCAACTCATTCAATCGCTGCTAATCTCCAACGAGTTTCTATTTCGTAGCTAGGATTATCATGAAATGGGGCGAAAAATCGTGTTGAACTGGATTGGAAAACCGCTCATCGTGGTGCTCGCCACGGCCGGGACCCTGGTTTCCGCTCCGCGTTTTGAAACAGACATCCTGCCGCTCCTGCGGACAAAATGCGCGGGTTGCCATGGTGAAAAAGGCGCGCAGGCCGGTCTGTCGGTGGTGGGACGGGACGCGCTACTCAAGGGCGGTAAGTCGGGGGCGGCGGTGGTGCCCGGCAAGCCGAACGACAGTCTGTTGTTGAGCGTGACGGCTTCGGGAAGCATGCCGAAGGGCGGTGCCAAGCTCACGGTCGCGGAACTCGCCACGATTCGCCAGTGGATCGAAGAAGGGGCGCTGAATATCGGTGAGACGGCGGGCGCGGCCCGGCCGATGGTAGCGCAGCGCGATGTGGAGACGATCCTGGCCGCCAAGTGCTGGGTTTGTCATGGCCGGCGGGAGCAGCGCGCCGGGCTCGATCTGCGTTCGCACGCCGCAATGCGGAAAGGCGGCAAGTCCGGCCCGGCGATTATTCCCGGCGATGCCGAGGGGAGCCTGTTGGTGAAGCGCATCGCCGCGCAGCAGATGCCCCCGCCGAAACTCCAGGAGCAGTATTCCGTCCGCGGCCTGACCGAGGACGAATTAGCGAAAGTGAAGCAGTGGATTGCGGACGGCGCGCGGCCCGATGACGAGCGGCCGATCGAGGTCAGCGCCGCCACCGACAGCGCGATCACAGCCAAGGATCGCGCCTTCTGGTCGTTCCAGGCTCCCAAGCGTTCGCCGCTCCCGAGCCCTTCCGCCCATCCGGTGGACGCTTTCCTGCGCGCGAAGCTTCCCGCCGCGGCGCCCCAGGCGTTGTTGCGCCGTGCCTATTTCGATCTCACCGGGTTGCCTCCCACGCCGGAACAGATCGCCCAGTACGACAACAACTACGAACGGCTGCTCGACCAATTGCTGGCCTCGCCCCGTTATGGGGAGCGATGGGCTCGGCATTGGCTCGATGCTGTCGGCTATGCCGATAGCGAGGGCGGCAACAACTCCGATCTTCCGCGCAAGAACGCCTGGCGTTATCGCGATTACGTGATCCGCGCGTTTGCGCAGAACAAGCCGTTTGACCGGTTTCTCACCGAGCAGATGGCCGGCGATGAGTTGTTCGACTATCGCACCGTAAAGCAACTCACGGCGGAGCATATGGATCTGATGGCCGCCACGGGCTTCTGGCGCATGGCGCCGGACGGGACCAACAGCACGGAACAGAACTTCATTCCGGAACGCATGGATGTGATCGCGGGCCAACTCGAAATTCTGGGGTCCGCGGTGATGGGTGTCTCGCTCGGCTGTGCCCGCTGCCACGATCATAAGTACGATCCGCTGCCCACGCGCGACTACTATCGGCTGGTGGCGACGCTCACGCCCGCCTTTGATCCCTATTCCTGGCTGCCCGGTGATTTTCCCTGCGGCGGGGTCGGCGCCCAATGCGACGAGAACAACACGCGCAATTTCGTGGCGAAGGCGACACCGGATTACGAATCCGTCGTGGCGCACAATGCTCCGATCGACGCGCGCATCGCGGCGTTCGAAAAGGCGATCAACGCGCTCAACAAGGCAGATGCGACCTACACGAAAGACAGAAACGAACTGAACGCGAAGATTCGCAAGGAGCGTGAGCAGCGCAAGCTGCCACCGATGGTCCGCGCGCTATTTGATCTGGGTCCGCAGCCGCCTCCGACGCGCATCCTCTTGCGTGGCGACGCCGCGAGCGTCGGCCCGCTGGTCGCTCCCGGACCTCCCTCCATCATGAGCGCCGGGCTGCCGGAGTATCGCCCCGTGCCGCTGGAACATTCGTCCGGCCGCCGCCTGGCGTTAGCGCAATCGCTCACGCATCCTAACCATCCGCTCACCGCCCGGGTGATGGTGAACCGCATCTGGCAGCATCACTTCGGCACGGGGTTGGTGAGCACGCCGGGTAACTTCGGGCGCATGGGAGCCCCTCCGGAAAATCAGCCGCTGCTCGACTGGCTGGCCACCGAGTTTGTGCGCACCGGGTGGGATGTCAAGGCAATGCACCGGCTGATCATGACCTCGGCTGCTTACCGCCAGCAGGCGGGCGAAAGCGGTTATCCGCTGCGGCGCATCGACGCCGAATCCATCCGTGACACCATTCTGCAGATTGCCGGACGGCTGGACATAAAGCCCTTCGGCACTCCGGACGCCATCAAGCAAATGCCCGATGGCGAAGTGATCACCGAAAGCCTACGCCGCAGTATTTACGTCGAGCAGAGGAGGACCCGGCCGATTTCCTTGCTTGAGACTTTCGACCAGCCGTTCCTGAATCCGAATTGCGTTCAGCGCGGCCAGTCCGTAGTTTCCTCCCAGGCCTTGCATCTAATGAATAGCGACCTGGTGCGAGAGAACGCCCGCTTCATGGCGGGCCGCATCGCCGACGCCGTGGGCGACCAGCCCGACGCGCAGATCGAACGCGCGTATCTGCTGGCGCTCGCCCGCAAGCCTACGGCGGACGAACTCGGCGCCGCTCGCCAAGCCATGGAGCGGTCGATCCCGGAGTGGGCCCGGAGACTGGAAACCGAAAAGCCGGCTGAGCCCGTGGCGGGCCGCGCCCGCTGGCTTGCGCTGGCCACCATTTGCCATACGCTGATGAACTCAGCGGAGTTTCTTTACCTGGACTAGAGGACCATCATGCCGACTCGACGCGACTTCTTTTCCCGCTTCTCTGATGGCCTGATGGGCACCGCGCTCGCCTCGCTGCTGGCTGACGATCTTCTCGCTGAACAGCGCCTGTACGATCTGACGCCGAAGAAGCCCCATCACGCCCCGAAGGCCAAAGCCATCATTCAGCTCTTTCAAAATGGTGGTCCCAGCCAGGTGGATCTGTTCGACTATAAACCGGCGCTCGAAAAGCACGCCGGGCAGGCGCCCAGGCGTGACTTGGCATCGGAGGTTCGGGCCGTGCGGGAAACTGGCGGATTGATGCCCTCGCGCTACAACTTCGCGCGGCACGGACAATCGGGCGTGGAGATCTCCAAGGCTCTGCCGCACCTGGCCAAGGTGGCCGACGAGATCACCGTCATTCGCTCGATGCACACGACGCATCTGGCGCACGAAGCGGCGCTGTTCATCATGCATGGCGGCCGCATTCTGCCCACGCGCCCGTCGCTTGGCTCCTGGATCACCTATGGCTTGGGCTCGGAGAATCAGAACCTGCCGGCGTACGTGGTGCTGGATGATCCGAAAGGTCCGCCGATCAACTTCATCCAGAACTGGCAATCGGGCTGGTTACCAGCCGTCTATCAGGGGACGCGGGTGCGGTCAGAGGGTTCGCCGATCCTGAATCTCCGCGCGAAGAGTGAGGATCCGGCAAGCATCGTGGATTTGAGCCGTAGCCTGCTCCATCGTATGGACGCCGGGCATCGAGACCGGCATCCCGGCAACGTGGAGCTACAGGCCCGTATCGCCAACTATGAACTGGCGGCCCGGATGCAAATGGAAGCCACCGATGCGCTCGACCTGAGCAAGGAGAGCGAGGCCACCAAGGAATCTTACGGCATGAACGACGAACGCACCGCGTCGTACGCTAAGCGTTGCCTGATGGCCCGGCGGCTGGTGGAGCGCGGCGTCCGCCTGGTGCAGATCTACATTGAGCAGCAGATTTGGGATAACCACAACAAAATCTGGGACGGTCTCGATTACGCGTGTGGCAAAACCGACCGGCCTGCCGCGGCGTTGGTTCGCGACCTGAAAGAACGCGGCCTGCTGGATTCCACGCTGGTGGTGTGGGGTGGAGAGTTCGGCCGCTTGCCGATCGCCCAGGCCCCGGGTGCGAACGCCGGCCGCGACCATGGCCCCTCGGGCTTTAGCATCTGGATGGCCGGCGGCGGAGTAAAACAAGGCTTTACCCATGGTGCCACCGATGAAATCGGCTACCGCGCGGCCGAGAACAAAGTCAGCGTCCACGATTTTCACGCCACCGTGTTGCACCTGCTGGGCATGGATCACCGGAACTTGACTTTCCAGCGCGATGGCCGTCACGAGAGAATCACCGACGAGTTTCCGGCGCGCGTGGTGCAGGAAATTCTCGCTTAGGAGCACGACATGGATCGACGTCATTTTTCCCCTCTACACTCCCGGCGCCAATGGCTCCAGCAATCGGCGCTCGGCTTCGGCTCCCTGGCGCTGACGGGGATGGCGGCGCAGGCCTCTGAGCTGAATCCGCTGGCGCCGAAGGCCCCGCATCATGCCGCCAAGGCGAAGCGCGTGATCTTTCTCTTCATGCAGGGCGGCCCGTCGCAGATGGACCTGTTTGACTTCAAGCCAAAGCTCAAAGAGCTGAGCGGCCAGCCGTTGCCCTTTACGCTCCCCTCGAATTACGAAGCTCCCGGTTTGCAGAAGACGAAGCTGATGGCGCCCATTTCGCCGTTTCGGCATGCGGGCCAATCGGGGCTCTATATGTCGGAGTGGCTGCCTGAAATGGCGAAGGTTGCCGATGAACTCTGCGTCCTGCGGGCGGTTCATGTGGATGCCGAGGCGCACGCGACGGCGGTGCGGCAGATGCATACCGGGCACACCGTGCAGGTTCGCCCCGCGATGGGCTCGTGGCTGCTCTACGGACTCGGCACCGAGAATCAGAACATGCCGGGCTACATCACGTTGCGCCAGGCAGTGACCGGCGATGCAGGCAGTCCGCGCAACTTTTCGAGCGCGTTTCTGCCAGTGGTGTATCAGGGTACGCCCGTGGGAAGTCCCGACCCGTCGGACCCGCCGGTTATCCGTCATACCGCGCGCACCGGATCGGACGCTTCCGCGCAGCGCCGGCAGTTGAACTTCATCCAAGCGCTGAACGAAGATCACCTGACTCGCCAGGGAAGTGACGCCGACATGCGCGGTATGATGCAAGCCTACGAACTCGCTTTCCGGATGCAGATGGAAGCCCCCGGCCTGATGGATCTGGCCAAGGAATCGAAGGCGACGCTGGACGCCTACGGAGTGAACGAGGCAGAGACCAAAGACATCGGCACCCAGTGTCTGCTCGCGCGCCGCATGGTGGAAGCGGGCGTGCGTTTCGTGCAGGTGAACGATGGCGGCTGGGATCATCATGCCTCCATTCGCAGCGGCCTGCCGAAGAAGTGTAAGAACGTGGATAAGCCCGTGGCGGCACTGATTCGGGACTTGAAGGAACGTGGCTTGCTGAATGACACGCTGGTGATCTGGGGCGGTGAGTTCGGACGCACGCCGTTCGACCAGGATCTCTCTCTCGGCACAGATGGCGAGCAGACGCGCGGACGCGAGCACAATCCGCACGGCTTCACGATGTGGATGGCCGGGGGCGGCGTGAAGCCGGGTACCGTGTATGGCGAGACGGACGATTTCGGTTACTACGGCGTGGACGGCAAGATTCACCTCCACGATCTTCATGCCACGATTCTTCATCTGCTGGGCCTCGATCATGAGCGGCTCACGCATCGTTACGCCGGCCGCGATTTCCGGCTCACCGACGTCTATGGCCGGGTGGTGCGTGAAATTCTGGCATGATCTGGCGGAGCGCCATTATTGGCCTGCGCGATAGCTGGCAATGGCCTCCGCTGTGCGGAGGTAACGGTTGAAAACAGTAAGCTTCCGCACCGCCGGCGACTTCCTTAGCTCGGCTAGGCCCACCTCTGCGACGCAAAATGTTTTCCAATTAACATCTGCCGACGGCGACTTGCGTAGGCGATACCCGTCCGATAGACTCTCGACGTGCGTACCCTGTTGCTCGCTGTGTGCTGCGCGGCTCTCAGCTCCGCTGATGAGAAGGTGGCGTTCTTCGAGCGCGAAGTTCGGCCGCTGCTCGCTTCCCAGTGCCATGCCTGCCACGGGCCCAAATCCTCATTCGCAGGACTGCGCCTCGATACGCGCGCCGGAGTGCTGAGTGCCAAGGATAAACTGCTCAACGCCGTGAAGGGCGAAGGCGGACTCAAGCGCATGCCTCCCACCGGTCCGTTGTCCAAGGCGGAATTCGCCAAGCTCGAACGCTGGCTCGCGCTTGGCGCACCCTGGCCAGTTGAAGCAGGATTGGCGGGGTTCCAACTCGACGAGCGCCGCCGCGAACACTGGGCGTGGCAGCCAGTCCGCGTACTGCCGTGGCCGGCTGAGAAACTGCACGCCAAGTCGGACACCGCAGATCCAGCAACACTGCTCCGCCGCGTCACTTTCGACCTCACCGGCCTTCCGCCGACACCCGAAGAACTGCGCGGCTACAAGTCTTATGAGCAGACCGTCGATCGCTTATTGGCCTCACCGCGTTTCGGCGAACGTATGGCGCGACGCTGGATGGACGTCATCCGCTATAGCGAGTCGCATGGATCGGAAGGTGACCCTGACACACCCCTCGCCTGGCGTTATCGCGACTATCTGATTCGCGCCTTCAATCGGGATGTTCCGTACGATCAGCTCATCCGTGAACATCTTGCCGGCGATCTGCTTCAACAGCCACGCATCAACACAGCCGAGCAGATCAACGAATCCTTGCTGGCGCTCGCGCATTGGCGCATGGTGGAGCACGGATTTCAACCCGTGGACCCTTGGGAGGATCGCGTCAAGTGGACCGACAACCAAATGGACGTGATCGCCAAGGCGTTTCAAGGTCTCACCGTCACCTGCGCCCGCTGTCATGATCATAAGTTCGACGCCATCTCACAGCAGGATTATTACGCTCTCTTCGGCATCGTCGCCAATGTCCGGCCTACCCAAACCGCCATTGATGCCCCGGAGGTGCTGCTGCGGAATCACGGCCGTCTTACCGCGCTGAAGCCGCGCATCCGCGACGAGTTCGCCCGGCAGTGGCGCGCCGCTGTGCCTGGCTTACTTTCGGGACTCTCGCCCGCTGCCCGTGATGCAGCGAAGCTCGATCGATTGAACCCGCTTTTTCCCTTGAACGGCGATGACAGTGCATTCGGCGATTGGCTGAGCGGCGTTCGCCGCGAACTGGATCAGCGTCGCGCGTTCAACGTAGAGCACATCACCTCACGTTGGAGTGTCCCGAACCAGTACAGCACGTGGCCGCGCCAAGGCGTTGGATCGCCGCCGCAGCCTTCCACTGCGGGCGAGTTCGTCGTATTGCCGGAAGGCGATCGGGCGATCAACGGAGTGTATCCGTACGGCGTCTTTTCGCATTTGGTCTCAAACAAACACGGCGCGGTCATCACCTCACCGCGTTTCAAGATTGAAAGCGATTCCATCAGCCTTCGCTTCCTCGGCGATGGCTTCAGCTATGCGCAGTTGATCGTAGAGAATTACGCTGTGCCGCGCGGCGGAATTTATCAGCAGCGAGCCAGTGGCAAGCGCGATCAGATGGGCTGGGTCCATTGGGACGTAACCTTCTGGAAAGGCTTCAGTGCGTACATCGAGTTCTCGACGCTGGACGAGGTTACTCATGCGGCAACCGATAACGAAGACGGCCGCCTGAAGCGCAAACTTCCCACTGAGCGGACTGGCCGTTCCTGGTGGGGCGCGCAGGAAATTGCTTTCTACAATGGCCAGCACAAGCTGAAGGAAGAGTTAACGCCCGTCAACTTTGTATTGGCGGATGTGCCGGCGACGGCAGCCGCCTACCAGCAGCATTTGGAACGTAAGCTGGTAGCAGCGATCCAGTCTTTCGCCAAGGGGCGCATGACCGATGAGGAAGCCTCCTTCCTCGACTTCTTTGTGCGCAGCGGCATTCTGCCCAATCAACCCACTGCGCTGGTCGCCGAGTATCGCCAGCTTGAAAACGAAATCGCCGTGCCGCGCCGTGCGCCCGGCATTCTTGAGGAAGCCGGCCCCGATCATCCACTCCTTTTGCGCGGCGATCACAAACGTCTGGGCGATCCCGTAGAGCGCCGCTTTCTTACGGCGCTCGATAGCACGCCCTACCCCGACCCCAAGTCCATGCGTCTCGCATTGGCTGAGGAGATCGCCAGCGCGCGCAATCCATTGACGGCGCGAGGATGGTGAACCGGCTCTGGCAGTATCTGTTCCGCGAGGGTCTAGTGGCCACGCCGGACAACTTCGGCCAGCTGGGCGCCAAGCCGAAGGATGCCGAGTTGCTGGACGCACTGGCGACACAGTTCATTGCCGACGGCTGGTCCATCAAGAAGTTCATGCGTCGGCTGCTGCTCTCGCCGGCATATCAGGCTCGCGACTTTCCGATGCGACGTCTCGAAGCGGAGGAAGTGCGCGACGCCATTCTCGCGGCGGCGGGCCAACTCGACCTCAAGATGTACGGCCCTTCGGTGCCGACCTATTATGCCCACGAGACGGGTTCCACTAAGGGCGACAGGCCCAAGGGTCCATTGGATGGCGGCGGACGTCGAAGTGTCTATCTGGAGATCCGGCGCAATGCGACGAATCCGTTTTTGGAAGTGTTTGATGTCTACAAGCCGACTTCGACGCGTGGCCAGCGCGACGTCACCAACGTACCGGCACAGTCTCTGGCGTTGATGAACTCGCCCTTCGTGATCGAACAATCCGCCAAGTGGGCGGATACATTAGCTAGCCAACCGGACCGCGTGGAGCAGCTTTATCTGCGCACGCTAGGCCGTATGCCCAGGGCGCACGAACGCGATCAGGCCGAGAGCTTTGCGGCGGAAGCGAAGTCCTTCGCTCCGCTGGTACACGCCATCTTCAACCTGAAGGAGTTCCTCTATGTCCGTTAGATTCAAGCGGCGAGAGTTTCTGCAGCAAGCCTCCCTGGGTTTTGGCTCACTGGCTTTCACGGGATTGGCAAGCGGGAAGACACACTTTCCGCCGAAAGTGAAGAGCGTCATCTTCTGCTACATGTCCGGCGGCGTTTCGCACATTGACTCCTTCGATCCCAAACCGCGCCTCGCCAAAGAGGCCGGCCTGCCGATGCCTGTTCCGATTGACCGCACGATGTTCAACCAGAACGGCAACATTATGCCGAGTCCCTGGGAGTTCAAGAATTACGGCAAATGCGGGATGCCTGTCAGCGACCTCTTTCCGTATATGGGTGCCGTGGCCGATGATCTTTGCCTCATACGATCGATGACCGTGAAGTTCATGGAACACGCCCAGGCCAACAACTACTTTCACTCGGGTAATCCTTTGACGGGTTATCCGACGCTTGGCGCGTGGGCCAGCTATGGCTTGGGTACGGAGAACCACAACCTGCCGGGCTTCATCGTGCTCGGTAGCGGCGAGATTCCGCTCGGCGGGATCAATGTTTACGGGAGCGGCTTTCTGCCAGCGGTCCATCAAGGCTCGTTTCAATATCCGGAACGAAAGGAACCACTGCAGGACATCGCGCCGAAAAACGACGGGGATTTGCAGAAAAGGCAACTGGCGTTCATCGCCGCGCGCGACCGCGAATTCTCGGCCGGCCAACACAACTCGCAGCTCGACTCGGCCATAGCGAACTACGAGACCGCCTATCGCATGCAGACCGCCGTGCCGGAGCTGGTGGATCTGAGCAGCGAGACAGAGGCGACGAAGAAGCTCTATGGTCTCGATTCACCCAACAAGGAAAAGGCTGCCTACGCCCGCCAGTGCCTGCTGGCAAGGCGCTTGGTGGAACGCGGCGTCCGCTTTGTAGAGCTCTCGCACGTCGCTCCACCCGGTCTGGGCGGAGGCAACGCCTGGGATCAGCATAGCAAGCTGCGCGAGGGGCATTCGCGGAACGCATTCGTTGTGGACCAGCCCATTGGCGCGCTGATTCAGGACCTCAAGAGCCGCGGTCTCTTCGAAGAAACGCTAGTAATCTGGTCTGGCGAGTTCGGCCGGACTCCTTTCGTGCAAGGCACAGACGGGCGTGACCACTGCCCGTCAGGCTTTTCGCTTTGGGTTGCCGGCGGCGGAGTGAAGGGCGGCACGATCTTTGGTGCCACGGACGAATATGGCTATCGCGCCATTGAGAACGTGCTCACCATTCACGATCTGCACGCGACCGTACTGCACTTGCTGGGCATCGATCACGAGCGCCTCACGTTCCGCTACAGCGGGCGCGACTTCCGGCTCACCGATGTGCATGGTCATGTCATCAAGCCGATTCTGCTTTAGCCGACATTCGAAGAGCCAGCCGCAATCCGAGTTTCAGCTGATGGTTCGGCAACGCCGTGGAAGTGATGGCTCCGCCCTACGCCCGATTCACCGCGCAGTTCGGGCGCCAGAATTGCGCGGTGTTCGTCAGATCGAAGCCCTCCAGCAGAACTCAAGCAGGTTGCGCTGGCCGAAATTGAAGTTGCGGTTCATACTCGCGTCGAACATCTTCAGCCCGGGCGCGAGCGAATACATCCTCCAAATTGGCCCTATAGCTTTCATTCAGTGCCAGAACGCACCGCATATTTCTCCCGCCACGGCTTAAGGTCGTGGTTCAGGAGCATCACTCGAATTGCTTCCCTACCTACGCGGGGAACCAACCTGTACTCCGCAGTATCCTCGCCATCTCGAGGAATAAACGGCTTGCGAGCGCCCACCAGGGAGCGTCACACGCGCCCTCCGGCTCTCCATCTAGGCCACACTGCCTGCACTCCGTAACAACTCCGTCATCACCAAAAACCAATGACTGGCGAGCGCTACAGCTCAGCCGCCGACCCCAGCGAATTCGCAGAGCACTCAACCGTCACGTGGAAGGGCTGCGGGCATCATGACGCCAAAACCACATCAGGCGGAATGGCCTTGCAAGCCCATTCCAGCGTTACACTAACGGAAGGGAGCCTTTGATGCATATTGCCATCGATATTCCGGACGACATTGGAAACATTCTCGCGGCCCAAGCCGGCGGCGTTTCTCGCGCGGTCTTGGAAGCGGTCGCCATCGAAGCATACCGCTCTGGTGCCATCACTCCATTACAAGTTCAGCAGATGCTTGGGCTACACTCCAAGTGGGAGACTGAAGCTTTTTTGAAGGGTGCCGAGGCTTTCCACGACTATTCGATGGATGATCTGGAAAAGGATATCGCTGCGATTTGCGACGCCTCGGGCAAATGATTGCGGTCTTGGATGCGTCGCCCCTTTGCTATCTTGTCCTGATCGGTGAGATCGATCTCCTGCCTCAACTCTTCAGCCGAGTCGTTGTACCTCAAACCGTCATTGTTGAACTGTGACACGATGATGCGCCGGCAACAGTTCGGAATTGGGCGTCCAACCTTCCCATTTGGATCTCTGTAGAGGAGACTCCAGACACGTTTTCTGAAAGCATGGAAAAGCTTCAGGCTGGCGAGCGCGCCGCAATTTTGCTCGCTGAGTTGATCCAGGCAGATATCATCATCATCGACGAAAAGGCGGCCCGCCTTATTGCCGGGCGACGAGGTCTCTCCGTTACTGGCTTGCTGGGCGTGATCGGGGAGGCTGCAACACGAGGACTGGTGGATTTGACGCTAGCAATCGACCGGCTCAGAAGAACCAGCTTCCGCTGTTCTCCCGCTTTGTTCAAAGCGACTTTGGAGCGATACGGCGGGCAGTGGAAGTGAATGTGGAGCCAAACCGTATCAAAACCGTATCAAAACTCCATCTATTGCAAACAAAACGGTTAAGGGCCCGGCTCCAATCAGGTGGCCTAACTTGTTGAAAAGCAGGAATAATCCATAGAACACTTGGAATGAATGGAACGAGTTCTCCTTCTTCACACGCAGGAGGTCCGGGGTTCGAGTCCCTGCGCGCCCACCATTTAGAATCAATAGGTTAGGATGCTCCACAGATGGGATTTGTGGAGCATCTGCTTTTGTAGCAGGGAATCTGTGATCGGCAGATGTTAGGGCTTTTGATAAATACCTTAAGCTTCTTGCGCTTTGGCAGGCTCATTACTTGAAGTGCAAACTGGAAAATCGCGGAACGTATCAAAACCGTATCAATACAGGGAATTTGCGCTGGGCCTTAGCGATAGTCGCTTGCGCAACTGCATTGTGGATGTGACCTGGTCGTCCCAGCTTTCCCTTTCGAATCTTCGATGTCCAGAACAGGCAGAGGCCCCGCCGACACCAACGGATCACCGTTGGCGGCTTAACGGTGATAGAACTCGGTTGCGTAGGCCACCATCATGAAGCCAGCGAAGGTGATTGGGTGGCATCTCAAGGGCTTCGGACTCTTCTGGAGGTGCAAGATTCGGCGGGGGAGGCCGGGGCGACCGGCAGTCCCGGCGTATGTCCGAACCTTGATTCGTGTAATAAGCCGCGACAGCCCTCTCTGGGGCGCAGCGCGGATTCACGGCGAACTGCTCAAGCTTGGCATTGCCATCGGCGAAATGAGCGAGAGCAAGTACATGGTCGGTCATTGCAAACCCCCATCGCAGACGTGGCGGACCTTCCTTGAAAATCTCACCAAGACCATGGTTTCGGTCGACTACTTTACGGTGCCGACGATCCGATTCCAGGTGCTGTATGTCTTTCTGGTGCTCTCAAACGACCGCCGCCGGATTCTTCACTTTGCCGTGACTGCTCATCCCACCGCAGAATGTACCACTCAGCAACTCCGGGAAGCCTTTCCCTGGGACACGGCACCCCGCTATTTACTCCGAGATCGCGACCGGATCTTCGGGAGAGAATTCGTGGACCAAATCAAATCCATGGGGATCAAACAGGTGCTGTCGGCACCGCGTTCCCCCTGGCTGCGGGCGTAGTCGAACGAGTCATCGGGACCATCCGCTGCGAATGCCTGGACTACGTCATCGTGTTCGGCGAAGGGGGCTTGTACCGTCGCTTGCAAAGTTTCGTGGACTACTATCATCGGAGCCGGACGCACCTGGGCTTGGAGAAAGACTCTCCAGTTCCTCGCCCGATCCAATCGGCGGACATGGGGCGGGTTATTGCGATGCCGGAAGTCGGCGGACTCCCTCATCGTTACGAGCGGCGCGCCGCATAAAGGCATCTTTGGCGCAATTTCATCCGCATTTGGCCGTGGCCCCTGCGCGGGCCGACTGACGGTCACCGGGGCCGCGCCCGTGAAGCGTGGTAATTGGTCCTGTCAGCCGACGACGCGGGGCGAGTGAAGCCCAAAGGCTTTCCCGCAAGGACCCCAAAAGCCGTGGATTTCGCCCGATCAGACCACAAGATGAGCTTTCCGAGATCGACAGTCAAAAATCGACACAAAAGCACTATTCAAATCTTGACACTTCATAGTATATTTTGTTGAGGGTTAGCAAGGAAGGAAAAGGTACTAGAACTATGAAAGTGGAATTCAGCAACAGATCACTCCGCCATCTCTTGATGGCTATGGTGGTTTTGGCGGTGCCAATGTTGGCGCACCCGAAACTTGCCAGCGGACTGGAGAAATTCAGTCCCAACTCACAGGCCGATGTTATCGTTCAATTTAACCGCCTTCCCGATGCGGCCCTGCATCAAAAAGTGAAGAAACTGGGCGGCAAACTGCGCCTGACCCTGGATCTGATTCATGCCGGTGCCTATACTATCCCGGCGAATCGCCTGGAACAGTTGGCAAATGATGCCTCGGTGGTCCGCATAAGCCCGGATTCTCAGGTGAAGTCTGCTATGCAAAACGCCGTCCCGGCGGTGAACGCCACTGCGGCTTGGACGGCGAATTTGACCGGCAGCGGGATTGGCATTGCGATCATTGACAGTGGGGTTTCCGCCCACTTCGACCTTGCTCGGGATAAGGGAAATCCCAAGGACCAACGCATTGTTTACCAGGAGAATTTTGTTCCTGGGGAAACAACTACGGCTGATCTGCTGGGTCACGGCACCCATGTCGCCGGTATCGCCGGGGGCACGGGAAGATTCTCGAAAAAGGATGAATACCGGGGCATCGCTCCCGGCGTCAATCTAATCAACCTGCGGGTTCTGAACAGGAACGGCGAGGGTACCGATTCTGCCGTGATCGCCGCCATTAATCGCGCAATCGCGTTGAAGACCACTTACAACATCCGCGTTATCAACTTGTCGCTGGGCCGGCCAGTGGTGCAAAGCTACAAAACCGATCCATTGTGCTTAGCCGTGGAGGCGGCCTGGAAGGCGGGCATTGTGGTCGTGGCGGCGGCGGGTAACGAAGGCCGCAACAACACGAAGGGAACTAAAGGTTACGGCACGATTACGGCTCCCGGCAACGATCCCTTTGTCATCACGGTGGGCGCTATGAAGACTGCTGACACCCCAGTGCGCACGGACGACCGGGTGGCCAGCTACAGTTCCAAGGGTCCGACCATGGTTGATCGGATCATGAAGCCGGATCTGGTAGCTCCAGGCAACCAAATCATCTCGATCGCCAGCGGCAATACTCTGCTCTTCGATGGCTACCCCGCCAATCAGAAGAATGGCGCGAACGGCCAAAAAGGGTACTTCGTCTATAGTGGCACCAGTATGGCTGCCCCGATGGTAAGTGCGGCCGCGGCGATTCTGCTGGGCAGGTCGCCCTCCCTCACGCCCAATCAGGTGAAAGGGATACTGATGCGGACTGCGTACAAGACTTTCCCGGTCGTCAGCTTCACCACGGATCAGGCTACCGGCCAGGTCTTCACCAGCTACTACGACGCCTTCACGATTGGTGCGGGTTACCTGGACATTGCCGCGGCGCTGGCGAACACCGTCCCCTTTACTGGCACGGCGTTGTCTCCGGTGGCGAAGTATGACCGTGTGTCCAAGCGCATCCTGCCGCAGTGTGTGGCCGGTACGGTCTGTGGCAGCGGGTCGATCTGGGACTCCGGGTCGATTTGGGATTCGGGGTCGATTTGGGACTCCGTGTCGATTTTGGATTCGGGGTCGATTTGGGATTCGGGGTCGATTTGGGATTCGGGATCGATTTGGGATTCGGCCGCCCCCACTGTTGGTAAAGTGGCAATTTTGGTGAACGGCGAACCCAACTAAGGGTTCGCTTTATGTAGGTTGAAAGAGACTTGGGTCTCTCACCCGGGCAGCTTCGCCTTTGGGGAGATCACTTAGGCTTCTTGACTGAGAGGAAGAATGTATTCCGTATATGCTAGAAGCCACAGCGAAGTTGCCAATAAACTAAGGCGTAATGATGAGCTTTCTTTCTCGCCATTTCAGTAGAAAGGTAAGCAGCGCGTACCTCCTGTTGACTATCTGCCTATCGGCCATCGCAGGGCCCTCAGCCATCGCAGGGACCTCAGCCAGCCCGGACGCTCGCTTCCCAGGCCGCCCTCTCACCAATCGAGTCTGGCAGACAGGCAACGGCCTGACTCACAACAATGTTACGGCGATCCTACAAACGCGGGATGGTTACATCTGGTTGGGCACCGAAGGCGGGTTGAGCCGCTTTGACAGCGTTGACTTCATTACGTATTCCACTGACAATACGCCGGCCATGAAGAGTAATAGCGTGTCGGCCTTGGCCGAGACTAGCGACGGCAGTCTGTGGCTGGGTACCAGTGGCGGCGGGTTGACGCGTCGCCGAAACGGCGAGTGGACAACTTATACGACGAAGAATGGCCTTGCAAGCGATTCGGTGACCAGTTTGCTCGAAGACCGCGAGGGCAGTCTGTGGATTGGCACGGACGGCGGGGGCGTGAGTCGCCTCACAAATGGGCGATTCCAGTCCTTTACCCCGCGCGACGGCTTGGCCTCGCTGATGGTGTTTAGCCTGGTTCAGGATGCTAACGGTGGCGTTTGGTTGGGTACTGATGTCGGGGTCAGCCACTGGGAGGGCAACCGCTTCCGCAGCTATACTCGCCAGCAAGGTTGGCCCAAGGCGGACATCCGCGCCATGGTGTGGGACCGGACCGGGCGGCTTTGGGCCGGCACCAATGGCGTTGGCTTGATTCGTGCTGAACTGGGACCTGATGGTGCCCTCCGGCTAGCGAAAATCGACCGCGCCAGCGAGCTTCCCAGCAACTCGATTTACTCCTTAAGGGAGGATTCGGAGGGAACGATTTGGGTAGGAATGTTGAGAGCTGGGGTGAGCCGGCTGAAGGACGGTGTCTTCACGACCTTCGCCAAAGCGGATGGCCTGTCGAGCGACGATGTTTGTTCCTTGTGGGAAGACCGCGAAGGGAATATGTGGGCCGGGACGATAGGTGGTGGTCTAAACCGGCTGAGCGAACCGAAGGTAAGGGTTTTGGGGGAGAAGGCTGGTTTGCCCAAGCCGGCGGTGCTGGCGCTATTTCAGGATCGCGAGGGAGCATTCTGGTTTGGCAGTAACGGCGGTGGAGTCACCCGACACCATAACGGCATCCTCACCAACATCTCAACAGCCCAGGGACTGCCCAATGCCTTGGTGTTCTCCGTCGCCCAGGACCGCAGTGGTGACATTTGGCTGGGGACGCGCCGGGGCCTCAGCCAGTTGCGCAACGGCCGCGTCGTGCGGAATTACAGCACCCGGGAAGGATTGCCCAGCGACTCGGTTCGCGTGGTCTATGCAGACCGCCAGGGGCAGATCTGGATCGGCACGCGCGATGGCCTGGCACAGTGGAAAGACGGCCGTTTCATTGTCTACACCAAGAAGGATGGAATGCCATCGGATTTCGTGATCTCCCTTGAGGAGGGCAAGGATGGCCGCCTTTGGGTGGGCACCAGCGGGGGTGGGCTGGCTTGTCTGCGGCAGGGTAAGTTTACGAGCTACGGCATCGAGCAGGGGTTAAGCAACGGTGTGGTGTTTGCCATGCACGAAGATGCCTCCGGCGATTTGTGGGTGGCGACCAATGGCGGGGGCCTCAATCGCCTACATAACGGCCAATTTAAGGTGTTCCGGGCGCGAGACGGTCTGCTCGACGATGCCATCTTCTCGATTCTGGAGGACAACACCGGCCATTTCTGGATGAGCTCGAACCGCGGAGTTTTCCGGGTCCAGCGACAAAAACTGGAAGACTTTGCCGCCGGACGATTACGGTCCATTCCTACCCTAACTTTTGCTGAAAACGAAGGGATGGCCACCAGGGAGTGTAACGGAGGATTCCAACCGGCCGGCTGGATCGCGGGCAACGGGGAGATCTGGTTTCCCACGATGAAAGGCGCAGCGCATATCGACCCTGCTCGTTTGAGCCGTCGCTCCGTGCAGCCTCCCGTGCTGGTGGAAAGCGCGTCCATTAATGGCCAGTCCGGCGGGTCGGGCTTCACCCTGGAAGTGCCGCCAGGACCGGGGCGGCTGGAGTTTCAATACGTTGCCCTCACCTACCGGGCACCAGAGAAGGTCCGCTACCGCTATCGATTGGAAGGCTTCGAATCGGATTGGGTAGAGGCCGGCCCGCGCCGCGCGGCCTACTACACCAACATCCCTCCTGGCGATTACCGCTTCCAGGTCTCAGCAACGAACGATGAAGGCCTGTGGAACACCACGGTGGCCAGTGTTCCCTTCCGAATCCAGCCGCACTTCTATCAAACCTATTGGTTCTACGCTCTGTCTACCCTGCTGATGCTAGGCCTCAGTTGGGGCATTCAGCTTCTTTCCCGCCGTCGTTGGCAGGTGCGCGAGTTGGAGCGTGCCGTTGCCGAGCGCACTTTGTTCTTGAACTCCCTGATTGACAACAGTCCACTGGCAATTGCCGTATCGGACCGCAATGAAGTGATCCAGGAGTGCAATCCTGCCTACGAACAGTTGTTCGACTGCAAGCGGCTCGAGGTCCGAGGCACCCCCCTGGAAAAGCACATCCTGGCGGCGGAACTGGAACCGGAAGCACAGGAATTGCGCAACCAAGTGCGCGCAGGCAATCTGGTGCGGGCGATCTCCCAACGGCAGCGTAAGGATGGCTCGATGGTCGATGTAGAGCTCTATCACGTCCCGCTCAGGATCGCCGGCAATACCGTCGGGGTCTATGCGTTGTATCTCGACATCACGGCTCGCAAACAGGCCGAAGCCTCACTGGTGAAAGCCAAGGAGAGCGCCGAGTCGGCCAACCGTGCCAAGAGTGATTTCCTGGCCAACATGAGTCACGAAATCCGGACGCCACTCAACGGCATCCTGGGGATGTCGGAACTGCTGGGCCGCACGGACATGACACTTGAGCAGGTTGACTACCTCAAGATGATCCACACCTCGGCGGACTCGCTGTTGACGGTGATCAATGACATTCTGGATTTCTCAAAAATCGAAGCCGGAAAAATGGACATCCAAGCCGTTCCCTTCAATTTGCCGGAATGCTTGGAGCGGCCGCTGAAACTTCTGGCGGTTAATGCGGCCCAAAAGGGCCTGGAGCTGAACTGCCGAATGGTGAAGGGGCTGCCCGACGCCGTGGTGGGCGACTCGATGCGCCTGCGCCAAGTGCTCGTCAATCTGGTGGGCAACGCCATCAAGTTCACCGACCAGGGAGAGGTAAGCGTTACGGCCCAACTCATCTCCCGCGCTGGGGACCAGCAGATCATCCAGTTCACCGTCGCCGATACCGGCATTGGGATTCCGCCGGAGAAGCAGGCCAGGATTTTCGATGCGTTCACGCAAGTCGACGGATCGACAGCGCGGCGTTTTGGTGGCACCGGATTGGGCCTGACCATCTGCCGCAAGTTGGTGGAACTCCACGGCGGCCGCATCTGGGTGGAAAGTACCGTGGGTCAGGGTAGCCGCTTCCATTTCCAGATGCGCTTCGGGGTGGCAGTGGAAAGCCCGGTGCCCGCCGCCTCCAGCGAGGCTCTGCGTGACCTTCCGGTGTTGATTGTCGACGACAATGCCACCAGCCGTCAGGTGTTGACCGAGATGGTCCAGCGATGGGGCATGAAGCCCACATCGGTAGCCAGCTCCGCCGCCGCGCTGCAGCATATGGATCGGGAGGGGGCATTCCCGCTGCTGTTGGTGGATGTGCGCATGCCGGAGATGGACGGATTCCAGTTGGTGGAGCAGCTTCGCCAGACTCCAGCATATGCGGACAGCAAGGTCATCACGGTCAGCGCCGCGGGCCAATCCGTGGGGGCCCAGCAGCAGCGGAGTTTGGGCATTAGCCGCCAATTGGCCAAGCCCACGGAGCGGGAGGAACTCCATAAAGCAATCTGCGAGGTGTTGGGCCAACGCAGCCTCAGAGCATCGGCCACCACCAGGATCTCCGCGCCTGCGGTGACGCAAGCCGCGCGCAGCTTGCGCGTTCTACTCGCCGAAGACAACAAGGTGAATCAGTTGGTCGCCCGGCGTCTGCTGGAGCGGGCCGGACACCATGTCGAGTTAGCCGAAAATGGCCTCGAGGCAGTTGCCTGGTTTCAGAAGGAAAACTTCGACATCATTCTCATGGATGTTCAGATGCCAGAGATGGATGGGTTTGAGGCCACCAAGTCGATACGCCAAATTGAGCAAGAAAGCGGACTCGCTTCTCACACGCCGATCGTGGCACTGACCGCCCACGCCGTCCTGGGCTACCAAGACCGCTGCCTCGCCGCAGGGATGAACGGCTTCGTGACCAAGCCGATTCAATCTCAACTGCTATTAGACGTCATGGAGAGCCTAACGGCGAAAGGCGCAGTGAACGAGAGCCTCGAGTTGGATAGCTTGAAAACCGTTTCGATCTCCAAGTAGGGCACCGACAAGGAAAGCAGCTAGCAGCCCGTGGCAAAAGTGCCCAATTTCCGGAATCCCGTCTCAAGCTGCCAGCAGCAGTTGCCGATGCTCCGCAAAGTGCTTCTTCGCACCAAGTAGCTCCCGCAGGCCGAAGTCAGGCCATCCCCGCGGAAAGCATGCCATCAAGTCGTCGATCCACGCGCAGATGTCGCTGATAACAAGGCTCTTCCGCCCCTGGAATCCCCGGGACGTTCCCATCTGGAACATGCCCCGCAACACCAGACTCAAGTTGAACGCACTGGCGTGATTCAGAATCCGCTTCCCGATTTTATCCCGCCCTCGTAAGTGGGTCCGCCTCATCGCCCCCGTCTCATACAGATGCGCAAACCACCGCTCGATGTACTCACCCCGCCTCCGCAGGAGCCGCCTTGCCCGCCCACTTTCACCGTCCCCGAGCCGGCTCCGGAATGTAACTGCGGACACCGTTCTCACTCAGCTTCCGCAGCACCGCATTGCTGTGATACCCCTTGTCCGCCACCACCTCGTGCGGACCCTCCGCGCTCACCCGCTCGCCATCCGATTCGTTGTTGACGACCGCCGCCAGAGCCACCAACGGAGGCGAACATCGGAATCGAAGGAAGAAAGGCCCCCCCAATTCATCAGCAACTTCGAGATTTGCGAGGACCACAGAAAAGGTCTCACGAACAGACCACCGTATCAAAACCGTATCAAAACTCCATCTGAAGCAAACAAAAGGGTTAAGCAATCGGCTTTAAGCAGGTGGCCTAACTTGTTGGAAACAATGAACAATGATTGGAACCGTTGGAACAAATGGAGACGGTCCTTCTTCTTCACACGCAGGAGGTCCGGGGTTCGAGTCCCTGCGCGCCCACCATTTAGAATCAATAGCTTACGATGCTCCACAAAGGCGATTTGTGGAGCATCTGTTTTTCTGGCAGGAGTTCCCTTTCCAGCACAATTGAGGGGCGCTCCATAAGCCCATTGTTTTGCTGTCCCATCGGATGACTTTTTTCAAGGCATCGACCGCTAATTAATAGAACGTATCACAACCGTCTCAATTGATAGGATCGGCGCTACGAGTAGATACTCTACAAAAGGCGAATGAGGGCAATTTCGGAATTGGTTCCAAGCCGCGCAGGGATTTCCACAGTTCCAACGCCACTTGAGACGTACATCGAGGAATTTGCCCTCTGGTAAGTGCCATAGGTAAACGGGGTGTAAAAAACGGCGGGGTTCAAATTTGGATGCAAAATCTCAAGATTCACCTGCCCTCCATGCGTGTGTCCAGCCAATGTCAAGTCCCAACCCTGGCTGGCAGCCTTCTCGAAGACATCCGGGTTATGGGACAAAAGTAAGTTAAAGTCACCTTTTTGAATCAACTGGCTGGCGCTGCTGAGGTATCTCGTTCCTCTTGGCTGATAATCCACCCCAGCCAGATTGAGGGTTGATTTTCCGAAGCGAAGCCGTCGGCTTTGAGTGCGAAGGAAGTGGATTCCCACTCGCTGACCAAGCAACGTAGTTTTGGCTTCAGCCTCGGCTACAATTTCATGGTTTCCAAGGCAGCCCCAGATACCTGAATGCGCCTTGAGCCGAGCCAGTTCCAGGATCGTTTCTTCAAGTGGGTCGCCGTATGAAGTTATCAAATCTCCTGTGATGAGGGCTAGATCTGGGCTCAGGCTGTTCGCCTGATCCACAACACGCCTCAGTCGTTCAATCGGAAGAAAGCTGCTGACATGCAGGTCGCTGAGTTGTAGGAGTTTCAGTCCCCGTAGATCCGCTGGTAGGCCGGGGATTCGCAGATCCACTTCCTTCACCACAGCATCCTCATTGGCTTTGTGGATGGCAAAGCCAATTCCTGAAAGAGGCGTGAGTGCCATGGCCGCACTGCTCTTCAGAAATTGGCGCCGCTGCGGATGGACCGCTGGCTGGACTGCCTGACTCCAGAAAGCACATGAAATGCAGATTGGAATTGACGCGACAAACCAGAACACGCCAACAGATCGAACCCATTGCACTGCGGGGAGCCATTCAAACAATCGAATTGCATCCGCAGCCAACGTGGACAAGCTCACAGTGGTCCAGATGGTGAGAAGTACCCAACCTGTCCGTGAGCCTCTTGCAATTCGAAAGTTAAGGGTTGCAGCCAGCCCAGCGAGGACCAATTCCAATACGAGCATCAGGCAGCCTTGGTCTGCGCTAACGCTTGCCCATACTGTTCTTTGTAATAGTTCAGATATTCACCGCTACGAACCGCCTTCACCCATTGCTGATTGTCTTTGTACCAATGAATCGTTTGACGAAGTCCATCTTGGAATGAGATCAATGGCCGCCAGTTCAATTCACGGACAATCTTGTCGAAGTTGACAGCGTAACGACGATCATGTCCAAGACGATCTTTCACAGGAGCCAGCAGTGACTTGGGACGATCCAGCAATGCAAGGATACTCTCAAGTACATACCGATTCGGTCTGGGGAAGCCTCCGCCAATGTGATACGTCTGACCAGCGCGACCGCCACGAAGCGTAGCGATCAGAGCGCGGACATTGTCCTCTACATGAACCCAGTCACGGATCTGCATACCATCGCCATAAACCGGGATGGGCTGGCCCTCCAAAACATTGCAGATAGCCAGTGGAATCAGCTTTTCAGGAAACTGAAAAGGCCCATAATTATTGCTGGTGCGGGTAATCACATAGTCAGTGCCGAAAGTCTCGCCTGCAGCGCGCACCAAATGTTCCGCAGCGGTTTTTGAAGCTGCGTAAGGGCTGCGTGGTTTCAAGGCAGAATCTTCCTTGAGCCACTCCTCAGAGTGCATGCTTCCTCCCACCTCATCGGTTGAAATATGGAGAAATCGGGCGACTTTTCGATGCCTGGCTGCGTCAAGAAGAATCTGCGTTCCGAGCGCATTGGTGCTGACGAATTCTGAGGCACCGAGGATGCTGCGGTCGACATGGGATTCAGCAGCAAAGTGGACAACGGCGTCGGCCCCGTGTGGGATGGCCTCAAGCAGCGCATCGAAATGGCGAATGTCTCCCCGAACGAAGGAGTAGCCTTCATGCTTCTCGACGGCGGCAAGGTTTGCAAGATTGCCTGCGTAAGTGAGCTTGTCGAAATTGATGATCTGATCCTGGGGGAAGCGCTTCACCCAATCACGAATGAATTGGGAACCGATGAATCCGGCGCCGCCGGTTACGAAAAGTTTCATGATGTTTTGTCCTGAGTTTGTTTTGCTTACTTGTGTTGGGTAGCCCAGTCGTAGGCGATGCCGGGATGATCGTGCGCGATGCGGCCTTCATCATCGGGATTGTAGAAACGGTTGGTGGCATAGACGAGAACGCCGGCTGAAGGACTGACGATCTTGTAGCCGTGGGCCACGCCGGGAGGGATCATGATGCGCCAGGGACGTTGCTCGCCGACATAGATTGTGTTCTTGACGCCGTAGGTTGTTGAGTCTGGTCGAAGGTCGACGAGGGCGACCTGGAATGTGCCGGTGATCGGTGCCCAGAAATCTGTTTGATGCAAATGGAGATGGAATGCCTTGATGATGCCGGGATAGCTGACCGCTGCTGCCACCTGAGTGCTTTCCGCAGGAAAGGATTCAATCAAGCCTGTTCGCGTGCGGAAGAGTTCCTGAAACCAGCCCCGATCATCGGGCCAGAGCGCACCAGCTTCTAGCGCTACACCGTCAATGAGCTTTGGTGAGTGAAGTGAGGTGATCAGACTGCCGAGGCCGGGCTCGCAGGTAGGAATCTGCGGTTGAACCGGCGCGTCCATCAAGGCGATCATGCGGCCACCGCCAAAGAAACCTGCTGGAAGCTTTGACGGCGCTCCGCATAACGCTGCGCCATCAGAGAGGCTTCGAGCATCGAATCAAAAGTGCCGGCATCGATCCAGTCACCGCCCAGCATTTCGTAGCCGAGCTGACCCGCTTCGAGATAAGTCTTGTTCAAGTCGGTGACTTCCAGCTCGCCACGTGCCGAGGGCTTCAGCGTCCGAATCTTGTCGAAGACGGAGTGATCGTAGAGATACAATCCGGTCACTGCCAAATTAGACTTCGGCTGCTTGGGCTTCTCTTCGATCGAGAGGATGCGATCCTGACCCAACTCGGCAATTCCGAAGCGCTCGGGGTCAGCAACGGGCTGAAGAAATACCTTTGCCCCCAAAGGCTGAGCCGCAAAACTTCTCACGGTATCAGCAACATTGTGGCCAAAGATCAGGTTGTCTCCAAGCATGACGAAGATCTCTTCGCCACCGGCAAAAGATTCTGCCAAAGACAACGCCTGCGAGATCCCACCCGCTTTCTCCTGCACCGTGAAGTAGAGGTTCTTGAGTCCAAACTGGCTTCCGTCATTGAGAACGCGCATCATATCGCCGCAGGTTTTGCCACCGGTGACGATCATCACTTCATCAATTCCAGCCTCAGCCATCAGTTGGAGCGGATAGTAAATCATCGGCCGGTCATAGACCGGCAACAGACTCTTATTGGTGACCTGTGTCAGAGGCATTAGCCGCGTTCCATTACCGCCGGCCAGAATTACACCCTTCATGGAAAACTCCTCATTCTTTGTGTTTGTAGTGGAGAGGCGCAATACGCTTCTCGCTTGCCCCACTACAAAGGCAAGTGGTTGGCCAAAGTGAATGAGATGCGGCGAAACAGTCGCAATCGAGAGAATCTAAAGGGGTTGTCCTTGCAGTGAAAGCGGGCGCACAGCAGGGAAAGTGTTTCGCTCCGTGACAGCGGCTGATTTGGTTGTTCCTTTCCAGGAGATGCTGTCCAGAGCACACAGCATGGCCGGGATCGCCCCTCATTGAATGAATTGAAGCAGTTAGCTGTAGTCGGGCGCTTTGGCATGGCGTATGCAAAGCAATAGGGCATGCACGCAGACATCTTCTTCATCATTCGTACGGAATCACTCAAAGGGAAAGCGCTGTCCACATTCCGCAAAGAATTGGGTGCCTTAATGGCCACGGGCCGTCGGGTGGTTCTGGATCTCTCTTCGGTAGAAGCAGTAGATTCCTATGCCGCCAGTGTATTGGCTGATCTGGCCTCAAGATTGAGCGCGCAAGGAGGCAGTCTGAGGCTTGTTGGGCTGAAGAAACCAGTAGCTGCATTTTTCGAATTGCTTCGGTTGAGCAACCTGATTGACTCCAACCGCTTCCCTGCTGCTGTGGCTTCCATGCCGCTGGCAGCCTAACCGGAGAAAGATGCCACTATGCATTACTGGAATCGACACCGTTCACAATTTGTTGCGCAGGCAATAAAAATGATCTGGCTGCTGAACACCAGGACACCTGAAGGCTTGAAGAGATGCCTCGATGTGATTGTGTCTGGTTTGGCGCTTGTGGCATTGTTTCCCGTTTTTGCGGTGATTTATCTCTGGATCAAATTGGAAGACGGTGGCCCTGCCTTATTCTGGCAACTTCGCATCGGTAAGCACGGGCGCGAGTTCGCCTTTCCAAAATTTCGTTCGATGATCGTGAATGCAGAGGCCAGGCTAGCCCAGATTCGTGAACAGAATCAGCATGGCGACACCATTACTTTCAAAATGAAAGAAGACCCCCGGATTACTCGCGTTGGCAAAGTGTTGCGGCGATTGAGTCTGGATGAGGCACCTCAATTGTGGTGTGTCTTGAAAGGCGATATGTCACTGGTGGGCCCACGTCCCGCACTGCCAGGTGAGGTTGCGAAGTATTCCCTTGAGGCCCGACGACGCCTCGATGTGACTCCCGGGCTGACCTGTATCTGGCAAGTCAGTGGCCGCTCAAACCTCGCTTTTCCAATACAGTGCAAACTAGATGTGGACTACATCGAACAACAGAGCCTTGCACTTGATCTCAAGCTCATTGCAAAGACTGTGCCAGCAGTCCTTACCGGTAAGGGTGCCTACTAGTCATGACTCCCCTGCCCTGCCTGTTGCACAATACAAGGCGCATCCATGTCGCGCGTTTGGGCAAGCAGAAATGGTTCGAAGGCTGCGCGAGCCGATGGGCGGCCGGGATCGCGCTGATTGGAGCAGCTCCACTGATCTGGTGTGCTCTTCTTTTAGGTGCCCGGCTGGAACGAAGCAGCCGCACTGGCTTATACGGTCGACGCTTTGAAACCCTCCGCTTGGTGAATTCCAAAGGCAAAGCGTTGGGCATGCTCGGTAGCTTGCCCTCCCTCATTTGCATCCTTCGCGGCACGATGAGCTGGGTGGGGCCTGAACCAAGGGTCATCGACAGGCTTGATTTTCGCGATGAGAATTCCCGTCGAGTCAGTTCGGTGCTTCCGGGATTGGTTTCGACCTGGTGGCTGCGCAATCAGACCAATGTTGCTTACGGCAGACAACTGGAAATCGACGCTGACTATGTGGCGACTCGAAGCATCCGCAATGACCTGGGAATTCTGCTGCGCTCCTGTCTTGCTTTCTTCTACGGGGGCAAGACTGAATCCTTTAAAAATGAGGCCGAGATTCTTGGGGTTTCAATTGATAACCGAACGATGGATGAGGCTGTCGCCGAGATTCTGACTCCTTCGCGCAGCGGCCGGGCCAAACAAGTTTCTTTTGTGAATGTGGATTGCATCAATCAGACATTTGCTGATTCGGATTATCGCGAAGTACTGCAGACAAGTGACTTGAGGCTTGGAGATGGAATTGGCTTGCGGATAGCAGGCAGCATGCTGAGTAGCGAAGTTCGGCAGAACGTGAACGGGACTGACCTCTTCCCCAAACTTTGCGCTGCGCTTCAAATGCGCGAGGAGAGCCTGTTTCTGCTGGGAGCGAAACCCGGAGTTGCCGCTGACGTTGCCGCATGGATTCACAAGACGTACCCACAGTTACGTGTCGCGGGAACGCATCACGGATACTTCTCCGCAAGCGATGAGCCCAAAGTGTTGGAAATGATCCGCACTTCAAAGGCAACAGTACTTCTTGTGGCCTTTGGTGCACCGCGGCAGGAGAAGTGGATTCGCAAACATCTGGAAGAGCTATCAGTGGTCTCGGCTCTGGCTGTGGGCGGGCTTTTTGATTTCTACTCGGGTCGCATTCCGCGAGCTCCGCTTTGGCTGCGCGAAATGGGCCTTGAGTGGACATACCGGCTTTATCAGGAACCGGGCAGAATGTGGCGGCGCTACCTGGTGGGGAACGCCGTGTTCCTGGCGCGGGTGTCTTGGGAACGAATAAAGCAAAAGAACAACAACGAACGGGAAGTGCAAGCAATATGAAAGCCCTTATTTGGGTAAGCGATCAACAGACAAGGCTTCTGACGCAGATCATGGACAGACCATATGTACAACACCTGCTGGAGCAATTAGTAAGGCGCAATATCGACACTTTGATTTTTTATTTGCATTACCCTGATCCAAGGCTGCGAGAGTTATTGGGTGATGGGACTCGTTGGGGGGTAGAAATCCAGATTCACGAAGCGGGATCGATTCCAGTGAATGAACTTTGTGATTCGAGCCGCGCAAGTCTGGCGTTTTTTTTGCGATGCATCCTGGCTTCCAGCATTGCCCCAATTCAGGCATGAAGCAGAGGGCCTTTCCTGGCCAAGCCTGTTTTTCCACGACAGAAATCTGACCAGCCAATGGACAGGATGGGCCATCGTGCCAGAGAACTTGCTAGGTGCTTTTGCCAACCAGATTATGAGTGGAGTGGATTGGCGCACAGCGGCTTCCAGGCTCTCCCTTTCGCTTCATAAGGTGTTTCTTGAGGACACCAGTCTGAGCGCAAGCGGTGCGGCTCAGACCCTTGCATCCAACCGGATGGCGCTGAATGGATCGTTTCCTGGATTGTCCTTTTATGGCAACGAGCGTGAGCCTGGAATCTGGGTGGCACGTGGGGCCAAAGTACCGGCATCAGTCAAATTGAAGGCTCCGGTATTCATTGGAGAAAACGCCTGGATTGGCGAAGATTGCCAGGTTGGTCCTGAAGCGGTAATTGGCCAGGACTGTGTCATCGAGAACGGCACCAGTGTGTGCCGCTCTGTAGTTGCTGCCGGGACATTTCTCGGGCATGAACTCGAAGTGAAAGATTCGGTTGTCGAACACAACAGGATCGAGAACACACGACTCGGTGTTGAACTGGAAATTGGAGAGGCCCACATTGCATCCAGTCTGACCTCGTCTGACAGCTTTCCGTTCTGGATGAACTGCGCTCTGGGTGCAATGACATTGCTGACAATCACTCTGATTTGGATCCGCTAACCGGATGTCCGTCCTGGCAATTGCACCCGCGCTGTTTGCGTTGCTGTGGCTCGCTCGCTTTTCCTGCCGCAAAGCCTATCTGGACATCTACCTCTTTACGTTGTTTGCTTTGCCGGGCTGGTGCCGGTTCATCGCGCCCGGAACCCCCGACCCGACCTTCCACGAAGCTGCCATCCTCCCCATCTCGCTGATCTATCTGTGGAAGCACCACCGGAAGTGGAGCTATTCCATTACGGATCTGCTGGTTGTCCTGTATGCCTGTCAGATCGGCTACTCCGAATACGTGAATGCAGGCTACAAGGAAGCTCAGAATCTTCTCTTCGATTTGATTGCCGCCGGGCTATTGCCCTATCTGCTGGCAAAGGGCCTGCTCAAGGAACATGCGCATCGCGTTGACTTCGTCAAACGCCTCGTCTTCCTTGTAGCTTGTCTCGTTTTCTTCTTCGCGATTGAGTCGCGCCTGGGATTTAACCCTTATCGATTCATCTTTGATCGCTTCTTTCCCGGACAGGGAGATGGCTGGGTGACAACCTTTCGCTATGGCCTTGCTCGTGCGGCGGGCCCCTATGGACATGCCATTCTGGCTGGAATCGTATTGCTGGTTGCTTTTCATCTGCAACGCTGGCTCAACAATGGAAAGTATTGGGAAAGCCGATTCTCGAAATTCAATATTCCTGGACTGACCAAGTCGAACACGCTTACGCTAGTGCTCGTTACCGGGCTGGCACTGACAATGGTGCGCGGACCGCAGATCGGAGCAGTGATCGCTGCCGCAGTGAGTTTTATTGGAGCCGGACCGAATCCAAGGCGGCGAGCTGGGTGGGTGGGCATTGCAATCCTCGCAGTGGGAATTCCTGCGGGAATCATTGGGTACTCATACGCTTCTGTGGGCAGGGCCGCCGCAACTACCACCTCTCAGGAGTCAGCCGCCTATCGCAAAGAACTTATCGACAAGTATGTTGATATTGCCCTGGAGCGAAGCACATTAGGGTGGGGACGCAATGGATGGCCCAAAGTAGCGGGCATGCCGTCGATCGACAACTACTATTTGCTGCTTGCCCTCATGCACGGTGTGCCAGCAACAGTCCTGTTGCTGTTGTTGTTGATCGTGATGATTGCCCGATTGCTGCGTAATGGAATGAAGGCCGGGATGCTTAAGCCCAAAGGTAGCTCATTGAGCTTTCGCCTTGCTGGCATCTATGCAGGTTTCGCTTTTTCCGTATTGACCGTGTACATGGGTGACAACGTGATTCCCATCTTTTTTACGATGCTGGGATTTGCCGATAACTATCTTTGTTCGGGTGGAGATGTGACACTACTCACACGTCAAACTCCAACTGAGAACAGTCCACCGAAAACAGCACGCTTTGAAATTGTTCTAGCCTGAACATCACGAAACGGAACAAGTATCAGTACGGCCGCTGAAACAGGAACAAGGCCTCCATTGCTTTTCAATCACTTGGCTTTGGTTCGTGTCGTGCATTAGATGACTTGGCATGTTGCGAATCGCATATCTAATCAGCCGCTATCCGGCCCTGTCCCATACGTTCATCCTTCGCGAAGTGCTTGAGCTGAGAAATCTGGGGATAGAAATCGAGACGGCATCGGTGAATGCGCCGGATCGCCCTATGGATGAGCTTGGCCCCGAGGAGCAGGCTGAAGCTTTGAGGACGTTTGTGCTGAAACGACAAAGCGTTACAAGGTTGATCGGCGCATTTCTCGTGACCCTATGGCTGCGGCCACTGGGATTGATTAGAGGGTTTCGCATGGCTGTTGGGCTTTCGGGATGCAACCCGAAAAGGATGCTAAAGCGGTTTTGCTACCTGCTGGAGGCCATCGCGGTAGGCCACTGGATGCGGACCCGATCGATCAAGCATCTGCATGTCCACTTCGCAACTCCTGCCGCGACGATAGCGCTATTGACCAGGGAGGTCTTTGGAATTGAGTTCTCGATGACGGTGCACGGCCCGGATGAGTTCTATGAAGTAAGCGAATACCACCTTGTTGAAAAAATTGAAGCGGCATCTTTCATTTGCACGATCGGGCACTATTGCCGCAGCCAATTGATGAAACTGAGCGATCCGAGGCACTGGAACAAGATAGAAGTTTCTCCGCTTGGAGTAGACCCGGAGAAGTTTCGGCGCACCAAAACATCGAGTAGCCATGCGGAAATCCAGATTCTGTGCATTGGAAGACTTGTGCCAGCCAAAGGGCAAGCCATTCTGGTTGAAGCAGCGTCAATGCTGAAGAAAAAAGGCCTTCCGGTCAAGGTCACCTTTGCTGGAGATGGGCCCGACAGAACGCGACTTGAAGCCGCTGTCTATCAGACCGGTATGGAAGAGGTCTGCCGTTTCCTGGGTGGAGTGAATCCAGACAAGGTGAGGGAGCTTTACGAGGAGGCCGACCTGTTTGTGTTGTCCAGCTTTGCGGAAGGCATCCCGGTTGTATTGATGGAGGCCATGTCGATGGAGCTACCTTGCATCACGACGATGATTACCGGGATTCCTGAATTGATCGAATCTGGTCAGCAAGGCTTGCTGGTAGCGCCTTCAGACGCAGCGGGGCTGGCCCATGCGATTGAGAAGCTCTGGGAGGATCCTGCCTTGCGCAGAGAGCTGGCTGTTGCCGGTCGGCAAAAAGTGAAAAGTGCATTCAATCTGAAGCCGAATGTGGCGAAACTCGAGGCGATCTTTCAATCAAGGGTCAGGCCAGCGGCATGAAAATGATACCCATTTTGCTGTTTGTACTGTTTGCAATGCCTGCAGATGTTTCTCCGGTGATAGAAGCTTACGTTGAGGTCGAACCGGTGCTGTTGAATATGAACAGAGTAGGCGTCAACCTCGGGCTCTGGACCTCATGGGGTGCAGAGCAATTGTCGGCAAACGTTCTGAAGAACCCGGGGTTTGAAGGCAGTCTCGATGCCGGAATCGTCATTGTAAGTGAGGCTGGCGAACAGAGCTTTGTTGATGACAATGATTGGATCTCGCGTCCGGAGGGATTCTGGGATGGAGCGCGCTACGAGATCTTGAGTGGAACTCTCTCCGGGCAGTCCGGTACGGTAGAACACTCAAGCCTTTCGAAGGGACGCAACCTTTACAGAACTTCAGGGCAAACTCAGCAACTAAAACCAGGCGATGCGATCTCGGCTTGGATCGAACGTGACGGAATAGCCCCAACGCAGTGGTGGCTTGACGAGGCCACTTCCTCCGGCGACCAGAACGAATTGCGCCTGCGGAGTCCAGGCCGACAATCCCTACGGCTCAAGCCCAGCTTGAAAACAGCCTCAGTCTTTTCATACGTCGATGCAATTGGGGAAAGAGCAGGAAAGCTTTTGCCGATGCGCGGAGAATGGGTGTTCTCGCTTTGGGCCAAAAGTCTTCGCGCGAATGATCGTATGCAGGTTCAATTGCATCGCAAAGGAAGCCCTGCGATGCTCAATGCAACGGTAAGTCTCAGTGAAGAATGGAAGGAATTCCGGTGGTCCTTTCCTGCAAAGGATGACGGGCCTGCAGGAACTCTCGAACTGCAAATAGAGGCTATCGATATCGGAAGCGTTGTTTGGCTGGATGATGCCTCGCTGCATTCAAGTACCAACGATGGGTCTGGCTTTCGCACAGAGGTTGTCGAGTCTTTGCAGACACTGCGGCCTGGCTATCTTCGTGACTGGCAGGGACAACTTGGCGATACACTCGAAAACCGCTTTGCACCAGCAATGGCGCGCCGAACAGCAAGCTATCGTCCAGGCGGAAGAGACTCAACCGACTTCTTTTATGGGCTGGAAGAGTTTCTCCATCTATCGCACGAGGTTGGGGCAATTCCATGGATTGTGTTGCCGCCGACATGGTCTGAATCGGAATGGCGCAGAGCGGGACAATTGCTTGGCAAGGCGATGCCCCAGTATCGGTTCCGAGAACTTCTGGTTGAATTCGGCAATGAAAACTGGAATGCGATCTTTCGACCAGCCGGCATTAGCGATCCACAGACGCTCAGCTTTGTCGCGTCGCGGGCATTTGCAGCCCTGGCGGAAGGCACAGCAGCAGACCCGCGAATCCGGCCCGTCGTCGGTGGGCAATTCTACAATCCAGGCCAGGTAGAGACACTTCGCCAAACCATTCCACAAAAGAGTATTCTCGCAGTGGCTCCCTATTGGGCCTTCGAATTAGACACAACTGCCGACTTGTTTCCTGACTCTCTAACTCCTGTGTTGCGGCAAATGAAGGATCGGCATCCAACCGCCATCTATGAGATGAATGCCCATTCTTTAGGGGGAAACCTTTCGCTGGCGGATCGAAACCATGTGCTGGAAAGCAATGACACGGGCGCTGCCATGATTTGGAATACCCTTGGGGCGCTCTCTGCCGGAGTTCGGCAAATCTGTGTCTACAGCTTCGCGGGCTTCGACACACCAGCAGACCAGCCAGGGCAATTGGTTCGCCTCTTCGGCATCACACGAGATCTGGCCCAGGCCAACCAGTTTCGTCCGGCGGGCAAAGCGCTGGTGGAGTTGAACGATGTGGCCAGCGGGGATCTTTACGCAAGCCGCTCTTCCTCATCCAAAATTCGTCTCGTTGCCATACGCAACAAGATCGGCTGGACGATAGTGGCCGCATCCCGCTCGAGCCAGCCTGAAACAGTACTAGTTCACTTGCCCGGGCGCAGCGTTGGGCTGGTGGAGGTGCAGGTCCCAGCATTTGGCTTTTCGATTGCAAAGAAAGAACTCAAATCTAATGATCGATAAAAACGTAGTCCTTACAGTAGGAGACATCCTGGCTGCCTTCACCGTGCCGGGCACTATTGAATTGAGCATGCTCACGATAGGCAGCCTTCTGTATAAAGGCAAAGCGAAGAGCGTTCCTGAGCGAGCACTCTCAAGATTGGCCATCGTGGTACCTGCGCATAACGAAAGCGCCTCCATTGGCGATTGTATTCGGAGCTTGCAAAGATGCGACGGCTTTCATAAGCTGGCAACTATTTTTGTCGTCGCCGACAACTGTAGCGACGATACAGCGAAGGTGGCACGCGAAGCTGGTGCACAAGTGCTGGAGCGAAACGACGCTCGCCTGCGCGGCAAGGGCCATGCCCTAAACTTTGCCTTCAGCCAGTTAATGGGTCGATACTTTGACGGTTTTGTTGTCGTAGATGCTGATTCTGAAGTCGAGCCGACTTTTATCCGGGAATTCGCAGCCGCATTTGCTCTGGGCGCAGAGGCACTGCAGTGCCCTTATCTTGCGTCGAAACCCGCATCGGCCCCCTTGTTTGATCTTGCCCTGCGCGCCTTCAATCTGGTGCGCCCTCGAGGACGAGAACGCCTTGGGCTTTCGGTAGGGATTCTTGGCAATGGGTTTGGGCTTTCCCGCCCGGTTCTAGAGCGAGTTCCTTACAGGGCGGATTCCGTGGTTGAGGATCTGTAATATCACATTCAACTAGTGGAAGCCGGTGTCAGGGTAGAGCACTTGAGCACCACTTGCGTACGTGGTGCAATGCCCGACAGTGAAGCCGGAAGAGTATCTCAGCGTGCCCGGTGGGAAGGGGGCAGGCTGCGGATGATTTTTGAGAAGGGCCCCTGGCTCGCAGGCCAAGTGGCGTTAGGGCGCTTGAGGTATCTGGAAGTCTTACTGGAGTTGCTTACCTTGCCACTCGCTTTTCACGCAATGCTTCTGATGGCCGCTGTAGCGCTAGCAGGCAGTGGATTCGCTGTTACAGGCATATTGGCGCTGATCCTGCATGTAGCAGCCGCAATTCAAGCTGGGCCATCACTCCAAACCGACATGCGCACACTTCTCGGCGTGCCAGCATATCTGCTTTGGAAGGTCAGACATTTACCCGGAATCCTAAAGGCATCAGCACGATCCACTGCCTGGGTGCGCACCGCTCGCTCTAATGAGGGGGCAGCAAATGCCTAGACCTGCGATTGACGTCTCCGTTGTGATTGTTTCCTTCAACACGAAGGATCTTTTGCGAGAGTGCCTCTTAACGGTGCACTCAGACGCAGAGATGAATGTGGAAGTGCTCGTCGTGGACAATGCTTCGAGCGATGGTTCAGCCGCAATGGTGGCCGAGGAGTTCCCAACGGTACGGCTCACCGCTCTGGATACGAACCTGGGCTTCGCTGCGGCGAACAACGTGGCCTTTCATCAGGCCAGCGGAAGGTATGTGGTGTTGTTGAACTCCGATGCATTTCTGGGGGCTGGCTCATTGTTGCGCGCTGTACGTTTGATGGACTCGCGCCCTCAGGTTGGGCTCGCTGGCGCATTGTTGGTCGGCCGTGATGGCCACTGGCAGCCCTCTGCCCGGCTCTTTCCGTCACTCACCAATGATCTATTGGCTCTGACTGGACTCGCCTCCCGTTTCGCTGGCTCCAGGCTCTTCGGGCGAGCAGATCGAACCTGGGCCGATCCCGAAGAAGCTGCTGAAACAGATTGGGTACCTGGCGCATTTTCGATCATTCGTAGATCAGTGCTCGAAGAAGTTGGGTAGTTCGATGAACAGTTCTTTCTCTACTACGAAGAGGTCGATCTGTGCCGCAGAATCAAGGCCGCCGGCTACAGCGTGGCTTATTGGCCCGAGTTGAAGGTGGTTCACATCGGAGGAGAATCCTCCAAGACAATTCAGCGCTTGTCGATATCGTCCAGTGGTGCTCAACTCAGTTTGTGGCGTATGCGCAGCGCACTGCTCTATTACCGCAAGCATCATTCCCACAAAGCCTGGTTGGCGATGCTTGGAGAAACACTCTGGCATCGGCTTCGACGCTTTCGCAACGCCCGCCGACGTTGCAGGGAGGCAAAGGCAAAGATGCAGGAATCGGAAGCGTTGATTCAGCTCTACGCACGCGCCTGGCAGGAAACCAATGGAGGAAGGGTCTGCCCGCCGAGACCTTGGTAATCATGATGTTCGAGAAGATTCGTGAAGACCTAAAGATGCATGAGGGCAAGTGGAGCAGCCAGGGGCTGTGGGTCATGCTGCCCTATCGATTTGGTTGCTGGCGATACACTGTCCGGCCGACCTTCCTGCGCAAGCCCTTGTCGATGGCCTACTGGATCATGAAGACCGTGTCGCAAATTCTGACCGGGATTGATCTGCCTTGCGAAGTGAAGCTCGGCAGCCGCTTTCGCATTGAACATTTCGGTGGCATCATCATCAGCGGCGACGCCGTGATTGGGGACGATGTCGTGATCCGCAATGGCGTCACGATTGGATTGAAGCGTCGCGACGATCCAGGCTCCCCCGTCATAGGGAACCGCGTGGATATTGGTGCCGGCGCGAAGGTGCTGGGCAAGATTCGAATCGGCGACGACGTCATGATTGGTGCCAATGCCGTTGTAATTACCGACGTGCCTGCGAACTCCATCGCTGTCGGAATCCCGGCTCGGATTATTCCCCGCAAACGAAGTGTTTCGAATCAAGAGAGTCGTCTGCCTTCGGTTGTGCTGAATCCGCACAACTCAGAGACAGTCGAACTGGACATGGCGCTGCTAAACAGCTGAAAACACAAGGCGTGAACTTTGGTGGACAGAATGCACTCTTCCTGTTCATCATGCTTGGCTCAAACGCAATCTCAGACATCGCACGCAATGTGCTGCTTCGACCCGACCTTCGGCGGCCTCTCTTTCAGCCCGTTTGGAATCGAGTGCACCGGCTTGCTCTATGGGGAATGAATATTGGCCCAGCGGGCAGGCTCGCTGATAGCGGTGAGGAATGGGCTCTCAACTGGTGCGCCTCCCAATCCGATGCTTCCCTGCCCTTCGTCGTTTTTGATGCTGGAGCTAACAACGGGCACTATGCAGAGGACGCAATCCTCATGCTGGGCGATCGACTCCAGCTCCATTGCTTTGAACCTTCTCCCAGGACGTTTCGCAAACTTACCGAGAAGCTCGGGGCGAAAGCGCAAGCCCGACTTCTTCCTTTCGGATTGAGTGATGCGCCCTGCCAATTGAAACTCTACAGCCATCTCGGCGGCAGTGCAGAAGCCTCACTCACCCAGCGCGATCTTTCCCACTGGGGCATCGAGCAAAACATCGTCGAAACAGTGGAACTGAAGCGCTTGGACGATTACTGCACAGAACAGAAGATCGAGAACATTGACTTTCTCAAGCTGGATGTCGAAGGCCACGAGTTGAAAGCCCTCAATGGTGCCTCCCGTATGATCTCTGAAAAACGAATCCGCTTTATCCAATTTGAATTCGGAGCGCCGGACATTGAATCGAGAACCTTCTTCAAAGACATCTTCCACCTACTGAAGAAGAACTACAGAATTTGCCGGATCGTTTATCAAGGGCTCACGCCGATTGACACTTACAGCGAATTTCACGAGACCTTTGCCACCGCAAACTTCCTCGCCATTGCACGGTAATTTTCCATGCTCAATAAAGCACAACTGCTTTTCTTTATCTGTACAGCGGTCGGGCTGACGCAACCATTTGAACCGCTGCGGAAAGAGTCAGGCCACACACCCCTGGATCTGCTTCGCGAGTTTGAGGCACCAGAAGAAACCGACTATGTACTGGGAGAAGGCGACGAGATCCAGCTCCAGGTTTGGGGCCGGCCTGAATTGAGTGGAAAGCACCTCATCGGTCCTGACGGCAAGGTAACCCTCCCCTACATTGGTGGTCTTGCTTTCTCTGGCCTGACACGTTCTGGAGCAGTGGAGGCAGCCCTTAAGGCGTGGTCCCCCTTGTACGAGAACCTGAACATCACTGTTCAGATCCTCAAGTACGATTCGAACCGGATCTATGTGCTGGGCCGAGTAGCCAATCCCGGCGTACTGCAGTTTGCCTATCAGCCCACCCTTCTCGAAGCGGTGACGCGAGCTGGAGGTTTGCCTATCGGGGGGATCGGTGCAGAAAAGGCTGCTCTGGCGCGTTGCATGGTATTCCGCGGCCGCGACAAGCTGGTCTGGATCGAACTGCGCCACCTGCTCAATGGTTCCAATCTCGCGCTCAACATTCGCTTGCAGCGCAACGACACGCTGTACATCCCGGACTCAGACGATCAGCTCATTTACGTAATGGGAGAAGTGAGGCGGCCCGGAGCCATTCGCATGACTCCGGATATGACATTTCTCAATGCTCTCGCGCAGGCGGGAGGACCGACAGAAGATGCCAAGACCGGCAAGATCCGCATCGTCCGGCCCGCAGCTGGCATAGAGAAAGAATTTGACCTTGCCAAGTTCTATAGGGCGGGCAAAGACGAGAATGTTTCGGTACAAAACGGGGATGTGATCTATGTGTCTCGAAGCGGTTTGGCCAAGGTTGGATATGTGTTCCAGAAGTTGAGCCCGCTTACGGGCTGGATGCTTTTCAGTACAGGATTTGTGAAGTAGTCATGACCCTCCAATTCCCTACCAAGAAGCCGCAGGACGAACCGGAAACCAAAGGCTCAGGACGCAAGCTAAATCCGCTTCTAAGCTGGAAGCAACATACGAAAGCAGCCATCCTGGTGGGATTCATCATCTTGGTCGCAGGAGCACCGATTGCCTGGATGAAAGGAGCGGCCAAATACAAAGCCGAAGGCGTGCTGTTTGTGTCTCCTAGATTCTTGCGCAATCTGGACAGCGATCAGGAACACGAGTTGCAATCCAACTCGCAATACCGCGAGTTCGTACAGCAGCAGGTGCGCACTGTCAATCGCTACGACATCGTGGAATCCGCATTAGGAGCAGGAGGCAGCTGGCAAATGAAAGGGGAATCCAAACGGCGCGCCACAGACCGACTGCGTGGCGCCATGCAAATTCTGCCAGTTCCCGACACCTATCAGGTGACAGTTTCGCTGGAAGGCGAAAAGCCGGAAGGCCTCGCTGAACTTGTCAACGCCGTGATGCAAAGCTATGTAAAAACAGCTCACAAAGAATTGCTTTTCGACAGCGAAAAGCGTCTGCAAGATCTAGCCGAAGAAAAGCAAAAGCTCGAAGCCGACATCGAGGCACTGATCGAAGAACGTACATCCATCGCGAGCGATCTTGGCACCACAGTGTTTAGCGGTGCCATGCTCAACAGCTTTGACCGTCAACTTGGCTCAAGTTCAGAAGCCGTAACCGAGGCCCGCCGGCAACGATTTGTGGCAGAAGCCGCCCTCAGCGGAAGCAATGGAACCAAGGCATCTGCACTGCAGAATGCTCTCAGCGACAATTCCCTCAACGGCTTCAAATCGGCGCTCAATACCCGCAAGGCCGAACTGATGGTGAGCATCAGCGGGCTCTCTTCCCAACACGTTGCGAGGCTTGCGGCTGAAAAGGAAATCAAAGCGATTGATCAGGAGATCGAATCTGTAACGGCTACCCTTCGGGACCGCCTGGCCGGCAACCTCGAAACGATCAACCGCTCCAAACTCGAACAATCCGCCAAGGTAGAAGCAAACCTTCAGCATGAGACGCAGAAGATCCGGGAGAACGCCGAGGCCTATTCCCGTAGCTACCAGCGCAGTCTGGAGCTAGGTGAAGAAATCGTCCGTGCCCGCAAACGACTGCACGCAACAGAGGACCGCATCAGTTATCTGCAGCTCGAAACACGAGCCCCAGGCTTTGTTCGCATTTTTGCTCCGGCAATGACGCCGGATCTGCCGATCCAGGGTGGCCGCAAGAAGCTGCTTCTGATGGTCCTGGCCGCTGCGCTCGCGATTGCACTCATTCTACCGATTGGAATCGACTACATCGACCCCAGGCTTCGCGCTCCACAAGAACTGGAAATGCACCTCGGGTTGCCCATCAGCGGCTGGTTGCCGAATTCGGCAACGATGGATGCCCCTTCTCTACTTCGTACGGCCGTCTCGATTCGCAGGCATGTCAACGAACTCCGTCGGCGCGTTATTGTCGCCACGGCGCTAGACCATGGAGGCGGCTCCTCCTCCGTCTCCATCGGTCTGGCCAATACGCTCAACCGGCTTGGGGTTCGCACCCTTTTGATCGAAGCAAATCCAATCACACCTGACCCACGCTACCAAGTCGAAAACTCACCAGGCGGTCTGATTCCATGGCTTAAGAGCGAAGTTGCAGAACTTCCTGTCCAGACTGCTGGCAGCGAACTGCCAGACCGCATCGCTACGGGGCCAGGCACGATCGAAGATCTTCTTCCCGTTGAGCGGCTCGAGTCTGGACTGAATGATCTACTCGACCGGTGGGACTTGATCCTGATCGATGCCGCACCATTACCCCGGAGTCTTGCCACCGAAGAACTCGTCCGCGTATTTGGCTCTGCACTCTTGGTGGTAGACGCACAGCGAGACAAAAAGACAGCGGTAACACGAGCCCTTCAAATCCTGGATCGCCTCGCCCCAAAGGCATTTGGGGCTGTTCTGAACAAAGTAGGTTTGGCTACCCAATTGCACTTGTCAGGTAAAAACAACAATGACACCACTTCTGTACTCGCTGCATAGCGGCAATCTTTATGGCACCGAGAGGATGGCTCTGGCCACCGCCATCGGCCTTCGAGACCAATACGAAGTCACTTTTGTAGCTCCGGCGGGTCCAGTTCATCGGGAGGCCGACCTCCTTGGCTTTAAGACTTTACTCTTTGAAAGCCCCACTCAATACTTCGCTGCACTTAGGCCCTATTTCGCAAAGCATAAGCAAGTGGCAGCAATTGGAACCCGTGTCCTTCACACAATCGTTTGTGAAGCGTGGGCACGACTCTACGGCCGATATTGCGCCAATATTCAGGTGGTGCACGGTGGAGCCGACGAAAGGCTGAGCTATGGACGTAAGCGTTGGCTGAACTGTCTTGGAGCGAAACAGGTGGCTGTTTCGAATTACGTCAAGGAACGTATGACCGTACACGGCTCTGGTAAAGACCGGATTACGGTAATTGAAAATTTTCTCAGTCCGGATCGTGTGGATGGGGCCGTGCAACGCGCTCCTTTCACCGATCGCGGAGTGCGCAGGGTCGCTATCATCTCCCGGTTGGACCCGATCAAGCGCATCGACCTCCTCCTCGATGCTCTGGATCTGGACCGGTCTTTACGCTCCATCGACTTCGATATCTATGGCAGCGGTTCGGACGAAGCCGTTCTCAGAGAAAAGGCCCTGCGCAGCCATTTGAATGTTCACTTCCATGGATTCCGCTCCGATGTAGCAGAGCGTGTCAGCAAGGCTGACCTGCTCTTGCATCTATGCCCGGAAGAGCCGTTTGGCCTGGCAATTCTCGAAGCGATGGCAGCCCGACTGGTGGTTCTGGTGCCGAACGCCGGTGGCGCAGGTGCGATTGTCGAGGACAACGTAAACGGTTTTCATTTCACTGCCAACGACGCTTCTGCTTTGGCCGCGAAATTGCACCTGATTAGCCAAGCCCCTGCCGAGCAATTGCGTGAGGTAGTAGCTGGCGGGTTGAGGTCTCTCGAAGGCCGCTTCTCGGCCGCTCACGGCGTAGCTCAATACAGAAAGTTGATTGCAGAATGCTTCCAGTAAACCCCAAACTTTCCATTGTCGTCATTGGTCGCAATGAAGGCTCGCGCCTGGCGCGCTGTCTGGCTTCAGTGGCTGCAATGGTTCCTGTCGAGGGTGGTCATGAAACGATCTACGTCGATTCCGCCTCCACCGACAACAGTGTTTCAGTTGCGCAGTCCTTCGGTGCGCGCACAATTACTCTGCATCCAGATCGGCCAACCGCAGCCAAGGCGCGCAATGCCGGCTGGCAATCTGCGCGAGGGAAATGGATTCTATTTCTCGACGGAGATACAATTCTCGACCCGCATTTCTCACGGCTGGCCCTGGCGGCAGCAACTCCTGAAGTTGCGGTTGTCTGGGGCCACCGGCGAGAGATGTTTCCCAATGCCAATCTCTTCCACCGCGTTCTCGATCTCGATTGGGTATATGCGCCTGGACTGACGGAATTTTGTGGAGGCGATGCATTGATCCGCCGTGAAGCCTTGGAAGCCGTAAACGGATTCGATCCGACACTGATCGCTGGGGAAGAGCCAGAAATGTGCGCCCGCCTGCGGGAGTTGGGATACGTGATCCGCCACATTGACAGCGAGATGACCAGACACGATCTGGCAATTACCCGATGGAGTCAGTATTGGAAGAGAGCTTCGCGCGCTGGCTATGCCTACGCGCAAATGTCATGGCGAACACGCAATCGCGCCGTGCAGCTCTGGACGAGCGAAGCCAAAGCAAATGCCATCAGGGCAGTGGCAATTCTGGGGCTACTGGCCTCAGCCTTTGTTGCACCGATGCTCGCTTTTGCCATGCTGACCTTGCTCACGTTACGCAGCGCATACCGCTCACGCTGGAAGTCAGATGACTGGTTCTCGCTGCTCTGCTACGGAGCTCATTCCCACTTGCAGCAGCTACCGATTTTTGCCGGACAATTGGCCTTCTGGTGCGATTTAGCACAAGACCGTCAGCGCGGATTGATCGAGTACAAATAGCCATGAAACGCGCACTCGCAATCCCCGCAGCAATCATCCGAACCACTCTGCCGCTTTGGCGCAAACTCCAGCACGCTTGGGCCTACACGATGCTTTCAGCACAGACAATCCACGCCGTTCCGTCCTCCGTCGTAGTGCTTGGTTCACCCGAAGTACATGGCACCGCGGATATCCAACTTGGCGAATCTCTTTACCTTTACCCGGGCCTCTATTTAGAAACCCAAGAGCAGGGTGTGATTCGAATCGGAGACGGTGTGGTCTTGTCCCGCGGTGTTCACGTAGTTGCCTATTCCGAAATTCATATTGGAGCCGGCACCATGATCGGAGAATACACAAGCATCCGCGATGCGAACCATCGATACGAAACGCAAGGCACTCTTCGAGACGCGGGGCATAGTTCCCTGCCCGTTTCAATTGGGCGCAACGTGTGGATCGGGCGGGGAGTAACGATACTACCCGGAGTGACCATTCATGACAACGCTGTGGTGGGCGCCAATGCGGTAGTCACACATGATGTTTTGCCTCATAGTGTAGTCGGCGGCGTGCCAGCCCGAACGATCCAATCCAGGAGAGCCGCATGAAACAAAAACGAATTCTCTTAAGTGCCTATCAGTGTGCCCCAGGACAAGGAAGTGTTTCGCAGATCGGTTGGGAATGGTATTCCCGCCTGGCCAAGCGCGGCAAAGTGACACTGGTTACCCACGTCCGCAATCGTCCATTTCTTGAGGCCGCTGGTGCGCCACTGGACGGAAGCGAAGTGATCTACATCGATACGGAATGGTTTGCGCGTCCGCTTTATTCTCTTTCGCGACGTCTTTTCCCACGTAGCGAGCATTCTGTCTTTCTTTTCTCCTCACTCGATTTCTACGTATTCGATAATGAGGCCCTGCGCCAATTGCGTCCCCGGCACAAAGAATGGGATCTGGTCCATGTCGTGACGCCGGTCTCGCCATCAGCCCACAGTCGGCTCTCCAAACTGGGCTTGCCGGTACTTCGAGGCCCTTTGAATGGCGGCCTCAGAACTCCTCACAACTTCCCCGAATTCATGAATGCCGATAGCGCCTGGCTCTATTCCATTCGCGATTTGGCAAAGCCTCTGCCATCGATTCTTGGAGCGAAGAGGCCTGCCCGAACCTTGTCTGCCAATCGATCAACCGACGCCGCGCTGTCCCGGAATGAACGCGATTTCATCCTGCGTATGCCCGAAATCGCTGTGGATCCCAACACTTACAGGCCATCACCATGGCCGGAAGTTCCTTCACAAAACAACCCCCTCAAGATACTTTTCGTCGGACGTCTGATCCCTGCCAAGGCTTTGCCTTTACTCTTCGATGCAATGCATGGTCTATTGGCAGAGCTGACTGTCATCGGCGATGGACCGATGCGAAAAGACTGGGAAGCTCAAGCGCAATCTCGCAGTTTAAATGTCCGCTTTCTCGGAGCCTGTGACCCCGCAAGAATCGAATCTGAGCTAGCTCGTGCTCATGTCTTTTGCCTCCCAAGTGTTCGAGAATCCGGCGGTGCTGTCTTGCTTGAGGCCATGAGTGCCGCTCGTCCAGTGATCGCCGTAAACTATGGCGGCCCGGCTGAGCTCGTGACCGAGGCCGTGGGCCGCCTCGTCGATTCGAACAATCCAGCCAGCGTTTCCAATGGCATCGCGATCGCACTGAAGGAGATCGTTGCCAACCCTGATCCATGGCGCCAAAAGGGCCTCACGGGCCGGCGCTACATACTGGAGCAACACAGTTGGGATCGACGCATTGATGTCGGTCTCAGCCTCTATTCCACACTTCTGGAGGCCGCATGAACTCATCGATGCGCTATCTGCTTGTAACTCATATTCCCTTCGCCCGCACAGCCGCAGGCGAGCCAGTTGTCGATGCCCTTTGGGCTCGCGACCTGATCGGACTCTCGCAGTCTGTGGGCCCCATCCGTGTCGTTGCTCCAGAGATGACGGGCACCGACAGTCTTAAGACTTGGGGACACAATTCTGCAGTCATGACATCGGCCACTGGTGTTTCTTTTCGAGGCTTTCCGCCAATGAACTCTACGCGTTCCTTTGGAACGAAGATCCGGATCCGCAGCATCCTTCGCCAGGAAGTGTCTCAAGCCGACGTGGTTCACACCTCACACTTCTTCCCCCCTTACCTGGATCTCGCCTACGCGCATGACCTTGCAGTTCAGATGGGCAAGAAAACGATCTTCGTAGTGGCAGAAGACTTCCATGACATTCTCACCTGGGAGTGGATCCGCCCCTTTCAGGGTTTCAAACGCTGGCGGCGCGAGCAAACACTGAAGCAAATCGACCAGCGCGTGCGCCAGAGCGCCGGCACTGCCTCTCTCACTCTTCTGCATACGCCAGCTGCCGTCGAGCGCTATCGGCTTTCCGCAAAACGGGCAGTGATGATCCGTCAACCAGGTCATGAGTCAGGGCAAGTGATCTCAGAACAACAGCTATCCACCAGGCTTGACACCCTCGCACAAAACCGCCCTCTAAAACTGTTCACGGCTTGTCGGCATACACCGGTGAAAGGGTTAGATCTGCTTCTGCGTGCTGTCGCCATCCTCAAAGGCCGCGGCATTGCGGTGGAGCTCACTATGTTTGGCAGTGGCCGCGAGACAGAATCATTACGTGCACTTAGCAAAGTCCTCCACATCGAGAAAGAGGTTCTGATGCCCGGCAGCCTCGCCGCAGGTCAAGAACTCGACGAGGCACTTCGTCAGGGCGACCTCTTCGTCATGCCTCACCGCACCACAGATTTTGGCCGGGCATTCTTTGACGCAGTCACAGCCGGGCTGCCGGTCTTGGCTTTCAGAACCCAGGCAAGTATCGATACCGTTTATGAGGGCCTCGATGGCTTCCTCACTCCGCTGGACGATGTTCAAGGCCTGGCAGAAAGAATTGCCTCGTTCGACCGCGACCGGCAACTCCTTCGTAGTGCCGCGATGCAAGCCCGCCAGCGCGCCCTCGACAATACCCGAACCCACTGGTTCGATATGCGCGCCGAATGGACTCGCTCCTTGTTTGATGAGGACTCACTTGTCTCGGCATAATCGGCTGCTTCGAAACGTTTCGGCCGAAGCTGGTGCGAGGTTGCTCTATCTGGCCACGCGATTCTTCATCCCGCCCTTTGTCCTAAGTCATATTGGCATGGAAGCCTACGGTTTCTATGGAGCGGTCTTCGTTCTGGTTGCATACTTTGGGATGTCTGCCATCGGCTTTTCAAGTGCCTACATCAAGTACTTGGCGGAATTTTCCGCCAGTGGTGAACACGAGAAAGCAAATCGACTCTTGTCTTCGGGCTTCACCCTCATGATGGTGGTGAGCATCGTTTGTTTCTCTGGCTTCGTATTGAGTTGGCCTTGGGTCTCTTTCTGGCTCAAGGTCCCAATTGCGCTGGCCAGCCCGGCAAAAATCCTCGCCTTTGAAATCGTGGGGATTTTCTTTCTCTACCTCACCTTGTCGGTATTTCGCGACGCCTTGACCAGCCAACAGGATATTGCTGCGGTGCAAAAGATATGGATCGCATCATTTCTCGTTGAGACGGCTCTGATCTTCATCCTGGTTGGCAATGGCTACGGACTACCAGGCCTTGGCGCCGCATTTGTTCTCCGCACATTGCTCGATGTGATTGCTCACTACCTGCTTGCCACCCGCCGCATTCCCTGGCTTCGCGTTGGCCTTGTCAGGCCAGATCGGGAGTCCATTGGGCTCCTGATGCACTTCGGCGGCATCGTTCAGTTAAATTGTCTTCTATCCATCTTCCTGAATTCGATTGAGCGCGTGATTGCAACTCCCTTACTCGGCTTGAGTGCTTCGGCCCTCCTCGATATTGGCAAGCGTTTACCCTCAATGGGAACTTCGATCCCCAGCGCCTTCGCATCATCGGTTTATCCAACGGCAGCAGATCTCCACGCCAGATCCGCTGACCAGCGCGAAGGAACATTGCAACTGGCATCGCTCTATCTGTCCACGACAAGAATCATGAATGCAATTTCTGGTCTTCTGTTTGGCTACCTGAGCTTCGCGGCAGCACCCTGTCTCTACTTCTGGCTGGGAAAAGTACCGGAAGGAGCTGCGACCCTGACGATCCTGTTCGCAATCTCATCCCAAATGCATCTGCTGACCGGGCCGGGCACCTCAATCCTCAAGGCAATCGGCAGGCCACATATGGAGTTCCATTACAGTCTGGCGAATCTGGTAGCACTCATCGTACTCGTACCGCTGAGTAAAGTTGTCGTGGGGTCATGGGATGTCGTCGCTATCGCAACGGCCTGCGCTGCTTCAACGGTCTTGTCGGCTTGCTGGTTTCTTTTCCGCGCCCACAAGATATTGGAGATTCGCACTCGTGTGTTCGCCATTCAGGCAATTGCCCCTGGCTTGTTGCCCTATCTCCTTGGGGCGATCTGTCTCGCTCCATTCATGCATCAAGCCGTAGCGGGAAGCCGCTGGAATGCCATGGTGGTACTGGCTGCAACAGGACTCTTCTTCGTGACTCTGAGCGCTATACTTCTCCTCCTGCTCTTTGCCTCAGATGAAGAACGCCGATCGCTAAGGCTGAAATTACTAGCTCTCAAGTGGAGAATTTCAGCCCTTCGATCTTTCGCGGGCTTTCCAGTCCACGCGATTGAGCCAGACTAACAACTCGCTCGCCAACTTTTCTGCTGCAACCACGTCCCCCTGTTTGGCTACCTCTTCGATCTGCTTTCCGTATTTCGTGACAGCAGCAAATCCATAGAGACCGCCTGTACCCTTCCAGTTGTGACCAAGCTTGCAAACTTCACCGATTTGACCTCGCGAGAGCAAATCGGGAACGGATGCGGCTTGTTTGCGCAAACTTTCCAGGAATGCTGGAATCAGGTCTGCCAAATCCGGATCAACGTAGACCGATTCTGCTTTCACTGATTCTGAATCCAACCCAGCAAGCTCCTCAGGTGCGGTGCCGAAAGCCCACCTGGAGATGCAATCGAGCAGGGCCTGCGGCCGAACTGGTTTGCTGAGGTAGTCATCCATTCCCGACGCAAGTGCCTCTTGCCGAAATGTCTCCAGGGCATGTGCAGTAAGGGCGATTACAGGCGTTCGTTCGCGTCGACTCTTCGCCTCGTTTTCACGAATCTGAAGCGTCGCGTTCAGACCAGAACAATCTGGCAGCATCAGATCCATCAGCACTACATCGAAATGCTGGCTACTTGCCATCTGAACGGCATCCTTTCCCGTCGTTGCGACCCAAACCTTATGGCCCGCCTTCTCCAGTACACGTCTGCCATATGCCTGCCCCGCCCAGTTATCTTCAACAAATAAAACACAAGCACTTCGCCGCAGTGGTTGCAGCGTGCCGCTTGTTGACCGTTCGGAGGCAGGCAGGACCTCAGCGATTTCGAACAGGCGCCCCAGGCGTTTCCTGGTCCGGAGCGGTGTCAGCGGGTAATCTAAAACTTCGCAAAGTCCCGGAAGGGTCCACCCATTGCGTTCCGACTCAGCACTGTGCCGAATTCGCAGAATGCGAATCGGATTCCCCAGCATCGCAAGCCGGATTAACTCCCGCAGCTCAGGTTCCGTTGCCTGACAGGAATCATCCAACGCAACCAATTGGAAGGGCTCGTGCAGATCAGCATAGTGAGTCGCTTCCTTGGCTGTTTCAAAGGCGAATACTCTGGATTGTGTGGATTCAAGAACGCGCCTCACCCGCTCTTTTGTCGCGCCTGAAGCAAGCAGCAGAATCCGAATCGGGGCTTGAAATACGAGGCCTTGAGAAGCCGATCCGGCGCCACGCAAAGGCACCTGGAGGTGGAACCTGGTACCGGTTCCAGGCGTTGAGTCGAGCGAGAGATCCCCACCCATCGACTGGCTGATCAACTTGGAGATACTAAGGCCTAACCCCACCCCGCCCGCTTTTCTCCCTACTTCTGAATCGATGCGAAAGAACTTCTCAAACACCCGATCTCGCAACTCCGGGGCAATCCCGACACCACTGTCTTCGACGCAGTAATGACAGATCGTTCGTCCATCTTCTGCGGCAGTCCAGTTCAGTATCAGGCGGACATAGCCGCTCTCGGTAAACTTGATGGCATTGCTCAAAAGGTTAATGAGAACCTGTCTCAGGCGATTGGCATCTCCGAACAGGCGCGGCGGCACAGCAAGTTCAGAACTGTTGGAAGTAAACGGTTCGAGTTCAAAATACAATTCGAGACTCTTGCTCGCCGCCCTAAGGCGCAATACTTCGATTGCCTGTTCGCCCAGTTCAATGGGGTCAAACTCGACCTGATTCAAGTCAATCTGGCCTGCTTCAATTTTGGAGATATCGAGCAGATCATTGATCAGATGAAGCAACGATTCAGAACTCGCTCGAACCGTATCCATCATCTCCTGCTGATCTGTATCCAGGTTGGTTTCGCAAACCAATTCAGTCAACCCGACAATGGCATTCAGCGGTGTACGGATTTCGTGGCTGACGTTTGCCAGGAAGTCACTCTTGGCCAGATTCGCAGCCTCTGCCTGAAGCATGGCCTGCTGTAGCTGGGTCTCTGCTCGCTTGCGTTGAGAGATATCGCGAAGAATCACCGTGAGGATCACTTCACCGTTGAGGTGTGAGATGCCGGCCGTTGCCTCAAGTGGCACCGAGATGCCATCACGACGATTTCCCGTTAACTCGACGGCGATCGTCGGAAAATTCATCAAGGCCTCTGCCGACGGACCTTCAAATACGGCCACATCGAAAAGAGTCTGCCCCACCAGGTCCTTCGCCTCACACCCAAACAACTTCCCCGCTGCTGCATTGGCAAACAAAATCCTGTAATCAAGATTAGTGGTGAGAATCGAATCGGAGGCTGTCTCTGCAACTACCCGGTAGCGTTCCTCGCTCTCCCTTAGTGCCTCTTCAGATCTTCGGCGTTCTGAAACGTCCCGATAACTCCACACTCGCCCGATGATCTCCTCACCAATCCTTTGCGGGTGAGAGTCTCTCTCAAAAATGCGGCCATCCAGAAAATGAATTACGTCGTGGCTAGACTCACTCGGGTTCGAATAGAGCCAGAGAATTCTCGATTCAAATTCTTCCGGATGCAACAACTGATCTAGAATCAAGCCGCGCATCTCGCCAGCCTTGCGTCGGTCACTAAACTCTTGGGAGATACCAAACAAAGCCAAAAATCTCTGATTGAAAGATATGATCTGCTGGTTCAGGTCGGCAACCAGAATCCCGTCCGTGGTGGACTCCAGAGTGGCATTGAGTGCGGCTAGCAGTTTTTCACGTTCGCGCTGAGAATGATAGGCGTCTGTGATATTCCGGTAGGTCCAGACGCGCCCCACCAACTTATTGCCCATACGATGAGGCGTAGATTGAACCTCAAGGATGGTCCCGTTCTTCAATACACCGGTATCCCGCCTCGCTTCCTCCGGGGCGTCAAAATGTCTTTGCATTGCCGCTTTGCGCTCCACCGGATTCACGAAGCGGAGGTTCACCCACTCGAGGAGTGCTTCCTGATTCGTGAAATCCTGCAGTTCTGGCGGGATCTCGAAAAGATCCATCCATCGATGGTTTGCACGAAGTGCTCTGCCTCGCAAATCCGTAACCAGGATGCCCTCGGTCGTAGATTCAATGGTGGAGTCCAGGAGCGATAAGGCCTTCGCACGGTCGTGGTCAGCTTTCTGTTTTTCTACGAATTGCTGGATTTGTCTCCCAAGCCCAACCAGGCTTTCCATCCATCCTGCTGTTGGCGGTTCTTTGGCGTTGCCGAAGAGTTCGATCACGCCATGCACCTTGTCGCCATCGCGCAATGGGAAAGCAAACACGCTGTGGATTCCCACCTCCAGTACAAAAGGAGCTCGAGGCGAATCGCTGAGTTCGGCCAGGTTCTCAATCCAGATGCTCCTGTTTTCAAGCCAGACACGGCCAGGAATTCCCTGGCCGGACTGGAATCGAAGCTCCCTGTTTAGAGACTCAAACTGACTCCCTCTCATGTTTGGCCTCATAGTCGTGCCGATAGGTTCAAGGCAACTTTGCGATTCGTCGATTTGCCAAAAGCAACTCGCCTGGTAGCCAAGCGCCGAACAGATCAAGCTGAGAATTCTCTCTAGCGCGAAATCAAGGCGAATCGATTCGGCCAGAACGCGCGTCACGGAATATTCGAGGCTACGGCGCTGCTCCCATTCCTTTCGAGTCGTAATGTCGCTCTCGATTGCCATGAAGTTTGCGATAGCCCCAGTCTCATCACGGATTGGCTGCACCTCAATGGAAACCCAATATTTACGACCGCTCTTGTGGTAATTCAAAAGCTCGGCGTGAAATCCCTCTCTAGATCTCACCTTTGCCCCCATCAGGGCAATGACTTCACGGTCCGACTCCAATCCTTGTAGAAAGGATCCGGGAGTTTTTCCAAACGCTTCCTCAAGGCTGTTTCCGGTCAAACGCACAAAACTCTCGTTCACCCACTGCACTTTCCCCGCCGCGTCAGTGATGATGACGGAGTTCTCTGTCCGAGCAGCAATCAACGCCAACCGCTTGGCATTCTTTTCGCTCTCCTGCAACTGCAGGTTTGTTGCCTTTAGCAGCTGCCCCCTGTTGCGCAGCTTGTCGGCCAATAGCTTCATGTCCGCCATCGCCAGATTCTGCACTTGAACCACTTGAACCAGTTCCGGCATGGGATCGTGAACTGGAAAGTCATCGAGAGTCAGTCCCAACGATTTCAGCATTCCAGCTTGCGGCAACCAGGGCGAACAGAGATAGATCATCTGCCCTTGCTCCGGCAAAAGCAGCATCTGTCCCCGCAACCGAATGGCACTCCCTTGCATACTCAGCAGAAAGAGCAAATCGATTCTGCTGGCTAATTCTTGAAACTCAAGTGGCACCTTGGGCCGCTCGATTTCAAAAAAGTCCGCGAGCTTGGCACCTGAGTCCAATCTCGGACAGATTTTTCGCAACGACGGTCCAATGCTTGTGATCGACAGACCTTCGTTAAAGGCCAGATGGAAAGGAAACAACTTTCGCAGTTGTTCTGAAGTCAATACTGGTGCTGACGACTCAACCATAGCTTCTTGATTCCTACCACTGGACGAAGAATTCGTCGTGGTCGGCACCAGAGGCTTTCGCCACGGCAAGCTCTACTTCAACCGGAGTTTCGAACATTTTCCCCAAACCCAGGATCAAGCCTCGCATGAAAGGCGTAAGGCCTGCCCGCTTTGAAAAGTAGTGGAGCGTCAGTGATCTTTCACCAACATTACTGACAGCAAATTCCGGGGGAGCCAAATGTGGAAAGATCATGCTCAGGCGAGCGTGGAAATTCGGAAGATTCACCAGGAACTCCTTCAGGGTGGACCCGCCCGAAGCCATCAGATCACTGTAGCCTCGCTTGGTCGTTTCCAGAATCCAATACTCACCAAAAGCTTCCATCACCTTTTCCTGAGGAAGCCCCAGTACCTCGCTGGCCGCACCAACAAGACCGTAAGTGATCTGATCTGAATATCCTTCAGAACTGATGAAGACCTCGACATCCACCCCAGCCCGCTCCTTGATCTTTTCCCAGGCCTCCTCGCCAAACCCGGAAGTCACCATTTCTTCGATTGCCCGATTCACCATTCCGTACATATCTTGTTTCCTTATTTGTTGCCAGACTGGCGGATCTCATCCATCTTGTCTTCAAACCCAAACTTCTTGAGCATTCGGTAAAAGCGCGTACGACCAATCTTCAATTCCCGCATGGCCGCCGAAGCATTGCCTTCATGCTTTTCAAGCGCTGCCAGCAGGAGCCTTCTGGAAGCGTCTTCAAGCGTGCCACCATCTTCCTCGATTTCTGGCACAATTGCCTTTACCGGCGCGGCACTCTCCCTCATCCGCATTCTCTCCGGCAAATCTTCCGGCTCAACCTCATTACCATTGGCGACGACAAGTGCCCGTTGCATTACATTCTGCAACTCTCGAACGTTGCCTGGCCACTCATACTTCAGCAATATGCTCAGGGCCGCTGGTGAAACGCCGGTCACGCGGCTACCGGCCATATCCTGATTGCCTTTGATAAACAACTGTGCGATCACCGGTATGTCTTCTTTTCTGCGCCGAAGGGGCGGAAGCTCCAGCTCAAACACTGCCAATCGAAAAAAACAGATCTTCGCGAAATTTCCCAGTTTTCACGTCCTCGGTCAAATTGCGATGCGTGGCGGTAATCAAACGGAAATCCGAATGAATCAAAGCCGAACCACCGACGCGCTGGATCTTCCGCTCCTGCAGGACCCGCAACAGCTTTGCTTGGACCGGTGCCGACAATTCCCCAATTTCATCGAGAAAAAGAGTTCCTTTATTGGCCTCCTCAAATCTTCCGATACGTCGATTCGCAGCTCCAGTGAACGCACCCTTCTCATGTCCAAATAGCTCCGACTCAAGCAAACTCTCTGGAATCGCAGCTGAGTTCACCGCGATAAACGGCCCCCGGCTTCGACTACTGGACTGATGGATCGCCCGAGCGATCAATTCCTTACCCGTGCCACTCTCCCCATGAATCAACACAGAGACATCGCTCACGGCCAATCTGTCGAGTTGACGGAAAACACTCTTCATGGCATTAGAGTTACCGGCAATTCCTGGATAGCCTCGCCCTTCAACCTCTCTCTCCAGTTGCGACACACGCATCGATAAGCGGCCGTGCGCAATGGCATTCTTCAAAGTGGTCAAAAGTTTGGTCGCATCCAGCGGTTTTGTCAGGTAATCATGAGCCCCCAGCTTCATCGCGCTGACCGCTGTAGCTGCCGTTTCATCCGCAGTGAGGACCACAACCGGTAAAGCAGGATATCGTTCCCGGATTCGTTCCAAGGTCTCAATACCGCTCAAACCCGGCATATTCATATCGAGGCAAATAGCCTCCGGCTCTTCTTCGCTCAAAGCGTCCAGACACTCATCGCCACTGGCCAAACAAGAAACGTCGTAGCCATCCTTCCGCAGCCAGCGCTCGACGACCGCACGCAGGTTCTCATCATCGTCAACCAGGAATATCAGGCTTTCTAGTTCTGTCCGCACTTGCACCTCGGTTTTCACTGCAAGTCTATCGCCAAGTGAATTAGAGAGTCGAAACCATTGATTCTGAATGGATTGGAATATTCCCTTTCATACCATCGAGGTAGGTTGTATCGTTATAAGCTGTTTCGTTTCGGAACAGGTATCGTGGCAAGGCGATTTCGAATGGCTACTGCTCGGATCCCCCTCCGGCGCAAGAGCCCCTAATCCCAAAGCATCGAGTTGCCCCAAAAGGCCTAAGATAGCGATGTGTACATGACCAACGGGATAAACCGCAGAGAATTCGCTATCGCCGCAGCGGCTGGCAGCGCAACAGCAGCCCCTCGCCGCCCGAACCTGGTTTTCGTGTTTACCGACCAACAGTCCTATGACATGCTTGGCTCATCGGGAAACCGGCAGATCGTAACGCCAGAACTGGACGCCTTCGCGCGAGAATCCGTCCGCTTCCGCCATTGCGTAGCAAACTCCCCGCTCTGCACGCCCTACCGTGGCATTTTGCTTTCCGGCCAGCATTCCTTGCGCAACGGAGCCATCGAGAACGACATTCGAATGGAGCCCGGTCGGGGGCAATACTTCGGCGAAGTTTTGCGCAACGCTGGCTACAAAACCGGATACATCGGCAAGTGGCATCTCTACGGCGGAAACCGGGTGCGACCGATCCCGCCCGGCGAATACCGATACGGCTTCGACGAAACTTTCTTGTCAAACAATTGCACGGTGGTATTTGACGAGAATCGCGCTTACTACTGGGATCAAAATGGCGAAAGGAAGCGCTACGGGGACTGGGAACCTTACGCACAAACACGCCAGGCCGAAGCCTTTCTCGACCAGCAGGGCAGCGATCCCTTCGCGTTGTTTCTCTCCTGGCATCCGCCCCACAACTGGGCTCCAGTGAACCCACCAGCCAAAGGCCCCGAGGACGGCTATGGGGCACCAGAAGAAATGCTGCGGCTCTACGACACCGAAGCGATTCGCGTACGCGGCAATTGCGAAAACACCGCTTCCCACCGGCGCGTCTATCGCGGACACATGGCCATGTGTTCCAGCCTCGATCTCGCCTTTGGGCAGTTAATGAAGAAGCTGGCCGCCAGGGGATTGGCAGAGAACACCATCGTGGTCTTCACTTCCGATCACGGCGATACGCTGCTCTCGCATGGCCTGCAGTACAACAAGATGCGACCTGAGGCAGAATCGATTCGCGTACCGCTGCTGATTCGATTTCCAGGCGAGTTACGCCCCCGCAGCAGCGATCTACTCCTGGGAACACTCGACTTGATGCCGACGTTACTGGGGTTAATGGGGATCCCAGTCCCGGATAGCTGCCAGGGACAAAACCTGGCAGGAGCGATAAAGAAGGGCAAGGATAACGTCGTCGATTCCGTGCCTCTGTTCCTGTTGAATCTCGATTGGCGCGGAGTCTATACACGCCGGTATACCTATGCCTTCGACACAAGCAAGCCGGGCGGCGACGCACTGTACCGGAACGCCTATTTCCGTCAGCCAGCAAACTTGCAGTGGAACTGTCTATTCGATCGACAGCGCGATCCCTGGGAACTGCGTAATCTCTACGGCGCAGCCGAGAGCGCCAAAATCCAGAAACGGCTTCACGAGAGGTCCCTCGCCTGGATGCAGAAGTTTGGAGATGCCGGCTTGCCCTACGATCGCGTCCTGCAAGCGGCAATGAGTCCAGAAGATTTGGCCCTGCGAAAGAAAGGAACATTCTTTCAGCAACGCAATGGCATCCTTCGGGGCCGTCCATCTGAGATGCTGGCCGCCGCCCAGAGCCTCCGCTAGGCAGCAATGACCTGACTTCGGGGCTAGTCCGCTTCCCCCAGATCCGATAGGTATTGCCTATATGAGCCATAGGCACTTTAATCCCAGTAATCCCTCTACACTAAGACTGGAACGGACTCACCGTTTCATCAAGGAGATGTAAATGAAGATGAACCTGAAGTTGGCGCTCGGCACCATGGCAGTTGCCGCACTTCCACTTCTGCTGGCCGATGCCGCCAGCGCGCAAGCACCAAAACCAAACCAGTTTTGGTGGCCAGAGAAACTCGACCTTTCCCCGCTCCGGCAAAACTCTGCCGAGTCCAACCCCTTGGGTAAAGATTTCAATTACGCCAAAGCCTTCGCAACCCTCGACCTCAAAGTGGTCAAGCAGGATATCCAGAAAGTCCTCACCACTTCGCAGGATTGGTGGCCAGCCGACTACGGCAACTACGGCCCCTTCTTCATTCGCATGGCCTGGCACAGCGCAGGCACTTATCGCGTCACCGACGGACGTGGCGGTGGCGATGGCGGTCAACAACGCTTCGACCCCCTCAACAGTTGGCCTGACAACGCCAACCTCGACAAGGCCCGCCGTCTCCTCTGGCCAATCAAGCAAAAGTACGGCCAGAAGCTCTCCTGGGGCGATCTCATGGTCCTCGCCGGCAACGTAGCTCTTGAAAACATGGGCTTCAAAACCTTCGGCTTCGCTGGAGGCCGCGCCGACGATTGGGAACCCGAACTCGTCTACTGGGGCCCCGAAAAGAAGTTCCTCGATGACCAACGCTACAGCGGCAATCGCAATCTCCAGAAGCCACTCGCTGCGGTCCAAATGGGCCTCATCTACGTGAATCCGGAAGGCCCCAATGGCAACCCCGATCCTCTCGCAGCAGCCAAGGATATCCGCGAAACCTTCGGTCGCATGGCCATGAACGATGAAGAAACTCTCGCCCTCATCGCCGGTGGTCACACCTTCGGCAAGGCTCACGGCGCCCGTCCCCCTGAGAAGTGTGTCGGTGCCGAACCGGCAGCAGCAGGCATCGACAAGCAAGGCCTTGGTTGGGATAACAAGTGCGGCACTGGTAAAGGTGCCGATACCATCACCAGCGGCCTCGAAGGCGCCTGGACCTCGACCCCAACCAAATGGACCTCGCAGTATCTCGACAACCTCTTTGGCTTTGAATGGGTCAAGACCAAGAGCCCGGCCGGTGCCACTCAGTGGATTCCTGCCAACAACGCCGCTTCTAATGTTGTTCCCGATGCACACGATCCCTCCAAGCGCCACGCGCCAATCATGTTCACCACCGATCTGGCCTTGAAGATGGACCCCAGCTACCGCGAAATCGGCATGCGCTTCAAGAACAATCCGGAACAGTTCCGCCTCGCCTACGCCAAGGCCTGGTTCAAGCTCACCCATCGCGACATGGGTCCCCGCTCCCGCTACATCGGCTCTGAAGTCCCCACCGAAGAACTGCTCTGGCAGGACCCGCTCCCCAAGCTCGACCACAAACTGGTTGACGCCAAGGACATCGCCTCGCTCAAGGCTAAGGTCCTCGCTTCCGGCCTCACCGTCCCCGAACTCGTCCGCACCGCCTGGGCCTCGGCAGCTTCCTTCCGCGGCACCGACATGCGCGGCGGTGCCAACGGCGCTCGCCTTCGTCTCGCTCCGCAAAAGGATTGGGAAGTCAACAATCCCGCCGAACTCACCAAGGTCCTGGCGCGTTTGACCACGATCCAACAGGAATTCAACAGCAAAGCATCCGGCGGCAAGAAGATCTCTATGGCCGACCTGATCGTCCTGAGCGGCAGCGCCGCAGTCGAGCAAGCCGCCAAGGCTGCTGGCTCCACCGTCCAGGTCCCCTTCACTCCCGGTCGCGTCGACGCCACGCAGGCACAAACGGATGTAGCTTCCTTCGCTGCACTCGAACCCGCAGCAGACGCCTTCCGCAACTACTACCGCGGCACCCAGAGCCTGTCTCCTCCCGAGATGCTGATTGATCGAGCCAAAATGCTCACCCTCACCGTTCCGGAAATGACAGTGCTCTTCGGGGGCATGCGTACGCTCAACGCTAATACCGCTCAAGCGGCACACGGCGTGTTCACATCGAAGCCCGGCACCCTCAGCAACGACTTCTTCGTAAACCTCCTCGACATGTCCACCAAGTGGAGCAAGTCAGCATCTTCAGAGTCCCTTTACGAAGGTCTCGACCGCAAGACCGGCCAGGTCAAGTGGACCGCAACTCCAGTCGACCTCATCTTCGGTTCCAACTCGGAACTGCGCACCCTCGCCGAGGTCTACGCCTCTGCCGACAGCAAGGAAAAGTTTGTACAAGACTTTGCCAAAACCTGGACCAAGGTCATGAACCTCGACCGTTTCGACCTTCGCTAACTCAAAGGGGGCGGTACCACCAGTGCCGCCCCCAAACTTCCTGCCTCAGCGAGACAAGCATTCCGGTGCAATTGCTTTGTTTCGAGTACAGCATTCCGAATAAAGAAATCCCAGCAACTCTTGCAGCGTCTCTGTATTCGCTCGATACCATAGAAACGTGCTGCGCCTCTCCACGGTCACCAAATCGTCTTGCTTCAACCTCTCCAGATGGTGCGAAAGTGTCGAAGCGGGAATCCCCAATTCACTCTGCAACTCCCCAACAATCATCCCCTCAGGATGCGCCGCCAGCAACAGGCGAATGATCCGTAACCGTGCCTCAGTTCCCATGGCCGCAAACATAGCGGCATAGCGCATGGAAAGCTCTGTATTGGGCTGCGACTTCTTCGAGATCGTTTTACCGGTGCGCGTCATCATGCGATTCCTACCAACCAAGATACCGTATTTCTAGAATATTAGAAATATGATCCTTGACACGATTCGGTATTTCTGCAATCTTCGAATTAGAGAAGACCATGAAAGCCACCACCGAATCAAACACCGTAAAAGAAACGGTCCAGCAGAAGTATGGGGAAGCAGCCCGCCGCGTATCCTCTGCAAGCCCAGGCTCCTGCTGCAGTGCTTCGAGCGCCTTCAGCGACTGCGACCCTATTACCAAAGATCTCTACGCTGCCGACCAGACGGCAACCCTGCCCGAAGAGGCAGTACTCGCCTCCTTGGGCTGTGGCAATCCCACTGCCCTGGCTGAATTGAAATTGGGTGAAACGGTCCTTGATCTCGGCTCCGGTGGCGGCATCGACGTACTTCTGTCTGCTCGCCGCGTAGGCCCAACGGGTAAGGCCTTCGGGCTCGACATGACAGACGACATGCTTGCGCTCGCCCGTGAAAACCAGCGCAAGGCTGGCGCAACCAATGTCGACTTCCTCAAGGGTGAAATCGAAAACATTCCGCTTCCTGACAATGCCGTAGATGTCATCATTTCCAACTGCGTCATCAACCTCTCTGCCGACAAAGATCGCGTCCTGCACGAAGCCTTCCGCGTCCTCAAACCCGGTGGCCGCTTCGCCGTCTCAGACGTCGTCGTTCGCGGAGAAGTCCCACCCGACATCCGCAGCAACATGGAACTCTGGGTTGGCTGTGTAGCAGGCGCACTCGAAGAAACGGAGTATCGCGACAAACTCGCCGCTGCCGGTTTCGTCAACATCGAGTTAGTACCCACCAGAGTCTATGCCGCCGAAGACGCCAAGGCATTCCTTCAAGGCAGCGGGCTCAATTTTGAAGACTTCGCCGCCTCGATCGATGGCAAATTTGCCAGTATGTTCGTTCGGGCGCAGAAGCCAGAGCTTTCTTCAATTGCCACACCAAAACTGATGGAGGTCTTTGACCCCGCCATGTGTTGCTCCACCGGAGTGTGCGGGCCAAGTCCAGACCCCTTTCTGCCTCGCTTTTCCTCCGACCTCGATTGGCTCGCCTCCCAGGGGGTCCTCGTCAAACGCTACAATCTGGCCCAGGATCCTGCTGCCTTCGCAGCAAACGAACTCGTCAAAGCCGCACTCACCACCGATGGCACCGATTGCTTGCCTTTGATCCTGGTCGATGGCACCCCCGTCAGCAAGGGCAAGTACCCGGTTCGCTACAGTCTGGCCCGTTGGGTCGGGTTGCCAACAGCCTCCGCATCCTTGGAGCTACCAGTACTCACCAAAAGCGATTGCTGCTAATGGACATCGCCGACTTAGTTCTCCACAACCCAACCAGAGTCCTCTTGTTTACCGGCAAAGGCGGTGTCGGCAAAACAACACTCGCCTGCCTGACGGCCATTGCTTTGGCCGACCAAGGCAAACGCGTACTCCTGGTCTCCACCGATCCAGCTTCCAACCTGGACGAAGTCCTGCAGACCGATCTCACTCACGCCACATCACCCATCCCTATCCCAGACGTCACGAATCTGGAGGCCCTCAACATTGACCCACAAGCGGCAGCGCATTCTTATCGGGATCGAATCGTTGGCCCCTTTCGCGGCATCCTCCCACCAGCAGCCATCACCAGCATGGAAGAGCAGCTGTCAGGTGCCTGTACCGTTGAAATTGCCGCCTTCGATGAATTCACAAAACTCCTTGCAGACCCCGAGGCCACAGCTCGTTTCGACCATGTGATTTTCGATACAGCTCCTACCGGCCACACGCTCAGGCTACTCAAACTCCCGGCAGCATGGAGCAACTTCATCGAATCCAGCGCCAGCGGCACTTCTTGCCTGGGCCCTTTAGCGGGCCTCAAGGCCCAGCAGGCAACTTATGCCCAAACAGTAGCCAACCTGCTTGACCCTGCCGTAACGAGAATCGTGCTCGTCAGCCGCCCTGAAAAAGCAGCCTTGGCCGAAGCCGAGCGGACGAGAGCAGAGCTAGCGCAGGCTGGTATCAAAAACATCATCTGCGCCATGAATGATGTCTTTCATGCTTCAGACAAATCCGATACAGTCGCCAATGCTCTGGAAACTCGCTCGCAACTTTCCCTCACCACCATGTCTCCAGCCCTAAGGGAGCTTGAACACCTGGAACTCCCAACACTCTCCTTCGCCCCGGTCGGCATCACCAACCTCCGCCGCATCCTCAAACCCATCTCCTCTGCCCCAATCACTCCAGCCGCAGCACCTTTCGACGCCACTTCCTTCCTCACTTTGGAGCAACTGATCAACCAGCTCGAGACCGCAGGCCACGGCGCAATCCTCACCATGGGTAAGGGTGGAGTCGGCAAAACAACAGTCGCTGCAGCAATTGCCGTAACCTTGGCAAACCGCGGCCACAAAGTACATCTCAGCACCACAGACCCCGCCGCCCACATTGCAGCCGCAGTCGCACAAACAGTCCCGGGTCTAACCGTCAGCCGCATCGATCCCATTGCAGAAACTCTCAAGTACTCGCGCCAGATTCTCGCCCAATCCTCAGAAGGTCTCGACCAGAAAGGCATCGACCTTCTCGAAGAAGATCTTCGATCTCCCTGCACAGAAGAAGTCGCTGTCTTCCGCGCTTTCGCTGAAGTCGTAGCAGCAGGGGAGAGTCAGTTCGTCATCCTCGACACAGCACCTACCGGCCACACGCTCCTCCTCCTCGATGCCGCAGAGTCTTACCATCGCGAAGTCCTGCGTACCGCAAGCGCAATGCCGGATGCCGTAAAGAATCTCCTACCTCGCCTGCGCGATCCCAACTTCACCAAGGTCCTCCTCGTCGCTTTACCAGAGGCCACCCCAGTTCATGAAGCCGTCCGCCTCCAGTCAGACCTGCGACGTGCCGGCATCGAACCCTTCGCCTGGGTGGTCAATCAAAGCTTCTTGCTCTCGGGCTCGCAAGACCCTGTGCTCCTGGCAAGAGCCGAGCGAGAGAAGGTCTACCTCAGCGAGGTCAGAGACCTCCGCGCCACCCGGGTTGCCGTCGTTTCCTGGCGCTCCCAGGAACCGATAGGCCCCAATCTCCTCACTCAGTTTGTTAAGTAACATGGCATTGAGATGCTTCCTCTTTCCCTAAGCTTCGCTGCCCTGCTCTGGGCCGCAGACATCATGCCGCAGATCCAGTCTTCCGGCACCGAAGGTCTTCTCATCGTCAAAGATGGTCAAGTAGTTTCCAGCTTCCAACCGACGAAAGTAGTTCATATCCAATCGGTCACCAAACCCTTCGTGAGTCTGGCAACTGGTTTACTCCTCAAACAAAACAAGCTCAAGTCAATCGACATGACGCTGGGCGAAGTTTTCCCTGAACTCAAAAACGATCCCAAAGCGCCCATCACCCTGCGCCATCTGCTCTCCCACAGCTCCGGCATTCACGACGCGCGGGACCCAAAGGGCCGAACCACCCAGGAATACAACACAGCAAAAGACTACCTCGCCACAACACTCAAGTTCCCAATCGATGGCCCTCCCGGCCAGAAATACTTCTACAACAATGCCGGCGTAATGCTGGCCTCCGCCGCTCTCGAACGCATCGCCGGCGAGCCGCTCCACCTCTATCTCAATCGGGAACTCTTCAAGCCACTCAACATCACCTCTGCCCGGTGGATCACCGATAAATCCGGACGCTGCCCCTTCTTCTACGGCCTTTTCATCAACGCCGAAGACCTCATGAAGATCGGGCAACTCCTGCTGAACAACGGGCAAGACCTCATCACCCCCGATTGGATCAACCAGTCCACAACCTCCAGCCTCCCTGAGAACTCCCGGGTCGGCCTGCTATGGTTCATCCAGCCCTCTGCCCAACCCGGACAGAAACCCGTCATGATCCAGCACAGCGGCGATGGCGGCAACTGGCTCATCATCTTCCCCAAACACAACACCGTTGCCGTGCGCCTTCGCACCAAATCAAACAAGGAAGATACCCTCAAAGACTTCCCAAATCTCGTCGTCGACAACTTTATCCGGTAATAATAAGGGAACAACCATGAGCGTCCACCCTGCCGCTGGCACCCATCCCACCCAACTCGTCGACCTACAAAAACTCGAAGCCGCTTACTACAATCTCCATCCCGACCCCGCCAATCCCGCCCAGCGCGTCTCCTTCGGCACCTCAGGCCACCGTGGCTCCAGCCTCCACACCACCTTCAACGAAGACCACATCCTCGCCACCACCCAGGCCATCGTTCTCTATCGTTCCCAACAGGGCACCAGTGGCCCCCTCTTCATCGGCATCGACACCCACCCCCTTTCCGTCCCTGCCTACCGCAGCGCCCTCGAAGTTCTGGCCGCCAATCAGATCGAAGTCCGCATCGCTCCATCGGGTGGCTACACTCCCACGCCAGCCATCTCCCATGCCATCCTCACCTACAACGAGGGCCGCACCACTGGCCTCGCCGACGGCATCGTCATCACTCCATCACACAACCCTCCAGAGGACGGCGGCTTCAAATACAACCCGCCTTCAGGCGGCCCTGCAGGCAGCGAAGCAACCACCTGGATTCAGAATCAGGCAAACGAGTTTCTCAGCACAAAGCTGGCCGGAGTAGCTCGCCTACCCTTCGAGCAAGCCCTCAAAGCACCAACCACCCTCGAACACAACTACCTTCAAAACTACATAGAAGATCTCACCAGCGTCATCGACTTCGATCTCATCCGTGCCGCTGGCATTCGAATCGGCATCGATCCCCTCGGCGGCGCAGGCATTCACTACTGGGCCCCCATCGCCGACCACTACAAAATCAACCTCACCGTCATCAACGACAAGGTCGACAAAACCTTCTCCTTCATGACGCTCGATTGGGACGGCAAAATCCGCATGGACCCCTCCTCGGCCTACACCATGCAAAGCCTCATCGCAGGCAAAGACCGCTTCGACGTCTCAGCCGCCTGCGACACCGATCACGATCGCCACGGCATCGTAACGCCCTCCACAGGCCTCCTCCAGGCCAATCACTATCTCGCCGCCTGCATCCACTACCTCTACACCAATCGCCCCGAATGGTCTTCACAGGTGAAGGTCGGCAAGACCATCGTCAGCTCTTCCATGATTGATCGCGTCGCCGCCCAGCTCGGCCGCCAGGTCTACGAAGTTCCCGTCGGCTTTAAGTGGTTCGTCGATGGCCTCGTCGATGGCAGCCTCGGCTTCGTCGGAGAAGAAAGCGCGGGCTCCACCTTCCTCCGCCGCAACGGCAAGGTTTGGACCACAGACAAAGACGGCCTCATCGCCGCCTTACTCGCCGCAGAAATGACAGCCAAACTCAACCGCGACCCAGGCGAAATCTACAAGGACCTTACAAAATCTCTGGGCGACCCCAGCTACGCCCGTATCGATGCTCCGGCCAACGCCCAACAAAAGAAAATTCTCTCCACGCTCAAGCCAAGCGACATCAAAGCCACCACCCTCGCCCGCGAACCAATCCAGGCAATCCTCACCTCAGCGCCAGGCAACAACCAATCCATCGGCGGCCTCAAGCTGGTGACAGAAGGCGGCTGGTGTGCCGCTCGCCCCTCAGGCACCGAAGAGGTCTACAAAATCTACGCCGAAAGCTACCACGGCCCCAACCACCTCCAGCACATCCAGCAGGACGCCCAACTCATCATCGCCGAGGCATTCAAACAATGAGCACTCTTCTGCTTCACTCCGTCAGCTATGCCGGCCTCTGGGGACAACCAGCACTCAACACCGAACAGTTCATCGACAAAGCGGCAGAGCTCGGCTTCGGCGGCATCATGCTGGCCGCAAAGCGCCCCCATGTCTCAGTGCTCGATTTCGGCAAGGCCGCAAGAACCCGCCTTCGCACGCGCCTCGAAAAACGTAACCTCACCGATCTCTGCCTCGCCGGCTACTGCAATCTCACCGCCGACCTCGAACACCCCGACGTCCCCACCTCCGAGATTCAAACTCTCTATCTGATCGAACTCGCCCGCCTCGCCAGTGACCTCGGCGGCTCGCTCGTCCGTATTTTCACCGGCTACGAAAACCCCAAACACGACTACAGCCGCCAACTCCGCCTCATCGCCAATGCCTTGCGCGAAGCCTCCAAACGCGCTGCCGACTTCGGTGTCACCTTCGCCGTCCAAAACCATCACGACCTCGCCGTCGGCTATGAAACGCTGCACGATCTCATCACCCTCGTCAACGAACCCAACTGCCGCGCTGGCTTCGACGCCTGGGCCCCCGCACTCCACAACGCCGACCTCACACAGGCCGCCATCCTCATGGCCCCCATCACCGTTCACACCACCGTGGCCGATTACGTCAAGCGCCCCCGCTACAATTACGACCCGGCACTTGTGAACTACCACGAGCAACTCCCCTTCATCCAGGCCGTTCCCATGGGCGACGGCTTCATCGACTACAAGTCCTTTTTCGAAGCCTTGCGCGACGGCGGCTTCAGAGGCTCCATTGCCTACGAGATGTGTTCCCCACTCCTGCATGGCTCCGACATGGCCACCCTCGACCGCTACGCCAACCACTTTCTCGACTACATGGCAAACCTAAGCAGTACCATGGAGAGTTGAAGCTCTCACTCACAGCCACGCAACTTTTCATTGGCCGTCTCGTGCTCGATCTCGGTCTGTGCACCTGGCAGATTCTTCTGGTCAAAAGCGCCGAACACGCTCCAGAAACTCCCTTCTATGCCAATCCGATGGTCTTCCTCGCCATCACCAATCCAGCCGTAACCCTGCTCTCCACCACAGCATTCTCCGATGCCACCCTCGCCCGCGAGTGGATCTGGGTTCCTCTCTTTTTGGTCTGTGATGCCTTCATCTGGGGCGGCCTCTGGTTCATCATCCACTGGCTCAAGAAGCCCACCCAATACCAATAGCCCATGCACCGCCGCCTCTTCCTTCAATCCACCGCTGCCCTCGCCGTCCCTTCTACAAAACCCCTGTCGGCCCAGGTCAAACCCCACAACGGCAAGCCCACGCTCTTCCTCAATGGCCAACCCACCATCGCCAGCTTCTACGCCTTGACCGACTGCACCGGTGGCCGCTTCAGCTTCGACGAGCAACCCCAGCAGTCCATCCGGCAATTCGCCTCCATCGGCTTCAAGCTCTACCAGCTGGACCTCTTCATGGCCGACTGTCTTCCCAAAGAAGGCCCGCTCGACATCACCCTCGCCCGCAAACAAATCCGCGGCGTGCTCGACGCCTGTCCCGACGCCGCCATCGTGCTCCGCTGGCATCTCAATGCCCCCAACTGGTGGAAAGAAAAACACCCCCAGGAACTCACCCGCTACGACAACGGCGACTTCGAAACACCCGACCGCAAGCTCCCCACACGCCACATTCAGGATGACCTCCGGCGCACCCCCCGTGCCTCCATGGCCTCCGAAGTCTGGCTCAAGCTCGCCGAAGCCAACACCATCAGTCTTCTCAACCAACTCGCCGCAACGCCCGAAGGCAATGCCCTCATCGGCATCCATGTCGCCAATGGCGTCTATGGCGAATGGCACTACTGGGGCTTCATGCGCAATGAACCAGACACCGCTCCGCCCATGCAGGCTCACTTCTCACGCTGGCGCAAAACTCCCTCAAAGGTTCCTGATCTCAACGCCCGCAAAGCCCTCGACGAAGGCATCTTCCGCGATCCCTCAAAGCGCGCCGAAGTCATCGACTACTACCGCTGCCAGCAGGAACTCGTCGCCGACCGCATCATCCACTTCTGCCAGCTCATCAAGAAACACTGGCCCCGCCCCATCCTCACCGGCACCTTCTACGGCTACTTCTTCAGCGTCTTTGATCGCCATGCCACCGGCGGTCATCTCTGCCTCCATAAGGTCCTCGCCTCTCCCCACGTCGATTACCTCAGCGCCCCACAAGCTTACGGCCCCGCCTTCCGCGACCCCGGCTCCTGCGGCATCACCCGCGCCTTGATTGAATCCATCCGCCTCAATGGCAAGCTCTTCCTCGACGAGATGGATCAAACCCCTTCCTGGAAGTGGCGCAACGATGTCGACGAAGCTTTCGTCCTCACCGACCTCAATCTCGACTACGCCCTCATCCGCCGCAACATCCTCGAAGGCTTCACCCGCGGCGCCGGTCATTGGTATTACGATTTCGGCCCCGCCAACAATTCCGGCTGGTGGGCCGACAAGCGCCTAATGGCTGAGATCACCAAGCTCCATAAGGTCCTCAACACCTACCACGCCAAGCCCTACCAGCCTGCCGGAGACGTGCTGGCAGTCTTCGATACAGAGGTTTTCTACTACACCGGCTCCATCCAGGGCACAGACAAACTCACCGACCCGCTCGCCGTCAACCGCACCATCTCGACACTCTACAAATCCGGTGCCGCCATCGAAACCATCCATCTCAACGACATCAGCAAAGTAGACCTCTCCCGCTTCAAAGTCGTTCTCTTCGCCAACACCTGGCTCATGTCTCCAGAGCAACGCCACTTCATCAAAACCAAAGTCATCTCCCCAAACAGACACGTCATCTTCCAGGGCCTCCCCGGCTATTGCGACGGCAAAACCCTCTCGATCAACTTCAGCAAAGACGTCACAACGCTCAACCTAGAACCCACACCAAACGAAGTCTTCCAGCCCGCTCTCAAAGCAACCAGCACGTCTCCAAACGTCCACTTCTTCACCACACCCCCGACAGACTGGCGCCCCATCCTCCAGCAAACCCAGGCCCACCTCTACACCGACACTGACGACGTCATCCACGCCGGCGCTGGCCTCCTCCTGATTCACACCAAACAGGGCGGCCCCCGCACCATCCGCCTCCGCAACGGCAAAGTGATCGAGACAACCCTCCCCCCAAATCACTCCCTGCTCCTCGACGCCAACACGGGATTATCATTACTATAGTCTTACAAAGATTGCATCGATTCTTGCATTGCAATTGAGTGGATTCAACAGTAATTGACCCTTTCCTACGCACTTACACTGTCCATTGCCGTGTACTTGCAAGTTGCGATATCCTGACCAAAACGAACGCCATCTCCTCTTAAGCTGGCGTTGGTTCTCCAAGGAGTATCCCTTCATGAATTGTTTGGCGTGCGGCACGGAATTCATGGCAAAGTCCAATGCAGACCGCTTTTGCCCACTCTGCGAAAAATCTAGCGCTATTGAAACGGTTGCCTCCTCGCTCGACACGGTTCTCAACTCCTCCCTTCCCGCCCAAGCCGATCCCACCTCTGCCCAACCTCTCGATCAGGACTCCTTCGGCCCCTATCAGGTCTTGAAGGTCCTTGGCCAAGGGGGCATGGGCATCGTTTACCTTGCCTTTCAATCTCACCCTATCCAGCGAATGGTTGCCTTGAAAGTGATCAAGCCCGGCATGGACACCGAGCATCTCCTTTCTCGTTTCAACTACGAGCGGCAGTCATTGGCCCAAATGGACCATCCCAATATTGCCCATGTCTTCGATGCAGGAGCCACCGACAAGGGACGCCCGTTCTTTGTCATGGAGTACATAGAAGGCGAACCAATCACTTCTTACTGCGAACGTAACTCCCTCGACATGGGAACTCGCCTCAGTCTGTTTCTCCAGGTTTGTAAAGGCATTCAGCATGCCCACCAGAAAGGAATCCTTCACCGGGACATCAAGCCATCGAACATCCTCATCACCGAGATCGATGGCACCCCGGTACCCAAGGTCATCGACTTTGGTATCGCCAAGGCTGTGGATCAGCGAAACTTCGAGATGACCTCCTTTACTCAAGTCGGTCAAATTGTGGGCACTCCCGAGTATTTAAGCCCAGAGGCCGCCGATCTCATGACCCATGACATCGATACTTCCTCTGATGTCTATTCACTGGGTGTCCTCCTTTATGAACTCCTCATCGGCATCCTTCCCTTTGACGCTCGCCAACTCCGCAAAGCAGGCATCTCCGAACTCCTGCGTGTCATCCGCGAAGAAGAAGCACCAACGTTGTCCTCCAAACTCACCCAAATCGGCTCTGAGGGCCTCGAAGTTGCCGCCCGGCGCCGCACCACTCTTGAGGATCTGAAGCGCAAACTAAAAGGGGATCTCTCCTGGATCGTCGCCAAGGCCCTTGCAAAGAACCGGGCCCGTCGCTACCCTACCATCACCGAATTCGTCGATGATATCCAACGATATTTGGAAGACCGTCCAGTAAAGGCCGGCCCTCCCAGCAAAACCTATCAATTCCTCAAATTTGTGAGGCGTCGCCGTGGCCTGGTTGGCTCAGCCGCCACGATCCTTTGTGTCCTCCTTGCCGGAATCGCTGCCACACTCTGGCAGGCCGGCCGTGCCGAAGCAGGCCGTTTGGAGGCACTTCGCCAAAAGGCTGCCACAGAACAGGCGCTCCGTCTTGCCGAGACCCGCCGCCTCGAATCCGATCAACTCCGCCTTCTTGCCCAGCGCCAATCCAATCGCGCTATCGAGCAGGAAAAACTCACTCTCGCCAATCTCGCCGACGTCCGCAAACTCGCCAACTCCATGCTCTTTGAGTTGGAAGATCTCGTCAAGGACCTCTCTGGCTCCACCCCGGCCCGCCAGGCCATCGTTCGCCTCGGCTTGAACTACCTCAAAAAGGCTGACGAAGAGGATCCCATGCTCGGTCAGGCATACTTCCGTCTCGCCGAACTCCAGGGAAATGAAAGTCAGGTCGAGATGGATTCGGCCAAACAAAGCTACCTGCAGAGTCTAGAACGTCTGAATCAGCGCATTCGCCATAATCCGAATGACCTCGATTCCCGCGCCACGCAGCTTCAGGTTTCCGCCAAGCTCGCTAATTTTCACGCCGAGGAACAGGTCCGCCGTCAGGCTCTCAAGCGCGTCGAGAATCAGGCCCTCCAACTGCTCACCGCCAATCCAAACTTTGTTCCCGCCTTGCATTCCCTGTTCACGGTCTATCGCTTGCAGGGCGAAGCCCAAAAGGCCTACGACGTGCAACTCCGCGCCCAACGCGCCGGCGCTCGTTCACCGGAAGATCTTTACAACCTTGCCTCCGCTCAATTGCTCTACGCCTCCGACTGGGAAAAGCGCGATGTCTTGCGCGGCACCGAATTGGCCAGGCTCGCGCTTGAAACCATTTCCCAGGCCCAGTCTCTCTCCCCAGCCAATGTTCGCTACCGCCTCCTCGAAGCCTCGATCCGCCGCAATCTTTCCAGCTACCTTTCCATCCTCGACCAACCTAAAGAAGCAGAGGTGCAGCTTCAATCCGCTCACTCCATCCTCGAAGCCCTCGCCAATTCCGATCCCAGCCAGAATGCACTCCAACTGGCCCGTGCCAATGCCGAGTTTCAACTAGGTGGCTTCAAATACAGAACCTCCCGTGCCTCCGAGGGCCGTGCGCTCATGGAGTCTGCCATTGCCCGCATTCTCGAACAAACCAAAAGATATCCCGATAACTTTGCTCTCATCCGCGCCTACTTCACCTTCTCCCGCGACATCCGATCCTTCGATCGCGCACTCCGCCAGAATGACCAGGCCCGCAATCGCCTCAATCAATCGCTTGCCATGATGGAGGACTACTTCCGCCGCTTCCCCAAAGACGACAAGTTTTCCACGTTCCTCGCCGCTCTTGCCTCCCACTCTGACGACCAAGCCTTTCAGGGAGATTTGCGCGGCTCCGAAGCCACTGTAGACCGCATTCTTCGGCTCATTGATACCTTCCCACGCCCTTCCTCTCACCAACAAACGATTCTCGTCGCTTGGTCCAAAAGCATTGCCCAACGCATGGCCGACCGACTCGGTCAATCCTCACGGGCCAGAGTCCTTGCCTCGGAATTCTTGGCGCATTCCCAGACTTTGGTCAATCAAGACCCTCAGTCGGCCTTTCTCAAGCAGCGGCTGGTCGATGCCCAACTCGATATGGCTCAACTCGAGTCCGCTGCAGGCAATCTGCCCAAAGCCGTCGAACTCTCCCGCAATGCACTCCAACTGCGAGAAGCGGCCTACGCGAAAGACCCCGCCAATCTCGACCGCCTCGGCGACATTACCGGCCTCCATGATTCCGTGCGTCCTCACTTCGTAGCCCTGGGCGATACGGCTCAACTCATCCAGTTGGATAAACGAAATCTCGAACTTGGCCAGTTCGTTTCCCGCAATCAACCTCTCCTCTTTTGGGGTCAACAACTTCGGATTGCCAGCCATGAGCGCCTCGCAGAAGACTACATGCTCCTCGGCCAACGCGATGCCGCCATTAACGAACTTCGAATGGCCCTTGCCATCCTCGAACAAGTCAACTGGCGTCAATTTGGCTTTGCCCAACCAAAGCGCTGGCTTGCCAACTCCCTCGCTTATTGCGCAACGCAACTTCGCGTCCTCTACCAACCCAAACTCGCCGTCCCCGCTTCCCAAAAGAGCCTCGAAATCGCCACTTCTCTCTTCGAAGCAGAACCCGCAAATGCCTCCAACCAGGTGCTCGCCGTCCAGGCTCGCCGCGCCTGGATCGAAGCTCTGCTTCCCACCGGCGAAATCAATCTCGCTCTCAGGGCAACTCAGCTTGCTCTCGAGTCCATGCGCAAGATTCCCCTCAATTCACCCCAATACCTTCAAGAACTCGCCGCAGACCTCACCCTCTGTGCCAGCCTCAGTTTTCATGCCCGCGACAGCGTCAACTCTCGCAAATACTTGCTCGAAGCCCTCGAGGCTCTCGACAAGGCCCGCCAACAATCACTCTCGGCTTTCAACGCCAACTCCAAAAACCTGACAGCACTGAATCTGCTCCAGTCCCTGGAATCATCCATGGCTTTCACCCACGAACTCCTCGGCAACCCCGACAAGGCTCGCGCCTCGGCCGCCTCCGCCCTATCCCATTCGCAATCGCTGCTCGCGCTCCAGCCCACCATCCAGGCCCACCAGATCAGCGCAAGCTTTCCAAATCCGATTTCGATCGAGCCGTATCCGAGGGCTATGCCTTCGCGAGCGCCCTTCGGCTCAGCTCTCGCCACTCTCCACACCTCGCGCTGGAAGATGCCATGGCCGGCGCTGCCATCGCTCGCCAGTGGCTGGCAAACTCCAATTCCCGCGATTGGCGCGTCACACTCGCCAACAACCTTCGCTTTGCCGGCAATGCTTTAGAGGGCTGCGTCTGGCTGGCCACCGAGCCCGCTGTCCGCCTCTCCTTTATCAACCAACTTGAGGACATCGGCACCCAGCAGATCAAAGTGCTCGAGTCCCTGCAGCGCGAGGGACCTCTCGACAGAGATTCACGCTATGCCTTAGGGGAAGCCCAAATTCGTATCCAAAACTACGCCGCTGAAAAAGCATCACTCAAATCGGGTGCTATTAAGTCTGCTGCACTGTAATGCGCTGTCACAGCTAAGGTCCAGCTTTAATATAATGACCAAGCTGCATGCGTCTGCTTCTCTTACTGTCCCTAAACTTACTCGCCCAGGAGTGCCGCCTCACCCCACTCACCCCGGCCCAACCCCCACTCCGCATGGAAGAAGGCGAGCGCGCCACAGAATCCCAAACCTTTCAAACCGCCATCTTCGCCGTCTCCCCCACTCAAGTCCCCCACTTCTTTGATGCCGTCTCGCGCATCCGCCGCATCGACTCCTCCGGCCGCCTCATCACCCTGGCAGGCAACGGCACACGCGCCACTACCCTCTCCGACGGGCCAACCACCCAAGCTCTCCCCGCCATCTCCCAAATCCTCTTCTCGCCCTCCGGCGTCCTCCACTTCGTGGCGCTAGGCCGCGTCTTCATCATCTCGAACAACCAGATCCAGACCGTCGCCGGCACAGGCCGCCCCGGCTTCAACGGTGAATCCGGCCCAGCCACGCAAATCTACCTCGGCGGCATCGTCAACGCCGCCTTCAACAACGCCGGCGAGCTCCTCCTGATCGACGGCTTCAATCGTCTCCGCAAACTCTCCCCCGACGGTACCCTCAGCACCATAGCCGGTTCCACGCGCCCAGCCGCAGCCGCTGGCCTCACCGGTGACGAAGGCCCTGCCACAGAAGCTGCCCTGTCCAATCCCCGCCAGGTCATTCCCTTCCCCAACGGCAACATCTGGCTGCGCGATCTCGGCGGCAGACACATCCGCCTCATCACTCCTAACGGCATCATCGACACCGTCAACACCAATTTCGACACCGCCATCAGCATCCTCGTTCTCGCCGACGGTACCCCGGCCGCTTCCACAACCAATCGCGTCTTCCCGCTCCGACCCGACGCCAACGTGGAGACAGGTGCCGCCCCCTACCCTCCCTTCACCGGCACTCCCCGCGCCATCGCCTCCAACGGCGATCTCTACTACGAGGGCAACGCTCGTCCAGACCAAAGCTCCCCGCTCATCCGCATCTCCAATCGCGTCCCCACCGTCCTCGCCGGTGCCCCAGTACCCGCTACTGTGGATGGCCAGGCGCCTCCCTTCGCCGTCTACTACGCTCGCAACAACTCGCTCCTCTACTCGGCCACCCTTGATGGAAAATCCGGCATCATCGAAGCTCGCCCCGGCCAGACGCCACGCTTCATCTTTGGCGGCGGCACAGACATCGGGGATGCCGACGGCAAACAAGCCACCAGCCTCAGTGTTTTCGGCATTCTCACCTTCACCATTGACAACGACAGCCGCATCATCATCGCCGACACCAATCGCCGCCGCATCCTCATCGTCTCCCCGGAAGGCCGCGTCTCCAACCTGAAGACAGCCGACGGCAACGAAGTCATCTTCGCTCCCCTCGGTGCCTTCTCTTCCCTCCAGCGCATCGTAGCCGATGCCGCAGGCAACATCTACTGGAACACTGCCGCCGCCACTCCCACAGGCGGCGTACTAACAGTCGACCTCGCGGTGTTCAATCGGGCGACCTCAACAATCAGTACCCTCACCGTCCCTGGCCTAAGCGCCCTCACTCGTCTCGATGACGGCACAGCCCTGGCCATTGCAGGCAATAGCGCCACCTTCCGTACAGCCTCGCTGCTCACCCCCACAGCACTTGGCGCAGTACGCAATAACCTCCGCTTCCTACCGCTTACCTCCGTCGCCGCACCGTACTTCATTGCCGCATCCAGAATCTTCCGCGGCGCACCAGGCAACATCGAATACCTCGAAACCACCCTCACCCCAGACTTCATCCTCACGGGCAACAATCAGGTCTTCGTCCACTTCACCGACGGTGGCTTCTATCGCCTCGATAACCCCAATGCCTGCACCTGGCAGCAGCAACCGCGCGTCAACGCCGTCGTCAATGCCGCCTCCTACGACTTCCCCAACACCTACTCGCCACGCGGCCTCCTCACCCTCTTCGGCTCCGGCCTCGGCCCGCCAGAAGGCCAGGGCCTCATTCTCGACGGTGCGCTCCGCGCCGGAGGCCAGTTCGCGCCCTACCCTTCGATGACACTCGGTAACTTCTCAGGCACCATCCCCCAAGCTGCGCTAACCGGCACCGTCCTCCCTGTCATTTACTCCAACGACACCCAGGTCAGCGTCGCCGCCCCCAATCTAACTACGGCAACCCTGCAGCTCTATTTCTCCTGGCAGGGCCTCACCTTGATCCAGCCGCAAACCATCCGCTACCAGGCCGCGACTCCCGGCCTCTTCTTCGCCAGCTCACAACCAGACAAAGACCATCTCATCCTCTACGCCACAGGCCTCGGTGCCATCGACGGCAACCCGGCCCTCGGCGACTTCCTTCCTACCAGCAACCTCTTCCGCCTCACCAACCCCATCACCGCAACCGTAGGCGACAAAGAAGCAACGGTGGAATTCGCCGGCGGCGCACCCGGTCAAATCGGCGGCCTCTACCAAATCAATCTGCGCCTCCCGGAAGGCCTCACCAGCGGCCGCTACAGCGTACGCATCAACGTCGCTGGCCAGAATTCCGCACCAATCATCTTGAATCTCAATTAAAACTCCAACCGCATCGTCACCTGCAATTGCCGCGGTCGAATACTAAACCCGTTATACGAAGTCTCAAGGCTCGAAATCCCCTCCGCGTTCGGCACCACCAGCCCCTGCGTGTTAAACACGTTAAACATGTCCACGTTGAGCCGCAGCCGCCTGGTCGCCGCATCATTGAAATTGAAATACTTCATCAACGAAGAATCCATAGTCCAGTTGTAAGGCCCCAATCGCGACTGGTTCCGCCACGGATGCAACCCCGTGTCATAGTTCACTCGCACCACACCACCTGTCCGCAATGGCAGATACACAAAATTCGTGTCGTAGTCTGCATTGTTCAAATCCGTCGTCCGTCCGCCCTTCGGCCAGGGGTTAATCGGCTTCTGCGCCGGTTGGTAATTCTCGGGCAAGCCAAACACCCCGTTACGCAACCCATTCGCATTGCGGCTATTGATGACGCGCTCTGAGATGTACCCGTTGTACCAAAGGTATCCCTCAATGCACCGTTCATCGGCCGCACTCCGGCCCGCATCCGGCGTCGCCCGGCAATCCAGAATCTTCTGCTTGTTCCGGTACACCTCAAAATTCCCCATCTCGCCCCAATTATTCGTCGGCATCTGATACCAGGTGCTCACCACCGTACCCGTCCCCCACAACTTCCAGCCACTCACCATGGCATTGGTAAACCCACGCGCATTGCGCAACATCGGCTTACCTTTGCCAAAGGGCATGTCATAGCTCCAGTTCCAACGAATCCGGTGCTTCGGCACACCCGTGTCCCGGTCATAGAACAGAAAGCGGTTCAACTCCTTCAAGTCCGTCGGCACAGTCCCAGGCAAATACGCACTCAAAGCCGATGACTGGTCATCCCGGAAAGAATTTCCAGCCAGCCGCAACGAATTCGTCAATGTATAGAACCCCTGAAACCCAAGTCCATTCCGAAAGCGCCATTCAATCTCCAAAGCCCACGTAGCAGAATTGATAATGCCCGACCGCTGCAGGATCCGAATATCCGTATAAGCATTCTGATCAAACGGCCGCCGCAACACGCTCGAAAACTCCCCCCCAGGCGTCGCGCGTCCCGTCGTCAAATACCAGATGTAATCATTCGCCTGCGGATTGATATTGAACCTAAAAACGGCAGTTGCCCCGCTCATCTGGCCTCCGCCAAGAGCCTCTCGGGCCTTTTCTGAGTTGTAAAATCCCGGAAGATCCACCTCAGCATGTTGGGCCACCGCTGGTCTCGGGCTAACTG
>JBIITX010000044.1:0-49651 GCA_044340255.1 Bryobacter sp. | reverse complement strand
CGTCGATTCCTTCCCGCGCTGCTCCATGTGCCCCATTATCTGAAACTTGCGCGGAAAACTGCGCCCCCACGCGGAGGTCAACTGCCGAATTTAGGTTCAACAGATCAGTCTCTGGTCGCCGGGCAAAACACGATCATCCTCAAGTTACCTGCTGAAGAGGTGCGGATCGCATTGGGCGGCTCCGGTCCCTATCGCAGGATGGACCTGCGCTTCATGATGCTCAACGGCGGCAATATCGAATTCGTTGACAAGCGCGAAACCGCAGGCTCCTCTGCCGCTTGGGTTCTGGGTGGAAAAGAGTACACCGTGCGCTTGAACGGAACCGCAACCTTAACCGCTTCCCCTCTGCCCTTACCCACCACGGGTTATAAGGAGCTCAAATTCTCAATTCCCGTACTCATCATGCAGCCGGCCAACTGTTCATGGCAGGTAACCGTCGGCCAGCTCAATGGTGACTTCAAGCAAACTTTTGATGAATATATCGACGCTACAGGGACGATGCCTTTCTCAGCAAATCTGACCGCCTCCATCCCCGGTTGGAAGCTTCGCCGTGCACAAGCAGGCGGCGTCTTTGAAATCAGGTCCGCAACAGTGTATTGCCCAGGGCCAATGGGGCGCTGGGCTGCCGAGTCCCTCGCACGGTCAGAACCCTATCGCGCCGCCGATTTCGAGAACCCCGTCCCATCCTTTGAGATCTCGCCACAGTATACGAATCCCGCTCGTCTGGTCATGCCACGCTCCCAATCCCTAACCAACGAGTTCTTCTTCGAGGTAGAAGCCCTCGCAGGCTTCGACAACAATTTGTCCTGCACTCTTTCCCCCGATAGGCCGGGCATCACTGCCGTCTTCGACCGCATGCCTTCTCGTCCCATCGATTGGCCAGTTAAGATCCTCGTCACCGTCGGGCCACTCGCCGTTCCGGGGCCAAGTCCCCTCACCATTTCGTGTGTCGGGCGGGGCGTAACCAAGACAGCCGTTTTGGCCTTATCCGTCAACTGAAAATGGAAAAGGGGCGATCATTCAAGATCGCCCCTTTTCACAGAACTGCTTCAGCCTAGAAAGACAGCCGCAGCGCAAACTGCATTTGTCTCGGCGTCCCCACAATCCCGGTAATAATCCCGGCATTCGGAGTCCCCACATTCGGGTTCGGCAAATCAAACTGGGCGTGGTTAAACAGGTTGAAAACTTCCGTGCGGAACTGCAACTTCCAGTTCTCCGTAATCAGGAAATTCTTGAAGATCGAGAAGTCCACATTCGTGCGTCCCGGCCCACGCAAAATATTGCGTGCGCTGTTCCCAAACGTGAAGATCGTCGGTGCGCCCCACGCTGCCCCACCGGCTGCCGTCCCAAACGACGTGTCAAACCAGCGTGCAATGGTCGGCTTATCGATCGTTCCGCTCTTGTAGCGGTCCGGGCGGCTTCCACCAGCATTAGACACCGAAGATCCCAACACCGGCGTAAAGGGCAATCCCGATTGTGCCGCCACAATCAGGTTCGTGTCCCAGTTGCCAATCAGGTTGTTCAGCAGCTTGTTGCCGGCAGCAAACTTGCGGCCCTGTCCAAATGGCAGCTCATAGTTCATCGAGTGAACCAGTCGCCGCTGAATATCATGGCCTGAAGTCCCACGGTCCGCATTGCGGAAGCGCCGGTCCTGCGGAATCGGCCCATTGTCCGCCCCACCAAACTGGTTGGCCACATTGTCAATCGAATGTGCCCAGGTGAAGGCAGTCAAGAAGCCCAACCCGCTCGAGAAGCGCCGCTCAATCGTCGTCTGCAACGAGTGGTAAGAGCTCAACCCGTCAGAGACGTTGTAGTCCACGTTCACAATCCCGGGTGCCTGCGCAAACAGCGGACGCCGCGGAGCCGGTGCACCCGCTCCAGGAATCGGTTGGTTGAAGTTATACGAGTTATCCAGACGACGGCCCATGTTACCCACGTAACCGATCTTGAACACCAACTCCTTCGGCAGTTGTTGCTGGATCTGCAGGTTGTACTGTTGCGCAATCCCCGAACGGAAGTTCGAATCGACCGACAGGAAGTTCCCCACCGGGTTCGCCACAGAAGCGGCAAAGTTCAAGCTCGGAATCGGCGGCAGCCCGTCACTCACACGGCGTGGATTCGCCACAAACTGGTTGATGTCGATCACGTTGATCGGTCCAAACGGCAACTGCCGGTGCCGGCGCAACATCACGCCCTCGCTGCCAGCCGGGTTATAGAACACACCCGCGCCGCCACGCAAAATCGTGCCGGGCCGCAGCTTGTAGGCAAAGCCCAAACGCGGTCCAAAGTTGTTCTTGTCCCCGTTCACTCCAGTCCGGGCATCCGAATTGAAGCCAGAGATCAACAGCCTCGCTTGCACCACATCATAGTTCGTCCAGCGGTTCGTCACTTCGGTCGACGGCGTGTCGTATTCATAGCGCACACCAAAATTAACGGTCAGGCGGTCATTCACACGCCAGTCGTCCTGCACAAAGAAGTTGTACTCCCAAATGCGAATCCCGGGCGCAAACAGCGTGAAGTCCTGTTCGATCGTTCCTGCCGTACCCAGAATCAATGCCGCCATCGCATCACCAGTGGCGTTGGCATTGTTCGGATTATCGGTGAACGTGCGAGCAAAGTTGAAGCGGCCATTGCCACGGTTCGTCTGATACTGCGTCAACTGGCGACGCCGCATATCCGCACCGTACTTGATCGTGTGCCGACCCTTCAGGTTCGTGAAGTTCACTCCAGGATGGTACGTGTTCTCAATACGAATGATCGGCAAAGAACGCGTCTGTCCAATCCCGGTATAACCAGCGGGTGAGAAGATCGGAATCCCGTCCGAATTCGGCCCTTGGTTCGAGCCACGCACACCCAGCTTTTCTCCAAGCTGAGCGCCAGGTGCTGCGCCCTCTTGCAGGAAGTTCAGCGCAAACCGGTTGAAGCCCATGCGCGCTTCCATGATGAAGGTCGGGGTCAGCGTCCGTACCCAGTTCAGCACCGAATGGTAAGCATGCAAATCAGAAGAGCCCGCGAAGGTATCTTCATTGCCCAGGCTCACAGGGTTGCTGATTCCAGCTAGCGTCACTGGTGCAAACGTCGAAGGCCGAGTGGTCACCGTGTCCTGCCGCGAGTAGCGCCCAAACACCGTGTTCTTCTCGTTCCAGTTGTAGTCGACGCGAAGGTCGCCTTGGTCCCAGCGCTGCTTCTCCCCAGGGTTGGTGACATGGTTGTTCACCAGGCCAGGCCGCTGCGCAAGCGGATACGCATTCAGCAGCTTCGCCATCACCGGGTCAAACCGGTTCAGCGGAATCTGTCGGTTCGCAAAAGGTTGCCGTGTAAACCCGGTCGCTGCCGTGGCATCCGCACGAAGCGACGTCGGGTCGAAGATGTCACGGACAGCACCAAAGTTGCCAACACGCATTTCATCCGTCGGAACCGTATTCACAAACGTCCGCTGTTGGCTGCGGCGAAAGCCTTCGTAGTTGCCAAAGAAGAACAACTTGTTCTTGATAATCGGCCCACCCAGCGAGGCACCAAACTGGTTCTGCCGCAGCGCCGGGCGAATCGCGCTGAAGAAGTTCCGCGCATCGGTCTTCTCATTGCGCAAAAAGTTATAAGCACTGCCATGGAATTGGTTCGAGCCAGACTTCGTAATCACGTTCACCGTCGCACCAGAATTACGCCCCTGGTCCGCCGAGAACAGGTTGGTCTGAATCTTGAACTCACGCACCGCTTCCACCGAAGGCCGCAGTACGATCGACAACGTCAACCGTTCATTGTTGTCGATACCATCCCACAAAAAGTTATTCGATCCTTCGCGGTTGCCGTTCGCGAAAATTTCGCTACCCGGTCGCAAGTCGTCGGGCCGTGTGCCCGACATAATCGTGCCGCGGCTACCAAAGCCGACACCGGTCACGCCCGGTCCCAGCGTTGCCAGTTGCACAAAGTTGCGGCCATTCAGCGGCAACTCGGCAACCTGCCGCTGTTCCACCACTTGGCCGATCGAAGACGTGTCGCTCTCAATCAAAGGATTGGAAGCCCGTACTTCAACCGACTCTGTGACATTGCCGACTTCAAGTTGAAAATCAAATCGGGCCGTCTGGTTTACCTCAAGCGTGATGTCCTGAAACACCGGGCGAAAGCCAGCCTTGCTTGCACTCACCTTATAGCGGCCCGGAGGCAGCAGCGGTACCGTAAACAGGCCATTGTCGTCCGTGACAATGTCACGGCTCACTTGAGTATCGAGGTTGAGAATTGTGATCTTGGCAGCACCGACAGCCGCAGCAGACTTATCGGTAATCGAACCAGTGATCGAAGAAGAGTTTTGTGCCCAAGCCGTAAGCGTGGCAGCAAGACAGAAAATAGCGAGACGCAACATAGGTCGTGATTCCTCCCTGGGAGTTCTTGACGATTGCATGACAAGATGCAAGTGCCCACATTCTATCGACAACCCATCGATTGTGCATCTTATTTACGAGAAATCTTAACGTTGCCGTGAGCGTATCCTGTTGGGATGAATTACGACGGTCGCACTTTTCGCCCCGTTCTCAATACGCCCAATGGCGAAGTAAACGGGGCCACAGAGTTTCAATACCGACAGGTGGATGATCTCTTCGAGGCCACCTACCAGGGTGGTGGTGTACGGAGTGGGCAAATGGTCGGGCGCGTGCTAGAAGGCGGTCGCCTTGAGTTTCTCTACCAGCACCTCACCGATGCTGGCCAACTCCGCCATGGCCACTGCCTCTCCATTCCAGAGTTGCTGCCCGATGGGCGCCTCCGCTTGCATGAGACCTGGCAATGGGCCAATGGAGATCGCAGCGAAGGTACTTCGATCGTTGAAGAAGTGGCTTAAAAAACGATCTGCGTCTTCTTCGCATCTACCTTCTCAGGGTCGATGCCAGGTGCCTTCTTCAAATCCGCAAAGGTCTTGAATTTCCCCACCTTTTCCCGGTGCGCAAGAAAGGCGCTCGATTGCGATCGCTTCATGCTGAAGCGCGACTCCAGCTCAATCGCCGTCGCCGTGTTCACGTTAATCGGCGGCATCGCATCCGCCGGATAATGCCGTGCCAGAAATTCCGCAACAATGGCCAAATCCGTTTGCGAAGACTTCATCCCAAACCCAACCATCTTCGAAATCGTATTGTTCCAGCCGCTCAAATCCTGACGCAATGAAATCGACCGTTCAATCTCATGGCAGCCCGTGCAGTTTTTGCTGGTCTCTGCCATGCCAGGGCCTTCAGGAAGCTGGGCAAACGCAGACGCCCCAAGCGCAAGAGTCAAAAACAGAAATCGCATACTCATATTCTATCTAGTGCTCCATGTAGAAACCGAAGGCATACTGCATGCCATCGATGGTGCTCAGGTACACGCGACCGCCACCTGCCGCCAGGCCACCGGTCGTGATGTAAGAGCCAATCGTATTCCCGCTGTTGTAGAGCTCCTTGCCCTGCACTCCATCGAATGCATACAGCACAGCCTTCGCACCCTTCGCGTTACCCGCATCAGCAGCAAAGACCACCCCGTTCACGATCGATGGTGTCATTGGGGCCACCATGTCCTTCGAGCTCCAACCCTTGCTCAACCCGGCATCGGTCAGCTTCAACGCTGTGATATTCGAGCCCGTCGGCACCAAAATCCAGCGCGTCTTCTCTTCGTCTTCCCACGAAGCCAGCGCTCCCACCGCAAATCCCGGCTTCGCCACGGCTTCACTCTTCGTCACGGCAGTCATGGTCTCTGCATTTACGACGTGAATGCGCCCATCGGCGGTTGCCGCTGCCACATAATTTTTTCCCTTGTAGTCAAATACTACGGGCGAAGAAACAAAGTCACTTGCTCCGGCACTATAGGCAGCACGCTGCTGCAAAGTGCCTTCTGCCAGTGCCGCCAGATTCGCCCCGCTGGCTACATAAAGCTCACCCTCAGGCCCCACCGCAAAGCCATTCGAACCTTCAATGTTCTTGCCCGTGGCCTTCCACTTCGAAACCACCTTGCTCTCAAGGTTGATGGCATAAATGCCATTCTCAACCCCATTGCAATTGTTGACAGTGGCAACATAGGCCACGCCGTCCCAAACAGTCAATCCTTGCGCATGAGCCCCCGCCGGCAAAAACTGCAACGGCACCTTCGGCTCCTCGCCATTCGATACATACATCTGGTGCAACATGCCGTCACCCGTAATCGCATTCACGTAAAGTGGCGTCCGGGCAAACGGATTCACCGGTGTGGCCACACGTCGCGCAGTCTTCGGTGCTGCCGCCGCAGGTGCGGGCGGTGCTGCCGGGCGCGGCGCCATTCGCTGCTGCAAAATCACCGATCCTTCAAACGGCTCGCCCACCCCCGACCGTGCCGGGTTCGCTCTGCCTGCTCCACGGTTCACTGGTGGCGGATACGGCACCTGCGTTGGCCGCGTGATCGTCGACGTCATGCCCCCGGGGCAAGCCGCCGTGCCAGGCTTTGCCATCGAAGTCCCAGCTCCGTTCTGCCATTCCAGCCGCGCCAGGTCCGTGTCTACGCCAATCGTCGTATCACCAGACCCACCAAAGAATCCCAGTGTTCGAAAGCCTCGGTAGCTGATGTAGAAATCAAGAAGAGCCGGCGGCGTCAGCGCCTGCTGCTGCCGCGTCGTGTTCTTCAGCTTCGTCTTCCATACCAGTTCAAAGCCTGGCTTGCGCATCGTCTGCTCTGAGATCTTTCCATCGAAACGAAGCCAATACGACCGCTGCACATCATTACCCACGGTCATCCAATCATTGCCGCCTCTCTGGGCTTGCAACAAACTGAGACTCAGCAGGCTACATGCGACGGCTCTGCTGGCACGCGAAATTTGGAACATGGTCAAAATCATATACCGAAACGCACTCTTGTTATATATTGGTCGATTCAGAAGAAGAATTATGAAGATCGCTTTTCTATTGCTCATCACCACCGTGCTCGGTGCCTTCCAGGCTAGTTGGCTGACCGACGGCGGAGACCCCCAGCGCAACAATTGGCAAAAAGACGAAAAGCTCCTCAGCCTCACCACGGTCAAGGACATCCAGCTCCTCTGGAAGATCAAGCTCGAAAACGAAACCAGAGCGATGCACAACCTTTTGCCGCCACTGGTGATCGGCAGCGTCGACACCCCACAAGGCAAAAAGGAACTGGCCATCCAGGCCGGCGTCTCCGACAACGTCTACGCCGTCGACGTCGCCACCGGCAAGGTCTTCTGGCACACCAAGTTTGAAAGCACCTACAAAGACCCCGAAGGCTTCCGTGGCCCGAGCGTCCTCTGCCCCGGCGGCATGACTGCCAACGTCACCATCGGCCCCGCAGGCCCCGGCAAATTCACCATTTACGCTGCTGCCTGGGATGGCCGCCTCCACCAGCTCAATGCCGCTGACGGCAAGCACATCACCCCTCCCAATAAATTCATGCCCCCGAACGGCAAGCCCTACGCCATGAATCTCTGGAAGAACGTCATCTACACCCACTCTGCCCAGGGCTGCGGCGGCAATCCGAACATCGCCTATAGCTACGACCTCGAAACCAACAAGGTCGGTAGTTGGGGCCCCGCCGGCGGCGGCATGTGGGGTCGCTCCGGCCCCGCCATTTCCGCAGTCCACGACACCATGTACACCGGCACCGGTGATGGCCGCTGGGATCCGGAAAACGGCGTCTACGGCAACGGCATGATCGGCGTCCGTCAGAACAAAAAGACCAAGGCCCTCGAATTGACCGACTACTACGGCCCCTCCAACGCCGAGTGGCTCGTCAAGCGCGACCTCGACATGCAAGTCACGCCCACCATCTTCAGCTACAAGGGCCGCGAGTACATGGTCGATGCCAGCAAAGAATGCCGCCTCTACTTCATGGATACCGAATCCATCGGCGGCGATGACCACCGCACCCCTCTCGAACGCACCCCGCTCATCTGCAATGAAATGGTCGACTTCGCCGAAGCCGGCATCTGGGGCTCGCTTACCTCCTGGGAAGATTCCAAAGGCCAACGCTGGGTACTCACACCCTTCTGGGGCCCCAAGCACTCCAAATACAAAGCACCGATTGAAAATGGCGTCGTCAAGAAGGGTGCCATCGCCGCCTTCAAAGTAGTCGACGGCAAGAACGGCAAGCCCACCCTCCAGCCCGCCTGGATCTCCCGCGACATGGATCAGGCCGAACCCCCTGTCATCGCCAATGGTGTCGTCTTCGCCTACGGCAGCGGTGAAAACACCGCCCAGGCCTTCCCCGATGTCGGTCTCGACTTCCGCATGGAACGTCGTATCCCCAAATCCACCCACGCCGTTCTCTACGCCCTCGATGCACAGACCGGCAAGGAACTCTGGAATTCCGGCAAGCAGATCACCAAGTGGAACCACTGGAGCGGCATCGCCGTAGCCAATGGCAAAATCTACATCAACACCTTCGACGGTGAGCTCTACTGCTTCGGCCTTAAGAAATAGCTATGAAGTGGTTGTTGTTTTTTCTCCTGGGCCAAAACCTCACTGAGCTGGAGGCCGAGAACACCAGATACCTGCGCCTGCTGAGCGACTGGGGACAGCTGGTCAAATACGGCAGCGACAACGCCGAACTCAAGCCCGATCCCAACAGGGTCGTCTTCTTTGGCGATGACATCTTCGAAAAGTGGGAAGGCTTTTTCCCAAACAAACCCAATTACCTGAACCGCGGCATCACCAATCAGGCCACCCCCCAGATGCTCGTCCGCTTTCGCCAGGACGTCATCAGCTTGAAGCCCAAAGTCGTCGTCATCCTCGGCGGAGCCAACGACTTCGCCGGCTACGCCGGCCCTGCCACCGAAGGCACCATCACAGAGAACTTCATGACCATGGTCGAACTCGCCAAGCTCCACAACATCAAAGTGGTCTTGGCTTCGGTCACCCCAATTTGTGATTGCTACGCCCTGCTCAGCGCCAGACGCCCCCCAGGCCGTATCATCGGTCTCAATGGTTGGTTGAAAGGCTATGCCCGCCGCTCCGGTGCCGTCTACGCCGACCTCTACTCCGTCTTGGCGGAAGGCCGCAACATGAAAAAAGAGCTCACCGTCGACGGTCTCATTCCCAACGCCGCAGGCTATGCCCTGATGGCTCCAGTCCTCGAAAAAGCGATCAGCGAAGCCTCGAATTAAGGCAGGTTTTCCCGCTTCTCCAGATTCGCCTCGACATCCTTTCGGTTCCTCCAAATGGGCCGCAACTTGCGATCTGCCAGATGCTGCAACTGATCATCAATGTGCGTACTCCCCGGCTGGCTCGCGTTGCCATAACCGAGCAAACAGTTCGCTTTCTGCGGAGTCCCAAACTCAATAGCGCAAACCCACGTCTCGCCATGAGTCGGGTAGAACCGGTTCCCCACCCGCTTGCCAAAGGTCATTGTGCGAAACAAACCCAAACGCCCCGCCCCACCGTTGGCAGGCAGGTCTTTCCCGCCACGCTCAAAGCGAAAGACTTCCCCATAAGGCACGTCCATCATTCCATACAGCTTCAGAATGTCCTCTGCCGCCAACCGGAGTGCATCATACGCTCCCGGCAGATGGACAATCCCGTAGCTGGAATTCAAGACGTCGCTGGGATTGTAAGGGACTCGCAGGCGGGCATTAATGAAGTCGCCTGTGCCAAAGTAGCGGTCGCTGAAAGCTTGAAACAGCACTGCCCCGCGCGAATCGGCATTCAGATGCCGATCCCACTTCGCCAGCACCTCAACAGCCCTCTTGGTTAACGCATCGTTCGTAGTGCCATTCAACAGATCGGGCAGCACCGCATCCGCAAGCTCCACCCGGGTATTGTGCTTGTACCCAATCAATTCCTCATAGGTGATCGACTTGTCCTCTGAAACCATGCGCAGGCTTCGCTTGGTGCGAAACGTGACGGGCCTGCTATTCGGCGGGGCCAGGGTAGGGCTGAACTTCGCCGGGTCGAGCTGAGGAAGTGTCGTATGCCAGGGCTGTTCATTGGCATTCTGATTGAATCCCGACTTCGGGTCTTCTGACTGTGGAAGCTCTTCAAGCTTCAGATAATCGGTCCAAAGATAGGTCGACGAATCCCCAGGCAGCACCTTCGAGTAGGTCTCCCAGTCGCCGGTCTTGCGTCGCGGAATCGTCCCATTGCAGACGAAGTAAATGTGTCCCTGATCGTCGGCATAGTTGGCATTCCACATCGGCACCGAGATCATTCGCATCGCTTCCTTGAACTCAGCCAGATTGGTCGCCGCGCCCATCCGGTACCACTGCTCCAGCATCTTCGGGCGATCAATCCCCGCCACTCTCATCGCCACGGTTACGCCCTGGTTGTCATAAACAACCGGCCCATGAATCGAGTGCCTTGTGGTCAGCATCTCCGTTTTCATGCTGCCATCGGCCTGCTTGACCTTGATGGCAGCCGTTGTGGTGGCGAAGTCCTTCCAGGCACCGTCGTATTGGTACTGGTTGCCCTTGACGGTCAGTTTGTAGAAGTCCACCGTGTCGATGGTGTTGACGGTTCTGCCCCAGCCTGCATGTTCGTTAAAACCAATCACAGGTGTGGGGAACCCGATCTGTGGCGCTCCCACCAGATTGTATTTCGGGCCATTCAAGTGCACTTCCATATAGGAGTAAAAGCCTTCCCAGGCCAGGTGCGGGTTGATGATCAACATCGACTTGCCCGATGCGGATCGTGACGGTCCAACCGTCCAGGTGTTTGATCCCGCTTCTGCCTCCGCCTGCGGCATCGTAAAGCTCGCCCTTGGGTTCAACAGGGGCGCGATCTCCGAACGCATCCGGTTCATCGAACCCATGTACATGTAATGAACGGCCCGCAGCGTATGGCCAATCACGTCAACGCCGCTCACCGGCAACACTTGCCGAAATTGCGGACTCACATGGTTCGGATGCTTCCTGGCATGGTCGTTGATGCCTCTGGCGAACGCATCGACATACTTGCGAAACTCCGGCGTCTGCGCGTTGTACCACTCACGGGCGCGGGCCGGGACTCCATTGGTATGAACCCAGCGGTCCATCGCCAGCTTCGATTCGCCCCAATACTCCGCTCCTTTGCCGCGTGACTCTCCATAGAGTGAAAGCAGCAAGTCGGCCTGATTCTGCATCTGTGCGTAGCCGTGTGCATAGAACATCTCTTCCGTGGTTGACGCATAGATGTGCGGTACTCCGTATTTGTCCCAGAGAATCTCAGTCTTTGCGGTAAGGGCTAATGCAATGGACAGGCAGGCGATGAGGCGCATAATTCCTGCTAGTGTATCGCGAGCTCCACCCATTCAATGCGTGTCGGGGCTAGGGCCGTGACTTCGATGACGTTCTCCTTCGGCTGCAGTTGCGAGTTGCCGCCCTGGAACTCATAGAGCGGGATGTTCGGGCCGGGCCGTTGTGCTTCGATCACTGATGCTTTCGATAGCTCCACCCCATTCAGTCGGACGACAACATCCGGTTGCGTCAATCCGAGCCTTACACGAAACTCTTTGCCGATTGGGCCAGTCAGCAAGCGGAATGCCGCCCACCGATTGGCTTCCAGTTGGACGGGCAAGCTGTGATTGGGCTGCTCTCCTGGTGCCCAGGTGTCCTGATAGGTAACCACGTGTCGGCGCGGCTGCGACGGGTCGAGCATTGTTTTGAGGAGTGCAGGGTATTGGGCTGGATTGTCGAGGGTTGTGTCGGAATCCATGTAGTTAAACAGATAGATCTTGCTTGCCCCCATCGCCAGATAGGCCTGTGCCGAACCTCTGACGGTTTCGAGGCTGTTGGATTGCCAACTCTTGCCGCCGGTGCCGAGAGAACCCTGAAACGCATTGCAGCCGAGCTCTAGTCCTGCGGCCAGTGTGGTGGCTTTGGGCAAGAGTTTGCGCCATTGCTCGATGGGCATGTTGTTGTCTACCGTGCGCCAGAAGTTGGTGACGGTGAGGTAGTCCACAAGCCCCTGGTGACACCACGCTTCCGCATCCATTCCAAGCCGTAAGGAAGTGCGCGGCGTTGAGGGAACTCGCGCTGCCAGCCCAATCTTGTGTCCCCGCTTTCTCTGCCAGGTGTTGAGCAGCTTCCTGACTTCGGTCGTGAACTCAGTCAGAATCTTTGGGTCTTCTTTGCCGGGAGGTAGATGAAAGCCAAAGCGCATCCAGTCGAGTTCGAGACGGTCAAAGTCGTAGCGCTCGCAGACCTCTTCGATGTAGCGGAAGTTATGGTCGCGCACTGCTTTGTGGGTGTAGTCGAGGGCGCGATCTCGCTGTTCATTCCGATAAGGCACACGGCGGAATTGTTTGTTCTCCATCCAGAACGAGGAGTGGAGCGGGTGGACATCCTGCTCTACGTTGTGCAGGTCGTTCATTCTCACACTCACCCAGGGAGACATCTTTTGTTTGCGGATCTCCGGGATCCAGATGGCGTACAAGTCCAGCTTGTCTTCGTTTGCCTGCCAGGCGCAGCGGATCCATTCGAACCAGGTTTGTCTGGCAGCTTCCGGGAGAGGTTCGAGGAACTTCTGGTTTGGTCCTCCGCGAGGGTCAAAGCCGGTGAACCAGGTTTCGCGATGCTTCGAAGGAAAGCTGGATCGCATGGCATTGACGTTGAGGATCAAGTCATCAACCAGCGTATTGGCGTATTGATCTACCCAGCTTCGAATCGATTCGTGGGTCAATCGAGTGGCCCGTCGGTTCATGAAGAAGTGGTTGGAGTCTTCGTTGAGCGAGATTCCGGTGGGGCGGCTACTCGCGGAGAGGGCGAGAAGGCTCACCAATTCACGTCTTGTCATTAATGTCAGAATAGAGGATGCTCCCATGGAAATGACACGCTCGCTCAAAGAACGTGGCGTCCGGCTTACCCGGCAGCGCCAGGTTTTGCTCGACTTGATTGACAAGAGCGGACAGCACTTGGACGCCGAGACTCTTTACACAAGAGCCCGGGAAAGTGATCCAAAGCTGAACCGCGTTACCGTTTACCGAACGCTGAAGATGTTGAAGGAATCTGGTCTGGTAGATGAGTTGGACCTTCTGCACAAGGATGGGGACCAGCACTACTACGAGACGAAGATGAAGCGCGAGCATGCGCATGTCATCTGCCTCAAATGCGGCAAGGTGGAAGAGTACTTCGGCGAGCCGCTGCAGAAGATCCGGCAGGAAGTGCAAGAGACGTTTGGATTTGAGATTCGGCTGGTTCGCACCGAGATTGGCGGGTACTGTTCCCATTGCCAGGCGTTGCGAGCTGAGGAAATGTGAACTACGAGCTTACTGTAGTAAATCCTTCGGGGAACTCGATCCAGATTCCGCTGGATCACTTCCCTTTTTCGATGGGGCGGCATAGTGAGAATCAACTGATTCTCAAGGACAGCCGCGTATCGCGTAAGCATGCGCTGATCCAAGAGGTTGGCGCCGAACTGTGGCTCGAAGACTTGGAGAGTTTGCACGGGGTGCGTGTGAACGGGTTGCGCATCGCGGGCAAGCAGAAGCTGGCTGCCGGAGACGTGATTGATTTTGGTCTGGAGGATGGCTACCAGATCATTCTGGTGGAGAAGAGTGAAGCAGACCTGCGCAAGCTGATGGGGCGCATGCAAAGCGGCGCGGAGACAGAGCTGTCCAAGCTGCGTGCTCTAACAGAGGTCGCTCGGAGTCTTGAGCATGCGATGTCGACCAACGATGTGTTGGGGACTGTCGTTGAAGCTGCCATGACGGTGGCGGGGTGTGAGCGGGGCTTTCTTCTGCTCGAGCATGAAGGGAAGCTCTCAATTGAATTGGGGCGGGATGCCAAGGGGAGAGCGATTGAGGCGGCGAAGTTGCCTGTGCCGCTGGAGCTGATCCAGCGGGCGCTCAAGGAACGGAAGGAACTGCTGAGTTTCCAGTTTGACTTGAGCGGCCTCGACCTTCGCGATGTGATGTGTGTGCCGCTGTTGCGGCTGCGGGGCAGTGTTGGGGCGGGCGAGACAATGGCGGCGACGATGGATGACACGGTGGGGCTGATCTACATGGATTCGCAGCTCAGTGCGATCTCTCATCAGCAGGGGAACCGGGAACTGTTGCAGACGCTCGCGCTCGAGGCTTCGACGATCCTCGAGAATGCGCGCCTGCTTGAAGAAGAACGCAAGCGGCACAAGCTGGAGCAGGAGTTGGCGCTGGCGCGGACGATTCAAGCGAACCTCCTGCCGCGGAAGCTGGCGGCGGAAGGCTTTTTGTCGGCGGTGGGCTCTTCGATTCCGACGCATCAGGTGGGTGGGGACTTCTATGATGTGTTGAAGCGCCCGGATGGGAGCTGGCTGGCTGCGGTGGCCGATGTTTCTGGCAAGGGGGTGGGCGCGGCATTGCTGGCGTCGTTGTTGCAAGGGGTGTTGCTCGAGGCGGCGAGTTCGGGGGCTGATCTCGATGCCTGGCTGCCACGGTTGAACCGCTTTCTGGTGGAGCGGACGGCGGGGGAAAAGTACGCGACTTTGTTTGCCTGTGTTGTCGAGGAAACGGGGCGGATGCGCTTTGTGAATGCGGGGCATTCGCGGCCTTTTCTACTGCGCAAGAGCAAGGGCGGGCCGGAGCTGGAGGCGATGGACCAGGATGGGTTTCCGGTCGGGCTGATTGAGATGGCCAGCTATGAAGTGTCTGAGGTGCAACTCGGGGCAGGGGACACGGTGGTGTTGTTCAGTGATGGAGTAGAGGAAGGGCGGCGCGCCCCGAATGAGTTTTTCGGGCGAGAGCGGATTGCGGCAGCGGTGATGACCCATGCCAGTGGAAGCCTACAGGGCTTGCATGATGGGTTGCGGCAGGCCCTCACCGATTACATGGGTGAGGTGGAACCGCACGACGATGCGACGCTGCTGTTGTTGCGTTTTTGGTAAGACCGCATCAGGGCGACGCAGAAGAAGCCGGTGAGGGTGAAGAAGCCGGGTTCGGGGATGGCGGCGGGGGCAGTGAAGTCCACGGTGTAAACGGCCTGTAGGGTACCGCTGCCCGTATTGATGGCGTTGGCGTCGATGAAGGGGTTGAAGTTGTAGAGGTCGTAGGTGATGAAGAGATTGCCAGATGCGGGACCGAGGGTGACATTGGCCGGGATGTTGAAGATGCCTGCGGCATCGGCGGTGGTGCCGACGAGGAAGGGTGTTGAGGATTCGGTCCAGACGCTGCTGCCCGGCGGGAGGGCGTAAGAGTTGTTGGCCACGAAGTTACTCAAGACATCGGTGATGAGATAGAACTCGCCAACGCTGCGGGTGATGGTGCCTTGGACGCTGGTGATGACCACGAAGTTATCGGCGTCGGCCGTGATGGAGAAGGGAAGGCTGAAGCTGGAGTTGGGGGTGAGGCTGAAGTTAGCAGCGTTAGGGATGGTCAGCAGTGGAAGGGCCTGAGCGGCCATGGTTGCCAAGAGAAGCAGGAAGCTGGTGCGCATGGGTGTTGGGGTCCTTGATTAGCGAAAGAGATTGTTGAGCGTCATGGAGGACGCGTGGTTGTAGTCGCCGCTCAGAGAAAATGTCATGCGGGCACGGGTGAGCGGGGTACTCAAGGGCCAGTTGAAGCTTACCGGAACTAAGACACTGACACCGGGGACAATGTTACCGAGCGGGAGAGGAAGTTGGGTAGCCAGTGAGATCGATGCCGGGCCAATGGGAGTGATGGCGATGCTGTTGAGTGAAGCGTTGACGACAGGGCCGGAGCCGATGTTGGTGACACGGAGGGTCCACTGTCGGAGGCCCCCCAGATCGGCTTTCGCAACGATGGACAGGGTAAGTGCAGTGGGGTAAGGGGTGAAGTTAGCAGTTACTGATTTGGGGGAGTCCATGGTGACGGTGGCACCGTTGGCAGCACCCGAGAAGTTGGTGAACTGCCAACCGGCGTTGGGTGTGGCGCCGAGGTTGACGATAGAGTTGGCCACCCGGAATCCGCTTGGGGTGATGGTGCCACCCAGGGTTGGGCTGGCGGTGGTGGTGAGGAAGTGTTCGATTTGGAAGTTGGCCGTAAAGTTGGTGTTGGTTGCAGGTACTGTGATGTTGTGGGTGATGGCCCCGCCATCAGACCAATTGAGGAAGCTGTAGCGTGTGGCGCTATTGCCCTGGGGCGTGCTGGTGCCAATTTGGCGGATGAGGTTGATGACGCTGGGCACAACCTGTGTGGTGTTGAAGGGTTGGCCATCGGTGGTGATGGTGAGGCCGGGAGGACTCGATTGCACGGTATAGGTGGAGGTGCGGGGACTCACGTCGCGGCTGATGCTGGTGCTGTTGCCTTGTGGGTCTGTCGCAGTGAGGTGGATGCGGAAGAAGACATCGGTGAGCAGGTAAGGAGTTTGCTGGGGCACAAGCCAGGAGCCGCCGGGCGCGCCCGTGAAGGTTTGGACAAAGGGGCGGATGGCGCTGCCGGTGTGATAGTCGACGCGCCAGGTGAGGGCGGAGTTGGGGAGGGCTCCGGATTCATTGTCTGTTGCCGCGCCGGAGAAGTTGATGGTGTCGGCACCGATGAACGTAGCCGGCGCATTGATGGTGGGAACCGGGGGTTGATTGGTGGTGACGGTGAGGGTGGCAGCATTGCTGGTGGCGGTGCCGGTGGTGTTGGAGATGATGACGCGGAATGTGGAACCAGAGTCAGAGAGGCTGACGTTGTTCAGAGTGTAAGAAGCGCTATTGGTATTGGGAATGTTGCTGTTGTTGCGCTGCCACTGGTAGGTGAGCCCGCTGCCGGAGGCGACGACGCTGAACGTTGCATTGAGGCCGGTGGCGACGGTCTGGCTGGCTGGGTGGGTTGTAATGTTGGGGGCCTGGGCACCGGTGAAGGTGATGCGCATGAGGCGGCCGGAGTTACCGCGCTCGAGGTAGTAGACGCTGCCGTCGGGGTTGGTGCGGATGTCGACGATGAAGCTGGCGTTGCTGAGGAAGGTAGAGTAAGTGGCGGTTGCCGGGTCGAGGGTATAGATCCAACCATTACAGTAGTCTGCAAAAAAGTAGAGGCCGGTGAAGGAGGCGGGGAAGGTATTGGTGGTGGGGTTGTAGAAGTCGCCCCCGGTGATAGCGCAGCCATTGGGAGCGCTACCGCCGTGATCGTAGGCGAAAAGCGGGGCGCGGAAGCTGGGGTTGGTGGTGGGGCCTTCGGTGTTGGGCCAGCCGTAATTGGCACCGGCGATGCCATCGTTGATTTCTTCCCAGGTGTTTTGACCGACGTCGTTGATGAAGATACGACCGGTAGTTTCCTGGACGGAGAAGGTGAAGGGGTTGCGCAGGCCGAGGGTCCAGATTAGGCGGTTGTTGCCTGATGCTGTGTTGTAGAAAGGGTTGTCGGTAGGGATAGTGCCGTCCTTGTTCATGCGGAGCATCTTGCCATGGAGGTTGGTGAAGACCTGGGCGTTGGACCTGGTGGCGTTATCGCCGACGGCAACATACAGCTTGCCATCGTTGCCGAAGTGGAGGGCACCGCCGTTGTGATTGGTGGCGGAAGTGAGGGGGTCGAGATCGAGCAGGACGGATTCTGAGCCAGCGGTATTGCCGGAGAGGGTGAAGCGGCTGATGCGATTGCGGCGGGGCGTGGTGGTTTGGGTGTAGTAGAGGTAGATGAAGTTATTGGTGGTGAAGTCAGGATCGATGGCGACACCGAGGAGGCCGCGCTCGCCGTTTGGGTCGACGGTGAGGGTGATGGCAGGGGTTGACAGGAGGGTTCCGCCCTGGATGACACGGAGGTCTCCGCCCTGCAGGCAGACGAGAATGCGGCCATCGGGAAGAAAGGCCATGGCTGTGGGGTTGGATAGACCTGTCGCAATGGGGGCTTCGGCAAAGTTAGTAGGGAGCGTGGCAGCGCAAAGGACGTAGAGCGAGAGGAGAGCTGTTACGAGAAACTTCATCGTGAGCCCAGTGTGCGCGTGATTGTGGTTGAAACCAATTGGCAAATGCACTCAGTGAGCGACGCGGAGTGAGGCGAATTTCCTAGGGGAAGTACCGCAGATGCGTAGACGCGACTCATGTGGCAGACCTTAGCGATTGGGTTCGTTTGCGCTAGCGGCCTTGCTGGCGGGCGAGCTCGGCGATTTGGGTGGCTGTAACGTGGGGCACACCGTTTGGCTTCGTTTGGTTTTCGACGATGGAGCGGGCCTCGGGGGTGGTGTTGAGAGCCATCATGGCGAGGACAAAGGGGGAAGTTTGGCTTTGTTTGGTTTTTCGCATTTCGGCGACGGGTAGGGTTAGGGGTAAGGGGACCTTTTTCTCCAGCAGGTAAAGCTCGTTGTGGATGTCGAGTGCGGAGATGCGGTCACGCTGGAGGCGGCGGAGTTCGTTGAGGGCTTTGTCGGCGCGGCGTTCGAGCATGCCGGTGATCTTGACCATGCGCTCCATTTGAGCGAAGTACTTTTCGTCGCCGGGGTTATCGAGGAAGTTGTCTTGGGCTTCGACTTCGAGGCGCTGGGCGCGCATGACCTGGTAGGTATTGAAGGCGTAGCGGAGGAAGGCCTGGTGTTCGAGTTCAGAGCCGGGGAGGCATTCCTTGAGGAGATTGTTTTCTAGTTCTTCGTAATCTCTTTGCTCGGCTTCGGTGAAGTAAGCACCGGAGGCGGAGAGGAGACCATGGCGGCGGGCATTTGAGGCAGATTTCGCTTTGCCTTCTTCGGTCCTGGGACCAGTTGATTTTTGCGCATTCGCGCGATTGGCATCGATCTGAGCTTGTGTAGACATGATGAAAATCCTTAGGTTGAGAGTGATGGAGCCAAAGGGGTGACTCCGGGCACAAGCTACCAAAAAGAAATTCGATTCCGAACCATGGGTTGTCGTAAGTGATTGAGGGACGGGGAGATTTAGGCGAAAAATCGTTCGTAACGGTCCAAGGCAATGGTGGCAATTGAAGGAATCGGAATCGAAGAATCCTTCAGAATCCGAAAACCAACACGCGAACTCACCTTGGATCCCCGCCAGGCTTGACATTCCGCTTCAACAGAACATCCATCATCCCAGTCGGACTTCGAAAACTGGTTTTCTCAAGACGTTCAAAAGCTTGCCCCAGATCGACGAGTCCCTGCTGAGACGCCAGTTCAAGAATTCCTAAAGTGCCTGTCACGTGGAGGCCCCTGTCACGCGCCACTTTCACGCCCTTGCGTTCGTCTATTAGCAATAGATCAGCCTCAAGCGACTCCGCTAGAGCGATAGCGGCAGACTCGCCCTTGTGAAGTCCCGCGAATGGGCAAACATCCTGTGTATCCATGACTTCAAGCCATGTGGGCGGAGCAGCAATCCAGCTTCGAACGGCAGGAGGTGCATCGGAACTTGAGAGCTCTTGTTGGACTGTGCTGGGAAGAATCAATCTTTCAAAAAGCTTTGAAAGGATCTCGATATCCTTCGTCAGAATGAGATAGTTGATGGGACTGGTATCGGCAATGACAACTCGCACGAGACTTTAGAAACCAAGCTTCTTGAGGTCAGCGAGATCGCGGTCTACATCTTCGATCGTCATATCGTAGTAGACGCCGTGAGCCTTGAGAACGCGGTCCAACTCAAGACGGCCCACCCCCAGAAGTTCAGCTAACTCCGGTTCATCAATATGGCCGGCGCGCAACTCTTCGATTAACAATCCCTCAAGAGCCCGGCGAGCAATATCTTGTCCCCCCGCTGTCAGACGGCGGGCAATATTGTCGGGAATTTCAAGCGTCACATTCATAGCCGAATCCTTTGCTTCTCTTTCCACACTAGCGGAAATAGGCATTTGTGTCACGGAGTTCAAGTTCTCCTTCCGGCCCTGCGGGTACGAATCGTGTCTGGATCGTCGCCGATCCGTCCATTCACATATCGCGCCTAGGGTCCGTCGCAAGTTCCCAGAACGCCTTTTCGGGCCAACTTCCGGATTGCCAACTATTCGGCCTGAATCGGCAACCAGTATGTCGCTACGCTGGGTCATTGACTGCCAAACGGTCAAAAGGCCAAACCCGAAGGCGTTCGGCGGCTAGGGAAGAAGCAAGAAGAAACCAAAGTGCAAGCCCGGCGGCACGAGTCGAGAGTCCAATACCTGACACAAAGAGGCTCGCGCCACTTAGTACGAGGAATGAAATACCAATTAGCAGCAGAAATAGGCCCACCGCAATCAGCGCGCCCCTCGTCTTGCCCTCAACTTTTCTCCGCCAGCGACGTTGACTTAATCGACGAATCACGAGTCCCACAAAAAACCAAAGGGGAAAAACAAACGCTGCGCTAATGATATGACCTCGCGGTGTTGTGAGTGCATCAACGCAACTGGTTCCTCTTGTCATGGCTGAATGGAGTATTGACCCGACCGCGTAGGCGGGAAGGTCAAGACCGAGTACAGCCGACTGAACAGATGAATAGGTAGTCCAAGCATCACAAAATCCATAGGGCTCAAACAGAGGCCGCGCGAGGTCTTTGCGAAGGAAATCTAAAGTGTCAAAACGACTTTCGTTTTGAGCTGCAAGCCAATAGCCCCAAGCGATCATTCCAAGGTGCCGCACGGTCTGCAACAACGCGAAAGTTGTGGGGAACCATGCCGACCTCATGGCGCCAGTATAGACAAACTGAGCGGGCTTGTTGGTTCCGTGCTTGATAAACTCCTCCCTTGTTGCAAAGTGTTGAGCTGTTCTTCTGAATCACGCGCTACTCAGAAGTTGGCCCGAAATCCCGTTGTTGGAGGTAATCGTTTGCTCCGGGCGTATCCTCGGCGATCCGGAAGTTGGCCTCAAGTCCCGACGGAGCAAGTGACGCCCGCGCGGCGCGCCGGTGTGATCTCCTCGAACGCTGTTTGTGACTGACCTCGCCATGGGCCAACCCCGGGAGGCAAAGCTCTTCTCCTTGATCTTCTTCATGATCTGCACCGATTCCGACAGTTACCAGATTGTGCGAAGCCCTTTGTACTTCTTGAATTCACTGTCCCTGGCTACAATGGGAAGGCTTTCGGCCAAAGCGATTGAGATCAAGGCACGGTCAAACGGATCGTGGTGATGAGCAGGCAGTCCAAAGAGCCCCATGGAATGCTCGGCGCTGATTGGCAACACTGTCAAATTCGGGTCGAACACGAGACTTTCCACATGTTTGCGGGTGAACGGTGTGAGGCCCCTGTTGGCCTTAATGGCAATTTCGATGAATGAAATGGGGCTGACGAAGCGCACGGTATCGGGATCTTCGAGGAGCCGCTGCACCCTGGGTGTGAAAGTGAGATCTGGGGCTCCGCTCGCCACATAGGGCGCGGTGGTGTCCAGCAGAAGCCTCAATTCAGTGACGTCCCTCGAGGAGCGCCTCAGCTTTTTCTCGCGTCAGGGGACGCGTGGCTTCATCCAATTGCTCCGGGGTCATTACCACCAAACCCTTCAAGGTTCCAAACTTGGGTGCCCTCCTCGCGGAGGGCGGCACTAATTCGGCGATCACTCGCCCGCGCCGCCGAATCGAGATGCGCTCGCCTTTCTCTACCGCGGCCAGGAACTGAGTGAGCTTGTTCTTCGCCTCGGTAACACTCACGTTCCTATTGCGATTCTAGCCATCCTCTAGCTACTTCGCAGCTAGACGCGCAGTCATCGGTGGACAGCGCAATCTGGACAGAGCAGGAGCTTAGGGCTGACAGGCATTGTGGTCCAGGGTGTTCCAATTGCCCCACTGCTCGTTTGCGATTGCGGCTCTCCAGCCGAGGGAGGAGACAAGGGGAGGGAACGTCTCGCACGGGCACAGCGCATTACGCCCTAAACGGAGCAAAAGAAGCGAGCCGCTATCGAGCAACCAGCCCTAGTTCTCGCAGGCGAGCTTCCAATTCCGAGAGCGAGCTCCAGCCCAAGACCAGCGAGTTCTGGCGTTCATCGGGAGGATTGGTGGGGAGGCTGTCGGACCAGCCGCCGCAACCCAAAAGCGGAAGCAAGGGGCGCTTGTGCAGCCAAGCGAGGCAGACTTCTGAGATCGTTCCCGCGCGTCCTCCGATGACGATGCAGGCGTCGCCAGCCAGGGCCATGAGTAAGTTGCGCGCGTCGCCCATGCCGCAAGGAATGACTACCGTGGCTGGCCAATCGGCGGCGGGCATTTCGTCGGGTGGAATAATGCTGACCACGAGGCCATTGGCCTGTAGTGCACGCTCTGCGGCCGCGCGCGTGGCAGGACTGCCGCAGCCGCTGACCACCGTGATGCCCAGACGCGCCAGCAGCGCGCCGGCTTCGGCTGCCATTTCATAGGCGTCTGAGCCCGGATCAGCACTGCCCAAAATGCAAACTTGTGGTCGTCTGTTCATTTGTCGATTCTATCTTTTGAAACGATTGCTTCCTGGCTGAAGATGGCGCGAGCCCAAGACGGGGTGGGGTTTCTCGCCGGTGTCGATGGTGAAAGTGCCTATGGGCGACCTAGCGAGTTGTTGTAGCCGGGAATCTGCCTCAGCGGCACCAAGTTGCCCTCGCTCGGCCTGAATTTGAGCATCAAATCCTCAAGCGATTTTTGATGGGTGCAGAGATTGCTGGAGGGGACTACTAGTCGCAGGAATTTTGTTGCCGGGTTGGTATGCTAGGGGCATGGTGGATGTAGCGCTACTCGAAACCTTGGAAGTGCTGACGCCCAGTGAGCAGAAGGCCATTCTTGCGTTTGCGGAATTCTTAAAGAGCCGACGCGGAGACGAGGCCAGTGCCGAGGTGCTCACCCAAACATTGCTTGAGGAACTCCCAGCGGGAGAACCACAGTTCAGCATACCCGATGAGGGCCTATCGCCTGCTCGGTTGGCTGCCCGGCGATTCATGCGCGAAAATCCCACACTGATGCGTTTGCTGGCTCAATAGGCCGCGTGTGGGCAACTACCTGACCGTGGACGATGTCCTGGGAATCCATCAAGACTCGGTGGAAGCGTTTGGCGGTAGCTACGGAGTGCGTGACAGCAATGGGCTGGAAGCAGCAGTGATGAGGCCGCAGAGCGGCTACTACCCCGACGCCATTTCAGAGGCTGCAGCACTTTGGGAATCGTTGTCGCAGAATCACCCTTTTGTCGACGGCAATAAGCGGACGGCCATCGCTTCGATGGCTGCGCATCTTGCGATTCGTGGATATTGGTTGCAGGTGGAAGAGATCGAGGCATACAGCTTCGTGATCGCTCTGTATGAATCAGGAAAATTCCGGATGCCTGCACTGGAAGCCTGGCTACGGACCCACGCGGTCCGCAGCAGCTTGGGCTGATCCTATCGCCATCGTTGCTTCTCTCAGCCCGCTAGGGCTGGCGGGCGTCGAGGCCGAAGTCGCGTTGTACGGCTGCGTACCATTCGTCGTCGCTCAGGGCGTTCCAGTCGACCCACTGCTCGTCGGTCATCGATGCTCTCCAGCCGACGAAGGGGGCTGCATTCGGGCCTGGGAGATGACGCAGTTGCCAGGTGCCGCTCTCAATGATTTCGCGGATGGCGGTGGCGGAGGCTTCAGGAGGAACGGGGTTAGCCAGCGAGGCGCGGAAGAGACCGGCAAAGCGCTCGACCTGCGGATAGATTGACTTCGGGCCCTTGCTGATCTCGCGAGGCATGCGAGTATCCTGAATGCCCGGCTCCAGCAGAGCCACGCGGATGTTGAAGGGTTTCACTTCGCCCGCGAGCGCTTCACACATCGCCTCCAGCGCGAACTTTGAAGCAGAGTAAGCAGCCAGGGGGGAATTGGTGATCCGACCCGAGATGGAGGAGACATTGATGATGCAGCCCGATTGGCGCTGGCGCATCTGCGGAAGCACGGCCTTGATACAACGCAGCGCACCGAAGCAGTTGGTATTCATGACGGCGATCACGGCCGACATCGGTAGTTCTTCCACCGAGCCATGGGCTTCAATGCCGGCATTGTTGACCAGTACGTCGATGGGTTCTGTGATGGCCGCGAAGCAGGCATTGACCGAGTCGTCGGAATCGACATCGAGTCGCAGGACTTTGATGGGCAGGTTCTCGCTGGCAGCGATTTGCGCCAGTTGCGGTGCGCGCTCTGGATTGCGCATGGTGGCCAGGACCTGGTGGCCGGCGCGGGCGAGTTCAAGCGCCGTGGCAAAGCCGATTCCGGAGCTGGAGCCGGTGACAAGAACAGTAGACATGATTCACGAGTTTATAGGATTTGGATTGAGTAAGACATAGCTTTGGGAGTTGCACACGTAGATGGCCCGGAAGAGGCTGGTGGGGAGGAGGCCGCCTTGCCGGATGGTGGATTGGGGAATCAGGACGGCGTTTGCGGCCTGGTAGTGCTTGTTGCCGATCTTAAGGCGGAGGGTGGGGAGGAGCTCTACGGTGGCGGAGCCGGTATTGGTGACGATTTGAGTGTGAGTGCCGGGGCCAGGAGAAGGGGAGTGGGCACCAAAGAGGACGAGGGAATCGCTGCCGGAATCGAGGAGGAGGCGGCCGAGGCTGGTCTCGATGGCGGGTACGTTGTGGATGCGGGTGAAGGGGAGACGGTTGCCGCCGAGGGGAGGGAGGTCGAAGGTGAGGCGGCGGTTGGCGAAATCGAGGAGATAGTCGAAGCGGGAGAGAAACTGCTGGCCGAGCACGCCCTGGATGTCGGGGGAGAGTTGGTGGATGCCTTCGAGGTTGCTGAAGAGGAACTCCTGCTCGTGGGCCGTGGCGGAGGCGAGGCTGACTTCAGGGAGGTGTGCGCCGGGCACGTAGGTGAGGCCGCTGGCCGTGACGACTTCCACCTGGAAGGTTGGGTTGAAGCCGAGCTTGCGGGCGATGGTGGCGTCGAGCTGGTTGGATTCTGCGGCGGTATCGAGGAGGAAGCGGAAGGGGCCTTGCGCGCCGAGGAAGACCCCGTCGACCACGGGACGGCCGCCGACCAGCAGGAGGCGGGCGGATTGGTGGGATGGTGCGGCGGTTCTTGCATTGCACGGGCAGGCGGTGGCGCATATCATTAAGAAACCGAATACATGGAACGTTGTCATGAGGCCACAATGCGCCGCGGAGGCCTCTTAAGTCGTGATGGAGCCCGGATGCTATGCCCGGGCGCAGTGATGAAATCGTGATGGAGTTACCGGGAGCCGTGTATCGCTTTGGGCGGTACGAATTAGACCTTTTGAATGTGCGACTTACGGCGGAAGGGGTGGTTTGCCCGCTGGAGCCGAAATCGCTGCGGCTGTTGCAGTTTTTGATCGAAAACCGGCAGCGGGTGGTGCCCAAAGAGGAGCTTCTGACGGTGGTTTGGGAGGGGGTGGCGGTTAGCGACAACGCGTTGACGCGGGCGATTGCCCAGGTACGGAAGGCGCTGGAGGACGACGCGAAGGAGCCGAAGTTTATTGAGACGGTGCCGACGGTGGGGTACCGGTTTGTTGGGGTGTTGAATGAGGGGGTTGTTGCGGCGGCAGAACCGGTGCGGCCCCGCAGGTGGGTTTGGGGAGTGGTGGCTGCTGTGGTAGTGGGCGTTGCCGGGTTGGCGGCGGCCTACTGGCTGCGGACGCCGACAGCGGAGCCGGTGGCGATGCAGCCGGTGCCTTTTACGACGTACCCGGGCGGCGAGTTTCATCCGACATTTTCTCCCGACGGCAATCAGGTGGCCTTTACCTGGAATGGGGAGCGCGAGGACAACTACGACATCTATGTGAAGTCTCTGGGGTCGGAAACTCCGCTGCGACTGACGAGTGGGCCGGAGCGGGACGCTCGACCGCAATGGTCGCCCGATGGACGATCGATTGCGTTTGAGAGGCAGTTGCCGGGTGGCAAGACGGCTTTGATGTTGATCCCGCCGATTGGTGGGGCCGAGCGAAAGCTGGCCGAGTTTACCTACGTCTCGGCCCAGACGATTGGGCTGGTTTCGAAAGAGGCGGTTGCCGCCAGTGGACTGTCCTGGTCTCGTGACGGGAAATGGATTGCCGTCTCTGGTGACTTTACTAGCCAGGGAAGAGACCGCATTCATCTGGTTTCTGCCGAGACGGGGGAGTTTCGGGCGATCACGCAGCCACCGTCACAAGAATTAAACGACTACGAACCGTCGTTCTCGCCGTTTGCGAACGAACTGGTTTTCGAGCGGTCTGCTGTGTTTTCGCCTGAGACTTTGTACCGGCTCTCGTTTGACCAGAATTTTGTAGCCCAGGGCGAGCCGGTGCCAATTTATACGAGCAAGCTTCGTTTGTTTTCGCCCTCGTGGGTGAGTGGTGGCAAAGAGCTGGTGATTCTGTCCGGGGCGGCTGGATTTAGCGCTGGAGGTGCTGCATACCGGCTGCCCGCTACCGGGGCGAGTGAGCTGACGCGAATGGAGTCGCTCGGTACCGTGGTGAGTTCTATTGCGGTCTCAAGGGACGGGCGACGGGCCGTCTATAGCGTCGGGACCAGAAATACCAACATCTGGCGGATGGATCTGGGTAGCGCGAAGGCAGAGAGTTTTATCTTCTCTACAAAGCGGGAAGTGCATCCGCAGTATTCCCCGGATGGCCGAAGAATCGTGTTCTATTCGAGCCGGTCTGGGTCGACGCAAATCTGGGTCTGCGAGGCTGATGGGTCGAAGCCGGTGAGGATTACGAATCTGCCGAACGGGATTGTTGGCTCCCCACGCTGGTCTCCCGATGGACGTAGGGTGGTCTTTGATTCCAACACGACGGGTCGCTTTCAGATTTATACGGTGGGTGCTGAAGGCGGGAGGGTGCAGCAGATGACGAATAGCCCCAAGCCGAGCTTTGCCGGCAGTTACTCGCGGGACGGGAAATGGATCTACTATGCGATGACAGAAGAGCAGGCAGTGCCGCAGGTATGGAGAATGCCTGCGCAAGGGGGCGCGGCAGTGCGCTTGACCCAACATGGGGGAACGGCGCCGCAGGAGTCTCTGGATGGAACCACGCTGTATTACGTCAAGCCGGCGGGCGTGGGGTCATTGTGGAAAATGCCTGTGGGTGGTGGGGAAGAGAAGCAAATTGCCGATGCGATTTTCCGGTCGAATTACGCGATTACGCGCCAGGGCATTTATTTGATACGCGGTCCGTCGGTGGAGCTGCTCGATCCGGAGACGGGTGCGCGGAAAACGGTGACCCAGACGAAGACTCCTGATTTGGGGATTGCCGTGTCGCCGGACGGGCGCTATTTGTTGTGGTCGCAGATTGACGCGGTTGGTAGCGACTTGATGCTGGTGGAGAATTTCCGCTAACCGACGAGTTGTTGCTTCAGATGATCAACGACCAGACAGTGTTCGTGCTGGGGGCTGAACAGGACCATCTCGACGTTCTCGGTGATGGCGATGGTGTGGCCGGGAGGCCAGTAGAAGAGATCGTTGCCTTTGACGATTTCCTGGGAGCCATCGGTGTAAGTGACCGTGAGGGTGCCCTCAATCAAGTAGCCCCAATGCGGTGACTGGCAGAGATCGCCTTCGAGACCTTTCAGTAAGGGAGCGATGTCGACGCCGGCTGCCATCGAGAAGTACTCTCCGGCCATTTTGCTGTAGCCCGTTGCGTCGCCAAATTCGAAAACCTGGCGCGCGATCGCACCCGGTATGTTGATCTGTTCTGGAACATCCGTTTTTGCAATTCTCATGAGTGCCTCTTTTCGTCAGGGTGCCCAGAGCATATCAGAGTGCGTCGGTGTTCCAGTTGGGCGGGTTGATGCCGTGGAGCTCTCTGACAAAGAAGTCGGCTCGCTTGCGTTCGTAGTATTGTCCCCAGCCGCCGTGGTTTTGGCCCGGAAGGACGAGTAGGTCAAAGGTCTTGTTGGCCTTGATTAAAGCGTTGACTACCTGGAGTGTGGAGGCGGGGTCGACGTTGGTGTCCATTTCGCCGACGGCAAGCAGGAGCTTGCCCTTGAGCTTTGCGGCATGTTCGACATTGGAAGAGGCCGTGTATTCGGGGCCGACGGGCCAACCCATCCATTGCTCGTTCCAGGAGATTTTGTCCATGCGGTTGTCGTGGCAGCCGGCCGAGGAAGCGGCGGCTTTGTAGAAGTCGGGATGGAAGAGCAGTGCGCCGAGGGAGTTTTGACCACCGGCAGAATGGCCGTAGATGCCGAGGCGGGTGAGGTCATACCAGGGAGACTGGGCGGCGAGGGCTTTGTGCCAGAGGATACGGTCTGGGAAGCCGGCATCGGCGATGTTCTTCCAGGCAACGTCGTGGAAGGCCTTGGATCGGTTGGAGGTGCCCATGCCGTCCATTTGCACGACGATGAAGCCGAGTTCGGCTACGGCTTGCAGGGGGCTGGCGGCCACGAAAGTCTTGGGGACAAAGGAGTCGTGGGGGCCGGCATAGATGTATTCGAGGACCGGGTATTTTTTTGTGGGGTCGAAGTTGGTGGGCTTGAAGATGAGACCCCAGATGTCGGTCTTGCCGTCGCGACCCTTGGCGGTGAAGGATTGCGGGGGTTGCCAGTTGAGCGCTTGTAGGGGTTTGAGGTCTGGGGCTTCGAGTTCCATCAGCGAAGATTGGTCGCTGGTGCGATGGAGGCTGACCGTGGGTGGCGTGAAGGGGTTGGACGCAGAGTGGACGTAATACTGCATGTCTTCACTGAAGGTGAGGGAGTGGTTGAGGTCGGGGTTGGTGGTGAGCGGGGTGAGGCCGGTGCCATCGAAGTTGATGCGGAACCAGTGGAGGTAGTAAGGATCTTTGCCGGGATGCATGCCGCTGGCCGAGAACCAGATTTGGCGCTTGGTGTCGTCCACTTTGGCGACGGAGCGGACCACCCAGTCACCTTTGGTGATCTGATTCTTTACGAGACCTGTTTTGCCGTCGTAGAGGTAGAGGTGGTTGTAGCCGTTGCGCTCGCTCATCCAGACGAGCTCTTTGCCGTCATCGACGTGGTGGGAGAAGAACTTGGAGTAGTAGCAGAAGAAGGTTGGAGAGGTTTCGGTGATGAGGGCGCGGGGCTTGGCGGTTTGAGCGTCGACTTCGAGGACGCGGTAGAGTTGATGGCCGCGCTGGTTGTAATCGAAGGTGAAGGCGCGGGAATCTTTGCGCCAGAGGATGTTACTCACGCGGTAGGGGTTGGCGAAGAGAGTGGGGGTCGATTGGGGTTGGCGTGCGCGAGGCGATGTCGATGAGGACGGGTTGTGGGATGTCGAGGGTGTCGCCGGGTTTGGTGTATTCGACAAAGGAGGATTTTGGTTGGACTTGATCGAAGGGGGAGGATTCGATGTAGGCGATCTTGCGGTGTTGGCCGAGGCGGAGGCGGTAGACGGCGAGCTTGCGGGAGTCGGGAGACCAGGCGGTGGCGCTGAGGCGGTAGGGGTTGCCTTCGGAGCCATCGGTGGTGAGGGGGACTGTTGCTTTGGTGGCGAGGGTTCGAAGCCAGATGTTGTAGTTGCGGAGGAGGGCTTCGGATTTGCCGTCTGGGGATTTGAGGGGTTCGCGGAGGTCGGCGACGGTGGGGCCAGGAAGCGCGATGGGGTAGCGGGCATCGCGGGGGGAGGCGGGAAGTTTATCTAAGGCGTAATTGGGTAGGTGGATGCGGTAGCGTTGCTCGTTGACGACGACTTCGATCGAGGTCTGACCGGGCCCGAAGGTAAGGGTGTTGAAGGGAAGGCGATCGGGCTTGACTTCGGTGCCGGTGGCCAGGGTGAGGGCGGCGGCGAGGCGGCTATGGTCGAAGCTGGGAGCTTTGGTTTGGTTGGCGGCATCGACGGTGAGGAAAGTGTTGCCGCTGCGGTACCAGAATTTTGAGGTTTTCGGGATGGCGGTGACGGGGCCGGGGGCGGCGTAGCCGGATTGCTGGATGCGGTCGGCAAAGGTGAAGGAGCGCTGATAGTCGGCGCGGGTGCCTTGGGCGAAGGTGAGGAAAGGATTGAGGAAGAGGAGGCAGAGCAGGACGCGCATGGGTTGATTTTACAAGGCTGGAGAGAACTATTTGTCGATGCGGTAGAGGAAGATGGATTGGCCGATACGCTCGAGGGGAGTGTAGATTTTGAGCCAGTCATAGTCGCCAGACCTGGCATGGGCGAGATACAGAAAGCGGGCACTGATGGCGATGTAGCCGGTGGTTTTGGTGTGGGGGTGAAGCGGGCCTGTGTTGACCAGCCCGGCATCTTCGAGGCTTTGGCCGCCAAAGTATTTGACGGAGATTTGTTTGATTCCCCGCTGCTTGAGACGATGCTGTAGCGCGTTGAGATCTTGCCCCCAGTCGAGGTCTGACTCGGCGAGAACCAGGCCCGGTTCACTGCCTGCAATGGGGTTGAAGTAGGCCAGCAGTTGCGGATTTGCCTGCCACGTCGGCAGGAGAATGCTGAAGAGGAGAATGGGCGCGGTGAGGAGCGGGTAGGGGTTGAGTTTGGAATCAAGGAGTCGGTGGATTGCTGCTGCGGCGAGGATTGCGGCAAAGGGATAAACGGCGAGAATGTGGCGGACGCCGAGGTTGATACTGGAGACGATGGAGAGCAGCAGAATCGTCAGGGGAAACAGGAAGGTGAGCAGGCGATGGGGGTTGGCCTGACGCAATTGATCGAGCATGAGCAGTGAGCCCAGAAGGGAGAAGGTCAGCAAGACCAAGGGAGTCTTAACGGCCAATACGACAGGGAAGAAATACCACCAGCCCTCCTTGCTGTATTGGCCCAAGAGGAAACTATCATGCCCAGTGGAATTCAAAAGCAGGATGTCCTTGATGCCGAGGGCGAATTGCCTGAGGGGGTAGGGTTGGGAGGAGAAGCCATAACCGGCCCAGAGCACGAAGAGCATCGTGGAGACGATGTACAGGGCCGCAGGCAGTTTGCAATGGCGTTTCCGGAACAGGAAGGGAAGAGATATGGATGCGCAGGCGAGGAAGAAGAAGATGTTGGAGAGCTTGCAGAGGAAGGCGATGCCGATGGCGAGACCCAGCAGAGCGGAGCGCTTATGGGTGGGGGAATCAAGCCAGAGCAGCCAGGTGTAGAGGGCGGCCACTAGTGAGGCTGCCTGAGCCATATCGATGGTTGCCAGGCTGGCGTGGGCCAGGATGGGGGGCAGGCTGAGAAAGAGGGTGAGGGCCCAGAGGTTGGTAGTGGCGTGGAACCAGCGCTTGGCCCAAAGGAAAACGATAGTAGCCGCCAGGATGAGAAAGGGGGCGTTGCCGAGGCGGGCGAGCATGAGGTTTTGCTGGAATTTGCCGTCGGCGCGCAGAATGGTTGTTCCGTCTTGCATGGCATCTTTGCCGTGGCCTGGGCGAAGGCCCTTGAGCCAAGGGCCGAGTGCGATCATGACGCGACCCAGCGGAGGATGAATTCTGTCGTAGGTGTAGTTGTGTTCGTTATGCCACTGCATGCCCGAGGCGAGGTGGAAGGGTTCGTCAAAGGTGGCGCTGCTGTAGGAGATCGAGGAGTAGAAGTAGAAGGCGGTAAGCAGAGCGAGGAGAGCGATCCAGATTGTTTGCTGTGCTTTAGAGAGGTTGGAGAGTGGGCCGGACACAGACTTTTTAGTATAGTCTCGGTTAATCATCAAATCTTATGATTAGCGAAATTTATACACAATGCATCTTGCATTTGCCGAGCTTTTAGCGTAGGCTACAAAATATGACGAATGTGCTGCGCAAGTTCCGCTACCAACGGCCTGACCGCGTACCCGTCATTCGGGCCGTTGTCATTATCATTGGCATTCTCCTCGTCGGAGTTGGGGTCGTACAAGTACCCTGCACTCCCGCCTGAGCGGCCTCCGGAATCATAACTTCTAGGCCACTGGCGGGAAAGCAAAATCCAGCCAGTGGCCTTTATCTTTGTCCCACTTTGTTAAACAGTAATGCAGCTTAGGAGTTGAATCACAATATGGCTTCCACAACCCAACCATCGGCAAATGCCGGCACCCTGATGAGCGGATCACACATCCTGCTTGAATGCCTGGTGCGCGAAGGGGTCGACCTCATCTTCGGATACCCTGGTGGCGTTACGCTGCCGTTTTATGACGCGATGTTTGATCACCAGATCCAACACGTATTGGTGCGTCATGAACAGAATGCGGCCTTTGCGGCACAGGGCTATTCACGGGCGACGGGTAAGGTAGGTGTCTGCTGCGCCACCTCCGGGCCTGGCGCGATGAACCTGGTGACCGGGTTGGTGGACGCGATGATGGATTCGATTCCTGTGGTGGCGATCACCGGACAGGTAACCTCGAAGCTGATCGGTACGGATGCCTTCCAGGAAGCCGATACGTTTGGCATCACACGGCCGGCGACCAAGCACAACTTCATGGTGAAGCATGTGAGCGAGCTGCCGCGCATCATCCATGAGGCTTTCTATATTGCGACGACGGGGCGGCCGGGGCCGGTGCTGGTAGACATCCCGAAGGATATCTTCCAGGCCTCGACCCAGTATCAGCCGGTCGATTCGATCCACTTGCCGGGCTACAAGCTCTACACGGAAGGCCACACGGGACAGATTCGCCGTGCGGCACAGATGATCTGGGAAGCCGAGAAGCCGATGGTTTACGCCGGCGGCGGGATCATCCACTCGCATGCGCATAACGAACTGCGCGAACTGGTAGAACTGGCCGACCTGCCTTGCGTCAATACGCTGATGGGCCTCGGCGCACTGCCTGGCAACCATCGCAACTTCATCTCGATGCCTGGCATGCATGGATCGTACGCGGCCAACATGGGGATGTATTCGACGGACTTGATCATCGCGCTGGGTGTGCGCTTTGATGACCGCGTGACGGGCCGACTGGCGGCCTTTGCGCCCCATGCCAAGGTGATCCATCTCGACATCGACCCGAGCGAAATTTCGAAGATCCGCAATGCCGAACTGCCGATCGTGGGCGATGCCAAGAAGGTTCTGACCAAGCTGAACAAGGTGATGAAAGAACTGGAGCCGGAGATGCGCGCCCTGAAGGCAAACGCGCGGGCCGAATGGTGGAATACGATTCGGGGCTGGATGGAAGAGCATCCTCTCAAGCCGGAATTCTCCATCGATGAGATCAAGCCGCAGCACCTGATGTCTGAGATCAACCGGATCTCGAACGGTGAAGCGATCGTGACAACCGACGTCGGCCAGCACCAGATGTGGGCCGCGCAGTTGATCCGTTATGACCATCCGCGCTTGTGGATCAATTCGGGTGGTTTGGGCACGATGGGCTTTGGCTTGCCCTCCGCTATCGGAGCTCAGTTTGCCTGCCCCGACAAGCTGGTGTTTTCGATCAGTGGCGATGGCGGATTCCAGATGTCGATTCCGGAATTTGCGACGATCGCCAACCATAAGCTGCCGGTGAAGATCATTGTGATGAACAATGGCTACCTGGGGATGGTGCGGCAGTGGCAGGAGTTGTTCTACAACAACCGCTTGAGCCAGGTGACGCTGGACGGCTTCCCGGATGCCACGATGCTGGCAGGTGCTTATGGCTTCAAGGGCAAGACGGTGAGCAAGCCGGAAGAACTGCGCGCGGCGCTGGAAGAAGCAGTGAATGAGCCGGGGCCGTACTTCCTGAATGTGCTGGTGACGCCGTTTGAGAATGTATATCCGATGGTTCCAGCGGGTGGGGCGATCAATGAAATGGTATTGGGACAGCCGCAGCCCGTTGAGGTTGCCAGTTAGGTAAAGGATAATGCTGCAAACACTTTCGATTTTGGTGGAAAACAGACCCGGTGCGCTGATGCGCGTCGTGGGTGTATTGGCTGCGCGTAACTATAACGTGGAAAGCCTGACCGTGGCACGGACGATCGACGAATCGTTGTCTCGCATGACGATTGTGGTGGACGTCGAGCACAAGGTTCGGGCGCAGGTCGTGAAACAGTTGAACAAGCTGGTGAACGTACTGCAGGCGCAGGATCTGACCGAAGAACGCAGCGTGGCGCGCGAAATGGTGCTGCTGCGGGTGCGGGCTGAGATGTCGAACCGGACGGCGATTCTGAAAGAAGCAGAAATCTTTCAGGCGCGGGTTGTGGATTCGAGCGTAGAAGGATTTGCGATCGAGTGCACGGGCGATCCGGAGAAGCTGGATGAGTTTATCGATTTGATGCGCAGCTACGGGGAAATTGAAGTGACCCGTAGCGGTTTGGTGGCAGTAACGCTGGAACCGAAGAAACTGCGATTGGCCTCGCCCATTCCGATGGGTGCGTCCGAAGAAGAAGAAGAAACAGAAAGGGTACTGAGCAAGTAAATGCCAAACCGCTATTACGAAAAAGACGGCAATCTGGGCCTGTTGAAAGATAAGACGATCGGCGTGATCGGATACGGAAGCCAGGGCCATGCGCACTCGCTGAACCTGCGTGATTCCGGACTCAATGTAGTCGTCGGCCTCTATGAAGGCTCGAAGAGCTGGGCCAAGGCCGAAGCGGCCGGGTTGAAGGTGATGACTGTCGCCGACGCCACCAAGGCCAGCGACTTCCTGATGATCCTGGTGAGCGATCACATCCAGGCAGAGCTGTATGAGAAGGAAATCAAGCCGAATCTGACCGCAGGCAAAACGCTGATGTTTGCGCACGGCTTCAATATCCACTTTGGCTTTATTGCTGCTCCTGAGGGTGTCGACATCACCATGGTGGCTCCGAAGGCCCCTGGTCACCGTGTTCGCGAACTGTACACGGAAGGCGTGGGCGTGCCGGCGCTGGTGGCGATCCATCAGAATGCATCGGGCAAGGCTCTGGAAAACTCGCTGGCCTACGCGCTGGGACTGGGTTGCTTGAAGGCAGGCGTGATCGAGACGACGTTCAAGGAAGAGACCGAGAGCGATCTGTTTGGCGAGCAGGCTGTACTTTGCGGCGGCGTGAGCGCGCTGATCAACGCCGGCTTTGAAACGCTGGTGGATGCCGGTTATGCTCCCGAAATCGCTTACTTCGAGTGCCTGCACGAGTTGAAGCTGATTGTCGACCTGATCTATGAGGGTGGCCTCGGCTACATGCGTTACTCCGTTTCCGATACGGCAGAGTATGGCGACTACGTGACCGGCCCGCGCATCATCACCGACGAGACCAAGGCGGAGATGAAGAAGGTGCTGACTGAAATTCAGGAAGGCACGTTTGCCCGCAACTGGATGGCCGAGAACAAGGCCGGACGCGGTAAGTTCCTGGCTATGCGTAAGGAAGGCGCGAATCTGCGCATCGAAACGGTAGGCAAAGAACTCCGCGAAATGATGACCTTCCTCAAGAAGAAAAAAGAGGTCGGCATCCCGCAGGAGTAGTTATGCGCATCCTTACCTTCGATACAACCCTCCGCGACGGGACCCAAGGGGAGAACGTCAGCTACAGTGTGGACGACAAGCTCGCGATTGCGATGAAGCTGGACGAGCTTGGAATTGACTACATTGAGGGCGGCTGGCCGGGTTCGAACCCGAAGGATAAGGAGTTTTTTGCTCGCGCCAAGGGCCTGAAGCTGCATCACTCGCGGCTGACGGCCTTTGGGGCGACGCGCCTGGCTCGTAATCCGGTGGAGAAGGATGCCAGTGTGAATGCGCTCGTAGAGAGCGAGACTCCGGTGGTGGCGATCTTTGGCAAGAGCTGGGATCTGCATGTGCACCGGGCGCTCGGGATCACCGAAGAAGAAAATCTGAAGTTGATCGCCGAGACAGTTGGATATTTAAAGAAGCACGGCAGAGAAGTGGTTTACGATGCCGAGCACTGGTTTGACGGCTACAAAGCAAACCCGGCTTATGCCCTGTTGACGCTGGAGGCGGCGGCAGAGGCAGGCGCAGATGCGCTGGTCTTGTGTGATACCAACGGCGGCACACTGCCGGGGCAGTTGGCTGAAATTGTGGCCGAAGTGCGCAAGCGCTTTGACAAGATCATCGGCATCCACTGCCATAACGATTCGGATGTGGCGGTGGCCAATACGCTGGCGGCGGTGGAGTGTGGCGCAACGCATGTGCAGGGCTGCATGAACGGCTATGGCGAGCGCTGCGGCAATGCGAACCTGGCGAGCGTGATCGCGAATCTGGAATTGAAGCTGGGGCATACGACGATTGGGCGGGAGAAGCTGGAGCATCTGACTGGGGTGTGCCGGTATCTGGCGGAGCTGGCCAATTTGCCGCTGGCCAACAACCAGCCCTACGTGGGGAAGAGTGCCTTTGCCCATAAGGGCGGAGTGCACGTAAGTGCGATTTTGAAAGACTCCTCGACCTATGAGCACATCACGCCAAAGTCGACGGGGAACCGGCAGCGGGTGTTGCTGAGTGATTTGTCGGGTCGCGGCAACATCATCTACAAGCTGGAAGAGCGGGGGCTGGGCGACCGCCTGTCGCCGGAGGCCCGGCGCGAGTTGCTCGAGCGGATCAAGGACCTCGAGTATGAAGGCTATGATCTCGAAGCGGCCGAGGGCACCTTTGAATTGCTGGTGCGGGAAGCGCTGCATCCCGGAGCCCATTTCTTTGACGTCGTGAATTACGAGGTAGCAACCCGGTCGACGCCTGGCGGGAAATCAACGACGACGGCGAGCGTGATTGTAAAGCTGGGCGATGGCACGGTGTTGTCGGCTTCGGCACTGGGCGACGGGCCGGTCAACTCGCTCGACCTTTCTCTGCGGCAATGCTTGAGCCAGCGCTATCCGGAAATTGCCCAGGTACGGCTTACCGACTATAAGGTGCGGGTACTCGATTCGAAGCCTGGAACGGCGGCGAAGGTGCGGGTACTGGTGGAGTGGAGCGACTTCAAGCGGAGCTGGGCTACGGTTGGGGTGTCAGAGAACATTATCGAAGCCAGTTGGAAGGCGATGTGCGATGCGCTTGGGCTCGAGCTCATGCGCTTGCATGATTCGACCGAAGAACTGGATGCGGCCTTAAAAGACTATAGCTGGGGCGTCTAGCCGTTTTGGCCCAATTTTGGGTTTCGATGCTAAGATCTAGGGGATTTTAGCTGACTGGAGATCCCTGTGATTCGACCGATTTTGCTCGCCGCACTCGTGGCGACTTCGTTGTACTCCCAAGACTTGACTGGTAAGTGGCAGGGTGCGATTGCCTTGCCCAACGGCAAGGAACTGCGTCTGGTGATCCAGATTCCGAAGGCGGATGCGCCGCCGATGCGTGGGACTGCATACAGCATCGACCAGGGGGGAGCGCCGATTCCGATCAATCCGATTACCTTGCAGGGTAAAGACGTCAAGATGATCATTCCGGCAATTGGCGGGTCGTACGAAGGCAAGCTGGAGGCTGACAACAACACCATCACGGGCAACTGGAAGCAGGGGCCGCAGCCGATGCCACTCGTCCTGAAGCGGTCCACCCCTGAGACGGCGTGGGAGATTCCTGAGCCGCCGCCCCCACCCAAGCGCATGGATCCGAATGCGCCTGCAGAGTTTGAAGTGTCAACCATCAAGCCTTCGAAGCCAGACCAGCCCGGCAAGGCATTGACCGTCCAAGGTCGTAAGTTCATCACGATGAACACGACGCTGTATGACCTCATCACGTTCACTTACGGCTTGCATGCCAAGCAGATCAGCGGTGGGCAGGCGTGGATGGAGAGCGAGAAGTTCGACATCACGGCGCAGCCCAAGGGCGAAGGAATGCCGAGCGAGAAGCAACTAAAGGAGATGATCATGAAGTTGCTGGCCGAGCGGTTCAGTCTGGTGTTTCATCGCGAGAAGAAAGAGATGGCTGTCTATGCGGTGACGGTGGGCAAGAGTGGATCGAAGCTGACCAAGAGTGCAGGAGATCCGAATGGATTGCCGGGACTGGGCTTTCGCGGACTCGGTGCCTTGGTGGTGACGAATGCGAATCTGGGAGATTTTGCCGGATTGATGCAGAATGTGGTTTTGGATCGTCCGGTGGTGGACCAGTCGGGACTGACGGGACGGTGGGACTTTACGCTGAACTGGACGCCCGATGAGTTTCAGTTTGCCGGGATGGGCGCGAAGATTCCCCCGCCTGCGACTGGGGCAGCAGCACCTCCAGATTTGTTTACGGCCATGCAAGAGCAGCTCGGGCTGAAGCTGGAATCGACGAAGGCACCCGCTGATATGTTCGTGGTCGATAAGGTGACCAAGCCGACGGATAACTAGCTCGCAGTATCTCTCTGGATTGCAACCGGAAGGAGAGACACCCTGTCTTATCGTGTGAGGAGATAAGAACGATGGGACATCCGATGGGTGACGCAGTCATTGTTGTGGCGATCGTTGCAGGAGTACTTGGGTACTTCTATTTGAAGCAGCGCGGGAGGCAAGCAAGACTAGAGCTGATCCACCAGGAACGGCTGGTCGCTATGGAGAAGGGCATTCCCTTGCCAGAGCTTCCGCTGGAGCCTACTGTTGTACCGAAGGTGCCGAATCCGCACGTGCCGTTGCTGCTTGGTATTGTTTTGACTACATTTGGCAGCGGGGCCATGGTGACTTGCTGGTTCTTTTTGGGTGGTGCCTTTTGGTCGCTCCCTTTGCCTCTGACGCTGATCGGGGTGGGGCTGCTTCTCTTCCACTGGTTCTCGGTGAAGCCGAGGCTGCAGTAGGGATGGAGAGTGATGAGGCGCTCGTGCGCCGTTCGTTGGGCGGGGATCAAGACGCATTTGCGGTGCTGGTGAGCCGACATCGGGAGATGGTGTTCCGGCTCGCTGTATCGATTCTGGGAACAGAGTTTCGAGGAGAGGCCGAGGAGGTAGCGCAGGAGGTGTTTTTGCGAGTGCACCACGGGTTGCGTACGTTCCGATCAGAAGCGAAGTTTGGTTCATGGCTGTACCGGGTTACGTTTCATGTTGCTGTGAACTTAAAGGAAAGAGTGCGCTACCGGGTGGCTCACCTCAAGGAAGACGTCTTGTCGCAGAAGGCAGCAGGAGGCCCGGATGCCTTGGAGCAAGTGGAAGCTGCGAGGAGGCAGAAGGCGCTGGAAGAGTGTATGCATCAATTGCCAGATGTTTACCAGTCGAGTCTGCGACTGCACTATCTGTTGGGACATAGTGTGGCTGAAGTTGCTGTGGTGTTGGAGGTGCCGGAAAACACCGTGAAGTCTTATTTGTTGCGAGCGCGACGTTTGCTGGAAGTGATGTTGAAGGAGCGAGGGATTGAGCATGCATAAGCCGGACCAGATTGAAGAAATGTTGTCGACGATGAAGGCGTCGATGGGGGAGGTCCGGCTGAGTCAGGAATTTGATCAGAAGGTGAGGCAGGCGACTCTGCCGCAGAGACGGAGTGGAGGGTGGATGGTCCTTTATGCGGTGGCGGCATTGCTGGTATCTGTGGTGGTGCTGTGGGGGCAAGGGTTTGCCTGGAGTTCGATTGCGCTTGCGGTGGCGATGCCGTTGGCATTGGTTGGCGGGGTGGTTAGGGAAGCCTGGGTTAAGTTGCCGCCGAAAGCACTTTAGAGAGGCATTGCACGCCCCGAAGGAGTTCTGGTTCGGTAATGCCGGCGAAGCCAAGGATCAAGGCTGGCTGTTGTTGATATTGCCAGGCAAAGGAGGAGAGCGGTAGAACCTCAAGCTTCTTTTCCACCGCGCGCCTGGCAATATCACTGTCGCTGAGCTTGGGAGGCAACCAGCCAATGGTCTTCATGCCTGCAGCGGCCGGAACCACATCGAGAAGCCCGGTGAGGTGTTTGTCGGCGGCGGCCTTGAGTGCGAGCATGCGTTCGGAGTAGGTTTGACGCATTTTGCGGACATGCCGTCCGAAGTGTCCCTCAAGAATGAACTCCGCAAGGATCGCCTGGTCCAGGGTGGGTGGGTGACGATCAACCAGACTACGAGCCCGTTCGAATGGCTCTACGAGATTGCCCGGAAGGATGAGAAACCCCAAGCGGAGTGCGTTAAACAGCATTTTGGTAAAGGTCCCAACGTAGATTACAGAGCCAGAGTGGTCGACACTCTGGAGGGAAGCTACGGGGTGGCCGAAGTAACGGTACTCTGCGTCATAGTCATCTTCGATAATCCAGGCACCGCTCTTTTTTGCCCAATCGAGCAAGGCAATTCTTCTTTCGGCAATCATCGTGAAACCGAGGGGAAACTGATTTGCCGGAGTGACATATGCCAACTTGGCGTGAGGAGCCAGCGCTTTGCCAACGGATACGATTAGCCCATCGTGATCGACTGGGACAGGGACGATGTGAGCGCCGTAGTTTTGCAGCGCATGCCTTGCCAAAGGGTAACCAGGATCTTCCATCCAAACCTGATCTCCCGGAGCGAGTAGCAGGCGGGAAACAAGATCCAGTGCCTGCTGCGTTCCTGATGTGATTAACACCTGCTCTGGCGAACACCGTACGGCCCTGGCATGGCCCACGTAGTCAGCGATGGCCCTGCGCAGCGGAGCATAACCGGCTGCATCTCCGTGGCCATAAATGGACCTCGGCGCATTGCGCAAGACTCTTGCGGCGGTACGGGCCCAGAGCTGTGTGGGGAAGAGATCAAGAGCGGGTTCGAAGGCCCGAAATGCGCGAGCGGGCCATTTCGGTGCGGCCAGAACCTCTACTGCTTCCAACCTCTTCCACACGGCTGAAGGGAAACGTCTGGGTGATGCAGGGGGCCTGGGCTGCAAGGGCGGTGTTCGGGAACTGACAAAGGTGCCAGAGCCGACTCTGGAAGTGATGTAGCCTTCGAGCAACAACTGGTCAAAGGCCATGGTGACGGTGCCACGGGAAACTCGATACTGCGCAGCAAGATTTCTGGATGAGGGCAGCTTGGTGCCAGAGCGCAAGCGGCCATCCAGAATGGCTGAGCGCAGGCCTTCATAGAGCCAACGCCAGAGGTCTGTGCCTGTTGGTGGTGGCGCGAGCGCTATGTCTTGAAAGCTGTCTGCTTTAGCCATGAAGTGGACCAGTCATTCGTCTCATTATGGACCAGTGGAGCATGCCGATCTTGTTGTACTTTAAGGTAGTTTCAACTCCCGGGACAGGAATCAAAAACATGAAATCTATACTCGTTGTGCTGGCTCTGGCCGGATCGCTTGCTGCGCAGCCGCCTAAGGCTGCGATGCTGATGACGAAAGACTTGCCGGAGTTTGCTGGTAAGGAAGCAACCATGCTAACGGTGGAGCTTGCTCCCGGTGGCGATGGGGATGTGCATCGACATAACGCTCACGTATTTGTTTATGTGCTGGAAGGCGCGATTGAGATGCAGGTGAAAGGTGGCAAGCTGATGACGCTTGGGGTCGGCGAGACGTTTTATGAGAATCCGAAGGATATTCATGTGGTGGGACGTAACGCCAGCAAGACCAAGCCGGCGAAGTTTCTAGTGCTGCTGTTGAAAGAGAAGGGCGCGCCCATTGCCGTGCCGAGCAAGTAACGGCTAGGGCACCAACATGGCTGCGGTTTGCCAGAAGGCGGCCGACTGCGTAGCCGGGTTGAGGACGGTGACCTGAATGGTGTATTCGCCGGTGGCGAGTTGATCCATGGGGATGCTGAGTTTGATGGGCATGGTGTTGAGCCGGTTGGCGACGCGCTCGGTGATGGTGATGGGGGCGGTTTCAAAGGCCTTGACGGTGCCGCGATAGAAGGTGACAAAGGTGGCCAGCGGGTGGGGAGTCTCTGTGCCTTGCTGGTAGGCCTGTAGGTAGACGTACATTGGTTTTGATTTGGGGAAGACCCTGGTAACGCTGGGGATGAGCTTGCGCCCTTCCTGCACCAGAGGGTTGACCGTTTGCTGGATTTGGATCTTCTCTTTGTCTTTGGTGGCATTGTAGAGAGCGGCATCGACCTCTACTTGCTGGCTGCTGAGGACTACGGAGCTGATGGCGATTTTTGAGTCCACCGGTTCAGGCTTGGGGTTGAGATTGGGAATGACTACCGAGGTCTCATAGGTGCCGATGCGGCCGGTCTCGGCGTCGCGGGCGAGGAACTTCAACTTGTAGTTGCCGGGCATGACTGTGAAGCCGGTGTCATAGGTGATGGGTCGTGCGGAGAGTTCGGCGGCTGTAGCACCACTGAGCTTGATGTCGACTTTGTCGCGGACGTTGTTGGCCGGGCCACCGCTGCGGATTTCACCCAGGAAGTCGATGACGGTGTGCTCGGCACCGCCGCGCTTGGCCAATGCGAGTTCGCTGCCGGGGATCTTGATGGCGATGGGTACGAAATACTCGGCGCGGTTGAGCTGGAAGTAGTTCACCTCGAGAGCCATGGTGAGTTCGGTGATGGGGTCGCCGAGCATGAAAGCGTCTTCGAGCTGACGTTCTTTGTCGGCGGTGGAGAAGTTCTTGAATTCCTTGCCGGCGTAGTAGCTGTTGCGGAAGTCGAGGTCGGCGACCATGCCGTTGTTGAGGGTGATCTTGATGTTGCGCTTCTTGCCGTCGAGGGCGGCGTTGGAGGTGTAGTAGCCGAGGACGTAGTAGCTGGCGATGGCCTTTTGCGCCTGGACGATGCCGAGGGTGAGGTCGTTGGCATCGAGCAGTGCCTTGCCCCCGGTGTCGGCGGAGAGAGACCAGAGGGTGTCCTGGGAGCGCTGCAAGCTTTGGGATGTCGACATGGCGGCTGTGCCGGAGTAGGCACCGAGACCGCCGGGAGAGGCCATCGTGGCATCGCCCATCGGGGCTTGTGCGACGAGGCCACGGGCGTCGACGGCGAAGAAGGAGACGCCAGCTTTGGTGGCGGCGTTGACGGTGGCGCGGAGCTGGGCCATGTTGTCGGTGCCATTGAGGCGGAGGCCGCTAGCGAAGTAGATGAGCGACTTCTTCTCGTTGAGCTGACCGAGCATCTTGGCGGCTGTCTGCAAGGCGGCGAGTTGACGATCGGTGCGGAAGATGGCGAACTCTCCGCCGTTCTGGCCGAAGGCTCCGTCGGCGAGGGAGTCGGGGACGGTTTCATCTTCGCCCACGATCATGGTTTGCAGAGTGGAGAGGAGACGCTCGCGGTCGGCGGTGAAGTCCTGATGGATGAGGACTTCGCCGCCAGCGTAGACCATAATGGCGACGAGGTCGGCGTCGGTCATGTTGTTGCGGATGAAGGTTTGGGCTGCACCGATGGAACGGGATTGATCGGCAGGGGGCATAGCCGACATGTCGAAGTAGAAGGCGAGGAGGCGGCGTCCGGCATAGCGAGTGTTGCCGGAGATCTGGGTGCGGGGCAAGCGGGGGATGGGGACGGCAGTGCCGATGAAGGGAGTGGCGGCGGTGAAGTCGTCGAGCTTTTGAAACTCGAGGAAGGCGATGGATTGAGGGATGCCGTTCTCGGTGAGGGTGAAGTCTTTAGCTGTGAGACCTTCGATGGGTTTGCCGCTCTTGTCTTTGACGTTGACCTGCTGGACCACGAGACGGGTTTCGGAGCGGAAGGTGGGTTGCTCCTGCGCGATCAGGAGAGGGAGCAGGAGCAGGAGGGAATGCATGTTAGAACCTCACCCGGAGGATGGTTTGGAGGGTGCGCATTTGTCCAGCAGGGTTGGGCAGGCCAAACTGGGCGCTGCTGATGATGGTGTTCCAGGAGGGGAAGACCGGTTGATTCAAGAGATTGGTCGCCTCGATGCGGAGGTCAGCGGAGAGGCGGTCTCCCCAGCGGAAGGTGCGCGTGGCAGAGCCCGTCATGGTGAACTGTTTGGGGCCGGTGAGGATGTTGCGACCGGCATTGCCCCATTGGCCGACTGCGGGTTGAGCGAAGGCTTGTGGGTTGAGGTTGAGGCCGGGCGGGGCGGAGTAGGGATCGGCGCCCGTAAGGTTGGCGCGGATGCTGCCGGTGACGCCGGTGCCACCGACGGGGGCGAAGAAGGTGGGCGTGAGAGGGAAGCCGGTGGCGAAGTTGAGTTGGGTGTTGAGGGTCCACTCACGGGAGAAGGCGGCGAGGCGGCCGCGGATGCCGTTGCCGGTGGTGTACTGGGTTTGGAAGGTGGTGACGTGGCGCTGGTCGAAATTGGAGCGACCGCGCTCGGCGCTGAGGTTGAGCCAGTTCTGGGCGAGGAGGAAGCCGGTGCCGCCGAGGGCAGCGTTGTCGAGGGCTTTGGACCAGGTGTATTGGACCTCGGAGCTGAAGCCGCGACGGAGGCGACGGCGGAACTGGATGGTGCCGGAGTGGCGGGAGGAGTTGCCGTTGGAGTTCATGAAAGAGAAGCCGCGGGGGCAGGCGGGGCAGGGATCGATTGCGCCTGCGGGGAAGGTGTTGGGAAGGAACTGCTGGACGCTGCGAGTGCCCTTGATGCCGAGGTAGGTGGCGACGATCTGGAGGGCGAAGGGGAGATCACGCTGGAGGGAGAGCTGCCAGTTTTGGGCGTAGCCGGTACGGAAGGCGGGGTCGACGCCGAAGATGGTATCGAGCTGGTTGGGAGTGCCGCGGAAGCCGTTGGCGAGGGTGAGAGGATTCTGCGGGGAGTTCTGGACGCGGAGGCTGGTGGAGAGGGGGGCTTGCTGGGCCATTTGCGTGGCGATGGAGTTGTAGAGAGGGCTGTCGTAGTAGATGCCGTAGCCGCCGCGAATGACCATGGTGGCGGTGGCGATGGGACGCCAGGCGAAGCCGATGCGGGGGGCGAAGTTATTGCGGTCGGCTCGGAGGAGAGGGCCGGCGGTGCTCTCGATGATGGGGGTGGCGCTTCGGAAGTTGTTGGCAGTGGATAGATTGACGAGGCGGCCGTAGAGTTCGCGGATGGGGGCGCTGTATTCATAGCGGATGCCGAAGTTGAGAGAGAAGCGGGAGCGGAAGCGCCAATCGTCCGAGATGTACGCATCGGCGGCATTGGCGCGGAAGTATTTGTCGGCATTGCCGAAGGCGATTTGAGCAGTGTCGGGGACGCCGTAGAGGAAGCCGGCGAAGTCGGAGCCAGCGGCGGCCCCGGTGAAGGTGAAGGTGCCGCGCGGGTCTTGTTGGGAAAGCTGGTTCCATTGCTGGCGGCGGAAGGAGCCGCCGTAGGTGAGGGTGTGGAAGCCGCGAATGGTGGAGAGGCCGAGGGTGACGCCGTTGGTTTGATTGCGAGGGAAGGCGTATTGGGTTTCGCCGAGGGGGGCGATGCCGTTGGCGAAGTTGAGGGTAGGCGGGCCCCAATTGAGAGGATCCTGATTGTTGCCGGTGATGCCCGCCTGGGCTGAGATGTTGGAGCGGGAGGCGAAGAAGGGGATGTTGCGGGAAGAGTCCCGATTGAATTCGTAGCCGAGAGTGACGAGGAGGCGCGAGCTGAAATTGTGGCGCCAGTTGACCTTGGTGGCGACGGTGCTTTGGTTGCCGGTGAGGAGGAAGCCGAAGAGGTTGGGGTTGTCGGTGCGGGAGCTGACCCATTGGAGGTTGCCGGAGAGGTTGTCTTTGCGGCCGATTTGCTTGACGATGCGAGCGTCGAGGATGTCCTGATGGATGTGGCTTGTGATGGGGACCTGGAAGTTGAAGCGGGCGAGGCCATTGAAGTTGGGAAGGGGATAAAAGTTGAGCAGCGAGGTTGCCTGGGGGCTGAACTGGCTGCGGGGGACGCGGTTGCCGGGTAGGGGGATTCCTGTTGTGGGATCGATGACCTGGACGGAGCGGGTTTGTGAGAAGTCGCCGTCGCGCTCGGCTGGGGTGGGCATGAGGGCGGACTGGACGGTGGCGTTCTGGTTACGGGTCCATTGGTAGGAGAGGGTGAATTGCGGGCCGTTGCGGAGCAGGCGCGGGATGCGTATGGGGCCGCCTAAAGAGAAGATGCCGGTGAAGCGGGTGTAGGGTTGGCGTTGGGTGTTTTGCCCGGTGAGAGAGAACGGGCGGGCGTCGAGGGCGGAGTTGCCGAGGCGGAAGCCGATGTTGCCGTTGTAGGGCCATTTACCGGGAGCGCGGTTGTTGCCGAAGGCAGGGAGCTGGTTGAAGGGGGAGGTAGCGGCGTTGTTGACGCTACCGTTGACGAGGAGGCCGTCGGCGGCGCGGCTGGATACTTCGGAGGAGACTTCTGCTGCGGCGATGGGGGCGTTGGTGCTTTTGAGCTCGGCGGCCTGGAAGCCGGAATTGGTGTTGACGGCTTGAGGGAGGGGGACTTTGGGGCGGCGCTTGAGTTCGGCCTTGGGGGAGTCTACGGCTTTGACGGTGGGAGGCGGGGCGGCGGTGATCTCGGTGAGAGAAAGGACGGTGAGTGCCCAAGCGGAAGTGGTGGGGATATTGATTGTTTGCTCGAGGGTGGTGAAGCCGCGCATCTCGACCTTGATGGTGCAGGGGCCAGGGTTGAGGTTGGTGAAGGTGTAGGTGCCTTGTGGATCGGTGAGGGTGATTTGCGACTTGCCAGACTGGGTGGCGGTGACGGTGGCACCGGGGATGGGTAGGGTGCCGAGCTTGACTGTGCCGCGGTGGTCTTCGGCCAATAACGAGCAGGAGAGGGCCAAGATGATTGCCAGAAGCTTCACTTGTTTTTAGTTTGCGCTAGTTTGTTTGCTTGATGTGCAAGCGGAGAAGGGTTGTTGTGCTGAGGCGGTTATAATTACGGTTTGACCAAAGTCAGCAACGAGTTACTGCGGCGCGATGTGCGCATGCTTGCCGATATGTTGGGCGAATCCATCACAGCCCTGGCTGGAGGGGATTCTTTGTCCCTGGTTGAGGAGATACGCAAGCTTTCACGGAACCGGCGGGCGAGCGGTGACCCGAAGGATGAGGAAGCGCTGGCAGGGCGGATTGCGAGTCTGGACCCCGAACAGATCCAGACTGTGGTGCGGGCGTTTACGGTGTTTCTGGATTTGTCGAACCTGGCGGAGGACCGGCACCGGATTCGCGTGCTGCGGCATCGTGAGATGGAGCAGGAGATGTTGAGCGAGTCGATCGGGGCGGCGATTGCGACGCTGAAGGGCAAGGGATTTACGGCGGGGCAAGTGGGTGAGGCCATTGCGCGGTTGGCGATTGAGCTGGTGTTTACGGCGCATCCGAGTGAGGCGAAGCGGAGGGCGATTCGGGCGAAGCTGAGCCGGATGCGGAATGCCTTGCAGGAGCTGGACCGTCAGGATCTTGTGGCGCGGGAGCGGAAGGCTTTGACGGAGCTGTTGCGGACGGAATTGAGTGTGCTGTGGCAGACGGAGTTTCTGCGGCCGCGGCGGCCAACGGTGCTCGAAGAGGTGGATCGGTGCTTGTCGATTGCGCCGCGATTGTGGGAGGTGGTGCCAAGGATTTATGGGGCATTGCGAAAGGCTCTTGCGGAGCAGTATCCGGGAGAGGTGTTTGCGTTACCGGCGTTCTTGCGATTTGGATCGTGGGTTGGTGGGGATCGGGATGGGCATCCGGATGTGACTGCGGAAGTGACGGGGCGGACTCTGTTGAAGCTGCGGGCCACGGCGTTGGCGTTGCATCGGGAACAGTGCCACCGGATGTATGACTTTCTGAGTTTGTCGCTGAGAGAGACCGGGGTGAGCGCTGTCTTGAAGGCGAATCTGGCAGAGGCTTTGGTGCGTTGGCCGGCGATTGAGGCGCGGTTGTCGCCGACGGATCCGCTCGAGGTTTACCGGCGGTATTTGAGCATGGTGGAGTGGCGGCTGGAAGGAACGGTTGAGCCGGGTGGGGCGGCGTACCGGGATGGGGCAGAGCTGACTGCGGATTTGGAGTTGATCTTGAGCAGTCTGCGGGAGCATCCGGGCGGGGAGTTTGCGGCGGCTGAGGTGGAGCGTTGGTTAGACCAGGTGCGGGTGTTTGGATTGCATCTGGCTTGCCTCGATGTGAGGCAGGATTCGCGGCGGTATGCGGAAGTGATGACGGATCTGTTTGCGGCGCTGGGGCTGGCGGAGAATTTTGACGGGTTAGAGGAAGCCGAGAAGCTGGCGTTGTTGTCGAAGACGATGCCTTACCGGGGGGAGATTCCGCGGGCGAAGCTGTCGGCGAATACGCGGGAGACGTTGTCTGTGTTTCGGTTGTTGCAGCAGACGATTAGCACTTATGGAAGTGCGCCGATTGGCGGGCACATCACGAGCCTGACGCAGGCGCCGAGTGACATCTTGACGGTGCTTTGGTTGTGGCAGTGGGCGGCTGGCGGGGAAGATGCGAGTCTGCGGATTATGCCGTTGTTTGAGAAGATCGGCGATCTGGAGCGGGCCCCGGAGACGTTGCGAGCGATGCTGGCGCAGCCGGCTTATGCGGCGTATCTGGAGAAGCAGGGACGGCGACAGGTGGTGATGGTGGGGTATTCGGACAGTACGAAGGATGGCGGGTATTTGTCGGCGTGTTGGGGTTTGTACCGGGCGCAGACGGAGTTGTATCAGGCGGCGCGGGAACATCAGGTGGAGATTACGTTTTTTCATGGGCGTGGAGGATCGCTTGGGCGTGGCGGGGGCCCGGCGGCGCGGGGGATTTTCTCGTTGCCACCGGAGTCGATTGACGGGAGCTTGCGGTTGACGGAACAGGGTGAGGTGTTGGCGGAGCGCTATGACGATGCGCAGATTGCGTACCGGCATTTGGAGCAGTTGACGTCGGCGACGTTGCTGGCGAGTGCGACGCCGGCGGCGGCACCGGGGGCGGATTCATTGGCTTTGATTGAAGGGCTTTCGGCGCGGTCTTATGAGTGCTACCGGGAGTTGGTGGATGCGCCCGGGTTTCTGTCGTTTTTTGCCAGTGCGACGCCGATTGATGAGATTGAAGATTTGCAGATTGGTTCGCGGCCGGCGAGACGGCGTGGGCAGCGGACGTTGGGGGATTTGCGGGCGATCCCGTGGGTGTTTGCCTGGACGCAGAACCGGTGTCTGATTCCGGCCTGGTATGGATTGGGGACGGCGCTGGCGGAGTTGCCGGAGGAGGCTTGGGCCTCGCTGGGTGCGATGTATCGGGAGTGGCCTTTCTTTGAGGCGACGATCGATAATGCGGCGCTGGCACTGGCCAAGAGCGATATGTTTGTGGCGCAGTGTTATGCGCAATTGACGGAGGAGCCGGAGGTGCGGGACAGGTTTTGGGCGTTGATTGACCGGGAGCGGGATCTGACGCGGTCGGCGATTTTGAAGATCACCGGTGGGACGGAATTGCTGTCGCAGACGCCTTGGTTTCAAGGGTCGATTGAGGTGCGGAACCCGTATATTGATCCGTTGAATCTGATTCAGATTGAGTTACTGAAGCGGAGGAGGTCGGGCGGTGGCGAGGAGGAGCGGCTTCGGCATCTGTTGCGGCTGACGGTGCAGGGTGTGGCGGCGGGGATGCGCACGACGGGGTGAGGCTCGAACGTGGAGCCCACGTGTGGCGTGTGCCGCGTGAATACAGGCTGAATGTCAAAGAGCGGTGGGCTTTGATTTGCCCGGATTGGGTTCGTTTGTTTCTAGCGGCCTTGCTGGCGGGCTAGCTCGGCGATCTGGGTTGCGGTGACGTGGGGGACGCCGTTTGGCTTCGTTTGGTTTTCGACGATGGAGCGGGCCTCTGCCGTTGTGTTCAGTGCCATCATGGCGAGGACGAAGGGGGAGGTTTGGCTTTGTTTGGTTTTCCGCATTTCGGCGACGGGCAGGGTTAGGGGTAGAGGGACTTTTTTCTCGAGCAGGTAGAGCTCGTTGTAGATATCGAGGGCGGAGATGCGGTCGCGCTGGAGTCTTCTGAGTTCGTTCAATGCTTTGTCGGCGCGGCGCTCGAGCATGCCGGTGATCTTGACCATGCGTTCCATTTGAGCGAAATACTTTTCGTCGCCGGGATTGTCGAGGAAGTTGTCTTGGGCCTCGACTTCGAGGCGCTGGGCGCGCATGACCTGATAGGTATTGAAGGCGTATCTCAGGAAGGCCTGGTGTTCGAGCTCGGAGCCGGGGAGGCATTCTTTGAGGAGATTGTTTTCGAGTTCTTCGTAGTCGCGCTGTTCGGCCTCGGTGAAGTAAGCGCCGGAGGCGGAGAGGAGGCCGTGACGGCGGGCGTTGGCTGAGGATTTGGCCTTGCCTTCTTCGGTCTTGGGACCGGTTGATTGTTGCGCATTAGCGCGGTTTGCATCGATCTGAGCTTGGGTCGACATATTGAAAATCCTTAGGTTGAAAGTGATGGAGCCAAAGGGGTGACTCCGGGCACAAGCTACCAAATGGAAATGCGAATCCGAACCATGGGTTTGCTTAAGTGATTGAGGGGTGGGGAGATTAAGGCGAAAAATATCTGTTATGACCGAGAGGATGTCCGCTTTTCCGTTGAAAGTAGGCAACTCTCTAGAAACTAGCTAAGCAGCTTTTGTCTTAGCATGGGAACGCAGCTTGCAGGCAGCCTGCAAAGAAGCTATGAGTTGGGGCATGTGACG
>JBIITX010000043.1:0-50159 GCA_044340255.1 Bryobacter sp. | reverse complement strand
CTGCTTGACCGCTCCGATCACTTGCTCTTCCGTGTACCGGCTCTTCTTCATCTCCAAAGCTCCTTCCTTCTACATTATTAGGAGCTCTCTAGTTTCAATTGGTGGAGTTTACGGGGAGCAGGTCAACCCCACCACCGCCGAAGCTTAATCAGGATCCCCTAGCGCACCGCAATCGTCGCCCGGTTCGCAGGCAAAGAGCCGTTGATGCGGAGGTCCACCTGGACCTTCCCACTCACCCCAATCGGAATCCTCAAATTGAATTGCGCCGCACCATTCACCAACCCCGGAGCCGCTCCGGCATAGAGCACCTCGGCCACTTGCACTCCAATAATCCCTACAACCGGCCCAATCGGCCGCGCAAAGGGCGCACCAGCTATACCCCCAGTCACGGAGGACGGCGACGTCACCCCAATCCCGGTCCCGTACAAAACCACAATCGACCCCGGAGCCGCCGGATTCGAAACCGAGTTCAGCGATCCATCTTCATTAAACGCCGCAGCCTGCCCCTTCCCCGACCCATCAAGACTAAACAACTCGACAGAACTAAAAACAACTCCCTCACTCCGTCGCACCACTTGGCCCTGATACTCCACCTCAAACGTGGCGGTCTCCCCCGGAGTCACACTCTCATACGGCACAACGGCATTCACCTGCGTTGCCTGCACGTAGAGCAAAGGAGCCGCAACTCCGTTCACCCTCGCCTTCACTCCATCCAGCTCTACAGGAAACTTCCGCTCACTCGTCAACCCCGCCGATCGCCCCACCTCTGGCCCCAGCTTGCTTCCAAACAGGCTCACAATCTGACCCGGTGAGATCCCCCCGCGCGACCGCAGGCTGGCCCCTCCGGCCACGCACCCGAGCGACGCCTGCGTCGGCACACCAGGCCGAAACCGATCCCACTCGAGTCGATCGCCCTTCCACAGCAAAATCTCCTCTGCATTCACTTCCAACATGCCAGCGATTCCCACGCTCGTGCCCGGCAAATAGCTGCGAAACATCACAGCCGTCCCCTCACCATAACTACGAATGATCGCAGCCCCATCCACGCAGGGAGCGCTCAAAAGGGCATCGCCCACCACGCCTTCGGTACGAACAAAGTCGCTCGATCCGCCCACATACACCTGGCCGTTTCGTGTCCGAAGCAGTACATCAGGCTGCCAGCCAGGATTGGCAAACCTGCGACGCAAGCTCCTTCCGTCACTAGCGAGTTCGACAAGAAATGCACTCTGACGATTCGGAGCGAATTCATACCCCAACAAAAGAACATTCCCCACACTGTCTACTCGCAACAAGGTGAAGAAGTCTCCAAACTCCGCGCCAAAATAAGTCGCAAACAGAGGCCGTCTCATTTCGGCGTCAATCCGCACAAGATACCCGTCAGCATCCCCGCGCAACTCGGTTTGATAGGCCCCTGCGGTCGCCGCCGCTGCAGCGCTCGCATCATTCTTCACCACCGATCCGGCGGCCAACACCGTCCCATCCGGCAAGGCTTCGATAGCGTTCAGTTGCACCCCGGCAGGAAAGTAAGTAGCAGCTTCCACCTGCGTCATCGCAGCATTGAATCGAACCAATCCAGTCCGGTTGCATCTGCCGTCAGGCAGGCATGGAGCAACATCCACCCAGGACCCTGTGGTGTTCGTAATCGTCTTGTCCAACCCAAACACCATCACGGCCACCCGATCCCCAGCGAGCGAAAGTCGTCCGCTCTCCCCATGCGTGCGGCTCCCCCAAAAGGTGGCATAGAGCAACCTCCCCGAAAGCGCGTCAATGCGAGCCAGAAACAAATCGCCATACTCGTCCAGGCTAAGCCGCGGCCTGGGCCCGATCGGTCCCGCATTCTGCCGCTGCATCGCCGAATTACTCACGGGGAAATCTGCCGATGCCGTATTCCCCAGCACAACCAGCGCGCCATCCCTGCGCAACTTCAAATCGAGGACGCGATCCTCAACAGCCCCCGTCAACCAGGTTAGAAACAAGAGCTCGCCATTCAATGCAAATTTCGCGACCAAAGCATCAGAGCATGCGTTTCTACTCCCGCCCGGCGTCACAGAACATCTCTCGGCACCACCAACTGCGCCACTGAGAATCACGTTTCCAGCGCCATCTGACTCAGGTCTGCCAAGCTGCCAGGGCAGAGCCCCATCAAAAAACGTGGTCTCAATCCAAAGGTCTTGCCCCCGGTCATACGCACCAACAGCCACTCCTCCTTTGCCGGGCTCCCGTGCCTCAAACCGCGCAGCTACGGCCACCCTCCGGCCGTTGGTCATCTGCCAGGCCTGCGGTGCCGAAAACACAAACTGCCACCAACTAAACCCGATGAAATAGCTTCCTGTGCCTGCCTCTACCCTCGCACTGGTAGAGTTCGACTCAAGAACAAAACGACCGGCATCACCCCCAGGCCGCACCCGAATCAGCATCCCCACCTTCACCCGCTCACTAAACCCAATGGACGCCGCAACCCACTCCGGCCGCACAGTCACATCAATTCCGGGATAAGCATTCCCATACTCCACCGCCCGCGACGCCCCAACGTCACTCCGCCACCCGGCTTCTGCCCCCGAGTAATAATTCACCTTCGCAGCAAGCCGCTCCACCAACCGCCCCACCCCACCACTCCCGCCAAACTTTACCTGCTCCAGTCCCCCGATCCGAGGCTGCGCCACCAACGTCTCCCCCTCCAGCCGCAGCATCGACGCCGTCCCCCGCAGCCAAGACCGCCCAGCCGGGTCATTCTGCCCCACCGCCTCTTCCACAAATACCAGTTGCCGCGCCAGCCCAATCGTCTCCACCGTTGCGCCAGAACAACTTAGCCAGGCCACACAAAGGAGGAAGTACTTCATGCCTCCCAGCCTTGCAATCCTCTCTCCAAACCGCAACCCTACTCCGTCCGCAGCGACTCCATCGGGTCCATCCGCGCCGCCCGCTGCGCCGGCCACAGCGATGCCCCCAAGGCCACCACCCCCAACACCACAACCACTCCAACATAAGCAACCGGGTCATAGGTATCAATCCGCAACAGCGCCGAAGACGCCAGTCGCGACAGCACCAGGCAAATCGGCAAACCCACCAGCGCCCCACCCACCAGGCACCAGGCCGACTCCCGCAAAATCTGCCCCACCACCTGCCCCGGCCTCGCCCCAATCGCAAGACAAATCCCAATCTCGCGCCGACGCTGCAACACCGCATATCGCGTCACGCTGTATAGCCCCACCGCCGTAAGCACCAGCGCCACCACACCCAACACGCTCGCCACAATCGCCATCGCCTGAAACGGAAATCGCTGCATCGCACTCACCTCACGTAAGCGCGACGGCTCGCATCCCGTCCCGCCCGGGCCACTCAAACAAAGACCCCGCAACGTCGCCACCACACTCGGCCCATCGCCCTCAATGCGCGCCACCGTCGACACCATTTCTTTCTGCCCTGCCGCTCCCGGCAGATACACCAAACTGGCATCCGTCCCTTCAAACAAAAATCCACTCACCACATCCGGCACAACGCCCACCACTTCATGCAAGCCAAACTCTTCCGAACGAAACGTCTGCCCCAGCGCCGACTGGCCCGGCCACAACTTCTCTGCCGTCGCCTCGCTCACCACAGCCACCTTGGCTTGCTGGGCCGCCTCCCGCGCATCGAGCCACCGCCCCGCAACCACCTCAAGTCCCAACACGCCCGCATACTTCTCATCCACGCGGTTCCAGTAAACAGTCTTCTTCGTCTCTCCCACCGTCACATCCATCCGGTTCATCCGCCCATAGAGCGGCACTCGCTCCACGGCACTCGCCACTCTCACCCCGGGCACTCGTTCAATCTCCCGCAGCATCGCCGCCGAAGCCTGATCCAGCTTCAGATCATAAACCCGGTCCAGATCATAACCCGCCGGCATCGCATCAATGCGCTGCAAATTCCTCACCAGCACCCCACCGCCGATCAACAACACCAGGCTCGCCGCCACCTGCGCGCCGATCAACACATTCCGGATCCGCCGCGGTCGTCGCGTCAGCGCCACCAGGCTCGGTGCAGTCGCCTCCAGCGCCGGCAGCAATCCAAACACCAACCCCGCCACCAAACCAAGCCCCATCGAGAACAGCATCACCCGCCAGTCGAGCGTCATCGGCAACACCGTCAAACCCAGCACTCCAGAAAGCGACGACATGGCTTCGTGCCCGCTTCTTACACTCACCAGCGCCAGCACAAACCCCAGCCCGGCACCGAGCATCGCAGTGAACAAACTCTCCGTCAGCAACTGCCGGATCAACCGCGCCCGCGATGCCCCCAGCGAAAGCCGCATCCCGATCTCGTGCGTCCGCGCTGCCGCCCTCGCCAGACTCAGGTTCGTCAGGTTCGCACAGGCAATCAGCAGCACCAGCAAAAACACCACAAAGAGCGCCGCACTGCCCATCTGAACTTCCGGTGTATCCGGAACATAGCTCCGCTGCAATTCCACATCCATCAAGACCACAGGCTCCCCACCGGGCCGGGCAAACCGTGCCGCAATCGCCGTCAATGCCGTCTCCGCTTGATCGACACTGGCATCAGACTTCAAATAGCCAAAGACAGGCAATCGAGGCTCACCATCAAGCGCCGCACCACGCATTGGCTGCTTCATTTCCATACCCACCCAAAAGTCGGGCACCAGCGCTTCCGTCCCGGTAAAGGACGAAGGCATCACCCCAACCACCTCATACAACTGGTCCCCGAGCCGCAAGCTCTGTCCAATCGGACTGGCCCCACTCGCAAAAAATCGCCGCCGACCGTTCTCACTCATCACAACGAAGGGCCGATTCATATCCGCCCCGCCCAGGACGCGCCCAAGAGCTGCCTTCCCACCAAGCAATTCAAAATAACGTGCCGAAACAAGAGTGATCATCCCGTGCTTCTGCACCGGCGCAAGCACCAAGGCCTGATACGTGGCACTCCCGTAAAGACCCTCCACCACGCCGCGCGAACCAGCCTCTAACTCCTGCATCTCCGCCGCCGTGAAGCTCCCGGCGCTCCGCCCTTTCGCGTCGCGGCTCTCCGCAGAAAAATGCCGGTCCACTTCCCGAATCGGCAGTGGCTTCAAGGCATAGTTCGAATAGAGGGTAAAGAAAGCGGCATTCACCCCAATCGCAACACCCAAAATCAGAATCGCAGCTACCGCATAGCCAGGGTTCCCCATCAGGCACCGGGCTGCATAACGCAAATCTCCCCGCAACTCATCGAGCAGACGATATCCCAGCGCCGCCCGTCCTTCCTCGCGATACCCCTCGATGCTCCCAAACTCCAACCGAGCTTGCCGCCGCGCCTCCGCCCCATCCATCCCCTGCCGCTCCAGGTCTTCCGCCCGCCGCTCCAGATGAAACTCCATCTCCTCCAACATCTCCGCATCCCGTGCCGCTCGGCGCAACAACCCTGCAATCCAGTTCATGGCTTTCCTAACTCAATTAGGATTCTACGCACCTTCTCCTAATCGGTCAAGGAGTCCAGTCCGCTTCAGCCCAACACTTCGACAGCTAACCCTTTCCAGAAGCGAAATCCCCGGTCAAACGTAACCACCTTACGCCCGCAACGCATCGCAAACGCCGCCAGATAAGCATCCTGCCAAAGCTTCGGAGTATGCTTCAAAGGCATCGTCAACTCCCGCAACTGTCGCTCTAAACCTTCTGGCTCCTGCAACATCAAGAATCGCGGATCTTCTAAGAACCCATCCACAATCCGCCAAGCCTCCTGCGCAGTGCAGACATCAACTCCCATTACCGCAGGATTGGTCAAAAGACGGAGTAACGACAACTTGGTGCTGAAACAAACGCCGATTGCGCCGATTTCCTCCTGCTGCTCCAACCACTGTTTGGCCGGGTAATGATGGTCAAGACGGTCAAAAGCCATGCAGAGCAGGAGGTTAACGTCGCATAAGCTGTGCATATTGGTTGGCTTCTTCCTCCAGCATCGCTTCTTCCGCCTTCTTCACTTGGGCAAGAGTGATTTTCTTTCCGCCTGGCTTGCTCTTGATAAGCGGAAGCTGTACGCGGCGGATGACCGTTGGCTGCGCCTGCACCAACTGCCGCAACCCCTCCACCACAACATCAGTCACGCGACGGCCCTCAAGTGCGGCCTTCGCCTTCACGGCCCGATACAACTCATCTGGAATCTCAAGCGTGGTCTTCACGTCACCCAGATTACCAGATATCTGGCTTTCCAGATTGCGGGTAAACGTTATCCTGAAACCAGTCCGTGGCTAAAAAACTCCTAGCTCTCAACCGTGGCGAAATCGCCATCCGCATCTTCCGCGCCGCCAATGAACTCGGCCTCCGCACCGTCGCCGTCTACTCCAAAGAAGACCGCCTCAGCCTCCACCGCTTCAAGGCCGACGAAGCCTACCAGATTGGCGAAAACAAAGGCCCCGTCGAAGCCTACCTCGACGCCACCGGCATCGTCACACTTGCCGCAGCAAACGGCGTCGACTTCATCCACCCCGGCTACGGCTTCCTCTCAGAAAATCCCGCCCTGCCCCGCGCCTGCGCCGAAGCGGGCATCATCTTCGTCGGTCCTTCCCCAGAGATGCTCGACGCCCTCGGCGACAAAACCGCCGCCCGCACCCTCGCCGAAAAAGCAAAGATCCCCGTCGTCCCCGGCACTCCCGAAGCCGTCACCACCGCCCAGCAGGCCGAGGCCGCTGCCAAACGCATCGGCTTCCCCCTCATCATCAAGGCCGCCTTCGGGGGCGGTGGCCGCGGCATGCGCGTTGTCAATGAAGCCAGCGAATTCAAGGGCAAACTCGAAGAAGCCCGCCGCGAAGCCGGTGCCGCCTTCGGCAACGACGCCGTCTTCCTCGAGCGCTTCATCCGCCGCGCCAAGCACATCGAAATCCAGATCATCGCCGACAAGCACGGTAACGTCCTCCACCTCCACGAACGCGATTGCAGCGTCCAGCGCCGCCACCAGAAAGTCGTCGAAGTCGCTCCCGCCGTCAACCTCTCCCCCAAAATCCGCCGCGAACTCGCCGACGCCGCCGTCGCCTTAGCTAAAGTTGCCAACTACGAAAACGCCGGCACCGTCGAGTTCCTCGTCGACCTCGACCGCCAGGAGTGGTACTTCATCGAAGTCAATCCCCGCGTCCAGGTCGAGCACACCGTCACAGAAATGGTCACCGGCATCGACATCGTCCGCACTCAAATCCAGGTCGCCATGGGCCACTCCTTGCACGGCCCGCAAATCAATCTCCCACCCCAGGACGAAATCAAGGTCAACGGCTTCGCCCTCCAGTGCCGCGTCACCACCGAAGACCCCACCAAAAACTTCACCCCAGACTACGGCCGCATCCACACCTACCGTTCCCCCGCCGGCTTCGGCATCCGCCTCGACGGAGCCTCCGCCTATGGCGGTGCCGTCATTACTCCCTTCTACGATTCACTCCTCGTCAAAACAACCTCCTGGGGCAGAGACTTCCCCGAAGCCTGCCAGCGCATGGATCGGGCCCTGCGTGAGTTCCGCATCCGGGGCGTCAAGACCAACATCCCCTTCCTCGAAAATGTCATCAACAACGACACCTTCCAGCACGGCGATGTCACCACCCGCTTCCTCGAAGAGACTCCCGCTCTCTTCAAATTCACCGCCCGCCGCGACCGCGCCACCAAACTCCTCACCTATCTCGGCGAGACCATCGTCAACGGCAACCCCGAAGTCGCAGGCAAGCCCCGCCCCGCCTCCTTCCGCACTCCTCACATCGCCACTCACATCGCGGCCGCTCCCCCATCAGGCACCCGCCAACTCCTCGATCAACTTGGCCCCGAAAAATTCGCCCAATGGACGCGCGACCAAAAGCGCCTCCTGCTCACCGACACCACCTTCCGTGACGCCCACCAATCCCTGATGGCCACCCGCATGCGCACCTACGACATGATGGCCGTAGCCAATTTCGTCGCCCATCGCCTCAGCGGTCTTTATTCCCTCGAAATGTGGGGCGGCGCCACCTTCGACGTCAGCATGCGCTTCCTTCTCGAAGACCCCTGGCAGCGCCTCCAGCGTCTCCGCCAAGCCATCCCCAACATCTGCTTCCAGATGTTGCTCCGCGCCTCCAACGCCGTCGGCTACACTGCCTACCCCGACAACGTCGTCCGCGAATTCATCTATGAATCCGCCGCCCAGGGCATCGACATCTTCCGCGTCTTCGACTCACTCAACTACCTTCCCAACATGAAGGTCGCCATGGCAGCCGTCCGCAAAACCAATCGCGTCTGCGAAGCCGCCATCTGCTACACCGGCGACATCCTCGACCCCAAACGCACCAAATACTCCCTCAACTACTACGTCCGCATGGCCAAAGAGCTCGAGAAGATGGGTGCCCACATCCTCGCCATCAAAGACATGGCAGGCCTCGCCAAGCCCTACGCCGCCGAGCTCCTCGTCAAAACACTCCGCGAAGAAATCGGCCTCCCCATCCACTTCCACACCCACGATTCCAGTGGCGTGAGCGGCGCGTCCGTCCTCAAGGCTGCCGACTCCAAAGTCGATGTCGCCGACGCCGCCGTTGCCTCCATGTCAGGCTCGACCAGCCAGCCCAATATCAACAGCATCGTCGCCTCCCTGGCCAACACGCGCCGCGACACCGGCCTCGACACCCAGGCTCTCCTCGAATACTCCGAATACTGGGAAGCCGTCCGCCACAACTACAGCGCCTTCGATTCCGGCCCACGCCACGGTCTGGCCGACCTCTACATCCACGAGATGCCCGGCGGCCAATACACCAACCTCCGCGAACAGGCCGAATCCATGGGCCTCGGCACGCGTTGGCCAGAAGTCGCCCGCATGTATGGCGACGTCAACGCCGCCTTCGGCGACATCGTCAAAGTCACCCCTTCCAGCAAAGTCGTCGGCGACCTCGCCCTCTATCTCCTCAGCCGCGGCATGAGCATCGAAGAGTTCAAGAACCTCAAACCCGATCACACGCTCACCCTCCCCAACTCCGTCATCGACATGTTCGAAGGCTCGCTCGGCATCCCCGAAGGAGGCTGGCCCACAAGCATCGCCAGAATAATCCTGCAAGGCCGCAAAGCCAAAAAGCCCAAGCTCCCCCCAGCCAACCTCGAAGACAGCAAGCTCTCCCGCACCGACCTCATGAGCTTCCTTATGTACCCGGACGTCTTCAAGAAATTCGCCAAGGTGCGCGAGACCTACGACAACGTCGAAGTCCTCCCCTCCCCGCAATTCTTTTATGGAATGCAAAAGGGAGAAGAGATCAGCTTCGATCTCGAACCCGGCAAAACGCTAATCGTAAAGTTCCTCACCACCAGCGAACCCCACCCCGACGGCACACGCACCGTCTTCTTTGAACTGAACGGCCAACCGCGCGAAGTCCAGGTCAAAGACAAAGCCCTCAAAGCAACAACCGCCGATCGTCCCAAGGCCGACCCGGCAAACGCCAACCACATCGCCGCCCCAATCCCCGGCGCAGTCACCAGCATCCACGCCAACCTCGGTCAATCCGTCAAAAAAGGCGAGCGCCTCCTCGTCATGGAAGCCATGAAAATGCAAACCACCATCAACGCCCCACACGACGGCAAGGTGACAGAGATCCTAGTCAAACCCGGCGAAACCGTCGAACCCAAAGACCTCCTGCTCACCCTCGGCTGAAACGCAACAATGAAGCGACCCATTGCAAAAATCGCCCTCACAATTGCACTGGGATCCGTCTCGTCCTTTGGCAACCAATCCTGCGACCACGACTGCCTCAAAACATGGTTCAAGCAACAATTCAGATTTGCTGAGAATTTGCCTCCGGAAGTAGCTGCAGAAGTCCTAATCACCGCGACAACGTCCCAGGCAGACAAAGCCAAAAGCTTGTTCCTCCTCGAAAAAGTGGCAGAGTTGATTCCGTCGATTCCTGAACCCTGTCCGATCCGCAACACGCTCCGCTTTACCGACTCCATCCCCGGAGCGACAGCCAAACTCCTCGTGCGCTACCCAACAAAAAACACCATCGCAGTGGATCGCTTGAAGCTGTTCGCAAAGCTCGACCTGGAGGCGGCTGCCGAGGAATTCAAGTTGCTTCAACTCGCCGATACGATCAATCAGGAATCCTGCTCCTTGCGGCACTACTTTGAATTTGCTTTTGAACTTGCCGAAGCTCATTCCAAAGCGAAAGAAGACCTCAAAGCGAATCTCGTGATTCTCCACTCGCTTTCCATGTTGCGGAGTAACAAAGCACTCGGCGAATTTCATGAGACGCTTCTGAAGCGAATGCAGCAGAATCGTCTCGGAGCGCCGCTATTGGCGTTGTACCAGCAGCGCCTAGCCACCTTTCAATTCGCCGACAGCCCAGATGCTCTCAGTTGGGGGCCAACCTGTTGGTTTTGGCAGTCTCTCCTCACGGGTGAGTTCGCAGCACACAAACTGGAATTGCTCGAATCCATTGCAACCTTCGTTGGCAATCTTCCTGCTTCGGAGCAAGAAGCGGTACGGATGATAGTAACCACAAGAAACGGAACCTCCCCACTTCCCATCTTCTGGCCACAAGAGGCCATCAAGCAGTTCAAACTCACCGTCGTCTCCGCACTATCCGAAGAAAAAGAAGAAAAGCTTGGCGCTTCGATGATTCGCTCCTTGGAGAGCAGAAACGCGAAAAAAGTCCGCGAGGTAACAACCTCGCTGCTCTGGGCGCGCCCCCAATCGAAACAGCTATTCGATAGCTTGGTCGAATTAAAAAAAACGTGGGATCAAAAAAATCTGATCGGTGCTTGGGAACCAAGCCTCGCTACGTTTCTGGGCAAAGTCCAGAATCACGCACCAGAAAACAAGACACAAGAAGACGAGTTGCTTACCTTCCTGGAGCGACACTACTGCTGGTTGCAACTCTTTTCCTTTTCCACCTATTTCACCCCTCCAGACCTCAAAGCAGTCAAGCCAGAAGACTTGCAAGGGAAGGTTGCTGCCAGGCCACCCCATACCGCCAAGCAGTCCATCTTGCGAGATGTGTTAGCAAATTTGGAGTCCGAAGAAGGCCGCAAGATTTACGCACGGCGTAGGGCACTCTGGATAGGAACCATCCGCCTCTATCGCGACGAGATCCTCAAGAGCCAACCAGAACTTCTAGACTTTTGGAAGCAGCTAGCCTCGGCCTCCGCAAACGACATTATTGGAGCCTACTCCAACTGAATCCTGAGCGCTAAGGCTGAGCCTTCCGCTTCAACAGCGCAACCACATCCGCCACCCCGGCTCCTTCCGCAGCCGCCAGCGCCGTCCTCCCCTTGGCATCCTTCAAACTCAAATCAGCCCCCAGCGCCACCAGCGCTTCCACCGCCTGCATCTTGTCCATCACCGCCGCAATATGGAGCGCCGTCTGCCCCTCATCCCGAGTCCGCGCATTCACATTCGCCCCCCGCTTCACCAACTCCCGAATCACCTCACCACTCCCACCCAGCGCCGCATCATGAATCGGCTGCGTCCCCGCCGCACTCACCACCGTCACTACCGCGCCGCGCTCCAGCAACGCCCGCACCACCACAACATCTCCCTTCAGCGCCGCATCAGCCAGCGGCGTCGATCCACTCCGGCCAACCACATTCGGATTCACCCCCATCCCCAGCAGCACCTTCGTCAAATCACCCTGTCCGCGCATCACAGACGATTCCAGCGTCCAGGGCATCGCCCCACCTTGCTCCCCACCCTTAGCAGGACCAAGCTTTTCAATCGCCACCACCATCATGGCGTCCCCGCCCTGCTTCGCTGCCTCCAGTGCCGTCCGTCCCTTCGGATCGCGCACCTTCGGGTCCGCCCCAGCCATCATCAACAGCGACACACAAGCCCGCTTCTGTGCCTCAATGGCAACATGCAGCGGCGTCATCCCCTTCTCATCCAATTCGTTGAGCGGCAACCGCTGCGAGAGCAGCTGCTTCATGCGCTCCACCTCGCAATACCTCGCCGCGTGATGCAATTCTCCAGCCTGCCCAAGAGCAACCACGAAAAGCATCACAATCGACATGTTCAATCTCCCTGTTGGATTCGACGGTCAAACCAGAAAGGGCCGAGCGGCAAAAACGCCGCCAGCAGGCCCAATCCAATCAGCTTCGCCGGCCAGCGGTGATTCCTCGCCGCCACCAGCACCATCACTGCGTAAATCACAAACAGAGCGCCATGCAACGATCCGACCACGCGCACCGCCATAGGCTGCCCTGCCAGATACTTGAGTGGCATTGCGATCAGCAGCAACACCAAAAACGAAATTCCTTCCGCGTATCCAGACAGACGCAGCCAACGCAAATCCGTAACTGTAGAACTCATGAATTACTTCGTCGCAAAACAGTAGAACAACCCGGCCCCGCCCGTCGAAACAAGATTCGCCTGGCTGCACCCACGCGAAGGATGCACCGAGTTCCAAGAGATCCCACCACCATTGCGGTCATGATGTCCCACCTGTGCACTCCCCTCGCTATTCGAGGTCCAGTTCTTGCAGGTATGATCGGCACTATCCGTATACGCCCGCCCATCCGGCGTCGATCCCGTCAGAATGTCATGCGTATTCGGCTGCGACCCCACACCATTCACCAACTCGCCCTTCTCCGTCTGCGCATTGTTCTTGGTAATCAGATTTCCCACCAGCGCCAACTCCATCGTGTCGCCATGCAGATGCGCCTGATCGCGCGCCACCAGCGTCCCCTTGGCGTTATGCCACGGCCCGGCACCAATGCGGTCCCGCGCATTCACTGCCGGCTTGCCATCGCTCGCCGAAGTGCTCAAATAAGCCTTCCACGTCTTGTCACCGGCACCCACCGCACTCGCCAGCTTCTGGCAATGTGCATCTGCACCAGCAAGCCCTCCCAGATTGGCACCATCTCCCAATCCAACACTGGTGATAAAAAATGTCATCGGAGCAGGCGCGGCTTTCTGTGCAGGCGGCTGCTGCGCAAGCAATGGCAATGCGGCAAGGCTAAAGAGCAAAGCTTTCATAGTTACTTCAGAGCCTATCAAAAGCTCAGCCGCAACTGAAACCGAAACGTCCGCCCATCATTCAAAGTATTCGTAATCGCCCCAAAATTCGGATCCGTCAGCGAAGTCCCCGGCTCGGCAAATTGCGGGGTGTTCGACAAATTAATCGACTCCACCCGAAAGTTCATCTTCAAATCGTGCGGCAAATTCCAATCCCCACTCACATTCGCATTCAGGTTCCGAATGTTGCCACGCCGAAACACATTCCTTCCCAGATTCCCAGTCAACTCCCCCACCGGGATAAAAGCAAACGCTGACTTTGGCAGCATGCGCCGCGAATCATCCGGGTTCCCAATCGTCCGTCCCAGAATCGAGGCATCCAGCAAATTCGGCCGATCCCCTGAAATCCCGTCCAGGTTCCCAAACCCCGGCGCATCCGATCCCGTCTTCAAATTAAAAGGCGTACCGGTCTTGGCCAGGTACACGCTGTTCAACGTCCACTGCCCCAGCCGCTTCCCCTTCCACGGCACAGCATAACTACCCCGCATCAACAACGCATGAGGCTGATCAAAATCGCTACGCCCCTTCAAGTCCCGATGCGTTTCAAACTCAGCCTGGCTCCGGTTGTTGAACCCGTCATTGTCATAAGCCGTATTCGTATAGCTCGACCCCAAATCCATCGCCTTCGAGAACGTATACGCCGTCTCCAGCGACACGCCCTTCCACCGCTGCACCGTCAGCACAGTCTTAAACGCATCGTAATAACCTCGGCTCGACGAAGTCGTATAACGGATATCGGCATACTGCGCCAGTGGCCGCCGCTCATCCGTGTTCCCCGACGTCGCCACCAGCCCAGGAATCTGCCTTGCCCGGTTCAAATACCAACGCTGCAACAGCTTCGACGCCCGAGACCCCACATACCCCGCCTCAAACCGCACCGTGCTCGTCAGCGGAATCTCCCACTTGAAGTTGTACTGGTGCGAATACGGCGTCGCCAGATCCTTGGCAAATGCATAAAGCACCGTCCGCCCGGCCTTCGATATATCAGCGGGCAACTTGCTCAACGGGTTCAGCGGGTCCGGGTCGGGAATCACCAGCTTGATGTTGTTCGGCGCATTAAACCGGATCGATTGAAACGTCACCGGAAACACCTCGCCATAATGCAACCCATAAGCCAGCCGCATCACACCCCATCGCGCGTTCTTCGACGGTCGAATCGCAAACCCCAGCGTCGGCCCAAAGTTATTGTTGTCCGAATAGTAGCCAACATCATTCAACCGGTTCACTTCAGTCGGCCTTGAAATCGGCCGGTAGTTCACCCCATAAGAAACCGTCAACCGCCGGTTCACCTGCCAGCTATCTCCGGCATAGAAAAAGTTGTCCCAATTCCGAAAGCCCCGCTGCAGCGGCTTCACCGCAATCGACGTGTAAAAGAAGATCGGAATCCCCAACCGCAAATTCGTAATCGCATCGTTGCCAAGGTTGTTCGAAAACTGAATCGCCCCCAACTGCGAATCCCCTTCATAGCCATTCAACTGCCGCCGCATCAACGTAAACCCGGCCGTCAATTGATGCGACCCACGCGTCTGCCGCACCGCCCCCGAATACCGAAACCGATTCTCCGTCCGGTCAATCGGCACGGCGTTATTCGGGTTAATCGACGACAACGCTCCAGAGATAAAAATCTGCGGCCCCAGGTTATTTTTCTCCGGCACAATCAACGTCCGAATCCGCTCAAAGCCCACCGCAAAAGAACTCACCGTCGCCGCCGACCAGGCCCGGTTCCAGGTCAGATTCGAATTGTGTGACTTCGTCGTCGTATCCGGATTCTGCCCCTTCACCAACTGAAACGCCTTCACATTCTGCGTCAAAAATGCATGCCGCGCCGTCAAGCTGTCTTTGCTCGACAACTGATGATCCAGCCGCCCATTCAGCGAGTCGTTATTGATCGTCTGCGGCGAATTCGTATTCAACATCCGCGGATCAATATCAGGCCGGTTCGGCGTCTCCGCCGGGTACAGATTCAGAATGCTCTGCACATAAGCCCGAATCGCCGGGTCCGTCGCCAGCGGCAACCGCTCATCCGCGCGCGGCACCAGCACATTCCCATTCACCTGCCCCCGCAGCCGCTTCTGATTCCCTTCCACAGCCAGCGAAGTCCGCTTCCCCAGCGGCCCACCCACACTAAACCCATAATCGTTTTCCCGCGCCGGCTTCACCCCACCCACCTGAAAGAAACTCCGCGCCATCAAGATCGAGTTCTGGTGCGTGTAGTTCACATTCCCATGCCAGGCCGACTTCAGCGCCGTCAGCAAAGGATGCGGTGTCGTCGGCGAAGACCCATACTCCGCACCAAAATAATTCCGGCTCGGCTCAAACACACTAACGAAAGTAGCCGTCACCCCCAACCGCACATTCAGCTCCTTCATCGCGTTGTTATCGATCAGGTTGAACTGAATATTCTCATTCCGTCGAGACTCTCCCGAGGCAGTATCAGTCTGCCCCAGCAGGTTCAACTGGGTTCGATTCGGACTTGGGGTTTCGGCGGGGGTCTGCTCTTTACTCGCGGTGTTCGTGCTTTGCGCAAAGCAGCCCCACGCCACCAGCAACAGAGCAATGAGGCGCATTGAGAATCTCTCAGTTTAGCAAGCACCTACCGCAAAAACGGATTATGCCGCGCCTCATCCTGAATCGTCGTCTCCGGCCCATGCCCCGAATACACTTCCGTCTCTGGCGGCAGCGTCAGCAGCTTCGTCCGTATGCTCTTGAGCAACCGCTCCAAATTCCCACCCGGCAAATCCGTCCGGCCAATCGAACGTCGAAACAACGCATCCCCCGCAATCACGCGCTTCCCTGCTGGAATGTAGAACGACACACTCGCCGGCGAATGCCCCGGCGTCTCCAGCACCTCAAACACATACTTCCCCACCGTCAACTTCATCCCCTCTTTCAGCTCATGCTCAATGGTCGTCATCCGCGGCTTCGGCATGCCAAACATCGCCGCCTGCGTCTCAATCATTTCGTACATCCCCTGTTCCCCGGGATGCATATACGCCTCCACTCCCAGCGCCTCTTTCATCTCCGCCAGCGCTCCCACATGGTCCAGATGCGCATGCGTAATCAGGATCGCCTTCACCTTCACGCCCAGTCGGTCAATCTCTCCCAGAATCACCCCGGGCTCATCCCCTGGGTCCACCAGAAACACCTCCCCCGTCTCCTCGTCCCCTACCAGCGCGCAATTCTGCTGAAACACCAATCCCACAGGCAATACCGAATGAATCATACCCGCCAATTATCGCAAGGCCAATCTACACTAGAGGTATGGAAATTTCTGTTGACCTCGTCCTTCGCTGGGCTCACCTCTTTGCCGCCATCGTGCTCATCGGCGGTGCCGTCGGAGGTCGTTTTCTAGACAACCCCGCCACCGCCCCGCTCAGCCGTAGTGCCGTCATCGGTGGTATCACTGCCATGCTCGCCAGTGGCCTCTTCACCATGTTCCACATCATCAAAACAGTCCCCAAGGGCTGGCACATGTGGTTCGGCATCAAGTTCCTCCTCGCCCTCCACGTCTTTGCCATGATCTTCCTGCTCACCAAGCCCGACGCATCCCCAGAGAAGCGCAAGCGCTGGCAGCTCTCCGCCATCATCGGCATCGCCGCCATCGTCTTCGTCGCTGCCTACATGCGTCATTTGCGTGGGGCCTAACATGGACGCCTACCAAGCCCTCCGCACCCATGCCGCCTGGCGCGATCTCAGCTCGCGCGGCCGCATCCTCGCTCACGGGGAAGACAATGCCCGCCTGCTCCATGCCATGTCTTCCAACAACATCAATGCCCTCGAAGAAGGCCAGGGCTGCTATGCCTTCTTCCTCAATGCCCAGGGCCGCATTCAAACTGACGCCACCATCCTCAAGTGCAACGGCGACTTCCTGATCGACACCGAAGCCACCACCCACCAGCTCCTCTTCACCCACCTCGACAAGTTCATCATTGCCGACGATGTCACTCTCGAAGACCTCGCCAGCTCCCACTTCGCTATCGGCATCGAAGGCCCACAGGCTGCCACCGTGGCCGCCTCCCTCGGCATCCTCATTCCAGAGCAGCAAAACGGCATCCTCCCCTTCGAAGGCGGCTACATCGCCCGCCTCAATGAAACCGGTTCTGATGGCATCCGCCTCATCCTACCCATCGCCTCCCGGGAAGCCTGGCTCAACAAACTAAGCGCCATCCCGCAATCCGACGAAGCCACCTGGGAACTCGTCCGTCATGAAAACGGCAAGCCCCGCTTCGGCGTCGAGATTCTCGAAAAACACCTCATCCAGGAAACGCGCCTCATGCACGGCGTTCACTTCTCCAAGGGCTGCTATCTCGGTCAGGAAATTGTAGAGCGTGTCCGCGCCCGCGGTGCCGTCCACAAAGGCCTCACCGCCGTCACCATTGCCACCAGCCAGCTCCCGGCCCAGGACGCAGAGCTCTGCGGCGGCGGCACCCCCGCCGGCCATCTCTTGAGCGTTGCCTATTCCCCCGCCGAATCCCAATGCGTCGGCTTCGCCATCGTTCCCGTGGATTACCTGACGGGTGACAAACACATCACCTGCGCTGGCGCCGATCTCACCATCAGGCCTTCCAGTGCCATCGCACCGCGCTAGACTCCGGCTCTAGTCCCGCCGCAGTGATCCCGATCTGCCGCGCCTGCAGCGCCATGGCAAACGCTGGCAAATGCAACCCTGTGTGCAATTCCAAGCCCTGCACCACCACACCCATCAACTTCAACGCATCCAGCAATTCATGCAGTGCGTCCATCTCCAGCCCCGCGTGCTCCGACAAATCCAGCTCAAAATCAAAGCTCTGCCGTCCAGTCGATTTCAATCCGGTATAGAAATTGGCAATAGTGCGAGCATCCTTCAAATCCCCCACCAGATAGCTAAACCGCGAATACGGCTCCATTGCCTCCGCACCAGGCAACGCCGTTAACTTCTCCAGCACCGCCACGTACCCATCTCTCCAGCGCGAGCGCAACACCTCCAAATGCGGCCGCCAACTCGCCTCCCGGCTCCGGATCCCCGGCAGCACATTCGGTTTCTTCACAAAGCCATCGAAGAATTCCTGCACCCCCTCATCCCGGCTCCAGATCTGCTGCAGCGCCGCCGTCCGCGGCAACAACGTCGGGAACAACCCTTGCAGAATCGTCCGCACCTCTTCCCGCGCGTCCACAGCGTTCACTACAATTTCCCGCTCCCCCGAAGGTCGCACCCGCGCCAGCAACATCGGCTTCGGAAACAGCGGCGTCGTCGCCGCCGAGGCCGGCGCAATATGCAGCAGCCAGTCCCCAGCCGCATTACTCACCAGAATGTAGTGAGTCGACGCATGCCCCGGGTCCGGTACCAGCGTCAGCGGATACACCTTCAGTTGCTCGAGGCGCAGCGTAGCCAGACTCGTCTGCAAGCGTCCCCGCAAATCCGGCGTCCACCCACGCCCCTGCGTGACGTGCAAAATCACTTCAGCAACGGCAACCGCTTCGTTAGGCTTCACCGGCGGTAGCAATTGCGAATAGGTCATAGCAACCTCAGAGCGTCAACCCCTTCAGATACTTCCGGAAGGGGTCTCCAAGATCTGCCCGCTTCAAGGCAAATTCAACAGTCGCCTTCAAAAAGCCCAGCTTGTCCCCGGCATCATAACGATTCCCATCAAAGCGGAACCCGTAAATCGGCCGTGACCGCAGCAGATGCCGCAAACCATCCGTCAATTGGATTTCCCCAATCGCCCCCGGCCCCGTCTCTTCAATCGAAGTAAAGATCTCCGGCGTCAAAATGTATCGGCCAATGATCGCCAGGTTCGAAGGCGCATCTTCCGCCTTCGGCTTCTCCACCAGATTCCGTACCCGGTACAACCGGTCCTTGGTTCCGTTATGCGGCACCGGCTCCGCATCCACCACCCCGTAATTGGAGATCTGGTCCCGCGGCACTTCCATCAGTGCCACCACACTCGCACCATAAAACTCATACACATCCATCAACTGCCGCAGGCAAGGCACTTCGCTATCAATCACGTCATCGGCCAGCACTACGGCAAAGGGCTCGTTCCCCACCAGTTCCTTGGCCCGCAGCACCGCATGGCCCAGCCCCATCGCTTCCTTCTGCCTGACATACGAGACATCAATCATGTCCGAGATCGCTCGTACCGCCGAGAGCATCTCTTTCTTGCCCTTCGACTCCAGCGTATGCTCCAGCTCAAAGCTCACGTCAAAGTGATCTTCAATGGCAGACTTTCCCCGCCCCGTCACAATGATCATGTTCTGGATGCCGGAGTGCAGCGCCTCCTCCACCCCATACTGAATAATCGGTTTATCAACCAGCGGCAGCATTTCTTTCGGGCTGGCTTTCGTGGCCGGCAGAAATCGCGTACCCAATCCTGCCGCAGGAAAAACGGCTTTACGAACCTTCGAAATCATGTGTTTTTATTCTACTTAACAATTGTTGAGGATTTATTTAAAGCTGGAATCACTTTTACCATTGCCTTATCGTTCACTTTTCGATAGTAATGAGTGCATGACCGACCCAAGGGTCGAACTCGCGATTCAGTTGTTCCAGGACGCCTATCAAATGCAGATGCAGGGCGAACTGGATGTTGCGATGGACCTTTACCAGAAATCGATCCGGTTGCATCCAACCGCGGAAGCTTACACCTTCCTCGGCTGGGCGTATCGATTTCAGGGGCGGCTCGACGATGCAATCGTCGAGTGCAAGCATGCCATTGAGATCGACCCGACCTTTGGCAACCCATACAACGACATTGGCGCCTACCTGATTGAGAAGGGGCAAGTGGACGACGCGATTCCCTGGCTCGAAAAAGCCACCAAGAGCCCGCGCTACGACAGCTATCATTACCCCTGGTACAACCTAGGCCGCGCCTACGTCCAAAAAGACATGTACCGCCGCGCCCAGGACTGCTTCCAGCAGGCCCTCGACATCGAACCCGACTACACCATGGCCCAGCAGGCCCTCGCCAAGGTCAAACGCCTCATCCAGTAAACGACCCCAGTCTTATGTGCTGCTAAGCTGTGAACAGAAACGCTGCCGCATGCTGACCAAAGTAAAAGAAAAGACTCCCATCGTCATTCCCTTGTCGATACAGAGGAAGGCAGGGATAAAGGTCGGCGACGACCTGGAATTCAAAGTGTCCGCAGGAGTGATCTCGATTAGGTCGAAGTCGAAATCACCTGAAGCAGAGGATTCTTCTGAGACAGAGGCAAGCATTCTTGCGCAAATCAAGGAAGCTCGCAAGGGCCCGTATTCTCCAGCTTTCGCTTCGAGCCAGGAAGCAATCCAGTTCCTGGGCAAGGAAATCCGAAAACGTCAACTCCGCAAAGCGAACTCGACGAAAGAATGAGGGTCGCGTTTTCTCATTCTGCCCTGGACGACCTCTCTGAGGCTCCAGCCGCAGTCAGAGTTGCATTTGAGAAGCAACTAACGCTTTTGCTAAACAACGTCCAGCACCCCTCACTGAGGGTTAAAAAATACAACTCCAGCTTGAAGATATGGCAAGCGCGGCTAAATCGTAATTGGCGATTCTATTTCACGATCCAGGACGATCTCTACCTCATCGAGAAAATCATTCCACACCCAAAGTAATGGGCTCAGCGGCTCAGTCCTCCCCAACTGGTCCCTACCCCGCCCGCCGACGCCCCATCAACACCTTCGCCACCACCACCACACCCACCGCTGCCGCCGCCTGAATCCCCCACCCCGCATACTTCCCAACCTGCAAAGAGTCAGCGATCATCTTCTCACTCAAAATCATCTCAGCGCCAACACGCCCCAGCACCGCCGAACCCAGATAAGCAATGATCGGGTACCGGTCCATCAGCTTCGACAAAATCCCGCTCGCCCCCACCACCAGCGGAATGCTCAACCCCAATCCAAAAATCAACAACCAGATATTCCCGTGTGAAGCCCCAGCCACCGCCAGCACGTTATCAAGCGACATCGTGATGTCCGCCACCAGAATGATCCACATCGCCGACATCAACCCGCCAGCCTGCTTCACATGCTCCCCATCCTCTGATTCCGAATCCATCATCAGAACCTTCACCGCAATCCACAAAATCAACACCCCGCCCACCAAATGCAGCCAGGGCAGGTTCAACAGTTGCGCCACAAAAAACGTCAACACAATGCGCAGCCCCACCGCCAGGCCTGCACCCAGCAGGCTCCCTAGCCGCCGTTCCTTCGGAGGCAGCGACCGCACCGCCATAGCAATCACTACGGCATTATCCCCGGCAAGAATAATGTCGCTGATGATGATGTTGATTACAGCAAAAACAAATTGAAGGTCTATGACTGGCCGTCCTTATACTCTTCATACCATGCCATCTGGATCGCCTCCAGCTTCGCCTCGTTCGATTTCAACGGGTCATCCGCAAACCCGGGCAACGCGACAACCAGCGCATGCAAATCCGTAAACCGCACCGTCAGCGGGTCCGTCTCCGGCTGCGCCTCATACAACTCAATTCCAATATCTTCTGCCTTGTCCCAGGTCAGCTTGATTGTCATATCTGTGTCCCCTTCAGTGCGCCCCGCACTGCGGTGTTCATCATATTCTCCGCCAGCGTCAGGCTCGCCTTGTCCAACTTCTCCATCTGCGCTTGAATCAGGTGATGGTCGTCACCATGATAGGCCAGCAGCAGCTCATTGTGCGCCGTCTGGATCGCCTGTCGGTCTTCTTCGCTCAGTCCAAACCAGGCATCATTCTGCTTGGCGTTCTCCAGCGCACCCAGCATCCGGTCAGCTTCCACACGTGCCTCACGCACCTGCCGCTCGCGAATGTCCGCCTCGGCATTGGTCAGCGATTCCAGAATCATCGCCTCCACCTGCTCATCGGTCAAGCCATAACTCGGCTTCACTTCGACGCTCTGCTCTTTGCCCGTCCGCGTATCCTTCGCCGACACATTCAGAATCCCGTTGGCATCAATCAGGAACTTCACTTCAATCCGTGCCAGCCCCGCCGACACCGGGTCAATACCCTTCAACTCAAACCGCGCCAGGCTCCGGCAATCCTTCACCATCTCGCGCTCACCCTGCAGCACATGGATCAGCACATTCGTCTGCCCATCCACCGCCGTCGTAAACTGCTCCGTCTCGCTGGCCGGAATCGTCGAATTCCGGTGGATCAATTTCGTCACCACGCCGCCCATCGTCTCCAGGCCCAGCGACAGTGGCGTCACATCCAGCAGCAGCGTATCCTTCACTTCACCCGACAAAATCCCCGCCTGAATCGCCGCCCCAAGCGCCACCACCTCATCGGGATTGAGTTCCGTATGTGGCTTCGAGCGGAACAGCGACTCCACCGCCCGCCTCACCATCGGGATCCGCGTCGATCCCCCCACCAGCACCACTTCTTCAATCTGCTCCGGCCCTACCTGTGCATCCTGCATGCACTGCCGGCACGGCCCCAATGTCTTCTCGACAATGGGCTGTATCAACTTCTCAAACAGATCCCGCGTGATCTCACGCTGATATTTCTTGCCCTTGTACTCCAGATCAATCCGGGTAACCAGCGCAAAGCTCAATTGCTCTTTGGCCTGAATCACAGCCTGCCGCAGCGTCTCCACCGCCGCCGTATCCTGATCCACCGCCCCGCCCCACTCCGTCGCAATGTCTTCGAGAGCAATCTTCATCAACAACTGGTCAATGTCGTCGCCACCCAAAAACGTATCGCCGTTCGTCGTCAACACTTCGAAAATTCCATCCTGCAACCGCAAAATCGAAATATCGAAAGTCCCACCACCCAGGTCATAAACCGCAATCGTGCCGCTCTTGCGCTTGTCCAGCCCATAGGCCAGCGCCGCCGCCGTCGGCTCATTCACCAGCCTCATCACATCCAGCCCGGCAATCCGCCCCGCATCCTTCGTTGCCTGCCGCTGCGCATCGTTGAAGTACGCCGGCACCGTCACCACCGCCTTCGTCACTTCCTCTCCAAAGAACGACTCCGCATTCTGCTTGAGCGCCCGCAAGATATGCGCCCCCGCCTCGGGCGGCGTAATCATCCGGTTCCCAATTTTCAGCGAAGTCGCCGCATGATCCATGTGCCGCTTCGTCGAATAGAGCGTCTCGTCCGGGTGCTGTGCCAGTCGCGCCTTCGCTGCATTACCCGCCACAAAACTACCGTCTTCGAGCAATGCCACCACCGACGGTACAATCCGCGTCCCATCCGGTGCCGCAATGATTTCCGGCCCGGTCAGATCCATAAACGCGGCCAGACTGTTCGTCGTGCCGAGGTCAATGCCAATAATGCGCTCCGGCTTTGCCGCATCGCCAAAATCAATTTGAAAGGTGCCCATTTACGTCCCTGAGGAGATTCTGTATGTAACGTCGCCGATTCAATAGTTCACGAATCTGCTGCAGCACTGCCTGCTGCCCCGACGCATCATACGTTCCAAATAACTGTCCCAATTCCACATCCGTCTGCGCCAGCAGCGCAGCAAACTGGTCTTTCGCAAGCCCCAGAGGCCCCCTGGCACTCTCGTCCCCATCCTTCAGCTCTTCCAGTGCCATGTTCAGCTCAAACACTTCTTCCAGCAACTCCGGCGGCACATTCTTCGTACCCTGTTCCCCGATATCAAAACCGTGATGCTTCAGGAAATATTCTGCTCGCTGCACCGGATCCCGCAAGGTCCGATACGCATCATTCAGCAAAGAACTCTCCACCAGCGCCGCATCCCGCACCGCAGCTTCAGCCCGTGCAAATCGGTCCGGATGAAGCTCCCTGCTCCGCCCATAAAACAGTTGTTGCAGCTCATTCAAATTGAGCTGCAACTTGGGTTCAATTCCCAGAACGCGATAATAATCCATTGTTTAGCTAGAGAACGAAGTGCCGCATCCGCAGCTCTTGTGCGCATTCGGGTTGATAAACTCGAATCCGCTCTGCATCAGGCTCTCCTTGTAGTCTAGCGTCATGCCCTTCAAAAAGAGCATCGACTTCGGATCTACAAACACCTTGACGTCGTCGTAATCAAAAACATGGTCAGTCGCCCGCGGCTTGGTATCAAATTTGAACTGGTAGCTCAAACCCGAACACCCGCCACCCAACACGCCAAGGCGCAAGCCACCGCTCACGCCCTGCTTGGCGAAGGCCTGTCGAATCTTCGACACAGCCTTCGGAGTTACCTCAATTTTCTGCTCAACTGTTTCCGTCATGCCGTCCTCACTTATGCCAGTGCTTATGCATTGACCGCAGCAGGTACGGCCTTCTTCTTGTAGTCCGTAATCGCAGCCTTGATCGCATCTTCAGCCAGAACAGAGCAGTGTACCTTCACCGGCGGCAGTGCCAGCTCGTTCACAATCTCGGTGTTCTTGATTTCCATCGCCTGATCCACGGTCTTGCCCTTCAGCCACTCTGTCGCCAGAGAAGAAGAAGCAATCGCCGATCCGCAGCCAAAAGTCTTGAACTTTGCATCTTCAATGATGCCGCTCACCGGGTCCACCTTGATCTGCAGCTTCATCACGTCGCCGCACTCCGGTGCACCAACCATGCCGGTTCCAACGTTCGGGTCAGACTTGTCCATCGAACCGACGTTGCGGGGGTTATTGTAGTGATCTACTACTTTTTCGGAATATGCCATGTTGTATTCTCCTCTTCTGTCCTTATAAATTTAGTGCGCGGTCCATTCCACCTTCGAAAGGTCAACGCCGTCCTTGAACATCTCCCACAACGGAGACAGTTCCCGCAGCTTGTTCACCACTTCGATCATCTTGTTCGCCACATAATCCACTTCTTCATCCGTGTTGAAACGGCCAATGCCGAACCGGATTGAAGTATGCGCCAGGTCGTCACCGAGGCCCAAAGCCTTCAACACATACGAGGGCTCGAGCGTCGCCGAAGTGCAGGCCGAACCAGACGACACAGCAATGTCGTTAATGCCCATCAGCAGCGATTCGCCTTCCACATAAGCAAAGCTCATGTTCAGGTTATGCGGCAGGCGGCTCGTCATCGAACCGTTGATGTAGGTCTCTTCGAGCGAAGATTCCAGCTTCGCCTTCAGGCGATCGCGCATCACGCGGTGCTTTTCCGATTCCACCGGCATCAGCTCCTGGCACAAGGCAGCAGCCTTACCAAAACCCACAATGCCAGGAACGTTCAACGTGCCAGAACGCATCCCGCGCTCATGACCGCCACCGTCCATCTGCGCCGAAATCTGCACCCGCGGGTTACGCCGACGCACATACAACGCGCCAACTCCCTTCGGGCCATACATCTTGTGGCCCGTCAGGCTCATGATGTCGATATTGTCCTGGATGACGTTAACAGGAATCTTACCCACGGCCTGCACGCCATCGGTGTGAAACAGCACACCCTTTTCCTTACAAATCTTGCCGATCTCAGTCACGTTCTGGATCACGCCAATTTCGTTGTTGGCATACATGATGCTCACCAGCACCGTCTTGTCGGTGATCGCATCGCGCAGCATGTCGAGGTCAATCAAACCATCGCCCTGCAGCGGCAGGTACGTCACACGCACACCCTGCTTCTCAAGGTGCTTGCAGGTATCGAGCACAGCCTTGTGCTCCGTCGCTGCCGTGATGATGTGGTTGCCACGCTCGGCATACATTTCCACAACACCCTTGATCGCAAGATTATTCGATTCCGTTGCGCCAGAGGTAAAGACGATCTCCTTCGAGTTCGCCCCAATCAGATCCGCAATCTGTTTGCGGGCATTCTCCACACCTTCTTCGGCCACCCAGCCAAAGCTATGGTTGCGGCTCGCCGCGTTACCAAAGTTTTCAATAAAGAACGGCATCATCGCCTCGACAACGCGTGGGTCACACTGCGTTGTGGCGTGGTTATCAAGATAAATTGGGAGCTTCATGAGCAGGTAAGAATCCTTCTACGTATTTAACTGGGCAATATGTTCAAAATCTGGCCGGGCCCAAACTGGCCCCTGGACCCGGGAGGCGGATTCCCACTGCCATCCGGCACTGGGTCATCCTTGGTAAGCGCAATGATAGTGATGCTCTCCAAAAGCTTCAGGATGCTTTCGTGCACCTTGCGAAGTGGCTCTTTTACCGTGCAACTACCCGATTGGTCGCACCGGTCGTGGGTAAAACAGGACGTCAGAATCACCGGGCCATCCACCGCCCGGATCACCTCGAGCACACTGATCTGATTCGGATCCCGCGCCAGGCGGTATCCACCATTGGTTCCTTGCACACTCAACAGAAATCCAGACTTACCCAGCTTCTGCAATACCTTCGAAAGAATCGGCAGTGGAATATGGTACGCATCCCCAATTTCCTTCGCACTGGCAGCCCGATCCCCGGCCAACGCCAAATGGCGCAGCGCAATCAGACTGTAGTCCGCTTTCTTGGTGAGTTTAAGCATGGATTTTATTCCGGACTGAAAGTGTCCTGATTTCAGTCTACTGATCCCCCCGGGCACCGTCAACTGAAATCGGTTCTTTTTGGTCGGCAATCGAGAAATCCTTCTCAGCACACCCCTGGGACCAGCAGGATCGTCTTCGGTCCCTTTCTCCATCCTGTTGCGTCATAACAAGATATGAACATTTTGGGGATCTCCGGCAGCCTCCGCGCCAAAGGAATCAATACAGTTGCCATTCGGGACGCGGTGCCTCCGCCTGGCGTCACTTTTGCCGTCTACCGTGAGCTCGGCGACCTCCCTCAATTCAACCCCGACCTCGACAACGATTCCGTCTCTCTTCCCGTAATTCGACTCCGCGAACTCTTCCGCGTCGCCGACGCCATCCTCATTTGCACCCCAGAATACGCCCGCGGCGTCCCCGGCAGCCTAAAAAACGCCCTCGACTGGCTCGTCTCAAGCGGCGAACTCCTGAACAAACCCGTCGCCCTGGTCAACCTCTCCAGCCGCGCCACCCACGCCACCGCCTCCCTCACCGAGACCCTTGAAATCATGTCCGCCCGGGTCACCCACCACGACTCCGTCGCCCAGGCCTTTGCTGCCTTGGCCCGCCCCACTAGCGCACCGGCAGCAAACCGGGCACAAGCGTAGGGACTCCATTGACGCTAATCTGCACCGGGTAATCTCCAGGCGGCAAATTCGGCACAACCAGATTCACCTGAAACAGTCCGGTCGCCACCAATCCGCTATAGGTGACCGTCGCCGTACTGTTTCCAATTTGAACTACCGTTGCACCCACTGGCTGCGTTCGGCTCACAACGATCCCAGCCTCGCTGGCCGCAAAGCCAGTTCCAAAGATCTGTACCGTCCCACCCGCTCGTGCCGCGCGCAACCCGGGCGCTAGCGCCGGGTCAGCCACCACACTGCCGTCCACTTGCAGAGCCGCTACAAAGCTCTTCCCGCCGAGCGTGTACCGAAAGAATTCCGGTGCATTCATTCGAATCTCAATCGCCTCCGGTTGGCTCGCAATCCCGTCCCGAAATACCTGCAACGTCGCCGTCCCGGCCGTCATCAGCCCCGGCACCTGTGCATTGATCTGCGTCGGGCTGACGTAATACACCGCCGCCAACTGCCCGTTGACCCTCACCTCAACGCCGTCCAGCCGGATCGGAAGCCGATCGCCATTAAAGTCGTTCCCATCCCACAGCCGCGTCGTCCGCGACAGGTTCCAACCAAGAATCGTAAACCACGATCCCGGCGTTACCCCAGGCTGAAACGAAGCCCCCTGCACCACACCCTGCTGCGACCGCACCACAGGCAAGTTACTGAGCCCATCGATGTATCTGGCTTGCGTCCACAAATCAACGCTCGACCCATTCAGTGCCGCCATCGTATTGAAAATCTCCGTCGAAAGCGGAGCCGTTTCTCCATCCCCAGTCGGCAAGGAAGTGTTCGTGATGTAGGCGTAGCTATTGCCGTTTGGCAAGTGATTCACCTCTGCATAAGTACCCCCGATCGACCCATCGAAGCTATAGTGCAATCCCGCCGGCACGGGACGAATCCTCCACCCCAGCCCAATCCAGCTCCCTGCATTGGCAGCCGTAAAAGTCGGACGGGCAGCGATCGCATCGATCCACTCTCTGGAGAAAAATGGTGCCCTCGTCCCGCGCCCAAAGAGAGTATCGACGAAGCGCACCAGCGCCGGCGCATTCGCAGTCCAACCACCAGATCCTTCCATTCCTTCGAGGTAAAACGATCCATACGGCACCTCCACGCGCGCACTCACATCAGGGAACACGCTGTTTGCAGTCACAGATCCGGCTGGCATCTCATAGACAGCTTCGGCAAGATCTGGATCCGCAATCCCCCCTCGCCCTTGAGGCAGCGATCGCCCCACTCGCATCGAAGTCCGAATCCCCATCGGCTCCAGCACGTTTTGCCTCGTGTATTGTTCATAGGGCAATTGGCCAACTCGCTCCACCACCAGCGCCAGCATCGCATAAGCGATCCCCGTATAAGAAAACCTCGATCCCGGCTCAAAATGCAAAGGCCTGCCAAACACCCATCTCGTCACATCACTCGAAGTCGCCGGTCCGCGAATCCCCAGATCCCGCGAAATCGCAATACTGCTTTGAATCGGTTCCCCACCCACAGCCCGGTCCCATCCCATCGAATGCTGCAGCAAATTTCGAATCGTGACGTTCCGCCACCTCGGGTCCCCCACCCCTGCCGCAGGCACCAGATCACTCAAAACATCCACCACCCTGTCATCCAGTTTCAACCTCCCCGTCGAGGCCAATTGGACAACGGCCATCGCAGTCACCGTCTTCGAAATACTGGCAATACGCATGAGGGTGCGCGCCCGCATCGGTCTTTGCGTCGCTGAATCGGCAAACCCCACCGCACCCGCGCAATTCAACCGCCCCAGGTTACTGGTCGCCAAACTAATCCCAGGCAGGCGAAAGTCAGCCCGCACCTTCCTCATCAGCTCTTGCGCCGCAACCGGGCAACCCTCAAAGCTCTCCGGCACCTGTCCATAAACGAGTGGTCCGCAACCAATCCAGAGCACCAACAAGCGATTGATAGTCATACTGCTCACAAGAATAGCCCTCCATAACGACTCGCCGCCTGAATGAAGCCAAGCACCAGCGGGGACCCTTCTCCCTGTAAGGCAACTCGTTCAGGCTGAAACAACGTGCCCATAAAAAAGGGATGACCGTCCAGCTCCATGGCTCGAACCTCACCAGTTTCATCCCGCGCACCCACTCGCAATCCGGCCGTCTCCATCATGCCTTCATATCTCACATTCAGCCCAAAATTGCAGTGATACCCAAACGACCTGGCCTCCATCCCATGCATCTCCGCAAACCGCGTCCCCGCCACCGCAATCACCTGCCCTTCCACCTCCACCAGCGAGCAACTCAGCCGCGAGATCACCTCGCAATCTCCCCCGCTTCCCGTCTCGGCATGCTCTGCGTCTTCCAGTCCCAGCACATTCCGGGCAAACTCAAGCACCGCATGCTGAAACCCGCCACAGGTCCCAAGAAACGGCACTCCATTTTCCCGGGCCCAGCGAATCGCACCCAGCGCCGCTCCCTCGTCTGCATAAGGCGATGCCGGCGCACACCACACCCCCTGGTACCCACTCAAATCCCCAATCTCCGAAGTATGCTTCCAGTCGAAGGGAAGCCCCGTCACCCCCAGCTCTCTACCCGCAATCTCAAGCGCCAGCGGGATAGCCCGATGCGCCAAAACACTCGCATCAAAATCACCAACGATCGCAATCTTCAGCCCCATCACCAAAGCCTAACAAAGCAACCATGACTTACCGCACTGCAGTATGCCGTGCCATCACTCCCTCCAGCCGATTCATTCACAGCCTGCTCGAGAGTATCAGGATCAAATCAGTCCCGCTACTCCGCAAGACAAGCTCGCTCCCGCCACCCTCACTTCACGCCTCAAAGCCTACGGGATTCGTCAATAATAGGAGTATCGATGAGCGAGTCTCCAGAGCTCCGCGAACGCCGCATCCAGTTTGAGCGCCAGGCACAAACCGGTTCTTCGCTCCCCTCTGACGTCGCCTCCCTCGCCGCCCAGCGCATCGGTGTCGCCGCCCTCGTCTTCTCCGCCTGCTACGTCGGCTTCGATCTCCTCTATCACTTCACCCGCATCAACCTCGTCGCCCAACTCGAATCGTTCTTCTTCGTCAACACGATCATGGGCCTGACCAGCGGTCTCGCCATGTACTGGGCCAGCCGCAAATGGGCCGCCCAACCCAACTTCGTCATCCGCCTCAGCCTCGCCTTCGAGATCCTGTCCAGCCTCCTCATCGGCGTCGCCGAATCCGCCATCCCCTTCAACGACAATCTCCTTATCCGCGGCCAATCCGCCATCGCCATCTGGATCGGCCTCTTCGCTCTCCTCGCCCCTGCCCCCTTCCGCCTCGCTCTCCCCGCGGCCCTCGCCTCCGCCGCCATGGCGCCATTCGGCCTCCTCCTCAACATCTGGTTCCGCGGCAACCCCGTCCCCCCGATCGAGATCTGGCTCATCTGGTCCACCGGGCCCTTCCTCATCGCCTTCGTCAGTACCTTCTTGGCCCGCTGGATCTTCAACCTCGGCACCCAACTCGAACAAGCCCGCGACCTCGGCGCCTACCAACTCATCGAAACCATCGGCCACGGCGGCATGGGTGAAGTCTGGAAGGCCAAGCACCGCTTCCTCGCCCGCGACGCCGCCGTCAAACTCATCAAAAGCAATCCCGACAACTCCACCGTCCAGCGCAAACGCTTCGAGCGCGAAGCCCAGGTCATTGCCCGCCTCGAATGCCCGCACACCGTCTCCATCTTCGACTTCGGTGCCACCCCCAGCGGCCAACTCTACTTCGCCATGGAACTCATCCGTGGCCTCAACCTCGACCAGCTCGTCACCCGCTTCGGCCCCACCAGTCCCGCCCGCGCCGTCCACATCTGGACCGGCGTCCTCCGCTCCCTCGAAGAAGCCCACCGCGCCGGCCTCACCCACCGCGACATCAAACCTTCCAACATCCTCCTCGCCCGCCTCGGCCTTGACCACGACTTCGTCAAAGTCGTCGACTTCGGCCTCGTCAAATCCGATAGCCTAAGCCGCGAGCAAACCCAACTCACCATGGAGACAACCACCGTCGGCACTCCCGCCTACATGGCACCTGAGCTCGCCGAAGGTGACGACTCCGTCATCGATGGCCGCGCCGACATCTACGCCCTCGGCTGTGTCGTTTACTTCCTCCTCACCGGCCGCCCCGTCTTTGAAGGCTCGACACCCATGGCCCTCATCCTCAAGCACATCTCCGAGGCCCCCCTCAAACCCAGTGAACGCACAGAGCTTCCCATCCCCGAAGAGCTCGAACACCTCATCCTCTGGTCCCTCCAGAAATCCCCGGCCGATCGCCCCCAATCCGCCGCCGAACTCCTGCGCAAACTGGAAACCCTCAGCATCGTTACTTGGTCCCCAGCCGACAAGCAATCCTGGTGGAAAACTCACCTCCCCACTCTTGCCTAAGGAAGCAACATGATCGAATACCGCATCGGCAACCAGCTTGATCTCGAAGCAGTCATCGAACTCTACATCGCCTCAACCCTCGGCGAACGACGCCCCGTCCATGAGCCCGCCCGCATGCGCGCCATGATCGCCAACGCCAACCTCATCATCACCGCCTGGGATGGCCCCATTCTCGTCGGCATCTCTCGCTCGATGACAGACTTTGTCTACGCCACCTACCTCGCAGACCTCGCCGTCCGCCTCTCCCACCAGCGCCTCGGCATCGGCAAAGAGCTCATCCGGCGCACCCAGGCCGAGTGCCCTCAAGCCAACATCATTCTCCTCGCCGCTCCCAAAGCCGTCCAATACTACCCCCACATCGGCTTCGAGCAACACAACTCCGCCTGGATCCTCAGGCCGGCTACTTCCCCGTCGGCCACACCACACCCTGATCCTTCTTCGTCACCGTCGTCACGCCCTTGAAGTGAAACTTCTGCAACCGCTGCCCACGATAAGTCTCGGTCGTATAAATATTCCCCTTTGAATCGGTAGCAATCGAATGCACCGCATAGAACTGCCCCGGCTGTCTCCCCCCATCCCCAAAGCTCGTCAGCACCTCCAGCGTCGCCCGGTCCAGCACATGCACCTTCATATTCGATCCATCGGCAACGTACAGATACTTCTGCCCCGCATCCTTCGAGAGCGCAATGTCAAACACACTCCCGTCCCCTAAAGTGTTCTTCTCAATCAACGTCTCTTTCACAAACGTGCCATCGGTCTTAAACACCTGGATCCGGTCATTCGTCCGGTCACAAACATACAGCAGGTCATCGGAAGCCAGCGCCACACAATGCACCGGCGTCCGAAACTGCTTGGCCAGCGGAGCCGCCGGGTCATAGGCCGGCAACTGCGTATCATCCGGCTTCGACCCATACGCCCCCCAATGCCGCTTATACGCCCCGGTATCCGCATCAAACACAATCACCCGCCGGTTCCCGTACCCATCCGCCACATACAACTCATTCTTCTTCGGGTCCACAATCGACTTCGCCGGCAACCTCAGATTCTTCACATCATTGCTGCCCTTGCTCTGATTCGGCTGCCCAATCTGCATCAGCAACTTCCCCATCTGCGAAAACTTCAGCAGCATCGAGTCATTCACCGGCCCGGCATCCGCCATCCGGTCCTCATTGTGCGCGACAGCAGGTTGCTGCTTCCCGCGCCCATTCCCCCCAATCCAAACATTCCCCTTGTAGTCCACATCAATCCCGTGATTCGAATTCGGCCACGTATATCCGCTCCCCGGCCCACCCCAACTCCCCACCAGGTCCCCGGCCGCATTAAACTCCAGCACCGGCGGTGCCGCCACACAACAACTCGCCGCCTTCGGCGTCCAAGTCGCATACTGCTCTTTCGCCTCCAGCGAAGCCTGCCGATGCAGAATCCACACGTGATCCCGCGCATCCACCGCCACCCCAATCGCTGGCCCGATCACCCAGTGGTTCGGCAGCGGCTTCGGCCACATCGGGTCCACCTCAAAGCGCGGAGCCTGCACGCCCGCCGCCTCCACCCGCACCATCTGGCGATATCCAAGCAGCGCCACCAGCGCCAGCCCAACAACAAGAATGATCCTCTTCACAGTGCGACGATCATATCCGATTTTGAGCCGCCGCCGCGCGCCCCTTCAGATACAATCCACGCCCCCCAATCCCCTCATCCCTCTCCACATTCACCGCCTCCTCCACCACATACAAAGGCCGCTGCTTGCTCTCATCATAGATCCGCGACACATAATCCCCCACCAACCCCACGCTGATCAACGTCACGCCAGAAAACAGCGCCTGCACCAGAATCAGCGACGCCCACCCCGGCACCACCGCATGCAGCACCAGCGTCACATACAACGTATAGATCACAAGCAGGACATCCAGCACTACAAACGACATCCCCAGCAACAGTGCCAATCGCAAGGGCAACCCGGAGAACGAAGTCACTGCCACCCAGGCAAACCGCAGCATCTTCCACAGCGGATACTTCGTCTCCCCGGCCACTCGCGCTTCCCGGTCAAACGGCAGCACCACTTCTTTCAGCCCCAGCCATGCAATCAACCCCCGCATAAACCGGTGCTGCTCACGAAACCCGCGAATCGCATGAACCGCTCTCAAACTGAACTGCCGAAAATCTCCCACCTCCGGCACCACTCTCCGGTCCACCAGCTTTTGCATCAACCCATAAAACAAAGCCGCCGACTTTTGTTTAAACCACGAATCTCCCTTCCGGCTCCGCCGCTGCGGCGAAACAATGTCATACCCGGCTTGAAACAACCTCACCATCTCCGGCAGCAACTCCGGCGGATCCTGCAAATCCGCATCCATCACCACCACACACTCCCCACGCGCACAATCCAGTCCTGCCGTCACCGCCGCCTGATGCCCAAAGTTCCGGCTAAACAGCAACACTCGGATCCGCCCATTCCGCCAGGCCGCTTCCCGCAGCAGCTCCCCAGTTCCATCCGTGCTGCCGTCATCCACCAAAATCAACTCATAGTTCAGATCCACTTGCGCCGCAATCGGCTCCAGCCGCGCCAGCAGTGTCGACACACTCTCGCGCTCGTTAAACAATGGGATGACAATCGAAAGCAGCATCGAAAGAATCTCCTAGTCTATCCGTTATGATGGCCTCGTTGCGTTTCCTCCTCTTAGCCTTCGCCGCCACCCTCACTGCACACGAGATCCCCAGCGACGTCACCGTCTACCTTCACCTCACCCGCTCCGCCAACACCCTCCACATCGCCGCCCGCGTCCCCCTCGCCGCCATGCGCGATGTCGACTTCCCCCTCATCGATTCCAAATACCTCAACGTCGAACAATTCACCCCCCAACTCCCCACCATCGCCACCACCTGGGTCGCCAACTCCATCCACATCCCAGACGCTCCCCGCCCCAAAGTCATCGCCACCAAACTCTCCCTAATCTCCGACCCACCCTTCACCACCTTCAACAACAACACCCGCACCACCCTCACCGCAAACGACCACCTCATCTGGCAGCAACTCTGGCTCGACATCGGCATGGATCTCCCCTACAGCTCCCCCTCTGCCACCCTTCCCATCCGCCCCGGCCTTGAACGTCTCGGCCTCAAGGTACTCACCGTCATCCACTACTCCGGCCAAGTCTATGAACTCCACGGCGACCCCGGCCTCGTCCACCTCAACCCCTCTCCCTGGTCCGCCTCCCAACGCTTCATCACTCTCGGCTTCGAGCACATCCTCACCGGCACTGACCACCTCCTCTTCCTCTTCTGCCTCGTCCTCCCCACTCGCAAACTCAAGCCGCTCCTCATCGCCATCACGGCTTTCACCCTGGGCCACTCCCTCACCCTCATCAGCGCCGCTCTCGGCCTCGCCCCCACTTCACTCCAATTCCCTGCCCTCATTGAATCCGCCATCGCCGCCTCCATCCTCTGGATGGCCATCGAAAACATCGCAGAAATACAAACCCGCTGGCCTCTCGTCGCCGCCTTCGGTCTCATCCACGGCTTCGGCTTCTCCTTCGCCCTGCGCGAGAATCTCCAACTCGCCGGCAACCACCTGCTCACTTCCCTGCTCGCCTTCAACCTCGGTGTAGAGCTCGGCCAACTCCTCGCAATCACAATCCTCTGGCTGATCCTCAACCAGCTCAAGCCCACCCGCCTCTGGATCATCATCCTCTCCACCCTCATCGGCCACACCGCCTGGCACTGGCTCATCACGCGCGCCACTCCCTTCCTGCCGGAATGGTAGTTGAAGAAGTCGGAGACATCGTCAGCCCCGTCGGGGCCTTCGACGTCTGGAGCATTCACAACAAATAACGCCTTACCCGGCGCAGCAGCACCCCGCTTGCAATCTCTACCCTAGCCTGCTACCCTAGCCGTCTAGATGTCAGCTTCTCTCCAAGGTGCCCTCGACCTCCTCATTCTCAAGACCCTCGCCCGCCGTCCCAACCACGGCTTCGGCATCACTCTCCACATTCAGGAAGCCTCTGACAATCTCCTCCGCGTCGAAGAAGGCTCCCTCTATCCTGCCCTGCATCGCCTCGAGCGCGACTCCCTAGTCACCGCCGATTGGGCCACCACCCCCAACGGTCGCCGCGCCCGCCTCTACACACTCACCCCAGCCGGCCGCAAACGCCTGCGCGAAGTCGAAAAATCCTGGGGCAATCTCTCTTCAGGCGTAGCAAAGGTACTCAGCTTCTCATGAGCTCTCCCTCCGACGACGAAATCCGCGAAGAACTCAACCACCACCTCGAGTCTCGTACCGAATGGAACCAGCATGCCGGGCTATCCCCCGACCAAGCCAGATCCCAAGCCCAACGCAGCTTCGGCAACCTCGCCCAAATCCACGAGCAAACCCGCGCCGTCAACATCTCTCTCTTCTTCGACGATTTGCGCCGCGATCTCCTCTACGCCTCCCGTAGCTTCGCCCGCAGCCCGATCATCCCTCTCACCGCCATCCTCATCCTTACCCTCGGCATCGGCTCCGCTACCGCTGTCTTCAGCCTCATCGACCGGCTTCTGTTCCGCCCTCTTCCTTACCCGCAAGACAGCCAGCTCGTCTCCCTGGGCATGCGTAGCCAGCAAGACAAAAGTGAGTACCTTTTGAATCGCGATTACGCCACCTGGCAGCACCTTCAAACTCCCTTCGCTCTCATCGCTTCCACCATCGGCAATCGCGACTGCGACCTCACCGAGGGCCTTGCCAGCCGACTCCGCTGTGTCGCTGTCGAATCCACCATGCTACCCCTGCTCGGCATCACCCCGATTCGTGGCACCAGCTTCACAAAAGAGCAGGATCTCCCTAAAGGCCCCAGGGTCGCCCTGCTGTCCTACCCGCTATGGGTCTCCCGCTTCGGCTCCAGCGAATCGATCGTAGGTCGCACCATCTCCCTCGACGGCCAACCCACGCTCATCATCGGCATCCTGCCTCCCCATGCCGAACTTCCAAACCTCCAAAAATTCGATCTCATCGTCCCGCAGCAACTCAACATGCCCATGCGCTACGTTCAGGCCTTCGCTCGCCTCAAGCCCGGCCTCACCCCCGAGCAGGCACGGCAGGCAATGCTCCCACTCTTCATGGACACCATGAAAGCCTTCCCCACTGCCATGCAGCGCGAACTCTCACTCTCCATTCGGCCCCTGCGAGAACACCAGATTCATGACTTCAAACAAGCCGCCTGGCTCTTGTTTGGCGCCGTCATCATCGTCTTTCTCATTGCCTGTGCCAACCTCGCAAACCTCCTGATCGCCCGCAACGCAGCAAGACATCGCGAAATCTCAATCCGTTATTCAATTGGTGCCTCCACCACCCGGCTCATCCGCCAGTTGTTAACCGAAAGCACGCTCCTCGCTGCCACAGGCTGCCTCTTCGGCACCCTCGCCGCATGGGCCTTTCTCCGTCTCGCCCTGGCATTCGCACCCGCTGGTATTCCAAGGCTCAACCAGGCGACGCTCGACCTTCGCATCCTCGCCTTCGCACTCACGCTGACGCTCCTGGCCGGCCTCATTGCCGGGTTGCTGCCCGCCCTCCATCTTAAAAGGAATGCCCAGTCCAATCCAAAAAACACGCGACTCCGCTTCGCCCTGGTCACGGCACAAATCGCCGCTTCACTCGTTCTCCTCTCCAGCGCCTCCCTCCTTCTCAAGAGCCTTTGGAATATCCAGTCCACACAACTTGGCTTTCAAACCGAAAACGTCATTTCCGTCAAGGTCGCACTCGGCCGCAACGGCTTCGAGCAACCCGAAAAGCGCTCCGCCTTCTTTAAGCAACTGGAAGAGACTGTCAGTTCCCTGCCCACCTTCAACTCCATTGCCTTGGCAGACTCCATCCCTCCCGCCGGCTTCATCGGTGCCTATACTTTGTCAGCATTCGAAGTCGAAGGCCAGACTCCACTCTCCACTTCTGAGCTAACCCCGGTCCCCTGGCGTACGGTAACAGAAAACTTCTTCTCCATCCTCAATATCCCGATTCTCAAAGGTCGCCCCTTCGACTCTAGGGATCGTGAGCCCGGCCAGGACAACATCATCCTGGGCGAAGTACTCGCCCGTCGCCTCCTCCCTTCCACCAACCCCATCGGCCAGCGCCTCCGCATCGGCAAAGACTCTCCCTGGCAAACCATCGTCGGCGTAGCAGCTCCCTTCCACAATTCCGGCTTCGCCCCTCGAATGCCTGAATTCTACGTGCCAATGAAACGCAACTCCACCGAGGACCAAGCCTACCTCCTGATCCGCACAACTGCCAGCCTCAAAGACACAGACACCTGGCTCAAAACTCAAATCGCTGCCCTCGCTCCCGCAGTCCCCGTCACCGCCGAGCCCCTCTCCCAGCGAGTCTACGAACTCTCCGCCCGCCCCCGCTTCCAGGCAATCCTGCTCACCCTCTTCGCTGTCATTGGCTTGATCCTCGCAGTGCTGGGCCTCTACGGCGTCATCAGCTTTCTCGTCACCCAGCGAACAAGAGAAATGGGCATCCGCCTCGCCCTCGGTTCTACCGCATCCAGTGTGGTTTTGCTCCTCATTCGGCAAGCCCTCCAATGGACCCTCGTCGGCCTCGCCCTGGGTCTGGCCGCAACGTGGTTCAGCTCTACCTTCATCAAGAGCCTGCTCCACGAAGTACCTTCACGAGACCCCGCCAGCTACGCCATCTCCTTCGCCGCCCTGGGTCTCGCCAGCCTCGGCGCTGCCTGGCTTCCAGCCAGCCGCGCCGCCCGCATCGACCCCGCCACCGCCCTACGCACAGAAACCTGACTCAATCACTGCAGCTTCGCCAGCGCCTCTTCCATCGCCTTCTTGTGCAGCGTCGATCGATTTTCTTCTCGCAGCATCTGCAGGTTTCGCTCAAGCAATGGCTTGGCCTCCGCCAGCAGTTTCGCATCCCTGCGTTCCCCGCCAAGTTGCGCCAGCGCCAAACCAAGATAGCCCTCTACACTTTGCACCCTTCGATCCTTCTGCGAAGGGTTACTCCCCAGACTCTCCAGTGCCTCCCGGGCATAAGCCTCGCAGGCAACAAAGCGCCCACCCAGGCAAGCGTTTGTCGCCGCACTGGCCAGCGGGCTGAACAGCAGAAGTTCAGCATGCTTCGGATAGTGCTTGCGGTAGATGGCAAGAGCGGCCTCCGACTGCCGCATTCCCTCCTCCACATTCCCAATCCCGGCAAGCGCTACAGCCCAATAAGCCTGGGAGTTCGCAGCATTCAGTGACTCCCCACCATGAGCCTCTACCGCAAGCCGATAGCTCTCTCGTAGCGCTACTTCTTCCTCGCGGTGGCGATCCAGAAACCGGTAGTTAAGCCCCAACAGTTGCAGAGATTGCGCAAGGGCATAACGGTCAACGGGCGGGCTCCTCCGCAGTTGGACAATCTCAAGGTGCAATGGCAGCGCCTTCGCATACTCTTGACTTCCATACATCAGAGAAACGCCCTGCGGAGACAGACACCCAAGACGCAAGTATTGCGGGACTCTCTGCGACTCGGCAGTAATGGCAAGGCAGGCATCCAGCGGCTCCCGCACACTGGTATCAAAGGGGCGCACATTGGTCATGTTCGTTGCCGCAGTCCCGATCAGCCAGGCCGCGCGCGCTGGAGAGAATGCAGTCCGGTGGCGATTCCATAGCTCCAGGCTTTGCTGTAGCAACTTCCATGCCTCCGCCGGGCGGTTGTTCAGGTAGCTTCGAGACCCCATAACCACAAGCGCCGAAGCTTCTCTCGAGATATCGCCACTCGTTCGAGCCAGTCCAAGCGCCCTTTGAACCGAAGCCTCCCCCAGAGGGTCAGTAGCACTTCTCGCCATCCCAAGCGCCAGCTCAACATCGGAGGCCAATGCCTGGTCCTGCGATCGAACTCCAGCAACTTTGCTTTCGGCAAGTTCAAGCAACTGCGGAATCGTGGCACTGGAATCTCCAACGCCAGCGCTCACTGAGGTCAAAACATTGGTGAGAAAAATTTGAGCTGCTTCCGCGCGCTGCGCCGCCACACTGGCATTTCGCGCTTGCACCCAGGAATAGAAGGCCGCCCCCAACAAACCGACAATGAAGACAGCCGCAAAAGCCAGTCGCCCCCAGTAACGAACTACAAATTTCGAACACAGATATCCAAAGCTGACAGCGTGAGCCGCCACTGGCTCCCCGGCAAGCAATCGTCGTAAGTCATCAGCAAACTCTGTCACCGTCAGATAACGCCGATTCGAATCAAAAGCAAGTGCCTTCGCGCAAATCGAAGCCAGGTCCCCTTGAAGCTGTCGCCGCAGCTTTTCAACGCTCGTACCCCGCACTGCAGCAGCCTCTGCCGTTACTGCCGCCGAGGGGCCACTTGCCGTCGTGTGTCCTCCGGCCCTTTCCGCAATTCCAACAATCGAGGCCTCTTTAGGAAACGGCAATCCGCCCGAGCACAGCTCAAACAAAATCAGGCCAAGACTGTAGACGTCACTCGATACCGTGGCCGCTTCGCCCCGCAAACGTTCCGGGCTCGAATACTGCGGCGTCAACTGTTGCGTTACCACCGAGGCAAAAGAGTGATCGATCAACCTCGCCGTGCCAAAGTCGAGAAGCTTGATGTCTCCATCTCGGGTCACCAGAATATTCGATGGCTTCAAGTCCAGGTGGACGATCAGCCGCGCATGCGCCGCCGCCACCGCCCGGCAAACCAGCAAGAGCAGACGCACGCGCGCCTCTACATCGAGACACTGCTCATCACAGTATTTCGTCAGGTGTGCACCTTCAGCCAGCTCCATCACCAGGTAAGGCCGCCCATCAGACGTCAATCCCGAATCAAAGAACCGCACAATCCCCGGGTCCGTCAGCGTTGCCAGCATCCGCTGCTCCCGCACAAATCGATCTTGATCCTCCGCTGTCGACCGATGCGCATGGTAGACCTTCACGGCAACCTGCTGCTCCACGCCATGCACCGTCCGAACAGCCCGAAAAACAGTACCAGCCCCACCAGCACCAATCAGTGATAGCAACTTCAGGTCGGGCTGATCGTCACTCCAATCCAGCTTGGGTTCGAAGGGCGCGCCACGGCCAGTCTGGTCTTTGAGGGCTTCCTCCTGTGCCAGCTCTTCGCCGCGAATCGCCTCAAACAACCGCAGCACTTCACTGCGAACTTCGGGGTTTGCCTCGGCGCGCTTGAGCGCCTCCATCTGCTGGTCCCCGGGCAACGGCTCCAGCAAATCGAATAGTTCCTGTACTCGCTTCCAGCGATCCATCGAAGTCATTGAGACAAACGCCTTACTTATACTTTCGCAATGGGGGCCTCATTTGCCTCATTCGGTTTCGCTAACCGCTGAAACAGCCAGGCCCTCGCCAGCTTCACCTTGCGATCCACGGTCGCCTTGCTCAGTCCCGAAAGCTCGGCCACTTCCTCTGAAGTACACCCCAACAAGAACCGCATCCCAAACAAGTCCGCCTGTTGTCGGTCCAAGGCCTCCAGTTCGGTCATGGCAATTTCGAAGTCCAGCAATTCCTCGCTATTGGCATTAATCCAGAGCAGATCTTCGTGCAGCGGGATGCGCGACAATTCCCCACCGCGCTTTTCGCTGCGCACCCGTCGGTATTCATCCACAAGCACAGAGCGAATCATCCGCGCCGCCAGTGCATAAAAGTGCTCGCGGCTTTCGAATCGGGCAGGACGGCTTGCCAGCAGCTTCAGAAAAAGCTCATTCACAATCGCAGTCGGCTGCATCGTCTGCTTGCCACTGCGGCTTCGAAGCTGCGCTCGGGCAAAGTTCCTCAGCTGCGGATAAATCACCGGCATCAACTGATCCAGAGCCCCCTTGTCCCCTCGGGCCCAGTCCTCCAGAAGTTGTGTCAGATGCAAATCGCTGCTCATCAACGGTCCTTGAACGCCCACAATAACGCGTTTCGTAAGTCAAAACGATCCGCAGTTGCGAAATCTCAAATAGGGCAAGATCGGCACGCGAACTGGCATCTTGCCTCCAGAGGCAACTTCGCTCCAGGATCCAATCGCAACAACGTAGCAATGAATTTCTCTTGGCTTGGTCCCAGACCTCCCAAATTGCGCCCTCGACTTACAAGCCCTCAAATTCTAAGCCCAGCTCGTACTTGCGGCTTTTCTTGGCTGGGTCGACGATGACAACAAAGCCATCCTCAACCCAGGCACTCAGTAAATTGCGAGCCGTACGTTGTGAAATGCCAAACAGCGCCTCAACATCACGGCTTGTCATCCGATGGCTTTTCAGAAAGAACTCAAGTGCCTTGCGTTGCCTTGGATCCAGCAGTCGCAAGCGCTTTGAAGAGTCGCGAGATCCACGCTCGGCGGCTTGCTGCGCCTGTCGGCGAACACTCTCAAAACTGACAGACATTCCTTCACAAAAATACTCAACCCACTTGGTAATGTCTGCGGCGGCGCGACCTTCGTAGTAATTATGGGAAGGACCGACGCTCAACGCCTGGTAATACGCACCAAGATTACGGGCGTAGTATTCTTCGAGCGAGTAGAGACCCTTTAGGTCGTAGCCGTCCAGATGCATAATCAGCGTTGTGAGTAGCCGTGCCGTGCGGCCATTGCCGTCATAGTAGGGATGAATCGTCGCAAATTGATAATGGGCGATGCCAGCGCGAATCGGGCACGGCAATGATTCCGCCCTCGAAGTTTCGGCCCAACTCACCATTCCTCTCATCAAAGCGGGCACATCCTTCGCCTCCGGTGGCATGTAGACAATGGCCCCGCTCCTACTATCGCGGATTACATTTTGCCCATCACGATAGGGCGTCGGTTGAACCTTCTTGCGTCCCTCGGCCATCACCAAACCATGCAAGGTTTGGATGTCGGCTTCCGAAACGGCCGCTCCCGCCCTCGCAATAGCTTCCGCCTTTTCGAGGGCAGCATAGTAGCCAAGCACTTCTTTTTCGTCGCGCTCGCGTCCGGCGAATTGCTGCTGCTGCCCAATCACTTGAAACACCTGCTCCTGCGTCAGCCGATTGCCTTCAATCATCGTCGAATAATGCGTGGATTGAAGTCGCGCAGTTTCCCGCAAACTTGCCAGCACAGCAGCCGTAATGAGCAAATCTTGAACGGCCTGCCGGGCGGCTTCTATGCGCATCAGGCTTGTAGCGATCTTTGGAGTAATCGAAAACTGGGGCTCAAATCGCATCGTTCCATCGGCGGCATACCGCTTCCACTGCCGTGATTATGCCGTTATTGTGCCGTTAACGCAAGTCCATGGCCCATTCACAAATGCCGGCTACTAAAGTGTCCAGCCAGAGTCCATACCGGGCACATGGCTAACGCTTTTGACGGAAGGGGTTGCTGGAGGACCGGGACGCGGCTACACGCCACAACAACGAGGCACCGGGCAGGAAGACCCTGGCAGATGATGCAAAGCCCAATTTCTCATAGACGCTCGTTCATCAGGAGAGACTGTCGGGAATTAGAATTCGTCTGGCCTATCCATCGCGGAAGCAACTGGCAAATCCGCACCAACCGAATACTCCCCTCTGCGCCGAACCCACTAAGCCAGGTGAAACAGACTACTCGTGCATACTACACCCAACGGCTCACTTGCGGCAGCACATCAAAGTGCCGGTCCCGGCTCACCAGGCTCAACCCGTGCTGCACCGCAAGCGCAGCGATCCACAGGTCGTTCGTTGGGATCGGTCGCCCCTGGCGTCGCAAATAGGCAAACAATGCCGCATAAACTTCCAACGTCTCCCGGTCCGCAAAAAGCACCGTCACCTGCGGTTGCTTCAGAAACTCATAAAGCGCTAGCTCATTAGATGCAATCCGGCTTCCTGCCGCAAACCCCGCCTTCACCTCGCCAAGCGCAACAAACGGAATCACCACAGCCTCACAGCGTTCCAGCAAATCGATCAATCCCAATTCCCCCCGGAGCGCATCTGAAAGCCGGTTCGTATCCAGAAGAATCTTCACTTCCACAAATTCAAATCAACCACACGCTGCGCTTCCATTGCCGCATCGAACTCACGATCCTCAATCCAGCGCCCACGCAAAAAGTCTAGATTTCGTTTCTTCGGGGTTTGCTCCTTATGCGCAGCTGCCTCAAGTTTCTCTACAACCAGTCGGTTCAAACTCACTCCCATACGCCGGGCTTCTTCCCGCAGCGCCTGATCGGTCTCTTTAGAAATTCCTCGAATCGTGTATTGAAGATCCTCAGATGTAGGCATACTTGCCTACATGCTATCACTAATGTAGGCACTTTTCATCCACAGGTTTTTTACAACTCAATCTCTAACACTATCAATGACTTAGCCAAAACTGCCGCTCTCCCACCACTCCCCTCCTGCTACGGTCTCTTCCGGGAGTCGCCCCATGCCCTCCCCCATCAACAACAGAAAGTGAGACTGCAAAACTATGGCATCCCAAGCCCAACCTTCCCTCAGCCCACGCCGTCAAGGCCTTCTCTCCCCGTCGAGCCCGTACTTCCACGACGAAGAAAGCAAAGACTACCAGGATCTCGAAAACAACCTCGTCAAGGAATGCCTTCCCGGCTCCGAACTCGAATACCAAACCTTTCTCCGCTACGCCTTCAACATGTATCAGCTCATGCGCTCCCAGCGCCTCGAAGTCGAAGCGCAAGAGAAATTCCTCGACAACCCCGGCGAAGAAAAGTACTTCAATCAGATGGAGCGCATGGTCAAGCTCACCGCGATCCTCGAGCGCCGCGCCGACAAAGCCCTCAATGAACTCCGCCGCCTCCAGCGCGACCGCATCTCCGCCCTCGACATCCACAACGAACTCTACCTTCTCGAAAAGAAGGTCCCCTTGCCGCTCACCCTACCCGTCGCCGAAATGCGAAAAACCAATCAAAGCCAAACTTCGCCCTTTGCCCTCGCCATGATGGCCCTCAGCACCACCCCGGAAGCCCGCGCCATCATCGAAAACCAAACGAAGCCAATCGACATGCCATCAAAGCGCTAAGAAACAAACGAACCCAATCACCCGGGCAAACAAGCCCAAAGGTCTTCGACAATTGAACCCCGCCCCACCCCTGGACACCACAACTACGCCCGGGCTCAACCCTTGAGCTCGGGCCGGGCCCGCAACATCTTCAGCCCCGTCTGCACATAATCGATCCCGCTCAGCGTCGTACCCAGCACCGTCGCGCCCTGCAGCAGATGCAACCAGCCGTCCTCCAGAGTAAAGCACCCGGCCAACATCGTCAGTTGAATCACCGTGCTCACTTTGCCAGAAAAAATTGGGTCAAAATTCTTCTCTCCCGTCACCCGATGCACATAGGCACTTCCCAGCACAATCACGAGATCCCGCCCCAGAATCAGCGCCAGCAAAAAATCAGGAATCCGCCCCATCTTCCACCAGGCCAGCGTCGCCACCATCACCCACACCTTGTCGCCCAAGGGATCGAGGTACGCCCCCAGCCGCGACTCCACCCCCATCTTCCGCGCCAGCCATCCATCCAGCGCGTCCGTCCACGACACCCAAAAGAAAATCGTCCACGCCCAGCCGTGCCGCTCCAGAATCATCCAACCGATGACCGGTGCCAGAATCACACGACTCAGAGAAAGAAAATTAGGAAACCAACGCATGCGCAACCCGGTCCACGAGCTGATCAAAATGGATCACCTCATATAACGTAGGGTCGCTCATTATCTTCGCCACCAGTGCCACATGCATCGCATGCCCTGCCCGCTCCGCAATCACTTGACCCAAAATCGGCTTACCAATCAAAGCCAAATCCCCAATCAGGTCCAACACCTTGTGCCGTACCGGCTCGTTGGCATAACGCAAGCCTTCCGGATTCAAAACCCCGGTCTTCGTAAAGCAAACCGCGTTCTCGAGCGATGCCCCTCGAATCAAACCCATATTCCGCATCTGGTCCAGCTCATGCTCAAACCCAAACGTCCGCGCCGGCGCAATGTCTTCCGAATACCGATCCGGCGTCACTTCAAATTCCAGCTTCTGACGACCCACAATCGGATGGTCAAAAAACACATCGCAATTCAAAACAAACCGGTCCGAGGGCAACATCCGGATCCGCTTCCCATTCCCCTCCACCGAAATCTCACGCGTCAGCCGCAAATACTTCCGCTGCCGCCGCAGCTTCTTCACCCCAGCCTCTCGCAACAACAACACCCAGGGCAAACTCGACCCGTCCAGAATCGGCACTTCCAAATTGTCGATTTCAATAATCGCGTTGTCGATTTCCATGCTGTACAAAGCACTCAACAAATGCTCCGTTGTGGAAATCAGAACACCCTGCCGCATCAAACTTGTGGCATAACTGACACGCGCAACATGCCGAAAACTAGCCGGAATCTCAAAATGCTTCAGGTCTGTCCGCTGAAACACAATCCCAGTCCCCGCCGCTGCCGGCAAAATCCGCACCGTCGAAGGAACACCATGGTGTAGCCCGATCCCATGCGTGGCTACTGGCCTCTGTATCGTACTTTCAAACTGCATGTGAAACCCCCTGATCCGGAGTGCACTGCTCAATCATGGACTGCAAATCATTACTGTAACAATTCTATGGAAAACTGTAAACCATTGATTTGTAAAACTTTGTGGAGCAAAAACTGTCTCATTCCTGCCACATCTCCACCCTCTACTGTGTCCCTCAGACAGCAGGCACTCTCGTCACCGATCCCGGTTATGATGAGATGACCCCATGGCCCGCCTCTTTCTCATCGATTCCTTCGGCTTCATCTTCCGTGCTTACCACGCCCGTGCCCGCTCCTCCGCCCCACCCATGCGAACCTCCCGCGGTTCTTCCACCGAAGCCGTATATATCTTCCACAACATGCTCCGCCGCCTCCTCGCCACCTATCAGCCGGAATATATTGTTGCCGTCTATGAAAGCCTCGGGCCTACCTTCCGCGAACAGGAATTCGCCGCCTACAAAGCAAACCGTACCGAAACTCCGCCCGACCTCATCGAGCAAATCCCCCACTGCAAAACCATGCTCGAAGCCATGAGCATCCCTGTCCTCCAGGCCGACGGCTTCGAGGCCGACGACCTCATCGGCACTCTCGCCCGCCGTGGCGTCGAGGCCGGTGTCGAAGTGGTCATCGTCTCCTCCGACAAAGACATGCTCCAACTCGTCAATGACCAGGTCAAAATGCTCAACCCGATGAAGGACGACACTCTCTACGACATCGACAAGACCAAAGAGTTCATGGGCGTCCCGCCCAACCAGGTCGCCGACCTCCTTGCCATCAAAGGAGATAAGGTCGACAATATCCCCGGCGCTCCCGGCATCGGCGACAAGGGTGCCGTCGAACTCCTCGAAAAATTCGGCAGCGTCGAAGCCGCCCTCGACCGCGCCGCCGAAGTCGACAAGAAGAAAATGCGCGAGATCCTCATCGAATTTCGCGACCAGATTCTCCTCTCCAAACGCCTCGCCACCATCCACTGCGAAGTACCCCTCGATTGGACGCTTGACTCCTCTGCCGCGCGTCCCGCCGACCCCGATAAACTCCGCGCCATCTACCAGGAGATGGAATTCTTCAGCCTCCTGAAGACCCTCGAACCAGCAACCCCAGTCGCAACTTCACTGCCCGAGTTGTCCTTCGAAGACTTCTTCGCCCAGCTCTCCGGCCCCTACGCCATTGCCGGCAATCGCCTCGCCGCCGCCCATGGCCAAGCCGAAATCACTGGCACTTTACCGGACGCGCCCCAAATCGTTTACGACGCCAAAACGAACCCAACTGAGCACATGTCCGAAGACGTCAAGCTCCTCGGCTTCCTCCACGATGCCGACCCCAGCGCCGTCTCGCTCTCCACCCTGGCCGAACGTCACCTCCACACCCGCCCAACCGATGATGCCCTCGCCATCTGGCAAATCCGCGAAACAATCAAACCCAAATTGGAAGAACGAGGCCTCTGGCCCGTCTGGGAAACGATCGAAAAGCCTCTCATCCCCGTCCTCCGCCAGATGGAGCAAACCGGCATCCGCATCGATCGCGACATCCTCGGCTTGATGAGCAAAGACTTCGAGGCCCAGCTCCAGGCCCTCACCGACGAGATCTACCAACTCGCCACGCACCCCTTCAATATCAACTCGCCGCAGCAACTCGGAGTTGTCCTCTTTGAAGAACTCCGCCTCCCCACCCCCGGCAAGACTGCCAAAACCAAGAGCTACTCCACCGCCGCCGATGTCCTCGAAGCCCTAGCCGCCGATCACCCCATCGCCCAGAAGGTCCTCGACTACCGCCAGCTCTCAAAACTCAAAAGCACCTACATCGATGCCCTGCCCCAACTCATCCGCCTCGAGACCGGCTGCGTCCACACCACCTACAATCAGACCGGTGCCGCCACTGGCCGCCTCTCATCAAACGAACCCAATCTCCAGAACATCCCCATCCGCACCGAGCAGGGCAGAGCGATCCGAGCCGCCTTCGTCCCTGAACCCGGCTGGTCCTTCGTAGTAGCTGACTACTCCCAGATCGAACTCCGCCTCCTCGCCCACATGTCGAAGGATAAGGTCCTCCTCGAGGCCTTCCGCAACAACGAGGACATCCACACCCGCACTGCCAGCGAAGTCTTCGGGGTTCCGCCTCTGATGGTCACCAAGGAACACCGTCGCTCCGCCAAGGCCGTCAACTTTGGCATCGTCTATGGCCAAACCGGCTTCGGCCTCGCCGCACAACTCGGTGTCCCCCGCCAGGAGGCCGAACTCTACATCAAGCTCTTCTTCGAACGCTATTCCGGCGTCCAGCGTTTCATTGACCAGACGATCGCCGAGTGCCGCAAGACCGGCATGAGCCGCACCCTCTTCGGTCGCGAACGCCCCATCCCCGACATCAGCTCCAAAAACCCCAACGCCCGTCACTTCGCCGAGCGTACTGCCGTCAACACCCCTCTCCAGGGAACCGCCGCCGACCTCATCAAACTAGCCATGATCGAGATCCAGCGCATTCTGAATGCCGGCCCCTGGAAGACCAGACTCCTCCTCCAGGTCCACGACGAACTCGTTCTCGAGTCTCCGCCCGAAGAGGTCGATGCCATCCGCAAGTTGGTCAAGGAGCAAATGGAAAACGTCCACCACCTCAGCGTCCCCCTTCTCGTCGAAACCGGTGTTGGCCCCAACTGGCGCGACGCCAAGTAGAAAGCGCAAACGGGCCGCGCTGGAGGGGAACGGCCCGTTCACTAGAAGACTCTTCTGGAGGAAAGAGTCTACTGCCCTAGTCTAGAACGCCGCAACTCGAACAATGAATAGTCCCAAAGTACTAAAGCAGCGCGATAAGTACAGTTTCTACTCTTCGGGTACCACCGGATCTCCCAGGCAGATCAACGTGGACGCCGAGGTGATCCATCGTGAAGTCGCCTACTTGGCGACTCTCTTTCCTTCCCGCCTCAGAATCAACTACTTCGTTCCTCTGCACCACATTTACGGCTACATTTGGGCGGTCTTGCTGCCAGAAGCGCTTCGTATCGAGGCAATCCCCTTCGCGAAACCCCGCCCGGGCGATCTCATCATCGGACATCCCGGCACCTGGCGGAAGTGGCAAACGCTCCCCGCTAACATTTGGGCGATCAACGCCGGCGGCCCTGGCCTCCCATCCTCAGGCCTAGACTACTGGCTCGACGTCTATGGCAGCACCGAAACCGCCGGGATAGCATCTCGCACCTCTCCGGAGGCTCCCTTTGAACTCTTCCCCTACTGGCCAGACTATTTTGAGGGCCCCGATCACATCCGCTGGGTCAGCCCCAGACAATTCTTCCTCGAAGGCCGCAAAGATGGGGCCATCCAGGTCTGCGGCACCAACGTCTCCCTGCCCTACATCCGCGAAATTCTCGCTAAGTGCCCTAATGTCAACGACATCATCCTGAAGACCAACCCCACACGGCGCCTCACCGCTGTGGTGATTGGTTCCGCCACCGAATCGGAACTCGCAGCCTGGGCTGCCGCCCACCTATCTTTAGCCGAGCGACCGGCCGCCTATGAATTCAAGCTGGCTACTCCACCAGAAACCGCGTATCCACGTCCACCAGGAGAGAATCCTTAAGAATCTGTACCCCACGGATTTCCAATTTTGGAATGGTCACCTTGTAGGGCGTCGCCGCCGACCCGGCGGCGAGCAGCTTCCGCATCTCATCTCGAATCGGATACTTCACAACATCCGCAATGCTCTCCTGCAAAGCCTTCAACACCTTCTTCGAATAGAAGCTCTCCTTGCCAAGGATTTTCACATTCGGTTTGGCCAACAACAGCGTTCCATCCTTGGTGGTGAGGTCCGAGAGGATCTCAAAGCCAAAGGAATCCCCAAATCCGATACACTTCCCAAAGACGTCCATTGAGCTTTTGCCAGTAAACTTGGCTTGAATCAACAGTTTTCCATCACGACTGCCGAAGTGTGGATTATCAAGGTAGGCGAAGTTGCATCGAGTTTTGGCATTCCCTTTGACATAGCGCTTCCCTTCCTCAGTAAACAATTGCTGAGAAAGCTGCTTCTCAAGCAACGGATACCGGATCTCGATTTCGATAGCGAACAGAAACAACAACCAAACCATATGGAACTAGAGTAAATGATCGGAAGAAGAGTCGGTCACTTTGTCATTGAAGAGATTCTGGGCCAGGGAGGCATGGCAACGGTTTACCGCGCCCAGGACAAGAACCTGATGCGCAAAGTTGCCATCAAAGTTGTTACCCGCCAGGGGGCAGCAAGCTGGCGGCGCGTCTTCCGCGAAGCTCAAGCCGCCAGCGCGCTGAATCACCCCAACATCGTCACCATATTTGAGCTCGGTGAAACCGAATGTATGGACTTCATCGTGATGGAAATGTCAAGACGTCCTAATTTCGTCCATTTGAATACATAGCATCGTGCCCTTGGTTTACGCCCTTCGCCTCGATATTTGTTGCTTTTGGCCAAAGCGTGCCGCAGTCAAGGCCGAGCGCAGCTCGCCCG
>JBIITX010000042.1:0-51393 GCA_044340255.1 Bryobacter sp. | reverse complement strand
CAGATACAATTCGGGGCAGATTGCCAGAGCGTCGGATTGATCTTTAACTGTGAGACGACGTTGTTGTGCTATCGCGTCTCAGCCGAAACTATCCAGAATCGAACGACCTCTTCAAATGCCTCTTGATAGCCGATTTCGAGTTGGCACTCTTGCACAAGAATCTGGAAAGGCCGCGCCCAATCAGGCGGGGGCGGCGCTAGATCCTGTGGAATCTCATGTGTGCCACGCCGTGTGAAGGTTCGACGAAGAGATTCGTTAGATTTAGATGATTCAAGACAGCCCTTGGTCACCAGCAAATACAGGTCAACCAAGTCGCGAACGCGGCTATTGGGGTTGTTTCTGGGAATTGTGTAAGCGTGGATCTTCTCGGCGAGCTGTTGCTCGCGACTGATCATCTGTACAGACGGCGAAGCTATCTCCGCGAAGTCCAGCCAGTCTCTGGTGAACATCGTTTCCACTGGTTCGAGAATCACATCACCGATTCCAACATCCACATGAAACCTCGCAAACGTCCGGCCATCCATTCGAGACTCGACCGGAAAGCGAGCTCCACCGTAAGGCGCGGCTTCCAGATCCATGATGGCCTCGCCCACTCGGAACGAAATGAAGTCGTCGACATCGACAGCGCCGGCCTGCTGCAGGTAGTCCAGAGCGGAACTTGCGTCGCCCGCACGGAGCGTGAAATCGAGGTCGCGTGTCGATCTTGCGCCGAGGAATCGAAGTTCCATGGCATAGCCGCCCTTAAGCACCCAGTCTGTTGTCGGTAAGCCGACAACTCGAGCGAGAAATCTGTCGAAGGCAACTTGTCGGCATAGCCTTTGAAAGTCAGTTCCTTCCTGCTGGGAGATCGATTTCAATCGTTGCTCCAATGCTTGCCGGAAAGCTCCGGCCGAAGCGTACCTGCGGCTTTGCGCCATCAACGCCCACCGGCTTGTAGAATCTGCAGGGTGGCGTTGCGCAGCGGATCGGCTTGGGGCAAGTGAATTTCCGCACGAGTAATCTTTCCAGACCGGGCAGCACCCGAGAATGCCGCCTGGAGATCATCGATTGGCACGTCGCCGCTAATCGCGACATCGATCAGTGTGCGCAGAGGTTTGGTTACAGGCACGCCGTCGAGTTGTTCCACTTCGGATGGAACCAGATCTGCCACGTGGAGGATCAATGCCTTGGGGATTGCGGCGCCACGCCGGAATCCGGTTTGCACGGTCATGTGAATTCGAGCTGGCATCGCGTCTGTTAGCTCGTGCAGCGAAAGCGCCGTTTGGTGGCTAAATGTCCCTTGCGGCTGATCTAGCCGATTTCTAGACCAGAGCCACCAAAGGATCAGATCAGGGCGCGCCGGAAGCGGTTGGGACGCGATTCGAAAAATCCCTCTCCGCTCTCGTACCCAGTTACCTGCATGGACGTGATAGTTGCGTTTTGGCGCCGTGTAGCCGATCAAGGCAGCTTGCTTAGCGGTAAAGAAGCCGCCCTGTGTTGCCGCAAGCGCGGTGAGAGCGCGTTCGTCGGCTACATAGGATCGTGATTTCATAATAGTTCAACTCTCTTGAACTATTATGCAGGGCCAAGTTGCCTTCGGCAAACTGTGAAGCGCTGTTCATTGATTGAGCAGGCAATCCGTATACAAGCAGACAGCCGTAATAAAAACCAAAGTAGATGCAGAACCGAACTGTATACCCGGCTGAAGTTGTATCCTATCTCAACTACTTCGGGCTCGGGCTATTGGCCCACCGCGCCTGCCATCCCAGTGCCAGTCCTTCGATAAATGGGGCCGTTCGATCTTTTCCCGCCACACTTATCTTTCCCCAAAACACCGGCCACTGATTCGGCTGCCCCGAGATCGCCACTCCAACACTCGCCGCCTGATCCCGCAGCGTCTCCCCAGCCCCTTCTTCCGGCAATGTGCCGTACTGCAACCGGTCGAGCACACTGGCATAAGCAAACGCTGTCGCCGACAGACGTGGCTCCCACAACACTGCCATCTTGTTCTCGATCAAAAACTTGAAACTCTCTTCCGGCATCGCCTTCTTCAGTCTCTCCAGCAACTTCTCTTCGGTCAAACCAAACCGGCCCAGCGCATGCATGATGCTTCGCGTGTGCGAGCGCTCCATCCCGTTCTGCCACCGCAGTGCTTCAATCGTCGCCTCCTTCACCGCTAGCCCGATCAACTCCCCAAGCTTCGTGTGCGTGCCACTCCAGCGCAATTGCCGCACATCGTCTTTCCCCAAACTGGCAATGATGAATTGATCCGTACCTGTGCCCGTGGAAAGGCCTGATGAATATCGACTTCCAACGGCTAACTCGCTAAGCGCCGCGCTCTTGGCCTCGGTCATCGTCACCACCGCTCGCTCCTGTGCAGCCGCCGTCAGTGGCTGGTTGATGATCAGAATGGTATTGATTGTCCCCGACATCGGCTTGATGTACTCCATCCCCTTCTCACCCTCAAACCACATGGCCGGGTCACCAGGCCTGGTTGCATTTCCTTCCACACCCGCCGTTACAAAGGCATCCACCCGCAACCCGCGAAACTCCTGCGTCTTGCGGCCCAGATAATTCATGTTCGCCGCTGTCCCCATCATCGCCGTCGTCATCGGATTCAGTCCCAGATCCTTCGTGATCAGGTCGTGATACTCCTCTTCGCTCATCTTCGCAATCAGATTGTGCCGCTCCATGTGCATCCTGGCTTCCATGCTCTGGTGATTCACGAGGTGCGTCACCTTGCTGCTCATGCCACCAGTACGGCCCGAAGTGGACACAACATTGTGCGCGCCCTTGAGCGTCACGACAATCTGCCGCCCGTTGCGGGCCGCACTAAAGTTCGGAGCCTCCACCAGCACATTCACCGGGTTCTGCTGTGCCAGCAGAGTCGCAAAAACGAGAGAAGAAATTATCACGACACTTGTCCTTTTCTTGCTTCAAATCCTGCCCCGATCGTGAGCAGCACACCCAACACAAGCAACCAGCCCCACTCCACTGGCAACCCTCCGCCAGCGCTCTCTTTCGCCAGCTTCATCACAGTTTCTTTGATCGCAAAACCGGTCACATCCGGCTTCGACGCCGGTCGCGGCGCAGGCGGCCTTACCACCGGCGCTGGTGGCCGCACTGCCGACTTCTGCGCTTCTTTCATCCCCTCACGCACGGCCGCAGGCGCAGCTGCCATCACATTCGGCGCCCACCGCGTCGCTTTGGCCAGCACTTGTCCAAACTGCTTCAACTCCATATTGCCTAGCCCGGAAACAAGCGCGGCACTCGCCGCCACATGCTGCTGCAATTTCTGATTACCGCAGGTATTGGCAGAACAAGCCACTCCATTTTTCGCCACACTCTTTACATACTCACGAACCAGCGTCGCTTTATCCTGCTCGTTGAACTTGTAAGACCCCTGCCGATCCACCTCCAGCATCCGCGCCAGTTGATTCTGCCGTGCATGCGGGTTCTCTTTTTCAAAGAACTTCTCCAGCTCCATCCCGTGTTTATCCGCAACATACACATCAAAAGTATTCTGCCAGAAGCTTCCTTCCATCGATTCCTTCGTCGTCGCCTGGAAGCCATACAGGTGCTCCACTTCACGAAACATCTCGCGCGCCCCCGCATAGCCCGACCCCTTCATATGCTCAATCCACTTCGGGTTCCACAAACGCTGATTCATCTCTGTAGCAAGAAAGGTCTTCAGGTCCACCATGTTCTCGGCACCCGGCTTGCGCAAGTTATGAATGTAAAACTCAGGAGCCTTGCCACCATTAACAAACTTGGTCGCCGCACTCATCCCGCCGGCATAACTGTACGTATCATCGTTGTCGAGCACGCCATAGAGGTTGCTCGTGCGGCTGAACAAGACAGATTGATTGCCCTTCAAGTGCTCCTCGAGTCCCTTGGGCACTTCCTCGCCCCACGTCTCTTCACTAAAGGCTGAGTTCATGTAGTGCAGATACAGATTCGCCAAACCCGCGTCATTCCAAGCGTCGCGGCTTGACTCCACCATCCGGTCCACGCCAATCGAATAAGACCCCGGCTTGTTGCCAAACACTCGCGCCCGCGCAATCCGTTCCGCCTGCTTCTTATCGACCCCCTGAGCAATCAGTGCCTTGGTCACTTCCTTGTCATGACGCGAAATCGCGTTATCCCCAGCCGAAGCCGCCAGCCTTGAAGCGCGGTCCAGCAAATTGATCTTGTCACCAAATCCGTCCCGGTAAATACCACTGATGTTGAACACCACATTCACTCGCGGGTGTTTCATCTCTTTGTCTGGCACCAGCCGGATGTTGTCTACCTGATTGCGCGCATTCCATTGCAGCTCAATACCCATCAGATGCAGCGCCATCGATTCCATTGCCCCGTGATGCGAATCCGTCTCGCCGTACCAGAGCATCATCGAAACCTTGTCCGGGAAGCCACCCTTCTCCTTGCGAAACCGAGCCAGCGTCTCATCAGCCATCTGCCGCCCCAGAGCCCACGCTTCCTTGGTCGGAATCAGCGTCGGGTCAAAGCCAAACTGTTTGCGCCCCGTAGGCAAGCCGGCAGGAACACGCAATGGCTCTCCCAGCGGGCTCGACGGCAAATACCGCCCGCGCAACACCTCAACAATGGCATCCACCTCGCGCGTCGCTGACAATCGCAAGTTCGTAATCCACGGTTTACCCGATGCTATCTGGGTAAAGATCTTGTCCCGTAGTTTAGGCTCGTACTTACCCTCCAGCACAGGCTCGCGGCCCTCAAACACTGCTTCAGCCCACTTCGGCAATTCGGCGCGAATCTTCGGGATTTCTGTCTCCTGAAAACCAAACTTGATGAACTCCCCCAGCGCCTCCTTCTGCACAGCCTCCGACGGCAACACCCCCAGTGAATGGATCCCAGCCGGAATCGGCCCATCCAGCACCTCACCTACAAACTTCATCAGCTTCGCCTGAGACTCGCGAATATCCGGATCGTTCAAATTCAAACGCAGCTGAGTATCCAGCTTCAGCTTGATCGCCTCGGCCTTCACCGTCTGCCAGTATTGATCGGCCAGTGTCGCCTGCGTATCCTGCTTCTCGCGCAACTGCTCCAGCGCCTGATTCAACGGTCGCAACTCCTCGCGCATCCCACCACCCAAGATCAGCGGTGTCAGGTGGCTAATCATCACCGCCGCACTCCGCCGCATCGCCTGCAACGACTCGCCGTCTCCGTCCATGATGTAGTAATACGGGTTCGGGATATCCCCAAGCATCGCCTCCGAGTGATCCCATCCCGCCTGCGCCACCTGCTTGCCCGGCAGCCACTCGAGCGTCCCATGACGCCCAATGTGAACAATCGCATCGGCCTTGAAAACGTGTCGGTACCACATGTAGGCAGCCACATAGGAATGCGGCACCGGCACCGTCGTATCGTGTGTTGTGTCAATGATTCGGTCAAAGGTGGCACGTAGCGGCTGCACACCCATAAACACGTTCCCGTAACGAGCCCCCGGGATCACAAAGAAATGCTTGCCTTCGCTTGTCTTGATCCGCAGCATCTCGGTCTTCTCGGGCGGCCCATACTCCTTCGTAATCATGTTGCGAAACTCAACTGGCAACTGTGCAAAGTGCCGCTTGTAGTCTTCCACCGCATACAACACCATTCCGCCCTTCTCGAGCATCGCATCCAGCTCACCCGGTGCCCAGGTCTCAACATTCCGTCCAGAGCGCTCCAGCATCCGAATCAAATCCCGGTCACTCGGCCGTGTATCGCCCGTCACATAGTCAGACTTGCGCAACCGCTCAAGCAAGGTCGACATCGTCGGCAACACCTGCAAATACGAAGCCCCCAGATTTCCCTTGCCCGGCGGGTTGTTGTAGTAAACGAATACAATCTTCTTCTCAGCGTTCGGTTTGTCCTGCAGTGCAATCCACCGCAAACTCCGCTTCACCGTCATCTCCACCCGCTCCCGAATCGGCGCAGCATAACTCGTGCCGTCCGCACGTGTCTCGGTCGAGGCAAACAGAATCGGCTCGGCCGTTGCTGCCCGCTCTGGCGTCGAGATCTGGCTCGGCACCTTGTCCGGCATCAAACCACGCAACCCCTTCGACCATTCGGCATAAGTCTGCCGCGTCACCTGCAGGTTCATCGCATGAACCCCATGGCTCTCCAGCCACTTCGTATCGTCCGGCTTCAGCACACCCAGATTGAGCGCGTAAATCAATCGCAACGGCGACTTGCCATCCACCGTGAAATACGGGTTCAATGTGTTGAACGGCCAGCCAAAGGCAGGCACTGCTCCAATTTTGTTTCGCTCAAGCTCAGCGATCAAGGCATCGATATGAGCCAGATCCTGCTGCTTAATGTTGGTATTGAAGAAGCCAATTCCAACCAGCGGGGCACCTTTCTTGTAAAGCCCGCTCGTCTCATACCAACCCAGATACTCCGATAGATTCTTGAATTCTTTGCGTGTCTTTGGATGATAGATACCACTCGAAGCCTGCGAGACTGGAGCCGAAAACTTCAGCTTCTTCACGCCCCCGCCACTTTGGTAAAGCAGCGCCAACATTGGCGTGATGTTCTCCACCCCGCCAAACTGCCAATACCGCTCCACCTCTTCAGCCAGCTTCGTGCTCTGCTTATAAACCCACTGCCTCGGAAGAAACATCGTGGGCGAAACCACAAAGGCTGCACCGCGCTTGGCCGCCTTGTCCGCCTGCGGCGTCAGCCGCTGCATCATGCTGTCTTCTGGGTGAAAGTAGAAACTGATCCGCGCCCACGCCATCTGTTCTGCCGTCGGCTCGCCCGCCGCCGTCTGCACCTCAATCAGCCCCGCCCCATACTGCTTGTCAAACGCCGTTTTGGCTTCCTGAATCACCTGCCCGCCACCAGACACAATCAGGATCTTCACCGGGTCTGCCCCAGCCATCAATCCCGCAAACAAAACAACAAGACTACTGATTCGCTTCAGGTACATAAACAACACTTCCATCCGGCAATTGATATGCGACTCCCAATCGCGTCCCAGACCCCGACTTCTTCTCCGGAGTCATCTTCTTCACCTTTACTTCTTTTTTGCTTTTCTCGATGATTTCCATTTCACCCGTTCGCGTGTCACGCTTGACGATCGTGAACTCCGAGTTCGGGTCGAGAATCTGCGCCATGCTAAACGCCTGCACCAGCGCCACCATCAAGCCCACGGCAAACACAATTGAAGCGTCAAACAAATTCGCCACACCCGACAACGGGTCCTCGCGGTGAATGCTTGTGAAACGCGACTTTGATCGATCCTTACGCCGGAATGCTCGCATTGCTGCTCCTTGCCTGCATCAAAAGCTCACACAGATTCTCCATGGCTTCAACGTCAGCCCGCGCCCAGCGCTCCCGCACCAACGTAATCGCATAGGCAATACCCGACATCACCAGCCCGCACACTACCGCCCCAAAGCCCACCACCAGATGGTTCACCATTCCCGCCATATCGCCAGTCAACAACGATTGCAGCGCCGGCCCCAAAGGGATGATCGTCCCGGCCAAGCCAAGCATAGGCCCAAGCCGCACCAGCGCACGAGAAAAATCGAGCCTTGCCGTCGTTTGCGATTCTTCTTCCCGCAAAGCCTGATCCAGCAGCATCTCAAAGTTTTTTGCTGTTTCCAGCGTCCCGCGTCGCTTCTCGAGCCGCTGCCAGAATCCCAGAAGGCCGATCGACAACTTGACCCCATTCAATTTGCCATCGCTATAGCGATTTCGTCGAAAATCCGCGTCTAGCGCAGATCCCAACGCCTCAAGATTTGTAGCTTCATCTCCGCGACGTTGGAAAACGTTGTAAGCCAGCCGACCCAATTCAATCAGAGACCAGACAAAAAGTACGATCAAACTGATCGCCACAGGCCAGAAGAAGAAGTTCGAAAGTTGGTAAAAAAGCTTGACGGTGATGTCGTAAAGGGCAGGCATGAGATTTGTGTCTCTATGAGTATAGTCATGCTGAATTGTTTAAGTCGCACTAATTCAATGAACGGGCGAAAATCGCCGATCAACGGACATAGTCATCCGATCCAGGCAACGTTTGCGATGAACCAAACAACTTCAAAACCTTCTATTTTGTCCCGCTCACCGCTCATTTTCACCCGCTAGTAAGAATCCGTTGGGTTTGAGCTCGATCCAACCATAAGCTATTGCTAATGGCTCCCGGTCTCTTGCTCCGAACCTTGATTGCAATTGGAATTTCCTCCCTCCCCTCCTTCGCTCAAGCTGTCCTCCAGGGCAAGATTACCGACCCGCAATCCGCACCCGTAGCCAACGCCCGCCTCAGCCTCCATGCCGCAGGCGGCGCAATCATTGCAAGCACGGCCTCAGAAGCCGGCGGTACCTACAAGTTCTCAAGCATCCCCAGCGGTACTTACATCCTGGAAGTAGAATCAGAAGCCTTCAGCCTTGCCTCCCGCCAGATCACGATTGAAAAAACAGGCACTCCCAAGGATGAAGACTTCAAGCTTGCCATCGGCGGCCTCGCCCAAACAGTGATTGTTACCGCCAGTGACGGCGCACAAACCATCGACCAAACTACTAAAGCGATCAGCGTTGTCTCGGCCGAAGAAATCAACAACCGCAACGAAACGAACCTTGCAGAAATTGTTCGCTCCGTACCTGGTGTGCAGATCCGCCAACTCGGTGGCCCCGGCGCTCTTACGCAGATCCGCATGCGCGGCCTGCGCCCGGACGCCTCAGCCGTCTTGATCGACGGCATGCGCTTCCGCGACCCAACCACTACCCAGGGCGACGCCAGCTCCTTCGTCGCCAACATGACCTTTGTCAACGCCAAGCAAGTCGAAGTCCTCCGCGGCTCCGGCTCCTCTCTCTATGGCACCTCTGCGGTGGGTGGTGCCATCAACATCGTCTCCGATGACGGCGGCGGGCCTACCCACGGCATGATTCAGGCCGAAGGCGGTGGCCTTGGCTTCATGCGCGGTCGCGCCACCATCGGCGGCGCCTTCATGAACAACAAGCTTCTCTACAGCGCTGGCTTCACCCACCTCAATGTCATGAACGGAGTGGACGGTAACGACGCCAATCGCTCCAATGGCGGCCAGACCTTCGTCCGTTACGACTTCACCCCCAAGACCCGCCTCACCGGCCGCTTCTACGGTGCAAAAGACTTCCTCCAGTCCAACGTGACTCCAGGTACAGGCGGCATCCCCGCTGCCAATTTCGGTACTTCCGATATCATTCCCGCCATTCCGCTCCCCCTCGATCAGGTCCAAAACCTCAACAGGAACCTACCAGTGAATTACGGAAACGCGACTTACGTCCCAGGCCGCGACGATACAGACAACCGTCGCTCTTCCACCTTCTTCACCACCGCCGTAAAGCTCCAGCACGATATCGGCAACAACATCAACTTGCAGGCTGCCTACCAGCGCCTCAATACCAATCGCATTTTCCGCAACGGTCCCGGTGGCGGCGGCTTCCAGCCAGCGGCCTCCACCCTCACCAACCCCGGTGGATTTATCGATAACATCGACCTTCGGGCAGGAATCCGAGTTTCAAAAATCTATCAACTCTCTGTAGGCTATGAATTCGAAAAAGAGTTCTTCAACGACCGTCAGAACAACGGCCTTCCTGCCCCCCGCACCATCCTGGTGGACGGCAAAGTTCGTCAAACGGCCAACGCCGCCTTCATCCAGAATCAGTTCTCCCTCTTCCGCGACCGCCTCCTCGTCTCTGCCTCCGGCCGCGTTCAGAGCTTCAATCTAAAGCGCCCTGAATTTGCTATCCAGGGCACCGCCAACAACTACAGCCGGGATCTCCCGAGCCCCCCCACCGCCTGGACCGGCGACCTCTCCCTCGCCTACCTCATCCCCGAATCCGGCACCAAGATCCGCGCCCACCTGGGCAACGCCTATCGCGCCCCTGCCCTCTACGAACGCTTCGGCGCTGGCTTCTCAAACGTGCCCGCTACCGGTGCCGTCATCTTCACCCCTTACGGCGATCCCACTCTCCTGCCAGATCGCTACAACACCTACGATTTCGGCATCGATCAGTACATGCTGCAGTCCAAGGTCCGCCTCAGCGCCACCTACTTCTATAACCGCATCAAACAACTCACAGCTTTTGATTCGAGCGGCATCATCCGTCCCGCCACAGATCCCTGGGGCCGCACCTCTGGTTATCTCAATGGCGTCGGTGGCATCTCACGCGGCCTCGAACTCGGCTACGAAGCCCGCTTCGCCACCAACACCACCTTCAACGGCTCCTACACCTTCACCAACGCGGTCAATGACCGCGACTTCCAGATCGCCGGCTTCTGGCGCGCCCTCACCACCCCCCGCCACACCGCCACCTTTGTCATCACCCAGCGCATTGGCAAGAAGATCGATGTCACCATGGACCTCTTCCGCGGATCCTCCTTCATCGTGCCATTCTTCGCCATCTCCCGCACCCGCGCCTTCGAGTCTCCCGGCTTCACCAAAGCCGACCTCGTCGCCGGCTACAAAATCTGGGAAGCCGAGCGCAAAAAAGTCCGCGCTTATGTAAAGGTGGAAAACTTCCTCAACCAGACCTACTACGAAAATGGCTGGCGCACCCCCGGTGCCTGGGCCATCGGCGGTTTACAGTTCTCCTACTAGACCAATTCCGGACACAATAAAAGACTAAGTCGCAGTGGCGGAAGAAGTTGGCGATCATGTGTATTGAAACGTCGGCATGTGCGGTGTGGATGGTCAAGTCTAGTGAGTCGAGTGAATTGGCTTGAAGAAAGGTCTCAGTTTCCCACCGGGATCGCAACCCGAGCATCTGCTGAACTTGTAGGGTGGTGATGGCACCAGAGCGGTATGCTTCGATGGCGACCGCCTCCAAGACCGCGCGAGAAACGCCGCCTCCCTGGGCAGCGAAAATGTTTCCGATCTCGTCAGGAATGTCGATGGCAATATGCATCACAGGCTACCTGGGGCTAGGGTAACGCTGCAACGGACTTGTGAGGCCACTCCGCAAGTTGTGGTTTTGGCGTCATGGTGTCCGCAGATCCGGAACCAAAGTCAGTTGCGTTAGGCGCAGTCGCGAATTGCAGCGATATCCTCTCTCCCGTCATGGGTTGCTGGGAGTAGCGATACTAGTCAAGGAGTTGCGTGCCAGAGATTGTTTTGGGTTGGAGACGGGAACGCTGAAAATTTGCGCGAGGATAGTATTTCCAAGAATGGCAGTTACCTTTCAGTGATTGCTGAAAGGAGATAGAAAAGGAGATAGAAGAGGCATGACCGTCCGAGGAATGTTGATCGGTGCACATCTTTGGCTGGGGTTGACGCTCGCGCTGTACGCCGTGCTAATTGGGTTGAGCGGGGCGGTAATCGTCTTCAAGGACGAAATCTATACCATGCTGCACGAGGAACTGCATCCTGGTGGAGAGCCGCTTTATAGGGCGGACGCGGATGCCGTGCTTGCCGAGATTGGGCGGAGGTACCCAGGCTGGAGACCGCTCAGCTTCAGTTGGCCTCATGATGAGACGCGCTACTGGATGGTGTTTTTGCTTAAGGGGCCGCAGTCGCTGGAAGTGTATGTGGATACCGAAAGCGGGGCGATTGTGGGCACGCATGATCCGAAGAGTGGCTGGCTTGGGTGGGTGGTGACGCTGCATACGAATTTGAGATTTGGCCGGGAGGGGCGGTTGGCCAATGGCTACGGGGCCATCGGTATGATGCTGCTGGCCGTGACGGGGGCAATTCTGGTGTGGCCTCGGCTGCGCAAGCTGCACCTGCGTGACGTGAGAGGATGGCACTATGGGCTCGGCGCGGCCAGTTGCCTGTTTCTGCTGGGGCTGGGCTTTACGGGAGCTTACTACACCTGGTCGCGTGTCTATATTGATGTGGTGAAGGCGATGGTGGGCCGCGCCCCAGAGGTGACTCTGCCGAAGCTGGAGGCGCCTGCGGCGACCTTGAAGGTTTGGCAGTTGATGGACATTGCACAGCAGGCCTATCCCGGCAAGACGATCCATCGCTTTCCGATTCCGGATGCGAAGTTTCCGCTGCGGGTGACGTTTCGCGAAAGCAGCTTTGCGGCCTTTCATCAGGTGTCGAGCGTGACGCTGGATCCGCGCACGGGCGCGGTGCTCGAGGTGCGGCGGCTGGCCGATCGCCATCCCGGAGATTCCTTTCTGGGCTGGCTGAGTGGCTTTCATTTTGGGGTGTTCGGAGGCCGTCTGGTGCAGGTGCTCTGGGCGCTGGTGGGAATTGCGATTGCGGCGCTGGGGCCAACCGGGGTCTGGATGTGGTGGCGAAAGCGGGCTGCCGGGCGATGAAGTGGATTTTGCTGGGGCTGTTGGCCTGGAGTTGTTTTGGCCAGCGCGTGGTGAGCCTGAGTTCGCCGGAGACCGAAACCCTCTACGCGATCGGGGCGAGGGACCTGTTGGTGGGCGTTACCGGAACCAGTGTGTTTCCGTAGCAGGTGATGGGAGACCGTGCCAGCGGACGGGTGAAGGTGCCGGGCCGGTTTGCTGACGTGGATCGCAAGCTGCTGCGGGAGTTGAAACCAACGCTGATTCTAACTGGGACGTCCTTTCAGCGCCGGATTTCCGACGAACTGAGGCGGGAAGGATATGTGGTGCTCCATAGCGAACCGGCCAGCTTTGCGGACGTCCTCGCGGGGATTCGCAAGCTGGGTGAAGCGGTAGGACGAGCCCGGCAGGCCCGGCGTGTGGCCACTGAGATGGCGGCGGGGTTAGAGCGTTTGCAGCAAAGAACTCGCGGGTTGAAACCGGTACGGGTATACCTCGAAACGAATCATGAAGGCCCCTGGGCCAGCGGCAGGAGAAACCCGGTTGAAGATCTGGTGCGGGCGGCGGGTAGTGTCAATATATTTGGAGATATCGACGAAAGCGTCTTCCGCACCAGCCGTGAACAGGTGATCGAACGAGCTTTCGGCAATCCCATCTTTGAACCGCCGAAGCAGTCCGTGCTTCACGTAGCGGTGGATGGTCATTTTCGACACGCCTAGGCTCGCAGCGACCTCAGTTGCTGTCAATGTCGCGTGCACCTCTTCCGCAGCTCACTCTCTTCGCCGCAAGAACCTACTAATTGCGGAGTTGCTCCGGCCCTCTGGCTGCTTGCCCCCATCCAAAGCCACCAAGTCATCGGGGTTCCAGTGCCGTTTCTCCTTCCATGGCAGTGCACCTCGCGCAAGGCATCGTCGAATCTACTCCTTTACGGCATCGGGCGTGCGATTCAGTTGGCGAGCGATCTGTATTACTGGAAGGCGTTCGGATTCCGAGGATTGCGCCCAAACTAGAACGAACTTGACGTCTTTGGTTGTCCAGTTTCTCATGCGGTATTCGGGAAGCCAGTTCCTTCATGAGTTGAGAATTGGATCTTCGCAAACGGTGAGAAACTGGACCACCCCGCACTGGCGGCGACTCGTAAGCACGTTATGTTCGATCCAATCGCGCTGAGCAAGTCTGGACAAAACTGGGTCGGCGAGTTCCGACGCCCGGGCCTTCACTGATTCGAAAAGTCCATCGTGTTCCTCGGCATTGGCTACGAATTCGTCAAGACAAGTAAGCGCCCGCCCCCAGAGCGACTGTCAATATAGTTCCACTATGGAATCATTCGCACGTTGAGCAGGGTATGCCGAGCAGGCCGTTGTGTTGAAAAAAGCAACCCACTTGAGAGCGACTTCAATGCAATGGTTGTATCTTCAGGAACTGCAGGCTCTGGCTTTGGCGAGACGCTGATCCAATCATCTCAGATGGATTTGCGGGAGCAACCGTCACCTGAGATCGTGTCAAAAGCCAAGTATTGATACGGTTTTGATACGTTCCGCAGTTTGTCAGTGTGCACTTCAATGAAAGACTCTTCTGAAGTGTAAGAAAATTAAGGAACTTACGAATCGCCCCTAAATGGTCTGATCCCAGATCCCCTGCCAGAAAAGCAGATGCTCCACAAATCACCTTTGTGGAGCACTGTAAACTACTGATTCTAAATGGTGGGCGCGCAGGGACTCGAACCCCGGACCTCCTGCGTGTGAAGAAGAGGGACTGTCTCTAATCGTTCCAATCGCTCCAACCGTTTTTCATAATTTCCAACAAGTTAGGCCACCTGCTTAGAGCCGATTCCTTAAGCCTATTGTTTGCTTCACATGGAGTTTTGATACGGTTTTGATACGGTCTCTTTTGTGAGGGTGATCCAATCGCGAGTTGGTCCTGATTTTTGAGCGAGACGGGGGTGATGGATTTTTCGAGGACGACAAGCGATAGGGGCTGGCAGCGGGAACAGGTTCCGCATCCTGTTTACATGGGGCTCTTCCATCTCTGGTGAACCAATATTTTGCTTGGTCGGCCGCGTCATGACCGGGCCTTGGAGGGGGGACTCTCTGGGGGAGTCGAGGTGTGGAGCTGCTTCGTGCTCGGCGTACTGATGGAAGAGGTTAAGGTGCCAGCCCCGCAATTCGATTGCAGGTTGGTTCACCAGAATCGACCGGGAACTGTTTGCAAGAGCTTCGGTTCACTCTGGGAGAGGGAAGACAAACAACACTCCGCAATCGGGCGCCCGAAAAGGAGATGCGCCACCATCTTGCCGGGTGCTCCTGACCTGCCAGTCGCGATGCGCATGCAGGCGAGGCGAAAACGGATTAGCTAGATGATATCAAATCCTACATGACGAGAAATATAGAACGGCAAATAAGGGAAGAGAATTGACAGTTTATGATTTTTGATATAATTTTGTAGTCATCATGACAAGAACGCTATTGACCCTGTCGTTGCTTTCAGTCTGGGCGTCGGCCCTCTCGGCTCAGACTGCCACCGCTATTCTCTCCGGTACCGTAACGGACCCATCCGGGTCGGCTGTCGTTTCCGCCAAGGTACTCATTCGCAGCGTCGCCACTGGTATAGACAGGAACACGGCCACCAACGCTGAGGGCCGCTATTATGTTCCGGCGCTGCCGCCTGGCAATTACGATATCCGTGTCGAGCAGAGTGGCTTCAAAGCTGCAGTCCAAAGAGGCATTACCCTGCAGGTGCAGCAGACTGCGGTCGTCGATGTTCAACTAGAACTGGGTGACGTTAGCCAGCAGGTGCAGGTGGACGCGGCACCGCCCCTGGTGGCAACGGAAAACCCGACTCTGGGCACAGTGGTTAACAACAAACTGATCGTCGACCTGCCGCTGAACGGTCGGAACTTCCTCCAACTGGCGACGCTGTCGGCTGGTGTATCGGACGGGAAGGGCTATGGGGCACAGCAACCCGGCGTGCGGGGGGCATCCACGAGCATCAGTGTGAACGGCTTAAGGCCTGAATTCAACAATTACCTGCTCGATGGCGTCACCAATGTGGACGGGAACTGGAACATCATTGCAATTAGTCCGTCGGTGGACACTTTGCAGGAGTTCAAGGTGCAGACCAATTCGTATTCGGCCGAGTTTGGCCGGAGTGTTGGGGGGCAGGTGAATGCGGTGACGAAGTCGGGAACCAATCAAGTGCACGGTACCGCCTATGAATTCCTGCGCAACGACAAATTGGACGCGCGAAACTTTTTCGCACCACGCAGGCCGGCGTATCGTCAGAATCAGTTTGGCGCCGGAGCCGGTGGGCCGGTCTACATCCCCAAAATCTACGATGGACGAAATCGGACCTTCTGGTTCTACAACTATGAGGGACTGCGAATCCGCCAGGGTCAGACTGCGGTTTCCACCGTGCCGCTGGAGGACTATCGAGCTGGTGATTTCTCCCAACTGGGACGATCGATATTCGATCCGGCGAGCCTGGCGCCGAATCCTGCGGGAGCGGGATTTATTCGTACTCCTTTCCCGGGCGGCCGAATTCCAGCCAACCGCATTACGCCACAAGGGCGCGGCTTGATTGCACTTTGGCCGACCGCAACAGCGCAGACACGAATCAACAACTTCGTTGATACGCGAAGCGACGCGACGGATTCGGACCAACACACGATGCGCGGCGACCATTCGTTTTCGAGCAAAGATACATTGTTTGTGCGCTACATCCACATGGACCAGCCAACTGCTTTTCCTGGAACGATGCCCATCGCGGCCGGTCAAACCCGCGTAACGCCGCAAAACGGAGCCATTGGCTATACCCGCGTCTTTGGTCCGACATTCCTGAACGAATTCAAATTCGGGTTTTCCCGCCTCGCCAGCCAGCGGTTTTCGAGGTCGGTCATCGACAACGAGGACGTAATGGGTGCTCTGGGAATTCGCGGCTTTGCTACGCAACAGAGGGAGTTTGGCGTCGCCACTCTGCAGATGACCAGCGTTTCCAATGTGCCCAACGTGGATCCCTTCCAGCAGGCGAACAACACTTTTCAGCTTCTGGACAATGTGACCTTCATTCAGGGCAAGCACAGCTTGAAGTTCGGTGGAGAGTTCCGCCGCTTCCAGTTCAACATCTTCGCCCTGCGGCTCAAGGGCGCACTGAATTGGGATGGGCGGTATACCGGCAACCCGCAAGTGGCCAACAGTGTTGGTTCCGATGCAGCTGATTTGTTGCTGGGGTCGATCATCCGTGCGGATCGGACTATCGGGAACGTGCAATCGTACTTCCGGCGCAGTTCGTATGCCGGATACTTTCAGGATGATTGGCGCCTGCACCGGCGACTGACGCTGAACCTGGGTGTGCGCTACGAACTGGCCAGTCCTTTTCTGGAGAAGAACGATAACCTGATCTCGGCGATTGTAGGCAATGACGTCACGTTGGTACGCATGGGGACGGGCGACCCCTATGCCGGATTCGCAAACATTCGCCTGGATTCCGGGATTCCCTACGTGCGCGACGGCAGGTTTGGCCGTTATCCCACGAAGTGGGACAGGAACAACTGGGGACCGCGGTTGGGACTGGCCTGGAACGCGGACGGCCGGGGACGGACGAGCCTGCGGTTGGGCTTCGGCGCATTCTTTAGCGAAGATTTCGCCAACCCGTTGAATGACATGACCAGCAACCCACCACAAGGGGTGAGGCAGGCGCCGGTGGCGGATCCTTTGCGTCCCGACCTGCCCATCACAGATCCCTTTGGAGAAGGCGGCTCGAGCATCACCCTTGTGACCCAACCGCGCATTTTCTCTCTGGCGCGCGACCTGGTGATGCCTTACGTCTTTCAATACAGCGCCACGCTACAGCGCCAAGTGGGCAATGACACTGTCGTGGAAATCGGTTACAGCGGCAATCAAGGGCACAAGATTTCCGCATTTCAAGTGCTTAACATCGCTCCTCCGGGACCTGGACCCGCGCAACCGCGCCGCCTGCCTTCCCCGCTGGTGGGCACCGTGACTCCGATGGCTCCCCTGGTGAATTCTAACTATCACGGACTGCAGGCAAGGGCGGAAAAGCGATTCTCTAGCGGCTATAGCCTAATCGCCGCGTACACGTGGAGCAAGGCAATCGACGACGGCACGTCCCGCGCAAACCCCGGCTCCGGCGATTTTGCGCAAGACGAACGGCGCCGGGACCTGGAGCGCGGGTTGTCGGATTACCACATTGCCCACAGCTTTCGACTGGGCTGGACGGCGACCATCCCAACCCCGTCAATGAACCGCTTGGCAAACTCTGCACTCAAGAATTGGCAGATTGGTGGTTTCTTTAGCTGGCTCAACGCAATCCCGTTTTCTCCCCGATCCATTGGCGACGCCAATACAGGTGTCGGTGGATTGCGTGCCCAGTACGTCAGCGGAGAGGTGAACCTCCCCTCTGCTGAGCGGCCCCTCAGCCGCTGGTTCAATACCGCCGCCTTCCGCCGCCCGGACCCGTTCACTTTCGGCAATGCGGGGCGGAACATCCTCGATGGACCGGGTAGGGTGAACCTGGATGTATCGATTCTGAGGGATTTTCCGACTTTTGAAGGCCAGTTCCTACAGTTCCGGGCGGAGTTCTTCAATGTGCCAAACCACACCAACTTCGGGCAGCCCGGCAATTCCGTCGGGAACGTCAACTTCGGAGTGATTTCGAGCGCCGCGCCCGCCCGCATTATTCAATTCGGCCTGAAGTACAACTTCTAATGCCGAAAGGGATGCCGTATCGGTGGGAACTCGTTGGCTGGCTCTGGCTGGCCTTCTTCTTCAATCAGGCGGATCGACAGGTCTTTGCCATTGTGCTGCCGCAATTGAAGGCAGACCTGGGCCTGACCGATATCCAGGCCGGCTGGATCGCGGGACTCTTTACGGCCTCTTTGGCGGTTACGGTCCCGGTGGCGGGATACCTCGGCGACCTGTGGAATCGTCGTTGGCTGGTGTCCGGAAGCCTCTTCAGTTGGAGTACTTCAACGCTGTTGACGGCTTTCGCGGCAACGCTGGGACAACTGATCGGCATCCGCAGTATCGCCACCGGGGCGGGAGAGGCCGTTTACGCTCCCGCGGCGAACGCCCTGATTGGGGAACACCACAGAGAAACCCGGGCTCAGGCCATGGCCATCCACCAGACTTCACTCTACTGTGGAGTCGTGGCGAGCGGACTGCTGGCCGGCTGGCTGGCAGACCGCTTCGGGTGGCGATCGGCATTCGTGGTCTTTGGCGCCGTAGGGATTCTGCTTTCGCTCGTGCTGGCGGTGCGCTTGCGGGACAGTCGCGCCGTACATCCCGCGGGCCGTCCTGATTTGAAGGAAATCTTTCGTATAGTGGTCAGTCGTCCCACCTTGGCGCTCCTGACTCTGGGCTTTTCCTCCCTGGTGTTTGTGAATGTGGGATATCTGACCTGGATGCCGACATACCTGCACGAGCAATTCGGCCAGAGTCTCGCGCAAGCCGGATTCTCCAGCATGTTCTACCACCACGCGGCTGCATTCGCTGGAGTCATGCTCGGCGGTCGAATTTCCGATGCCATAGCCATGGCCTCCCCGCGTCGGCGGCTTTTCCAGCAGGCGGTAGCTCTTGTGGCGGGTGCTCCCTTTATCTACGGCATGGGCGTTGCGGGCGGCATTGGTACCCTTTATCTTTCGATCGCGCTGTTCGGATTCTGCCGCGGTCTCTATGAAGCCAATACCTACACAACAGTCTTTGAAGTTGTGGAGGCGCGCTACCATGCATCAATTTCGGGCCTGATGATTTGTTTCGCGTTTCTGACGGCCGCGGCCGCGCCCATTATCCTCGGCGCACTGAAGCAGGCCGCTGGATTGTCTCCCGGTCTCCGCGCTCTCTCCGCCGTGTACATCATAGGAGGTGTCGCCGTCCTGTGTGCGGCACTGTTTTCGTTCGAGAAGGACCATAGGAAGGTAAGTTCATGACTGACGAAGTGCAACCCGCTGTACCTGGTATCGCGGATCCGATTTACGTTAGGGTGCGAGAGCAGATCCGGACGGACATCCTCAAGGGCGTCTTCAGTCCAGGGGATCGGATCAAAATCGCCGATATCGCTCGACGCTATGGCGTCAGTCAGATGCCGGTCCGTGAAGCGCTTCAAATGCTACAAGGTGAAGGTCTAATCACTTTCGCCCCCAATCGCGGCGCCAGCATCCGCAACGTCGATGAGCATTTCATTGAAAACATGTATGAGATTCGGGGAGCTCTGGAGGCTCTTCTGATACGCCGTGCGATTTGCCGCATTCAGGACTCCGATATCTTCCGCCTTCACGCTATCGAAGCACGTTACGAAGAATGCGCCCGGCAGAGAGATCTCGACGGTGTCCTCCAGGAGAACAAAGCTTTCCACCATGTGATTTACCAGATTGCCGACAATGTCGATGCCCTTCGGCTCTTGGAGCGCAACTGGGAACTTGTCATTACCATGCGACGGACTTTTGGATTCGGGGCAGAACGGCTGGATCAACTCGTTGCTGAGCATCGCGCCCTCATTCGCGCGCTCGACCGCCGCGATGGCGCTGAAGCCGAACGGGTGACACTCCTGCATTGCGAAAATGCCCGTCAAGATCTTCTGGCCCAACGCGAGGCGTCGGGCATGACGCAGGCCAAGAAAGCGCGAAGAGTTCGATGAGCAAGACGCGGCGGACCTTCCTCGCCCTTTCTGGCGGTCTCCCCCTCGCAGCGGCCCAACCGGGTGCCGGCACGGGCGGTCCCGCGCAAGCTCGACTGGTGCGTCGAAACGGTGAACTCAAGGTCGAAGTAGGCGGCCGCGTCTATGAGCCGCTTGCTTTTCGGTCTTTCCGTGCAACGGAAAAGAACATCCGGCAGTTTTATGACGCCGGCGTCCGGCTGATGAGCGTCCTTCACACCGGCATGGATTGCACTCTCGATGTGCCCTACTCTCGGTTTGGCGAAATCTGGACCGGGCCTGGACAATACAACTTTGAGAACCTCGACCGGCAGATGGACCTCTTCATCAAGTGCGCGCCGGAGGCCTACTTTAACGTCATGCTGCAATTGGACACGCGTGACTGGTACCTGAAGGCTCATCCGGAGTACTCCAATACCTTTCGCAATCTGGTGGAGATGGCTGGCCACGAGCCCTGGAGGAGGGATGCCGCCCAGGCACTGCAGGACATCATGCGCTATGTCGAGCGGAAGTATGGAGACCGTGTATTCGCCTATAGCCTGTTCTGCGGATCTTCCACAGAGTGGTACACGAATTCCCAGTCACGACGCACGGATGCCGTAATTCGAGCCCACCCCATTAAGGAAGCCTCTTACCGGAAGGTCCTGGGGAGTCCTGAGGCAACGCTTCCTGCGTTGCACGAACTTTACCAATGTGCCGAGGGAGTACTGCGCCACCCCGAGCGGGATGCCGCCGCCCTGAGCTACTGGCGGTTTCACAATGAAGTTATCGCGGATGCCATTCTCTGTTTTGCGTCCCGCGCGCAGGAAGTGATCGAACACCGCAAGCTGTTGGGAGTCTTCTACGGATATCTGAATACCCTGCGTGGCAAACGCCTGCTCGAAGAAGGCCACCTCGCCTACGAGCCAGTCTGGAAGTCCCCGGACATCGACATGATCTTCAGCCCGGCGCGCTACGGAGAAGCTCGTCGTTTTGGAGGGGCAAGCGGCTATCTCACTACTATCGATTCGTTGGCCCTGCATGGGAAGCTGACTTTTCAAGAGATCGACCACACGACCTATGTCGCTCCCACGACGGTGGAAAACGGGCGCCGCATACCGGGTTCGGACTCGAAGCTAAAGGACGAATTCGAGACCCGGATGGTACTGCGAAGGGAGTTTCTCTTGACGCGCGTGAAGCGAACCGGTATGTGGTGGTTCGATTTTTTCGGAGGCTACTACGACTCCGATCCGCTACGCAAGGAGGTAGCCAATCTGGTAAAGGTAAGCCGGCGGCTTCAGGACATCGATATGCGCTCGGTCGCTCAGATTGCCGTGTTTGGAGACACCCAGTCGATGTACTACACATCCTCGCTCTCTCGCCTGAGTGACGACTTGCTGGTGAATCCCCCGGATGTGCTTGCGCGGGTAGGTGCCCCTTGGGACATCTACAACTTTTCCGATATTGCCAACGAGAACATCCCCTGGCAGCAGTACCGCATGGTTGTGTTTCTGAACTGTCTGCGCATCGGCAATCAGCAACGCGAATTCATCGAAAAACGGGTGGCAAAGAACGGTCGCACGCTCGTCTGGATCTGGGCGCCCAACTTGATTCAGGCGGATCAAGTATCCGCGGATGGCATCTCAGCCGTGACCGGGATGCGCATTGCCAGGCACGACTCCGTGGATGGCAGTGTGAAGTTGGATGCGAGCGGCGCGCGCTACGGTTTTTCCGAGCGCCTGTTCCCTTTGTTCCGAATCGCGGACGAAAGCGTTACTGTTCTCGGCAGATACGCCGGCAGTGGTATTCCCGCATTGGGATATAAACGATTGGCAGAACATACTTCCGTGTACAGCGCGGTGCCGAATCTGCCGGCGGATTTGTATCGGGAACTGGCCCGCCAGGCGGGTGTACACATCTACAGCCCCGGTACTGATCCTGTGTATGTAAACAGCCGACTGATCGGGGTCCACATGCAGTCGCCACAGCCACTCGAGCTTCATTTAGCTGGCGGAATCAAATGGCAGGCCGAAGAACTCTTCGACGGCGGATTGCTCGAAGTAAAGGACGGCCGTCTCAGAATCCCTCACCAGCCTGGCGCAGTCAAACTGTATCTGCTAACGGGGGGAGAACTCAACAAATAACAAAATGCGTCAACAACTCACCATTACCGCCCTGAAGACCTTCGTCGTGAACGCCTATCGGTGCAACTGGGTATTCGTCAAACTGTACACTCATGAGGGCATCACCGGCGTCGGCGAAGCCACCGTCGAAATGCGCGAACGTACGATTGCCGAAGGCGTCGAAGAGCTCGGCCGCTACCTCTTGGGTAAGGACCCTTTTGCGGTCGAGCACCACATCCATATCATGAACCGTGACTCCTACTGGAGAAGCGGCGTTATTCTGCGTACGGCTCTGAGCGCCGTAGAAGCGGCCATGCTCGACATCAAGGCAAAGGCACTCGGCGTTCCCGTTTACGAACTGCTCGGCGGGCTCAGTCGCGATCGCGTGAAGTGCTACGCCAATGGCTGGTTCGCCGGCGCTCGCACACCCTTGCAATTCGCGGAAAAGGCTCGGGCTGCGGCAGCACTTGGTTTTCGCGCCCTGAAGTTCGACCCTTTCGGTTCCGCCTATCGCACTTTGGAGCCGGAAGAGCGGAGCATGGCGGTGGAGATCGTCGAAGCGGTGCGCGATGCCGTAGGCCCTGCCGTTGACCTTCTGATCGAAGTGCATGGACGACTCGACGTTGCTAGCGCGATCTCTATGGCCAGGGAACTCGAGCGACTGAACCCTTACTGGTACGAGGAACCGGTGTCTCCGGAGAGTCTCTCCGCGCTGGCCGAAGTACGGGATCGTATTCGCATCCCTGTGGCCGCGGGGGAGCGCTTCTTTGAGGTAGGCCGCTTTGCGGACGCCTTTGATCGTAAGGCCCTCGATATCGCTCAACCGGATGTCTGTCACGTCGGAGGCATGCTCGAATGCAAGCGTGTGGCCAGTTTGGCGCTGCTTCATGAGAAGGGGATTTCCCCGCATAATCCGAATGGTCCAATCTGCAATGCGATGACTCTCCAGGTAGCGGCCTCCACTCCCAACTTCCTCATGCTGGAAACCATGATGAGCGACGTGGCTTGGCGGGCCAAAGTGGCGCCGGAGTCACTGGTCCTCGAAGACGGATGCATGCTGGTAGCCAACCGACCCGGTCTGGGAATCGACCTGGACGAGGACTGCGCCAACCAGTTCCCCTATGAGCCGCACGATTTACGGCACTACCAGAGTGGAGCGCTCACCGGGATTCGTCCGCCGGACGCGCAGCCCTACTATTCAGTGAGGAAGACTGATGTTCCGGCTGGACGCTAAGGTTGCCCTCGTTACCGGTGCGGGCCGTGGATTAGGTGCCAGTATCGCCATTGCGCTGGCCCAGGCGGGAGCCGCGGCGGTGGTGGTGAATGATTTGCGAGAAACTCCGGAATCGCGCGAAACTTGTGCTGCCATTGAAGCGGCTGGCGCTCGGGCGCTATTCTATCCAGCCGATGTGCGGGTGGAACGCGAAGTCGATGCTATGTTCGAGGCCGTAGTTCTTCACTTTGGGCGCATCGATGTTCTGGTCAGCAACGCTGGGGTGACGCGTCGCGAGGATATCTTTGAAACAACGCTGGAAGGATGGCACGAGGTCTTGGACACTCATCTGACGGGCTTCTTTCTCTGCGCTCGGGCCGCTATGTTCCGAATGCGGGAGCAGCGTTCCGGTCGCATTATCGTAAATAGTTCCGTGACGGCCTTCCGAGGCGCTATTCGTGGTTTCGTCCACTACACTGCCGCCAAAGCCGGACAACTTGGCTTGGTGCACACACTGGCCCGAACGGCGGCCCCGTTCCACATAACCGTGAACGCGGTGGCGCCTGGCGTGATCGAAACCGAGATGCTGCGCACCGCGCATGGCGAAGAGGGAATTCGCGCGGTTGCACAGGATATTCCACTGGGCTTAGGATCGGCTCAGGATGTCGCCACCTCCGTGGTCTTCCTCTCGAGCGACGAAGCAAGGCACATTACGGGCGCCACTCTCGACGTCAACGGGGGCTTCTATTTCCGATGAGCAGCCCGGAAGTTCGGCGAGTGGCGACCGGATTTCAGTTTACAGAAGGCCCTGTACTGCTGCCAGATGGGGACCTTCTTTTCAGCGATATTCACCGCAGCAGGATTTATCGCCTTTCCCGCGGGAAGATCTCTGTTTACCTGGATCGCCCGGGAATGCATCCGAATGGTCTTGCGCTCGATCTTTCCGGGCAACTCATCATTTGCGAGCACGGGCGTAGATGCCTCAGTCGGCAACGTCGTGATGGCAGGATTGAGGTTTTGAGCAGGGATTTCGAGGGCCGTCGTCTCAATAGTCCCAACGACGTCATCGTGGATTCCCAGGGAGTCATTTACTTTACGGACCCGCCCTATGGTTTGGCTGGCCGTGATCTGGATCCCCAAAAGGAACTTCCGTTTCATGGCTTGTTCCGTTGGCATGAGGGAAGCCTTCGCTTGCTCTGTGATGCGATGGCAAAACCGAACGGATTGGCCTTGTCGCCGGACGAGCAGTTTCTCTATGTAGCAAACTCCGATCCCGCGGATATGTATTGGAATCGTTTTCCCCTTTACGCTGACGGCAGCATCGGAGCGCCGATTCGGCTGCTGAGCTTTCCGAGTGGAGATGCTGGGGTTCCCGACGGGCTGAAGGTTCGGCCTGATGGGAGCTTGCTGGCGACAGGGCCTGGCGGAATCCTTTTGCTCAGCGCAGAAGGGGAACTCGGTGGTCGAATCCCCATTCCAGAAATTCCGGCCAATTTGGCGCTCGATCCGGATGGCTCTTTATGGGTCACGGCGCGAACTAGCATTTATGTCGTCAGCCGTTCCTTTATTGAGTGGGGCTGGCCATCCCGGCGGCCTGACGGGAGCGACTGCTAGGTCAGCCGATGGGCTCGATTAATGCGCTGCGGGCGCACAAGCCGCTGAGGCTTCGCTACCTGAGAACACCGATCCTAGAGAGTTCGAAGATAAAGGAATTGGGAGGAAAATAGCGACGATTCTATTGTATCCACGTTGGCCATCTTTCAAGGCAAGGGTCAATTTCTTCCAAGTGGTCCATCGGATTTTCTTGCGCTATGACGACTTAGGCCACTGCTTCCAGCCGAGTCCTGAGGCCTATCATTTGCTTCTGATGAAGTGTTGATACGGTTCTGGTACGTTTTGAGAATTGCCATCCGGAACCTCGAATCAGGATTCATCCGAAGTTATTGAAAAATCAAATGATTGAGAAGCAATTCAGCTCTTTCCGCCACTGGAACACCTGCTACAAAAGCAGATGCTCCACAAATCACCTTTGTGGAGCACTGTAAACTACTGATTCTAAATGGTGGGCGCGCAGGGACTCGAACCCCGGACCTCCTGCGTGTGAAGCAGAGGAACTTCTTCCAATCCTTCCATTGCGTTCATCCAGTTTCGTGTGTTTTCAACAATTTAGTGCACCTGCTTGACCTGCTTCGCCTAACCCCTTTGAGTGCTTCAGATAGCGTTCTGATACGGTTTTGATACGGTCGACTCTCCTTTGCTCTTTTTCGCTGAAGGTCTGATGCTGAATCTCGCTCTGGTCGGACTTGCCTCACTTCACCAACCTTTTATCGAGATGGAAGCGGAGTGCTTGGAGCCGGAAGCGCATCAGGCCTTGGTTTGGATCAGTTTCGCATCCCAGCTCGATTGGCGAAAACCACTTTGCGTCCGAACGAAACAAATTTGGTGAGGTTCGACGAGGTTGGATTCTCTTTGCAGTATGGGCGGTCGTATGCATCTTTACCGACCTATAGCCGCGGAACAGGCGTTTTCGCTGTGTGGCGCTTCGTCGTGTCGACAAAGCTTTCCGACTCTCCTCGTTACGTGGCATGTCCTTTTCGCTCTTTCAGTATTGTTGGCACCGCCCATGCGGGCCGCGACGGACCCCGAAGCGCTATTGAAGGAAGCCGATCGCCTGGCCGAACTGGGCAATCTGAACCGAGCCCGCGATCTCTACGCAGAAGCAGAGGCACTTTTTGAGCAGGGTGGTGATCGGGCTAGGATGTTCCACGCGCGGTTTGGTCGGCTTCGCCGGGACGTTGAGAAGGGGCCTTACGACAGCTACCTTCAACTGATTGCTGAGAGCCTCGTCGACCCGGTAGTCGTCGCCGACCCATCGCTGCAAATTCGAGGGCTGTCGGTTCAAGGCCTCATTCATATGAACCTCGACGGCAAGGCGGCGAGGAAGGACTGGACCACCATTGCGGAGCTGGCCCAGAGAATTGGGGACGAAAAATGGGGAAACCGTGCCCGCGGACAATTGGGCCTCGTAGCAGGAGCCGACGGCGACTATGCGACAGCCTTGACCAGCCTGGTGAGCGCGATTCAGAAAGCGCGAACGCTGGGAGACCTCACCGCTGAGATCTACTTCCGCACCTTTCTCGGCAACGGACTTGTGGCAAACAACCGCCCGGCTCAGGCTCTTCCCATGTTTGACGAAGCCATTGCTCTGGGAACAAAGTCACCCGACAGTGGATATCCGATCATGCCGGTTATTGGGAAGGTTCGCGCACTGCGGGCTTTGAAGAAGAGTGAGGAGGCCTTGCGGCTGATTGAAGAGTCGCTCCGCTACTCTCGTGAGCACCAGATCCTTGGGGCGCAAGCTGAGCTTTTGGTTCAGGCGGGGTTGATTGCATTCGATGCGAAAGAGCTTTCGACGGCAGAGGGTGCCTACCTCGAAGCAGCAGGTGTCGCGAAGGCAGCTAGCCTGCCAAGAATGCTCGCGGCCGCATTGGGAAACTTGGTTGACGTTTACTCGGCCAAGGGCAACGCAAAGGCAGCGCTCCGCATGGCAGACGAAGCGATTACAACCGTCCGGCAACCCGGAGAGATCTATGACCTACCTTCCTACCTGGCCCGGAAGGCAGAACTCGACGCGAAGTTTGGGCGCTTGAATGAAGCCAGACTGATTTACGAAGAGGCGCGCCAATTGATTGAAGGGATGCTGGTGAACATGCCGAGTTCTCCATCCAGAAGTTCGCTGATCGCGGTCATGAGCCGGGTTTACATGGGCCAGTTCAAATTGGCTGCGGCTCGCCCGGATGGCGTTGCAAAAGCCTTCGAGATCATCGAGACCGCAAGAGGGCGAAGCGTTGCAGACTCCCTACGCTTTGGAGCCCGCCGGCCGGGCGACACTCCCAGTCCGGCAGAGCCAAAGATTATCGGGGTACAACGAAGGATTCGAGCCAGCCGGACGCAGGCTGAGTTGCGGCGACTGCTGGTCGAGTTGGAGAAAGCGGAGCTCGAATTGGCCGGCTTTGAATCGCCGCGTAATCGAAAAGCCTTCCAAGACATGGCGCTATTGGGAAGCAAGCCAGTCTCATTGAGCCTCTTGGAGCGGCAGTTGGCCCCCGACGAGGCGATCCTAGAATACGTCTTGGACGAACCAAGCTCCTATTGCATTGAGATCAAGCGAACGGGCAGTAGGATACACAGCTTGGAAGGAAAAGGAACAATTGAGACCGCTGTTGACACCGTGGTCGGTGCCATCAAGCGGAAGGAATCCTTTCAAGATAAAGCTCGTCAGCTTCATCGGTTGTTGCTCGCTTGCTCTTCTTCGACAGAGACGAGGAGACTAATCATCGTTCCGGATGGAAAGCTGCACGCGCTTCCATTTTCAGCCCTCATTGAGAGTGATGGACGGTACCTGATTGAGTCAAAGAGCATTGGCTATGCGCCGTCAGGAACTGTACTGTCTGTCGTCCGGGGAAACGGCCCAGTGGAGGGAGCACTCAAGCCCTTGTTTGCGCTTGCATCTTCCCCGGGTGTCGCTCGGCAATCCAAGGATGTCTCAACCACGCGCGGGTTCTTCGAAGAGGTGGGGAGCAAACTCGGGCCATTGCCTTTCGCGAAAGAAGAGATTGCCACCATCGGAAATGCTGCCGGGCCCAACAGCGTGTTGTTCGTTGATCAGCAGGCCAACGAAGCCGAGCTAAAGCGGCAAGCGCTGGATCGCTTCAAGATCATTCATATCGTTGCGCACACAATTGTCAGCGAAAAGGACCCAGAACGCTCAGGCCTTCTTCTTCAGCCTGGATCTGTGAGTGAGGATGGACTTTGGCAACCCAGAGAAATTCGCCGGCAACGGTTGCAAGCGGATCTTGTAACGTTGTCGGCCTGCCAAACGGCAGTTGGCAAACTTGAGGGGCAAGAAGGTGTAATCAACCTGGCCAGGACCTTTCTGGCGGCTGGGGCTGGTAGCGTGGCCGCCAGTCTCTGGATGGTGGACGACCGCTCCACCGCCACACTCATGGGCAAGTTCTACAGCCAACTTTCGAAAGGGAAAAGCGTAAGCGATGCGCTCAGAGACGCGCAGCTGGAGATGATTCAAGATTTCGGAAAGCAGTTCCCGCCATACTATTGGGCGGGTTTCTCGGTAATCGGCGATGGCACAAAGCGAACTCCCCTCGGGCCCTCCGCGGCTATCACAAGCAGAACGCGCTAAGGTCTTCGATAAAGCCTGCTCGAAAGTAGCAAAGCTTTATTTCGACCCAGCCTTTCGCGGCGTCAACTGGCAACAGCACGTGGCCAAGCATCGCGAAAATGCGATTTCCCGTGCCGACCCGGTTGAATTTGAGGCGGGGATACATGAGATCTTTCGAGCTCTCGGTACAAGTCATACGGGCTTCTTCCATGAGTCCGTCCGCCGTGTACCGTATCGGCTTGCGATCGGGGTAACGTGCACGCGTCAGCCCAAGTCCGATTCAACGTTATGGGTCGTCCGCGATGTTCATGAGCGGGGCCCCGGCGCCATTGCCGGTCTGGAACCGGGTGATGAACTGGTTGCCCTCGATGGAGAACCCATAAAGAGCGATTCGCCGCCCATGTTGCCGATGGGAACATCGGTTTCACTGCAAGTTTTGCGGAGTGGGAATCCAGTTGATCTAAAGTTGGCGATCCCTCGACCACGTTCAACAAAACAACCGTATTCAGAACCGCAAAGTGTGGTCCAGAAGCTGCTTCCTGGCGGCGTTGGATACATCAAGGTCAGCATTCTGCCGGGCTTGATTGGAATTGATGTCGCAAAGGAAATCGATTCGGCATTTTCCGCAATCAGCGCTAGCAATGCGTTGATTTTGGACTTGAGGGGCCATCTCGGGGGCGGCTTGGGGGTCTTGCGACTAATGAGCCACCTGACACCGCATCGATTGCCAATTGGATATACGCTTACCCGGGAGGCGGCCGAGAAGGGGCTGACGAAAGATGATCTGCCTAGGCTGGATCGGCTGCCGAAATCGAAAACATGGGGAATCTTGGGATTGGCACTTCGTTTCGGGTGGAGGGATCCTTCTGCGGCAATTGTTAGCGAAGGCCTCGGCCCCAAAAAGTGCCACGGCCGGATTGCAATTCTGACCAACGAAGGAACAGTCAGTGCCGGCGAAATGGTTTGTGCATTCGCTCGGGAACGAGCGTTGGCGACAATCGTCGGCACCGAAACTGCCGGACGCCTCATTCCCGGATCCGGCTTCAAAGTCGGCCACGGCTATGTGGCGATTTTTCCGCGGGCCGCCTACATCACTTGGGAGGGCAGAACTTTTGAAGGGCAAGGCATCGCACCGGATCACCATATTCCTTGGTCCTTTGATGAGCATCGCCTTGGCCGCGATAACCAACTCGATGTCGCCCTTCAACTGCTTAACAAATCATGACTGGCGCAAGCTTCCATTCGCCTCGCGAGGCAATGTTCGATCCCATCTTCGCCCTTCGAATCGCTTTGCAGGCCCTTCCCTATCTGCTCTCCTCGCAAGCGGTGATCGGCTGTCGCAGCAGGAGAAGCACCAAGAACAATTGGAATACAGCAGAAGCGCGATCAGTTTTGAACTGGGTCCAACCCTATCACCGAGTGCACTTCTTGCCGTTGAAGATCCATCCATCAGCCCCACAGCGCAACAATGTTGAATCCCAACACACTTCAGCACCTTCAACGACAGTCTTACCCTCCCAAATACAGCCTGCTGCTTTCGGCCGGGGTTTCTCCGCGACCAGCCTAACAAGGCGCTCGTCGAGTTTCTTGACGCTCCAATCAGGTCGTGCCCACACTTCCTCGTACTTAAGGACTCGAAGGCCGGGAAATAGTGAGAGTAGTTCGTTGTTTGCGAATGTGCCGGTTGGCCAGACTCGTCTTGTCTCTCAGTGCCTGTCTTCTACAACGACAATGCCACTAGGCCGCAATGCCTGGGCTACCTTCGGCGCGATGGCCTTTGTTGGCTCGTACGTGAGGACGATCAGGTCCCACTTTTCCATGCCGAAATCATAGGCTTCGAAGGTGCTGACTTCAGCGGTGAGTCGGAGGGCCAAACGTGCAGCTTCCGCTTTGGCTTGCCGGATTCCTTCGTCGGCCGAATCGATTCCAGTAACCTCCCAACCATTTCGCGAAAGGAAAAGCGCATTGCGACCCTGTCCCATTCCGACGTCCAACGCCCGTCCTGGTTTACGATTCCGTACCGCTTCGACAAGCAGTGCGTTCGGTTCTCGGGTGAACACTTCTGAATCTCCGGCATAGAGACTGTTGTACTCGCCGGGCTGCGCTGACGCACAAATCGACACCAGCAGGAGCGCTCCAAAGATTCGCATGTTTTCAGTCTACTTGGGCAAAACTGCTAGAGGTACCGTTGTTGGTGAATCCTTCAGGGGAGAACAGCGTAATCTGGCCAAGGCTCCATTGTGATCCGCTCAGGGGCAAATATCGCGTCCACCACTGAATTGGCTTGCGATGCGACATTCCCTTCTTTGGCGTAGCTACCATCCCGTCGGCGATGACGTATTGGATTGGCACAGCTGCAGATGGCCACGGCTATGTGGCGATTTTTCCGCGCGCCGCTTACATCACTTGGGAGGGCAGAACATTCGAAGGGCAAGGCATCGCCCCGGATCACCATGTTCCTTGGTCCTTTGAAGAGCATCGCCTTTGCCGCGATAACCAACTCGATGTCGCCCTTCAGATTCTCAGCGAATCGTGACTGGCGCGAACATCCAATCGCTCAGCGTCGTCCTCACTCCGACTAAATGAGATCCCGACTTGAGACCTGAAAGGTCGATTGAGACCGACAGCTTGGTGACACCCTGTTCAAGTGTGGCTGTTCCTTGCGACGAGTTGAGCAAGGTGTGGGCATCATTGAAGATTCCCAGTTCGTAGGAGCCTGCCGGTGAGGCCACGGGCAAGACAATCTCGAGCGTGAGAGGTCTTGCAGGTAGAATCACGTCGCTTGAGTTCCGAGCCGGTTCATCTTCGCCCCTGGACGGGGAGATGTGGCGAAGATCTAGCGCCAACAACTGAGGTTGCGATCTCTCGGCTGCAGGGCGTTTCTCCTTCTCCTGCGATGGCTGCCGGTCCACTATGGATGGCTTGGAATCGCCCGCTGGACTGCGGAGGACGTTGCGCCCAATCAGCACCGCCACAATGATCGCCGCTGCTGCCCAAATCGCTAAGGCCGCGTAGCGACGACGTGAACGTTGAATCTCCTCCTCGCGATATCGGCAATACTGCTGATAGCAAGGCGAGCAATTGGCGACGTGGGCAATGGGGACATGGGCAAGACTCAGATCTCTACTGCGCACCGCCATTGCACGCAAAGTGTGGTCTGAGGGACAATTCACCCGATCCGGGTTTGGGTTTGCATACCGGGAGCTTTGTTTTCCGAGCTCAACCAGTTGATCCGCCTGTTTCATTGAGACAGGTCTCTCTGCATCGGCCATTACAATCTTAATCCTCATTCTCTCGGGGCGGCTTGGAATAGCTTTTGATCCGCTTCAGCGCCCGTGAAAGCCCTTTTTGAAACTGCACTTCAGCACTGTGCGCATTGGCGTAGTTCAACGCCAATGCAATTTCCTTCCATGAGTAATCGAGCCGTCGATACTCAAATAAGGCGAGCGTCTTAGAGTCCATCGCCCCTCGGAGTTGAGCAATAAATCGATCTCGATCAAGATGCTCTTCGTAACTCTGGCTTGTCGATCCCGCAAGTATCTCGAGATTTGAAGGTTCGACCAAAACCAGTCGGCCGGCACGCTTCTTCCTTCGAATGGCCTCCCGGGCGACCGATTTGAGCAGGTAAGACTCGATGGATCGAACGGCCCCATTCACTTCCATCGATCTCGACGTCGCCTGCGCTACCTCTTCAACGATTTCCGCTGCCTCCGAATCTTCGCCCATAAAATGAACAACAACCAGGCGTGCGCGATCCCACGTTCGATGCGCTGCTTCGAGGACCATCGGATGAACCTCGTTGCCGTCATCGTCTGGGCTACTGATCCAGAGCCTCTGATGGCCCGCTCGCTGATCCTCCATGAAAGTGACCTGTGCCTGCCAAGGGGTTCTTCCCCTATTGTGCAAGAGTTTCGCAGCGTGCTGTTCCTCACCCAGAATGTCGCAGAACCAGGCGAACTCGTCGGAGCCCAACGAGTGTTGGTTGTCCGTTGAGCTTTTGAAGTTGTAGAGCCTCATTCTTGTAGGGTTATTCCTCACTGCTCCGAGGTTTAGCGCGCCTATGTTGCCGTACGCAGAATGCTGCTTCGCCTGTAAGCGGCCTACTTGAATCTTCGCCCTTAGTCTGTGACTTCATTACCCATCCCCCAGGAAGGAGGTCCAGGATGTCAACACTTGTCGATGCGCCGGACCTCCGGTTGCCGCGGACTGTTCGGTCCGATGTTGGTCAGCGCTTGCGAGTCTCCAGTTGGAGCACGGGGCGCCCATGGACTGAGAACGATGTCGAGTTGCTGTGCGAGATGATTTCGGAGGTTCCGATCGTTGAGATAGCTGCTCGCTTGAACCGATCAGAAGCTTCTATCCGGACCAAGGTCAAGGCAATCCGCCGGTGCGAAGACAATCTGGGTGGTTTCAAATCAAAAGACCTGGCCGACCTGTTGGGAGTCAGTATCCGGCAGATTAGGCGTTGGCGTGAGAAGGGTTACCTTTCCGGCGTGAATGGCCGCATCACCGAAACGTCTTTCTCGAAATTCTGTCGGACTCATTGGGACAAGATCGCATTCGAAGGGCTGAGTCCCGAGGTCAAGGTCTGGCTGCGAGATTTGGGATATCCGCGACTGCCGATCCAAGGATGCCTCTGGGGTGGGGGCAAAAATGAGCATTAACAAAAGCAGCCCCCACTCAGTAGCGTTTGTCCGGCTGTCCGCCTATCCTGCAACGTATTGAAATAGCGATGCTTATGAGTCGCCAAGAATGCGGGGCGCTTCACTTTTCCCACCAGTTTCGGAAACTCACTGACCCTATTCTCAACTCATGAAGCAACTGGCTTCGTGAGTATCGCATGAGAAATTGGACAACCAAAGACGTCAAGCTCGTTCTGGATTGGGCGCAATCCTCGGAATCCGATCGTCCCCCAGTCGAACAGATCGCTCGCCAACTGAATCGCACGCCCGATGCAGTGAAGGAGTACATTCGACGATGTCTTCCGCGGGGTGCACGACCCTGGAAGGAGAAACCGCGCTGGAACCCAGATGAGATGGTGGCTCTGGATAGAGGCAAGCAGCCAGAGGGCCGTAGCAACTCCGCAATTAGAAAGTTTTTGCGGCGAAGAGAGCGGGCTGCGGAAGAGGTGCACGCGACGTTGACAGCAACTGAGGTTGCCGCGAGCTTGGGCGTTTCGAGGATGACGATTCACCGCTACGTGAAACGTGGACTGCTTCGCCGGTTTAAGGATGGAATTGCGGAAAGTTCGTTCGAGGGGTTTCTGCGTTCGCACGCTGAGTTGGTTCCGTACCAAAAATTGAATAACGAACAGAAAGAGTGGCTGGTGCTGAATGGATTTCATGACCCATCAATGAGGGTTCAAGAGCCTTCGATTCGTGGATTACTCGATTGATTCAAAGAAAGCTAATCTGGGGTCAGTCAGGGCGAGAGCCTGAATCGGAAAGTAATTGTTTCCACTGTTCGTTAAGGCATTTTTTTCGTCTTAAGCCCTGGATTCTTCTCCGAACACGGTCGTGCCCTCGATTCCCTCAGTTTGAACCGTTGAGGCTAGTTGGGCTGATTTCAGACAGGGCCAGCACACGTAATCTATTGCGCGTCGTGGAAATAGGTGGGTTGACAAGCTCGGTTTGAACGAATGCAGTCCAACTTGGGTCCCGGCCGATGGAAAGCAAAGTGTAGGATGCCCCGAAATAAGTTGCTTCATTCCGAATCACCTTTGTCGGTCTTGCGCTCTTGGCGATGGAAGTTGGTTCCATCGCCGTCGATCGGGCCATCCTTGCGTTGGAAGCTCTTGGGCTCGCCAGGCTTCAATCAAATTGCGATCGACCGTGAAGTGCTCATCGCTCATTTAGCCCCTGACCAGATTACACATCCGCGCGAAGAACGAAAGGGCCACCTTTTCGTTCAACAATCGCTCGCGGTTCTTGTTGAACACCGCGTGGGTGCACACCGACTCGTCCATCTCGAGGCCCACGAACCAGCGGAACAACAGGTTGTAATCGAGTTGCTCCAGCAGCATCCGTTCGCTGCGCACAGAGCAGAAGATCTGCAAGCGCAGGGCCCGCAGGAGGCGCTCCGGTGGGATCGACAGTCGGCCAATGCGCATGGCGTCGAACTCGGCGCTCATGTCGTTCGGAAGACTCTTCACAATCTCTCGGATCTTCCGCATCAGATGGTCTTTAGCCACCCGATCGTCCAGGCTCAGGTTGCTGATCAGGTCCGCTAGATGAAGGTCGTCGCCGCGCATGCACGAGAAGACGACGAATACATTATCGAGGTGTCGGGTCGTCGGGAACTTTTCAACCGGCTCCAAGATTCGCAAGTAGATAAAGGCTGATTGCAGACTCCGTCTCAGTTGTTCTCTGCGAACACCGTAGGATCGGAAGGATAGGATGCTGGATACTCTGGAAAGTGAATGTTTGGTGGCGCTTCGGAAAACCCAGCCGAGTCCCTCTCGTGCACTCACAGCAAATCCTCAAGCCACTTTAGAGTTATGCTCTTTGAGTATGCGCTCCCTCCTGCGGAACATTAGCCTAGCCCGCAACTCGATGAATTGTGGAATGTTCGCTGCCTCAGGTTGGCCTGTCGTGGCCTTCTTGTTAACGACCGGATGTGGATCAACTTTTCCTTCACGTGAACATGTCCCTTCAGGGGAGTTGATTGAACAGTCAGGAAGGGGGCTGCTGCCGCCCGGCGTTGAGCTTCGACCAGTATCGGAACCTGGCATCAAGCTAACCAAGGATTCAGAGGGCTGGATACCCTACCTGTACAACGACGCGGCAAGGTACTGCACGATTGGGTATGGCCACCTGGTCAAGTTGGCTCCTTGCGACGGCCGTGAACCGGCTGAGTTTCTTCGAGGATTGACGGAGTCGCAGGGGCACGCCCTGCTTGTGAAGGACATGGCATCCGCCCAGTACGCTGTAATGACGAACGTTAAGGGCAGCATCACGGACGGCCAATTCGCTGCGCTGACTGATTTTACGTTCAACGTTGGAACCGCGAACTTGGCGAGTTCAACACTTCTTAAGGTCCTGAATAAGGGCCAGCTTGATCAGATTCCCACTCAATTCCGCCGTTGGGTGCTGGCAGCAGGCAAACAACTCCCCGGACTTGTAGCCCGGAGGGAGAGGGAGATTTCGCTGTTCTTCGACGGGCTTCCCAAGCCACGGGAGGTGCCGCCTTCAGACGAAGATAGATCACTGGTCGATATTCGAACCGGGGAACGTTAGCCAAAAAGGAGGCGTCGTGGCGCGCTTTATGACCTGGATGCGTTCAAACAGCGGCAGATCCTGTTGCTCGCGACTCGGAGTGTCGATCCGCTTTTGGGCCATAGCAGGATTCTTTGCTTCCGTGTCACCTGGCCAGTCGACGATCGAACTTCGCCCTCATATTGGCCAACCCCTTCCGAATGGTGTCCTCGCGATGTCTCCGAACGGTAGAATTGCCTTAACCGGCGGACAAGCAAACGAGGTTGTGCTTTGGGACGTGGCGACAGGCAAGGAGTTGCGCCGGTTTGTAGGGCATTCGGCTCCTACAAAATTTGCCGCGTTCTCCAGCGATAGTCTGACCATTGTCACTGGTGCGGCCGCCGACTCCGTGATGGTCTGGGAGGCTGCCACTGGACGATTGCTCCGAAGCTTCGGGGAACCGAGCAAGCCGCTGTTCGCGGAGCGAGCGTTATTTTCTCCAGATGGACACTCGCTGATCATCTCAACTTTTCAAAATGTCTTGGTGTTTTCCTTGCGAGATGGCACTCTTCTCAGAACGTGGCAGGCCCATACGCAGACCGTTGCGGCCATCGCCATAGCGGACGGAACTGATCTCCTGATAACAGGCGGACGCGACAACCATCTCCGCTTGTGGGATTGGCGGACTGGAAGCTGGATTCGAGACTTGCCTAATACTCGGGCCTGGCCAACTCACATTTCGTTCTCGAAGGATTCAACAAATATTTTAGTTGAGCAGTTCGACAGATCGGTGTCATTGGTTAACATTGATACAGGTTGAACGGTTTGGCAACTGGCGAACTTACCGACCGGAATAGCTGGCGGACAAGCGGTTTTCGTGAACAAGGACACGGTAGCCGTCATCCAGCCAGGACGTGGGTTTCCCGGGGAGAATATCCAATTCCTAGACTCAAGAACAGGACGAGTGAAGCGATCCTCATCCCTGGGCTCTTTGCTTAGCGGGCCTCTGGCCGTACCCAAGGATGGAAGCTACATCTTATGCAGGCTGCGAAACATAGCGACGGTCGTCTCGGTTGCTACTGGTGAGGTTCTGACTTCTTTTCGACGTTTGACTAATCCAGTTTCTTCCCTGGTCTGGGTGCCCTCCTTCCAAGGCGAGACAATTGCGAGAGGTTACGCTCTGCTTGATGCAGCCTTTCAAGGCCACCTTTGGAGCGCGGAGTCCGGATCTATCAAGTCCACTTGGGGTGGCCTTCCATACTCCGTGCATGCCGTTGCAAGCGATGGTTTCGGCAATAGGTTGTTGCTAGGCTGCTCAGAGGGAAAAGTTAGGCTATTCGATGCCACCACCGGCAAGGAACTCCTCGTCCGCGAGGCCGGTGATCGCTTCAATACGGTAGTGTCAGTCGGATTTGCCTTGGGCGGCAAACTCATGTGGGGAGCCGGGCGACGTGGGTCCCTCAGGGTTTGGAGTGTTTCCAGCGGGGAATTGGCCGCAGAGATTGCTACTGATCCTATGGGGGACAGTACCGTCGCTGTTGCGCCAGCCGGAGACGTTATTTCTATCAGTCAGGGATCGACACTAAGACTCGTCGACATAGCGACGCTAGAGCCAGTTGGAGAGCTAGAAATCCCACAGAAGGCCGTGTATGGATCGACATTTTCGCAAGACTCTCGTTACTTGGTCTTAGGTGGAATTGGCGCCTCTGCTTCGTTGATCGATGTCCGGTCTCAGAAAATACTTCGTCAATTTGATACGAAAGGCCGGACTGTGACCGCCGCAGCTTTTGGGAGCGACTCAACTGAAGCATGGATTGCCCTATCCGATGGAACGCTGGAAGTGTGGGAGACCGCAACGGGGATTCGTAAAAGGGCAATCAGAACGGGCGGTATTGCGACAACTCTTGCACATCGACCAGGCTCCACGCTCGTCGCAATCGGATATCAGAGCGGCGTCATAAACTTTGTTGATACCCAAGAGCATAGAGTCGTTGGCTCTGCCATCAGCTTTTTAGGCGACCAATGGGTCACTGTTTCCGCTAGCCAGCAGTTTGATTCCCGCTCACTAGAGAATGATTTGCCCGCACATTGGTCAGCTGACGACGATCCGCTGCGGCCTCTACCGCCGGAGATATTCATGCGGGACTACTATGAGCCGCGGTTGTTGCCGCGGTTGTTGGCCGGGGATCCGAAGCTGAAGAAGCCAGTGCGATCTTTGGCGTCATTGAACCGGACGCAACCGGAGGTGGGTAAGCCAGAACTGGTGCCGGAGGCTGGTAACAGTGGGTTGGTGACGGTGCGAGTTCGGGTGAAGAGCCAGGTCTCAGACATACAGAAGGATGGTAGAGGCCGTTTTCGTCAGAGCGGGGTGTACGATCTGCGGCTGTTTCGGGATGGGCAGTTGGTGGGGCAGTGGCCATCGTTGGGAGACCGAGCGGAGCCTGCCGCCGGCGCTGAGGACTCCGATGCGGAGCGGGAAGCGTGGAAGAAGCGGCATTTGGTGCTGGAAACTGGCGAACGTGTGATTGAGTTTCCGCATGTTCGGTTGCCGAGGCGCGCTGACCAGCGGGAAGCAGTGTGGACAGCGTATGCGTTTAACGAAGACCGGGTGAAGAGTGCTACGGCGACTAATACTGTGCCGCTGCCCGCGGGTTTGGGTGTGCGCAAGGGCAAGGCCTATTTGATCACTGTTGGAGTGAACAAGACGCAAAGCGCTCCACCGGCCTGGGATCTTGATTATGCGGTGAACGATGCGCGCGACGTGAGCCGTGTGGTGGCGCAAAAGCTGAACGACACTAAACAGTTCGCGACGAACGCCGTGCAAGTTCGTTTGATATCTGACCGCGCGGCGCTGCAGGCTGGCGAGTTGCCGGCGACACAGGCGCAACTGAAGGCAGTGTTGGATGTACTGGCCGGCCGGAAGGTGGCGGAACCGATGCGGGCGCGACTAGAGAAGTTGGGACTCAACGAGGCAGCGCAACCAGAAGACTTAGTACTGTTGAGCATATCGAGCCACGGGTACACGGACGAGAAAGGGACGTTTCATTTCGTGCTGGGCGATGTCAAGGAGCCGCAGAAGGTGACGCCTGCGCTGGACCGGAGCACGCTGACCAGCGAGCAGCTATCAGCGTGGCTGCGGCAGGTGGACGCAGGCGAGTTGGTGTTGATCGTGGACGCATGCCAGTCAGAAGCGACCGTGAATAGCGAAGGATTCAAGCCCGGGCCGATGGGCAGTCGTGGGTTGGGGCAACTAGCCTACGACAAGGGCATGCGGGTGTTGGCGGCCAGCAAGGCGAAAGAGTCAGCGTTCGAGCGGGCTGGACTGCGGCATGGGCTGCTCAGCTATGCGTTGATTCAGCGTGGACTGGAGGAAGGAGGAGCGGATTGGAAGCCCAGAGACGAGAAGATTACGATTGGTGAGTGGCTGTTGTTCGCCGAACAGGAGGTTCCGAAGCTTTTCACGGAGGGTGAGGCGAAGGGCGGCGTGCAGCGGCGTAGCGCACCGGACGGCACTCGTGACAGTTATCAGGGTTCGAAGAAGACGCCGCAACGCTATCAACAGCCGACGTTGTTTGATTTTCAGCGATCGAAGCGAGAGACTTTCCTCAATCGGATGATTTAGCGTAACTGCCTGGAATCCATGCGAAATGCCATACACTCATTGCGACGGTCTCCTCCAAGATTCTCTATTGGCAAAACGAAACTCAACCCAATTGGGACTTTTTTAGCCATTGTCATGGGTCTCTCCTTCATGGCTACTCTGTGTATTTTTTTAATTGCTGCATCCCCGGATGACGATTGGGCTCCACAGCGACTGATCGTCCAATTGGGTCATCAGGGTAGCGAGACGGCGGTTAAGACCATCTCGTTTTCGGCGGACGGAAGCCAAGTTCTGACGTCTGGCGGGCCTGACTTCTTTGCCGTGCTTTGGGACATGGAGAGCGGGCGAGAACTTCGCAGCTTCAGAGGCCATTCAAATTTCATCCACTCAAGTACAATATCTCCTGGATTATGCACACCGTGCGATCCGGCCGGCCTGAACCGCGTGAGGGCCTTGGCGAAGGGGACCTCGGCGAGCCCGCCAACATTGGGGTAAAACGGATGAAGACCGTGCGGACTTCGTTCCCGTGCGGCCAGCAAAGGAGCCACCCGATGGGTGAACACAGATCGGGACGACGCCAGCGCGGAGGGCGCAGAACCGGCTCGCGAAGAACACTCGCGGGAGCCAAATAAAATCAGTGCGACGACAAAGTACAGTTTCACGGGCCGGAATCTGACCGCCTACGGCGGACTGCTGCCCGTCGCGGCCATGCTCGAGAAACTGGAGTTCCGCGAACTGGTGGGCACCTCCGTCAATCTGGAATTGCAACGGATGCCGAGAGCCATGCCACCCTGCGACTTTCTGCCCGGCATGATCCTGGCCGTGTACGTTGGCTTCTCGCGCTTGAACCATCTGCAGTATCTCGAACGGGAACCAATGTTGCTGGGAATCCTGCGGGTGCCGCGTCTGCCGGTGCAGAGCACCTTCTGGCGCTTCCTGTCGTCGTTGCACCTGAGCGTGGAACGGCAGTTGGGGAGCCTGAACGCCCGCCTACGAGAACGGGTCTGGGCTGCGGCCAATATCCGGCTCAAAGAGGTAACGATCGACACCGACACTACGGTGCACACCCTGTATGGCGGCCAGATGGGCGGCCGGGTAAGTTATAACCGCAAGAACAAAGGCAAGCCCAGCTATCAGCCGATGTTGACCTTCATCGCCGAGACGCGGGAGGCGTCTTGCACAACGGCGACAAGCCGACCGGGGAATCTATCGCCCGCCATCTGGCGAGGGTGCCCGCCATCTGGCGAGGGTGATGGATACGCTGCCCAAGACGGTTGAGACCTTCCGGGCGAGAGCTGACGCGGGCTTCTACTGCTGGGAGGCGGTGAAGGCCTACACGGATCGGAGTTGCGAATTTGTCATCGTGGCGCGAAAAACGGACCGGTTGTTGGGTGAGTTTGTCGGGCGAGTTACAGGCGGCGGAGTGGCAGCCCTCGCCTCATACCGATGCGGACTTTGAGTGCCAGTTCCGCTACCAGCCGGAGGGTTGGGAGCGGGAATACCGGTTTGTGGGCCTGCGTTATGATCAGCCGGAGCCAGATGCGGAGAATCCAGACCAGATTGGACTGTTCGATGGCTTAGCTTGCCGCTACCGGGTGTTCGTGACGAACATCAGCTGTGATAGATGGGGTCCCGCCGAGGTGGTGGCGTTCTATAACAAGCGCGCGGCGGTGGAGAATCTAATCAAAGAGTCCAATCACGACATTGGACTGACGGCCCATCCGTCGGGGCAATGGGCGATGAACGCCAACCACTTCCAGTTGCGCATGATCGCCTAGAACTTGAACTGCTGGTTGGAGTTGTTCGAGCGGGAGGAGTCTGTGACGGTGCCGGAGATGCGGCATCGGACGGTGGCGACGACTCGATTGCGGCTGCTGTATTTGGCGGACAGGATTACGCGCCATGGCGGGCAGACGGAGATTCACTTTGGGTCTCAATACCAGGAGCGGGACCGCTTCGACCAGTTGATGGTGCGGCTGCGGTTGATTGAACGAGAGATAGATGGGTTTATGCCGGTGGTGAACACGCCGCTTCGCGCATAGAGATTTATGCACAGCGCCTCTGCCCGGCGCAAACCAGGGCGGAAAGGAGGACTATCCAAGGTCAAAACACGTCACAAAACACCGCCTTCCACCCACCCCTGCGAGGCTTCCGGCACGCGGGAGGCGGCGGCTATGCCTGCTGTGCATAATTCAGGTAGAATGAGAGGGGGCAGTCTCGACCGACGCCCAAAGATAGACATGGTGAAAGCTAGTCTTCCGATACCCCTCGTACTGACTGTGACCGCCCGTCGCCAGGACCCACGCGGCACCATCCTGGGCCGCATCACCGACGTCTCGGGCGGCGTGATGCCCGGGGTGCGTGTCACGGCGACGAACCTCGCGACGAACGTCGGCGTCCCGGTCGAGACGAACGAGAACGGCAACTACCGCATCCCGTATCTGCTGCCGGGCGCCTACCGCATCACGGCCGAGCGGGAAGGCTTCCGGAGCTTCTTGCAAGACGGCGTGGAGTTGCGCGTCGCCGACCAACTGACGCTGAACATTCGAATGACTCCGGGGGACATCGCCGAGCAGGTCGTGGTGACGGGCGAGACGCCGCTGCTGGACGCGAGTACGGCGTCCACCGGCCAGGTGATCGATCAGCGCCGGATCGTCGAGCTGCCGCTCAATGGCGGAAACGCGTTCAACCTGACCCGGTTCACCGCCGGCGTGAACTCCTATGCGATACCCAACCACGCGACGCTGGCCACTGCTCCCGACGTGGTTTCGCGCTTCTCCATCAACGGCAGCGGCAACAACAACAGCGAGTTCATGATAGACGGAACGCCCAGCATGTACGGGCAGAACAATGCCTACATTCCACCGGTCGACATGGTGCAGGAGTTCCGCGTGCAGACGGCAACGTACGACGCGCGGCTGGGGCACTCGCCGGGAGGCAACATCAACCTGATGCTGCGCTCGGGCTCAAACGCATTTCACGGGACCTTGTACGAGTTCCACAACAACCGGTCGCTGGAGGGGCTCTCGTTCTTCGAGCGCCAGCGCCTGTACGATGCGGCCACAGGGCCGCCCACGCGGGAGAAGAACGACTCCATCCACCCGAAGCACATCATCAACCGCTGGGGCGGCACCGTGGGTGGTCCGTTGCTGCTGCCACGTCTCTACAACGGACGCAACCGCACGTTCTGGATTTATGGCTATGAAGGACTGATCCGGCCGAGCGCGGCGGAGGGGAACGCTTTCTACACAGTGCCCACCGCGCGCGAGCGGCAGGGTGATTTCTCCCAACTACTGAGTCTGGGCCAGGCGTTTCAAATCTACGACCCCGCCACGATCCGGCCGGCAGCGAACGGGCGCTATAGCCGGCTGCCGCTGGCCGGCAACATCGTACCCGCGAGCCGCATCGATCCCCTCGCGCGGAACCTGTTCGTCTATTGGCCGGAGCCGAACAGCGCGGGCACCGCCGACGGGCGCAACAATTACTTCGTCCGCACGCCGACCCGCAACTGGTTTCACAACCACTTGTCGCGGTTCGACCACCACTTCAGCGACAAGCATCGAATCTTCGCCCGTTACGCGCAGACCAACGCGACCAACCGGGCAGGACAGGTGTTCCCGTCACCGACGATCGGCGAGGACCAGGTCCGGGGGCACAAAGGACTCGGGCTCGACAGCGTCTACGTCTTCTCGCCCACCTTCCTGCTGAATGTGCGCTACGGGTTGAGCCGGTACACCTACTGGCGGGTTCCGCGCGCGGCGGGTTTTGACTTCCTGGCAGCCGGCTTCTCTCGTGACTTGGTCTCCAGGCTCGAACCCCAAGCCATTACATTTCCTTACCTGGCGGTGGATGCGCTCACCCCTCTTGGCACGAACTCGCCGAGCGGGAACTTCACCAACTACCATGTGTGGTCGGCGGACCTCACCAACATTCGGGGCAACCACAGCCTTCGCTACGGCGGGGAGTTCCGCCTGTTCCGCGAAAGCAACTACAGCTTTGCCAATCAGGTGCCGCGGATCAACTTCGATTCGACTTGGACCAACGGACCTCTCGACAATTCGCCCGGCGCGCCGATGGGGCAAGGCATGGCCTTCTTCCTGCTCGGCATTCCCTCGAGCGGTCAGATCACCGTGAACCCTTCTTCCGCCGATCAGAGCACATACACGGCGTTCTACTTGCGGGACGACTGGAAGGTGACTTCCAGGCTGACGGTGAATCTGGGATTGCGTTACGAGTACGAGTCAGTTTGCCGGAGGGACTGGGCGGAAGGCGTGCGCGCCACGGTGCAAGCGCCCGTTGATCCTGGGCTGAAGCAGGAAATCGTGTGCCACCAGAGAACGGGAAGGAGTTACGAAAAGGTCTACTATGTCGATACTCAAGGGAACCACTCTCCAGATAATGCTGTTTGCGTGGGCCGGTTGGGCACAAGGCCCTGGCAGGATGGCGGACGCAATTCCGCCGGTCGTGGAAACCACTGAAGGTGGGGTGAGGGGCACGGCGCAGGACGGGTTCCTGGTGTTCAAAGGCATCCCCTACGCCGCCCCCCCGGTTGGCCCGCGCCGTTGGCTGCCGCCCGATCCTCCGGCCGTGCGTTCCGCAGTGCTGGAGGCCCAAGCGTTCGGCCCTGCCTGTCCGCAACCTCCTTACCCGGGCGTTCAGGCCACCTCCGAGGACTGTCTCACTCTCAACATCTGGACGCCGGATGTCTCGGGGTCCCATCCAGTTCTATTCTGGATGCACGGGGGAGCTTTCGTGCAAAATTGGGGCGGAAACAGGCTGACCGACGGCGCTGCCCTGGCAAGACGGGGTGTAGTGGTCGTGACGATCAATTACCGGCTCGGCGTCCTGGGGATCTTCGCGCATCCCGCTCTCTCTGCCGAAAGACCGGCCGGCCCCCTGGCCAATTTTGCGCTCATGGACCAACTGGCGGCGCTGCGGTGGATCAAGAAGAACATCCCCCGGTTCGGCGGCGATCCGGGCAATGTGACGATTTCCGGATCCTCCGCGGGGGCCACTAGTTCGCTGTTCCTGATGACCTCGGGCGCCTCGGGGGGACTCTTCCACAAGGTCATCGCGCAGAGTGGTGGTGCGCGAGAAGATGTAATCGATCTGGCGGCCGAAGAAAAAGCCGGAAGCGCCTTCGGTCTCACGCTCGGCGTACCTGCCGATGCTTCCCCTGCCGCGGCGGCCGCCCTGCGGGCGTTGCCGGTCGCGACGATCACCACCGCCAACGGCTTGTGGGAGGGTCCTTCCCTTCCGCCTCTTGCCACCAAACCGATTGTCGACGACCGCGCCGCATCCACCGAGGACGACGCCAATGCGATCATCCGCGGGACGCCCAACGACGCCTTCGTGCCGGGTGGCTCTATCCTCGCGCTGGCCGCGTTCCTGATCGGATCGGCCGACGGCGAGTCCTGTGGAAGAAGTTGTCCACAAGGGGCGCTCACTTCCATCGCGCCGCGCGGCGCGTTCGCCGCCGACCTGGAACGGGCCGCGGCTGTAGCTGCCACCGGCGCCAGGACCTACGTGTATTACTTCCGATTCGTCCCCGGCCGCTCCGGCGAATCCGCCGACCATGGGGCTTCGCTGCCGTACACCTTCGGAGCAACGATATCGAGAGATCCCGAAGCGAACCGGATCTCCAGCCTGATGATGGACTATTGGGTGTCGTTCATGAAGACCGGCTTTCCGGCCGGCGCCAGCGGGCCCGCCTGGCCGGCATACGACCCGCGGGAGCCGAAGTCGATGGTCTTCTCCAACGCCGACGAGGGAGGCGTGGCCGTCCTGCCGATCGCGGGGGCAGGCGGATCCGCTCCCCCCGCACCGGCTTCCACGGATGTGCTGACCGTGGAAACGACAATCCCGTTGCCGAGCGCCCCGCATTCCCTGTATTACAATCCGTCCGAAAACAAGGTGTACTCCGCCAATCCGGACGCCAACAGCGTCACCGTCGTCGACGGAGCCACCAATCAGGTTCTCGCCACCCTCTCATTGCCCAAGGGTCCGCGGGCGTTCGGTCATGACTCGCACAACGGCAGAGTCTACACCGCCAACTACTACGCCAACAACCTGAGCGTCATTGACGCCAAGACCGACCGCATTGTCGCCACCATCCCCAGCGGGGGCGCTCCGCGGGATCTCGTCTACAATCCCGTGGAGCGCAAGATCTACTGTGCCAACGAATCGACCGACGACGTCACGGTCATCGACGCCGAACGGATGGCGGTGATCGCCACGGTTGCCGTCGGAAAGGCTCCCCGCGTACTCAGCTACAACCCCACCAATAGCACTGTCTACACTGCCAATTCCCAATCCTCCAACATCACCGTAATCGACGGGAGGACCGACCGGGCGATCGCCACGGTGAGCGCGGGGAGAGTCCCGAAAAGCATCGTTCACAATCCGAAGAACCGCAAAGTCTACGTCTCCAACTACGGCGGCGACAGCGTAACGATCATCGACGCCGCGACCCAGCAGGTGCGCCGCACGATCTCCGTGGGCAAGGGGCCTTCGGAGCTGTTCTACGACGCGGAGAAAAACCTGGTGTACTGCGCCTTGATCGCCGATCCCGGGCCCAACCGCGGGTCCGACAGCGTCGTCGCGATCGACGGCGAATCCGATGAGATCGTCAAGACGATTCGGGCGGAGGACGAACCCATGGCTTTCGCCTCCCTGTCCTCTCCTCACCTGCTGTTCTGGCTGAACGAATGGAGCGACAGCATATCGGTGATCGACGGAGCGGCGGGCGACGTTCTGCAGGTGGTCAAGGTCGGCAGACAACCCGTGGACATCGCCGCCAATCCGGTTCGGAGATGGCTTTACGTGGGCAACGGATTGGGAAAGAGCATCACGGTGCTGCGCTGCATCAGCAGCCGGTATTGCCCCCAGACGGCCGAGCCGCCTGTAGCGCCGCGGCTCGCGGGCGTGGTGAACGCGGCAGGCGGCCGCGCGGGCGTGATCGCGCCGAACGCCTACTACTCATTGTTCGGGTCGAATCTCGGCAGTGCCGGCGGAGCCGTTTCGGTCTATGACACCACGGGCCGCGAGCGCCTCGGCGCGACCGTCTTCACATCTCCCGGGCAGGTCAACTTCCGCACGCCGCCGGACCAGCCGCTGGGCGCCTCGGTAATCAAATTCATCCGCGAGGACGGCGCCACAGCGCTCCTCAACGCCACCACCGCAGCCGTCGACCCGGGGGTTTTTGCGGTTGTCTTCGCCACCGGCCCGAACGCCGGCCAACGACCGGCGAACGACCGGCCGGCGCGAGTGGGAGACATCCTGTCGATCTATGGGACGGGGCTGGGGCCGGCCGCCGGGACGGCCATCGTCCTGTTTGGGGGAGTGCGGGTTGTGCCGTCCTACGCCGGCGACGCGCCGGGGCTTCCCGGCGTCAACCAGGTGAACTTCACGGTCCCGGCGGGTGCAGCCCAGGGTTCCGTGCCGGTCTCATTGACGGTGGGCGGGATGGCGAGCAACCCGGTGCCGGTGATCGTTGCGGGAGGCGGGGCGGCTCCGTATCCCAGTGGGCTTAGCGAAGCGGTAATGACGGTCGATGGCGTCGTGCGCCGGTACCTGGTCCACGTTCCCGCCGGCCTCGTCGGCGCGCCCCGCGCTCTCGTATTCGTCCTGCATGGAGGCGGTGGCGAGGGTGTCGGCGTCGCCCAGACCGGTGCTCATCCGTTGTCCGTCTTCCGGGAGGTGGCGGACCGTGAGCGGTTCGTCGTCGTCTATCCCGAAGGCAGGACCGGCGGTGACGGCAATCCCAGCTGGAACGATTGCCGTTCCGACAATCGCGTGGGAAGCTCCGCCGACGACATTGCCTTTCTCTCGGCCCTCATCGACAAGGTCCGCAACGAGTACCAACTACCCCGTTCCCGGGTTTTCATGGCGGGTGGGTCCAACGGAGGACAGATGACGCAGTCGTTCGCCGCGCACCGGCCGGAGATGGTCGCGGCAATCGCGACGTCCAGCGCAAACCTGCCCCAGAATCCCAAGCCCGGCAGATGTACGGATGGAGTACGAGGTCCGATGCCCGCGTTGATAACTCACGGCGCCAGCGACCCGGCCATGCCATTCGCAGGCGGCTGCGTGGCCAACCTCGGCGGCGTCTGCAATCGCGGCGTCGTCATCTCAGCGGAAGAGACCGTCCGGCGTTGGCTCGAACAGAACGGACTCGCCGAGGCAAAACCAGCGCAATCCGTGGTGGACATCGACTCGCGGGATGCCGGGCCTGCCAACCGCTTCTATTATCCAGGGCCGGCTCCCTTCGAGTGGTGGCGGTTGGATGGCGCCGGCCACACCGTGCCCAGCATCAAAGTGCGGGTGCCGCCTTCCGCCGCAGCCGGCCGGCAGAACAACGACATCGAGTTCGCCGAGGCCGCCTGGGCGTTCTTTGGTTCGTTGCTGCCCGCGCAGTAGACGGTGTGCCTGACCTTCCCGAGGTTCGATATGCTGAGACACAGCACGCGCGCGTGGCGTATTTTCGTTGGGTCTATCCTCTTCCTCCTCGCCGCATCGGCGCAGGCGCCCGCACCTCAGCGCCGCGGCGCCGGCAACCCTGTGCTCCAACGGTTCGACACCAATGGAGACGGCGTGATTGACGAGAACGAACGCCGTGCCGCCCGCGAAAAGCTCCGCCAGATGCAGAACAAGCCCGGCGCGAGGACGCCTTCGGGTAAGACGGAAACCGTCGGCAACCGCCTCGTCACCGAGATGCAGTATCCCTCCAGCGACGGGCGAATGATCCCATGCGTACTCTCCATGCCGAAGGGCGACGGGCCGTTTCCCATGCTCGTGACCATCCACGGCGGCCAGGGCAACCGCGACCTTGGCTACATCCGTACGATGGCCGCGCCTGGCAGCCTTTCGCCCACCATCAACGCCTTCAACGAGCAGCACTGGGCCATTCTCGCCATCAGCTACCGCGCTGGCGGCGGCGCGCTTCTCGGCATGGAGCACGATGACGTGATCGCCGGCATCCGTTTCGCCAAGACGCTGCCGAAGGTGGACTCCGCCCGCGTCGGAGTGGTCGGCGGCAGCCACGGCGGGCACCTCGCGCTCGTCGCGGCGGAGAAGATGGGCAACGAGTTCCTGTGCGTGGCTGCCGGCTCGCCGTGGATGACCGATCCGGTGGTCTATATGACCGGCGACGCCAACAAACCGCCGCTCTCCCGTGTGCCGCAGCCGGCGCGCGACGACCTGATGAAGAACGGCCGATCCTTGTTCAACGGACTCATCCGCGGCCGCGGCATGTCGGAGCGCGAGGCGAAGGACTTCCTCGCCAGGAACTCGATCGAAGCGAACGCGGACAAGATCGTGATCCCGACTCTCTTCATCACGAGCCGGGGCGACGACCAGGCGCCGCACGTTCTTATCGAGCCGATGATCGAGCGCATGAAGGCCGCCGGAAAGGACGTCACGGTCTACACCGCCGGGAAGAGTCCGCACGGCTTCTACTGGGCGCGCACCGTCAGCGCCGCGCGCGCCCTACGCGGCGAGAAATCGGCGCAGGAGGAGAAGGAGGAGAAGACCGCGCGGGAAGCGATGATCGCGTTCTTCACCAGGCAGTTCGCACGCACGGGTGCGAAGGGGGTGGAATCGCCCAGAGCCGCCGCGGGCTCCGGCCCGAGCGCGCCTCCCTCGACGCCGGAGGCAACCTTCGGTCCCGGCATGCGAAGCGCATCGCCCCCGTCCGCAGCACCCCTTCATCTGCCAGATCCCCGGCCTTCACGAAGACAGGCCCTGTCCGCATTTCCACCGGCCAGATCGTCGGTGAGCAGGTAGGCGAGGTGCGCATCTTCCGGCGGCATCCCCTATGCCGCGCCGCCCGTGGGCGAGCGCCGCTGGAAAGCGCCGCAACCTCCCAAGACCTGGGGCGGCGTTCGCGAAGCACTCGCTTTCGGTTCAACCTCGCTGCAGAGCGAAACCTCCTTCCCCCGCAGCGAGCAGAGCGAGGACTGCCTGTTCCTGAATGTCTGGTCGCCCAGGAGGGCCGAGTCTGGCGCTAAGCTTCCCGTGCTCTTCTGGATCCACGGCGGCGCCTTCATTCAGGGCTCTGGCGCGCAGCCGCGCTATGATGGCGCCGAACTAGCCCGGCGCGGCGTCGTGGTCGTGACCATCAATTACCGGCTTGGCCTGCTTGGCCTCTTCGCGCATCCCGCCCTCACCGCCGAGGCGGATCCCAGAGATCCGCTGGGCAACTTCTGCCTGCTCGACATGATGGCCGCCCTGCGCTGGACGCGAGATAACATCGCCTCCTTCGGAGGCGACCCCGGCAACGTCACGATCTCCGGCTCCTCGGCGGGTGGTACGAGCTGCCTCTTCCTCATGGGTGTCCCCGAGGCTCAGGGGCTGTTCCACAAGGCCATCATCCACAGCAGCGGCGGCATCCGCAACATCCAAGAGCTCGCCCAGGCCGAGGCCGCCGGCGTGCGCCTCGCCGAGCATCTCGGGCTCGGCGCCCGAATCACGGCCACCGATCTGCGTCGAATCCGCAGCGTGGATCTCGCTCTCGGCGCCGCCCTCTTCCGTCAGCTCGACCTGCCGGTGAAACCCATCGTGGACAACCGGCTCGTCACCCGTGTCCCTGCCGACACCTTCGCGCAGGGCAAACAGGCGCTCATCCCCGTGCTCATGGGCTCGGCTAACGGCGAATCCGGCGCGCGCCAACTCGGGGATGAGGTGGCCACCGGCGGCGCATTCGGCTTTCAGATCGAGCAGGCTGCTCACATGACCCGCAATGGCCAGCCGGCTTATCTTTTCCAGCTCACCTTCGTCCCGCCGCAATCCCGCGCCAATCACCACACCGCCATGCATGGTGAGTCAGTCGCCTACGCATTCGGCACGATCGGCCAGTCCGTCGCCTCCCGATACGGTTTTCGCAACGAACGGGCTGCGGCCAGAGCCATCCAATCCCGCCGCGGCTCGGGCGGCGCCGGCTTTGGGAGAGGGGAAGATGACTCGCAGCCCGTTGAGGAGTCGACCGAAGGCCGCAAGATCAGCGAGGCGATGATCGAGTACTGGGCGGCCTTCCTGCGCACCGGCAAGCCGAGCGCCACGAACTTGCCGGGATGGCCGGCTTACACGCCATCCGCGCCCCGGGCGATGGTGTTCGGCAACTCCGGTATCGAGAACAAGGCATTTCGCGTTCGATGAGAATTGAAGACAGCCACGGCTAGCCGAGACTGCAGCCACCAACCGCCGCGCGGCGTGCTTGAAAGCCGCCAACGACAGGCCACACGCCTCCCGGGCCTCGCCGGAGGCGAACGAATAGCGCCCCGATTGCTGGAGGGTGTCGACGTACTCCGGCAGGTTGCGGCCACTCGCAGAGTGCGGCCTCATTTGAATAAAGCACCATATACACTACCTTTTGCGAGTGGGGCGTAGCTGTCCGTTGCGGATTCTCCATTTCGAAATCTGTTCAGGTCGGTGCTCGGGAGCCCTACCCGGCCCGCGGCCCACGGAGAAACCGGTTGTATTCCGGCAACATGGGGAGCCAAGATTTTCCCTTCCGAAATTCCAGTCCTGTTTCAGTTGACGGCATCGCCGTGTTCGAGGCGCGCATATCCCCACATTCTTCAACTTCTATGGCTTCCGGGCGGTTCTCCGGTTCGATTCTGTCGGGCCTGCGGTGAGCCCCAAAGGGCCATGGTTCGGCTTGGGACCCCGCGTGTCGCTCGCGAAATCTCTGCGTTCTCTTGTTGACGGGTCGCTCATGTTGACGGGTGTCCAGGCCGGGGGCCGCCTTGAACAGGCTTCGAACTCCGTGGTTGACGGTCCCATTTCGAACTCGCGGTTCTCCGATTGACAGCCCGTCTGAAGAAAATCGCGATTCGGGGTAGACACTTTTCGAACTCGCGGCGTATATATACACCTAAACTATGCACACTGCGCGATCCGGCCGGCCTGATCCGCGTGAGGGCCTTGGCGAAGGGGACCTCGGCGAGCCCGCCAACATTGGGGTAAAACGGATGAAGACCGTGCGGACTTCGTTCCCGTGCGGCCAGCAAAGGAGCCACCCGATTGGTGAACACAGATCGGGACGATGCCAGCGCGGAGGGCGCAGAACCGGCTCGCGAAGAACACTAGCGGGAGCCCAATAAAATCAGCGCCACGACAAAGTACAGTTTCACGGGCCGGAATCTGACCGCCTACGGCGGACTGCTGCCCGTCGCGGCCATGCTCGAGAAACTGGAGTTCCGCGAACTGGTGGGCACCTCCGTCAATCTGGAATTGCAAC
>JBIITX010000010.1:0-192490 GCA_044340255.1 Bryobacter sp. | reverse complement strand
AGCCAAAAGCCCAGGTGCAGTGAAATACTTATGGTGAGTTCGCTGCGACTACCGCACCCTCCCCTTCAACACGAAATCCAGCCCCCGCACGTTCAGCCCTTCCGACTCCGCCGCTTCCAGCCACTCCTTGCGAAATGCCTGGTTCTCCATCCCCACAAATGAACACAGATATTCCTGCGCAAACCATTCCGCCGTCTGCACCCGCCGCTCCTCCTCCAGCACCGCCGCCGAGATCCGCTCACACTCTGTCGCCTTCCCCTCAATCCGTAGCCACTCCTTGCCCCCTCCGGCCCATTCCTTCCAAAAGAAACCCCGCTCCCCAAACGGCGTCGATAGCAGCGCCAGATCTCCCTCCCCCACCACCAGCATCGGCCGGATCGATTTGTACAGCGCATCGCTTACCCTCGCTGCCTCGTCAATCACAATCAGAGACGGAGCAGAATACCCCCGTACCGTAGCTTCCTGGCCTGGCACCGCCAATACCCGCGAACCGTTCTTCAAAAAACACCCCAGCCGTCCCCCCTTCCACTCCACCTCCGCCACATCCAGAAACTGGCCAACCTTCCGGATTAGCTCGGCCGATTGCCGCAACGTCGGGGCCACACACAACACAAGCGCCTTCGGCTCATGTACCGCCCGGTGCGTCACCAGCGCCGCCGCCGTAGTGCTCTTCCCCCATTGCCGGGAGCAGCACAGCAGCAAACGTTTCGCCCCCGCCCCCAATACCTCGGCCTGCTTTGCATCAGCCGCAAATCCGAGCACACGCCGGGCGTACTCCACCGGAAACACTTTCGATTGCAGCCGCGCCAGGCGCGCCCACACCCCTTCATCGGCCAATACGAACCACCGCCTCTCGGGCAATCTCGCAAACTTCAGGCCTCTTCTCGGCCAACATCTCCAGCACCTCAAGCATCTGGTGCAAAAAAGCGGTTAGGTCTGGATCCTGAGCCCATGGGGCCCGCGAATCCGCCAAGGCATCAACTACAGCAGGGTTGGAACACCCACCCCCGCCCGTGCGTTCAGCGACTTCTATCACGCCAATACCCATAGCATTCCCGCCGTTGCGCAACTGCACCGACTCAGTCGTCAAAACCTCCCAACCCCAACAAAAGATAGGCAGATAAAATCTCGGGCCGATCCGTGAATCCACTCAACCCTCTCCACAAACAGGCACAGGCACCGACGTGAATTCTATCGTTCACAGAAATTTTCAACTATTTTTGGGCATCTAACTCGTTCATTCCAATCAGATCGCAACCCCACAGCCACCAATCTGCTCGGAGCGGCTTGCTAGTCTCGCCACCATGCAAGAGAACGATCTCAAAATCGCTTTGGACGCGCCGCCGTCCGACTCACAGGCTGCTGATAACCAGCCCAAACGCACCAGGACCATGTCCGAAGCCGCGCTCGCTGCCAACCGGGCCAATGCTCTCAAGTCCACTGGCCCCCGTACCGCCGCCGGCAAACTCAAGGCCGCATCCAATTCCCTGAAGCACGGCCTCTACTCTGTCCGCAACTTCGACGACTTCATCGACGACCACAACGTCGCCCTCGACGTCGTCACCAACTTTGTCGAACAGTTCAACCCCATCACACCCACCGAGGTGGCCCTCGTCCACCAACTCATACAAATGCAAATCCGCTTCCTCCAGGTCCAATACCTCTACGGCAAAGCCATGCGCTTCCGTGTCGACGACATCCTCAACAAACCCGTCCCCCTCCTCGCCGCCCTCATGCGCGAGCTCGACCGACTCCCCGTCCGCATCCAGCGCACCATCAAAGTCCTCCGCCAAGAAATCAAACTCCGCGACTCCCAACTCGAAACCTGCGAAATCGAACCCATCCCAGACAACGAACCACTTCCACCCCGCCCGCCTCATGAGATCTACTACGGCGACCAACCCGGCGACTACAAAGGCCCCCAGGCCCAGACATCGTCCAAAACGAACCCAAATCAGAACGTCGAAACCGTCCGCCAGATCGTCCTCGACTTCATCGACAAACTCAAAGCCAAACATGACAGATTCGGTGGTCCGCCGCCCACCCCGGACACAACCACTCAAAAATGCGAATAACGAACCCAAAAATCAACCCCGAGACATTTGTGGCTTGTTTCGAAAAGAAATAGCGCTAACCCAGTCAGGAACCTTACCAAGGAGAGAACCTCATGACGGCAGCACAGTATGTTTCGCAGTACCACTCCATCAGTGTGCCCGAGTACCGGATGCAGAATGGCGAAATGCGCGCAAGCCAGTTCACCAATGCTCCCGTCGACGAATACCTGAATTTGAAACACACCAACCGCGCAGGCTACACGCACAATCAAAGAATGAAGTTTCGCGAGGGCATCTGTGTCTTTATGGCAGAACATGCCATCAGACCAGACACCCCCGTTTACAAAATCGGCAAGGGATACAAGATTTTAAACTCGGTATTGCCTTGTGCCTATGTCGATGACGACATGTTTATGACGGCTTTCGTGGGCAAGGCACCGCCAGAAACCCTCTACAGCGTCATTCAGGCCCTAAGCTACTGGCGAGGCTGGCGGGTTCTCGAAGAAGGCACGCCACCACCAAGCCTGGCACGGCTGGTCGACATGTTCCTGGGCTCGGATTGCAATGGCTTTGTCGGCAACTATATGAAGGAGAAATACAAGGCAAATGCGTTTCGGCTAGGGCCATCCAACCCGGAAGAGGACTACTTCTACAACCGCGACGAGATTCGCGATCACGGAACCGAAATCCGTGCCGATGATGTGGTGCTGCTAAACCGCACGCCAGACCCAAAGAAAGGGGAGGTGAAGGTGAACTGGGATCTACCCAGAAACAGTCTGGAGGACGAGTTGAGTTTGAGGCGGTTCCTCATTGGGCACATCATGGTGATCTCGAGCGTTGGCAACGTGAGTGACAAAACAGCCAGCGTCATGATCAGCGAATCCGCAACCGGCGCCGTAGAAAATGGCGGGCCGCGAACAACGGCACAAACCCTCCAGCGCATCGGCACCTACCGCTGGAAGATCCTCGGAAAGGACCGCGAAGTCCACTCGGTCGTCAAAGTAAAACGGACCGGCTGAGAACTGGAAGATCCGCTAGTACGGCAAGTGGGCCCCGACTGCTAAACTGGTGGAGAAATAGACAATATATGGTTGACGCCGTACTCGCCAAGATCTTCGGCACCAAGCATGAGCGTGAAGTAAAACGCATCAAGCCCAAGGTCGAAGCGATCAACAATCTCGAAGCTGCCATGCGCCAGCTCTCCGACGCTGAACTGACAGCCAAAACAGCAGAATTCAAGCAGCGCATTGCCAATGGCTCGACCCTCGACGACTTGCTTGTCGAAGCATTTGCCGTATGCCGCGAAGCCTCACGGCGCGTGCTGAACATGCGGCACTTCGATGTGCAGCTCATCGGCGGCACGGTGCTGCATGAAGGCAAAATCGCCGAAATGCGCACCGGCGAAGGAAAAACGCTGGTTGCTACCCTCCCCTGCTACCTCAATGCGCTCGAAGGCAAGGGCGTTCACGTCATTACCGTGAATGACTACCTGGCCAAGCGCGACTCAGAGTGGATGGGGCGGTTGCATCGCTTTCTGGGCTTGTCCGTCGGCTGTATCGTCCACGACATTACCGAGAAGGAACGCCGTGAGGCTTATGCCTCCGACATCACCTACGGCACCAATAACGAGTTTGGCTTTGACTACCTGCGCGACAACATGAAGTTCCGCCTGGAGTCCTGCGTACAGCGCGAACACCACTACGCCATTGTCGACGAAGTAGACTCGATCCTGATCGACGAAGCCCGAACGCCTCTCATCATTTCAGGCCCCAGCGAAGAGTCGACAGACAAGTACTACCGCATCAACACCATCATTCCCAAGCTGGTTCGTGGGGAAGTGATCCAGGGCAAGGAACCCGGCGAAAAATACTTTACCGGCGACTATACCGTCGATGAGAAGCAGCGTAACGTGGCACTGACCGAAGAAGGCGTCCACAAGGTCGAACGCCTACTGAACTGCGGCAATCTCTATGACATCGAAAACATGGAGCTGAACCACCACGTGCAGCAGGGGCTGCGGGCCACCGTGCTTTATCAGCGGGATCGCGAATATGTCGTGCAGAATGGCGAAGTCGTCATTGTCGATGAGTTTACCGGCCGCCTGATGCCGGGTCGCCGCTGGTCAGATGGCTTGCACCAGGCCGTCGAAGCCAAAGAAGGCGTCAAAATCGAGCGGGAAAATCAGACGCTCGCCACCGTCACGTTCCAGAACTACTTCCGCATGTACAAGAAGCTTTCTGGCATGACCGGTACGGCCGATACCGAAGCAGCAGAGTTTGGCAAAACCTACAAGCTGGACGTCGTGCTCATCCCGACCAACCAGAACATGATCCGCAAGGATCTGAACGATATCGTGTACCGGACGGAAGAAGAGAAATTCCGCAATGCAGCCAAGGAAATTAAAGAGCTGCACGAGAAAGGCCAACCCGTCCTCGTAGGTACGATTTCCGTAGAAAAATCAGAAAAGCTATCCGCGGCGCTGCGCCGCATCGGAGTGCGGCACGAAGTCTTGAACGCCAAGAACCACGAGCGCGAAGCCTTCATCATCGCGCAGGCCGGGCGCAAAAGTGCCGTGACAGTATCAACCAATATGGCAGGTCGCGGTACGGACATCCTGCTGGGTGGAAATGCGGAGTTTTTGGCCAAAGACCAGATGCGCCGGGCGGGTAAAGACCCCGAGGGCGTCCACGCCGAAGAGTACAAGCAGCTCTATGTCGAAATCAAGAAACAGACCGACGCCGAACACGATGAGGTATCGCGGATCGGCGGCTTGTTTGTTCTAGGAACAGAACGGCATGAAAGCCGGCGTATCGATAACCAGTTGCGAGGCCGCGCCGGCCGTCAGGGAGACCCTGGTGGCTCCCGCTTCTATCTCTCCCTACAGGACGATCTGTTGCGCATCTTCGGTGGCGACAAGATCCAGGGCCTGATGCTCCGGCTGGGGATGGAAGAAGATGTGCCGATTGAATCGGGCCTGATTACACGCCGGATCGAAGCCGCGCAAAAGAACGTGGAAGGAAATCACTTCTCGGCCCGTAAGCACCTGCTCGAATACGACGACGTGATGAACAAGCAACGCACGGCCGTCTATGAATTGCGCCGGGCCATGCTTTCTGGCACCAACCAGAAAGACCGCGTCCGCGAGATGATCGCCTCCATTGTCGGCGGCTTCATCGATACTCGCTTGGCTGAAGGCGTCCGGGCAGACCAGTGGGACTTCACCGGCCTCGAAACAGACGTGCTCACGCAGTTTGGCGTAAAGATTGAGCAGAGTGAATTTGAAGGCTCAGGCCGGGAATTGATTGAGCAGGAAATCATCGAAAAGCTCAATGCCCGCTATGACGAAAAGGAAGCGGTGGTCGGGCCTGAGGTCATGCGCGAGACTGAGCGGATGATTCTGCTGAACGTGATCGACAACCAGTGGAAAGACCACCTGCTGTCCATGGATCACCTCAAGGAAGGCATCTACCTGCGTGGCTACGGCCAGAAAGATCCGCTGATCGAATACAAGAAGGAGAGCTTTACTCTCTTCCAGGACATGATGGCGCGGATTGAAGATGAAGCACTGCGCTACCTGTATTTCTTGCAGCCCTACGACGAAAACGGGAACATTTTGACAGCTCCGCCCATCCAATTGGACGATGACGAGGATGAAGATGAGGACGGAGTGGAAGTGGTGGCAGCACCGGTACCCGCTGCGGCAGCCTCCATTACCGACTTCACCAAAAACATCCAGCGCAAGAAGGAAAAAGAACTGGAAGCCCTGCAGTATGTCGGCGGCGACTCCACCTCTTCCTCCAAGCCGAAGCCCATTGTTAAGGGAGAAAAAGTGGGCCGCAATGCTCCCTGCCCTTGCGGAAGCGGCAAGAAATACAAGAACTGTCACGGAGCCTAGCGCATGATCACGCCGCTTCTTTTTGTAATCGCAGCCATATTGCCGCCGTCGATTGATGATTGGAAGCGGGCTGAAACCGCGAAGGCAGAATTACCCCTGATGAACGTAGCCCGGGAATACGGGTTGCTCGAATCAGAAGCAGCAACCTATCAAAACGGACCCAAGAAGTTTCAGGTCGCCGTGCACCGCCTGCGGGATGTCACCGGCGCAGTAGCGCTCGAACAATCCCTGCAAGGGCCAGAGAAAAAAGTCTTCCGCCATCAGAACTATGTCTTCGAGACCTTGTCGGGAACGGCACCCCGGGGCGCGATGGATGCATTCCTCTTCCCTACCCTGAAGGTGGACCGGTCGGCAGCGCCAATCATAGGGGGCTATTTGCCCCGTAAGGGAAGAAGCGTTGGCTCAGAGAGGTTGATCCTCGGGCCGGAATCGCTGCGGGCCTTTGAGCCCAGGATTCCGGTGGCAGCGGCTGGTTTTGATTTTGCCGCTGAATTGCAATTAGCAAAATACGGCGAGGCAACCCTGGCCATTTTGCATTACCCGAACCATGCGATTGCCCGGCAGCAGTTGGCAGCGCTTGAGCAGGTACCGCATGCCGCCATTTACCGGTCTGGCCCCATTGTTTCCATAGTCTTGGCGTCGGCAATGGACCCCAAAGCAGCCATGGAACTGGCCAAACTAGTGGAGTTCAAGGGCCAGATCATGATGGACAAGGCACCGGACAAGCCACAGCCAAACCCTGGGGATTTTTTGGTGGGAGTTTTTACCCTCTGCGCCATCCTCCTGGGACTTTGCCTGGTGCTCGGACTGATTTTTGCACTTTTCCGGGCCTACGGAAGGCATTGGTCGGGCAAAGATCACCCCGATGAGATGACAAGCCTGGGTATCTAAATAACCCCTTCTGCGACATCACCTTAGAGAGATCTTGCGTAGCAGACTCACAGCATTTCCACAGATCATAAGCGCGGCAAATAGTTTGCATGCTATTGATAATAAATGACTTACGAGTCTACAGAAAAGCTGTTGACAACAGGATTTCTAGGTCATAAACTCCAATCACTACGATTTTGACGGGAGCATTCCTGTCCGAATCAGTTCTCCCAAATGAACATCAACAGAAGAGCTCGCCAAATGGCGAGCTTTTCTGTTTCTGTTCAACAAGTTAGACTAGGGGAATGAAAGCTGCCCGACCCCGTGAGGAGCTAAAAAGCTGGCGTGAGCGGGCAGAAGCACTGCGCCACCTGCCGCCCCTCCTGCTGGAAGTGTGGCGGACGCGGAGGCTATTCGCGGCGGCCTCTCTGGGCTGCCGGCTGGTGCTGGCCTTCCTGCCGGTAGCCATGCTTTATGTGTCCAAGTTGCTGGTGGACGAGGTGGTGGCAGGTGGCCAATCCGGGGCCATTTGGCGCTACCTGGCGATCGAGGTAGGGCTGGTGCTGTTGACCGACCTGCTGGGGCGCCTGATGGGCCTTTGTGACTCGCTGCTGGCCGATCTGTTCACCAACCAGATGACCCTCCGGCTGATGCGCCATGCCGCATCCCTCGACCTGGTGACCTTTGAAGATCCCCAGTTTCAGGACAAGCTGGAGCGCGCCCGGCGACAGACCACCGACCGTCTGTCCATGCTCTTTCTAATTGCAAGCTTGTTGCAACAAGCCCTTTCACTGGTAGCGATGTCGGCCTCGGTGATTGCCTTTTCGCCCCTCTTTTTTGCATGTCTGGTGGTGAGTCTGGTACCGGTCTTCTGGTCGGAATCGCACTTTGCCGCGCTGTCCTACAGCTTGCTCTACCGCTGGACGCCCGAGCGACGGCAAATTGACTACTTGCGCTTGCTCGGGGCCAGCCACACCACGGCAAAGGAAGTGAAGCTCTTTGGCCTCTCGGGCTACTTGATTGAAAAGGCAGATGAGTTGTTCCAGCGCTTCTACGCCGAGAACAAGGCCTTGGCGCTGCGACGAGCCACGGTGAACTACCTCTGGGGGTTGCTGCCGAATGCAGCTTACTATGCCAGCTTCATCTACATCCTGCAGCAGGCGATCTCAAAGGTGATTACCGTAGGGGACTTGATCTTTCTCACGCGCGCCTTCGCCAACTCGAGGGCCTTGCTGAGCCAGATTTTCCAGAACCTCAGCCGGGTGGCAGAGCAGGCGCTCTATGTGAGGGACCTGTTCGATTTCTTTGAGACCAGGCCGGCGCTACCGGTTTCGCCCGATGCACTGCCAGTACCGAAGCCGATCCGGGAAGGGTTTCGGTTTGAAGAAGTACGATTTGCCTACCCGGGAGCCTCAAAACCGGTGCTGGACGGGATCAGCTTCACGCTGGCACCCGGGCAGAAGATCGCCCTTCTGGGAGAAAACGGGGCCGGCAAGACAACGCTGGTGAAGCTGCTCTGCCGGCTCTACGACCCCACGGAAGGGCGGATTTTACTGGATGGAATTGACTTGCGAGACTATGACCCGGAATCGCTGCGGCGTGAGATCGGAGTCATTTTCCAGGACTTCCTGAAGTACGATGCCACGGCAGGCAACAACATTGGCTTCGGACTGATTGAGGCTAGGGAAGACCGCAGCAGAATGGACCAGGCCAGCGAGAAGAGCTATGCCGACTCTGTCATTTCGAAGCTGGAGCAAGGCTACGAGACGATGCTGGGGCGGCGCTTTGAAGGAGGCGTGGAACTCTCTCAGGGCCAGTGGCAGAAAGTAGCTCTGGCGCGGGCCTACATGAGAGAGGCCCAGTTGCTGATTCTCGATGAGCCAACGGCGGCGCTCGATGCGCGGGCTGAGTATGAAGTGTTTGAGCGGTTTGCGAATCTGACCGCAGGAAAGAGTGCCGTGTTGATCTCCCATCGCTTCTCTACCGTGCGAATGGCCGATCACATTTTGGTACTCGAGCACGGCAAGATTCTCGAACAGGGAAGCCATGAAGAATTGCTGGCCAAAGGCGCCCGCTACGCCGAGTTGTTTGAGTTGCAGGCAGCCGGTTACCGTTAGGTGCCGCTTACAATAGAGGAATCAGTGGATCTCAAGAAAACCGTTAATTTGCCCAAGACCGCCTTCGCGATGAAGGCCAATCTTCCCCAGAATGAGCCGAAAATGCTGGCGCACTGGAAAGAGATGGATCTGTACAACCGCATTCTGGCCTCCCGCGATGGAGCGCCGGAATATGTTCTGCATGATGGCCCGCCGTATGCGAATGGCAATATTCACCTGGGTCATGCCTTCAACAAGCTTTTGAAGGATTTTGTCGTCAAGTCAAAGACGATGGCAGGCTTCAAGTCGCCCTACGTGCCCGGCTTTGACTGCCATGGGCTGCCGATTGAGATCAAGGTAGACGGGCAGTTGGGGGCCAAGAAGGCGGCGATGACGACGGTGCAGATCCGCCAGGCTTGCCGCCGCTACGCCGACAAGTTTGTGGGCCTGCAGACCGAAGACTTTCAGCGTCTGGGCATTTTTGGACGCTGGGACAACGTTTACAAGACGATGGATGCGCCCTACCAGGCTGCGATCGCACGGGCCTTTGTCGAGTTCTACGACCAAGGCTATGTGTATAAGGGCCTGAAGCCCGTGAACTGGTGCTTGAGTTGCCAGACGACGCTGGCTGAGGCAGAAGTCGAGTACGCCGACCATGTGTCGCCGTCGATCTATGTCCGGTTCCGCATGACGAGTGTGCCCGAGACAGTGCATCCCTCCCTCGCCGGGAAAGAAGTTTACGGGTTGATCTGGACGACAACTCCGTGGACGATCCCGGCCAATATGGGCATCAGCTTTCATCCGAGGTTTGAGTACGTGGCCAATGAAGTAGACGGTGCCGTCTACATCGTGGCGCAGGGCTTGCTTGAAACAGTCACGAAAGAACTGGGCTGGCCAGAGCCGCATGTGATTGGAACCTTTGATGGGTCGTCGCTCGATAAAGCCGTGTTTCGGCATCCGTTCCTGGAGCGGGATTCGCTGGGGATGGTGGGTGACCACGTAACCCTGGAAGCCGGCACAGGGGCTGTACACACGGCGCCAGGCCACGGTATGGAAGACTTTATGGTGTCGCAGCTGTACGGCATCGCGACATACTGCCCGGTAGATGGTGCGGGTAAGTTCTACGACCCGGAATTGCCGGAAGAACTGATCGGCAAGACGGTTTGGGAGGCCAACCCGATTGTTCTGGAGATCCTGAAGAACTCTGGGGCCTTGCTGCAGAAGAAGGATTACCACCACTCCTATCCGCATTGCTGGCGCTGCCATAACCCCACGATTTTCCGTGGAACCGAGCAGTGGTTTATCGGGATGGAGCGCAACAACCTGAGGCAAAATGCGCTCGATGCCATCAAGAATGTGAAGTGGCTGCCGAGCTGGGGCGAAGAGCGTATCTCCAACATGATCGCAACGCGGCCAGACTGGGTGATCTCGCGGCAACGCACCTGGGGTGTGCCGATCACGGCGTTCTACTGCGAAGGCTGCGATCACATCGTTGCCGACAAGGAGATCATGGAGCCGATCTTGCAGCGCTTTGCCAAAGAGAGCGCTGACGTCTGGTATGCCGAAGACGCCGCAAACCTGCTGCCGACAGGATTTACCTGCCCGAAGTGTGGTGGCAATCACTTCCGCAAAGAGAAAGACATTCTCGATGTCTGGTTTGATTCCGGCTCAAGCAGCTTTGCCGTCTTGAATGATGAGAACGGATTGCCGTGGCCGGCAGATATGTATCTGGAAGGTGCCGACCAATATCGCGGGTGGTTCCATAGCTCCCTGCTGATTGGCGTGGGCTTGCGCGGTCATGCGCCCTACCGGGAATGCGTGACGGGTGGTTGGATTCTGGATGCCGAAGGTCGAGCAATGTCGAAGTCGCTCGGCAACGGAATTGAGCCGGAAGAAGTGATCAAGCAGTATGGGGCGGAAGTGCTTCGCCTGTGGGTGTCTTCGGTGGCCTACAACGAAGACGTACGCATGTCGCCCGTGATCTTGCAGCGGCTGGCTGAGGCGTATGTAAAGCTGCGCAATACGTTCCGCTATGCACTGGGGAACCTTGATGGGTTTGACCCCGGCGAAGACGCGGTGCCAACGGCGGAGATGGAAGAGATTGATCAGTGGATTCTGCTGAAGACAGCCGATCTGACAGAGCGGTGCCGGGCCCATTATGATGCCTATGCCTTCTACAAGGTCTATCAGGTGATCTATAACTTTGCGACCGTCGAGCTCAGCTCGATTTACTTTGACGTATTGAAGGACCGGCTTTATACGACGGCAACGAAATCGAAGGCAAGGCGCAGTGCTCAAACAGCGCTGTACCGGGTCTTTCATGCCCTGTTGCGACTGACTGCGCCGATTCTGGCATTTACATGTGAAGAGGCCTGGCTCGTGTTTCCGAAGGGACAGGGAGACGCTGACTCGGTACACGTTTCGCACTTCCCGAAGGCAGAAGACTTGCGGGCACATGTCACGGCTGTAGAGGAAAACTGGAACCGCTTGCTCGCCTTCCGTGAGCTCACGCGGCCGGCGCTCGAGACCGCGAAGATTGGTGCCTCACTGGGGGCAAAACTCGTCATCACCGCTCCGGCTGAAGACTATCAGCTGCTCTCCGATTATGCCGCCAGTTTGCCTGCGATCTTTATCGTTTCGCAGGTCGAATTAAAGGCAGGGGCCGAGACGCTGGTAGAGGTGTTGCCAGCCGATGGCGTGAAGTGCGAGCGCTGCTGGAAGTACACGCTCGATACGGGAGCCAATGAGAAGTTTCCGACAGCTTGTGCGGCTTGCGCGAGCGCGGTAACGGAAATGCTGGGCCTGTAAACATGGGTCGGGAGCGCGTTCAAGCCCTGGTGATCGCGCTGGCGGTGTTTGTGCTGGATCGCCTGACCAAGATGTGGATTGAGGCAAAGGTCGGTTACTACGACACGATCGTGGTGATCCCGGATGTCTTCAACATTGTCCACACCAGAAACCGCGGGGCAGCGTTTGGAATGCTGTCAACAGCGCCGGAGATCGTTCGGCTGACGGTGCTGGTGGGATTGGCGCTCGTCATTTTGGGTTTGATTGGTTGGATGCTCTGGCAGGCGACCAAACCGGGGGCGATTGGCACCTGGCAGAACCGTCTGGCACTGGCACTGGTGATGGGTGGAGCCGTGGGCAATCTCTGGGACCGGATTCTGCAAGGCAGTGTCACCGACTTTCTGCAGGTGTTTCTGGGTAGCTATGAGTGGCCAAGCTTCAATGTGGCCGATTCAGGCATTAGTGTGGGCGCGGTGCTGATGGCGCTCGATTTGATTTTCCAATCGCGAAAGCAGGGTGAAGAGAAGCATGCTTCCTAAGCTCATTGACCTGGGTGGATTCTTTTTGCCGACCTATGGCGTGATGGTGGCGCTGGCGTTTTTGGCGGGACTCTGGAGCACGAACAAGCTGGCACAGCGAACCGGGTTGCCAACGCAGAAGATCCAGGATCTGGTGATTTACTGCGCCATAACCGGCCTGGCCGGAGCGAAGCTGATGATGTTCATTTTCGACTGGGAGTATTACGCCAAGAACCCGGCAGAAATGTTTTCACTGTCTACATTGCGGGCAGCGGGAGTTTATCAGGGTGGCTTTATCCTGGCTTTGGTCTTTGCCTACTTCTATATGAAGCGGAATGGCTTGCCGGTGTTGAAGACGATGGATTGCTTTGCGCCAGGGATTGCGCTGGGACATGCGCTGGGGAGAATTGGGTGTTTTGCGGCAGGGTGCTGCTACGGGATGCTGTGCAATCGGCCCTGGGCAGTGCGCTTTACGAACCCGGAAGTGAAGGAGTTTTCGAATGTGCCGCTAGGTGTGCCGCTGCATCCGACTCAGATCTATGAGACGGTGGGGGACCTGGTGATCTTTGCAGTGCTGTTCCGTCTGCATGATCCACAGAAGCGGGCAGGTGGATTGTTTAGCTTGTACTTGATTCTGTACTCGCTTCTGCGTTTCGGCGTAGAGTTCTTCCGGCATCATGACCAGCAACCGCTGTTCGCAGGCTTACCACTCGTACATACGCAATGGATCAGCGTTGCCACGCTGCTTCTCGGAACGTACTTGCTACTGCGGAAAGCTCCGGCGCATGCCAACTGATTTGACAGAAGTTCGCCTGGCCCTCTACCGGAGCTTTGCCGAGACGGGCCAGGCGCCGGTGGGATTGGAACAGGCGGCGCTGGAGGAACTGGCAGCACAGCGCGTGCTGGTGCTCGATCCGCAAACACGGAACATTCGAATGGCGATGCCATTCAGTGCACAGCCAACGGCCTTTATCGTCCGTCACGGGCCGCGCAGTTGGTATGCCAATTGTGCCTGGGATGCATTGGGAATGCCGGCAGCACTGGGGCTAAGCTGCGAAATCGAAGCGCCCGGGTATGGGGCTGATTGTGTAGTGCATTTCGCAGTGCCCGCTCGGGATTGGTGGAAGGATATCTTTCACACCTGAGCAACGGGCGGGATGGGATGATGAGTTTGAAGACGGCTGAGGCACTGGCCCAAGCCTGGTACAAGACAAGGTTGTCGCCGGACTGGCGACGGCCCTCAGCGGATGAGATCCGCGATTTACTTGAGCAACTTGGACTCAAAGGAGAGTTCTGGCAATTATGAAACCAATCTGGATTTTGACTTTAACTATGTCTACATTGACGATGTCCGCCGATGAGATGAAGCCGCCTGTGGCGAAGCCGATTCCGAAAGAATTGAAAGCCTTTGGGGAAACCCGGCAAGACCCTTATTTCTACATGCGCTACCGGGAAGACCCGGTGGTGATGGATTACATCAAAGCCGAGAATGCCTATACGGCCAACGTGATGAAGCCGATGGAGCCTTTGGCGGATAAGGTGTACCAGGAGATTTTGAGCCGGATCAAGCAGACAGATATGTCGCTACCGAGCCGCTTTGAAGGCTACTTCTATTACTCGAAGACCGAAGAAGGAAAGCAGTACTCAGTGTCAGCGCGCAAGAAGGGTTCGCTCGATGCGGCAGAAGAAGTGTTGTTCGATCAGAACGAGATGGCCAAAGGGCAGAAGTTCTTCTCGATGGGTGGAATGTCGCTGAGCCCAGACCAGAAGCTGGCGGCGTATTCGACGGATATCACCGGGTATCGCGAATACACCATGCGCATTCGCGACCTGACGACGGGTAAGGATTTGCCCGATGTTGTGGAGAAGATTGCCGGAACGGTTTGGGCCGAGGACGGCAAGACGCTGTTCTACGGCAAGCAGCAGCCGAAGACCAAGCGCAGCTACCAGATCTGGAAGCATGTGATGGGAACGGCGGCGAGCGAAGACAAGCTCGTGTATGAGGAGAAGGACGAGCGCTTCAACATTGGCGTGGGCAAGACGCTATCGAAGAAGTATCTGGTGATCACGATCAGCTCTGGACTCACCAGCGAATACCGCTATCTGGATGCGAAGACTCCAGAAGGCGAGTTTCGCCCGCTGATTCCGCGCAAGGAAGGCATCAGCTACAGCGTGAGCCACCACTCGGATCACTTCTACATCCGGATCAATGACAAGGGTCGTGACTTCCGGGTAGTGAAGGCACCGATAGCGGACCCGGCCGAGCAGAACTGGAAGGAAGTCATTCCCGCCCAGAAGGGATTGTACGTGCAGGGAATGACGATGCTGGCGCGGCACGCGGTGTATTTGCTGCGCGTGAATGGGCTGCATACGCTGCGCGTGGTGGACCTCGCCAAGAACGAGTCACACGATATCAAGTTTGAGGAACAGGCTTACTCGCTGAGCTTTGGAGGCAATGCGGAATTTGACACGGATGTGCTGCGGTTTAGCTATTCGTCAATGGTGACGCCGACCTCGACGTTTGACTATGACATGGTGACGCGGAAGCGGACGCTGATGAAGCAGCAGGAGGTGCTGGGGGGCTACAACCCGGCCAACTATGTAGTGGAACGGCTGATGGCGACCAGCAGCGATGGCACGAAGGTGCCGGTGACCGTGGCCTATAAGAAGGGCTTCAAGAAGGATGGATCGGCACCAGTGCTGCTCTATGGCTATGGATCGTATGCGATCCCCATGGACCCGAGTTTTTCAGGGTCGCGCCTGAGCCTGATGGACCGCGGCTTCGCTTATGCGATTGCCCATATTCGTGGGGGCACCGACATGGGCTACTCGTGGTACGAAGACGGGAAGCTGATGAAGAAGAAGAATACATTTCGCGACTTCATTGCCAGTGCCGAGATGCTGATTGCGCAGAAGTTTACCAGCCCGAAGCGGCTGGTGATTGAAGGAGCCAGCGCCGGTGGTTTGCTGGTTGGCGCAGTATCGAATTCGCGACCGGAGTTGTTTCAGGCAGTCATTGCCGGGGTGCCCTTTGTCGATGTCGTGTCGAGCTTGCAGGATAAGACGATTCCGCTCTCTACGACCGACATTGATGAGTTTGGCGACCCGGAAAAGCAGGAATACTACGAGTACATGAAATCGTATTCGCCCTATGACAATGTGGTGGCGGCGAAGTACCCGAACATGTATATCTTCTCGAGCATGAATGACTCGCAGGTTCCGTATTGGGAACCCGTGAAGTGGACTGCCAAGCTGCGGGCCAACCAAAAGGGTGAGAACAAGATTCTGCTCAACATGAACATGGATGCGGGACATGGCGGGGCTTCAGGCCGCTATGACCGGATCAAGGAACTGGCCAAGAGCTACGCGTTTGCGATTCATTCGGTAGGGATTACACAGTAGAACTACTCGCAGTCAAAAAAATAGAGCCGAGCCCTCGAAGGGTTCGGCTCTTTCAATTTTGGAAGGGAGAAGAGAGAACTAACTACTTTTTGCGACGAAGATACACAAGACTGATCAGGCCCGCACCGAGCATCGCGATGGTGCCGGGTTCGGGATTCTCAGTGATGGATTCTCTTGCCGGGGACCAGGACTGGGCAAAGAAGAGGCTTTGCTTGTTGTCGGCCCGACCGTCGAGCATGAAGAGCATGGCGTGGGTGTTCCAGCTTGGCAATTGATTGTTCCAGGTATTGGCCTGTGCCAGTACATTGACATCGGTGATGATGTTGTTGCCAGCGGTGAAGTCGATGGTCGAGTCAGCAATGTATTCCCAGAGCAGGTATTGGAATGCGGCAGCCTTGGTGGAGGATGTGAGCGATTCGGCGAAGGCGTTATCCCAGATTCTTTCGAGCGCAGAGATCGTGTTCGTGTTGTAGCCGTAGGTCTGAATGGGAAGAATCGTGAAGAGGCCGCCTTGCCCTGCTACGGGACCAACAGAGAAGGGTTGAGAGGGATCCCCGCCGTAGGTGTACTGGTCGATGTAGAAGCCGTTGGCACCGTTGAGGCTGAGCTCAACATGGAGTGCGCCGACGCCGGAGAGCGAAGCGCCGTTAAGGAAGAGGCCGCTCGCCGAAGGCGACTGGCGCACATGGCCGAGCATCGCGGCATGTCCCAGGGTGGTGGAGGCCAGAACTACGCTGGCGGTAAAGAGTAGGCTTCGTAAAATGTTTGTTTTGCTCATCACTGTATTGAGATTAGGACTTGGCGAATTCTAGGACTATGACCAGAGGGTTTACTGAGTAATGGCACTGTAGTAGTACCAGAGATTTTGGCGCTTTGAGGGCAAAAAAAATGAGCCAACCCCTTTCGGGATTGGCTCTTAAGTGTTTTATTTGGAGAGATTTAGCGTCGGCGCCGCACGAAGGCGAAGCCAAGGAGACCCGCGCCGATCAGGGCGTAGGTGGAGGGTTCTGGCACACGGTCATTAGTAGAGGTACCGTCTTCGTAAATGAAGCTCTGCTTGGTGTTGAAGCCGCTGACAACGAGAAGATTCGCGGTCTTGGTCCAATTGGGCAAAGCGTTGTCCCAGGAGATAGCCTGGTTGCGAACATTGGTGTCGGAGATTCTGACGATGTTCGAAGTAAAGTTAGTGCCTGCGAAGTCTGCGATGTATTCCCAGAGCAGGAACTGGAAGGCAACCGCCTTGGTTTGACTCGTCAGAGAGTCGGTGTAAGCGTTGGCCCAGAGCTTCTGGATCTTATCCGTGGTGGTGGAGGCGCTGGAAACGGCTGGGGTGTAGGCGTTGAAGTAGTCCAGCATGGAGATCAGGGTGAAGGCTGTAGCAGTGCCGTTAGCAGGGCCGACGGAGAGGTAGCGAACCGGATCGATGCAATAGGTGATAAGGCTGAAGAAGCCAGTGTTCGAGTTGGAGAAGGTCATCTCGAAATCGAGAGCACCGGCAGTGCCGTTCCAGGAATTGATGGTGCCAGCGCCAGACTGGGATCGACCAGCAACAAAGTGGCTCGGAGCTGGAGTATCGCGAAGATAGACGGTGGTTGCGCCGGCCAGATTAGCAGTGGCCGTCAAGAGGGCAGAGGCCCAAAGAAGCTGTAGTAGTGTTTTTCTCATGGTTTTTTCTACATGCCCAGTATACGGGGCAAGGGTGGGCTAAACCATAGGAAGTGGGTCCTTACTGTACCGGAACAGCACCCAGTACGTCGCTTAAGGGAGTACTACCTCTAAAAAGTTGATGAGGGCCTGCTGTTTGTCGAAGTTTCCAAGCGCGGCCTCGATATTTACGTATCGAATCGATTTAGAAAGTGCTAGTACCGAGAAGCTGCCGTCGTCGTTGCGGAGGGTGCTTTGGAGGACCGCGTTGAAGCGGCCTTTTTTGATTTTTTCGAAATCAGAAGGGTCTGTGACCAGCATAAAGTCGCGCGGATTGGCTTCGTCGGGCATATGGACGGCATCGCTGATGGGGATTTCGTCTTTGATGGAGTAGCCTTCCGAGTTGTTGTGCATGGCGATCAGGAGACCGCCCTTGGGAGGAATCACCGCTTTGGCGAAAGCTTCGCGGTCACGGGCGAGCAAGGCGAGCGAAGCGTCAATTTGAGCCGGGGATTTGGTCTTGTTGAAGCGTTCGAGGCTCTTGCGGGCCCCGGGGTCGGTAAACATGCGGTTGGGATCGATGAGGCACTCGCCGACGGGAACATTGCGCTTGTCACTGACGATGAAGTAGTAGGTGCCCTTGTGGGATTTGACGTGTTGCTTGAGGACTTCGCGGGCGGTGGTCTCGTTGCCGTGGATGTGGAGGTAGCGGCGCTTGGAGCGGCCGTTTTGCTCGACATCGAAGCGGATTCCACCAATCGAAAGGGGCTTTTTGACGGCGCTAAAGAGGAAGGCGCGGCGTGACTGAGCGAACCATGTTGCTGCCATACTGTTAAGTGAAAAGGATCGCATAATGCACGCACCTCATGACGAGTTGAACCCGCTACAGGCGGCAGAAGCCCGTTTCGATCTTGCCGCTGACGCACTGAATCTGGATTCCGGAATTGGAAAGATTTTGCGTACGCCAACGAAGGAAGTGACCATCTACATTCCCGTGGAACTGGATGATGGCCGGATTGAAGTGTTTACGGGGTACCGGGTGCAGCACTCGATTGCAAGAGGCCCGGCAAAAGGGGGCATCCGCTACGCGCCGGACGTAACGCTCGATGAAGTGCGCGCGCTGGCAAGCTGGATGACCTGGAAGTGTGCCGTGGTGAACATCCCCTATGGTGGCGGCAAGGGCGGGGTGATTTGTGACCCCACAATTTTGTCGCAGCGGGAACTGGAGCGGATCACACGCCGCTACACCGCCGAGATGATTGACGTGATCGGGCCGGAGCTGGATGTGCCCGCACCGGACATGGGGACCAACCAGCAGACCATGGCCTGGATCATGGACACCTACTCGATGCATAAACGTCACACGGTGACTGCCGTGGTGACGGGCAAGCCGCTCGACCTGGGTGGATCGCGAGGACGGACCGAGGCAACGGGGCGCGGTTGTTTGTTTGTGACTCTGGAGGCGCTGAAGAAATTCAAGATTGACCCGAAGCAGGCAAAGATTGTGGTGCAGGGCTTTGGCAATGTTGGCGGGCAGGCAGCGCGATTGATGTCGGCAGCAGGGATGAAGGTAGTGGCGCTTGTCGAGTGGGACGGGGCTGTCTACAACGCGAATGGGCTGGACATTGAAGCGCTGATGAAGCACCGCAATGAGACAGGCTCGGTGTTGGATTTTGCGGGCGGTGAGAACATCGACAAGGAAGAAGCGCTCTATCTGGAGTGTGATGTGCTGGTGCCAGCGGCGAAGGAGAATGTGATCACTTCGGCCAATGCCCATAAGATCAAGGCGAAGATCATTTGTGAAGGCGCCAACGGGCCGACGACGGCACCGGCAGACCCGGTACTGAAGCAGAACGGGGTGTTTGTGATTCCCGATATTCTCGCGAATGCAGGTGGCGTGACGGTGTCGTACTTTGAGTGGGTGCAGGACCGTCAGGGTTATTTCTGGAATGAGCAGTTGGTGAACGACCGGCTGGAAGAGATGATGACGGCGAGCTTCCGCGATGTGGTGGGCTATGCGGAAAAGCACGGCGTGGATAACCGCACGGCGGCTTACATGCTGGCGATTGACCGTGTGGCGTTTACGATCAAGCTGCGTGGTTTGTATGCGTAATGTCGGATAGCCAGGGAACGCCGCTGATGCGGCAATATCATTCCATCAAGCAGCAGGTGCCGAATGCCCTGCTGCTGTTCCGTCTTGGGGACTTCTACGAGTTGTTCTTTGAAGACGCGCAGACGGCAGCACGGGAGTTGGAGATTACGCTGACAGCGCGGCATGGGACGCCGATGTGCGGGGTTCCCTATCACGCGAGCGAAGGCTACATTGCCAGGTTGATCCAGAAGGGCTTCCGCGTCGCGATCTGCGAACAGATGGAATTGCCAGGCCCGGGCAAGAAGCTGGTGAATCGCGAGATCACGCGTATTGTCACGCCCGGAACAGTGACGGAATCGAATGTGCTGCGCAGCAAGGAGAACAACTACCTGGGGGCGCTGCGGCGGGATGGCACGCGCGGGGCATTGGCCTATGTGGATGTGTCGACGGGCGAGTTTCGGGTAACGGTGGTACCGACGCATGAGATTGCGCCGTTGGTGGAGACGTTAAACATCAAGGAAGTCTTGCTGCCGGCGAAAGATGAGAACCTGAGCGGCTTGCAGACGGTGCTCGAGGAATGGGTGTTTGACTTCGATTATGGCGAGCGGATTCTGAAGGAGCACTTCAAGCTGCATTCGCTGGATGGCTGTGGACTGGGGCCGCATCCGATGGCCGTGTGCGCGGCGGGGGCGATCTTGCATTACCTGCGGGATACGCAGAAGGCGGCGCTGGACCATTTGGATCGGCCGAGCTATTACGACCGGGGTGAGGCGATGGTGCTGGACCCGGTGACGGTGCGCAACCTGGAACTGGTTGAGCCTTTGTTTTCGGCAGACCTGGGTGGAGGGCGGAGTTCCACACTGATTTCAGCTCTCGATGAAACCGTGACAGGGATGGGGGCACGGATGCTGCGGCGACGGATCTTGCGGCCTTCGGTGCAGCGTGAGGAGATTGAAGCGCGGCTGGATGCAGTGGGGGAACTGTGTGGGGCAACGATTGCGCGGGCGGGACTGCGGGAGCGGCTGGGCAGTGTTTACGACATTGAGCGATTGCTCGCTAAGGTGACGATGAATACGGCGGGGCCGCGAGAGTTGTTATCGCTGGCGAAGTCGCTCGACCAGGTGCCTGGGATTCAAGAGCCGCTGCGGAAGTTTGGCAGCGTGCTGCTGCAAGGATTGAACCAGGAGATGGTCGACTTGAGCGCCGCACGCAGCAAGGTACTGGGTGCGATGCATCCTGAGCCACCTGTGGTGCTGGCCGATGGAGGCGTGATTGGGGATGGGGTGAATGCGGAGCTCGACCAGTTGCGCGACATCCAGCGCAACGGCAAGCAATATGTGGCACAGGTGGAGGTAAGGGAACGGGAGAAGACCGGGATTCAGAGCCTGAAGGTTCGCTTCAATAGCGTGTTTGGCTATTACATCGAGATCTCGAAGGCGAACATGCATCTGGTGCCGAAAGAGTATGACCGCAAGCAGACGCTGGTCAATGCGGAACGGTTCACTACACCTGAGCTGAAGGAGCTGGAAGTCAAAATCCTCGAGGCCGAGGAGCGGATTCTCGCCATTGAGAAGGAGCTGTTTCAAGAGTTACGAGCCTACATGGCGAGCTTTGCCGGAGGAATCAGGCAGACGGCCACGGCGTTGTCAGAACTGGATGTCTTGTTGTCGCTGGCGGAGGTGGCGGTAAGGCGGCGCTATACGCGGCCACGCTTCTCAGAAAATGGAGAGTTTCGCGTGGCAGGGGGACGGCATCCGGTGGTGGAGCGGCTGGTTGAAGCTGAGGCAGCGCGGTTCATCCCGAATGATCTGTACCTGGACGAGCGTAAGTTCATGGCGGTGATTACCGGGCCGAACATGGGTGGTAAGTCGACTTATCTGCGGCAGGCGGCGATGCTATCGATTCTGGCGCAGATGGGGAGTTTTGTTCCGGCCGAAGAAGCGGTGCTGCCGATTGTGGACCGCGTCTTTACCCGGATCGGTGCGGCTGACCATGTGGCGCGGGGACGGTCGACGTTTATGGTGGAGATGACGGAGACGGCGCTGATTCTGAATACAGCGACCGCCAAGAGCCTGGTGGTGCTGGACGAGATTGGGCGCGGGACTTCGACCTATGACGGGCTGGCACTGGCCTGGAGCGTGGTGGAGTATCTGCACCAGAGGGTGGGCGCCAAGACGCTTTTTGCGACGCATTATCACGAGTTGACAGTGCTTGAGGATACTTTGCCTGGGGTGCGAAATTTGCATGTGGCGGTGAAGGAAGCGGGCGACCAAATTGTGTTTTTGCGCAAGGTGGAGCCGGGGGCGGCGGGCAAGAGCTTTGGTATTGAAGTAGCGCGGCTGGCAGCATTGCCTGAGGTGGTGATTGAGCGGGCGCGGCAGATACTGGCGTTGCATGAGAAGCAACAACTGGCACCGCCTTCGGCCGAACGGGTGCCGGAGCCGATGCAGATCCAGTTGTTTGAACCGGTAGGTGGCAATCTGGCGGCGCGGATCCGAGCGTTGAAGCTGGACGAGTTGCGACCGATTGAAGCATTACAGATCTTGGCGGACTTGCAGAAGGAGTTACAGTAATGCGCGTAGCGGGAATCATGTCGGGGACTTCGCTTGATGGCATTGATGTGGCGGTGGTGGATATGGATTGGCCGAGTTTTCGGCTGGTGAAGTTTACGTCGACGCCTTATTCGGCAGCGCTTCGGAAGCGGATTCTGGCGGTGTCGAATGCGGATTGCCATACGCGAGAGATTGCCAGACTGCATTACGAACTGGGGGAACTCTATGCCGCAGCCGTGAAGGCAACGGGGGTGAAGAAGATTGAGCTGGTGGGGTGCCACGGGCAGACGATTTATCACGAGGGGCCGCGGTGTACGTTGCAGATTGGTGAGGGGGCAGTGATCGCCGAACGGCTGGGGATTGAGACGATTACGAACTTTCGGGCGAGGGATGTGGCAGCGGGAGGACAGGGCGCGCCGCTGGTGCCCTTCTTTGACTGGATGGCGTTGACCGATACGCAGGTAAACCGCGTGGCGATCAATATTGGAGGGATCGCAAACGTACATGCGCTGCCGAAGAAGGGGCGGGCTAAGGATGTATTTGCTTTCGATACGGGGCCGGGCAATATGGTGATCGACCAGTTGGCGGCGATTGCAACGGGTGGCAAGCAGAGCTATGACAAGGACGGAAAGCTGGGCCGGAAGGGAACGCTGAACCGGGCGCTACTGAAGCAGTTGATGAAGGATAAGTACTTTGTGAAGGCACCGCCAAAGTCTGCGGGGCGGGAACAGTATGGGGTGGCGTTGATTGCGCGTCTGATGAAGACAGGGTTGCCGATTGAGGATTTGATTGCGACAGCGACGGCGTTTACGGCGGTATCGATTGCGGAGGGGATTGCGCGGTTTGTGCAGCCGAAGTTCCGGGTGGATGAGTGTCTGGTGTCGGGCGGGGGTGTGCACAATCCGCTATTGATGGCGGAGCTGCAGGGATTGATGCCGGATAGCTATGTGCATTCGATTGACGATGTGGGGATTCCGGCCGATGCCAAGGAGGCGATGGCGTTTGCGTACCTGGCAGCGGCGACGAAATTAGGAAAGCCTTCGAATCTGCCGGGGGCGACTGGGGCGCGGCGGGCAGTGGTGCTTGGTGAGGTGCACCCTGCGGGGATACGGTAGCTGGTGTTTGAATCTGGAACCTATTGATTTGCGGTGATGGCTTTTGTGATGTGCGCCACCCATGCGTCGCCGGAGAGGTCTGGGTAGATGGCTTCGGTTTTGCCGGGGGCGATGAGGTAGTTGGCGGGAATGGCCATCGGGGGAAGCATGGCGTAGGCGTAGGTTTGGGCCAGGTTGTTGGGGAAGGTGAAGTTGAAACGCTTCAGGAACGACTCGACCGGTGTGATGTCTTCGTCGACGTTGAGAGCGATGACGGCGATCTCCGGCTTGTCTTTCAGTTGTTGGGCTAGCTTTTCGAGATAGGGGAGTTCTTCGCGGCAGGGTCCGCACCAGGTGGCCCAGAGATTGACGAAGGTCTTTCTGGCGGCGAGTTGGGCCGGGGTGAATTCGCGGCCGAGCATGTCCTTGATCTTGAGCTCCGGTTGCTTGATAGCTAGAGTTTGCCAGGCGTTGGAGGTGCCGACACCGGCGCGGAAGGAATCGAGGGGTTGGCGGGCTTCCCAGTCATTCCAGGCCTCTTCGGTGGCGCCGAGTTGCTTCGCCAGGGCGCGGGCGGTGGCCATGACTTCGTCCCTCTGATCGGGGCGCGAAGAGCGGGGCGGGTAGCAGGAGAGCGCGTTGCGGTAGGCGATGAGGGCGTCGAAGGTTTTGCCGCGCGCGGCGGCGAGGATGCCTTTGACGCGCCAAAAGTTCGCTTCCATGTGGAGATGTGTGTTGCGTTGCTCTAGCGAAGAGTCGGCGGGGGGACGGGAGCGATTCAAGATGGTTTGGGCTTGCGAGACGATGTCGACGGCTTCGTTTGGTTTATTGAGTGCGGCGTAGGCTTCGATGAGAGGGAAGTAGGCAACGAGGTACCAGGTATCGTACTGCTTTTGGCGGAACTTTTCGGGATTGGGGTAGAGATCGGAATTGTTCTCTTTGGCGGTTTCGCGCTGGATGGCTTCGATGCCCGCAAAGATGAAGGACGGGACGAGATCCATACGAAGATTCTTACGGACGAGATCTTCTGCCATACCAATTTGATAGGGGGGACTTGAGTTGAAGGAGTCCGGGTCGAGGGCCATTGCAGACTTCATCGCAAGGTAGGCGGAGGGGAGCTGCTCCGGGTTGTCGCGGACACGGTCGATCCAGAAGGCAGGGACGCTGGTAGAGGCGGGGTATTGCCTGACGAGGGCTTCGAAGTCGGCTGAGGATTGGGTGGACTTGAGGCGGGCGCGGAGGGCAGTTCCCGAATGGGGGTGGAAGCGGGCGAAGTCGGCGGAGAGCCAATCGATTTCAATGTCTTCGAGGAAGCTCATCGCCGTGATGGCGCTGCGCCAGGATTCGGTGCGGGGAAATTTATCGCTGCGGAGCAGCTCGAAGTCTTTGGCCCACAGGGCCTTGACGTCAGCCATCTGATCGCTGCGGCGGCTGGAGCGTTCCCAATGCCAGAGGACCGGGTAGGCAAGGGCTTCCAGGCGGCCGGCGCGACCCTGGAGTTGCGACCGGAGGAGGGCAGCTTCTTGCGCGAGCCACTGGAGGTCCTGAGCTCCCGTAAATTCAGAGACGGCGGCATAGCTATTGGGGCAGGCCTTGTGGAATTGGGCAACGTCTGCTTTGAGCGCGGGTACGTCTTTAAAGCTGGTGCTCGCAGCTATGCGGGCACGCAGGAGGAGGGCGGGGCCGTGGGAGGGGTTGGCGGCGAGAATTTTGTTGAGGATCTCGCGGGCGGCGCCGGTCTGCTTGCTGTAGAGTTGCAGCGCTTGGTCGTAGGTTGTTGTGGGGAGTTTGGCGCGGAGTTGAGCGAGCTTTTGATTGTGGGCGTCGCGGGAGTAGCGGACGTCCATGGGGATGTCGGCAGCGAGGAGGATTTGTTCTTGAGAAGGGGTTGGATCGCAGATGGGAGTCGGCGACTGGGCCATTGCAAGGAGTAATACGAATGGCGACACACCTCCATCTTAGTGGGAGTTGTGATGTTGTGCCGAGCGGGGATGACAAGTTGCGGCGGAGGGAGTGAAATGGAGGGATGCTTCTTTTCTTGATGCTGGGCCTGGCGATCGTGCCGGAAGGTTTTTGGGAGAGCAAAGGTTACGGCTATGTGCTGGCAGTGGATGGGAAGCGGGTGCAGATCTTCGAGGTCTCGAAGGCGGGGTGCGTCGAGGGGGCGAAGTATACGCGTGAGGCCTTTGAAGGTTTGTATGGAAGCTACGTCGAGGGGGTTGGCCTGGACCGGTATCCGACGCGGGATGGTTTGCAACGCTTGACCGGGCTGCCGGAGGCTTGCCGGAAGCCGTTGCGCACCAAGGAAGCGCAGGTGAATCTGGATGTCTATGCAGCCACTCTTGCGGAGCATTACCCGTTCTTTGCGGCCAGGAAGGTGGACTGGGCGGCGAGCGTGGAGACGGCAAGGGGAAGAGTGCAGAAGGGTGAGGATTTGTTTGAAGTACTGACCGAGATGGTGAAGCCGATCAAGGACGGGCACCTGACGCTCGAGGCCGGCAAGCGAAGCTTTGATGGGGAGACGGTGGACTGGAAGGCGTTGCGGACGAGTTTGCGCGAGACCTTGCAGGGAGCGAAGACGCCGCTGGTAGAGGCAGCGAAGGTGGATGGGAATCGCCGTGTGCTTTACGGGAAGTTGAAGGGGGATGTGGGGTACCTGGGAGTGCTGGCAGAAGGTGGGTGGGCCGAAGGATTGACGGAAGAGTCGCCCGTGGCGGGGCATCTGAAGCCTGTGAAGGAAGTGCTGAACAAGGTGCTGCGAGAGCTGCGCGGGGTAAAGGGGATGGTGCTGGATTTACGCGTGAATTCAGGGGGCTACGATGCTGTGGCGATGGAGATCGCTTCGCGATTTGTGAAGGAAAAGCAGGTGGCGTTTCGCAAGCATGCTACGGGTGGGGCGAGTTACGAAGTGATGGTGGAGCCGAGTGGGGAAGAGCGGTTTCAGGGGCCAGTTGTGGTGTTGATTGGCAACAATACGGTGAGCGCGGGAGAGACGCTGGCGCTGGTGATGAGCGCACTGCCGGGGGCGTCGTTGGTAGGGCAGCCAACGCGGGGAGAATTGTCGGATGCGATTCCGAAGAAGTTGCCGAATGGGTGGGGATACACGGTTTCGCTGGAGAGCGTTTTGACTGCGGGTGGGAAGTTGGTGGAGGCCACGGGAGTGCAGCCGACGGTGTTGCGAGCGAAAGGGGATTGGGTTGCCGATATCGAAGTAGCCGTAGCGATGATCTTGCAGCGATGATGGAATGATGCAGCGGATTGAAGTGAGCCACCGGATTGAGATGGGGATGAAGACTTACCCCGGACTGCCGGAGCCGAGGGCAGAAGTCTTGATGGAGTATGACTCATCGCGCTACGGGGGCTTGAGTGAGTTTTACATCGCGTCGCTGCATTGCTGCGGGAATACGGGCACGTATGTGGATGCGCCGATCCATCGCTATCGCGGCGGGACGGACCTGGCGGGGCTGTCGCTGGAGCGGTTGGCGCATGTGCCGCTGGTGGTGGTGGATGCCTTGGACCAGGTGGCAATTGGGCCTGAGGTGTTTCGCGGGTTGAAGCTGGCTGGGAAGGCCGTCGTGGTGCGGACGGAGTGGTCAAGGTACTGGAGGACGGAAGAATATTTTGGGGTGAATCCGCATCTGACGGGGGAGGCTTGTGAGGCATTGCTGGATGCGGGCGTGATGATTGCGGGGATTGACTCTGTGAACATCGATGCGCTGAGTGATCTGAGGCGGCCAGCACATACGAGCTTGCTGGGGGCTGGGGTTCCAATTTGCGAGCACATGACGAACCTGAGTGCGGTGCCGAAGGAGGGCGGGTATTTGCATGCGGCCCCGATTGCGTGGGTAGGTGGGGCGACCTTTCCGGTGCGGGCCTATGTGTTAGCGGATTAGCTTCTCGAGTTGTTCGAGGCTGAGGCGTGATGTGCTGTAGTGCCGGACGATGCCTTGCGCATCGATTAGGACGAAGGTTGGGGTGGAGCTAACGCCGTAGGCGAGCATGGTGGCGGGGTCGATGGGGTGGGGGACCCTGGAGAGGGCAGCGTAGTGTTGTTGCCAGACCGATTCGATGTGCGCGTCTTCCTGCTGGGGAGTGGGGTTGTCGATATTGGGGACGTCCTGGTAGCGGGTGGTGGGAGCGATGAGGCGGATGCGGTCCTGGATGGCGGCCAAGGCGGCTACCTGGGCTTTGCAATCACCGCACCAATGGGCCCAGAGAAAGAGGAGAGTGGGTTTGCCTTTGAGAGCGGAATCGTAGTTGGGAGCAGGCTTGCCGACCAGAGTGAGGACGTTGATTACTTTTTGGATGCGGGCCTGGACCGGGAAGGTGTTGGCGCGCTTGAGTTCGGCGTTGAGGAGGGCGAGGGCCTGGGAGCGTTGGCCGGTGGCGGCGAGGACGCGGGCTTCGGTTTCGATGATGGCGCCCGTGGCGGTGCGCAGGAAAGCATCTTCTTTCGGTTGGGTGGCGAGGATCTTTTTGGTGGCTGCGATGTAGGCGAGGGCTTCGGGATTGCGACCGAGCATGTGAGCGCCACGGGCGAGCCAGGAGAGGGCGGCGGCGCATTCGGAGGTATTGGGATTGGCAGTGCAGAAATCTACTGCGAGGGCGTCGGCACTGAGTAGGTCTCCAGCGGAGAGCTTGGAGCGGATGTCGGGGATGATGGCGGCCTGGAGGGTAGAGCTTAGAAGGAGGATAGCGAGCGCACGCATGACTTCAGTGTGACGGGTGAGATTCGATTTTGTCTTCAAAGATGACGGTGGAATCGGCGGTGGCTTTCTTGAAGTCGGTGGACTCCATGGACATCGTGATGACGCGCTTGTAGCCGAAGAGCAGATCGAAGCGCAGTTCTGTGCCGTAGGTGGCGGGGAACCAGAGGCCGGGGGCGAGGCGGGTGTAGGTGAGCGAGAAGCCGGTTTGGCGGAGGTTGGTGCCAAGCATTGTCTTGACGAGGAGCGGCATTTTGAAGTTGAGCTTGGTTTGGATGGAGAGGGGATGGAGGTCTTCGACGTCGATCAACGCTTCGCCTTCCCAGGGGTTCTTTTTGGTTTTGCCGGTGAAGGAACTGCGATGAACGGGGAACAGATCCATTCCGATTGCGTCGCGAGAATCTTGGTCATTGATGGAGCTGTCGGCCAGTACTTGCATCAGAACGCCATCGATGCCGAGGGGGCGGTCTGAGGTCTCGGTGTAGGGGTGGAGCTTTTGTCCTTCTCGTATTTGCCCTCGAGCAGGACCAGTTTCTTCTATGTCGACTTCCCGTCTGGAGTGACCGTGTATTGACGGAGTTCTTCGCGGGCCAGCTTGGAGTTGGTACGCAGCAGGCGGGCGAGAATCTTTTGATTGTAGACGTAGGACTTGCGGAGCTCGCTGCCCTTCTCGAGGTCGGCGGAGTCCTGGGCTTGGCAGGTGAGCGTCAGGAGTACGAGAAGAGTCGTCATGCGTTACTGCTTCTTTGCTTCTTCCGGAGTGGAGAACGTGACGGCGGAATCGGTGGTGAACTTCTTGAAGTCGGACGATTCCATGGACATGGTGATGACGCGTTTATAGCCGAAGAGGACGTCGAGGCGCATCTCTGTGCCGTAGGTGGCGGGGAACCAGAGGCCGGGGGCGAGGCGGGTGTAGGTGAGCGAGAAACCCATTTGGCGGAGGTTGGTGCCGAGCATGGTCTTGATGGTGCCGAGCATGGTCTTGACGACGAGCGGCATTTTGAAGTTGAGCTTGGTTTGAACAGAGAGCGGGTGAAGGTCTTCGACATCAATGAGCGCTTCCCCGTCCCAGGTGCCTTCAAACGAGATTCGGTGCACGGGGCGGCCACGGTAGGTCTCTGTGCCGAGCAGTTTGAACTTGTAGTTGGGAAGGTCTTTGGAGAGAAAGGGGAAGAGAACCATGTTGATGCCATCTTTGGCATCCTTGTCAGCAATCAGATCCTCAGCGAGGTTCTCGATGAGGTCACCATCAATATCGATGTCTTTGTGGCGGAAGTCGGGGTCTGAGTAGGGAAGGAGTTTCTTGCCCTTTTCATATTGGCCTTCAAAGTGAACTAACTTCTTGGTGGTGGAATCGCCCTCTGGGGTGACTATGAATTCGCGCCGCTCTTCCCGAGCGAGCTTGGAATTGGTACGCAGGAGGCGGGTGTGAATCTTCTGGGTGTAAACGTAGGACTTACGGAGTTCGCTGCCTTTTTCGAGGTTGGTGGAGACCTTGGCCATGATTTGGTCTATGGAATCCTGGGCATGGCAGCTTAGAATGAGCAGAAACAAGATGGCGCGCATAGCTCTACTGGTGATACGCACGGCAGGGAAGATCGGTGGCAGAATTTGCTGGCTGCTTTTTTGTATTTATTTGGCGACGGGGGTGGTTTCGTTTGTGAGGAGGTGGCCGGCCAAGGTGGTTGCGGTGATTCCGACGGGGGACGGAATTCGAGTTTTGACGCAAGGCGGGCCGCGGGGACGCAACGGGATGGAGAGTAACTGGGCGTTGGGGTTGGGTGCTGTCGCTTGGGCAGGCTTGTTTTTTGTGAAGGGGACGCGGCGGATGTGGACGGGGTATGTGGCGCTGGGATTGGTGGTGGCGGCGGTGCAAGGGGCGGGGCCTTACCGGCGTTGGCGTCTGGATCAACAGTTGGCTGAGGTGCCTGAAGTGAAGGTGGCGGCGGGGCATGAGAAGTTGTTTTTTCAGCGGGGCATGAGCTTTATCCGGGATGGGTTTGAGGCGTATTATCCGAGGCCGACAGCGGTGATGTTTGATGCGTTGAAGGGGTATGGGGTGGATGCGGTGGCGGTGGTGCCGTATGGCTTGTACCGGCAGGGGCAAAGCGAAGTGGGATTAAGCCGCGAAGGAAGTGAGGGGGACTTGTATGTGGGGCTGATGAAGCTGGCTCACGCGCGGGGGGTTCGGGTGATGTTGAAGCCGCAGTTGTGGGTGATGCCGGGGATGTTTCCGGGGTCGATTCATTTGGATGATGCGGAGGGCAGGAGGGTTTGGTTTGATTCGTACCGGAAGTTCATTTTGCACTGGGCCAGGATTGCCGAGCAGGGGCATGCGGATTTGTTTGTGGTGGGGACGGAGCTGGAGAAATTGAGTGGGGATGAGAAGGAGTGGCGGCTGGTGGTGAGCGAGGTGCGGAAGATCTATGGGGGGCCGCTGACGTATGCGGCGAATCAGGGTCCTGATTTTGAGAAGCTCGCCTGGTGGGATTGCCTGGATTACATCGGGTTAAATGATTACTATCCTCTGGGGGATGATTTGGATTTCTCGAAGGTGATCGAGAAGGTGGAGGTGGTGCAGAAGAAATTTGGGAAGCCCGTGCTGCTGACAGAGGTAGGGTTTGCCAGTGTGGCGGGGTCGCACCGGGAGCCCTGGAGCGAGCCTAGGCGGGCACCGGATTGGGAACACCAGAGGCGTTGCTATGAGGCGCTGTTTGCAGCGTTTTGGGGGAAGAGCTGGTTTTATGGGATGTATCCGTGGAAGCTGAGCGCGCATGGGGACGTGGGGCCAGAGGACCGAAGTTTGACGCCGTGGAAGAAGCCGGCGATGGAGGTGGTGGGGCGGTATTACCGAGGCGGGCGAAATCAAAAATTTTCGGATTGACGAAACAAGTATCATTTGATACCGTCTTATCTAGTGAAGGCCTCGCGTCCGACCGATAAGGAGATTAACAAGAAGTTGTCGGCGGCGCGGAAAGCTGCTGACGGTAAGAGCTATTCCTTGTTATCACTTGCAGAAGTCTATGACGATTTAAATGAGCTTGACCTGATAACAGAAGAGGATTTCCAGGCAGGGCTTCGTAGTGCACTCTCCGAAATCACTGGCAAGGATTATGCGGGGAGCTATCCCCCCGAAGAAGTCTTATAAGCCAGCTATCAAAGACAAAGAGCTGTTTGAGTTCTGCTGGGAATCTGTTTATTTTAAGCGGCGAATCTACTTGAAGTTCGCGGTACTGGCTGAAGAAATTTGTATCGTCAGTTTCCATACTTCGCGACCGCCGACCCTGAAAGGGAAAAATTGAGATGCTATGTATTCAATGCCGGAAGGCCCAGTTGATTCAAAAGAAAGCAGAGATTCAAGGTGCAGTCCATGGAGAGACCTATCACGTGGAATGCGAGGCATTGGTTTGTTCGAATTGTGGCTATACGACGGTAGGAGCAGGGCAGATTCAGGAGTTCATGCGCACGCTTGCTGATGCTTACCGGGAGCGTCATGGAATGCTTACCAGTAAAGAAATTAGACGACTGAGAAAAGCGCTGAACTGGTCTCAAATCGATCTTGCCAGAAGAACAGGTGTCGGAGAGGCAAGCATCAAGCGTTGGGAGCTTGGCAAGATCCAAGACGCAGCTATGGACAAATTGCTTCGGCTGTCTCTTGATCCAGAGTTCGCAAGAAAGCATGCTAGCGAATTGGAGCAAATGGAGAGGCGAGGATTGGAGAGCAAAAAGATTCCATTCTCGGCCTCTGAGGATCGCGATCAAACCTATAAGCCTTATGCTCCAATTTATTTCGATTCTAATTTTGCTCCGGAGTGTTAACGCAAGAAACCCATGGCAAAAGATTTGAATGAAAATGATGAGTTTGTGCTTCGCTGTGACTTGGACGATATCGTCCTCGTTAGGTGTGAGTGCGAATGTATTTCTCAGAAGCAACGAGACCCCGGCCCATACGAACTGAAGTACAACACATTCGTTGCAAAGTCGGGGTACGAGAATCGGAGTATCTGGGCCGAAGTCTCTACCGAGGTGACTAGCACCAGTGACTCTGGCCAGCAGATTTTCCGTGCCTTGGCGGTGTTTCGCTTGGCCTATACTTTCGAAGGGGCTCCTCCCAGCAACGACGAAAAAGCAAGATTCGAAGCAACCACTCCAGTTTTTCAAGCTTGGCCATTTGTGCGCGAAATCGTACAGAATCTGATGGCGCGTATGCAGTTCAATCCTCCGCCGCTGCCGTTGATCAAGCGACGCCCCATCGACTCTCAGCGCAAAAAGCCGAAGAATCTTGTTAAGAAGCTAAAGTGACTGGGCAGGCCTGGGCGAGGTGGGGGCAGCGCTGGCAGTGGGGGCCGGGGTTGGTGTGGAAGTGTTGGGCTTCGGCGAAATCCTTTAGGAGTTGCTTGTCGAGAGGCGTTGTCGCTTCGATCCTTTGATTAGTTCGCAGATAGAAGAGCTCGCTGCGGATTGGCTTGCCGGGGTGGAGACGCGAGATGGCTTCGCGGTAGATCGCCATTTGGGTGTCGTAGGAGCGCTTGATGGTGCGGTCGGTTTTGTAGTCGAGAATGGTGATCGTTCCGTCTGGTGATTCGAAGCACAGATCGATGGTTCCATCGATCACAAGGTCGTCGATGGCGAAGATGAAGTCGAATTCGCGCTCGACCCAGAGCGCTTCTTTGAGGGCCTGGCTGAGGGGTGAGTCGAGAGCGACTTGGGCTAACGCACGCGCCTCGGGGGTGTCGTCTTCTACTTCCTGACCCGCGAGAATTTGATGGACTGCGGTGCCCAGCGTTGTGGCTCCGGTAGATTCGATTTCGCGGGGCCAGGAGTTGAGACCAGCGATGGAATCGAGAAACATGCGGCGCGGGCAGAGTGCGTACTTCGCTAGCTCGGTGGGGTTGGTGGCAGAGAGATATACGGGTTGCGACACCAGAGGCTCAAGGAGGATAGGCTCTGGCGTATTGGAAACTGGAGCGGCGAGAGGTAAGGCTTGGGGCGGGCCCGCAGGGTAATCGATGTGCTGATGGGCGTCGAGGTACTTGAGCCATCCGGAGCGGCGCTGGCTCGCCCAGGAAACGTAGAGGCGTTGCTCGGCACGGGTGAGAGCGACGTAGAGCTGGCGCTGGAGCTCCTGCTCTTCTTCCAGCTTCAGCTCTTCGGCGATCGCGCGGGCCTGGCCGTCGGGGACGGTTTTGCCGGTGACGGGATTAGTCCAACGGACGCCGACCCGGTCCGGTGGGGCGAAGCTGAGGGAGGCCCGATTTGCGGGCTTGGTGAAGCAGCAGCCCGCGACAAAGACAACCGGAAATTCGAGGCCTTTGGAGGCGTGGACGGTAAGGATATGAACGGCTTCACCTTGGCCGGAAACAGGAGCGGATTTCTCCTGGGCGGCGCGGCGCATCTGTTGGAGTTCGTCGACAAAGTCGCGCATCGTGCGGGGACCTTGCTGCCAGAGCTCGCGGGTGATGCGGAGGAATTTATCGATGTTAGAACGGCCGCCGGGATTGAGCGTCTCGAGATAGCCGGAACGATCCAGCGCCTCAAGCAGAAAGCGATCTGGAGCTGTGTCGTCAAGGCGATTGCGCTGTGAGAGTAAAAGGGATTCGAAGGCGGGTGAGGACTCGCCGTCGAGGAGCTGGCTGTCCGTGAGGCCAACCAAGGGGCTGCGCAGAACAGCGGCGCGGGCGACGGTATTGAGAGGGTTGGCGAGGAGCTCGAAATAGCTGAGCATGTCGGCGACTTCCTGAGTGTCAAAGAACTTGCGGCCGCCGCCGAGGGTGAAGGGGATGTTGTGAGCAGCTAAGGTTGCAGCGATGTCTTCGGACTTCGAGGCGGTGCGAACGAGGATGGCGACGTCACTGAGGGAGAGCCGACGGAGGGGGCCACCGCCTTTGGGTTCGACGATGAAAGAATGCTGGAGCTCCTGGATCTCAAAGGCGAGCCAGGCGAATTCGTCTTCGTGCTGTTCGAAGGGATGGATGCTGACGGGTTTGTTTTGAGTTTGGAAGTTACGTCCGGCGGTGAGGCCGGGCGACTCAATGCCCTTCAGCCCTTGAGAGACTGTCTCGGTGAAAGAAAGGACTTCGGCACGGCTGCGGAAGTTGTGGCCCAGAAAGTCAATGGTGCCGCCCTGCCTGGTGATGCTTTCGCGGTAATCGATGAACTCTTTGGGGGCAGCAAAGCGAAAGCCGTAAATGCTCTGGTTGACGTCGCCCACGGCGAAGAAGGTGCCGGGGGTGCGTAGGAGATTGAGGAGCTTCCACTGGACAGGATTGGTGTCCTGCATCTCATCCATGAGGATGTGCTCGAAGCGGCGCTGGAGGTCTTCCCGCACTTTGGAATTGGTGCGAAGCAGGTGGATGGACTTGTGTTCGAGATCGTGGAAGTCCATACGGGCGGCTGCACGTTTGCGGGCATCGTAACGATCGCTGATGCGCGTGAGTAGCGTGATGAGGTAGTTGCGCTCTGGGGCTACGAGGCTTGAGACGAGCGTGGCAGAGATGGTGTCGATGAGATCGTAGAAGAGCTTGGCGGGTTCTTTGAGGCCCTTGGGGAGATTGCCGCGCTTGGGGAATTCTTCGAGGGAAGCGATGTGGGACCAGGAGGGCTGGGGGCCAAGTTCGCGGAGAGAGTTGAGCGATTGGCAGAAGCTCTCGTGGAAGCGCTGGGAGGGAGGTGTGCTGGGCTTGGCGGCTGCGACGTCTTCTCCGATGGCGATGAAATCGGGGAGGAGGCTGAGGATGTTGGGAGCCTCGGTGGGTGTAGGAAATTCATCGGAGAGGGAGCGGATTTTGTTGTATAGATCGCAGAGATCGGGAACGAGGTTGGCGGCGTTCCAGGTGGTGAAGAGGCGGCGGAGTTGAGCGGTTTCGGTGTGGGCGGCTTCGTTCAGAACCTCTTCGGCGGAGGCGTGAAGTTCGGCATCTGCCAGGCGTTCATCCCAGAGCTCGGTGGTGGGGTCAAGACCGGCGGCGATGGAGAACTCTTTGAGGATGCGGGAACAGAGACCATGGAAGGTAGAGATAGGGGCGAGCTCAATTTCGGGGTGCTTTGATTTGGAGACGCGATCTTTGATTTCGCTGGCGGCTTTTTCGGTGAAGGTGAGGGCGAGGATGTTGCGGGGAGAAACATCCTGGGTGTTGACGAGCCAGGCGAAGCGTTCGGCGAGGACGCGGGTTTTGCCGGAGCCGGGGCCGGCAATGACGCAGACATCCTGCCCGGTGCGATGGATGGCGTCGTACTGTTGCTGGGTGAGCTTCATGCTTCGGCTCCTTCGGCGAGGGGAGCTTCTTCTTCATCAACGGTCCGGGTGCGGATGCGGCAGGCGTCCATGAAGTCGCAGTACTGGCAGTTGTCGCGCTGGGAGGGCTCGACGGGGATCAGGCCAGCAGAGACCGCTTCGACGATGCGGGTGATTTCCTGCCGGGCGAGAGTGATGGAGTTGCGCAGGTTATCCCCCTCGATGGGAGTGGGGCGGGATTGATCGCGCAAGGCAACGTAGCTGAAGCTGGTGACATCTGGCCCCAGAGCGATGGCGTAAAGAGCGCCCTGGATGGGGTACTTTTCGTCGAGGTTATTTGCCTTGGAGTATTTGTAATCGTAGGCGTGGATCTCGCCGGAGGGGCTTTGGTCATAGCGGTCAATTTGACCACGAACAGCGGGGCCCCCATTGAGCTCAATTTGAAAAGGCTGTTCGAGGAAGGCTTGCCAGCCGGGCGGGATGGGTGGAGCGTTTTTGGCATAGAGTCGGAGGTGGCGAAGGAGGTTGATGCGCTCGCGCTCATAGTTGTAGCCGAAGGGGGCACGTACTTTGCGGCACTCGCGCTCCAGTTCGCGCTCACCGATGGACTCGATCTCACGAGAGGGATCTTGCGTCCAGAGCTTGATGCTCTGGTGGGCGACGTTGCCAAGCAGGATTGGGTTGAGGCGCTCGGCGGGAGTTTCCGGTAGCGGTTGCAGTTGAAGACCACGGGAGGCAAAGTGCTTCCAGGGGCAGGCGAGATAGGTTTCAAACTCGCTGGCAGACCAGGGACGGGGCTGGCGGTAATTGCGATGGAGGTGCGGAGGAGATGCGTTGAAGAGCGTGGGTGAGGTGGCAATTTGGACAGGAGAGGCTGGCTTGGGATCAAGCGTGAGCAGGGGTGAGGGGAAGACGGGGTCGCCTTTGGAGTTGGTACGGGGGTGGAGGAGAATGAGTTGCTGGCTGGCGCGAGTCAGCAACATTTCATAGAGGAAATGCTCTTCGGCGGTGCGGTCTTCGAGCGTTTTCATGCCGAAGTTTTTCTTGATGGATTCGGGGAGCAGGGGGTCTGGATAGAAGCGTTGGGGGAACTCCCCTTCGGCCATGCCGGGAGCGAAGACGTAGTCCAGATCCCACTGGCGACTCTCAAACAGATCCATGATGTGGACGACGTTGCGGCGGTTATCGCGTTCGTGAAGAGTGAGAGAGGCGAGGTTCGATTCGACAAAGCGCCAGAAGTCCTTGAGGGTCAGGCGCTCGGTGAGGGTAGCGGCGGTGTCGGTGAAGACCTGGTGCAGGGTGCGCAGGGCCGAGGCGCGCTGGTGCCAGCGCCAGGCCGATTCCCAATCGGTATCGAGATTCGTGGGAGGCTCGAGCAGAGTGTGGAGGGATTGGAGCCTGGCGGCGGCTTCGGCCGGATCGAAGAGTTGCGTGGGCCAGGCGGCGAAGGTTTCGAGTTGGGGGAAGAGTTCAAGACTGCTTGAAGGCAGTGCCGTACGAACCTGGTGCTCCAGCGTATCGCCCTGAGGGGTGCCGCCGAGACCAGTGAAGCGCCAGCGAAGGGCACTCAGGAGTTTGGCGTTGTCCCAACCGGAATCCATGGCATCAAGAAAGGCTCGATGGAAGGCTAGGACAGGATGAGCCGTGAGGGGAGTGCCGAGGTAGGAGCGCGAAGGGATTTTGAGACGGGCAAAGGTGCTCTCAATCAGTGGGCCATAAGCGGCTGGATTGCGCAGCAGGACGCCAATACGGCGGAGTTCAACCCCTTGGGCAGCCAGAGCGAGAATGCGGCTGGCAATGAGGTGGGCTTCGTGGGTTCGGTCTGTGGCAGTCAGGGCTTCCAGCGTGGGGCGGCGGAAACTGGTTTCGCCAGAGGTAGGCAGGGTGAGGGTGGTTGGAACGAAGGTAGCAAGTTGGTCGAGAAAGCCTTGCTCTGTGTTGGAGAAGCTGAAGAAGCCATCGAGGAGGATTGCAGAGATGCCCTCAAGCTTGCTGGCGTTGAGTCTGGCCGTGCACTGCAGGAGGCGATGTCCTCGGAGTGCGAGTTGGCGGTGGTTGAGTTCTTTAAGAGTGCGCCCGAAGATGTCTGCCAGGGCAGGGTCGAGTTGGTGTGGGGTGACGGCGGCCAGGGCGAGCGAATCGAAGGAACTGGCGAGGTGACGGATGAAGCCAGGCTGCGTGGCGAGGGGCAGATACTCGGCAGGGCAGCGCCTTTCGAGTTGGGTGGCGATGATTGACTCCAGCTCGGCGGCGGTGGGCGCGGGGTCGGAGAGTTGGAGCTGATCGACAAAGCCAGTGAGAGTGGAAACAGTGTGCTTGCGCAGAATCAGGCCTTCGCGGGCCAACTGATGCCGCAGATGCTCGGCCATCGTGGCAGAGGGAACCAGCAAGCGAACAGACCAATCACCCTGTCGCAATGCCTGACGAAGACTTGCGAGAAGGCGAGTGGATTTACCGCTGGCGGGTGGGCCCTGGATGGTGCGAAGAGGCACCTTACCAGTGTAGGAGGCTAGAGCGTGGATTCGTAAGCTAAAGCGACTTCGGTCGCCATGCTATGGACGGTGAGGAGACTTGGAGCAAAGCCGGCTGAAGCCAGCACCTGATGGAGAGAATCCCGCTGGGATTCATAGAGCGGGAAGCGAACCTGGGTGATGGGCCGAGCCGAATGATCGAGCTCGGGATTGATAGGGAAGGGGGCCGAAGCAAGGGCTTCGAGAAGGTCTTCGAGAAGTCTGGGAGAAACACGAATTTCGGCGGCGAGCAGTTCGCCAGATTGGGCGGAATGAAGCAAAGCAGTTGTCATGGGAATACGCCTTTAGCTATTTTTTTTCGTGGTTGCAATTAGCCGGCGTGCAAACAGGGCAGGCCTAAGATGATCCACGTACAGGGTTAATCGGTTGGCAGCGGCCTAAACTTGAGACCGCCGCAGAACAAGGGCTTCTATCGTTGAGCCCTTTGCCAGTCGAGCATCAATTTATCAAACTTCTTGCGCTGGTCGGCGTCGAGGAGTTTAGCAATACTCTCGCGGCCGTACACACGAACTTCTTCCATCTGCGCACCGAGGGTTTGCAGATATTTGAAGTGATCATCGAGCAGTGTTTCTACTTGATGCTGTTGCTTATCGGAAAGATCCAGTTCTTTCTTGAAGTAATCGAGAAGTGCGGTGCGGTCCATCTGGCGCATGGCACGTGTGGAGGAGTTGAAGGATCCGCGGGTGTAGAGCTTCATGGCCAATGCTCCGGCGGCAGAGCCAGCCAGAAAGACTGCCAGGAGTGCGGTGATGACTTTCGGGTGGGACCAGGAGGCACGAGCCGTCATAGGAGAGCCGGGAGCTATTGGTCGTAGGTCGTCAGTTGCATGAGGGTCGCGCTGCGGTCCTCGTCTTGATTCTTGGATTCGACCATCGGGAAACCATTAGAGTCGCTGGCGAGAATCGCAGTGGGGAGAGCGGGGCCCTCGGTGGACTGCATGGAGTCGGCAGCGGCGAACTCAGGTTCCGCTGCGGGAGTGCCGTCGAAGACGGTTGCGGCGAAGAGAAGAACAGCGAGAGCCAGGGAAGCATAGACGAGCCGCATGCTGAAGGGTTCGAGGAAGAAATTCCAGATGCTGGGGGGAACGGCTTGGGCTTCAATGCGGGCGAGAACGCGGGCATAGAAACCGGGAGCAGGTTCGACGCTCTCGCGTTCTTCCTGGCTGAGTACGAAATTTTCGCGAATGAGACGAGACAAATCCATCATGTCCGTGACTTCCTGGCGGGCCGATGGGTTGGAGTGTAAGAATGCTCCGACCGGAGTTTGCGGATCCGGCAATCGCCCCGATTCGATAATGCCTTCCAAGCCCTCTTCAAGTGGCTTCATATTGTGCCTCTTCCCTCAAATTCATCCCTTGTCCCGAACACCTTGCCTGTCAGGAGCTCTCTCAGTGGGAGCTCTCCGCAAGCGGATGTTTGATTCGGAACCAGAGTCCCTTATTTTTTGGCCTTTGTTTCGCCGGCCTCACCCGGCGCTAGATCACCAACAACACTACTACTATTCGGCTGATTGGGAGCCAGGACGCTTCAGCAGTCTTTGTGCCGCTTTCAGCAGTTTCTGGCGAGCCCTGAACAACTTTACCTTAACTGTATTTTCGTTCATTCCGGTGCGAGTTGCCAACTCCTCGACAGAATGGCCTTCGACTTCTTTGAGCAAGATCAAAGTGCGATCCTCATCGCTGATCTTCTCGAGCATCTTGAGCAGGAGATCGCGTTGCGCCAGACGGACATCGGCCGGGACGCCCTGGTCACGGGTGACCTCGGAGTTCTCCATCAGCCGCGAATCATCTTCGGAGACGTCGCTCTCGTAGACGAGCTTGCGGACACGCTTCTTGCGGAGATAGTCGTAGCACTCGTTGACAGTGATCTTGTAAATCCAGGTCAGCAGGGAGCTTCTCGAATCGAAGTTGCCGATGGAGGAATAGACCTTGGTAAAGACCTGTTGGGAAATATCTTCGGCGTCGTTGCGGTTACGAAGGATGCCGTAGATGATGGAAAATACTTTGTTCTGGTAGCGCTCTACCAATTCGCGAAAAGCAAGTTCGTCGCGCCTTTGAACGCGTGCGACAAGAAGCGCTTCTTCACCTTGGGAACGATCCACGGCTCGGGGGTGGCGTTGTTTCGCCGAAACGGCCGGAATTGGAAGTACTGCTGTAATCCCGCTCATGCCCAATGGACGCAGGTCCAGAACCGTACGTTTCGAGAATTTCGCCTTTCCTGACAATAGCAAAATTGACCGAAGAGTCTTTGCAACTTTTAGTGGACCAAAATGATCCAATTCAATATACTGTAGGAGAAAGCATATGATTCAGCTCACAGAACGCGCAACCGAGAAAGTATCCGAGATTTTGACCGCGCAGGAACCGAAGCCATCTGGGCTTCGCATTGCCGTTGTTGGCGGTGGATGCTCTGGATTCACTTATTCCATGGCCTTCGAGAACACCCCGGGCATGCTCGACAAGACCTATGATTTCAATGGCTTGAAGGTCTTTGTTGACCAGGCCAGCATCCTGTATCTGGACGGCGTGGAAGTAGATTACGTCGAGTCGCTGGAAGGTTCGGGCTTCAAGTTCAACAACCCGAACGTCAAGTCGACCTGCGGCTGCGGATCCAGCTTCCAGGCCTAACCGTAAAAACCTTGTAACAACTTTTCGTTCACTGTGCTCCTACCATTGACGAAAAGATAAAAGAGACAAAGCGCAAAACGAAACGACCCGTTCGACTCCAACGAACGGGTCGTTTCACGTTTATACTCGATGCTGAGATGCTGCTCACACTGAATCCTGTCATTACTGGTGGCCGTGCCACATGGCCCGAGTTGGCCAAAGTTGCCCATGAAGCGGGTTTTCCCGGCGTGGAGATTCCGATCGTGGCGGCGATGAAGGATACGCCCGCACAGATCAAAGAAACGCTGGCGGCCAATGGCGTAAAGCCGGGGGCGATTGGGCTGCCGACGGAGATTCGCAAAGATGAGGCGACTTTTGAAAAAGACCTGGAAGGTCTGGCCAAAGCCGCGTCCTATGCAGCAGCGATCGGGTGCCCGCGGATGGCGACCTGGATTCCCTCATCAGCGCAGTTGCCGAAAGCGGAACAGCGGAAGCTGATGATGACGCGCATCCGCAAGGTCTGCGAGATTTTGGAACGGAGCCATGTGCGGTTGGGGCTTGAGTTTTTGGGGCCCTTGCATATTCGCAAAGCGAACCCGCATGAGTTTATCTGGAAGATGGGGGAGATGCTGGAGTTTGCGCGGGAGTGTGGGGGCAATTGCGGACTGCTGCTGGATAGCTGGCACTGGCATCATGCCGGGGCGACGCCGGAAGACATTGTGAAGGCGGGCAAGAAAGCGATTGTGCATGTGCATCTGGCCGATGCGCAGCAGCTGCCGCCGGAGCAGGTGAAGGACAATGAGCGGTTACTGCCGGGTGAGGGCGTCGTGGACTGGAAGGGTTTCTTTGGGGCGCTGAAGGCGATTGGCTACAAGGATGCAGTGAGCCCGGAGGTGTTTGGTCGTGGGTTGAAAGAGATGCCCCTGGGAGAGGCAACGCGGATCACTCGCGAGGCGACAACCAAGTTGATGAAGAGCTTAAACGTGGCATGAAACTAGAAGCATTATTGACGGAGCAAGCAAACCCGGCATCGGCGAAAATCGACGCGGTCTCGACCCTTGAGATGATGCGAATCATCAACGAGGAAGACAAGAAGGTGGCACTTGCTGTCGAGGCGGCTTTGCCGCAGATTGCGGCAGCGGTGGATGCGATTGTGGAGCGGATGGAGAAGGGTGGGCGGCTGTTTTACACGGGGGCTGGCACCAGTGGGCGCCTGGGAGTGCTCGATGCCAGTGAGTGCCCGCCGACCTATAGCGTGTCGCCGGAGTTGGTGCAGGGCTTTATTGCGGGGGGTGACAGAGCACTGCGCAAAGCAGTAGAAGGAGCAGAAGATTCGCGGGAGCTCGGCGCGCAGGAATTGCTGGCGCTTGGATTCAAGAGTGGGGATGTCTTGTGCGGGATTGCTGCATCGGGCCGTACGCCCTATGTATTGGGGGCGATGGAGCAGGCCAGGAAGTTAGGGGCGCTCACGCTGGCAGTGAGTTGCTCGCCGGGGTCGCTGGTGAGCCAGGCGGCTGATTTGGCGATTGAGGTTTTGCCTGGGCCGGAAGTGGTGACGGGATCAACACGGATGAAGGCGGGCACGGCGACGAAGCTGGTGCTCAATATGCTGTCGACCGGTGCAATGGTTCGGTTGGGTTATGTTTACGGCAATTTGATGGTGAATGTGCAGCCCACAAACGAGAAGCTGGTAGACCGGGCAACGCGCATTGTGATGCAAGCGGTAGGGGTAGAGCGTGACGAAGCCGAGAGGTTATTTGCGGACAGCGGGATGGTAGTTCGGACAGCGATTGTGATGGGTAAGCTCGGTGTTGGCAGGGAAGAGGCAGAACTCAAATTGGAGCATGCCAAAGGACGGATTCACGAGGCGCTGCGGCGCTAGCCTGGAAGAGAAGATACATGGATAAATTTCGGATCGTGGGCCGCGAGCCCTTGAGTGGTGTGCTGCCTGTGAGTGGGTCGAAAAACTCGTCCCTACCGGCGATTGCAGCTTGTTTGTTGACAGAGGAGCCGGTGATTTTGCACCGGGTGCCGCAGGTGCGCGACATCGCGACCATGCTGAAGCTGCTCGAGTACAACGGGGCGAGCGTGGAGCGTCGCGCCGATGGGTCGGTACGGATTGAAGCCGCGAAGATTGTGAACCCGGAAGCGCCCTACGAGATCGTCAAGACGATGCGGGCGTCGAGCCTGGTGCTGGGGCCACTGGCGGCGCGGACTGGCGTGGCGCGGGTATCGGTACCCGGGGGATGCTCGATTGGAGCGCGACCGATTAACCTGCACATCAATGGGCTGGAGCATTTGGGAGCCACCGTACATCAGGAGCACGGCAACATCGAGGCGAGTGCACCGAATGGCTTGCGCGGCAGCACCGTACACTTTGAGCGGATCACGGTGACTGGCACCGAAGACCTGATGATGGCGGCGACTCTGGCAGAAGGCGTGACAGTACTGGAGAATGCGGCGAAGGAACCCGAGGTGGTAGACCTTGCGGAATTGCTGACAAAGATGGGGGCGAAGATCGAGGGCGCCGGGACTTCACGAATTGTGATTGAAGGGGTGAAGAAATTGCACGGGGCCGAACATACGATCATTGCAGACCGCATTGAAGCAGGCACACTGCTGATTGCCGGGGTGATGACGAACTCGGAGGTGACTGTGACAGACTGCGTGCCGGAGCACTTTGCGTCGCTGCTGAGCAAGCTGCGGCAGGCGGGAGCTCGGGTGGAAGAGTCTGGGACGGCGGTGCTGACGCGTCCGGTGAGCAGGCTGCGGAGTGTGGACGTGACGACAGAGGAGCATCCCGGGTTTGCCACCGATTTGCAGGCGCAGTTTATGGCGCTGATGACGGTGACGACTGGGATAAGCTTTGTGACGGAGAATATTTTTGAGAATCGGTTTATGCATGTGCCGGAGTTGGCCCGGATGGGAGCCAACATTCGGATTGAGGGGCGGCAGGCGATCGTGGCGGGACCGAGCGAGCTGACTGGGGCGCAGGTCATGTGTTCGGATCTCAGGGCGAGCGCTTCGCTGGTGCTGGCGGCAATGGTGGCTCGGGGAGAATCGATTCTGGACCGTGTGTACCATATGGACCGGGGTTACGAAAGAATTGAAGCCAAGCTGGCTGGGGCCGGTGCCCGTATTGAAAGGATTGCTTAGGAGAATAAATTATGAAACATAATCCAGGTTTTTTGGCCCTTGTGGAAGATGCGAAATCGCGAGTGGCAGAGATTAATGTGGAGGGCTATAAGGGGATGGTTGCCGCCAGGGAGCCGCACATCCTGGTGGATGTGCGAGAAGAGAGTGAGTATGCGGCCGGGCATGTGAAGGGGGCGCTGTATTTGGGGAAGGGTGTGATTGAGCGGGATATCGAGACGAAGGTGACAGACAAGAGCGCCAAGATTGTGCTGTATTGCGGGGGAGGGTTTCGGTCAGCACTGGTGGCTGACAACCTGAAGAAGATGGGGTATGAGAACCCGATCAGTCTGGATGGGGGATGGCGGGGGTTGAAGGAGTCTGGGCTCGAGCTAGAACAGAATTAGAAACAGCGAGTAGGCAATCAGGAGCAGGCAGATGTACTCGACGGTTTCGATGAGTTTCAGAAACCAACCGGCCATGAATTCGAAGCGGATGAGCATGGCGGCCAGGATGGCCGCGAACAATACGTTCTGATTGATGCCCTCCGGGTAAAGCTGGATGTGGAGCACTGTGAAGGCGTAATAAACCAGGGGCCAATTACTCGCTTGTACCGTAGTGGCATAGCGGAAATAAATGATGCCAAAAGTCATGGCCATCAAGATGAGCGTGCTGAGCCAGAATCCATCAATCATGTCGTTGCGATTAAAACGACCATAACACGCTGGCGAAGCCGGTGTGAGCACGGTAGTCCTGGAAGAGGATCACCTGATCGTTGTAGTTGTAATACTGATAGCCAAAATTGGCCCGGAGCTTCTCGTTGATGCGGTAGCTCAGACGCGTTTGGGGCGAGAGAAACGTAAGAGGGAAAGACTGGGCAGCCACCAGGGCAGGCTGCGTGGTGAAGCCTGCGCTTGGAGCACCGGTGTCTTTGGTCGAGGAGAAGCCAGCATATACGTCAAGGCGCTTGGCGAGCACCACGCGGGTGCCAAGATGGACCGCGTGGACGTTTGAAACAAAGTAAGAGCGGTCGCCTTCGATTTGATTGAAGTTGAGGAAGTAGGCAATGCCGGTGATGGTGTCGAGGTGGAGCTTCTGGTAGCCAGCGTCGACGGCAAAACGGGAGTTGGGAGTCCAGGATCCATCGACCGTGTAGTTGCGCGAACGCGAGGAGTGGCGGAAGAGACTGACGGAGTTGAAATTGACGCTGGAGCGCCCCTGAGCGGCGAGGCGGAAGAACTTCTGCTTGTATTCGGCGCGGAGGCCGAAGGCATGGTAATCCTTCTCGCTGGTGGTATAGAAGGGTCGATTCTGCCGACCCAGTTCGCCATCCGCGACCAGGGTCAGCCCTTTGACGGGACGGAGGCGGAAACCCGCTGTAGCGGCATTGAGACGGTTGGACTGTTCGGCGCGAATAAGATCGGTGAAGCCGCTATCGTCGATGCGCTCGCTGGATCGCACACGTCGATCGCTGAACTGATAGCCACCCTGGAGGGAGATCCAGGGGCGCAGGGCGACATCGAGCAACGTGGAATTGGTGACGGCGCGGATGCCAAGAAACTGGAAGTTCGTCGCCGTGGAATCGAGGGTGCCGTTGGTGATCTGGCGGATGGAATTTTCGCCATCCATTTTGGTGTTGTGGAAGGCAGTGTGGTTGCTGATCGTGATGCGATCGGTGGGCAAGAGGGAGAAAGAGAGGTTAGCGGAGGTAACGGGACGGCGAGCGTCACCAACGACCAGCGTTTGGACGTTGCGGGGAGTGCCGCGGAGGGCTCCGGAAGCCAGTTCGTCGTAGAGAAAATTGCGGCTTCCATTCGAGTGCGTGAAGCGGCCGTTGATGGTGAACCACTTCGTGTTGTCGCTAAAGAGATTGACGCGCCAGTGGGGCGTGGAGCCATGGTAGGGCTGGTCACGACGGAAGTTGTTGAGCGCGGTATTAGTCACGCCGGGATCGAGCGGGGCTCCTGGAGGGGCGTTGGAGGTGGCGGTGTCTTCCTTGAAATATTCCCAGCCGCGCTGCCAGAAGAGCTTCAGCCCTGCGGCCTGGACCTGCCCGCCGATGCGGTATTCGTTTTGCTGGCGACGGACATTTTCAAAGTAAGGGAAAATGTTGCCGCGGGTATCGAAGAGGTTCGCCGTATTGAGGGCAGGGCCATTCTGGACGTTGCCGGAATAGCCGCCGTAGAACTGGATGCGGGCTTGCGGAAAGAGTGTGAACTGGTGGTCCTGCATGCGACGTTGCAGGTTCTGGAAGTGATTGCCATTGGCAATGGTGAGAGCAGGGTTGAAGTAGTCGTTGAGGCGCCAGTTCATCTCATAGCGGTACTTGCGATTCTTCTCGATGCGGAGGTTGCTGAACTGGTAGGGATCGTTGCCGAGGCCCTGGGTATTGAGGATGATCTCGTCGAAGTACTTTCCCTTGCCGTTGCGGGAATTGACCGTAAGTGAGGTGCCGAGCAGGCGCAAGCCCTTTTGGAAATTGACATCGCTGCGGTACTTGCCGACGTTGCCATCGATGTTGGCAAAGCGGTAGCCGGTCTCATACGATTCACGGATGTTGTAGTCTCCGATGTTTCGACCGCGGGCCGGGCCAACTGCTTCCACGGAGGGAGCAACCGTTTGTTGTGCGAGGAGGGTGAGAAGGAGGAGGTTCATCGCAGGAAGCTCCCGTTCGAATTCGAGCCGTGGATGCGGCTATGGCAGAGCGTACAGTTCTGATACTTCGGGTCGGTCAGGGAATGGGTGGCCGGAGTGAGTTGGATCCCGTCGTTCTGGCGACCGAAATTGGCAGCGCCATTGTGGCACTCAAGACACAGCGTGAAGACTTGAGGACGCTTGAGCAGACGGGCGTTCATACTGCCGTGTGGGACGTGGCAGGAGGAGCAACCGTCGACACGGACTGCAGCGTGCTCAAAGACGAAGGGGCCGCGCTTGTCGACGTGACACTTCATGCAAGGCTCTTCGTTCTGGAGGCCGTGCGCCATCATGCGAGGACGGGCAGACATGCGGGTGGTCGGGGCGTCGGCTCCATGGGGATTGTGGCAATCGGAGCACTGCATGAAGCCCTCATTGACGCGGTGTTTGACGGGCATGGAGAATTGCGCGCGAATGTTGGCGTGGCAACTGTAGCAGAGGTCAGTCTGAGGCTTGGCGAGGAGTTGCTTGGGGGTGGCTGCCTTATGGATGGAGTGGCAGTTGGTGCAAACCACGTCGGCAGTGGTGTGGGAACTACGACGGATGTTGGCGCGGCTGATCTGCTGGGTGTGGCAGTTGAGGCAGGCGTCGAGGGTTTGCTTGGGAGTGTGGCGGGAGAAGGCGATGATTTTGGATTTGTCGCCTTTGGCTTCGATGTGCGCCTTGCCAGGGCCGTGGCAGCTCTCGCAGCCTTTCTGTTCGAATTTCAGCTTTTCGTCTGTTGATGTCTTGAAATGAGCGTTTCGAAAGAAGGCGGCAGAAATATCAGGATGGCAACCTCGGCACATGATGCTGCCTGCGTAGCCAGGAGGAGGGGGATTGGGCTTTTTGTCCTGGGCATGAGCCGCGACGCTCACGAGCAAAGACAAAGTTGCCAGTGTAATTAGTTGTTTCAACAGAAAAGACCCGTTGGGGGAATTATACGGCAGGCTTGGTGGAATCGGAACCTTGATTTTTCTTTGCGTTTTGTTCGCGTGCCATTTTTTCTTTTGCCCAAGCCAACCATCTTTTGAGAAATCGGTCGAGCCAGGGCAACTCTTCAGCAAGAATCATCAGGCCAGGAACGAGAAAAATCCAACCGGGCATGATGGGAAGGATGAGGCCAACGATCCCTAGTAATACGAGGCCTATGCCGGTGGCGTATCTGAGGATCTTTTTCACTACTTTCATTTTGACGTATGCGGGGCGAGTGTCGCAGCGGAAGAATGGAGGAAACGATGGGAATGGATCAGAGATTTTAGTACGTGAGATGGGAGTACTAGTTCTTTTTGTCTATACACTGCCAGTATTTTTCTTGACCGGGCTGCAAGCCCACTGTAGATTAAGGGGAACCGTGATCGAAAACCGTAAGAATCAACGATTTGAGCTGCGCCTCCCCTTCGAAGTCATTCGCAGCGGACATCGCTTTAGTTTTGTTCAGGGCACGACTCTGAATATGTCTTCGAGTGGAGTTTTATTTGAACTCAGTGAGCCTCTTCCTGTCGGAGAGATCATTGAGTATTTCATTACTCTGCCTACGGGGCAAAACCCGGATGAAGACGTGCGTCTGAGGTGTATGGGGAAAGTCATTCGAAGCCATGAGAACTTCGCAGCAGCCACTATGGAGCGCTACGAGTTTGTGCGCACGCGCCCCTCAAACACGGAAGCATCGGTAGCCTCAGCCAGCTAGGCTTGGCTTTCGTTTGGAAATCGTTTCAATTCCTGATCTCTTTCCTGTTGAGTTGACGCATTATGAAACAGGAGATGTGCATCCATTTCTCTATGAGATGCAGTAGTTTATAATTCATGGTGCCGATCATGCAAAGCTATGGCCTAAGCGATCCGGGGCGGGTGAGGAAGAATAACGAAGACTTCCTGCTCGTAGATCGTGGGCAAAATCTCTATATCGTTGCCGATGGAATGGGCGGAGCCCAAGCAGGAGAGACCGCATCACGGTTGGCGGCCGAGACTGTCCTTGAGGTGATGGAGAAGCGCCGGGAGCCCAAGCTACGCGACCTTGAAGAAGCTTTCATCGAAGCCAATGAGAGGGTGAAAAAAACGGCAGCCAGTAATTTATCGCTGGAGGGTATGGGGACTACTCTGGTTGGGCTGCTGCATGACGGCAACCAATTGCACATTGCCAGTGTGGGGGATAGCCGGATTTACTGCTTCCGAAATCAGCAACTGGAATCGCTGATGGAAGACCAGACCTGGGTGAACGAAGTGGGGCGCAGGTTGGGGATTGACGAAGACACCTTGAAGCGGCATCCGATGCGGCATGTGTTGACGATGGCAATTGGCGTGGGGAATCCATTGCGCGTGAATACACGAAGCATTACCGGGGAACCGGGCATGCTGTTGTTGCTTTGTAGTGATGGGTTGCATGGGGTGGTTGGGGCAGAAGCCATCAGCAAGATTCTGGCAGACGAGAAACAGGATTTGCAGAGCAAGGCGCAGCAACTGGTGGAAGCAGCGCGCAACGCAGGCGGACCGGACAACATCACCGTGTTAATCCTTAAAGTGTGAAGCGAGCTATCGCACTGAGCATTGCCGGATCAGACCCCAGTGGTGGGGCAGGCATCCAGGCAGATCTGAAAACCTTTCATCAGTTTGGTGTTTATGGGGAGGCAGTCCTTACCCTGCTGACTGTTCAGAATACGGTTGGGGTGGAGGCTGTGGAGATGCTGCGGCCGGAGTTTGTGGCGGCGCAATTGAAAGCAGTCTTGAGCGATGTGCCGCCCGGGGCGGCGAAGACGGGAGCGCTGGGGAGCGCGGAGATGGTGGAGCGGGTGGCGGAGGAGGCGCTAGGCTTCTCTTTCCCATTAGTGGTCGACCCCGTGATGATCTCAAAGCACGGAGTGCCGCTGATGGCGCAGGAGGCACGGGCGAAGCTGGTGGAGCTACTGGTGCCGCGCTGTGCGCTGTTGACGCCTAACCTGCATGAGGCGGCAGCAATCACAGGAAGACGCGTGGAAACGCTTTCTGAGATGGGGGATGCGGCATTGGCAATGCTCGATCTGGGAGCGGGTGCTGTGCTGCTCAAGGGTGGACATTTGGCGGGGGCGGCGATCGACCTGCTGGTTTGGCATGAGGGGGAATTGCAACTCGAAGGGAAGCGGATTGAAACCGTGCATACCCATGGGACGGGTTGTAGCTATTCGGCGGCCATTACAGCGATGCTGGCGGGAGGGATGGGATTAGAGGCAGCGGTCAGGAAGGCCAAGGCCTGGATTCAGTTGGCGATAGAGACGAATCCGGGACTGGGCAAGGGGCAGGGGCCGGTCAATCATTTCGCGCCCTCCCCCGAATAGAGGGAGGGCGCGAAACAGGTTTAGAACGTCAACTTGAGGCCGAGGCGGAGCATGCGGTCTCCGTTCGGTTCGCGGCCACCAGCATTGGTGCCCGTGATCTCAAATACCCCACCCGTGAATTGGCCGGCAGCATTGCTAATACGACCATTGATTGCGGAAGAGGGATTAGCGAACTTGGGAGTATTGGTCCAGTTGAAGAGTTCGGCGCGGAATTGCAGGTTCATCTTCTCCTTGATATCGAAACGGCGGAAGAGGCCGAGATCGGTATTGAAGAAGCCTGGGCCACGCAAGCTATTGAAGCCGGCGGTGCCGAAGCGAGGTTCGAGCACGCGCTCGAAGGCGAAGGGGTCATAGTAGGGAGTACCGCGGCCAATACCGTGGAGGACGGCAACTTCTGGCTTCACCTGGTCGGCACGCTGGGTGCTGCCCGGGAGACGAAGGCTGCCACCGTCGGAGGTGACGCGAACGGGGGTGCCCGTCATGTAGCTGGTGAGGGTGTTGATCTGCCAACCACCGGCGAGCATATTGACCGTTTTGTTGGCCGCGCCAAATCGCTTGCCCTTACCGAAGGGTAGCTCGTAGGTGGCAGTGAATTGGAGGTTGTGTGTGCGGTCGAAGTTGAGCGGCACGTAGTTGAGGCTGGTGTAGGCAAGGGCCGGAACCAGAGGGCCGCCGTTGTTATCTTCGTTGCAGCACCAACCCATGGCTTTCGACCAGGTGTAGGCCACATTGGTCTGTAAGCCGCCAGAGTAGCGCTTGGTGAGGGTAGCCTGCATGGAGTGGTAGTTGTTATCACCCATGGGGCCGATGAGGCTGGTTTCGACGGCGCGGCCGAAACGGGGGAAGAGCGGCTGCCCTGCCTGGTCCTGACCGATGACCTGACCAGCATTCAAATTGAGACGACCGGAAACGCGAACAGCGCGGCTGGCCACGTAGCCGACCTGCGTCGACCAATTGTTGCCGAGGTCACGCTGGACGGTGACGTTGTAGTTGAGGATGTAGCTGCGCTTGAACTCGTCACCCGTGGTATTGACCGCGTAGTTTGGCGGGATCGTGATACGGCCGTTGTTGTTGATCACTGGATCTGGCAGTGTGGGGAGGCCTTGGGTGAAAGTGGTCGCCCAACCGAGCGCAGGAGGCGCCAGGTTGAAGGCTGCCAAAATCGGGAAGTTGGTGCGGAGGGGCCGGGCGAGATTCCAGGGGTCCCAATTGAGACCGAAGCCGGCACGAACCACTGTTTTCTCATTCATGCGGTAGGCGACGCCAAGACGGGGAGAAAGAAGGATTCTTGCAACCTTGGTGCCGCAGTCGCGAGGAGTACCGCCGAGACCGCAGGCGATCATTTCGTTGGTTGCGAAGTCATAGCGTTCGGTACCACGGCTACCTTCGCGCCAGGGCATGGGGAAGCTCTCGATGCGGGTGCCGTAAGAAAGCGTCAACTTGCGGTTGACCTGCCACTGGTCGCGCACGTAAAAGCTGTACATGGTGGTTTTGGTGCGGTAAATATCGGGCACTTGCAGGATGCGACCACCACCGTCGACGAGGCCGAGAAGGTAGGTACCCATGGAGTTAAAGTTGTTACCGGCGGCTACGTTACCGTTGTCGAGACGCAACTGTGTCGGGCCTTGGCCGAAGTTAAGGCGACCGGAAGCGCCACCCACAGCTCCTGCAAATTCAGGCTGCGTGTGGTTGAGCTGCAAATGGTAAATGTCCATACCAAAGCGAATGTTGTGAGAACCCTTCATCCAGTTGGCGTTGGCAACGTACTGGAATTGGGGATCGGTGCGGTAATACGGCATATAGGTCTCTGTGGAACCGAAGGCAGAGAATCCGCCGATACCGAAGCCGGGGAAGCCCGATTCGAAGAAGCGGGTACCGTTGGTGCCGGGAATCCGGAGTTCATCACGACCCCGGTTGGGGCCGAGGCCGGGCTGCTCGATGTTAGTGTCCATCAGCGTGTAGCCGAAGTAGGCATCGATCAGGAAGGTTGGCTTGACCGTGTAGGTAGAGGCCAGCGTACCGCTCCAGGTACCACCGAAGCCTTGGCCCGGGTTGCCGAAGGCGATGGGGCCGCCACCGATTTCGCCGAAGGCGGTGGGGGCGGTGAGGTCGAAGCTGAGCCAGCTCAAGCGGGCGAAGGAGGTCCACTTGTCACTGATGTTGTAGTTGAACTTGGAATCGATGGTCTTGCGATCAAAGGCTGCCTGGCCGAGGGCAAAGAAGTTGTTGTTGGGAATGCCGTTCGGAGCCGGGTTGTTTTCTACCGGGAGACGCTGCATCAGCAGCGCTGCGGTGGGGTGGATGCGCGAGGCAGGAATGATATTGCCAGCAAATGGTTGGCGACCTACCCCGTTGGCAGCGCCTGTGGCGGGGTCATAAACCGGGAGATTGGAAGTCGAGAGGTTTCCGGCTCGCATCATCTGGGTGGGCACGGTCTGCAGAGCGCCAGCAAAGCGGCGATCGGTCGAGTTCTCGAAGCTGCCAAAGTAGAAGAGCTTGTTCTTGATGATGGCCCCACCGAGTCGGCCACCGTACTGGTTGGAAACGAACTTGGGGTTCTGCTGGTTGGCCGGCAGGAAGAAGTTACGCGCTTGCGACCAGTTGCCCTGATGGTAGTGAAAGAGTGCGCCGGAAGTCTGGTTGGAGCCAGAACGGATGCTGACGTTGACGGAAGCACCACCGGCAAGGCCCTGTTCAGCATCGAAAGTATTCGTCACGATGTTGACGGTCTCAATCGATTCGAGAGCGGGAACGTAACTGGCGATGTGCGGCAGCCAGATGTTAGTGGCGCTGGCACCATCGATACGGGTGTTGTTGGAGGCCGTGTTGTTGCCATTGGTCTGCCACTGCATCGCACGCGAAGGATTGGAAGGCACCGAGTGCGGAGTGGTAGGAGGGGAAATGCCGGGAAGCGTCACGAAGAGGGCCTGGTAGTTGCGGCCATTGGCTACGGGAAGCTCGGTGAGTGTTTTCGAGGTAATTTCGGCGCGCACTTCGGAGCGATCCGTCTGCAGGACCGCAGCGTTTGCTTCGATGGTGACCGACTCACTGACCTGACCGACGGTGAGCTTCAGGTCGACGCGGGTGACGGTGTTGGCAGTGATCTCAACGCCCGATTGACGGGAGACGCGGAAGCCATCCTTGCGAATTTCAATGTCGTAGATGCCGCCCTGGATTGTAGAAATATTGAAACCACCTTCAGCGTTGGTGATTGCACTGCGAGACACGCCGGTCTCTTTGCTCTTGGCGGTTACAGTAGCACCGGGGATTACGGCGTTAGAGGCATCTGTGGCGGTACCGACGATGGTGCCGTACAGGGTTTGGGCTTGTGAAGGTGTCACAAATCCCAAAAGGAACGTGAAACACAGAAGGGGAAGCGAGCAGCGAAGCATGCTTTTCATGAATTACCTCTGAACTTGTCGTTTTTTGACTGTTGCTAAAATATCACAATCGGGTGAAGTACGGGAAAGCGTTAGGTCTCGGCCCCGGCTTCGGGGATCGGCTTCGGAGAATCACCTTAGGCCCGAGTTGGACAAGATGTGGAGGACTTATGGCCAGAGCACGCCATACCTTTTCAGGCAGGATAAAGTCTCTTTGCGGGCTGGCTTCAATCAAGTGCCGGAGCTGGTCCAAGTCTTTCGCCAAGATGGCGTCGACCTTGGAGTTGGGGTTCTGGAGGAAGGCGGAGACACTTTGGGCAATGCCGAGACGTTCGAAATCAAGAGGGCCGTTGGGGGGCAGGTGTTCGATGAGAAAGATGTATCGGACAGTCGCACCCGGCAGCAGGGTGGAACGGAGTTGATCGTCAGGGTCGAGATGAAGGACTTCCCTGCCCTGGAAGTCCTGGTTGATCGGGAGTTGCGGTTGGGGTTGGGGCCAAGGGAGGAAGAAAGCCAGGGCTAGCGGGGCAAAGACAGGAGGAATCCAGCCGCGGTGAGCCAGCAGGAGTGCCGGGGCAATGGGGGCTAGGTAGGTGGCATTGCGATAGCTGTAGGCGAAGATGCCACAGAGCAGTACGCCGAGCCAAACGAGGAAAGCGGGGTTCCAACGGCGACGGACCAGTGGGAATGCTAGTGGGAAGAGGTAGAGCAGTCGTGGGAGGTAGTAGCTGAGCTGGCTTTGCTGGCTAGCCTGAACAGGAGCATTGAAGGCGTAGCCGAGTAGTTCGACGCCAAGATATTCGGCAAGGAACCAATCGTGGTTGGCAAAGTATTGGTAAAGGTGCCAGGGGAGAGTGATCGCAAGAATGACCAGAGCAGCCTCAAGCCATTTGCGGAGTGGGGGGCGGGCCCAGAGAAAGAGGGCGAGGGGGAGGACGCCAGCGAACCACTTGGTCATGATGGCAAGGCCCACGAAGGCACCCATGACTCGCGGGGACTGGGGAGAGGCAAGAACAGCAAGAAGGTAAAAGAGGGTCAGCAGATCGTCCATCAGGAAGAGGCCAGCGCGGGCTTGCCAGAGCCGGGTGGAGGCAAGTAGAAGCCAACCGATGGGGCCAGTCTGCTTATAGACGATAGTGAGGATTGCCGCAGCGGCCAGGATGCTGGGAAGGCGGAGAGAGCCAAAGAGCTTGAAGGAGAGGGCCCCGAGCCACTGGAGAAGTGGCGGCTTGACGAGGAGGGGACGGCCGAGAAAGTGCGGAGTGAGCCAATCTTCTCCGTTTGCCATACGAAGGGTGCCGTGGGCATACAGGGCTTCGTCCTGGGCTGGAGTGGCCAGAATGGGGTCGAGGGGAGCTGTGGCGATTTCTGTACGTGGACCGCCTGGGATGAAACAGGAGAGTAGGAAGACCACCGCAAGGGCGTAGTAGCTATTGGCCCAATGGCCGGGCGTAGACAATTTCTCCAGATTCACGCTCTGGAAGGTTAACATTGACGCCGTTGGTCATCAATTGCTGCCCGGTCATCGTGAGGACGCGACGGTCATCAGCGAAGCTGACGCGGTAGGTTTGGGTGGGCCGCAGGTCGCGGAAGCGCAAGGTGAAGCGATTCAGAGTGGACGCATCACGAGTGACGATGGCAATGGCTTCATCGAGGCCAGGATTGTAGCTTTGGATGGCGTCGGTGCGGCCAAGTGCTGGGCGAAGCGTGAGGTGGAGAATCTTGGCATTCGAAATGGAGTGGCGGATCTCTTTGTAAGTCTTGATCTCGGATTCGAGGAAGTTGAGTTCTTCGGGGTTGAGCGCATCAAGGCGATTCATCAGAATCCAGGGGCCGCCGAACATGAAGCTGCGGGTGTTGTAATCCGTCATTGGCCCATGAGGCATGTAGCGGTCGGTATAGCGCGGGGGGAATGGGAAACTCGCCCCGAAGAGGCCCTGGCGGGAGCCGAGCGAACCGCTGGCGTCGTTCGTGATGGAGGTGACGTAGTTGCGGACCATCGAGAAAGTCATCATGTTGCCGCCATTGGCGCAGTTTTCCCAAACTGTGCCGGGGGTCTGGGCCTGGATTTCACGAAGGATTCGGTTGAGGCCTTCATCTCCGGAGTAGTTCCAGTCGCGCGGGTCATAGCTGAGCCCGGTATTGGTGCACTGCTTGACCATCGTTTGGCCGTCCTGCAGGATCCAATCCACGTTGTAATCGCGGATGATCTTGACGCCTTGCTCGATGACCCAATCCTGCACGGGTTTGTGTGCGAGTGCCAGAGAGAGGGCACCATGATAGTTGTAGCTGGTGGAGCAAGCCCACTCAGGGTGGTCTTTGAGGACCTTGGAATCAGCCATGGCTTCGCTAATTACGTAGTGAAGGCCGAACTTCATCCCTTTGGAATGAACATAGTCGGAGAAAGCCCGCAAACCAGAAGGAAACTTCTTAGGGTCTTCTTCCCAGTCGCCCATCTGCTTGGCCCAGCCGAGATCGACAATGAAAAGCTCAACCCCGCGAGCAGCGGCCAGATCAGCTTCGCGGCGCAAAATGACTTCGTTAATCTGTGTTTCGTAGCCCCAACTGTCCCAGGCAATATAGGGGAACTTGGGGTCGTCGACTTTAGGAGCGAGTGCCGCTTCTGCGTAGCGCTGCGTGCGGTATCCGGCTTCGTCCCAATCGCCGAGGAAAATTCCGATGAAGCTGGGTGGGGCGTCGTACCAACCGTTCGCATCAACAGGGTGCATCAGGGAGGCGACGCGGACACTGAGGTCCAGACTTTCCTGAGTTCGGAGAATCGTCGCGTCGGCCCGACCGTCAAATTCCCAGCCAGCAATCAGGCCGACATTGTCGGGCTTGGCAATGGCAACCCAGGTGCATTGCAGACCTCCGGCACCCGTTTGCATCGTGACACGCTGTGTGGGTTGGGCGAGGGTAGTCGTGAGTGGCTCAAAATTGCGACCGCCGGCGAGGACGCTCCACTGGTTGACGCGGAAGACGCGATAGTCGACCCCCTCCAACTTGGGTGCGTAGGGAAGGATATCGTTGGCACGGAAGAAGACGCGAACACCACGGAGATTTTTGACCCGCACCTGCTGGTGCAGGACTGGATGGCCGGGGTGGATTTCGAACAACAGCTCAAATTCGAACTGGTCGGCCATGTCGTGGAAGAGGATGGCGTAGCCACGACCATTATTGCGGGCGTTGTAGTGGCGCTGGCCGACTAAGCGAAGGGGAGTTCTCGCATTGATAAACGTGTTGTCAATGCGGAGGTCAATTGGGCTGCTGGGTTCTGCGGGGGAAGATTCCCAGAGGGTATAGCCGGTAGAATCCTGCAAATCGACCCACCGGAAGGTCGAATCGGGCTCCATACGGAAGCGAGCCCGAAACTGATCATTGCCAATGTACCAGCCGGTATCCTGGCTGTAATTAAAGAAGACGAGCTCTTGAGACTGAGCAGTTATGGTCGACAACGCGCCAAAGAGTAGGGCCACCGCCAGAAGGCGGAGGCTAATACTTTGCGACGCTGGGATCGACTTTGTCACTCCAGGCTAAGATGCCCCCTTTCATATTTCTAACCCGAGAAAAGCCATTTTGTTTCATCAAATCGACCGCTTTGGCACTTCTCATTCCACTTTTGCAGTGGCAAACGATGTTTGCACTCTTCGAAAGCTCTCCTAATCTATTCGGCAGTTGTCCCAATGGCATTAGGGTTGCTTTTGAAATAGACGCAATTTGGTACTCATGAGGTTCCCTAACATCGATCAGAATAAAGTCTTCTCCTGAGTCGATCATCGCCTTTACTTCCGTAGGTTCTAAGTCTCCTGTTGTAGGAAGCGCAGGTTCGGGGACAATTCCGCAAAATTGTTTGTAATCGATGAGATCCTTTACGACAGAACACTTACCGGAAGGGCATTCCGGGTTACGACGAAGTTTCAATTCTCTGAACTTCATGTTAAGGGCGTCATAAAGCATGAGGCGTCCCTTGAGTGTTTGGCCCACGCCGAGAATGATCTTGACCACTTCAGTAGCTTGGATCAGGCCGACTACGCCGGGCAGGATGCCAAGTACGCCGCCCTCGGCGCAACTGGGGACGAGGCCTGGGGGCGGCGGCTCCGGATAGAGGCAGCGGTAGCAGGGGCCGTCCTCGGTAGCGAAGACTGAGCTTTGCCCTTCAAAGCGGAAGATCGAACCGTAAACATTGGGCTTGCCCGTCAGGACGCAGACGTCATTGACGAGGTAACGGGTGGGGAAGTTGTCAGTACCGTCGGCAACAATGTCGTACTGCTCCACAATTTCCTTGGCATTCTCGCTCGTAAGAGGGACTTCATGCTTGACGATCTTGAGGTTGGGGTTGATGTCGAGCATGGTCTCGGCGGCGGAATCGATCTTGGGTCGACCAATATCCTTCGTACCGTGGATGACCTGGCGCTGGAGATTCGAAGCATCGACAACGTCAAAATCGACAAGGCCGATCGTACCCACACCGGCGGCGGCAAGGTAGAGCGCCATCGGGGCACCGAGACCACCAGTGCCCACCAGGAGAACTTTCGCTTCTTTGAGCTTGATCTGCCCTTCCATGCCGACTTCGGGCAGAATCAGATGGCGGGAGAAGCGCTGGATCTCTTCGTTGGTCAGAGTCGTAGCCATGGATTAACGGCCTCCGGCAATGCTCGGGATGATGGAGACGGTGTCTCCGGCAGCCACTTCAGTAGCTTCCTTCGACAGGTAGCGGATGTCTTCGTCGTTGACGTAGATGTTCACGAAGCTACGCAGCTTACCTTCGTCGTTGTAGAGATTCTTCTTGAGGCTGGGATGATCGGTGGTCAGTGCGGCGAGGAGTTCGCCGACAGTTGCGCCGGTTGCTTCCACAGTGTCAGCACCACCGGTGAATTGGCGGAGCGGTGTAGGGATCAGGATTTTGGCCATAGGAGTTCCTCTTCTTCACTGGCAGTCTGGTCGACGTCGACACGAAAACATTTCGCGTCCTGGACAAGGCCGGAGCGTACGCTCATGACGACGTTGGAGTAGAAGGGCCAGTGGTTCTTTAAGTCGGTTTGTGAAAAATAAGCACCCTCGTCCGGGTGCGAGTGAAAGAAGCCGAGTACGCCGAGAGAAAGCTCTCGGGCTTTGCGTTCTGCAGCAATCTGGTCGCGGGGGTCGATCTCGAAGCGGTCTTTTTGCCCGCCTTCATAAGCATTCTTGCAGGCAACGGCGAGCGTGGCGTGGCGTTTGCTATCGGTCTCTGTGCCGATCAGAATGCCACAGCATTCATTGGGATAGCAGGCTTGGGCGTGTTCGACCATGACAGCCCAGGATTCGGGGGAAAGCTCAATCATTCCAGAAAGGTTCGCTCAGATATTTGGCGGCACCGTCACAAAGGATCGTCACCACCACTCCAGTTTCGCCTTTTTCGGCCATCGACGCTGCTACTTTTGTGGCGGCATAGACATTGGCCCCGGCTGAGATGCCGACCAGGAGACCTTCTTCGCGGGCCAGGCGCTTGGTCATGGCGTAAGCCGATTCGGTGGAAATCCAGAGGTTGTCGTCCGCAAGGTTGGCATCGTAGATGCCGGGGACGATGGAGGCGGGCATGTGTTTGGTGCCTTCAATGCCGTGAAAGCCCTGATCTGGCTGGGCAGAAATGCAGCGGATGGAAGGGATCTCCCGCTTGAGGCGACGGGCGTTGCCAGTGAAGGTTCCGCTGGTGCCGAGCATTGCGACAAAGTGAGTGATCGAATAGTTGGTTTGGCTGAGAATTTCGAGAGCTGTCCCCTCGTAGTGGGCCTTCCAGTTGGCTGGGTTGTTGTATTGATCCGGATAAAAGTATTGATCGGGATCGGCTTCGTAGACTTCGCGGCACTTGAGGATGGCACCGTCGGAGCCCGCACCGGGGTCGGTCAAAATCAGGTCAGCACCATAAGCCTTGAGGATCATTTTGCGTTCAGGGCTCGCGTTTTGGGGAAGGCAAAGGCGGACTTTGTAGCCCAGACTGGCACCAATCATGGCGTAGGCAATTCCCGTGTTGCCACTGGTGGCGTCGAGGATTGTGCGCGACTTGGTCAGGCGGCCGGTACGTTCGCCGTCCAGGATCATGTTGAGACCGGGACGATCTTTGACACTGCCACCAGGATTGAGGAATTCCGCTTTGCCGAGAATCTCGATTCCAGGGTAAGCCGCTGAAATTACAGGCATACGGAGCAAAGGCGTGTTGCCAATGGCGTCGAGGAGAGTCTCTCCGTTGTCGCGTCGATGGAGGGCAGCAGCTTGCAAGGAACGACCTCTAGACGGAGAATACCACAATTCCGCTAGAGATTATGGAGATTCGATTTGTGCCCATACTAGCGATATGAGGTTGCTGCTGCATTTCATCGCGTTTTCGAGCATGCTGGGGCAATACCCCGGCTGGTTTAGCGATGTCGAGTATGAAAACGTCAAAGTCAGCTTCGAATACAAGCTCGATCAATGGGCCGAGGCAGCACTGGTGCTGCGGACTCCGAAAGTGGGGCGGCCCGTCCAGCAGGGAGTAGCGGTTTTTCTGGCCCATGACTTTCACCAAAAGCGCGGCAAGTACACAACTGGATCGGTTGCCGGTGTGGCAGAACCCAGCCAATTGCTGCCAGCGACTTTCAACGTCTGGCACCAGGTGGAAGTCACCCTCTCGGGAGAGCAACTACGGGTGCTTCACAATGGCCAGCTTCTGCAGGAAACCACAATCCCCATCCAGAAGCGCGGCAAGGGCTATATCCATTTTGCGAATCTGCTTCACAAATATGCAGTGCGCAACTTCTCGGTGGTTGCGCTGGAAAGCACAAACCAGTTTGTGGAAGACTGGCAGCCTTGGCAGCTACGGGATGCGGGGACATGGCAGACAGACAAGAACTCGGCCACTGGTGCCAATGGGCATGGAATCCAGTACGGCAAGCCCGTACTGAAAGACTTCCTCTTCTCAGCAGAGATTCAATCGACTAACCACGCCAATGGGGGCATTTTCTTTCGAGGGTCTGCGGACAAGCAGTCCAATCGCGGGTTCGAAGTTCAGATTTATTCGCCGCTGGATAGCGTCTTTCCCACAGGAAGCATCTATGGCCTGGTGCGATCGACGATCGCAGCCCCGACCGAGGGGCGCTGGTTCTACATGCAGGTGCTCGTGCGCGGCAAACAGTGCACGGTTTGGGTAGATGGGGTGCAGGTTGCACATACCATGGAGCTTCCGGCCGACCTGAAGGAAGGCCAGGTAGGGTTACAAATTCACATGGAGAACACTCAAGTGGAGTGGCGCGCCATCCGCGCACTCAGGCTTTAGGGATCGGCCAGTCTGGATTGTCGGTTCGTGCCGTCTTCATCAGTGCAGTCAGCTCGGCCACCAGATTGGCATTCGAGGAAGCAAGATTGTTTTCTTCGCCCAGATCTTTGGCCAGGTCAAACAGCTTTACGGTTCCTGTTTTCTCGCGAATGCACTTCCAATTGCCCTTACGGATGGCTTGCGCGAAGCCGCCCTCGTGGAATTCCCAGTAATAGTAGGGATGGGTTGCCGTCGATTTGCCTTTCCAGACATCGATCACGTTCATGCCATCGATGCTTTTGGGGGCCTGTGTACCAGCGACAGAGGCAAGCGTCGGCATGACGTCCCAGAATGCCCACGGAGTATCGTTTACCTTGCCGGCAGGAATCTGGTCAGCCCACACAGCAATGGCGGGTACACGAATGCCGCCTTCAGTCAACGAGCGTTTGATTCCATTCAGCGGGCCATTGGAATCGAAGAAATCGAACTTGTGCCCCCCTTCCTGGTGGGCACCGTTGTCTGAGGTGAAGACGATGAGGGTGTTTTCGTAGACCTTCTTCTCTTTGAGTTTGTCCACCAGGGAGGCAACGTGTCGATCGAGCCGGCTCACCATCGCCGCGAAGTTCTTCTCTACTTGTGGCCAGGACTTGGCACCATAAGGAGCATCTTCCGGGACCTCCTGACCGTTGCCCGTGTCGCGCCCGAGTTCATTGTTTGTATGCGGGATCACCGAGGTGTAGTACATGAAGAAGGGAGTCTCGGCCTTCTGCTTGTCGAGCCAACGCAATGCCTGGTTATGGATGACGTCGGGGGCATAGTCCTGCTTCTTTGTCCCGGTGTTGCCGAGCAATTCGACCAACGTATCGTTGTGTAGTAAAGCCTCCGGGTAGTAGCGATGGGCGTGCATTTGGGAGTAGAAGCCAAACCATTCGTCCCAACCCTTTTTGGTTGGATAGCCCGGTTGACCAAGTGCCCCCAAAGCCCACTTGCCAAACATGCCTGTGTTGTAACCAGCCGTCTTGAGAATTTCGGGAATCACAACATCTTCTTTGCGCAGCACCAATTCGTTCTTGCCGTTGCCGCGAATTCTTGTGTGACCGCAGTGGTAGCCGGTCATCAGCGCACAACGAGAAGGGGCGCAAACAGTGGAGCCAGCATAGGCAGAGGTGAACCGAGTGCCTTGCGCGGCAAGGGCGTCAATGTTGGGTGTGGCGATCTCTTTCTGGCCATAGCAGCCAAGATCACCAATGCCGAGATCATCGGCAAGGATAAAAACTACATTCGGTTTTGAACTGCGTTGCGCCAGTCCGACACTGGCAGTGGCACCAGCCAACCATTCACGGCGAGTCATATGGTTATAGACTAATCCCCAATGCTCGACAACGTCATCATCGTAGTCTACTTTTTGATCGTTTTTGCGATCGGCTTCTATCACTCCTTGAAGGAGCGCAACACCAAGGACTATTTTCTCGCCGGAGGCAACGTCGGCTGGGTAGCCATTGGATTCTCTCTGTTTGCAACCAACATCTCCAGCGAACACTTCATTGGCCTTGCCGGGTCGGGGGCCTCTACGGGATTTGCAGTTGGTTGTTACGAATGGTCTGCGGCATTCTGCCTCTTCATCCTCGGCTGGCTCTTTGTGCCGCATTACCTGAAGAGCAAGGTCTACACGATGCCTGAGTTTCTGGAGCGCCGCTTCGGCTCCAACTGCCGCTGGTACCTCACCATCATTTCGCTGCTTGCCTATGTATTTACGAAGATCTCGGTCTCGCTGTTTGCTGGCGGCATTCTGATTCGCGAGGTCTTTGGCTGGGACTACATGACTACGGCGATCTTCCTCGTGATCGCAACGGGTGTCTATACCGTCTTTGGCGGCCTTGCTGCCGTGATCTATACCGATCTCTTCCAAGCGGTCCTGCTCATTGCCGGAGCGGTCGTTCTCACGATGCTTGGCTTGGACAAGGCAGGCGGCTTCGAAGGGCTGCGCGCCGCGCTTCCTCCCGACTACTTCCACATGATCAAGCCAATCAATGACCCTGCCTATCCGTGGATTGGAACCACCATTGGGACTCTGGTCCTCGGCATTTGGTATTGGTGCACCGACCAGGTGATCGTGCAGCGCACCCTGAGCGCGAAGGGCATCGATGATGCCCGCAAAGGGACCTTCTTCTGTGCAGCGATGAAAATCCTGCCAGTGTTCATCCTGGTTCTGCCGGGTCTTTGCGCCAAGGCAATTTGGCCCAATGAGGTGACTGGTGATAATGCCTATCCGCTCCTGGTAACTCGGCTGCTGCCCCCGGGCCTGAAAGGACTCATGGTTGCCGCACTCCTCGCCGCACTGATGTCCAGCCTGTCCAGCGTCTTCAACTCCTGCTCCACTTTGATCACGATGGATATTTACAAGAAGCTGAACCCCAACGCCAGTGAGTCGAAGCTGGTCAATGTGGGACGCATTGCAACGGGCGTGGTGGTTGTGATCTCCATTGCATGGATTCCATTGATCCGAGGGCTCAACAGTGAGGTCTATCAGTATCTGCAGAGTGTGCAGTCTTACGTTGGAGCTCCTATCACTGCAGTCTTCCTGACGGGAATCCTTTGGAGAGGTGCTACCCAGAAGGCTGCGTTTACAACTCTGGTAGTTGGTGGGTTGCTCGGTGCGGGACGCTTTGCACTGGATATCCTTCACAACGCCATGAAAATCGACCTCGGCGCACTCAACCCTATCGTCGAGTTCAGCTTCCTGAACTACTCGATTCTTGTGTTCCTTCTGTGCGTTGCCATGATGATCAGCTTGAGCAAGTCGGCGGAAGCAAAACCGCTCGTGGAAATCGAAGACCTCACCATCACACCCGGTGGTGCATTTGCCGCCCAAAAGAGTGAAATAATCTTCACCGTGACCGTGGTCGCTGCAATTCTCGGCCTCTGGATCCATTTCGCCTAGGAGAAAACCTATGTCTGCTTTATCCCGTCGCCATGCAGTGCGCAGCACGTTTGCTTCGCTTCTTGCGGCCGGCTCTGCCATGGCGCAGAGAAAAGATGTCCCTGTACCCGCAAAGGACAATCTCAAGATCACCAAGCTGGAAACGATTCTGGTGAAGCCGCGTTGGCTCTTTCTCAAGATCCATACCAATGCCGGCATCGTCGGCTTGGGCGAGCCAGTGGTAGAAGGTCGGGCACTCACTGTTGCCACGGCCATCAAGGAGATTGAACCCTATCTCGTCGGCAAGGACCCTCGTCCCGTAGCTCACCACTGGCAAGCCATCTACCGCCATGCCTTCTATCGCGGCGGCCCCGTGCTTACCAGCGCGCTCTCTGGCATCGACCAAGCCCTCTGGGATATCAAGGGCAAAGCGCTCGGCGTGCCCGTCTATGAACTGCTTGGTGGCCCCACCCGTAACCGCGTCCGCGTCTACGCCCACGCCGGCACTCCAGAAGTGATGCGTGCGCAAATGGCCAAAGGCTTCACCGCCTTCAAGACCGGCCCCCAGGGGAGCCACCCCACCAGCTTCAGCTACGGTCATGTCACCGGCGATCGCGCTCCGAATAACAATAACTTCCACCGTTACATGGAGCCCCCGGCCGAAGTCGACTACATCGTCGAGCGCTTCGCTGACCTGCGCAAAGCTGTCGGAGACAAAGCCGACATCGGAATCGATTTCCACGGTCGCGTCGGGCCCGCTCTCGCCAAGGTACTGATCAAGAAGCTCGAACCCTACAACCCGATGTTCATCGAAGAGCCGATCAACTGCCAGGACCACGACCTCATGGCCGAGATCGCCCGCGGCACTCACATCCCCATCGCCACCGGCGAACGCGTCTTCACCAAGTGGGGCTTCAAAGAAGTGCTCGAAAAGCGCGCCGCCACCATCATCCAGCCGGACCTCTGCCACGCTGGCGGCATCACCGAAGTCCGCCTCATCGCAGGCATGGCCGAAGCCTACTATGCGGCCATCGCCCCGCACAATCCGCTCGGGCCCATCTCCCTGGCTGCTGGCCTGCAGATTTCTGCCAGCATCCCCAACTTCCTGATCCAGGAGCAAGTCTCTCTCGGCGAAGGCTACTTGAAGAACCCTCTTAAGGTAAGCGAAGGCTACCTCGAGCTACCCACCCTTCCCGGCCTCGGCGTCGAGCTCGACGAAAACAAAATGGCCGACAAGATCGGCCACGACTGGCGCAACCCCGAGACTTACGATAAGTTCGACGGCTCCGTCACCGACTGGTAAGCTATCAACCTTTGGTGGGCCCTACGCGCAAGGAAGCAATCGCTTCCGATGTGCGTAGGGCCCGTCCAAACAGCAGCAACCTTTTCACACTCTTCCCCACCTTCACTTTCGCTCCACCGTTCATCGAGTGCAGCGAGGGATGAAACCGCCCCCAGCCAAACTGCCGCTCCTCCCCGCCGTCACATACCTTGCCATCCATCACCATCACAATCACATTCGGTCCGCCATCCACAATCACCACCGCATGACACAACTTCCCTGCCACCACCGTGCCCGCATCGCTCGCCCAGCGGTTCTGCGTCCTGCCGTCGTTCATCGTCAACTCAACTCTTCCGCCTTCCACCACCTCTAAGCGGAATCCTTTCCCGCTCGCATCGAGGTTCTCTGCCAGAACTCCTCCACCCTCGAACCAGACATCCAGCGTCACCCCCGCTCGCGTATGCTCGGTCCCATAATCCGCCCGTCTGGACCGCTTTACAAACAACGGCAACTCCGGCGCGGCAAACTCCCCGCCACCCGCTGCCTCAAGCAAGAGCCCCTGCTTTGAAACCTTCGCCTCACCCCACAACCCATCCAGCAAAGCCCGGTCCAATACATGCACCCGCGCCACGTCCTTCTGGGTCTCCGTCAAATAGTAATTGCCGCCATCCTCCACCAGATCCGGGTAACTCATGCGCACCATCGGGTCATCGTCATACAGTGCGATCTCCGGCTCAGACCACTCAATCACCTTGCCGCGCGGCCCATCCACCTCTCGCCCACCACACAGCCATACCGGGTTCCGTTCTTCATAAGCAATCGAGCGCCGCCGCGGATGCTCCCGAATAAACCGTCCCCCGTGATTGTGGAACCAATACAGATACTTCCCGTTCTCACAACGCCACGCGAAGTTCGCCGCCCGTGGGTGCTTCATCAACCGTCCACTGGCAAAGCGCATGTACTGCGATGGCTCCCACGTTCGGCCATCATCCCGGCTATAGGTGCAAGCCGAATGTCCATCAATCGTGCGAAACACACAAAACAACGAACCATCACTCATCACCGAAAACGACTGCTCCTCTGCAATCGGCCCACCTCCGGCAGGTGTCCGAATCCCTTTGACTCCCTCCGGCCACGTCTCCCACACAATCTTCGAAGCATCGCGCTCGGTCAGGATATTCGCACTCCGTAACAACACGCCTTCACTCGAAGTAAAGAAGCCTTCCCCGAACCCGCCCACCTTATGCAGTGGCACATACCCTGCTCCTTTGTGAGCAAACGCCTTCCCCACCGTCCAGAAAAACTTCAGCTTCCCCCCATAAACATTCTTCAGATCAATCTCAAAATCCCGTTGGGGGATCTCATACCGCTGTGCCGACCAGCTTCGCCCATGATCGTCGCTGTACTTGAACACAAAGTGCCCCAGGCTATCCACACGCTTCACAACCCCATCCCGATACGCCGGCTTGTCGCCAATGACGGAGCGCACGTTATCCGTGTTGTGGTTGTAGAACACATACACCCGCCCCGAAGGCACCTTCAGCATCACCGCATACGATGCCTCAGGCCCCGAGGCCGGCTCCACATCCACAGCCTTCTCCCAAGTCTTGCCGCGGTCCACACTCCGAAGGCTGATCACATGCTGCCCTCCTTCCCCTTCATGTCCGCCCCCAGTGGTCATCACACACAACCATGCCCCATCGTCCGTCTTCACCACATACGGCTGATCCGCGTAGAACTCATCCGGTATCACATTCCCCTTTGTGATCTCTCTCAGGTCCTGCGCCATCGCCAATGCCGGCAGTATCAACAGTTCTCGTCGTTTCATGCACTCGCTATTGAATCAAATTCGGGCACTGCTTGAGCTGCCCTTGAAGTTCCGTTCGCGAATGCAGCCATCTACCCTTCGGATCCTTCTCAAGAATCTGCGCCGTTTCCGCAAAAAACCGGCACGCCTCCATCTCATTCAAAGCCGCCCAGCCTTTCCAATACGAGATCAACGCCTGATCCAACGCTCCAGCCGCAGGCTTTTGTCTCTCCATAACCCATTCCAACTCCTTCACCGCCGTGGCCAAAGCTTTCTTGTCTCCCAGATACACAGAAACATATCCATACATTCGGATCGGATAGCTCAGCGCCCTCCAGGCAAATACATTGCTCGGATCCATCAAGGCCAGTTGCTTGCGCAGCTCATACCCTTCCCAATACCCCCGCTGCGCTTCCGGCAATCTCTTGAGCGCGTAATTGGCATCCGCCACCGACACCAGGCTAAACCCCATGTCGAGCTTTGCCCCAGCATTTGTGGAATCGTTTGCGACTCGCGTCCGATCAAGTCGCAAGGCCTCAGTGGCGTGCTGCATTTTTGCCTCGGCATCCACTAACGTGAGCATGTACTTGTGCGCCAGAGCCTGGTTTCGCATTACGGTATCGTCAGCGCCATCCCCGCCGTCGCTAAAGTAGCGCAGCGCCGCCTCCATGTCGGCCTTCTTCTTCGCATTCCCAACTGCAGTGGCTAAAGAGCGATGAAAGTAAAACGTCCCGATCGCTCGCGCAAACACAACATCCTTCTGTGCCCGTTTTCGCAGGCTTAAGAATCGCCTTTCAAACGCATCCCAATCCGCTGAAGACCCGGTCAATCCCTTCGGCAATTTTCCACGAGCACTCTGAAACCTCTGCTCCTCATACGCCCGCTCCCAATCCAGTCGATCCGGCTCCAGGCGATGCAACTCCCCTCGCAACAGAAGTGCCTTCTCACGATGCGCGTCGCCATGCTGCTTGTCACCAACATTACTGTTGGCACCATCATAGAGGTCGGCTAACTGGCTGTGCGCCTCTGCCCGCAGCAACAGATAATTTGCCCGCGTTGCCGGTGTTGCGGGCATCGATTCAATTTGTTCTAAGGTCTTCTCAAGAAGTTGAATGCTCGCGGACGTCCCACCCGGCAACTTCGCTACATTCCACCGTGCCGCCACGACCACCGAATCAAACACTCGCAAAAGATCCTTCAACCGGGCCTCCGCCTGCTGCTCGCGATTCTCGGCTAATCCACCCATCTTCCTGGCAAGAGCCTCTTGCTGCTCAGCCAGCTTGCGTGCCGCCTCTACGTCTCGGAGTGCACTCTTCTCCGATTCGAGCGCCACTTGTAACTCCCGCGATCGCAGTTCCGCCTTCCGCGCTGACACCCAACCCCACACTGCCAAGCCCAAAATCAAACCTAATGCCAGGCTGGACACACTCACTGCCAACCAGTGCCGTCGCGCAATACACCCGGCCCGATACAACCACCCCGCAGGCCGCGCCTCCACCGGCATCCCTTCCACCAACCGTTCCACATCCGCCGCAAACTCAGCTACCGACCCATAACGCCGCCCCTCTTCCACCGCCGTCGCCTTCCGCAACACCGCCAGCAAGTCCGCACTCAGCCCACTCCGCGCCGACACCTCAAACCGATCCGACTCCGCCAGCACTTCCCCCAGGGCCTTATCGTTCCACCGCCGCGCCCGCTCGCCCGTCATCATCTCAAACAGAATCAGCCCCAGCGAATACACGTCAGTTGATGTCGAGATCACACCGCCCCGAATCTGCTCCGGGCTTGCATAGTCCAAACTGAATGCCCGCCGCAGCGTCACCGACGAATCCCCCGCCGGATCATTCAGAATCTTTCCGATTCCGAAATCGAGCAGCTTCGGTTCCCCATCTGCGTCCACCAGAATGTTCTGCGGCTTCAGGTCCCGATGGATCACCAGGTTCGCATGCGCATACTGCACCGCTTCGCAAATCTTCAAAAACAGCTGCAACCGGTCGACGCCCTTGCGCCGCAGATACTCCATCAACGGCAGCCCCTCAACATACTCCATGACGAAGTTCGGCGTGTCTCCCACCCCGGCCCCCGCATCGAGCAACCGTGCGATATTGCGATGCTGCAACCGCGCCAAAATCTGCTTTTCCATCAGGAACCGCTGCTTCAAGTCATGATCCTCGCGCAACGGCCCGCTCAGTGCCGGCGGCAGCAGCTTGATCGCCGCCTGCATCCTGGCCTGCCCATCCACACGACGAGCCAGCCACACCACACCCATTCCTCCACTTCCCAGGGGGCGCACCAGCTCCCAGGGCCCCAGCCGCGCTCCGGCCTCAAGCCCGGATAATCCGGCCAACGGGCCTTTGGCAAACAATCGATCCGCAGCCTCGGCACGTGCCACCAGCTTCAACGCTTCCTCGATCGCACCCGTATCCAGCCGCGAACGCAAAAAGTCTTCGCGCTCGACTGGCGGCAACTCCAGCGCGTCCGCCAGGCATTCATCGATCTGCCGCCACGTCTCCTTCTCCATCAGGTCCCCTGCAGTTGCTCAAACAGCCAAACCCGCGCCACGGCCCAATGCCGTTTCACTGATGTCGCAGACATCCCCATGGCCTCTGCCGTTGCCTCGATCGACAGATCGGCAAAGAACCGCAGATCTACAATGGCCGCCTTCACCGGATCAAACTCCTCCAACTTCGCTAGCGCGTCATTCAGTGCAATCACCATTTCCGGTTCTTCCTGCCAGTTAATGCCGGTCTCCATCACCTCAGACAATGCCCCCGCCGCAACTCCCGATCCCCTCTTTTGCGAATTCCTCTTCCGCGCATGGCTCACCAGAATCTGCCGCATCAAAAACGCCGCAATACTGAAGAAATGTTTTTGTCCCTGAGTCTCGAGCCGCCCCTGTCTCTGTAACTCCAGATACAACTCATTCACCAGCGAGGTGGGACGCGTCCGGTTTGTTGTCGATTCCCCACGCAAGACGCCCGACGCCATCCGATGCAGCTCATGATAGACAAGCCCCATCAGCCGGTCGAGCGACTCCCGCTCCCCGCGACCCCACTCCTCGAGCAACCGCTCGGCGACTGCGTACTCCATACGTGTCTGGTTAGTTTATCAGTCAAGAAATCACCTCTCCATAGTACTAATAGTGCAAACCGATAGAACCAGGGCCAACTTTTTTCATGATTTTTTTTGGTCCGCTTTTCTTACTGGCTGCACTGATGTCTTCGAAAGGAAAATCATGAAATTCAAACTGCTTCTTTCTCTTGCTCTCGGCACACTCACTCTCCCTGCCGCCGTCATTTATCAACAAACCTTCGAAACCACTCCGCTGGGTGCCCCGCCGTCTGAGTTCTCCGGAACGAGCATTGGCGTCGAAACCACCGGTGGCTTGAGTGCCTTCGGGTTAGGGGCTCGCCATCTCCGCAACTCGGCGAATGGCAGTCCCGCAACTACACTCACTCTCACCGGGCTCGCCGCCCACACATCGATCTCTCTGTCCTTCGACCTGATCGTTTGGGACTCCATGGATTTCGGGAAGAACTTTGGGGTCAATGTGGATGGCGTCACTCTGATTGCTCCCGTGGCAACCTCCAATTACTCTGGCGAGGGCGACGGATTCAAAGGCCCTGGGGTACTCATCTCAGATGCCATAACCAGCTTTGGCACCCCGAACTACGGAGTTAATTCCGTGTACCGTGACCAAGCCCGCCGTGTCACGAATCTCAATATCAACCACACCGCCAGCACGCTCACCATCGCATTTTTTTACACTGGCGGAGTAACCGGCGGCCTGGATGAATCTTTCGGTATCGATAACATTGTGGTTAGCGACAACAATACCGCGCCCAACAACGGCGAAGTCCCCGAGCCCGCCACCATCGCACTGACCGGCATTGCGTTGGCCGCCCTCGCCTTCCGCAAACGTCGCTAGACGCTAACCTCTAATTGCTCGTGGCGGTCGGCGACCTCCCCGTTGTCCGCACCGCCACCGCTTTGAGGCTCTCAATTTACCAAGTAGGCGCCAGACCAATCTCTGCCGCGAGTTTGACCGTCGCCACCAAGTCAGTGATGTTTAGGCAAAATCATCCCCAATCCGCCAAACGCGGCTAGACTATTAGCAAGTGACGAAACAGCAAATCCTCGCAAACCTGATGTCCGTCGGCGTCGTTCCCGTCGTCCGTACCGCTACCGCCGAAGCCGCCATCCGCTCCATTGAAGCCCTCTACGAAGGCGGCATCACGGTCGCCGAAATCACCATGACTGTACCTGGTGCCGTTAAGGCGCTCGAGCAAGTTGCCGCCAAGTTCGGCGACAAGATCACGCTGGGCGCTGGCACCGTACTTGACCCGGAAACCTGCCGCATCTGTATGCTCTCCGGTGCCGAGTTCTTCGTCACTCCCTCTCTCGACATCAAGACGATCGAGATGGCCAAGCGCTATTCGAAGGTCATCCTCCCCGGTGCCCTCACCCCCACCGAGGTCAAGACCGCCTGGGACGCGGGCGCAGACATCGTCAAGGTCTTCCCTTGCGGCAACGTTGGTGGCCCAAAGTACATCAAGGCCCTCAAAGGCCCCTTCCCGCACATCGAGATGAACCCCACTGGCGGCGTCAACCTCGACACCACAGCCGACTTCCTGCGCGCCGGTGCCTGCTCCGTCGCTGTCGGCGGCGAACTCATTGACGCTGCCACCATCAAGGCTGGCAAGTACGAAGTCTTTACCGAGCGCGCCAAACAGTACATCACCCTCGTCCAAAAGACCCGCGCCGAAATGGCAAGCTAGATCGCTCAGCCCAAAGGGCCTTCCAATTCGGCAAAACTAGTGTGAGAACTTTTCTCACCCGCACGCACTCTACCTTTGATGGCAGGATCCCCTCCCCCGTCAAGTTTCGAATCCCTATCCAGAAAACTTCATGAGCCGCTGATTCCACCGCTACTTGCGGTAATCAGCGGCATCCTTTTTGTTAGGTTTCTCGGGCTTGATTCGAATGTGGCACTTCTCTGTGCCACCGCCAGCGCCTTGCTTTGGCTGCTCGCTCGGTATCGCTCCTTGCCCAGGGCCAGCTTTCTGGCAGGCAATTTCGCCATGCTCTGGGTGGCCAGCTACAGCGCCGCACTGAGCGAAGAAAAGCCAAAACCATTCCTCGAAGCAGAACCCAGAGAGCTCCTTTCCATTTCCGGCTGCATTGACTCGCTCCCACAACGAGAGGCCGAGCGGTTCTTCTTTACCTTTGCGGCTGCTCCCGGGGCCCGCATTCGTGTCAGTTTGTATTTGAAGCCGGAAGAACCGTCCCCTGCCTGGTCCTACGGCTACCATTTGCAACTCCCGCTGCGCCTGCGAGCGATCCATAACGCGGGCAACCCGGGCAACTTCGATGCCGAACGTTACTTCGCCCACCGTGACATTTATTGGAGCGGTTCCATCGCCAAAGGCTTTCCTGTTGTTCAAATTCCCAATGCCTGTGGGAACAAATTCCAGGCTGCCATTTACCAAACCAGAGCCTGGCTCCTTGGACGCATTGAGTACCTGGCGCAAGGGGACAAGTATCTCAATGCCATGCTCGGGGCCCTGCTTCTTGGTGACAACGCCAAACTGGAAGACTCCTGGACCGAAAATTACCGACGCACCGGCACCTACCATGCCATCGTCATCTCGGGAATCCACATTACGGTGCTCGCCGGGTCTGTCTTTTGGCTCCTGCGGTTCCTGCCCTTTCGCCCGATGCAGGCCTATGTCCTGTCTGCCATACTCGCCGTGGCTTACGCTTTGGTTTGCGATCTCAGCGCACCGGTTGTCCGAGCTGTTGGGGGCTACCTGCTCTTTCTGGCTGCAAAACACTTTTATCGCAAGGGCCGGATTCTGAATTTGCTGGCTGCCGTGGCCATTGTCTATCTGCTCTTCGATGCCCCACAGCTTTTCGAGGCAAGCTTCCAGCTCTCCTTCCTGGCCGTACTTACGTTGGCAAGCCTTGGTTTGCCACTTCTGGAAAACACAACCGGCTTGTGGTTTTACGCACTCTTTATGACCGATAAGCCCAAACTCTTTCATACCGACCCGCGCATCCTCAATCGACGCGTAGAACTCAACCTCGCCGTTGGCACCCTGGCGAGAGTATTCGGCATTCCATTCGACAGGATGCTCTCCTATGCGAGACATGCCATCGGGGTGATCATTTGGGCTGTAGATCTTTTCCTGACTTCTGCCGTGGTCCTGGTTGGCCTTTGCCTGCCGACCATTCTCTTCTTCCATCGGCTGTCCTTTTCGAGCCTGACGGCAAACCTCCCAGTCGTCGTGTTGCTGTCAGCCGCAGTTCCGATCGGCTTTGCGGCGATTCTGATCGGCCCCATCCTTACCCCGGTGCTTCACTGGCTCCTGATCGCTTCTCGCAGCGTGGTCGACTGGCACCTCACCTGGGATACCAACAACCGTTTGCCAGACCCGCCGGGCTGGATCCTGCTGGCATTACCCTTGCTGTTGATTCTCACCGCGATTGCCGCGCGGCAGATGCCAAGGCTGGTGCGGGGCCTGGCGGTGATGGTAGGGGGCTTATTTCTATACCTGGTGCTGCTTCCCTTTACAGGCCAACCCAGGTTGCACGAGAAGCAATTGGAGATTACGGCGATTGATGTCGGCCAAGGCGACTCCCTGTTTCTGGCGACACCAGAGGGACACCTCGCCCTGCTCGATGCGGGTGGCAACCGATCTACAAAATTCGACACCGGCGAGTCTACGGTTTCTCCTTACCTCTGGTCTCGCCAGATTGCCCGGCTGGACACACTGATCGCCTCTCACGGCGACATCGATCACATGGGTGGCTTGATCGCAGCGCATGAGAATTTTCAACCAAAGGAGATTTGGGTCAGCTCGCAAGTGAGCGGCGCACTCTGGGAGCGTTTGAAATCAAAAGCGATGGCCAAGGGCACACGAATCCGGTATCTTTCAAAGGGAGATCGTCTCCATTTGGGAGAGCTCGAAGTTTCGACACTCTGGCCTCCCGGCGATGAGCCGATAGACAAGTCGAATCTCACCTCACTAGTGCTGCTGCTTCGCTATGGCAACAAGACGTTTCTGCTAACAGGTGATATTGATCAGTCTGTGGAGGCACGATTGCTGGAAGACCCTGCTCTGCCGAAGCTCGACTTTCTGAAAATCGCTCACCACGGCAGCAAGACCTCATCCTCCGATTCGTTTCTCGCCCAGACCCGGCCGGCGATTGCCGTAGCCAGTGCCGGATTCCAAAACTCATTTCATCATCCCCATCCGAATGTCGTGGCCCGACTGGAACAAGCCCACACCATGCTGCTTCGCACCGACAAAATGGGACAAATCACGATTCTCTCGGATGGCAGGAAGCTCACAGCAGACCCCTACCTTTACCGGAAACCCCAGGCTCTCGGCTGGATTCCCTTTTCGCAAGCCTTAGAATAGGAAGGTATGGCACGTGAACATTCTGATGACGCAATCTGGTTTCTCTCTGGCCTCGCCCTCGGCGTAACGGTCGGCCTTCTTTTCGCCCCGCAATCGGGGGAAGAGACACGTTCGCAACTGAAGTCGGCAGCCCGACGTGGCAGCGAAAAGTTGCGCGAGCAAGGAGAAGAGCTGTACTCCAAGAGCCGTGACCTTTTTGATCGCGGGCGCGAACTCGCCGATGAGGCCTCTGGCATCTTCGAACGCGGCCGCAATCTCGTAGACGGCTAGCCGGAGAACCAAGAGATGACCCTGCAATCATTGCCCCCTTTCAAAAATGAAGCCTATCGGGACTTCAGCCAACCAGAGCACAAGGCGGCGATGCAGGCAGCATTGGCGCAAGTCAGGTCAGAACTTGGCAAAGAGTATCCTTTGTTGATTGGAGGCTTGCCAGAGCAAGGCGGCATCCATAAGCTTCTCAGCTACAATCCTTCGCACAGCGCAGAACTCATCGGAGTACACCAGAAGGCGAGCGCCGAACAGGCAAACCGAGCCGTCGAGCATGCGTTTCATTACTTCCCGGTTTGGTCTGCCATCGCTCCCGAGCAACGGGCCATGAGGTTGTTCCGCGCCGCTGAGATTCTGAAGCAGCGCAAAAGTGAATTCAACGCCTGGATGGTTCTCGAAGCAGGCAAGAACTGGGCAGAGGCTGAAGCCGATACGGCGGAAGCAATCGATTTTTGTGATTACTATGCCCGGCAGATGCTGAGGCTTGCCCATCCTGAACCGTTGGTTCAAATGCCTGGCGAGCAGGGTGTGATGACTTATCTCCCGCTTGGCGTCGGCGTCATCATCCCTCCGTGGAATTTCCCCCTGGCCATCCTGGTTGGCATGACGGTCGCCGCGCTGGTGACCGGAAACACGGTGGTGATTAAGCCGTCCAGCGAAACACCCACCATTGCCGCGAAATTCATGGAGGTGCTTCTGGAGGCAGGTTTCCCTGCTGAGAGCTTTCAGTTCCTTCCGGGCTCGGGAGCCGAAGTGGGCGACCTGATTGTTTCGCATCCCAAGACTCGCTTTATTTCGTTCACCGGCTCGAAAGAAGTCGGCCTGCGCATCAACGAGCTAGCCGCCAAAACACAGCCGGGCCAAAAGTGGATCAAGCGGGTGGTCGCCGAAATGGGTGGCAAAGATGCCATCATCGTCGACAAAGAAGTTCATGACCTGGATGCAGCAGCGGCAGGGGTAATCGCGGCAGCCTTCGGCTTTCAGGGCCAAAAGTGCTCTGCCTGCTCCCGCGCCATCGTCGACGATTCGATCTATGAGGCGTTTCTCGAAAAACTCAAGCCCTTGGCAGAGGCCTTAACCCAGGGCCCCGCAGAAGATCCTGCCAACTTCATGGGCCCGGTCATCGGGGCCAAGGCGGAGAAAACAATCCTGGCCTATATCGAAGCGGGCAAACAGGAAGGCCGCCTCATTACCGGTGGCGCCAAGGCCAGCGGCGATGGCCACTTCATTCAGCCGACCATCATTGCCGATGTCGAACACAACCATAAGATCTTTCAAGAAGAGATCTTTGGCCCTGTGCTGGGCGTCACGCGTGCCCGTGACTTTGACGATGCATTGCACCTCGCCAACGATAGTGAGTACGGCCTGACAGGAGCTGTTTACACCACCAACCCCGACCATATCGAGCGAGCCAGAAAAGAGTTTTTTGTCGGGAATCTCTACATCAACCGTAAGTGTACCGGGGCCATGGTTGGGGCGCATCCCTTTGGCGGATTCAATATGTCAGGCACCGACTCCAAGGCCGGCGGCCCTGACTATTTGCTCCAATTCCTGCAGGCAAAGTCGATCGCACAAAAAATTCTCTAAAACTTCTCAAATCTGACCGATAAGTTGTGGAGGGGAAGTGAATCGATGCCACAACTGGAGCAGTTGATCTACGTGAGTTCAGCCAGCTACTTGATGACGGACGAAGAACTGGTTGGCCTCTTAGACAGAGCGCGCCAAAAGAATGAGCAGAATGGCATTTCCGGGATGCTCGTATACAACGAGGGCTGCTTCATCCAGGTTTTGGAAGGCCCGGTCGAGGCAGTGACGCAAACCTTCCACCAGATTCAGCAAGACCCGCGCCATAGTCAGTGCATCATTCTTCTCCGTCAAGAAATCAACGAACGTGCCTTTGAGGGATGGTCGATGGGCTTCCGTTCTGCTTCACGGCAAGAACTTGAAAATCTCACGGGCTATATCGACTTCTTCGAAGATTGCCCCGTACCCACGCGCGGAGCGGCTGCTTACCGCCTTCTCACCTCCTTCCGCAAGCAGCAAGATCTCCGCTTCGACTACGTCAAACAGTAGTTCGCAATCTCCGATACAATCCCTGCATGCTTTCTCGCAGAGGTTTCTTGGCCAGCAGTATTCCTTTATGCCTCCCACTCCACTCTCTTGCCGCACCGCTCCGCAAGAAAGTAAAGATCACCGACGTAAAGTGCATGATCATACGGGGAACCTGGGATTGGAACCTTGTGAAGATCGAGACCGATGCTGGAATTAGCGGCATTGGCGAAGCGTATTGGGGCCCCGGCGTGAAGGATCTCATCCTCACACAACTCAAGCCTTTGATCCTGGGCGAAGACCCCCTCAATGTGGATCGCCTGTACACCAAGATGCTACAGAAAAGCGCGGGCGCAGGTGCCATCGGTGGTGTCACGGTGACGGCGGCCAGCGGCATTGAGATCGCACTCTGGGATCTGGCTGGCAAACTACTAGAAACTCCTGCCATCAACCTTCTGGGTGGACGATTCCGAGACCGGGTTCGCTTTTACCGTACACTCCAAACCTTTCTGCCGGTAGACGACAAGGCCGCCTACAAAGCCGCCTTGTCCAAGGCCAAGGCCGAACCTTTCGGCTGGACCGCATTCAAGGTGCAAGGCGACGGCATCCCGCGCATGGTCGATCCAGAGCATAAAGAGATCGGCCACGATCCCTTTACCCGTGGGCTCACGGCAAAAGACCTCCGTCGCATTGCCAAGGGTATGGAATGGGTGCGTGAAGAACTTGGCCCGGACATCGATTTCGGTATCGAAGCTCACTGGCAATACGACACTCGCGACGCCATCCAAATGTCCAAAGCCATCGAGCCGGTGAAACCCATGTGGATCGAAGATCCCGTCCCGCCTGAGAATCCTGAGGCGATGAAGCGAGTCACCGACGCAGTCGACATTCCGGTCTGTACGGGCGAGAATCTCTACGGTCGCCACGGATTTCGCAAGCTGATCGAGCTACAGGCCTGCGACGCGGTTCACATTGACATCCCGAAGTCGGGTGGCCTGCTCGAATCCAAGCGCATCCACGATCATGCCGACCTCTATTACATTTGGACAGCGGCTCACAATCCGGCCAGCCCCATCGGCACGATTGCCAGTTGCCACGCAGCCGCTTCCATGCGCGACTTCCGCATTCACGAACTCGCAAAATACATCGACTGGTGGCAAGACCTCGTCATCCACGACGGCCCCATCATCAAGGATGGTTACCACACCATCACAAGCAAACCCGGCTTCGGCGTAGAGTTGAATCCCGATGTCGCCAGGGCGCACCTCGCCCCCGGAGAATCGTGGTGGGGCTAGATTTCCAGGCAGCGATCGAGCAGTTCGCACTCAACTACACAACAGAAGATCGTGAAGACTTCGCCTTTGCCTGGACTGGGGAAGAAGACGACAACGAGGAAATCCGTGGCTTTATCTCCGACTGGATCCTCGATCATCCCGAGCAGGCCTCAATCGAGTTGATCCGCGATGTACTGATCGAAAATGCCAACTGGGCGCAACAGTCCTGGACTGCCCCCATACACAGCAAGGAATTGATTGCGCTTTACGAGCGCCGCGGCGGCAGCGATCCGCGCGATGTGATCTCCGGCCTCAAGGCACTTCTGGAGCAGAAGTCGTAACGTCTACTCCAAACCGTTTGTGGTTGGAGAATCTTGCAGTCCATTCCACACGCTCCTTCTGCTTCCAGCCAGGTAACTCGACATTCAGGTTGAGCCAAATTCGTTCATTCACCCAGATGCGATTCATCGCCTTGAAATAATCTTCCTGCCAAAACTGCTTTCCAGCGCTTGGCCCGGAAACAACAAAAGCCTGCCACCGCCGCACCACCCGATCCTGGGCATCAATCCAGAAAGTTCCCCTCATTTGCGTCGCATGCGGCATCCCGTCCACCGATTTGCTGGCTGGCAGAAAGTCGAACACGAAGGTCTCCCGACCATCCAGCAATTCTTTCCGTAATCCTTGCATCGGACAGTTGCGTAGCACTCGAAAGATGTCCATACGAAAGCCAAACATGGTTGTGCCGTACTCAGGCCAACGCCCAACTCCTTTCGCTGCACCGGCCATGCGTCGATCCATATCGGCCTGCAACTGCTTTGCTGCCTCCAGACGCTTCTTCTCAATCGTCTTTGGATCGATGGGTGAGCCGTTCCAGATGAGCGCAACATTCACATTGTTGTTGGAACTCTGGTAAGTTTCCCCTGAGTTCCGAACTTGCTTTCGCAGCTTCCCCCGCCCATCAAAATACTGGGATTGATATTCGTAGTCGTGGGTATACTCCGTCAAATCTCGATCTTGCAGGCTCTTGTTGCGCATTGCCTCCTGGGCCAAACTCTCCACCGTCGGCGACTGGCAGAAGAGCGGAGCGGCCATCGCCACAATTGCAAGCCAGCACCAGAAGTTTGTTTGCAACATCACGATCTACGCCAGAATCTCTCGGACGACGTCCCCAGCCACATCCGTCAATCGGAAGTCCCTTCCGCTGTAGTTGTAAGTCAACTTCGTATGATCCATTCCCATCAAATGCAAAATGGTCGCATTCAAATCATGGTTGTAGCAACGCTTTTCAACCGCACGAAATCCGAAGTCATCTGTTGCCCCATACGTGATGCCGCCCTTCACCCCACCACCAGCCAGGACGACGCTGTACCCATACGAGTTGTGGTCGCGCCCGTTCTGAACCTTGGTCGTGGCACCGGTCTCCACCGCAGGCGTCCGCCCAAACTCTGTCCCTAAGACAACGAGCGTATCTTCAAATAAACCTCGCGACTTCAGATCTTCGATGAGCGAAGCTACACCGGGGTCTGTTCGCGCCGCCAGTCGCTTATGCACCAGAATGTCTTCGTGATTATCCCAGGGCTGGCTATTGCCGTAATAGATTTGCACCATCCGGACCCCTCGTTCCACAAGGCGCCTCGCCATCAGACAACTCCGTCCAAAATCACTATCTCCGTAACGCTCCCGCGTCGCCTCATCTTCTTTGCGCACATCAAAGGCATCCGGGGCTTCCGTTTGCATTCGAAACGCTGTTTCCATCGCTGCAATCGAACCCTCAAGCTGCGAATCGCCACTGCGAGTGGATAAGTGTTCCCGGTTCAAACGTGCCAAAAGATCGAGCTGCTTGCGTTGCGCCCCAGCTTCCGACTGAGGCTTGATGTGGCGAATCAACTGGTAAGGGTCGGAACTCTCATTCTTCAGAAAAGTCCCTTGAAACACCGCAGGCAGGAAGGCACTCGACCATAGCGGTGGCCCCACCACGGGCACCCCGGGACACAACACCACAAAGCCCGGCAGGTTCTGATTCTCAGTCCCCAGGCCATACATCAGCCAACTGCCCAGGCTCGGCCGCCCCGGCTGAATCGCACCGCAGTTCAGCATGAAGAGACTTGGCTCGTGATTCGGCACATCGGTATGCATGCTGCGAATGACACAACAGTCATCCATGAGCTTCGCCATCCGCGGAAAGATCTCAGAAACCTCCGTTCCGCATCGGGAGCCTCTCACAAACTCAAAAGGCGATTGCATGAGCGTCCCGGTCACTCGCTCGGTCTTCGGCGCCCCGCCCGGCATCGGCTGCCCATGATACTTGCGCAGCATCGGCTTCGGATCAAATGTATCCACTTGCGACATGCCACCATTGAGCACAATGTAGATGACACGCTTTGCTTTTGCGGCATGATGCGTCGCACCACGCGCCAGACTCGCCAGCCCTACTCCGCCGGCCAGCCGGGCCAGCACTTCGCGCCGCGACCAACGCGGATGCACTCCCGCCGCATGTAATGGCAATCGATCAATCGACATAGGCAAACTCGTTAGTGCTCAGTAGCACCTGCGCAAACTGCTTCCAGGTGCCTCCAATCTTCAGAAAACTTTTGGCAGCCTTCTTTTCTTCATCACTGGGCCGACGCTGAAACACAAGCTCATAACCTCGCTCGATGCCAAGTTTCTTGAGACGCAGCCCTAATGCTTCAGCTTCCGTTGCCACCATTTCAGAATTCAAGAAGAACAGCTTTTGCAAAGGTACATTGGTGACAACCCGCTGCTCACAAGTCACCGCCGCATTGGGCAAGTCAAACAGGGAAAGTGTCTCATCCGCCTGAAAGCGCCCCACTTTCGCATAGACAGTGCGCCGCTTCATCGTCGGCTTCAATTCTTCACTCGGCCCACCCACTTTCGCATCCAGCCGTCCAGACACACTGAGCATCGCATCGCGCAACGGCTCTGCAGCCAGACGCTTCCGGTTCTGCCTGCCCCACAAGCGGTTATCCGCATCCTTCTGGATATCCCCGTCTGCGCTGCGTTGATAGGTGGCACTCAGGACAATCTCTCGCACCATTGCCTTCAAATCATAGTTCAGAGCGATGAAGCGTCCGGCCAGGTATTCGAGCAGTTCCGGATTGCCAGGCCGATCTCCAGCCAGCCCGAAGTTCGAGGGCGTACGAACAATCCCCTGTCCAAACAGATGCAGCCAAATTCGATTGACTGCCACACGTGCCGCGAGCGGATGATGTGCCACCTGCTCCGCCAGTTGCAGGCGCCCACTGCCCTGATTGAGAGGAATCACTTTCCCTCCACTCAAGACCATAGGGAATCGCCGGGGCACCACTTCACCGGGGTCCTCGGGGTTGCCGCGCTTGTCCAGATTCAGATCCCAACCCTCAAACTCGCCGATGCCATCCACATAGGCATAGCGTTCCGGCAGTTCTTTTTTCAGTCGATCCCGCTCATTCTTCAGGCGGGTGTATTCGGCTTTCGCCTCACCCTCCAGCAGTTTCGACGTCAACTCAGGCGGAAATCGCAACGGGGCACCGCCCTCCAGATAAGTTCGGTTATAAGCCACATAGCGATCGCGCGGTAAGGATTTCACGGGCACATCGGCCCCAGGGTTAAAGTCCTCATCGCTACGATAGCCGCCGGGCAACGTAATGGTCCGCCGAGGCTTCACGGCCACTTTTTCTGCCTCGGCCACGATCTTCTTATTCTCAGCATCAAGCAGCTTCTTTTCCCCAGCGATCTCGCCCATCAATCGTTCAAACTCCTGGGCCTTTGCGGCACTCGGGCCTTCGAACCAACTTTTCAAATAGGGGTGAAACTCCTCAGGTCTCTTCAGATACTCACACCAGCGGTTGTATAGCTCCATCTGCAGGTCAGTCGCATCGCCAGTCAACGTCGCCATCATGTACCGCCACATCCCGGGCGTATAGCGATCCCGCAAGATCTCGGCTTGCGCTACCAGAAACTGATCCAGCTTCTTCTCTGCTGCATCGAGGGCCTTCTTCTTTGCCTTCCATGCCTCCACTTCTGCTTCAGGCACCAGGGGATACTCTTTGTAAGCCGAGCTGGCAAAGACACCACTCAGCGCATAGTAATCCTTCTGCGAAAACGGGTCGTACTTGTGGTCATGGCAACGGGCACAAGCCAGCGTCACCCCCAACATCCCCCGGCTCACTACATCTACGCGGTCATGCCGCTCATCGGCTCGTGCTTGAGGAGGCTGTGAGATTCCGTAATACCAGGGCCCCAAACCCGTCAGCCCCAAACCACCAATCAGAGAGCTGTCTCCAAGGAGGTCCCCGGCAAGTTGTGCCATCAAGAAGCGGTCATAAGGCATGTTGCGATTGACGGCCGACACCACCCAATCCCGGTAGCGCCAGGCATGCGGATACGGCTGAACCGCAGTTCCCGAAAAATCATCTTCTCCGTAGCGCGCCACATCAAGCCAGTGCCTGCCCCAGTGCTCTCCAAATTGGGGAGAAGCAAGCAAGCGGTCTACCAGTCGCTCCTGCCAACCGGCTTTGTCATCTCGCTGATTTCCCACCGGCGGTAACCCCGTCAGATCAAAATACAAACGACGCTCCAGCGTTCTGCGATCCGCAGCTTTGGCCATCACAACGCCTTTTGCAGCAAGACCAGCTTGTACGTGATCATCAATGCTACCTTTGGCCGGCTGAATCGGTTTCCATGCCCAATGCTCTTGGGAGAATTGCGCTCCCCGCCCCACCCAGCTTTCCAGGACCGCGATTTCCTCTGGCTTCAGCTTGCCACCCGGAGGCATTGCCTTCACGCCATCTCCCTTGACGGCCCGCAATACCATCTCTGCGGCAGGCCGACCACTCTGTCCGCCCTTGGCAAAACCCGCAGCGCTATCCAGCCGCAACCCACCCATGGCTGAGGCACCGTGGCAGGCCCAACACTTGGAGGCAAGCACACGCTGCGCCTCATCTTCGACGGCAGCGCTTGCCACAAACGCAACTAAGAGAAACCACTTCACTTGACAAGGATTCTATCCAATCGGGCATATCATGAGCACATGCAACGCCGCGACTTTCTGCCACTGCCACTCGCTCTCGCCGCTCAAACCTCTGCACCACTGATCGACACGCACATCCATTTGTTCGCTTCCGATGCCAATCGCTTTCCCTTCCATCCCCTGGCGACCTACCAGCCCGCCCCATCTACGCTGGAGAGCTACAACGAGTTCGCGCAAAAAGCCCACCTCACCGGCGCTGTCATCGTGCACCCCGAACCATACCAGGATGACCATAGCTATCTTGAACACTGTTTCCAGAACGAACCCTCAAAAAACTTCTTCAAAGGCACATGCCTGTTTGATTCCTTTCGTGCCGACACGCCCCAGCGCATCACTACTTTGACCAAGCGCTGGCCCGGTCGCATCCGCGCTCTCCGCATCCACCGCGTCACCAAAGATGCGCAAACCTCCGGCGCAATTCGGGAAAGACCTCTCGACTCCAAGTCCATGCAAGATACCTGGAGAGCCGTCACGGATCTTGGCCTCATGATTCAGATGCATTTCATCCCAATGCACGCCAAGGCAATCTACGCTCTCTCCGCAGAATTCACCTCCACCAAAGTGATCCTCGATCATCTGTGCCGCAACAACCAGGGGACGCCAGAGGAATGGCGCGACATCCTCGCACTCGCCAAACGTCCGAACACCATCATGAAATTCTCTGGGCTGGAATACTCCCCACAGCTTCTCGCCGAGCGGGTCAGACAGGTCTTCGATGCCTTCGGTCCAGATCGAATCATTTGGGGAGGTCTCGGCATGGACCTCCCCTCCTTTGCAAAAGCAAAACAACAGCTAAACGAACTCTTCGCATTCACGACCGAAGCAAACCGCGAAAAGATTCGTGGCCGCAATGCACTCAAGCTCTATGGCTGGGCCTAGGCATTCAGTGCCGCGTGGACAACAATTTCAGCTTTATAGAGCTTTGACACCGGGCAACCGGTCTCTGCTGCTTTCACGGCCTCAGCAAACTTTGCCTCATCAGCGCCAGCAATCTTCGCCGAAAGAGACAACTCACTTTTGGTGATCGTCAGCGTGGCAGGGTCTAGAGAAATGACGCAAGTGGTCTTCAATTCTTCAGCCACCATACCGCGCTCCGCCAACATCAAGGAAAGCGCCATCGTAAAGCAACCCGCATGGGCAGCCGCCAGCAACTCTTCCGGGTTCGTTCCTTTCTCTGCTTCAAATCGGGTACGGAACGAATAGGGTGTTCCTGCCAGCACTCCACTTTCACTCGAAAGCGAACCCTTTCCCGCCTTCAGATCACCTTGCCAAATAGCTTCAGCACTTCTTTTCATAATTCACAGTCTCCTCATCCCAACTATAGGCCTCTAAAATGAAGAATTGACAAATCCTTACATCCTACTCACCCTGACCGCAGCAATCTGGGGTTCGTCATGGATGGCAGGGAGCATCCTCTCCCGCGCGGAGATCCCCCCAATCTACTCGTCCCTCGGTCGCTTCGGCTTCGGCTCGATCGGCCTTTTGATGATCATGCTCGGGGTCAGGCCCTGGCCCAAACCGGATAAGCCCATCCTCTACCGCCTGATCGCTATGGGCTTCTGCGGGGTCGCCCTGTATAACATCTGCTTCTTCAGCGGCCTGCGCACCGTCCCCTCAGGTCGGGCCTCTCTGATGGCCTCCCTCCAGCCCTCACTGATCTTCCTGTATTCCAGAATCGTCTGGGGTGAGAAAGTCACGCTGAAGAAATTGATCGGCCTCACGCTGAGTCTTTTGGGTGCAGGTCTGGTGCTCACGCAAGCCGACCCGGAGAAACTCTTCGCCACCGGCCTCGGATCAGGAGACCTTTGGATTCTCGCTGCGGTAATCGCCTGGTTCGCCTACACCATCCTCGGCCGTGACTTGGCCAACAAAATGGAACCGCTCCCGGCCACGGCTTACTCCATCTGGGCTGGCCTCGCCATGCTGTTGCTCTATGCAGCTCTCACACATCCGCCAACCCCCAACCTCAACACATTCACCTTCTGGTCTACCTCTGCCTATCTTGGCTTCCTTGGCACAACCCTCGCCTTCTTGCTCTACCTCCGTGGCCTCGAACAAATCGGCGCAGCCCGCACTTCGATCTTCATCAACCTCGTGCCGATCTTTAGTGTTCTTACCAGCAACATCGTCCTCAAAGAGCCCATTACCTGGCCGACGATCTTCGGCGGCATCCTCGCACTCACAGGGGTCCGGCTGCTCACCGCGAGAGCCGCTTGATACTCTAGGCGGATGCGGTCTTTCCTCTATCTCGCACTCCTCTGTTCTTCACTATTCGCCCAAGGCCAGGCGGGACCCGCGTCTGTCCCAACACAACCATTCAAAGATGACGCAGCCGTCATCACCCAACATGAAATTTCTCTCAACGGCAAACCGCTGAAGTACAAGGCTGCGGCCGGCCAACTCCCCATCAAGAACAATCTCGGCGAAGCGGAGGCCGGCCTCTTCTATGTCGCCTATACCGTCGACGGCAGCGCCAACCGACCGCTCTGTATCGCTTTCAACGGTGGCCCGGGTGCTGGCTCTCTCTGGCTCCATCTCGGCGCCATTGGCCCCAGGCGCATCCGCATGAATGACGATGGCTCCATGCCGCCCCCTCCCTACAAGCTCGAGGACAATCAGGGCACCTGGCTCGACAAATGCGATCTCGTTTTTGTGGACCCTGTCGGCACAGGATACTCCCGCGCCACCAAACCAGAAACTGCTCGCAAGTTCAATGGCTTCACCGGTGACATCGATTCCGTCGCTGAATTCATTCGGCTCTATCTGGCTCGCACTCGTCGCTTCTCTTCACCTCTCTTTCTTGCTGGCGAGTCCTATGGCACGACTCGCGCTGCCGGTTTGTCTGGCGCGCTTGCCTCCCGCGGCATCGCTCTGAACGGCGTAATTCTCATCAGCTCGATTCTCAATTTCCAAACGGCCCGCTTCACGAAAGGCAACGATCTCCCCTATTCGCTCTTCCTTCCCACCTATACCGCCACCGCCTGGTTTCACAAGAAGGTAGATCCTGCATTCCAGAAAGACCTCAAGGCAACGCTCAACGAAGCGCGCAAATTTGCAGAAGGGGATTACGCCGCTGCCCTGATGAAAGGCGACCGCCTCAGCCAGGCAGAACGCGAAGCGATCGCAACCAAGCTCTCAAAACTCACAGGGCTCTCCCAAACATTCCTGCTCCAGAATGATTTGCGTATCGAAATCATGCGCTTCATCAAGGAACTCCGGCGCTCAGAGGGCGTTGTCGTCGGCCGTCTCGACTCACGCCTGATTGGAACCGATGGCGACCGCGGCGCAGTGAATCCCGAATTTGACCCCAGTGCTTCCGCCATCCTCCCTCCCTACACCCACGCCATGAATCAATACACGCGCGAAGAGTTGGGCTATACAACCGACGCTGTTTACTTCGCACTCGGCGGCGGCATCCTCCCCTGGGATTACTCCAGTGCGCAAAATCAATTCGCAGATACGAGCAACGCTCTACGTACCGCCTTTGATCGCAACCCCTTCATGAAGGTCTTTGTCGCCAACGGCTACTACGACCTCGCCACGCCCTTCTTCGCCACCGAGTACACCTTCTCTCACATGGGCCTCGATGCAAAGCACCGCAAGAACATCACCATGAAAGAGTATGAGGCGGGCCACATGATGTACATCCACGTGCCCTCACTGCTCAAGCTCAAGGCAGACATCGCTGCCTTTATCGATGCCAGCCTTCCTAAAAACTGACCTAGGCGCTGGCTAGAACGAGACTGACTTCCAGCCCTTGTGGCTCACGGTTTCGACAACTCACTCTTCCGCCACAGGCTTCGATGCAGCTCTTGACGATGGCAAGCCCTAATCCGGCTCCGCCGCTTTCCCGGTCACGGGCATACTCAAGTCGATAAAACGGTTCAAAGATTTGATCTACCGCCTCCTGCGGCACACCGGGTCCTTTGTCGCTTACCGTCAAATTGATTTCACCCCGCAAACGATGGGCACCAACAACAATGGGGCCCTCGTCTCCTGCGTATCGAATCGCATTGCGAATCACATTCGATACAGCCCGAAACAGGCACTCCGTCTCCGCATGAACCATCACTAGTGGATCCACATCGACACTGACCTCAACCCCAGGCCGCCCTTCAGCCTTAACAGCGCGCCAAACAATATCAGAAACATTGATCGGGCTCAGCGTCACGGTCTCCTGCCGCATCTCGGCCTTGGCAAACTCAAGCAATCCGTCCGTCAATCCCGACATCACCTTGACGTCATCCGCAATGTCCTTCACATAATCAGCGCCACCTTCATCCACCTTGCGCTCCAGAATGCCGAGTGCGAGTTGCATTCTTCCGAGAGGCGAGCGCAACTCATGCGCAACGTCTCCGAGAAATCGCTTCTGCCCATGGGTAAAGGCACCCAACCGTGCGGCCATCCGGTTGATCGAAGCTCCCAGAAGTCCCAACTCATCGTGTCGCTTCACCACCACCTGCGTATCAAATCCGCCCTCGGCAATCTTGGCAGTCGCCTGCGTCATCTGTTCGATCGCGCCGGTCAAGCCCCGTACCAGTGGCAGCCAGCAAAGTAAACTCACCAGCAAAGCAACAAAGCCAATCAGCAACCAGGGGCCTAGCTGAAAGAAAAATGGATTGGTGAGCAAACTGGGAGAGGCGATCACCAGAACCCCGCGCGAAGGCCGCCCCTCGGCCCCAACAGGTGGAATGAAGGTTCTCATCGAGACCCAGTAGTTATAACCACCCTCTGTGCTGGCGCTGATGAGGTAGGGTCCGGCCCCAAGATTTGCCAACATGCGTGCCGGTGGAATTTCACGAGGCGGCCCATCTGGAGGTGGTGGAGCACCTGCGTCTCCCCATCCTCTCCCTCCGCCCCGACCATTCGGCGGCCCCATCAGAATTCGATCTTTCAACTCCTTTGGCAGATTCAGTTTCGGTCCGGCTACCAATTCCCAATCACCACGGTAAAGGGCAAACGTCACACCACTGGCCTGGCTGTGATCGGCGAGCACCTGATTCCATGTGCTGGCTTCGCCATCGCGCATCTCAAGGGCAATACTCCGCGTTTGGCTGACAATCCTCTCACGGGCAGTGGTCATCAGGAAGCTTTCAAAATCCGATCCGAGTTGCCAGCGCACAAACACAAGAAACAGGATGCCCAAGGCCGCCACGTTCCCAAGGGCCAGAAGAAGAATTCTTGTTGTCAGTCGAAATCTTGGAGTCATGCCTCTGTGTCTCCTGCCGACTTCTTCAGTCGGTATCCAGCGCCCCTGACGGTCTCAATCCAGCGTGGCGACTTAGCGTCGTCCCCAAGCTTCTTGCGGAGCGATGAGATGTGTACATCAATCGATCGATCAAAGACTTCAAAATCTCGCTCGGCTACTTCCAGCAGCAATTGCTCGCGAGACTTCACACGTCCCGCTGCCCGCCCGAGACTTAGCAGCATGTCAAACTCGATCGGGGTCAGCGCCAGTACTTCGCCATTCAGACTGGCAGAGCGCGCATCCACTTCAATCTTCAGCTCCCCCACGGTAACCGAAGTTTCTGCTTCCATTCTGACCCTGGCGTTCATCTGGCTTCGCCGCAACACTGCCCGCAAACGCGCCAGCAACTCCCGCGTCGAAAACGTCTTTGGCACGTAATCATCCGCACCCACTTCAAGTCCCGCAATGCGGTCTGGTTCATCCCCCAGGGCCGTCAACATCAGTACCGGCACGTCACTGGCGCGTCGAAGCTCCCGCAGCACTTCCATGCCATTCATCCCAGGTAACATCACATCGAGAATAATCGCAGCGTAAGGCTGCTCCAATGCCTTCTTCAAACCTGCCGCACCATTGTGCACAACATCGACTTCATAGCCAAGCGGCGAAAGGTAATCCTTGAGCAGCCTTGCCAGCTTCATGTCGTCGTCGATGATCAACAGCGGGGTCTCACTCATATGCTTCCAGCCTAAGCTTAATCAGTTCACCTGATGATTTCAGGTACTTTTACCCAACCTTTACACTTTTTCTTTGCATTCACACATTCTCTTTACGATGGCGGTTCAAACTCGAATCATGCGAAACACATTTACCAAGTTCGTCTTCGCCGCCGCAATCACATTGCTCCCGGCGCTTAGCTTCGCCCAACCTCCCGGTGGCGGCCGTGGCGGCAACCCCGAGCAGATGATGGCCCGACAGATGGCCGCCATGAAAGAAGCCGTTGGCCTCACCGAAGATCAGGAGAAAGCCATCAAGCCGATTCTCGAAGCGCAGATGAAAAAGCAGCGCGCCATGATGGAAGAAGGCCCCTCCGACGACATGCGCGAAAAGATGATGGCCATGCGTCAGGAGACCAACGCCAAAATCAAAAAAGTTCTGAAGGAAGACCAGATCGAGAAGTTTGACAAGTATCAGGCAGAACAACGCGGACGCCGAGGCCCGGGTGGTCCTCCGCCCCCACCTCCACAGAACTAGTCACTTCTCACAAGTTCCCTCCTAACCCCTTGGGAGGGTCCTGACGGAGCCTGCGCCATTCACCCCCGTTCGGCACAGGCTCCTCAATTGTTTTTGGAAAGGACATTTCTCTTGCCACTCATTCTGCTTCTCTTGTTTGCACAGGCTTCGGGCCTCAACACCTTCCGCGGGCAGGTGACCGACCCGTCAGGGGCGGCAATCCCTGGAGCCGTCGTCCGCATCTCGCAACCAGGGGGCAGAGAGCAGCGCAAGAATACTGACGCCAGCGGCTCCTTCGAAATCCGCAACCTCCAGGCAGCGAAGTACATTGTCCGCATTGAGAAGCCAGGCTTCGCCCCTTATCGCGTGGATGATCTGCAAGTCTCCGGTGCTACGGTATTCAACATCCAGATGTCCCTCGACGCGCAGGCACAAGTCGTCAATGTGCAAAGTGAAGTTCAGGGCGTAACCACTGACCCGCTATCTAATGCCAGTGCCCTGGTGCTGTCAGCAGAAGATCTCGCCGCCTTTTCAGATGACCCGGATGCCCTACAGGATGAACTGATGGCCCTTGCAGGGCCAGGCGCAGGCCCCAGCGGTGGCCAACTCTTTATTGATGGATTCTCCGGCGGCAAGCTGCCACCCAAATCTTCCATTCGTGAAGTGCGCATCAATCGCAATCCCTATTCGGCCGAATTTGATCGCATCGGTTTTGGACGCATCGAAATCTTTACCCGCCCTGGCACCGACAAGTTCCGCGGCGAACTCCACTTCGGCTTTTCCGATTCAGCGTTGAACTCACGCAATCCCTTCGCGCCGACACGCGCCCCTTTCCGGTCGAATCTCTGGGGCGGTCGCATCTCCGGCCCGCTCTCAAAGAAGGCTTCTTTCTCTACGGATATCGAAGGCCGCAACGTCGAAGAGAATGCAATCATCAATGCGACAATTCTTGACGCAAACTTGCTGCCGACTCCATTTCGGCAAACCATCATCACCCCGCAGAACCGCTTCAACATCAATCAGCGCGTGGATTACGCTCTCAACAGCAAGCACACGCTAGTCGCCCGCTACAACTTCAGCCCTACTTCTGCCGACAACCGGGGCGTTGGCGACTTCGCCCTTCCCACCCGGGCATTCAACACCCGCGACACCGACCACACCGTCCAACTTACCGAGACAGCAGTTCTCTCTGCGCGCTCGATCAACGAGACACGCTTCCAGTTCCTGCGCTCCAACACCGAGCAATTGGGTGATAACACGCTCTATGCCTTAAACGTACAAGACGCATTCAACGGCGGAGGGCCCCAGAACGGAGTCTCCAAGACACTCGACAACCGCTTGGAATTGTCAAACATGACAACCTACGCAGTCGGTGCCCACGCGATCAAGCTCGGGGGGCGCTGGCGTCGCACCGCACAGGAAAACCTTTCTCCCAACAACTTCGGAGGTTCCTTTACCTTCGCTGGCAGCCTTGCCCCATTACTTGACAGCAACAACAATCCGATCCTTGGATCCGATGGCCAGGCGATCACACAACAGATCACCTCACTCGAAAAGTATCGTCGTACACTTCTGCTTCAGTCCCTCGGCTACACTCCGACACAAATCCGCAACCTTGGAGGGGGAGCAAGCCAGTTCACCATCAATGGCGGCAACCCCGAAGTAGGCGTCACCCAAATGGATTTGGGTATTTTTGCTGCCTGGGATTGGCGCGTTAACTCTCGGGCAACCTTCTCAGCCGGCCTGCGCTGGGAAGACCAGACCAATATTTCGAACCACAACAACATTGCCCCTCGGCTGGGTCTCGCCGTAGCTCTCGATGGCGGCAATAAGCGCCCCACCAAAACAGTTCTCCGCCTCGGCTCAGGCGTCTTCTATGATCGCGTCGACGACAACCTCACGCTGAACGCAAGGCGTTTCAACGGCATCAATCAGATCAGCTATGTCGTTCGCAACCCAGACTTTTTCCCGTCGATCCCTTCCACCACAGAGCTCACTCCCTTCCGCAACTCACTCACCATCCGCAAGCTTTATGAGTACATCCGCACTCCTTACCTGATTCAATCCTCAGTTGGGCTGGAGCGTTCCCTCCCCAGAAACTCCAATGTCTCGATGAACTACATCTTCTCGAGAGGGGTTCACCTGCTGCGACAAAGAAACATCAATACCCCACTGGCAACTGGCACTCGCCCTTACGGTGACAGCGGCAATCTCTTCCTCAACGAGAGCACTGGCTTCTCGCGCCAACAGCAATTGATGACCAACTTCTCCACACGATTGCGCACGGGCATGATGCTCTTCGGGTATCACTCTCTCAACTTCGCCCGGTCAGACACAGACGGTGGTGGCCCGGCAGACCCTTACAACCTCTTAAACGAATACGGCCCCGCAAGAAACGACACTCGTCACCGTGTCATGGTAGGTGGCTCGATCGCTGCCAAATGGGGCATCAGCTTCAGTCCCTTCTTTCAATTCAACACTGGCTCACCATTCAACATCACCACTGGCCGTGACACCAATGGAGACACGCTCTTCAACGAGCGCCCGGCCTTCGCCACAAGCCCAACCGGCCCAGGAATCATCAGCACTCGCTTCGGCAACTTCATCCAGAACCCTGGCCCGAACGACGTCATCATTCCTCGCAATTTTGGAAGAGGCCCATCCAACTATTCGCTCAATCTGAGGCTTGGCAAGAGTTGGGGCTTTGGACCAGAGACAGAACGGGCCGCGCGAGGCATGCGCGGCGGCGGGGGAGGCGGTGGCGGTCGCGGGGGTGGTGGTGGCGGTCGCGGCGGCGGCATGCGTGGGGGCGGCATGATGGGCGGAGCTCCAGACGGCGCAGCGACCAGCGCAAGCCGCAAATACTCGCTCAACCTCTCTGTCAACGCACGAAATCTTCTCAACACGGTTAACCTCGCCACGCCGAATGGGAATCTCAGCAGTCCCTTCTTTGGCGTTTCGACATCTACCGTATCTGGCGGTGGTTTTGGCCCCGGGGGCGGGGGTGGAGGTGGTGGCGGGGGTGGCTCTGCCGCAAACCGGCGCATTGACCTTTCACTGCGCTTCTCGTTCTAGCCGCTTCATCCCAACAACAATTTCCCCTGTGGGGAAACGCCCAGGTTCGTCGCGCGTATTCCAACCATGCAAGGCGTCCTGGATGAACTTCGAGCCGCAATACGCGGCTTGGTCAAATCTCCCCTCTTTACTCTTGTTGCGATCGCATCCCTGGCGCTTGGCATTGGCGCAAATTCGGCAATCTTCAGCCTCATCGATCAAGTCATATTGAAGACTCTGCCAGTCGAGCGTCCCGGCGAACTGGTTCAAATCTACCAATCGGGTTCTCACTATGGCTCCAACTCGGGCCCACGAATGAATTCCTACCCGATGTATAAGGACTTCCGGGATACTTCTCCCATTCATGCCGGAATGTTAGCTCGTCGGGAAATGAGCTTCAGCGTCACCTTTGAAGGAGTCAGCGAACGAACCGGTGGGGAGTTGATCACAGGCAATTACTTTGATGTTTTGAGAGTCAAGGCCCACCTGGGCCGACTCATCAGCCCCACCGACGATGTCACCAAGGGAGGCCACCCGGTTGCTGTACTTGGCTACGATTACTGGAAAACCCGTTTCAATGCCGACCCTGGAATCGTTGGCAAAGAGATACTCGTCAACAACAACCGTCTCACCATAGTTGGAGTCAGCGCTGAGGGGTTCTTTGGCCTGGACCCAACTCGTGTGGTCAGTCTTCGTGTACCCATTGCCATGAAGGCGCAGATGACACCGGGTTGGGATGTCATGGAAGACCGACGCTCGCGGTGGGTTCAGGTCTTTGCCCGCTTAAAGCCCGGGTTCTCCCTCACTCAAGCCCAAGCCCAACTGCAAACCCAATTCAGTGCCATGCGGCAAACAGAGTCGAAGGACGCAGCATTCTCGGGAGCAGCCCCGGAAGTCGTGCGCATGTTCCTGAAAGGCCGCCTTGAAGTGGAACCGGCAGCAAACGGCTATTCCGGCATGCGTCGCCAAATGGCACAACCGCTCTGGATCCTAATGGGAATCGTCGCCCTGGTCCTGCTGATCGCCTGCACCAATGTTGCCAATCTCTCCATTGCCCGCTCCCTCACTCGCCGTAAAGAATTTGCAGTCCGCGCAGCCCTGGGCGCTTCGCGCTGGCGTCTGATGCGCCCGCTCCTGGTGGAAAGCACTGTGCTTGCCTGCGTCGGAGGCTTCGCCGGCCTCATCCTTGCCTTCAATCTCAATGCATTGCTGATTCGCTTTTTGCCCCCTTCCAGCTCACCGCTCCGCCTGGCTGCCGAACCCGACTGGCGTGTGCTCACCTTTACCTTTGCCATCGCACTGGTCACTGGAATTCTTTTCGGCCTCTTCCCTGCCCTCAGCGCCGGCCAGACCGATGCTGCACCAGCTCTGAAAGAGGAAGGGCGTGGGATGTCGACTGGTTCCTCCAGTGTCGTTCGCAAAGGTCTTGTTGGATTGCAAGTCGCCTTATCCATCTTGCTGCTGATCGCAGCAGGCCTCTTCGTCAGAACCCTTCAAAACCTGAAACTCGCCGACACAGGCCTGATGGCGACTCGCCTCATCACCTTCCAGTCTGAGCCTTCACTGAGCGGCTATTCGACAGAGAGAATCAAGCAATTGATCCGCGAGTTCAAGCAGCGAGCCGAAGCCACACCAGGAATCGTCAAGGTCGGCGTGGGAACAGTGGCCAAGATGTCAGGCAACGAATGGGATTCCACCGTAACCGTCGAGGGCTTCAAGCACGATCACAGCAAGATGCCAGGGCCCTATTTTGACGCGGTCACTCCGGGCTATGTCGAAGCGATGGGAATGAAGATATTGAGTGGTCGAGACTTCCGTGATTCCGATGCCAATGCAGAACCTTCGGCCCCACAAAAGACAACCTGGAAAGTCTGCCTCATCAACAAGAAGTTCGCTGATACTTACTTCGCGGGGCGGAATCCGATTGGCTATCACATCGGCATGGGGGCAATCCCGGCACCAAAACCGATATCGAGATTGTCGGCGTCTTCTCCGATGCGAAGTATATGGACTTGCGTGAGGACGTACAAATTCAAGTGCTGGTGCCACTCTATGAAACCAGCTATCCCGCCTCCATGGTCGCCTATGTCCGCACCAGCACGGACGAAACTGCAGCGTTCGGGCAACTGCGCAACATGATCAGGCAAATGGATCCGAACCTTCCCCTTTATGCCATGCGCAGCTTCGAAGACCAGATCGACAACATCCTCTCGACGGAAAGGCTATTGAGCTTCTTGGCCAGTATTTTCGGGGTCATTGCCACTCTGCTTGCCGCCATCGGACTTTATGGAGTTTTGTCTTTGGCAGTATCGCGCCGCCTCCGGGAAATCGGCATCCGCATCGCGCTGGGAGCAGAGTCTGCCAATGTGATTTCGCTTGTCATCCAGGAGATTCTCTTCTTGATTATCGGTGGCATCGCCGTCGGAGTCCCTGCCGCCATCCTGCTCTCAAAGTATGTAGAGAGCCAACTCTACGGCATGCAGGCAACCGATCCACTTACCTTCATAATCGCGGTCGCTGCGCTCGTCGCAGTAGCCCTGCTGGCAGCACTGCTGCCAATCAGAAGAGCAACAAAGGTGAACCCGATTGAAGTCTTGCGCTACGAATAATTGGCTCAGCGCACCAGCCGGTTGAGTTCCGTACTCATGGCGGTAATCGTAGCTTTCATCTCGGGACGGTCCGCCCGATTAACACTCTCTTGTGGGTCTTCCTGATAGTCATAAAGCTCACGAGCGACCACTTCCGTAGTGCCCACTTTGTGCCATTCGGTCATGCGAAATCTGGCATTGCGCACACTGTAACCCATCAGCTTTTCTTTTTGATGAGTCCGAGGATATTGACTCATGGCAACCGACTTCCACTCTCGCTTCGCATCAGAGAGTAAAGGAACAAAACTCCTGCCGGCGATCGCTTCGGGCGCCTTCAATCCCGCTCCCTCCGCCAGGCTGGGATAAATGTCGACAAACTCGACCAGGCGGTCGCAAACCACACCTTTCTGCTTCTGCCCCGGCATGGCAGCAATCAGCATACTTCGCGTCGCCTTTTCGTAGTTGGTGTGCTTGTTCCAATTTCCATGGTTGTTGAGATGCCATCCATGGTCTCCAAACAAAACAACCATCGTGCTGTCACGCAGGCCTTGACGATCCAACTCACCCAACACGCGACCGATCATCGCATCGGTATAAGAAATGCACGCATAGTAGGCGCGCACCAGCTCTTTCGCCTTCTCTGCACTGATCTTTCCATTGCCGATGTCGCCATAACTTCTCAGTTCACCGGAATTGGTCCCGGCAAACGGTGGCGCACCCGTCGGAAGCTCCGGGTAATCCGGCATCTCTACTTTGTCGAGCGGATAAAGATCAAAGTACTTTTTCGGCGCAATAAAGGGAAGATGGGGCTTCACAAAGCCAACGCCAAGAAAGAATGGCTTGTCCTTAAGCGTCTGCAGCGCAGCAATCGCCTGCGTTGCCGTTCTGCCATCTGGCAATTCTTCCCCAGCCAGATCAGAGGCTTCCCAGGAAGGACCCCGGGAACCAGGCTCATTCCCTACAGCAGGCGGAAGTTTCCAGCCATTTGATTTCAATCGCTCCGTTTGACGCTTTGCCTGTTCAAACGCCTCGGGACTATTCCACGCCTGCTTTTGACCGGGGCCCCACCAGGGAATCGACCAACTGCGAGCATCATCGAGGCCACCATGAAACAGCTTCCCCATGCCTGCCGTAACGTACCCATTGTTCTTGAAGTATTCCGGCAGAGTCACCGCGTCTGGAACGCTCCCCCGAAAATGCGTCTGCAAGTCATAGACCTTTGTCGTGTCCGGCCTCAAACCCGTGAGCAGCGACGTACGGGATGGGCTGCACACCGCCTGCTGGCAATAAGCCTTTTGAAACAATGTCCCACGCGCTGCCAGGGCATCAATATTGGGCGAATGAATATGCTTGGCACCGTAGCAACCCAGCTCAGGCCTCATGTCATCGACGGCAATTAGCAACACATTCTTCTTGCCAGCACCCTGCGCAAAACCAGCCGCAGCAAAAGAACTGAGGAAAGACCGTCGATTCATGGTCAAAATGATACCCTAGTGAAACCGCAGTATGTGGATCGTCAAGCTGGCTCTGAGTCGTCCTTACACCTTCGCGGTAATGGCGCTCCTGATCGTAATTCTTGGTGCCGTCTCCATCGTTGCCATGCCCACGGATATTTTCCCGGACATTGACATACCGGTGGTCAGCGTCATCTGGAACTACGGAGGCATGTCTCCTGATGACATGGAGAAGCGCGTCATCACTTCCTTCGAGCGCGCCATCACCACAACAGTCAACGACGTAGAGCATATAGAAAGCCAATCGATGACGGGCTATGGAGTGGTGCGTGTATTTTTCCACCCCAATGTCAAAGTGGAGCTCGCCGTCGCGCAGTTAGGCGCGATTGCCAACTCCATCACGCGTGTCCTTCCGCCAGGCATTTTTCCACCCTTTATCATTCGCTACAACGCCGCCACAGTTCCCATCCTGCAACTGGCGCTCTCCAGCAACTCACTCAGCGAACAGCAAATCTATGACATGGCCAACTCGCAAATTCGCATTGGCCTTGCCACTGTGCAGGGAGCTTCCATCCCGATCCCGTATGGCGGCCGCGTTCGCCAAATCATGGTGGACCTCGATACAGAAGCGATGCAGGCTCGCCGTCTCTCTGCCACCGATATTTCTGCTGCCATCAATGCGCAAAATTTGGTGCTGCCTTCGGGCACCGCCAAAATCGGTTCCAGCGAATACAACGTGCGCCTCAACGCCAGCCCCGAGACCGTTGCCGAACTGAATCGTCTTCCAGTAAAGGAAGTCAACGGAGCAATGGTTTACCTGAAAGACATAGGTCAGGTCCGCGACGGGTTCTCCATCCAGGGCAATGTGGTCCGCCAGAATGGGGCCCGCGGATCCCTGCTGACCATCCTCAAGAACGGGAATGTCTCTACCCTCGAAATCATTTCTAAAGTTCAAAAAGAATTGGACCGACTCCAGGGCGTTATCCCCAAAGAGCTGCAAGTGCGCCGCATGTTTGATCAGAGCGTCTTCGTGCGAGCTTCGATCGACGGCGTCGTGAAGGAAGGCATCATTGCCGCCATCCTCACCGGGCTCATGATTTTGTTGTTTCTTGGTTCCTGGCGCAGTACCCTCATCGTCTGCGTATCCATTCCCCTTTCGATCCTCACCTCAATCACCATCCTCTACATCTTCGGCCACACCATCAACGTCATGACCTTGGGCGGCCTGGCCTTGGCTGTCGGCATCCTCGTCGATGACGCAACGGTTGAAATCGAAAACATCCACCGCAATCGACACATGGGCAAACCCTTGATACGGGCCATCCTCGACGGTGCACAACAAATCGCTGTCCCAACCTTCGTCTCTACCCTCTCTATCTGCATCGTCTTTGTTCCCGTTGTCTTCCTCACCGGCACCGCCAAGTTCCTCTTTACTCCGCTGGCCCTCGCTGTCGTGTTCGCCATGATGGCCAGCTACATGCTCAGCCGCACCATTGTCCCCACCATGGCTCTTTATCTCCTGGGGCAAGAAAAAGAAGCTGGATGGATCTGGCGTGTACACGAGGGCTTCAATCATCTCTTCGAAGCTTTCAAACGCTCCTACACCGACGCACTCAAGTGGGCATTGACGCACCGTGCCGTAGTCTTTGCTTCGTTCCTGCTTTTCATCGCGGGGTCAGGCTGGCTTGCAACGATGGTCGGTGAAGACTTCTTCCCTGAGGTCGATGCCGGGCAGTTCCGCCTTCACGTGCGCGCTCCCGCCGGCTCCCGCATCGAAGAGACCGAAGAACTTTTCGCCAAGGTGGAAACCGTCATTCGGCAAATCGTCCCGGTCAAAGAACTGGATAGTATTCTCGACAACATTGGCTTACCCTCGCTCGGCATCAACCTTGCCTACTCGGATGGCGCTACCATTGGCCGCTTTGACGGAGAGATCCTGGTCAGCCTCAAAGATCGCGAAGTTCCAACCAAAGAGTATGTGCAGCGCCTCCGCCGGAAGCTTGGCGATACCTTTCCCGATGCGGAATTCTTCTTCCAGCCCGCCAACATCATTAACCAGATTCTGAACTTCGGCAAGCCTGCCCCCTTCGACATTCAGATCGTGGCGCGCAATCGCCAAATCGGCCTCAAGCTTGCCCGTGAAATAGAAAACAAGGTCAAACGCATCCCAGGTGCTGTCGACGTGCACCTCCATCAGGTCCCTAATTATCCTGACTTGCAGGTTGACGTGGATCGCTCCAAAGCCGATGTCCTGGGCCTTACACAAAGAGATGTCGCCAATAGCCTTTTGGTAAGCCTTTCTTCCTCTGGCCAGACTGCACCAAATTTCTGGCTCGACCCAGCCAACGGCGTCTCCTACCAGGTCACCGCACAAACACCACAAAGCAAAATCCAGGACCTTGAAGACATCACGCGAACCCCGATCACACCGCCCGGTGGCGGCAACACCAGCCTTCTGGCAAACATGGCTACAGTTCGACGTGCCACATCGATGGCAGTAGTGAATCACTACAACGTCCAGCCGACGTTCAACGTCTACGCCAATGTAGAGAACAGCGATCTCGGCACCGTGCAAAAGCAGGTGAACAAGATCCTCAGCGAGATGCGCCCCAAACTCCCCAAGGGAGTTCTGCTTGAACTCAGAGGCCAGGTGGAAACCATGAATTCCAGTTTCGTGCGCCTCGGGCTCGGCATGATCTTTGCCATCCTGCTGGTCTATATGTTGATGGTGGTCAACTTTCAAAGCTGGCTCGACCCGCTCATCATCCTCACCGCACTGCCGGGAGCTCTGGGCGGCATTGTCTGGATTCTCTTCGCCACCCAAACCACCTTCAATGTACCCAGCCTGATGGGCGCCATCATGAGCATTGGCGTCGGCGTTGCCAACGCCATCCTGCTGGTTACCTTTGCCAATGACCTCCGGCCCATGGGTCTGAATTCTTTCGAAGCAGCTCTCGAAGCAGGCTCCACACGCCTTCGCCCCGTCATCATGACTGCTGCCGCCATGATTATCGGCATGCTCCCAATGTCTTTAGGCCTTGGTGAAGGCGGTGAACAGAATGCCCCTCTGGGGAGAGCAGTAATCGGCGGCTTACTTGTCGCCACGATGGCCACGTTGTTCATCGTCCCATTGGTTTACAGCAGCCTGCGCAAAACCCCGCCGGCTTTCAATGAACTCGAGGACACCGAATGACAAGAGCGATAGGACTCTTCTTGCTCCTTGGCCTGATGGCCGCTGCAGTTTTCTTTACCGGTTGGCTCCCGCGCACAGAACGCATCCGCCTGATCGAAGCAGAAGCGAAGACCAACTCCGAGGAGCGCCTCCAGGTCACAACCACTCGAGTCAAGCTCTCCGCGCCAACTCGTGAAATCTTGCTGCCAGGCAATGTTTCTGCCATTGGCGAAACACCAATCTATGCCCGCGCCGAAGGCTACATCAAGAGCCGTAAAGTCGACATCGGCGACGTCGTCAAGAAGGGCGACCTTCTGGTGGAAATCGATTCTCCAGAACTCGACCAGCAACTACGAAATTCTCGAGCCCGCCTGGAACAATTGCGTGCAGCTTCAGCTCAAGTCAGGGCAGCGATCGAACAAGCCAAGGCAACAGCGAAGCTGGCCGAGGTCAACTTCAACCGTTCCAGGCTGTTGGTCGCCGACGGCATTGTCGCCAAAGCAGACCTCGACGAAAAAACCGCAATGTTTGATGCCCGCAAAGCGGACGTCAAAGCCCAGGAAGCCAATCTCCTCGCCGCAGAAGAAGCCATTCGCGCTCAAACAGCAGAGGTCGGCCGCATCGAACAACTCACCGAATTCAAACGCGTAACGGCTCCCTGGGATGGCATCATCACCCAGCGAAATTGCGCGGTCGGCAACCTCATCACGCCTTCCGCGATTGCCTCTGGTCGCGACCTCTTCCGCTTGAGCGACATCTCGAGACTTCGAGTTTTCGTCAACGTCCCCCAGTCCAGCATCAACGACATTAAGGTCGGCCAGGCAGCCCAGGTTCGCGTGCCCGAACTCGGCAAGACTCTGACAGGCTCCATCATCCGCTCATCCAACGCGCTGGAGAATCAAAGTCGTACCTTGCTGGCCGAGGTCAACGTTGTCAATCAGGGCCGCACCTTGCTGCCCGGAATGTATGTCCAGGTGGGCATTGCCACCACAAGCCCTCGCCGTCTGATTCTGGTTCCGGGCGACACGATCGTGACCAGGTCCGAAGGCATCTTTGTCGCAGTGGTCGACAAATCCAATAAGGTGGCATTCAGGAAGATCGAAGTGGGCAGAGACTTTGGCACAGAGATTGAAGCAGTCTCAGGCCTGGCAGAGGGAGATCAGGTAGTGGTCAACCCCTCTGACGACGTCAAGAATGGAATCGTAGTCAAACCAATAGGTCGCAAATGAAGATAGCAGCAATCCGCGCAATCCCCTTATACGGCAAGGCTTATGAAGATTGGCCTGCGCGCTACGGTGAGTTGGAGCAAACACGAACACTGATTGAAGTGACGACCGATCAGGGCCTCACCAGCCTTGGCAGCGTCTACACTTCAGCACCTCTAGTGCAAGCCGCCCTGGATCTATTGAAGCCTCTCTACACCGGCGCAAGTGCGATTGACCCCGCCGCCACCACAGAGCTCCTCCATCAAAACACCTTTTGGCAAGGCCGCGGCGGTAGCGTTACACATGCCATCTCCGGGATCGACATGGCGCTTTGGGATCTTCTCGGTCAGGTCACCGGCCAACCCATTTGGCGCCTCCTCGGCGGCAAGTACCGCGACAAAATTCAACCCTACGCCAGCATGCTCATGGTCGAACCCGATCAGATGGGAGAAAAGCTCCTTGCCGCCAAAGCACGTGGCTTTCGTGCCTTCAAGATCGGCTGGGGTCCCTTCGGGCGCCATTCCGCTTCGAAGGACGAGGCCATCATTCGCGCTGCCCGCCAAGCCATCGGGGATACTGATTTCCTCATGGTCGACGCTGGGGCCAGCGACGCGTTTTGGTCGCAGGGCTACAAATGGGCACTCGAAACTTCAAAGATGCTCAAGGCCTATGGCGTCACCTGGTTTGAAGAAGCCTTGCGCCCGGACGACATCGAGGGGCATTGCGAGCTCACCAAGCATTCACCCGTTCCGATTGCGACCGGTGAATGCCTCACCCGCCGTCAATCGTTTCTGCCCTGGATCGAACGTCACGCCGTAGACATCCTCCAACCTGACGTCACCAAGGTGGGCGGCCTCACCGAGCAGCATCGCATCGGTCAATACGCCGACGACCACAATATTCTGGTTGTCCCGCACGGTTGGAACACTGGCGTCGGCCTCATCGCCGATCTGCATCTTTCCGCTGCAGCCAGCAATGCCAAGTTCGTGGAATACCTTACCCCAGAGCCCTACCTCGAAGACGTCTTTGAAACTCCGCCCACTCTCGATGAGAACGGCCTTCTGACGATTCCCGACGGGCCTGGTTACGGCGTCAAGTGGAGCATGGAAGGCATTCGCCGCCTTTCCCGCTCTTAAGAGAACTTGCGGTCCAGCCCAGCCAGCAGCATCTTCAACTTCGGAACTTCAGCACTGCTTGCGATCACGTTGTTCAGCTCATAGGGATCGTTCTTGAGATCATAAAGCTCATCCGCATCTTGCAGTTCCTGATACTGAATCAACTTCCACCGCTCCGACCTCACCGCGCGATAACCCATGTTCCGGATTCGCGGAAACACCCGGTCAGTATGGTACTCAAACAGCAGCGCCTCCCGCCACGGCTTCTTCTTCCCGGCGAGCAGCGGCACCAAAGACTCACCTTGCATTTCTTGAGGCACCCCAACTCCAGCAACCTCAAGCATTGTCGAGGCAATGTCGATCGAAGCCACCATTTCTTTCGGTTTTAATCCAGCCCGGATTCCTTTTGGATACCTCGCAATCAGCGGGATCCGAATCGCTTCCTCATAAGCCAGCCGCCGCTCTGGATTCAAGCAATGCTCGCCATAGAAGTAGCCATGATCGGAAGTCACAACAAACATTGTGTTTTCCAGTTGCCCTGCTTTACGCAGTGCCTCCACCATCTCGCCCACGCCCTCATCAATCGCCTTCGTCATGCGCATCCGGTTCAGAATCGTCGCATCATCGGTAGCGGTTTTCGGGCTCAACGGGGCAACACCTTCGATGCTCTGCAAGAGCGCCGGCTTATTCTTCGGCACTACTTGATAATTCCCTCGCCTTGGAATTTTCTGGCCGGAGTAAAGGTTCCGGTGGCGGGGTGCCGCAATAAATTCCTCAGCGCTACCAAAGCCGGTGACGCTGCCATCCGCGTTCTGCTGGATGGTGGGGTGAATCGCCTTATGCGAAAGGTAAAGGCAAAATGGCTTGCTGCGCGGCGATTGCAGCAAATCGACAGCACGCTGGTTCAGGATATCGGTAATGTATCCCTTCACTCGAGCCGTCTTGCCATTCTCATTCAACAGAGGATTGATCGATTCTCCCTGCCCCGGAAAACTCACCCAGTGATCAAACCCAGGCCGAGGGGAATCATCCACGCCCATATGCCACTTGCCAAGAAATGCTGTCTCATAGCCAGAGTCGTGCAACAGCTTGGGCCAGGTCAGCAAGCGATGGCTGGTAGGACTTCGGTCCACGTTGTCTGTGATCTGATGCTTGCGCGGATACAAGCCTGTCAAAAAGCTCGCCCGGCTGGGAGAACACAACGGGGTGACTGCGAACGCATTCTGAAACATGGCCCCTTCACGGGTTAACCGATCAATGTTCGGGGTTTGCGCAAAGGGATGACCGCTGCATCCCAGTTCATCCCAACGAAGGTCATCGACCAGAACAAAGACAATGTTGGGAGGCGGTGCCAGTTTTTGGGCCGACAGCAAGGAGGCAGAAGCCAGAAAACTTCGCCGCGAAATCCGCTGAGACATCCGTCCAGTATAGAGGGATTAGCTGGAGCTACCGCACTTCTTCTCGGCCATCTTGGCCGCTACAGCCGCCATCAACTTATCCTCCAGCGCGGCCGGTACAGCTTGCGGCTCACAACCCTTATAAATCTTCAGGGTCTTGCGGGTGGTGTCCATCACAACCCAACAATTGGGGCACTCCTGAACGTGTTGATCCAGTTCTTTCTTCGTTACCGCATCCAGGCACGAGTCCAGGTAATCGCTGAGTTCCCGGAGAAAATCTTTACAGGTTGGCAAAAGCGTCTTCTCCTTTCTTCTTGAACACTCGGGTTAGCTTCTCACGCAACTGCAAACGCGCCCGCAGCAACCGGCTCTTCACGGCTGGAATACTCAGCCCCAACAGATCTGCGGTCTCTTCCGTCGACAATTCCTCAACGTCTCGAAGCACAAAGACCGTTCGAAATCCTTCTGGCAAACTGGCGACAGTCTTATCCAACAACTCGCGCATTTCTTCCTGCGAATAACGGTCTTCCGGGTTACCCTCCCAGACCGCAATCTCACGAACAATCGTATCGTCGCCAGTCGACAATTCCTCGTCGAGCGAAACCAATTTGCCCGTCTTTCGCTTGCGCAGCTTCATAAGCGCTTCATTCATCGCAATTCGAACCAGCCACGTGTAGAACTTGCTATTGCCTTGAAATCCGTCCAGGTGCGTGTAGGCCTTCATGAAGGTCTCTTGCAGCACGTCCTCGGAATCCTCGTCATTGTTAGTGATGTTGCGAGCAACCCTTAGGATTCGTCGGCTGTATCGTTTTACCAATTCTGGAAACGCGCCGTCATCTCCGGTTTTCGCAAGTTCAACCAATTGCTCGTCGCTCTGAGGCTCCGTGGATGTCATTACTTCTCTCACTATAGCCCAATGGCTTCATATCACTGAAAAGTTACGCCCTTCCAGCGTGTTACGCTGAAATTGAACCCCCAAAATCCATGAGTGAAGTCCTTGTCACGCTACCGGATGGGAGCCAAAAAGCCTTCCCCGCCGGTACCCGCCCCCTTGATATCGCACAGTCGATCTCCAAACGCCTCGCCGAAGATGCCCTCGTTGCCAAGGTAAACGGCAACTTGTGGGATCTCACCCGTCCCCTCGAAGGCGATTCCTCTGTCGCCATCCTCACCACCAAAGACCCCGCCTCTATTGAGGTCTACAGACATTCCACGGCCCACTTGCTCGCTGTGGCGGTTCTCGAACTCTATCCGGAAACCAAGCTCGGCATCGGCCCGCCGATCGAAAACGGCTTCTACTATGACTTCGATCGCAAAGAGCCCTTCACCCCGGAAGACCTCGAAAAAATTGAAAAGAAAATGGCTGAGATCCGCGATCGCGATCTCACCTTCGAGCGCAAGCTCATCGCCAAGCCAGAAGGCATCGCCAAATACGAAGCGATGAATGAACCGATGAAGGTGGAACTGATCACCGAGCGCGCCGACGACATTTTTTCTGAATACACCCTTGGCCCGAACTTCATCGATTTCTGCCGTGGCCCGCACGTCCCCTCCACAAAAAAGCTGAAAGCATTCAAGCTCCTCTCCGTCGCCGGCGCCTACTGGAAGGGCGACGAGAAGCGCCAGCAGTTGCAGCGCATCTACGGCACTTCCTGGTACTCACAAAAAGAACTCGACGAATTTCTGAAACAACTCGAAGAAGCGAAAAAGCGCGACCACCGCAAGCTCGGCCGTGAACTCGACCTGATCTCGATTCAGGAACTCGCAGGCCCAGGCCTCATCTTCTTCCACCCCAAAGGGGCGCTCGTTCGCAAGATCATGGAAGACTGGATGCGCGAAGCCTACCTTTCGCGCGGCTATGATCTCGTCGTCACTCCCCACGTTGCCCGGCGTCAATTGTGGGAAGTCTCTGGCCACGCCAACTTCTACGGGGAAAACATGTTTGTCCCCATGGAACTGGACGACGCCACGTATCAGCTCAAGCCAATGAACTGCCCTTGTCACATCCTCATCTATGACAACAAGCAGTACAGCTACCGGGATCTCCCGGTACGTCTTGGCGAGTTGGGCACGGTCTACCGTTATGAACGTTCTGGTACCCTCCATGGGCTGCTCCGTGTCCGCGGCTTCTGCCAGGACGATGCCCATATTTTCTGCACGCCCGGCCAGGTAGAAGACGAAGTCATCGGCTGTCTGGAATTCGCCTTCGATACGCTCAAGACCTTTGGCTTCGAAAAGTACGAAGCCGAATTGTCCACCTGGGATGGCGGTATCTCCGACAAATACGTTGGCACCAAAGAAGAATGGGAACTCGCTGAGGGTGCCCTCAAGAATGCGGTCTCCCGCCTCGGCCTCGACGTCAAGGTAATGCCCGACGAAGCGGCCTTCTACGGCCCCAAGATTGACGTCAAGCTGGTGGACGCCATCGGTCGCAAGTGGCAACTTTCCACGGTGCAATTCGACTTCAATCTGCCCCGCCGCTTCAATTTGAGCTACATCGCCGAAGACGGCAACAAGCACACTCCGATGATGGTGCACCGTGCCTTGTTTGGCAGTGTGGAGCGCTTCTTCGGAATTCTTGTGGAGCATTACGCCGGGGCCTTCCCCGTTTGGCTCGCACCGGTTCAAGTGGCGCTGCTGCCCGTTACCGATCGCGCCAACATTTACGCCGACGAACTCGCGGCCAAACTCAAAGCGCAAGGATTCCGCATCGAGATCGACAAGCGCAATGAGAAGGTCAACTTCAAAATCCGCGAAGCACAACTGCAGAAAATCCCCTACATGCTGGTCATCGGCGATCGTGAAGTGGATGCCCAGACCGTCTCCGTCCGCAACCGCCGCAATGGAGATCTCGGAGCAAAATCGTTCGACGAGTTTCTCGCGATCCTCACAGAAGTCAATCGCAACAAGACGCCCATCGAGTAATGATCTCCCTACTCTGGTTGCTCGCACTGGGAGCTCTCATTTATTGCTTCCTCGTGCTGGCTGCCGTGTACCGCTATCTCAGTGTGGCTCCGCCCGTCCAGGCGCAGCCACTTCCCATCTCCATCCTCAAGCCGCTTAAGGGCGTAGACCTCGGCCTCAAAGAAAATCTCCAATCGTTTTTCGAACAAAGCTATTCGGGCCCATGGGAAATCATCTTCGCCCTGGCTTCATCAGAAGACCCGGCCCGTTTGGTTCTCGAGCAACTCCAGATTGCATACCCGCAGGTCAAATCCAGCCTCCTCATCGTCGGCGAGTCGCCTTACAACAATGCCAAAGTCTGGAGCCTCGAAAAACTCTCAGCAGCAGCAAGCTATGACTTGTTGGTCATGGCTGATTCTGACATTCGAGTCACTCCAGATCTCTTGACAACCCTTTCCAACGAGTTTGCAGCCAACCCCAAATTGGGCTTGGCTACCTGCCCCTATCGCGCCGTCGCAGGCGATACCTTATGGAGTCAGACAGAGGCGCTTGGCATGAATACAGAGTTCATCGCCGGAGTCCTGGTAGCCCGCATGCTCGAAGGAATGCGCTTCACCCTGGGCCCCACGGTTGCCGCCCGCAAGCAAGCAATTGCCGATGCGGGTGGATGGGCCAGCCTTCAAAACTACCTGGCAGAAGACTTCGTTTTGGGCCAAAGGGCAACGGCCAAGGGCTGGCATTCCATCCTGTCCAGCTACGTCGTGGAGCACCGCATTGGCGCAGAGCCAATCCACCAAAACTTTGCTCATCGGCTGCGCTGGAATCGGTCGACCCGCCGCTCTCGCCCCGCTGGCTACGTCGGGCAATTCTTCACCAATCCACTCCCCATCCTGCTCGCAGTTTGGCCACTCACGGGCTTCGAAGTGGGTTTCCTCGGTGCAGCTCTCATGCTCCGCTTCACGGTTGCTTTTGCCACTCAGAACGGCGTCTTGAACGAAAGCCCTCATCCCCGCCATCTCTATCAGCTACCGATGCAGGATTTACTCAGCTTTGGGTTTTGGCTCGCAGGATTTTTCGGCAACACGATTCACTGGCGCGGGCGAGTCTACAACTTGAATCCGGATGGAACCTTTACCCTACGCAACGAAGCTTCTTAAAGCTAAATCCCCGCATACCACTGGTAACCACCCCCAGCGTGCGACCAGGACCCCGTGCCATCCTTGAGATCATCAATCCGGGCCACCACCCGAACGCCGCTGACAAACTTGAGATTCTTATAGCCCAGTTGTCTCTCCACGCGTAATCGCAATGGAGCCCCATGACCAATCGGCATCGTCGGTCCATTCATCCCGTAAGCCAACATCGTTTGTGGATGCAATGCATCTTCGAGATCAATGCAATCCCAACCATCATCTGACGATTCGAAAACAACGAATCGCCCCTCTTCCTTCAGCCCCACATGTTCCAGTAGCGTCGCTACAGTCACCCCGGTCCATTCCGCAATCGCTGTCCAACCTTCTTCGCAGGCTTGCATCGTAATGTGAGACCGCGAGGGCATGGCCCTCAAATCGGCTAGGCTCAGGCTCGCCGGTCGCGCAACAAGCCCACTCACTGGCAATCTCCAATCGACAAAGCCACCTGCCTTCAAATGCTGATACTCTTTGCTCTTCGGATTGCTGGTCCCAACGATCGGGAAATGAGGCGAAATCATGGATCGCCCAAACTCGCGAGCCCTGGACTGCCGGGGCAGCAAGTAGCGGTGCGTGAGATAAGTCAGCGCATTGCCAGGCGCAAACAACCCGCGGAACACGGGGCCTTCCACGGCCCCGCACCCGCTCAGCACTACTCCGCTTGCGGCCAGAATTGCTCGTCTAGTCATTCAGGCCCACGCTAGGGTTTTGTAGCCGCTTTCTTGCCGACAACCGGCTTGTTCTTCTCACGCCAATCTTTCAATCCACAAGAGGCAGCTACCTTGTAGCCAGCTTTGGTGAGCATGTCCGCGGCACGCGCGGCTCTTCCTCCACCGTTTCAAGCGGTGATGATTGTCTTGTCTTTGGGCACCTCGCCCATTCGCTTTTCCAGTTCTCCCATCGGGATGTTTACATAACCCTTCAAAGAACCAAGTTCTTCGATTTCTTTGGGTTCGCGAACATCCAGAAAGAACATATTCTTTTCGTCTTTGAGCAGTTGTGCCAGATCCTCTGCGTCAGTGATTTTGCGGACTTCAGTCTGCTTGGAAGCATCCTGCGAAAAAGCAACCACAGCAAAGGCTAGCGCCAATGTGAGCCGTTTCATGCATAAATTGTATCTAACAGCTATGGCCCGCCCACTTGAGTTCGATCGTTGTGAGGCCATTGCCAAGGCAAAGCAGCATCGATAAGCTCACCACCGGACTGGGGATCTCACGAGCCAGCCTCTACAACACCTTCGGCTATAAACACAGCTTGATGCTGGCCACAATCGATGCCGGTTGCGACGAGGGAAAACAACGACGCGATGCAGCTTGCGACAGAAAGTGCTCCGCAAAGTCCATCCTGCGTGACTTTTTCGAGTAACTCGCTTCTTTGGAAGGCCAGGGCTGCTACCTGCTCACTCTCGGAGCCGAGCTTTCCACTTCAGATCCCCAGGTCCAGCAACGAGTCCAAACCTCGCTCGACGAGATTCGCGCCAGGTTTGAGTTCATTCTCTCGCGCGACCCCAATCTGACTCAAAAGGCAATCCAGGCGAAATCCAGTCGAAGGGCGGCAAAGCCTCGGCCATCCATGCCGATCTGAACGACCCCAAGAGAGCCGAGGCCATGGCCGCACAGGTGAATGACTCAATTGACATCCTTGTCAACAACGCCGGAGTGGTGGAGTATGTTCCCTTTTCGGAAACCACCCCGGAGCAGTTTGACAAGCTGTTCAACGTAAACGTCAAGAGCCTCTTCTTTGTCACCCAAAAGCTTGCTCCGAAGCTGAACGATGGCGGACGGATCATCAACATTTCGAGCATCGTGGCGCGTACCAACTTCGCAGGGGTGCCCGCCTACTCAGCCACCAAGGGCGCCGTAGATACCCTCACTGTGCATCTGGCAGCACTCTTCGGAGAACGCAGTGTGACGGTGAACTCGATTTCCCCAGGTGCCATCGAGACCGACATGAACGCATAGCTCCGCAATGAAGAAGGCGAAGCGACAGCAAAGCAAATCCCGGCCATCCCCCGCGTCGGCCGTGCAGAGGACATCGCCGATGCCGTTGCCGCTCTGGCGGGTCCCGACGGCCGTTGGATCACCGGACAAGTCATTGAAGTTTCAGGCGGCACCAAGCTCTAAGCTTCCGCAAAAGGAAAAGGGCCACTCAAGGTGGCCCTTTTCTGATCTCCTGTGATCATGGCTTTTTCGCGCCAGGTTCCGGAACCACCTCACCCTTTTTGCGAAGAGTAGGTGGCTTTCTGCCCTTCAACTTCGGGTCTCCCTCCAATTTCTTCTCTGCTGCAGCCTTTTCTTCCTTCTCAGCAGTTGTCATCAACGCTTCCCGCTGCTGCTTCTCCTTCTTGGAATCCTCAATCACCCGCTTGCCCCGCGCCGCAAGATCTTCCTCACTCGATGAGATCGAATCCCGAGTGGTTTCAATCGCAGTGGTCAGCGCGAATTCGTAGCGCGAGAGATCTTTGGCCTCAAGCTCAGCAAACTTCTCCAGCTTCTTCAGCATCCCCTGCTCGGCCTTCATCACCACCTGGATTCCCTCTTCCAGTACCAGCCCCCGCCGAAGCGCATCATCGGCAACAATATCGATGGCCTCGATGATCTTTGCGTACTGGTCCAGCAAGTCGTGGATCAGGACGCTCCTTCCAGCTTTCTCTTTCGAAAACAACTGATCCAGTTGATCCACTCTTTGCTTGGCAAAAAGCAGATAAAGCTTCATTCTCTCGTTGGGTTCTTGCGTGATCCTGACCCGCTCGATTTCATCCTCGGTGAGAAAGTCTTTTTGCGCCCACAGGCTCCAGCCCAGGGGCATCAACATTAGGAATCGGCGTGTCATGGCTTCTTGCTCATCACCCCATCAAGAACTTTCTCGTGCACCACGTTGATTCTGTTCTGAGCGGGCTCAAGGCCCGGTCGCTCATCAATGCTCGCTTCCTTCACAATGGCATCGACGCGGCGCAGCAACTCCCGGGTGCGCAATTCTGCTTTTTTATAATTGCCTGCATTCTTATGAGGAGCCTTACCCATCGCCTCCAGTGAACTCAAAGCGAACTCAGTAAGGTCTGCAGCCAATTCCAGTTTCGCCTTACCACTCTCTGCATTGGTATCTACCAGAGCCTTGGCGGCAGCATCCAACGCCAGCAAATAGCGCTTCTCTGGCAGCGGCTCATTCTTGACGGCATCCGGCACTTGCAGCAGGAGCACCAGCAGCAGACTTATCATCATCGGTTCACTTCCCGTTCCAGAATCTTCATTCTCTGTCGAGCCTTAAACTCTTCATCCGGAAACTTCCCGCCAGCCGAATTCAGAAAATCCTGATAAGCATTCAGCGCTAGCTTCGCTTGCTGCCGATTCTGCTTGATCTTGTCTAACGTAATGGCCCTCAGATACTTGTGTCCTGGCTTCTCCGCATTCAGCGCTTTCACCCGGTCCAGCGCCGGCAATGCCACGTCGTAACGCTCCAGCATCACGGTCACCATCGCCAGGTCGGCCCACGCATCAGCTGATTGTGGATTCAGCTTCGCAGCGAGAGCAAACTGATTCGCCGCCAGATCAAACTTCCTCATGTCCCGCAAGAGCCTTCCATAAAGCACTCGCAGTTCCCCGTTGTTCGGCTCCATACGGAGCGCGGCGTCAAGCAGCGGCTGGCACTTCTCTGGCTGCTTGTTCTGCAGATATGCAGTAGCCAGCGCTGTCAAGTTCGCAACGGTAGGCGAGGCCTTCACAGCCGCCTCGAGTTCTGGAATGGCACCAGCGGCCTTCCCGGTGGCTAGCAAAAGTTCTCCAAGCCGCTCACGCGCTGCAGTGTCATCCGGAAATCGGCGATAGATGGCGATGGCCGCATCAAAGTTCTTATCCGCCTCATACACACTCGCCAGATGCAGCAACGCCGGCTGAAAGTTCGGGTCCATGCCGGCAGCCTTTTCGATGAACGGCGCCCCCTCCGCAGTCTTGCCTTGGTTCAGGAGTGCCTGCCCCACGCCTTGGGCCGCCTCAGGAGAATTGGGATTAATTGCGAGCGCCTGACGATACGCTTTCTCGGCTTCCGCACCGCGGTTCACATCCATCAACGATTCGGCCAAATAGTAGTTCGGCCGGTATTGATCCGGCTTTTGCTTTGCAGCGCCCTCAAGCAGGGGCACAGCTTCTTTGGGCATCTTCTGGCGCAACAGCAGAATCCCCAGATTCAACTCCGCCTCGTAGATCCCCGGCTTCAGTTCGAGCACCTTACGGTAGTTCGCCGATGCCTCAGCATCCTTATTCAGCATGGATTGGGCAAAGGCCAGATTGAAGAAAGCAGAGTAGTCTTTGGGGTCAGCCGCAGCAGCCTTGGCAAACAAAGCCTCTGCTTCTGCTGGCTTGCCAGCATCTAGAGCTTTGATCCCATCCTCAATTGGGGACTGCAGAGCGAGCGCAAAAAGCAATGGCGCGATCACGGTTTCAGGATATCGCTATCGCAACGGCAAATTCGTATAGAGGTGCTTGCCGCCACTTTCCTTCACTTCAATCAGCCGCTGCACTCCCACCAGCTTTGCAATCCGCGCTACCGCTGGCCGCTCAATCGTCAGGTAATGGCGCTCTCCGCTAAACCACTTCTCACGAAACTGCGTGTCATTGATAAACACCTGTGCCGCCCCTGGAGCGTAGCTTCCGTACTCCAGGTTGTTCACACGGCCATTCAGCAGCAATGCCCGCTTGTTCGTATAAAAGAAAATGCTGGAAAACGTGTAGTACTGATTGTCTGCAATCCAGGTACCGGCGGGCGCAGCAGCCAGTGCCTCGGCAAGAGGCCGCGAGGCCAGATAGGGGTCAAAGCTGACCAGGGCCAGCCGCGCTGCATTGAGAAACACAACACTCATCAACGCCAGGGCAAACATGGCAGCCCTTGGCCGCAGCCATGCACCCACGGCACCAATAAGAAACGCGATTCCGGCCACAACCAGTGGCCCTCTCAGGTAAGCGAAGCTGGCAACCGTCAAATCTCCCATATGCCCCAACGACAACGTATAGGCATCCGGATTTTGCTGCGCCAAAGCACGAGAAATATCACCCGGCGTAGGCAAGTTCCAAACTTGCTGCAGCAGGTACACGATAGCTCCCAGCGCCAAAGCAGCAATCCCACCAATCACTCGCGTCGGCCACATCGCGCCTCCAATCAGCGCAGACCCCAACAACAGCGCGAGTGCGGGATAGCAAGGCATCGAATAATATTCCTGCGTCGTCGAAAACGTAAAGAACAAAAGCAGAAAGCCAGCCCAGCAAAAACATAGCAACAGCAGGCTCCGGTGCCGCTCGGAATGCGCCGGCCGCAACGCAAAAAAATTGAGAGACCACGGGAACAACCACAACAGATGGAACAGCCAGAACGCCAGTCGGGGTACGGTGTTGTAATCCCGAGGATGCCTCATGTTTAGAAAACGAAACACATGTTCGTTGAGGAAGTAGAACCAGAAAAAGCCATGATATTCGCCCGGCACACTTCGCATCGTGAAGTCGAGGTAAGGCGGGTTCGCCAGGGTCGCCGCGACATGCCATGGAGCCGCAATCACAATCAGAATCAAGATTCCTTCCGCCACGCGAAGTCGACGCCAGGTATTGGAGGCGAACATCTGCCCGGTAAAGAACAGGTAGAGCACCGCAGCCGCACCAGGAAACAGCAAAGCAATCAGCCCCTTCAATAGGAGCCCAACGGCAATGGCAGCAGAAAACACGTTCGACCAATAGCGCGGGTTCCTCTCCTCCCGATCGAGCACTCTGAGAAACGACCAGAGCGCCAGAGCAATCGTGAAGGTCAGTATCACGTCTGGGATCAGAATCCGGGTAAAGAGCCACAGGCCCAGACTGGTTGCCATAATCAACCCGCTGGCGAGCCCTAGCTGAGGCCCTGAAGCCCAACAACCGATCCTCGCGGTCAAAGAAGCAAGTGCAATCGAGAAAAACGCAATCGGCATCCGGCCAGCCCAATCATGCACTCCAAATATCTTGAAGCAGACCGCCATCATCCAGTACACCAGTGGCGATTTCTCCAGGTAGGCCACCCCATTCAACCGTGCCGTCACCCAGTCGCCGCTCTCCAACATATTGCGCGCAATTTGCGCCTGCACTGCGTCGACATCATCCATCAGCGATGGTGGGCTAAAGATTGCCGGGATGTAGATCAGCGCAGCAAACAGAACAACGATCAGCTGATAGTTGCGGTCTGCCGCGTTGCGGGCTCCGTAGCCGCCGCCGTAGTTTGAATATTCCATCGTTTCATCCACAGAAAAAGTGTCAACAACCCCCACAACGAATAGCCGGCATTGATGCGTCGCGACATATGCCGCTCCATCAAATCCTGAACAGCCGGCCAGGAAAACACACCAGACTCTCGAACCGCCTTCTCGGTGATCGTATCCAGCAGCAGCGGCTTCAGCACCGTCCGAAACCAGTGGTGCGTCGGAATGTCAAAACCCTGCTTGGGCCGACTCAGGACACTAGCCGGAATCTTATCCTTCACCAGTTCTCGCAGCAGAAGCTTGAGCGTACTTCCCTGCATTTTCAAATGCTCCGGCACTCGGGCCGCAAACTCTACAATCCGGTGATCCAGAAAGGGAGGACGCACCTCAAGGGAATGCGCCATCGACATCCGGTCACACTTATAGAGAATGTCATCCGGCAAATAGTAGAGCTGATCCAACCAGAGATGCTGGTTGAGCAGTCCCGCCGAGCCACTCTCCGTCGGCAATCTTCGGTACAAATCCTCTGCAGGCCGATGGTTCATCCCTGGCGCCAGTTGCCGCTTCGCTTCCATGCGATTCGTGCCATTCCAATACAAATGGGCTGCACCGGGGCTCATCAGCGAGCCCTCCAAAAAACGCTTCGCCTTGTACTCCAGACTGATCTTGTCGTTTGAGGCAGGCCAGAAGCGCAACAATCCCAACCCCGCCCGTCGAATCCATTGCGGCACGCGCTGCGCCTCACGAGCGTACTGATCAGCAAGATAAGTCTGATAGCCGGCAAACAGCTCATCAGCCCCTTCTCCACTCAATGCCACAGTCACGTGCTTTCTGGTCATCTCCGACAAGAACCAAACCGGCAAGGCCCCGGCATCGGCACTAGGTTCATCAGAATAGTAAGCCAGCTTCTCAATCGCTGCAGTCAGTCCAACCTCAGGGTTCACATCAAACTCATGGTGATCCGTATCGTAAACCTTCGCGACTTCACGAAACCATGGCGACTCATCAAAGCTCCGCCCAGCGAAAGAAACAGAAAACGTCTTCAATTGCCGCCCGGCAATCTGCGCCGCATAATGCAACACCGTCGTCGAATCCACCCCACCCGACGCCCAGACTCCAAGTGGCACATCCGAAATCAAGTGCTCCTGTAGTGAATCCCGCAGCAACCCGTCCAATTCCTCTTTGGCCCCCGCCAGACTCATGGAAGCCTCAGGAGCAAACTGCAGCGCCCAATAAGGTTCCTGCGTCAGCCGTCCATCCTTCCAGCGCAAAAAGTTTCCCGGTCGCACCTTGTCAATCCCAGCGGCCAGCGTGTAAGGTTGCGGCACATAATTCAATGACAGGTAGTAGGTCAGGCCATCCAGATCCAGGCGCCGCTCCACTTCCGGGTGTTCAAAGAGAACCTTCAACTCCGAACCAAAATAGAGATCCTCCCCCTTCCCGTGAAAGTACAGGGGCTTGATCCCTAACCGGTCCCGCACCAGAAATAGCTCTCGCGTCCGCTGATCCCAGATCGCAAAAGCAAACATCCCCCGCAGACGTTTGAAGCTTTGTGTACCCCAGGCCCGATACGCCTCCAGCACCACTTCCGTATCGCAATGGCTTCGAAAGCGATGCCCCAAACCTTCAAGCTCTGCTCGCAGCGAGGCAAAGTTATACACTTCCCCGTTGAACACGATCACAGTCTGCCGGTCTTCAGAGACAATCGGCTGATCACCTCCCCCGAGATCGATGATCTTCAGCCTCACCGCACCCAGCGACACCGTGGCGTCTTCAAACACTCCTTGCTGATCTGGTCCGCGATGTGTGATGGTTCGAGTGATTTGCGCAATACGCCCCGGCTCCCCCAGGGAGTTGAGATGCGTAAAGCCAGCAATGCCACACATTCTCTTAGTTTCGCAGGACTCAGCCAGCTACGATGGAACAATGCGCACCTTGCTATTCATTCTCTGCATGACGACCAGTTATGCCGAAGAACCTCCCAAAGGTCTTTTAGGCCGCTGGCGAACCATTGAAATTGCTCAGAATGGAATGGGCGCTATGTATGAGTTCCGACCCGGCGGCATCGCACTGGTCAGCCCTGGAGCCATTGCTCCTGGCAAGTTCACGCTCGAAAAAGACCACATCCTGCTACCGCCTCTCAGCGTCGGTGGCCCTGCCAATCGCCAGCATGTCGACCTGTCTCGACCGGGAAAGCTAATCCTCAGCAAAGACAAACAGGTGGCAATGGACTTAACGCGCGTTGGCAAAGAGCCCCCGGGAAAGCCCACTGTCATTGGAGAGTGGACAGGCGTCAAGAGCATGCAGGGGCAAACTCTTGAGATGCGCATCTACTTCTATCCAGATCAATCCCTGCTCTTTCTTCTGCCTTTCCAAACGCAGCAGGTAAAGTACGCCATCTCGAAAAACAAAATGACCATCACCTTCCCCGACGGCAAAGTAGCGCAAGGCCCCTTTGCGGTTTCGGGCAACACCATCTCCATCCCCAACATCCGTGCTGGCGTTACGAGCAAACTCACACGTTACTAACCCATGCCAGAAATCTACCTCTTCGGCGGCCTGATCGTCGTCCTTCAACTTGCGCTCCTGTTCGTTTTTTCCTCTCGCCGTAGCGGAAGCAGCGAAATGCTCGAAGAACTTTCACGCATGCGGCGGGAGTTTACCGAGCTTGGCAATGGCCTGCGAAACGATCTCCAGCAAGGTCTCAAGACCCAGTTGGAATTGCAACGCGAAGATTCACTCCTGATCGAGAATCGCTTGCGCGCCATCGAAACCATGAACGAAAAGAAGCTCGACGAGATGCGCACGACAGTCGACGAGAAGCTGCAGGGCACTCTCGAAAAGCGTCTGGGCGAAAGCTTTAAGCAAGTGAGCGAACGCCTCGAGCAAGTCCATAAAGGCCTCGGCGAGATGCAGTCTTTGGCCGTCGGAGTGGGCGATCTCAAAAAGGTGATGTCCAACGTCAAGACTCGCGGAACCTGGGGCGAAGTGCAACTCGGCGCGCTCCTCGAACAGGTTCTCACTCCAGAGCAATACGGCAAGAACGTAGCGGTAACCGGCACGGCAGAACGAGTCGAATTCGCCGTCAAACTCCCCGGTCACGACGACACAGTATGGCTACCAATCGATGCCAAATTCCCACTCGAAGACTACCAGCGCCTCATAGAAGCTTCCGAAGCTGGCGACCCGGCGGGCGTCGAGAAAGCCTTGGCCGATCTCGAGCGCCGCGTCTACACTTTCGCAAAATCAATTCGCGAAAAGTACATCGCCCCACCGCTCACCACCGACTTCGGCATCCTCTTCTTGCCCACCGAAGGCCTCTACGCCGAGATGATGCGTCGCAACATCTTCGTCGATAGCGTCCAGCAGGAACTGCGAGTCATCCTCGCGGGCCCCAGCACCCTTCTGGCGCTCCTCAACAGCCTCCAGATGGGCTTCCGAACCCTGGCGATCACCAAGCGCTCCAGCGAAGTGTGGCAGCTATTGGGCGTGGTCAAAGCAGAATTCCTCAAGTACCACACGGTCCTTGGCAAGGTTCGCGAGAAACTAGACTCAGCGTCAAAGACGATCGACGACGCCGAGCAACGCACCCGCGTCATCCAAAGAAAACTGCGCACCGTAGAAGAGTCCACGATGACTGCTGGCGAGCTACTGGACGACTAGCCGCTCATAAACCAGAAGATTGCGAAATCCCTTCCCCCTCGAATCAATGGTCATCTTCTTGCCATCCTTCGAGATGGTTCGCGTCGCCTTCACCGTCACCTGCCCCTTCATCGTAAACACCTGGTCTACCCGCCGCGAATTCTTCCAAAACAAAGCCACAGAGTCGTAAAGCGTCCCGCCCACAAAAGGGACAAACTTCCCGTCATACTTCGCACGAAACTCCGTGTGAAAGGGCTTTCCCTCCGCATTCACCCCGTCATGAATAAACTTCACCCCATCTCCGTCAGCAATCCATTGCCGCTTCGATTCCTTCGGTGCCGGCGCACTTTCATACCTCGATTCAGCAGCGACAAATCTCCACGTTCCCTGCCCCAAATCCTCAACCGCAGCAGCGGCCATCAAAAATCCAAGTAGTACGATCACGCCTCACTCATATCGCAATGCTTCGGCTGGCGCAATCTTTGTAGCACTTCTTGCCGGATAAAGTGTCGCCGCCAGCGACACCACCAGGGCAAATCCGGTGATCCAGACAGCATCCAGCGGATTCGGCTGAAACGGAACATAAGGGATCGAATAGATCTCTTCAGACAACTCGATCAACCGATAGTGATCCGCAACAAAGCTGATTCCATACCCCAACACCAATCCAACCGCCGAACCTATCACCCCAATCAACAAGCCTTGATAAATAAAGATGCGGCGAATCTGCTCCTGCCTCGTCCCCATCGACAGCAGGATCGCAATGTCTCGCTGCTTCTCCATCACCATCATCACAAGCGTAATGAAGATGTTCAGTGCCGCCACCAATTGGATCAGCCCAATTGTGATCAGGCTCACAATGCGCTCCATCTTCAGCGCACCCAGCAGTTGCCGGTTCTGCTCCATCCAGTGCGTCGAGGTGTACTGCTTGCCAACCAGCGCCTGCGCTTTCTCGCTGAACTCAGGAGCCCCCTCAATATCAGCTACCTTGACCTCAATGGCATTCACCACATCACCCAGCGACATCATCCGCTGCAATTCAGGTAACGACATGAAGGTGAAATTCGCATCGACATCATAGAAGCCCGTCTCAACCAGACCAGCAATCCGCATTCGATGATACGAGGGCCTCGGTCCAAAAGGCGTCAACTCACCCACCGGGTTAATCACCTGCAAGTAGTTCCCCACCTTCAACCCCATGCTCGCTGCCAGCTTTGAACCCACCAACAAGTGCGGCGCATCCGCTTCCGTCTCCCGCAACTTATCCAGACTCCCCTGCTTGATAAACGGCACCAGATCCTGTTGCAGCCTCGCGCTGCCAAGGTCCAACCCTTTGATCACCGCACCACTGCTCGCCCCACCCGCATTCACAAAGACCTTCTCGTAAAGGGCTGGCGAGGCCTCAATCGCGCCAGGCATGGACGCCAGTTTCGCGCTCAATTCTTTCCAGCCGGAGATCCCCTCTCCTGGCACGCTTTCAGTGATCGTTACGTGCGCCGTAGCCCCAAGCAGATTCTTCTGCAGCGTACTGCGGAATCCATTGTTTATGGCAATCGCAATCACCAGCGCCATCACCCCGGCCGCTACACCCACAATGGAAATCGCAGTGATGATAGAGATGGCAGACTGCCGACGTTTCGCCTTCAGGTAACGTTGCGCGACAAACAGTTCAAAGGGAAGTGCCACGGCTATCGGCGCACAAGAACTTCGCGAATACTATCTCGGCTCAGAAAGAATTTCACGGAAGCAAAGTCTTCAAAAAGCCGCTCAATATTGCGATTCGAAAAGGCTTGCCCCGGTGGCATTTCCGAACGCTGTTCGATCACCAGACTCTGCTCATCATGAATCTTGAAATGGAACTGCGGAATCGATTGCCCACGATCATCCGCATAAAAGTACGCAATCAAATGCGCTCCAGGCTCCAGAATCCTGTGCAGGTGGTCAATCGTTTTCTCAAGCAGTGAGGGACGTAAAAACTGCAGGCAATCCCACACCAGCGCTCCGTCAAAGGGTCCTCTCTGCTCAGAAAAAGTCTGAATCAGAAAACTGTCTACTCGTGCCTGATCGCGCTGATTTTCGTAATAATCACCATCCCCGAAACAATCCTCGAGAGTGGCAAAAAAATCCTCTGAATACAGCCGCGTCCCCAGTTGAGTCATGAACTGGATATTCGCAGCATTGGCTCCACCAAGATCCAGCAACCGCAAGTCACGGTTGGTATCCAAAGAGCGAACAAACTGCTGCAGCGCCGGGCTGGTTCGCATTTGAGGAGGAGGCAATGCGGCTACCTTGGGCGCAGCAACAGGCGGCGCACTCGATGGTCGATTCGGGCGCAGACTACTCTCGGAATCCCCTGATCCCTGCACTGCCTTCAAAAATGCCTTAAATGGATTCGCCATCGCCGCTGGTACTAAAGTAACAGGCTTGGACGAAGCCTGCACCCGCGCTTAGCGCTTCCCTTCGCCCCCGCCAGCAGAGGCTGCCAGTGTTTGCTGGCCACCCGCAGGCGTTGCAATCGGCTGCGGTTTGGCAGCTGCCTTGGGCGCTTCGGTCCGGACAATGTCAATCGATCCCTTAAAGATCGCACCGTCTTCAATCGAAATGCGGGCGGTCTTGATATCTCCCACCAGTCGGGCATCCTTCTTGATGTCGATCTTGTCGCTGGCTTCCACGTTCCCCTGAACCGCGCCCAGCACCACAATGTCCTTGGCCTTGATTCCGGCCTTCACCTTGCCATTCGGCCCAATGGTGATCTTGTGCTCGTTGGCCTCAATCGTGCCATCGATTTCCCCATCAATGATCAAATCTTCGCGAGAATAGATCTGACCCGTGATCGACACACCCTTGCCGATCGTCGCGGTACGCGCCGGCATGGGCGGCTCATTTTCGTAGCGTGAGGGCATCGTCTGCATCGGCACACCATCGCTCACCCCGCTGCCTGGGTTCTGCGAACTGGACGGACGAGGTGTCGGTTCTTCATCTTTGCGGCGATTCCACATACGATTGGGACTCCTGTGAGAGGATTACGTTTCAGTAAAAAGGCTAGCGAATACAGGCGGCCCAACGCAAATGAAAATGGAACTTAGTACGAAAATGACCCGTAGGAGCCTTAAGTGAGTACTGTTGTCGAATGCCAGTCCCTTTCCGTCCAGTATGGCGATTTCAGGGCACTTTATGATTTCAATCTGCAACTCCCCGCAGGCCGGGCCACGGTACTTGTAGGACCAAATGGTGCCGGCAAGTCTTCCTGCCTGAAAGTACTGGCCGGCCTCGAAAGCGAGAGTGAAGGCCTCGTTCAGGTCCTCGGGCACCGCCCCCGGTCGGCCCCGCGCACCTGGCGCGCCTCGATCGGGGTCATGCCAGAACACCTCGGCCTCTTCGATGCGCTCACCATCGAAGAACACCTTCAACTAAGCGCCCAGCTCTACCACCTCGACCCCAAGTCCGCCCCCGCTCGCATCTCGGCACTCCTCCAAACGCTAGGTCTGGACGAAGGCAAGTCGCGCTTTGCCGCAGCTTGCTCATACGGCATGCGCAAAAAAACCGCCTTCGCGCTAGCCCTCCTTCACGCCCCCAAACTACTCATCCTCGATGAACCCTTTGAGGGCCTTGACCCGGCGTCTTGTGAAACCGTCCTGGCACTCTTGAATGAGCTCAAGCGGCGAGGAGTTGCTCTCATCGTCAGTTCCCACATGCTCATGCATGTAGAACGCCTGGCGGACGAAATCCTGTTGCTGGACGGTGGTCGTGTCGTCTGGCGCAGCGAAAGCAAATCCGAGGGCGAACTACGCGCTCATTATCTCGACGTCGTCAAAGCCAGGCCCCTGCCGGCCCTCGAGTGGTATTAAGTGATTCCGATTCTTCGAACGGTCGCGCTGACCGCTTATCGTGAAATCAGAACCCTGCAATCCATTCAGGGAAATAACTTCTTCTGGTTCGCACTCCTGCTTTCCATGCAACCCGAAAGTATGGGCTTCATCTGGAGTTTGCTGGGGGCGCTCATGCTCATCCCCGCCATCTCCGCTCCGCTCGCTCGTATTCCAGAAATCCGCCTGAATCTCTGGCCACTTTCCCAGCAGCAAACGCGTCTGCTGAAACTCTTATCCAAACCCCATGCCCAGGCGAGTCCCTGGCTGTGGCGGCTCCTGCCCATCCTCGAACTGCGTCAAATTCTCCGCACTCTTGATTTTTGGTTAGCCGTCATCTTTGCCCTGGCGGGCACCGCCTATCGTTTCCTCTATTCCAAACCAGACCCAGCCGCATACCCCGTACTTTCCATGATCGTGGTCCTCGCACTATCCACCTTGGCGCAGAACCTCTTTGCCCTCGATGGCATTGGAGGCAGACTGCGTTGGGGGCTTTCGCCGGCACGTGGCTATAAAGTCCTTTGGCGCAAAGGCAGCATCCTGATCGCAATCACGGTCGTTCTTACCGCTGGTCTGTCTCCTCTCGCCGCTCTTTCCGGCATGTTGGCGGCACTGGCAGTCGGCCATCATTTCTCCGTTTCTTCTCCCCTGGATTCGGGTGCCTGGCGCTTCACCATGGGCGAGTTTTTCCCTTATGGCTTCTTGCAAGTGATCGGGATGTTCTCCTGTGGCATCGCCACCTCCCGCGGCGATTACCTCTGGCTTGGCATCGCCGCCGTCGCCTACGGACTTAGTCTTTTCGTATTCGGATATTGGCTGGAAAAGTCTGCATTAGGAAACGTTTAAGCAATGACCATTTCGGGAATGTTAAGGTAAGAGCGAGTTTGACAATGCGAATCCTTGTGGTTGAAGACGAGAAGAGAATTGCCGATTTTCTCGGCCGCGGCTTGGAAAGTGCCGGCTACACCGTAGACATTGCCCCAGATGGGCAGTCTGCCCTAGATCTGGTTCACGCAACAGATTATGACTTGATTACTCTCGACATGATGCTGCCAGATATGGATGGTCTTACGGTATTGGAGAAAATCCGCAACCGCAAAAGTAACCCTTCCGTATTGATCTTGAGTGCCCGTGGTGCCGTAGAAGATCGGGTCAAGGGCCTGGAACTTGGCGCAGACGATTACCTCACCAAACCCTTCGCCTTTGTTGAGCTGCTCGCGCGAGTCAGAGTCCTGCTCCGTCGCGGCCAGCCCACTCCAGAGAAACTCGTCGTCGGAGAGCTCTCCCTCGATTGCATTCGCCGCAAGGTCACTCGCTCGGGCGAAAACATCGAACTGGCTCCGAAAGAGTTCTCGATCCTCGAATATCTGATGCGCAATAAAGGGCGTCCTTTAAGCCGCACCATGATCGTCGAACACGTCTGGGATATGGATTACGACGGCCTCACTAACATCGTCGACGTCTACATCCGCCATCTTCGCTCCAAGATCGATGATCGTTACCCGACCAAACTGATTCACACCGTGCGGGGCGTCGGTTACATGCTGGAACTACCCGAAGCCAGCACCGATAAATCCTAACCTTCAATCGAACAGTACGATCCTGTAAATTAGGACCATGCAGCGCCGCCATATCTTCAAAGGCCTCCGCTTTCGGTTGGCGCTCAGCTACACCATCTTTTTCGCCATTCTGCTCACCGGCTTGGGCTTCGTTCTGCGCGGCATGCTGCGCGATGTAATCGAGACCAATGTTCAGGGACTGCTCGACGAAGAATGGGCAGCCTGCAAAGGCTTCCTGCGCTTCAGCGATAAGGGAACCCTCGAATGGGTTTATGATCCCGCCGACAAAGAAGAAGCCTCGATTGTCGAACGCCTTCGCCTGATCTACATGATCGCCGACGAAAAAGGTGAGGTCATCGAAAGCTCAGAGATGTACCGCGAAATGGGCTTCCAAAGCCCAGCCCTGATTACCCAGGCTCTTGCCGACAACAAACCCAGCTACACCTTCCACCCCAATCTTCGCGGCCAGGTCTTCATGGTCCGGCAAGGCACCATCAGTGAGCGCAACAGGCGTTACTTTGTTGCCATCGGTAGAAATTTCACCCCCAACCTCCGCGTCATCGATGAATTCTCCACAGACTACTTCACCTATCTTCCCTTCGTAATCCTGGCAGCCGCAGGTCTCGGCTGGCTCCTCGCCCGCCGCGCCATGCAGCCGGTCAGCGAAGTGGCCGATCAGGTCGCACAGGTTTCGGGTTCCAATCTTTCTCTTCGCGTTCCGATCCGCGGCTCAGCCGATGAGCTTGACCGCATGATCCACAATTTCAATGGCATGGTCGAGCGCCTCGAGCAGAGCTTCCAACAAATCCGGCAGTTTTCAACAGACGTCTCGCACGAACTACGAACACCAATCACCGTCGTGCGCGGCCAGTTGGAAGTGGCCCTGATGACCGCCAAATCGGACGAAGAACTCCGCGAGGCCATCGAAGCCGCTCTCATTGATATTGATCGCCTCTCTCAAATCGTGAGAGCCCTGCTCAATCTCGCCAAGGCCGAAGGCGGCCAGCTCACACTCCAGATGCAGAGCCTCGATATGGTTCCGCTGATTCAGGATGTAATGCAGGAACTGGAGATCCCAGCCCTCGACCGCAACGTCCAGCTGCGACAGATTCTCCCCCGCTCCGCAAGCATTTCAGGCGACCGCATTCAAATGGAACGCTTGCTCTACAACCTCATCGACAACGGCATCAAGTACACTCGCCAGTCCGGCTTTGTCGAAGTGGAGTTGATCCTCGACAATACCGCTGGCAAAATCATCCTCGAGATTCGCGACAATGGAGAAGGCATCGCCCCAGAACACTTGCCTCACCTTTTTGATCGCTTCTATCGGGTTCCAAGCCGGGATACGGGCGTAGAGAAGGGATTGGGGCTGGGACTCAGTTTTGTCTCGTGGATCGTCAAGGCACACAATGGAGAAATAAGGGTCAGCAGTGAGCTGGGCAAAGGAGCAACCTTTACCGTTAGCTTCCCGCTTCACACAACGGACTCAAAACAATCGAACGACTATGGAAATCAAAGAGAGACAGCGGGAAGGTATTCGCATTCTTGATCTGACAGGCTCCCTCATCGCAGGGGAACCCTGTCAGCTTCTTCGAGAGCAGGCTACCGCCGACCTCCCGTCAAAACCAAAGGTAGTCTTGAACCTCGTCAAAGTGGATTACATCGATTCCAGTGGCCTCGGCATGCTCGTGAACTGCTTCTCCACTCTGGAGCGCAACGGCGGCGGCATGCGCATCCTAAGCCCCTCAGAGCGCGACATGGAGCTGATGGTTCTCACCAAACTGGCAACGGTCTTCCAGGTCTTCAATGATGAGCAGGAAGCAGTCAACAGCTTCTTTCCCGGGCGTGAAATCAAGAAATTCGACATTCTCAGCTTCGTCCAGGCACAGCGCAAAGCGAAAGAAGACAAGTAGGTGCTGGTTGAAGCCGGTGCCATCGCACCCAAATTCTCTCTTGGCGGCCAACAGTTACCCAGCCCCAATTCCGTATTGGTCTTCTACCGTGTTACCTGCCCCACCTGCAAGCTAACGCTGCCCTATCTCCATCGCCTGTCTGTCCCTGCAGTGGGCATATCGCAAAACGATGCTTTAGATACCGCGAGCTTCGAACATCGATTTGAAGTGAAAATCCCATCCGTTCTCGACCATGAAAACGATGGCTTTCCTGTCAGCAACGCCTACGGGGTACATCACGTCCCAACGCTCTTTGTGATTGACGACAAGGGCAAAGTCACAAAACGGATCGAGGGCTTCGACAAAGAAGCCCTCGAAGATCTCGGCGTTGAATTTAGCGAATCCGAAAAAGTTCCAGAATTCAAACCTGGCTGAACCAGCCGCAACTAGAGGCCAGTCTGGCCTCAGCATCCCATTCGATCTATTTCGCAAGTTCAGCAACAAGCTCTGCCACAGTGCTTCTCCCACCATGGGTCTTGCTGACTTTCGAGAAGAAAACCATTCCCTTCGAGTCGATGAGGAAAGTGGAAGGATAGGCCGTTTCTTGCGGAGCATCCCATCGCAGCCCATATTGCTTCGTAAAGGCATAATCCGGATCCAGCACCAGGTCAAAGTTGGCAGGCAGCTTCTTGTCAATGACAAACTCCGCCGCCTTCTCATTCAAATGCTCTCCGGGCCCAGGATACACAAGCACCACACATTTCCCTGCAAACTCAGCAGCCTTGGCCGCAAACTCCTTCACCTGCCGATTGCAAAGCGGGCATTGATAGCCGGGAAAACCCCGCAGAACAATCAAGACCACCGGGCCTTTAGCGGTTTTCTCTGACAGCCTCACGGCTTTCCCGTCCAAATTCTTCAATACAAAATCAGGTGCCTTCTCGCCCACTGCCGGGGGAGCGGCCATAAGGCTCCAGCTCAATAATCCAAGTGCGATTGCAAGTTTCATACCAGCCACTTGCCGCAACGCACCCCAAAGTTACGCTACCGGAATAGTACAATTTCGACTTTCCCAATGAACCCGCGCCGCCTTACACTTTTCATGTGTCCTCTGGCCGTTTTGTCCAAGTTGCGGGTCTGCTCCTCATCCTCGCCTCCGACTTCTACTTCCTCTATTCGGGGGCCGTCCGCTCGGGCCTGATCCTGGCGCAGCTCATGATGATCTTGACGGTGATGATTCTGACCTACTTCCGGTCTAAACCGAAATCCCCTTCAAAGCGGCAACGCACTTCCTGACACTGTCCATCGGGTCGCCAGGTGAGAAATCCAGCTCAATGAGGTAGTGCTCCACCCCTGCCTTGGCGGCTGCCTGCAAGATCTTCTTGAAATCAAGTCGCCCCGCCCCAATCTCGCGGAACATCTCGGGCTTCACCTCGGTTTCTACCGCCGGTGCCATCGCGCCTGGAGCCAGATCTTTCAAGTGGACACTCTTCACCCGCCCCTTCCATTGCCGCAGTACTTCCTCAGGAGCATTACCTGTAATCGCCGCCCAAAACACATCCAGTTCCAACCGCACACGCGGGTCGAGTTCCTTGTGCAACCGGTCAATATAGCGGGCACCCTTTGTCCCGCCAAACTCGTAAGCATGGTTGTGATAGTAAAGCTCTACTCCGCCTTTGGCGCAAGCGTCCGCCGCCCGCCCGTACTGCTCAATCGCCTTCTCCCGCTCCACCGGCAACAGCATACTGGTGCCAATTCGCTTCACCCCATGTTTCACAGCCAGTTCGATCATTTCTTCAATGCGTGGGCGCGGTGCGTTGGGGGGCGGCACCGGCATCTTGAACTTAGCCGCCATCCCCGCCGAATACTCTCGCCATGCCTCCCAGGCACCCGTCACTACAGCCGACTCCATAAACATATGAACTGGCTTCAACCCGGCGTCTTTCATCATCGCCGCGTGCTGTGCCAGATGCACCGGTCGCACCTCAAGCATACTCACCCCAGCTTTAGCCAACCCTTGATAGGTCGCCGCCGGTGCGGTCGCCAGCGGGCCGCGAACCGTAAACAAGTTCAATCCAATTGGATGCGAAAAAGGCTTTGCCACTGCGGTGGCGGCAATGCCGCCGAGGAAACACCGTCGGTCCATCATTGCCCACTATTCTTATCACGAGAGTCATACCGGCGACGCTGCTTTTCAATCTTTCCCCGGTTCTCCATCGCCCACGTAAACAAAGCGCCCACTGGCTTCAATAGATCCTGCCCCATCTGAGTCAACTCATAGTCCACTCGCGGTGGTATCGTTGCCTGCATCGTCCGCGTCACCAACCCATCGCGCTCCAGCTTCCGCAGACTCAGCGTCAACATCCGCTGCGACACCCCTGTCACCATTCGTTTCAGCTCGCTAAATCGCTTTGGGCCATCGTGCATCGAGTACACGATTAGGATGCTCCACTTCTCCCCAACAAGCGTCAGCGCATCCCGAAACCCCTCGCAGCTTCCCTCTGTGTGCCTTGGTGTACTCAATGTGCCTCCTTGCGCCTCGCCTCTCATGTACCGATAATAGCCTTAGTTCCGAAAAGTAACTCCATGAACATCCCTCCTGCTGTCTCCAAATGGGGTGGCCTCGCCGTCACTTCATTCATCTGCCTGGCTATGGGCTTCAGCGCCTTCGCCAAACTCACCGCGCAACCGCCAGTCCTTGAAATGATGACCTCCAAAATCGGCTTCCCTGCCGATGTACTCCTGCCCATCGGCATCCTTGAGTTGGCATGCGTAGCCCTCTACGCCTTCCCGGCCACCTCAGTGCTGGGTGCGGTTCTTCTGACCGGCTACTACGGCGGAGCCATCACGGCTCATGTCCGCATTCACGATGACTTCACGCCCTTGATCATCCTCGGCATTCTTACCTGGCTCGGCATCTATCTTCGAGAGCCACGCCTACAGGCACTGCTTCCCCTACGACGCTAGAACTGAAAATAAAGGAAGGGAATCTCAAGGTCCGTTACCGCAAAGACCTCGAGAACCAATAACAGCAGGGCCATGGCAATACCGTAAGCCATCACTCCGCCACTCACCAGCCGGTCTTCGAGCTCCAGCCATTCCTCCAGGCAGGCAATCGCGATGGAACTCAGCCCGAGCCCCAACTGCCATCCATTCCAGCTCACTGCACCCAATGGCCCTCGCCAAAGATGCTCCAACACATACGCTGCATCCTGAAAGCTCGTGGCGCGAAAGAAAACCCAGACATGAGTGACCAGCAAGAACGTCAACGGAACCCTCCACCACCGCGCCTTCTCCATCCCCAGCCAGCGTTCGAGTGCCAGCAGCGCTCCATGGCAACCACCCCAGATCAGGAAGTTCCAGCTTCCCCCATGCCAAAGCCCACCAAGCAACATCGTTAGCATCAGATTCCCGTACGTCCGCAGCTTCCCCTTGCGGTTTCCACCCAGCGGAATGTACAGATAGTCACGCAACCAACTCGACAAAGAGATGTGCCATCGCCGCCAAAACTCCGTCACACTTCCCGCCAGATAGGGGCGACGAAAATTCACCGGAAAGTGAAAACCCAGCAGCTTCGCCATGCCAATAGCCATGTCTGTATAGCCGGAGAAATCGAAGAAGATCTGTAGCGAGAAGGCCAGCACTCCACTCCAGGCGTTCAGGATGCCTGGCTGCGAACTCAGTCCCCCAAAGTAGGCATCGCTCAATTTCGCAAAGTTGTCCGCGAACACCATCTTCTTCACCAGTCCCAGCAGCAAGAGCCACGCACCGCGCGCGACCTCTTCCTGACTCGGCTTCACCCAGGGATCGAGGTCGGCAAAAAACTGCTTCGCCCTCACAATCGGCCCGGCAACCAACTGCGGGAAGAAAGCCAGAAACAAAGCGTAGTCGAGCGGATTCCGCACCGGCTCCTGCTCCTTGCGATACACATCCACAACGTAGGAAATACTTTGAAAAATGTGAAAGCTGATTCCGATCGGCATCCACAGATCGAGCGGCACACTCAGAAACTTGAAGAAACACAGCACCGAAAGATTGGCCGCGACGCTCGCTGCCAGCACCGCCTTACTCCCACTCCGCGCCACCAGCAATCCAGCTCCGTAATCCAGTGCGGTCAAGCCTAGGAGCAAAATCAGAAACTGCAGGTTCCAGTTGCCATAGAAGTAGTAGCTCGCCGCCAGCAACCAATGCCGCTTCAAACCGCTTGGCAAAAGGTAGAAGCCAACCAGCACCACCAGAAAGAACCAGAAGAAATCAATCGAGTTAAAGAGCACCGAGCAGCCTCGCCAGATCATCCACCAGCAACTCGCCGTATCGCATCGACCCAGCCCGGTTCATGTGCAAAATATCCCGAAAGTACTCGGGCCGTTCCAGTGGCCTAAACAGATGCTCGTCCCCAAGAGGCTTGCCGAACTCACGAATGCTATGACTCACGGCCTGCACCTGGGGCCGATCTACAGGCCCTCTCGGCAGCATCACAAAAATCAACTTCGTCTCACTCCCCCGGTAGCGGTCAAAAATCTTCCCAAACCACTTCCTTCGATACGCACCGTAGCGCCCAGTCTGCACGGTCGCTTTGGGGAACAGAATTTCCTCGGTTGCCTTCCGGTCCATGCCGGGGGCCAACTGCACCTGCCGCTGGGCCCAGTCCACCTGTAACCCCACAACATTCGCTTCGCTCTCCAGGTAGTCATAGCTCCCGCTAGGCCACCACTCCCGCTGTGCGGTTGCGTCTTTCAATCGAGGGCTGATCAGGAAGCTTTGCAAATCCCGTTGCAGGGCATAGCCCTTGAACAGAGAGCTCTTCCACGCTTCCACAGCAGGCACCTTGGTCTCATAACTCAAAGGGAATTCCGGCACATCCTCCCACCGCAGCAGCATCGACAGGTAGTTCACATCGAGCGGGTAATCAGCATAGTTGCTCTGCGTATCGATATCGTCGTAGCTATCCACGGGAAACACGATCGCTCGATATCGCTTTGCGCTCGGATCAAGTTCCCGCAGCAGGTAATGCCAGATGCGCGGATTCGTTCCCGCCACGCCCCCATGCGTCAACCGAAACGGATAACCCTTCTTCTCACAATAGGCATTCGCCAGCTTCGGGGAATAATTCATGCGGGAATCCCCCATCGTCAGCACCAGCGGCTCCTTCCATTCCGCCTGGTGCATTCGCTCCCGCAGCAGCGTCAGTTCCACAATGCCGGCGCTGGAATTCGGCGCAAGGTACTGCCGATACCAACCGCTGCGAAACGCCGCCACGTCCACAACCAGAAACAACCCCACACCGAGGGCAACTTTTAGAATTCCACGCACGTCCTCTCAATTGTATTGAGATAAACTCATCTTTTATGTCGGAAACACCTCGTCGCGATTTTCTCAAGGCAGCCAGCATCATCGCCGCTCCTGCCATCATCAAGGCTCAGACAGTCACCAATGCCATCAAGGTCGGCCTCGTCGGTGCCGGTGGCCGTGGTACGGGAGCTGCCTCCCAGGCCTTGAAGGCCGATGACTATGCCGAACTCACGGCCGTAGCTGACGTCTCTACAGACCAGATCAATGCCTCGCTCGCCCGCATTGCCCGCATCAATGGGGCCAAAGTCAAAGTGGCCGACGGCAAGAAGTTCCTCGGCTTTGACGCCTTCAAACAGGTCATCGATTCCGACATCGATGTCGTCCTGCTTTGCACCCCTCCCGGATTCCGCCCAGGACACCTCCGCTACGCCGTCGAGAAGAACCGTCACGTCTTCACCGAAAAGCCCATGGCCGTAGACTCAACCGGAGTCCGCAGCGTCATCGAGAGCGTCCGCATGGCCAAAGAAAAGAACAAGTGCATCGTCGACGGCTTCATGTGGCGCTACGCCAATCACATCTCCCAGTTGATGGAGCAGGTTCACAAAGGCATCATCGGCGACGTACTCTCCTACTACGCCACCTACTACACCAGCCCTGTCAAGCCCATGCCCCCCGCTTCCACCCGCCCTGCCGGCATGAGCGACATCGAGTGGCAAACCAAGAACTGGTACAACTTCCTCTGGACCTGTGGCGACGGCTTCGTCGAGCAGGCAGTCCACTCCGTCGACAAGGTTGCCTGGTGCTTCAAAGACCAGCCACCCATTTCTTGCGTTGCCCACGGCGGTCGCCAGATCCCGCAAGAAGGCGGCAACATCTTCGATCACTTCGAAGCCAACTACCTTTACCCCAATGGCGCTCGCGCCTTCATCGCCCATCGCCAGATCCCGGGCATCTATAACGAAAATGCCGACTACATCCTCGGCACCCAGGGCAAGATCACCATTGGCCGCGGCCCTCTCCCCATCGTCGAAGACCACAAAGGCAAGACGCTCTGGGCCTTTGAAGGCACCAAGAATGACGGCTATCAGTATGAACACGACATTCTGTTTGCAGCCATCCGTAAAGGTGAGGTCGTCAACAAGGGGGATCGCATGGTCTCTTCGACCTTGCTGGCAATCCATGGACGGCAAGCCGCCTACACCGGTGCTCAAATCACCTGGGAACAAATTCAGAACTCCAAGCTCAATACCTTCCCCGATCCTTTCGACATCAAGGGCACTCTGCCGGATATGCCTCTGCCTAAGCCCGGCGTCACAAAGTTCGTATGATTTTGCTGTTGGCTTTTTTTGCTGTCGACTTCACTACAGAAGTCAAACCTGTCATTGAGAAGCAATGCGCGGCCTGTCATGACCGCGCATTCTTCGTCCGAAAAAAAGACAAACTCGTCGCCTCACTCGCAGTCATGCCTCCCGGAGGCCCACCCTTGAGTGCGAAAGAGAAATCCACCATTACGCAATGGGTAGCAGAAGGTCTGTCCTATCCCGAGCCACAAAAAGCTCTCAACGACGATCCTGCACTCACCAGAAACCTCCACGCCCAAATCGTCAAAGCGTCCAAAGATATGGCCATGAAGCCATACAAGGCTGTCATCCCTGGCTCCGACGTCCCTTACGAAATGCTGCCCATCCCGGCTGGCAAATTGAAGATGGGCAACAACGCCGTCAAGGATGAATCTCCCGAGCATGAAGTCGTCATCGAACCCTTTTGGATGGCCCCGCGCGAAGTCACCTGGAACGAGTACCGCCTCTTCATGTTTGCCACTCTTTCCGGAGAAGAAGCCGGCAACAACATCGCCGTCGACGCCGTCAGCCGCCCCACCAAGCCCTACGTCGAAATGAGTTTTGGCATGGGCATTGAAGGCTACCCCGCCATCTCCATGACCCACCATGCCGCCAACAAGTACGCGCAGTGGCTCAGCGCCAAGACAGGCCACTTCTACCGCCTCCCTACCGAAGCAGAATGGGAATACGCCTGCAAAGCCAACGCCCCGACCCCGACCGACCTCGAATCCGTGGCCGTGTTCGGCCGCAAGCAATACGATCTCGTGGGAACGAAGAAGCCGAATGCCTTCGGCCTTTACGACATGCTCGGCAACGTGATGGAGTGGACCACAGACCAATACTACGCCGACGCCTACAGCGACCCCAAGCCTTGGTACCCATCGAAGACCAGCTATCCGCACACCGCACGGGGTGGCGCCTGGGCTGACAAAGCCGGCAGGGTCACTTGCTCCGCCCGCTTCCCTTCCGACGCCAGTTGGAAGCAGCAGGACCCCAACCTGCCCAAATCGATCTGGTACCACACCGACGCCCTCGGACTCGGCTTTCGGCTCGTCCGTCCTCTCAAAGTACCCCCAGCCGAAGAAATGCACCGGTTCTGGAACAATGGCGTGGCGGAAGATCAGTAGCTCTTTCCCCTGCATGGGGACCCTCATCCGGATCACCGTCTTTTCAAAAAACGAACCCAATTCCGCCCTGCTCGCCGCCAAGCGCCGCTTCGAAGAACTCGACGAGCGCCTCAGCCACTACAAGCCCACCAGTGAGATCAACCAGCTTCAGCCTGGGCGGACCACACGGGTCAGTCCGGATCTGTTCGCCATCCTCACCTTCGCCCAGCGCCTCTCTCTGCTCTCCGAAGGGGCCTTCGACGTCACCGTCCGCGGCCGCACCATCGGCTATCAAAATCTGGCCCTCGGCAACCAAACCCTCACCCTGCTCAAAGACGGCATCCAGCTTGACCTCGGCGGCATCGCCAAAGGCTACGCCAATGACCAAGCCTCTAAACTATTGATTTCAAAAGGGATAAAGCGCCATCTGATTGCCGCCTCCGGAGACATCCTCGTCCACGACCCGCCACCAAACGAAGCCAGTTGGGTCATCGGCCTGCAGGACACCCAGCGCCCACTCGTCCGCCGCGCCGTCTCCACCTCAGGCAACACCTACCAGCCAGGTCACATTCTGAACCCCAAAACCGGCGAAAAGGTCATGACCTCCCAGACCATTTCCATCCTCGCCGGCAACAGCATGACCGCCGACGCCCTGGCAACCGCCTGCCTCGTCCTGCCCCCAAACAAACGAAGCCAACTGCTCAGCCACTATGCCGGAGCGGAGTTAGTTTCGGCATAGCGAATCTGCTTCAGATTCACCGCCTTGCTCTCACCTTCACCAATCTTTACGTGGATCGACCGCCCCACAAACTTCTTCAGAAAGTCCGGGTCAGATACGGTCGCCATATCGGACTCTTCAAAGGCAAAGAGCTTGTACTCCCCAGGTGCCATGTTCGAAATCGTAAACCGCCCATTCTCTTCCACGCGAGCACTCTGGTTCAGAACGGTCAACTCGTCGTTCGCCCCTACCTTGGCCACAATCACAGTGCCGGCAGCATCATCCTGTTTTTCCTTCTCAACACTGCCATCCACCTTGGCCACCTTGGTCGAAAGAATGATCTCCATCGCCCCGCCCCCGCCATTGCTCAGGTCGATCCCGCTATCTTTAATGTCCTGCCCGCCTACCATCACGGCCTTAAGGTAAGCCGCTGGAACCTGGGGCACAACGATTCGATATTTCTCGGGAGAGAGATCCGCCAGCGCAAAGCTACCATCCTCCGAGACCTGAACCGGCGGGCTCATGGCGAAATCAGAGATAGCCTGCACTCGAACATTCTTCACATTCACCAGTGTCTTGTCGCCCTCCACCAGGACGATACCCTTGAAGGAAGTCATCGGCGAAGGGGTGATCACAAGCCCCTCCACGTTGTTGTTCCCAACACTGACCTTCGCGTTGCCGACCACCTTTGGCCGACCGCCATCGAAGGAGTTGACAATCACCCGGTACGCCCCGGGCGTCACACTGACCAGTTCAAAACTCCCATCTGCCTTAACTTGCCCCCCGCCCATTCCCATGCCCATCATCGGCCCAAACCCTCCATCCCCGCTGGAACCCTCAGGCCGAATTTGCACAGTCATGCCAGCTCCCCGGCCACCCCGTCGTCCACCGGGTGTCTCCGTGGCAGGAGCCTCAATCCCGGCCACCCTTCCCTTCACCCGATACACGCGGACTTTGCGCAGGGTCATCTGTACCCCACTAAACTCCTGCCCTGCGGCGACCTCAATCTTTTGCGCTTGCTCGATCAGTTCTACCCCCGGGAAGTACAGCTTCGGATATCCGTATTCTTCCTTGCCCTGCTGGATGGGCGCTCCCCCCATCGCGAGGCGCTGCACCAGAACCTGATACTTCCCCGGCGGCACATTGGTAATGCGGAAGTCTCCGCGATCATTGGTCTGCCCGGCTCCCTGTCCCCCCAACCGGCGCTGCCCCATGAAGCTCTGTTGGCGCAAAAGTGAAACCGTGACCGCCTCAAGCGGCTCGCCGTCCTCATCCAAAATCCGGCCACTCACAATCCCCTGCGGTGTCATCCTGACGACCACATCGGCCTTGTCCGAACCGGCCGCAACCTCAACCCGAGATCCGAGCCCGTCTCCACGCCCTCCAAAGCTGGCACGGATAAAACCCGTTTTGTCCCCAATCACCCGGTAGCTACCCGGCGTCACGTTCTCAAACACAAACGCACCGGCATTATCGGTGGACGCACTCATGCCACCTCTCATACCCGGCATCGCAAATCCGGGAGGGCCGCCACCCCGTTGTTGCTGAGCCCCCGCCGGTTGCAACATCACCGTCGCTTTTCGCACCGGCTCCCCTGTCAACGCATTCAACACTTTGCCGGTTATCCGTCCCGGCTTTTCAGTGGGTTGTGCCTGCTGCCCATAAAGGGCAGCACTGAGAAGCAGTACAAAAAGTCGATTCATCATTCACTCCGTTTCACGGGCAAGCCGTTACCGGCTAAGACGCGGTCCACGCCATCCGGGTTCAGCCTTGTTGCGTCATATTCCACCATCATGCCGCTCAAGTCCTGCCTGAGCTTGAAGCCCATCACTCCATAGACGCTGAGCAGACTGGAAAGTCTCTCATAGTCGGCATCACCTAAAGGCTTCGTCAAATCGTATTGCAGTTCCACTCGTGTCATAACTTAATTTTCTCTCTTCAGCTTCCAAAGAAGTTGTCGAACCATGCCAAGCCACATGACGGCGTCGTGTTCCCGCAGATGCATGCGGCGGCTCAGCCGGCGCAGCTTCTCAATCACATTGTCGTGATGAACGTAGCCCGCCAGTTGTAAAGCTTCGTAAAGTCGATCTACCAATTCGTCCAGCATCCCCACCGGCGCCAAATCGGTCTGGGGCGTGTTGCGAACCAGCTCATATAAAGTCACCGCCACGGCCTGACCCAAATTCATGCTCGTCGCAGCAGGCACGGTCGGAATCCGCACCAGCGAATGGCAGTAGCCCATGTCTTCATTGGAGAGCCCAAACTTTTCACTCCCAAACAGCAAAGCAACACGCCCTGTATGCTGCCGAATAGTCATTGCCGCTTCTTCCAGCCGCTGTATCGGAAGATGCATATCCCGCTTCTGCGCACTCGTCGTTCCGATCACCAGGGTCGAATCGGCAACAGCCTCCTGAATGCTGGCAAAGTCGCGAGACTGCCCCAGGACGACATCCGCATGCGGTCCACTGCGCGCCTCATCCGCAGCAACCCGGTAAGCATCCACCAGCCGCATATCGAGAAACCCGAAATTCGCCATCGCCCGACCAGCCGCTCCGATATTCAAAGGATTGCGCGGCGCAACCAGAATGACGCTCAGATTTTCCAAAGTAGATATCCCATCGCAATCAAATAGGCAGTCGCTGCCTTCCATTCCTGATTCCAGAGGTAAACGCTGAAAGCAAATTGTCCGCGCCCGCTGTTCTTGGGCAGCGCTGGCATCAGCAGGGGCACCCGCTCTGCATAAGCCCGATAGCCAGGAAAGAGCTTCAACAGGTGCTGCTCTTCCTGTTCAATCACGGGCAAGTAAACCAAAGCAAACACAGCGGCGGTGATCACAAATACAAGCCAGCTTTGCGACGATACAGCAAGACCCAAGGCCGCGATGAGAGTTCCAAGGTAAAGCGGGTTCCGTGTCCAGGCATAAGGGCCCCCATCGGTCAGGTCCTGATTTTTCTTGAGGTATCCGGCTGCCCAGGCTCGAATCCCAAGCCCGGGTAAAGCGAGTGCCAGACCATACAGCAAACTGGCCACACTCGGCTTTGCCAGCAACAGGAAGCCAGCCAGCAAAGGAAAGTGACTCAAGACCCGATACCGCATCACGAAGTCGGCATAGGGCTTGGGGAACCAGTGCTTTCTCATACAATCACCTCATCCAGCCCGGCCCAAACGCGCTCTACGTCCAGTTGCAGCATACTGCTGGCAATCTCGCTCCCCCGCTTGTAGGTCGTTTCTGCTCCGGCACTGCGCACAACTCGCACCGTGCCACCATACGGACCATTTCGTGACGGGTCCGTCGGGCCAAACAATGCCAGGCCGGGTTTGCCAAGCAACGCTGCCAGATGCATTGGCCCACTATCGAGGCCAAGTACAGCACGGGCCCGCCGGGTAGCATCAATCAGTCCTTCCATTCCACTTTCGTGTCGTATCACGAACTCACTGTCAGGCAACTCTGCTCCCGGCATGACGTTGAGAACGAGGCGCAATCCCCGCTTCTCCCAGAGCCGTTTCCCGATCTCCACATAACGCTCGATCGGCCATTGCTTGCTCTTCCATCCGGCATAAGGTGCCGCCAGCACAAACTCCTCTTGCGGCAGCACCCCTTCGGGAAACCCTTTCGGGCCAAGCGACAATTCAGGCAGCGCACCAATCCCAAGCGAGGAGACAAGATCCATGTTCCGCAGCACCACATGGGAAGCCGAAGAAGTCACCGCTTGCGAATAGAAAACCCCCGCCTCTCTTTCCCGCAACGACTCGGCATCAAAACCAATACGCCGCGCAGCGCCAGAAAGGGCGCTCGTGACAGCGCTCTTGATCAACCCCTGAAAATCAATAGCGATCTCGGGCCGCCAGTTGCGCAGCCAGCGCAGTGCAATCCACACACTCATCGGGCTTCGTCGATCCAGCGGCAGCAAATGATTGGCCAGCCCACAGCCACTCAGCAGCGGCATCCATCGAGGTTCCAGCACCCAGGCAATCTCTGCCTCGGGCCAGGCTCGCCGCAGACGCGAGACAGCCGGCATGGTGTGGAGAATATCTCCCATCGCGCCGAAGCGAACGATCAGGATCCGGGTCATGCCTCGCTCTTACGCAACACCAGTTGTTCCAGCGCCAGGCGGGCCACAGCTTCTTCAGGCCTTAGGTCAAGCGCCCCCGGGTATTCGCCGATCGAAACGTAGCGCACCGATGCGAGGCTGGCAGCAAGTTCGGCTCGAGCTTGCGTCGTCAAATAAGAATCCGCCCGGTCGGCAACAAAGACATAGAGGGGACCTTGCAGCTTTGCCAGCATGGGAGCCAGAAGAGGATCGCAATCCATTTGAACGGTCGCCAGGGTCTGCGCGGCCGATTCCGAGAAGGGAATAATTTTAGTACGGGTATCCAATCTTCTATTTCAGCAAGTCCAGGGCCTCGTGCGCTACCCGCTGTGGTGAAATCCTTGTCATGCAGCGGTGGTCAATCGGACACTCCCGCAGCTTGCAGGGCGCACAATCTACTGGTTCCCGCACAATCCTTGCCAGTTCTCCTACCGGGCCTGTCCCAATGTGGTCAGTGCTTCCAAAGACGGTCACGCTGGGAGTGCCTACAGCGTAGGCTACATGCATCGCCCCGCTGTCGTTGGTCAACATCAACTCGCAGTTGGCCACCAACTGGATAAACTGACTCAGCGACGTGCGGCCGGCATAGTTCACCACGGCAACACCTTTGGCTACCAGCCCCGCCTCCACAATGGCAACAATGTCTTGCTCGGAAGCACTTCCAAAGAGCGCGACGCTCGACTTGCGCTCCAAAGCAATTTCGGCAGCAGCGGCGGCAAAACGATCCGGATACCAACGCTTGGCACTTCCAAAGGCAGCACCGGGGCTGATTCCAATGACAGGCTGGGGCTTACGCTGGACCCCGTTCAGGCGGATCGGCGATTCTGCATCGTAGCTCTCGATGCAACCGGCAAGGCGCAAAAGCTCCAGATAGTAGAAACGTTCGTGCCCAATCTGCGGGACTGGAATCGACTGCGTCAGCAGCCAGCCGCGGCCATCACGGTCGTAACCGATGCGGGATGGCACTCGCGCCGCAAAGGCAAAGGCAGCAGCCTCAAAGGCATTTTGCAGCAACAGGGTTTGGTTAAAGCGGCCGCGCAGGCGTCTCGCCAGCGCGTACTTTTCAACAATCGATTTCGGATAAGCGATCACCTCATCACAAAAAGACTCGGTGGAGTAAAGATCCTTCAGCCAGGCATGGCCCAGAATCGTAATCTGTGCGGACGGTTGCGCGGCACGCAAGGCATGGAGCGCCGGCAGGCACATGATGGCGTCGCCAAGCCAGTTGGTCGCCCGTACAAGAATCCGCATACAATCTATCTCAGCATGTTGAGCGCAGAACAGCTTACCCAATTAGACCGCGATGGCTTCCTCGTTCTACCAGATCTGGTTCCACAGGCAAAACTGGAGGCCTTGAGAAATCGCATTGAAGAGCTCTTCGAGCTGGAGGGCGAGAATGCGGGCGGCGAGTTCAAAAAAGAAGAGGGTGCCCGTAGACTGGCCAATTGTGTGGACAAAGGCGTGATCTTTGAAGAGATGCTGCAGATCCCGGAGATGCTCGAAGCCAAGGCTCACATCCTCGGTTCGGCCTTCAAGCTCTCCAGCCTCAACGTTCGTTCCACCAATCCCCGCAGCGAAGCCGATCAGCCTTTGCACGTCGATATGAATGGCATCGCCGACGACAAGGGCTACTGGGTGGCAAACACCATTTTCATGCTCGATGACTTTACCTTGGACAACGGCGCCACCCGGATCGTGCCGGGTTCACACCGCTGGGGAAAACGGCCTCAAGAAGTGATGCCCGACCCCTTTGCCCAACACCCCCAACAGATTCTCGTCACCGGCACAGCAGGCACCCTGGTCATCTGCAATGCCCACACCTGGCATGGCGGTACAGCCAATCGAACCGACAAGCCTCGCCGCGCCATGCATGCCTTTTTCTGTCGCGCCGACAAGCCCCAGCAGCAGTATCAGAAGAAGCTCTTGCGACCCGAAACGCAAGCCCACCTCAGCCCCGCTTTGCGCCAATTGCTGGCAATCGATGACCCGCTCAACGATCAGCTCTCCGCTGTCGTGGAAGTTACGAGCGGCTTTCTGAAGTAAGCGGGGATACGCCAAGATCAAACCAGAACATCGAGCCTTGGCCAACTGCGCTCTCGACACCCATTCGCCCCCCCATCACCTCGACCAGTCGGCGCGAAATTGCCAGCCCAAGCCCCGACCCGCCGAAGCGTCTCGTGGTGCTGTGATCCGCCTGCTCGAACTCTTCAAATATGGTGCTGAGCTTTTCCGCCTCAATCCCAATCCCGGTATCCTCTACAACAAAGCGCATTTGCTTGCCGTCCACCATCCCCACATCTACCGTAATGCCCCCGCGCTCGGTAAACTTCAAGGCATTCCCCATCAGGTTCGTCAGTACCTGCCGCACACGTACCGGGTCGCCAATGCAATACTGCGGTACTTCTTTGCGGACGTTGAAGTGCCAGGCCAAGCCTTTCGTCTCGGCGGCAATCTGCATCGGCCGACTCATTTCTTCCATCATGCGCCGTATGTCAAACTCCACCCGCTCCAGCTTGAGCTTGCCAGCATTCATCTTTGACAAATCCAGCAGGTCGTTTACCAGAGCAAGAAGATGGTTCCCACTCTGACGCATGATTTCGAGGAGTTCTCGCTGATCATCGTCCAGCTTCGACTCGCCCATCAGTTCAGCCACACCCAATACTCCGTTCAAAGGAGTGCGAATCTCGTGACTCATGTTGGCTAGAAACTGAGTCCGCGCTCGAGCTGCTTCTTCCGCCTGATCTTTAGCCAATCGCAGCGCTACAGCTTGATCTTCCAACTGAATCTGCACTTCGATCATTCGTCGCAAATGGACATAAGACCACTTGGCAAAGAAGTAGAGGAAAAACCATGCCACCGCAAACAGCACAGCCGTCACCCAACCAAACTGTTCGCGCACAGCGAAGCACCAAACCATGGCCGGAATCATGTTCAGATGAATGAAAGTCTGGGCCAGGTGAAGGTCAGGGGCAAATAAAGTAGCGCCGATACTGGCCCAGGCCATGAGACCGAACAGCAAAAAAACAGAGAAATCGTTGTTGTAGTAAACAAACAAGCCAAAGCCAGAGAGCAAACTCCAAACAGAAGCGAGCAAGAGGCTGGCCACGCGAATTTCGTCTCTCGCTTCACGCCAATTCGAAACGGCCTTGCGCCCCCGATCGGACGCCAAGCCTCGCCAGATAGCTCCCGCCAAAAGCGCAACGAAGCCGACCCAATACTGCCAGGGGTAGTCCCGCGGCACTGTGGTCTGAATGCCAACCGCAGACATCAGCAAGGGGTAGGCGAAACCGCCCAGCCTGACACGGTCTCCAAGCTCGTTGAGGAGTCGGCGCTCCAATTCCTCGGCAGGAACCAATCTCGGCGTAGCAGCCTCAGAGTTGATCCACGCCTGTCCATGAAAAGGGGACAGAGAGGGCATCTTAAGATTCAATGACTTTGTCGATTTTCGTTTTGTTCCGAGACTCGGAAGTGCAATCCCCACCGATTCAAGTAGGAACCCCAAAACGAGGCAATACCCACTTCATCACAGCAAAGTACACAACAACAAAAGCGAGCACGCCTACCACTTCAATCAAGGGTCACTCCCAGGGTTATCAAATCACTGCATCTTTACTATAGTTGAAATCCATCAGGGCAATCAGTGAACGCCAAGCAATTTGATAGGCTTAGGAAACTCACGGAGGTGCCATGAAGATTTTTGGCTCGATCGCAGTTTTCTGCATTGGAATCGGCGCAAGTTGGGGGCAAAGCTTGCCGCCCGTGCCTGCAGCTTTGGGGGTCCCCAAGCCGGGCCCAGTCACGGATGCTCCCTACGCACCACAGCCCATTCTTCCTGGCGGCATCGTAATCCCCCTCTACGCCCCGGACTCTCCTTTTCTGAAGGCAGAAAAAGTGAAGGAGGCAGAAGTCTACAACATGAGCCAGGTGGTAGCCGGCCGCATCAGTAGCATCGTCAACATCCACAACCCGTCCATCGAGATTCATACTGTCGAGCGTGGCATCAACACAGGTGCCGTCATCATTCTGGCAGCGGGAGGCGGGCACAATACCCTCAATGTGGGTGGTGAGAGCGCCGACTTCGTCCATTTCTTCTACAACTACGGGATCAACACGGTCATCCTCAGGAACCGGTTGCGTAAGGACGGCTATATCGCCGAGGTCGACGCGGTCAACGATGCACTCCAGGCGATTCGTATGGTGCGCGCTTACGCCAAGCAATTCAACTTCGACCCGAACAAGATTGGCATCATGGGCTTCTCCGCCGGCGCTGAGCTTTCTGCCCCTGCCGCCGTGCTCTTCGATGCCTTTGATAAGAAGAATGCCGGCGAGCCTTTTGTAGGAATCAGTTCGCGGCCAGACTTCACCGGCATCATCTATCCGGGCCCATCCCCCTTTGCCCGCAATCGCACGGCACCTGAAATCCCTGCCAATGTGCCGCCGGCCTTCATTGCCAGCCCAGGCTCAGGCGACCGTGTGCATGCCATTTGGGCTATGGAATATTACTCGGCCATGCTGAATAAAGGCGTCCCCAACATCGAGATGCACCTTTACGGCAACGGGGTTCATGGAGGAGCCATGACAGATCGCAGCGGCATCCCTTTCGGCACCTGGCAGGCAAGATTTATCGACTGGTTCCGCGACCTCGGCTTTTTGCAAAAGCCGGGAATCGAAACCAAGGCCGCCAGGGATGTGGATGCCTTTGTCAAAAATCCGCCCCGCTTCCCCGGCACCCGCTAGTTCATCGTTCTGCAACCAAATTCATCTCGATTTTCCCTGTGAATTCCGTTATGATCTGACTGCTTTCAACTCAGTAAGGAGCACCAGACCATGGCAATTCGAATTGCGAGCTTTAACTGTGAAAACCTCTTCAGCCGCCCCAAGGTATTCAACCTAAGCGATTCTCCCGCAGACTCGGCCAAGAGCAACGCTGCCCTTAAGGCAGCCGTTGATCTCAAGAAGATTCTCGAAAAGAAGACGTATACCGCCGCCGACAAGACCAAAATTCTCGATTTGATTGCTGCCGGTAAAGGCTTCTTTTCCCTCGAGAAAGACAAGGGAACCCTCGTCTCAGGCAAACGTGTCGTGGCAAATGGATCCGGCGATTTCGTAGGCCGGATTCAGTTTCTGCTGAAAGAGGTCAGCGAAGCCGCGACGGAAAACACAGGCAAGGTGATCAAGGCGCTCAATGCCGACGTACTCTGCACCGTCGAAGTAGAACACCGTGAGACGCTCGGGCGATTCAACTCCCAGGTTCTCAAAACCAGGAGATTTCAAAATCACATGGTCATCGACGGGAATGATGATCGAGGAATCGATGTCGGCCTGATGAGTAACCTGCGGATCCGCAACATGCGCTCCCACGTCGACGACAAGGAAGGCAACAGCCGCATCTTCTCAAGAGACTGCATCGAGTATGAAGTGGTTCTGGAGGATGGAAGATCGTTATGGATCCTGTGCAATCACCTCAAGAGCAAAGGCTTTGGCAGCCCTGCAACCAACGATGCCCGCAGAAAGCAGCAGGCTACTCGCATCGCCGCCATCCTGGCAGAGAACTATAACCTCGCAACCGACCTTGTGGTGGTTGCCGGGGACTTGAATGACACCCCGGATTCTGACGCACTGTCGCCGCTGATGGCAGTGCCCAACCTGCACAACATCGTCGATACCCTACCCGAGGCAGAACGCTATACCTACATCTTCCGCTCGGAGAAAACTCAGATCGACTACCTTCTGGTATCCACCCCGCTGCGAGATGCCATGACAGAAGTCAAGATTGAGCGGCGCGGGATGTTCAAAGTACCAGGCCGCTTTGCTTCGATCACCAAAGAATCAGAAAGCGCCTCCGACCATGGTGCAGTGGTAGCCGAGTTCGCGATCTAAATGAAAAAGGGGCACCACAATGTGGTGCCCCTTTTGTTTTTTGATAAGGCTAGAAGGTGTAGAGAGGTGTACCTTCAGGTAGGCTCGGTGCTCCACCCGCCCCAACCAGTGCCTCTTCGGCATCCTGAATCGGGCGGACAAACAAACCGGTGTCACTGAGGTAGACTTCCAACTCGCTCGGCCGGGGCAGCGAGCCCTGGATGAGCGCCTCAGAGAGCGGATCTTCGATGTACTTCTGCAGGGCGCGGCGCAGAGGACGCGCTCCGTAGCTTCGATCGACCAGCGTCTTCTCGAGGATGTACTTGGCAGCCTCGACAGTCAGACGGATCTTAATCTGCTTGGCCACCAGGTTGATGTTGACCTGATCCACCAGCAGATGCATGATCTGCAGCAAGTCTTCATCGACGAGAGACGTGAAGAGAATCACTTCATCCAGGCGATTGAGGAATTCCGGATTGAAGGCGCGCTTTACTTCTTGCATCACCTGGTCTTCGACCTTCGGCTGCATGCCTTTCTCCACCGGAGCATCAAAGCCCATGCCCTTCTTCTTTTCAAGGAAGCGGGCCCCAAGATTGGACGTCATGATGATGATCGTGTTCTTGAAGTCCACGGTGTTGCCGAGGCCATCGGTCAACTGGCCGTCTTCAAAAACCTGAAGGAGGATGTTGTAGACATCCGGATGCGCTTTTTCGATTTCGTCCAGCAGGATGATCGAGTAGGGGTTGCGCTTCACGCGCTCGGTCAGTTGACCACCTTCCTCGTAACCCACATATCCGGGAGGCGAACCAATCAGCTTCGAAACCGAGTGCTTCTCCATGAATTCGGACATGTCGAAGCGAATCAGCGATTTCTCACTACCGAAGAGGAAGTCGGCCAGGGCGCGAGCCACTTCGGTTTTGCCAACACCAGTGGGGCCGAGGAAGAGGAAGCTACCCGCAGGCCGCTTCGGAGACTTGAGGCCTGCACGCGAGCGACGAATCGCACGCGCCAGAGCACTGATGGCGCGTTCCTGACTGATGACCCGTTTGTGAAGCTCTTCTTCGATGCGCAAGAGCTTCGAGACTTCTTCTTCACGGATCGCCGTCATCGGAACACCAGTCCAGCGAGCAACGACATCTTCAATGTCGTCCTTGCTCACCACACCGGTTGAGGTGTCATCGAGGTTGTACTTCTCACGCAAGAGGCGGAGGTTTTCCCGCTCTTTGCGTTCTTCATCCGAATAGAAGCGGGCCTTTTCAAACTCATGATTGGCGATCGCATTTTCCATGCGGTGCACAATGAACTTGATGCGCTTCTGGATGTCGGCAATGTCAGGAGGCAACGTGGTTTGACGCAGCTTGACCCGCGCGCCAGCCTCGTCGATCAAGTCAATCGCCTTGTCCGGCAAAAAACGATCCGGGATAAATCGGTTCGAAGCATAGACGGCCGTCTCAATCGAGTCGTCCGTATAGGCCACCGCGTGGAATTTCTCGTAGCGTTCTTTCACGCCCATCAGAATGCGGATCGCATCTGATTCATTGGGCGGAGGCACCTTCACAGCCTGGAAGCGACGTTCGAGCGAACGATCTTTTTCAATCGACTTGCGGAACTCGGCAGGCGTAGTCGCTCCAATACACTGAATCTCTCCGCGCGAAAGCGCTGGCTTCAGAATGTTTGCCGCGTCGAGCGATCCTTCTGCCGAACCCGCACCCACCAGCGTGTGCAGTTCGTCAATGAAGATGATGGCGTTTTGATTTTCCATCAGTTCTTTCATGATCGTCTTCAAGCGTTCTTCAAACTGGCCACGGTACTTGGTACCGGCCACGATCAGCGATAAATCGAGCGCCAGAATCCGCTTGTCGGCGAGGAAACTCGGCACCTCTCCATCAGCGATGCGCTGGGCCAGACCTTCCACAATGGCAGTCTTACCAACACCAGGCTCACCAATGAGAACCGGATTATTCTTGGTTCGGCGGCACAGGATTTGAATCACACGGTCCAGCTCATGATCGCGCCCAATCAGGGGATCCAGCGTCCCATCGAGGGCGACCTGCGTCAGGTCCCGAGAAAACTCGTTGAGCAGCGAAGATTCCTTGGTACGCGAAGTCGTTACCTTTTCGGAAGAACTGCGGGCAATCTCTTCCCGCACCTGCGACAGACGCAAACCCCGCTCATGCAGGAGTTCGGCGGCATAGCACTTCTCTTCCCTCAAAATACCGAGCAACAGATGCTCCGTACCAATGTGCTTGTGATTGAGCCGCTCGGCCTCTTCGGCACCGTAAGCGAGCACACGTTTGCACTCGTGGCTGAGCGGAAGGTCGACCGAGGTCGACACCTTCTCGCGGATGGTGGTGTGGGCTTCGATCTGTTTCCGGATCGACTCAATGGCGGCTTGCGAGCGCAGGAAGCGGTTGGCCAGGGCCTTGTCTTCCCGCAACAGACCGAGCAACAAATGTTCGGTTTCAATATACGGACTGCCAAACTGACTCGCCTCGTAGCGGGCGAAGAAGATGACGCGCCGTGCCTTCTCTGTATAACGCTCAAACATGGCTATTTGCCTCCATTGTAACTACTCCGTCATTCGAAAAATTCTCGTTGATCGCAAAAAGTCCGCCTTTGGACAGGCGTAAGGTCCGCGTACAGCGGCGGGCGAGGGCAGGCGAGTGGGTGACGATGACACTCGTGAGTTGAAACTGCGCCTGCAGACGCTCCAGCAAATCCAGGATCTGCGTTGCCGTCTGCTCATCCAGATTCCCGGTGGGCTCATCGGCGAGAAGATATTTTGGCTCCCCCACCAAAGCTCGAGCCAAAACCACCCGTTGCTGTTCTCCGCCAGACAACTCGCCCGCACGATGCTCCAAGCGGGACGCAAGCCCAACTTCTGTCAACATGCGCCTGGCTTTGGGCCCGGCACTCGAAACCGATTCCCCGCGCACCAGCAAGGGCATCATCACATTTTCAAGGGCAGTAAACTCCGGCAAGAGCGACTGAACCTGCCAGACAAAGCCAATCTCCCGGTTCCGAAAATCTGCCAATTGGCTGGGTGTCAGCTTGGTAATGTCGGTTTGGCCGAAGCGGATGGCTCCGCTCGTAGGATTATCAAGACCGCCTAAGAGATGCAAGAGCGTGGATTTCCCCGCGCCAGATTCACCGATCAGCGCTAGCCGCTCTCCAGAATTGACCACAAAGGTCATATCGGCAAAGATCGTCAGCTCGCTAGCGCCGCGATAGGTCTTGGCCAGACTTTCGACACTGATGGAATTGGTCATCGCGAGCTTCCCTGTCTATCTAGATTCTCGCAGGTCCAAAAGGGTTCGGGATCTAGGCTTTTGGGCAGGTGCGGCCAGCTTCCTCCGAAAGGCCTGCTCGACATACACTTGAACTGTGCCATTTCCGATTCATCGTCCGCGTCGGCTGAGACGAACTGAAGCCATTCGCAGCCTGGTCCGCGAGACGCATTTGCAACCCGCTAACTTCATCTACCCTTTATTTCTGGTGCCCGGCGAAGGACGCCGCAAAGAAATCTCCAGCATGCCCGGCAACTTCCAGCTCTCCATCGACGAGGCCGTGAAGGAGTGCCAGCAGGTACACCAGTTGGGAATCGGAGGTGTCATCCTCTTTGGAATTCCAGAGCATAAGGATGAAATCGCCTCGGGCGGCTATGACCCGCACGGAATCGTCCAGGAAGGGGTGCGTGCCATCAAGGCAGCCGTACCGCAACTGCTCGTGATCACCGATGTCTGCAACTGCGAATACACCTCGCACGGCCATTGCGGCAAAATCGTCGATGACGATGTCGATAACGACGCCACCCTGGACTGGCTCGCCCAATCCGCTCTCACACATGCCGAGGCCGGTGCCGATATCGTCGCCCCCAGCGACATGATGGATGGCCGCGTCGGCGCAATCCGCGAATTGCTCGATGCCAAGGGCTTCGAGAAGATTCCCATTATGAGCTACGCCGCCAAATACGCCAGCGGCTTCTATGGCCCCTTTCGCGAGGCAGCCGAAAGTGCCCCCACCTTTGGCGACCGCCGCTCCTACCAGATGGATCCGGCCAACTCCCGAGAAGCCATGTACGAGATGCAACTCGACCTGGAAGAGGGTGCCGACATTCTGATGGTCAAGCCGGCCTTGGCCTATCTCGACATCATCGCCGCCGCCCGGCAGAGCTTCGATGTGCCCATCGCGGCCTACCAGGTGTCCGGCGAGTTCAGCATGATTATGGCCGCCGCCCGCAACGGCTGGATCGACAAGGACCGGGTCATGATGGAAACCCTGACCTCGATCAAGCGCGCCGGGGCCTCGATCATCCTCACCTATTTTGCGAAGGACGCGGCTAGACTGCTCTAATGAAGAATATGCAGTCAATTCGCCGCTTTGCGCTTTTGGTGCTGGCGGTCGGGCTCCTCGTCTCGATCCACGACCCGGCACTGCTCCCGCTGAACGCCGCTGATGCCAAGCCCGGTGCCACCACCGTCCAATGGCGCTTGCTGCGCTCGCTTGACATTGCTTCCGGGGAAGCTCCCCCCGAACTCAAAAAAATCGACAACACGGTGGTGAGGATCGCCGGCTACATGGTTCCGCTCGAGAGCGACGATCAGGAAGAAGCCGATGAGTATCTGATTGTCCCCATTGCCGGCGGCTGCATTCACACGCCTCCACCTCCGCCTCATCAAATCGTCTATTGCCGCATGGCAGGCAAAAAAAAGACCAAGGTCGCGATGTTTGAACCCAACTGGTTTGAAGGCAAAATCACGATCAACAAGACGGGCAGCCCTTATGGGGCCGTTTCTTATCAGATGACCGTTGCGAATGTCGAACCCTACAAAAGCAAGTAGCATTCGACTCAAAGACGTCCAGTTCGCTTACGGCAAAGGGATGCCGCAAGTGATCGACATCAATCAGTTTGAGCTGGGTGCGGGAGAATCCTGTTTTCTCTATGGGCCCAGCGGCTGCGGCAAAACCACCCTCCTGGGCTTGATCGCCGGAGTATTGCAGGCCGACAGTGGTCAGGTGACGGTACTCGGCGAAGACCTGGGCCAGATGCGTGGCTCGCGACGCGACCATTGGCGCGGCTCCAAAATCGGCTACATCTTCCAGATGTTCAACCTCATCCCCTACCTGAGCGTTCGCGACAACATTCTCCTGCCCACTCGCCTTCATTCCGAGCGCAAAGCAGAAGACCTGAACCGCATCGCCGAGGCCCTGGGGATTGCAGACCTGCTCGATCGTGGCGTTCTGCAATTGAGCGTCGGCCAACAGCAACGCGTCGCAGCGGCCAGAGCCCTCATCGGAAGCCCGCCGCTTGTCATCGCTGACGAACCAACCTCGGCCCTCGACGCCGCACACCGCGAGAAGTTTCTTGAGCTACTGTTGGCACAATGCAAAGCGGCCGGAGCGGCCCTCCTGTTTGTCTCGCATGACCAGAGCCTCGCGCCTCTGTTTGAGAAACAACAGAGCCTACCAGAACTCAATCGCGCATCCCGTCTGGAGTTGGCTTGATGTTGCTGCTCTCGCTAGCCTGGCAAAGCCTGAAGAACCGCCGCGTCACCACAGCGCTTACCGTCATCTCAATCGCCCTGAGCGTGGCCCTGCTGCTGGGCGTGGAGGCCTTGCGCGTCAGCGCCAGAGAAAGCTTCTCTTCCACCATCTCTGGAACCGATTTGATCGTTGGGGCCCGCGGTGGCGGATTACAACTCTTGCTCTACACCGTCTTTCGCATGGGCACGGCAACCAACAACGTCCGCTGGGATAGCTACGAAGAGTGGTCGAAACACCCTGCCGTGCAATGGACCATTCCTTACTCTTTGGGCGACAGCCATCGCGGCTTTCGCGTTGTGGGAACAAACGAGAACTTCTACAAACACTATCGCTTTCGCAAAACACGAAAGGTAGAATTTGCCAGCGGCCGGGCCCCGGCAGAATTCAATGAAGTCGCACTCGGCAGCGATGTCGCCGCCAAGCTGGGCTACGCCGTCGGAACCAAAGTCACACTCACCCATGGCATTGGTGCCGCAGGCATCATGGACCACGACGATAAACCCTTCACCGTGGTGGGCCTTCTGGCGCGAACCGCCACCCCGATTGATCGCAGCCTCTACATCACCCTCGAAGGCATGAGCGCGATTCACGTCGGCTGGCAAGGCGGCGCACCGCCAGAACCCGGCGAAGAAACGCCAGCAACCAAACTCACCAAAGAAGATCTCAAACCCGAAGCAATCACCGCCTTCCTGTTGCGGGCCAAGAGCCGGATTGACACGCTGCGCATCCAGCGCGATGTCAACAATTACCTGCCCGAGCCACTGATGGCCATCATCCCCGGCGTCGCCATGGGCGAGCTTTGGTCCACGGTCAAATATGCGGAAGTCGCCCTGGAAATTGTCGGCGGCTTTGTCGTGCTGGTGGGCTTGCTCGGAATGCTGGTCGCAATCTACACCACCCTCAATGAGCGTCGTCGCGAGATGGCAATCCTGCGAGCCCTGGGTACCGGGCCGCTCAAGATCCTTGCCCTCTTTCTGATCGAGAGCTTGCTGCTGGCAAGCTCCGGTTGCCTGCTGGGAGTGGGCTTGATGTATGCCGGCATCGCAGCGCTTCAGGGCGTCGTCGAACAGCAATTTGGCCTCTACCTGCGCTGGCAGGGCTTTCAACCCGAACATGGCATTTACCTGGGTCTGGTGCTCAGCACCTCCGTCCTGATCGGATTGGTACCCGCCTGGCGTGCTTACCGCAATACGCTGGCCGATGGTTTAAGCCTGAGAGTTTAGAAAGCAAGCTATCCTGTAGATGAAGTGATCTTCATCCACTCTACGCTTGTGATTCTAGAGCTGCTCTCGGCGCAAGCGCAGCCCCCTGCCAAAGCCCCCCTGGATCGAGCGGTGGACGAATTCAAAGTGGTGAGCGGAGAGCTTGGCCTGCGAAGCGATAGCCCGACGGCCAAGGCAGTCCGAAAGCCCGTTCTCAGCGCCTGGCACGGCCGCCTCTTTGAAAACTTTCGCAACGATAAGCTGGATGCGACGCCTCATGAAGTCGTGCAGCGGGGTGGATCCCGCAACATCCTCCGCCGCAATCAGTTTGGCTTTAATGTGGGTGGCCCGGTGGTCATTCCAAAGCTATATGACGGATCGAGAAAGACCTTTTTGAATGTCTCCTATGAAGGCGTCAGAGAGCGAATCGGAAGATCCAATCTGAGCACGGTCGCCATTGATGCCGAACGAACCGGAGACTTCTCCCAGACGGTAGACCCTGCCGGGAATCCGCTCCCGATATACGACCCGCTGACAACACGCCTCAATCCGAATTTCGACGATACACGTCCCGTCACACCCGCCAATTTGCAGTACTCTCGCGATCCTTTTGTCGGCAACGTGATTCCCGCCACGCGCCTCGATCCGGTTGCCACCAGGACCATCCCGCTTTACCCCAGAGCGAATTCCAACGCTGGCCCTTTCTTTCGCAATAACTACTTCGTTTTCTCGCCAGAAACCAACCAGGCCAATGGCATGATCTTCAAGGTCGATCACACGCTCAACGACAAGCACCGCATGACCTTTAACGGCTCCTTTACCAGTGGCCTGGCAAGGGCCCCAAGGCTGTTCGATACCATTGCCGACTCTGGCTCCAATGACCGTGAGTTCAGCGCGCGCCGCGGCATTCTCGAATGGACCTACACTCGCAATGCTTCGACAGTGAACTCCTTCACGTTTGATGCCCAATCTGACAAGACCAACAGTGGGCGGCCCGGGCAGGCAGGTGCTCTGGCCACCATCGGTCTGGGCGGCCCCCTCAGCGGAGCCTTCCCTGTGTTCAGACTGGGCAACTACCTGCAAACCGGCCGAATGAATCCGACCACAGTCAGCGGCCACAATTACTTCTATCTAACCGAAGCCCTTTCCACGAGGATCGGCAAGCATCGGCTTCGCGGTAGCGCCCAGTTTCGCCGTTATCAGGTCAACGGATACTTGCCGCGATTTCCAGCCGGCTCTTTCGACTTCGGCCCCTCTTTGACTTCCCTGCCCGGCATCAACAACACGGGCCATGCCTTCGCCAGCTTCCTCTTGGGCCTCGCCGAAGCAGGCACTGCCACCATCGCCGAACACCCCTCCTATTGGCGTGGTAACTACATTCGTTTCTCGGCAGCAGACGCTTATGAGATCAACAAAAACCTGATTCTCAACCTCTCCTTCGCGATGGAGCTGAACGGTGCCCGGCGTGAAAAATACGATCGCTTCGGCAGCGTCGATCTCGATGCCATCAACCCCGCCAATGGCCTGCCAGGAGCTCTCATTTTTGCTGGTCGTAACGGCATTGGCAGAGCATTGCAGAGATCGATCTGGCGTCCGGAAACCAGCTTCGGCCTCGCCTGGAATCCTCGTGGCAATTCCAAAAGTGTGGTCCGGCTCAGCTACGGCTTGAGTCATGGTGGCCTCCCCATCTACACCACGCAGTGGGCCGCACAGGGCTTCATTGCCCAGCCCGTTTATATTTCACAAAACATCCAGCTCACCCCGGCAATCCGCCTGCGCGATGGAGCCCCGCCACTCGAGCGTCCCTTGCCGGATCTGCGTCCAGACGGAGCCAATTTCACCATCGCCGACCTGGTGCAGCGTCAGGGTGATGTGCCTCGCTACCAGTCGGCTGGCCTTTCCTATGAAAGAACCCTGCCAGGACAAACCATCGTAAGCCTCAGTCTCGGACATGCCAGAGGCCAAAGATTGTTTTTCCCGGGTTCCGTGGTGAACCCCAATTCCATCCCGCTCTCTTATCTTTCCGAGCGCGACCAACTCAATCGCGAAGACTTCCGGCGTACCATTCGGCCTTACCCGCAGTTTCAGAGATTCAATCTCTTTAGTTCCTGGCCCACCGCCAACTACAAGCGCAATGCGGCTGCCCTTCGTCTGGAGAAACGTTCCGCCAGCGGCCTGGTACTGAACTCCACTTATGAGTTCTCCAAGCAAATGGACGACTACTCCGGCCCCACCGGAATCCAGGATTACTACAACATGAAGAATGAGTGGAGCCTGACCAATGGCAACAATCCACACCGGCTCTCACTCAGCTTCAGCTACGAGTTGCCACTCGGCAGCAAGAAGTCGCTGCTCACGTTTCAAGACTGGCGGCGCTACTTTGTCGACGGTTGGAGCTTCAGCGGAATTACATCCATGCAAAGCGGCATTCCGCTCGGGCTTCGGCCACAGTTCAACAACACGGGAGGCCTGGTGGAAGGCTTGCGAGTCAACCTGGTGGATGGGGTCAACCCGCAGGTAGATGACCCCGGCCCGAACCGCTGGTTCAATCCGGCAGCCTTCGCCCAACCACCCGACTTTACGATCGGTAACGGCCCACGCACTCATCCCCAACTGGTTGGGCCCGGCTCGCAGAATCATGATCTCTCGGTGAGCAAGCGTTTTGAGCTCACCGCAGAGCGCGTCATCGAACTCACGGCAACCGGCTTCAACTGGACCAACGTCGGCAACTGGGCCGATCCGGACACCGTCATCGGCCCCGCCTCAGCACCCAATGTCAACGCCGGCCGCAGCATCGAATCAAGAGGTGGAAGAGTCGTCCAACTGGGCTTGAGGTTGAGCTTTTGAGGCACGCCTTAGCCACAGCACTGCTGCTGCCTTTCTTGCTGGCAGCAGAAGAATCGAAGGCAACCGCCTCCAAACCGGGGCGAACCATGCTGCGCGTCGCGGCGAGTGAACAAGATCCTCCCCTCGAGCAGAAAGCGTTTTCCGCCAGGCTGGACGGCAACCCAGCCAGGATCCTGAAGGTCCAGGGGCCGGACAGTGATCTTGTGATCTTGCTGGTGATGGATCTGAGCGGAGACCAGACGCTGGTCGACACCGCACGCCAGGCCCTGGCGCAGCAACTCCAGAGTCTGCGCAGCAATCACTGGGTAAGTGTTCTACGTGCCCAGGATCGCTTCGAAGTACTCGTCGACCCCACCCCGGATCGGGCAAAGGTTTTGGCAGCAGTTCAGGACTATGCCGCCACCGGGAAAGCGGGTCTGCTCAACTCTGTAGAAACAGCTTCGATTCTCGGCCAGAGAATCATGCAGCGCAGCGGGGTGCGCGTCGCCGTAGTTTATGTCTCCGACAGCAACATTGCCAACTACCGCGAAGACTACACCAATCCCGTCATCAATTCGAGCGACTCACGCGACTTGAGTCGCAAGTTCCCCGACGAACTGGTGAAAGAGAAAATTCAAAAGCTCTCCACGCAACTCTCCCGGTTCGAAACCCCGGTCTATGTCGTGCAGTTGAGCTACTTTGCCGATGTCGTCAACCAGTCCTATCAGAGAGGGTTGCTGCAGCTCGCCGAGGAGTCTGGCGGAATCGGAGTATTTTGCCGCAGCCAGGGGGACATCCCTGTTGCCATCGAGCAGGTGCTCTCGGCAGCTTCGCGGCACTGGAGCATTGCGGTAGAACTGAAGAACACCAAACAACGGGCAGTCACGATAGAGTTATCGAACAAGGATAAAGAAATCCCGGGCCGGGCCCGATTCGCCCTGGGAAAGTGAACCCGCTATGCAAAAGGCATCGATCATCGCAGTGCTCGCCACCGTCCTGGTATCAGGCTGGCTGCTTTGGCGAGGCGAGGCCGAACGCAAGTCGCAGTGGAGCCGCATCCAACGTCTTGAACAAGAACTGGCGAACCGTGGGGTGACGGTCCCAGAGGTGGACGCCCCGGTCGCCCCGCTGGCGCCTGAGCCCAAAGTCATTCGCCCTGAAGTATCGAAAGATCGCCCTGATGTCGGCAAGTACCTGAGCCTGATTGACGAGTTGCGCGGACGAACGCAAGAGCTCGACAAGAATGTGCAGACCCTGCAGTTGGAAAGAGAACAGTTGCGGGAGCGGATCAACACTCAACTCGAAGAAGCAGAGCGCATTGCCAGCCAGATGGCCGAAGCGCGCGAGGCGACGCAAAAGCAGCAGCGAATCAGCGATGCGCTGGAGACGGAACTGAAGTTCAAGGCGCAGCGTCTCACGCAAGTGGAGCAGAGCGAAAAACTCTTACAGGAAAAACTGGCGAAAGCAGACCAAGCCTCCCGGCGTGCGGTCGTCGGCACCAGGGATTTGGAAGACCTGAATCGCAGACGCGAGGCATCGCTCACCACGCTGGAGCGACGCTATCGCGAAGTGACAGATCTCTATCGCAGCTTCAGCCTGAATCTGCAGACAAGAGAGAGTTCCAGCCAGGGAATGCAGGCGGGAGATTTGTCGCGCATTCAAACAGCGCTGCAACAGGCAGAAGAAGAATTGCGCCAATTGCGAAGCCTGAACGTACGAGCCGCAGAACTCGCCAAAGCAAAATAGCTTAGGGTAGTAAACCGATTCGATCCAACTCCGCCTGCTCGAAGCGTTGCTCGGCTGGGAGAGCCAGAAAGGCTTCAATCCGGGCACGAAGAGTCTTGTAGGCAATCTGAAAGGCCGCATCAATCTCAGCATCAGTGCCCACGGCATGAGCGGGATCGTCCACGCCCCAGTGCGTCCGCATCACGTTGCCAAGATAAGCAGGACAGGTCTCTCCAGCGGCATTGGAGCAAACGGTCACTACCAGGTCTGGTGCCTGAGGCAAATCGTTCCAGGACTTGCTATGGTAGCCCTCCGTCGAGATGCCCTCCCGCTGCAGCAACTGCAGCGAGCGGGGATGCACCTGCCCGGTTGGCTTACTACCTGCACTCATGGCCTTCCACCCCGCCGGAGCAAGATGATTCAACGTTGCTTCGGCCAGGATGGATCGGCAGGAATTACCCGTACAAAGAAAGAGAACATTCATGGGGCGAGCCCCAATAATAAGGGGAAATTGAGGCCTGAAGCAACACCCAAACCACAAGCAGAATCGATCACTCGACCGGAGCTTCCAGATTCAAATCTCATTGCAATGTGACCCTCATCTAACATTCATCGGCTTGAAACGCGGTCGTTTTAGCGTAGGACATGGCTATGTCACGATTCCTTCTTCCCGCCATCCTCCTGGTGCTTTGCCTCACCAAGCCGGTGCTAGCTCAGTTTGAAACTGCCACAGTGCTTGGAGTCATTCGTGACGCCTCGCAAGCCGCAGTCCCTGCCGCCCGAGTGACCTTGATTAATTTGGCTACCGGGGTAGAGACGACAGTCGACTCCGATGCCTCGGGGAGCTTTGAGTTCTTTAACGTCCGTATTGGTCGCTATTCCGTAAAAAGTGAAAAACCGGGCTTCGCCAGTACCCGATCGGTCGAGTTCCAGGTGGTGGTAGGTGGTAGGCAACGCGTAGATCTGGAGATGAAAATAGGGGCTACCAGTGAAACCATCACTGTCTCGGAAGCCGTCCGGTCGCTGGAAACCGAGTCGAGCGACCGAGGTCAGGTGATTAGTGCCCAGAAGATTGTCAATCTCCCGCTGAATGGCCGCTCCTACGCCGACCTCGCGCTGCTTTCTCCCGGGGTGCGGCCGAGTGTGCTCTCCTTTACAGGCGAAGGCGGTCGCCCACGCAATGCTTCGTTCAACGTAAACGGCCTTCGTTCTTCCTTGAACAACTTCATCATTGACGGAGTCGACAACAACTCCTATGGCACATCGAATCAGGGCTTTTCCAACCAGGTAGTCCAACTCTCACCGGATGCAGTGGCGGAGTTCAAGGTAGTCACCAACAATTACTCTGCAGAGTACGGGCGCGCCGGCGGGGCGATCATCAATGCCTCGGTACGCAGCGGAACCAACCAGTTTCACGGTGCGGCCTGGGAATTCTTGCGCAACACTCAGTTGAACTCGATCGGTTTTTTCAAGCCGCGTGAAAACAAGAAACCTACTCTGGTTCAAAATCAGTTTGGTGCGGCACTTGGTGGACCGATCCGCAAGGACAAGCTTTTCTTCTTCGGCAACTATGAGGGCTTTCGCCGCATAACAAGCAATTTCGCATTGTCCTCGATTGCGACTCTGGAACAGCGTCAAGGGCTCTTTACCGATGCCAGTGGTCGCCCCGTTGTATTGCAGAATCCGCTCACCGGCGGGCTCTATCCGAACGGGCAAATCCCTGCCAGTGAACTCCCCGCCTTTGGCCGCAAAGTCCTCAATGAACTGCCCAGCCCCAATCGGCCTGGCTTTGCCAATAACTATGAGTCTCTGCCCAGAGCCACCCAAAATGACGACAAGGGCGACATCAAGATCGACTACTATCTCAGCTCCAAGTTGAGCGTCTTTGGCCGCTACAGCCATCGGGAAGCAAATGCGCTGGAAGAAGCGAGCCTGCCAACCCCCTCCGGTGGTTCTTCCAATGGTTTCGTCTCGGAGTTCAACCGTCAAATGGTCTTCGGTGGAACCTACTCGCTCGGGCCTTCCTCCCTGTTGGATTTACGCTACGGTGCATCCCGCAGCAAGGGAGGACGCCGCCCTCTCGATATCGGCAAAGGGAACATGCTGACCCTTTACGGCATTCGCGGCCTCACAGAGGACCCTGAATATGCCGGAGGTCTCAACACCCAAAACATCGGCGGCTATACCAGCCTAGGCCGCCAGGCCAGCAACCCCCAATTTCAGAACCCCTCAGTCTACAACCCCAAGGCAAACTACTCTCGGTTTCTGGGCCGCCTCAGCTTGAAGGCCGGATGCGAGTACCAGCGCATTCATACTGAGATTCAGGACTTCACCCCGCAATATGGACGGGATTCCTACAGCGGCCAGTTCACTCGCCCCACCACCGCTGCTGCCAATAGCATCTACAACATTTCCGATTTTCTGCTGGGCCTCCGTGGCAACTACGATGCAGCGAACGTCCTGGTGGCACAGTACCGTCAGCAGATGCACTTCTTCTACCTCCAGACCGATTGGAAGTTGAGTCGCAAACTGACGCTTAATCTCGGCGCGCGTTATGAGTTCGCGACCCCACAGTATGAAGCTCAAAATCGCCTATCGAACTTTGACCCTGGAACACGCTCCCTGATCCCTGCCAAGAATGGCTCCTTCCGTGATCGCAGCGGCATCCAGCCCGACACCAACAACTGGTCTCCCCGCATCGGTATTGCCTACAGCGTGACACCGAAGACAGTCCTACGCACGGGCTTCGGCACCAGTTTCATTCACTTCAACCGGCTAGGCGGTGAAAACATCCTCAGCGGCAACATTCCCTGGGTCCTGCGCCCCTCAATTGCGCAGTTGCCAAACCAGGGGCTGTGTCGCCCGGGCCAAGCGATTCAGACGTGCTTCCGACCCACTCAGGATGGGTACCCAACCGGCTTCCTCGATCCGGCAAACGTCTCCACCACGACAACCCGCACTTTGCATATACCGGTAGATACTCGCACTGCATATACCGCAAGCTGGCACTTTTCGGTGCAACGGGAGCTGAGCAAGAACCTGCTTTTGGACGTTGGATATGTAGGCAATCGCACCAACAAACTGGTCATCCTGGGCGATCTGAACCAGGCACGCTTCAATGGCCCCAATGAAAACCTCACCGTAGACCAGCGTCGCCCCATCACAGGCTTCACCACGATTCAAACCGCTCCTCCACAGGGCTGGGCCAATTATCATTCCCTGCAAGCGCGCCTGGAGCGTCGCTTCTCCGCAGGACTTTATCTCTTGAACTCGTTCACTTATTCGAAAGCCCTCGACAATGCCGCCGGACATCTGGAAACCTTCTTTGGAGATGATTCCCGTACCAACGTCTTCGATCTCTCCCGTGAGAAAGGAGTATCCAGCTACGACCAAACGCTCAACAATACAACCTCAGCAGTTTGGGATCTGCCCTTCGGACGCGGCCAGAAGTTCGGGTCGCAGATCTCCAGGCCCCTCGACTATATTGCCGGAGGCTGGCGATTGACCCTCATCAACACTATGGCAAGCGGCCTTCCCGGCACACTGCGATACAACACCGTGGGGCGCCAGGGCATTGGGGGCGTCGGCGTCTCCATTCGACCCAACGTCACAGGAGCAAGCTTGTACTTTCCAGAGACCGAACGCGATTGGTTCCGCTGGCTCGACCCTGCGGCGGTGCAACCAGTTGCAGCAACAGAAGGCAATCCCTTCGGCAACTCGGGTCGCGGCACAGTGCGCGGCGAGGCCTTCTATCAGGCAGACCTGGGGCTGCACAAAACCTTCGCCTTGACAGAACGGTTTCGGCTGGAATTCCGCGGCGAAGCCTTCAATCTGCTCAACACCACGAACTTCGTCACGCCAGACACAAATCGCTCTAATGTGACGTACGGCACGGTCACCTCAACACGCGCTCCGCGCCAATTGCAATTTGCCTTAAAGCTGGTCTTTTGAGATTTCTCATTCTTCGGCAACATCTCCCCGATGGCACCAAACTTCAAAGAGTCAACCCGTGTTTGGTGCCTGGGCTCGACTCAATCACCGTGAAGCCAGTTCTGGGGATGGTGGAAGAATTGCATCTCGCATCTTGAGCCTATATCGAGCAAGATGCACGGGAGATCGGTTTCGATCCGAGGGCAAGTTGTTTGAACTCCTCAAGTTGCGTCACTGCCCGTGCTTCTACTTCGCTAATTTTGGCCGGGGGCGCTCATATTGTGCCCCATCACATTCGAGGGATTGCCACCAATCTACATTCCAGTCAAAGAACTAAAGCTGCAACGAAGATATTCACTGATCCGGGAGATGAGGATTCTGGATGCAACCAAAGGAAAGATCGCTTTGGAGTATTTTCGACGATGCAGATGGAGCGGGAGACCGGGTTCGAACCGGCGACGTTCAGCTTGGGAAGCTGACATTCTACCACTGAATTACTCCCGCTCAGCTTCCTTCAATCTATCACAAAGCTACCCATCCAGCATCAGGTAAAGATCCATCGGTCGCCAGGATGATGCCAATACGAGGCGTGATCTTCAAAGCGATTGCGAGGTAGAGCAGCCTGGAGATGTGGAACCAGGTGCGCCGTGATGGACGCAGACTTGTGGTGGGGGCAAGTGGGGAAGGCCGGAGCCGTGAAGCTCCGGCCTTTATGAGACTAACGCTTACGACGGTAGAAGAAGATTCCAGCGAGACCAGAAACCAGAAGGGCAGTGGTGCCGGGTTCCGGGATAGCTGGTTCATTTTCACTCTCACGGAAGGTCAGGCTTACTGCAGCGGTGGAAGGATGGTCACCCGCTGTGTAAAGGAAGGAAATCGATTTATTGTTAACGGTGAGGCCGGAGAGCGGGGGGAGCGGATTGGGAATAGCATTCGTAGGAGTAGAAGAAGAAGCAGCGATGACACTGGCAATGTTTGCGTTGGTAAAGATGAACTCAAATGTGCGCTGGAGGGTACCAGTAAAGTTAAGGTTGATGGAGTTGCTGGTGATGTCGATAAATTCGCCGACCGCGAAAAAGGCAGGTGAGTTCCCAACGGTATTGCTGAATTCAACGCCAGCACCGACGGTGGTGTTACGAGTACTTTCCTCATTGCCGCTATTAAGAATTCTAAGGGTGACACTATCCCCGAGTAGGGAAGCATGAGCGCCAGTGCTGGTAAATAATGCCATGGCCGCGAGGGCGATGGTGAGCTTCAGTTGTTTCATTGTTGTTTGTATCCTCCGAGTTGGTTGTGGGTCAGGCCTTCGCAAAGACAATTACTCGTCATGGCGTATGGCAAAAGTAAGGGAAAGGGTAGGCTGCTCGTTGTCGTGCGGCTGGGAGCCACCCTCAGCGCCAATAGTAGACAGATCTAGCGAAACCAAAGTTGCTCCGACAGGCGTCCCGTAGGTGAGCGCTGCTCCGAGTGTATTGCCACCACCCGTTGCAACCGGGGCAGTTTGATTGGCATTCCAGGCGTGGCTGTGTGCGGGAAGGTGGCCGGGCTGGAGGGTGACTGCGGATTCACCGCCAGACTCGCCAATGGCGCGAGGAGTGAAGCCGGGGCCAGTTCCGTGATGGATGGCGACTCTATCTCTCAGGTCAGGAACGGCAAAAGTGATTTTCCCATCGCCGCCATACGTAGTGCCGATGCGGGCGAAAAGTGCGGGGTAGGTGGAAATGTAATAGGAAGTGCCGTCGCAGGGCAGGAAATTGTCGGGAATAAAGTCAATCGCAAAGATCTGGATTTCACCGATATAGAGAAAGGATTGAGCTGACATAGGGTTAGACGGTCTGTAGCCCGGACGGAAACTGGCCGTTGGTGCAAATGCAGTAAGTTAGGGTGAGGAAGGGCATCATGTTGTTGTGAGGGACATGATTCCCAGTAGTCTTCAGGGTGGCAGGGGAGAGACTGGTGTTGTTGGGCTGAGAGTTAAACACCTGCGCCTGATTCGATATCAGTTTCCCGGTTGGATCTGCATAGCTTGGAACAAGACTGTTGGAATAGGCATTGTGGTTGTGGGCTGGCATTTGGGCTTCTGTGAGCGCAACACCTTCGCTACCACCACGCTGGCCATGCTTGTAGGGCGAGAGACCGGGGCCACTACCCGCACCGAGAACCAAGCGGCCTCGAAGATCAGGAATCCGGAACGAAGTCCCTTGCGGGCTGCCGTAGGTATTGCCAATGAGGCTGTAAAGAGCCTGATTGGAAGCTGAATCGAGGAGTTGCCCATCACACGGGATCCATCCCGGGGGGATTTGATGGCTTGCAAATAACCGGATTTCTCCCATGAAACCTTCCCAGACCCCCATCGAACCGTTTCGCTGGGGGAAAGCGCCCTGCACAGCGATGAGGTAATTCATCGCCAAATAAGGTTGGATATTGTCATGCGGCTGGCCAGAGCCGGTGGAAGAAATCACTGCGGAATCAAGCGGAGTTAATGCACCGATGTAAGAGTAGACATTGATCCCACGGGAGGCAGCAGCAGCAAGGAGATTTTGTGCGGGGTCTGTCAGGCCTGCCGCGTTGGATGCAGCCTGCACGGCATGGGTATGTGCAGGCAGTTGCGTGGCATCAAGGGTTGCCAGTTCCTTACCTTTGGCCGTTGCTATGGGGTTTGTGGAGCTGACGTGCCTGGGGGCGCGCCCCCGGAGGTCTGGCAGGGCAAAATTCGTTTTGCCGTCTCCGCCGAAACGCGTGCCCAGCAAGGAGAAAATGTGAGAATTTCCGACGATCGGCAAGATGCGACCGTCACACGGGGTCCACGCGGTGAAGGACCCGGGGAAAGCGACACAGATAATCGTTCCTACATCAAGACTAGCCATAAAGTAATGGTGAGAATAGCCCCACTAGTCCTTGAAGGATAGCGGAGAACATTGCACTGGTCAATGTCGAAAACCCGCAATTTTGCACTTATAGTACTCTTTCGGACGAGTACTATATTTTCGAGTTAATCGGGGTATACACCGAGTGCACAAATGGCGAAATAGAGCGTGAGGTAGGGCTGCTCGTTGGGGTGCGGCTGGTTGCCGCCGCCACTTGCCGAGATGGAAGCTGGGTTGAGCGCAAGCAAGGGCGGGGTGTCGATGGGGCTATAGGTGAGTGCAGCGGCGAGAGCAAGGGAGTTTGGGGCGGTCGGAGGGAGAGTAGAGGCCATCACGTCGTGCGAGTGAGCTGGAAACTCATCCTGGGAAAGCGTAACGGTAGACGCGCCTACCGCCTGGGCCAGGCTTAGCGGTTCCAGGCCAGGGCCGGCACCGCAGTGGACAGGGACACGGCCGCTCAAATTCGGGAGAGCGAAGGTCTTTTCGCCATCGCCGCCGTAGGTGGTGCCAAACAGCTGGAATAGCTGGGGGAACTCGGAGATGCTGAGCAGGGAGCCGTCGCAGAAATACCAACCGCCTGGGGCATACTTGCCTGGAAAAATTTGAATTTCACCGATAAAAGCCATAATAATTAGTTCCTTGGAGGATAATACCCTGCGAGGCAGATACAGAAATTAAGAGCTAGAGAAGGCATGCGGTTTTCATGAGGCATGGATTTGCCAACAATCGACAACGCATCAGCCTTGAGGGCGGTGTTGTCGACTGCAGTGGTATAAATTTGAGCCTCAGCAGACAGGAGGTTACCAGCAGGCGAAGAAGCGTCGGGCGCAGAAGGAGAGCCGAGAGCGAGATGCGTGTGCAAGGGAGTCTGATTGATGTCGAGTGAGACCAAATCCTGGCCACCGCTTGCACCCAGAGTATAGGCTGAAAGGCCAGGGCCCTGGCCTGCGCCCAAGGGAAGGCGACCGCGAAGGTCTGGAAGTGCAAAAGTAGAATGCCCATCGCCACCGTAGATATTAGAAATGAGACTGAAGAGAGCGGCATTCTTGGCAATATCGATCAGTTGACCATTGCAAGGTGCCCACCCGGTAGGGATTGTATTGGAGGCGAAGATGCGGATTTCACCAGTGCAGGGCTCATCATCTGGAGGGTACTCTCCGCCCGGAGGGACGTAACTGCCCTGGGTGGCAATCACGAAATTCATGGCGAGGAAGGGTTGGAGGTTTGAGTGAGCTTGCGGACTTTCCATACCCTGGGGTTCGATGACCGTGCCGGTGAGTTCGGTAGTAGTAGCAGCAGAGCTGTAGGCATCGATACCGCGAGGAGCGGCAGGAGCGAGAAGCGCAAGGGAAGGTTGGGCCAGACTGGCTTGGGCGGAACTCGCCTGAAAGCTGTGGCTGTGTGAGGGGGATTGAGCTTGAGTTAAAGTGACTTGCTCTGTGCCGCCTGTTTGGCCGAGGGCGTTGATGGGGCCAATGTGACGAGGGGCGCGACTGCGGAGGTCTGGAACTGCGAATGTGGTGGTGCCATCGCCGCCGTAGGTGTTGCCCAGGTATTGGGACAAAATATTGAACTCGGATGTTGGGTAAACAGTGCCGTCACAAAGCACCCAGTCTCTGGGGGCAAAATTGAAGGCGACGCAGACGATGCTGCCTATCATCGGGTCAAGCATGTTTGGGCTCCAGTGGATTGCTGCATTTGGTCCAACCAACTTACTTGGTGCTGGGAGCCTGGTCAATAAATTTGAACAGGATCTATTTCGCAGGGCGATGGGAGAAGTGAGGGACGATCCATTGCTGTGTAAACTGGTCGTGCTTCCGGAGGGCTTGCATAGCCTCGGGGATTTTCATTTCCCTGACGATCTTGTGGATGAGTGCAGTACCTTCTTTGCCCCAGGCTTCGCGTTCCTCTCTGGTGGCTGGCAGTGCGGCTGTGCCGCCGTGGGCCATCGAGTGCGAAATCCAGGAGCCTAGAGTCAGGCTACCGCTGAACCCCAATTTGCCCAGCTCCCGCAGGCCCTCGTTTTCGGGGATGTCTGCCGGGGCTTGAGTGACAGCACTGCCGTAGTCACCTTTGAGCGGGAGGTCTTCGAGGCGACTGGTGATGGCGTGGGCACCGTAAAGAAGACGCTCCCGTTGTCTGGCATCAAGGCTCAGCCTGGGGAGGATCATGTCCATGTTGATGTAGAGGATCGGGACTTGAGTTTCTTCAAAGAATTCGCGCACCATGGTTCCGACGGTAAGCGGGGCTGGGCCATGGCTCGCACTGAGATAGACCTGGCGGCGGAAGCCCTGGCGCAGGAGAGAGTGGGCAAGTTGTTTGAGGAATTGTGTACCGGATTGCGGAGAGACGTAGATGGAAGCGGAGGCGAGGCTGGTGGTTCCGGGGTAGCTCCACACGAGGCCGGGTAAGTAGAGGCCTTTGGCCTCTTCGGCCATGATCGAGGCGTAGGCGAGGGGGTAGACGTAGTCGCGGCCGCTGGGCTCGACACCATTGGTTTCAACAGCGCCGACGGGGATGAAGATGATGTCGTTCGTGCGCAGTTGTTCCGCGATTTGAGGTTGGCTGAGGCGGGTGAGGTCGCGGGTATGCAGCGGACGAATTTGGGCACTCAGTACCGTGGCGAGAATAAATCCCAAAAGGCTGATACGAGTCATTTTCTTCTCCTCAGGTAGTGGTCACCTTTCCGCTTGATCATAGTCGCTCATCCAATCAAGAGCAAATAGAGATCCATCACATTCGTTCCCGTCGGGCCGGTCACCAGCAGATCATCCAGTGGCTTGAAGAAATGATACGAATCATGCCGGGCCAAAAAATCCTCCGGCACAAAATCAATTGCTTGCGCCCGCCTCAGCGTATCCCCACTGGCAAAAGCCCCCGCCGCATCGGTCGGCCCATCCGTCCCATCGGTCCCCGCCGCCAGAAACACGGTTCGCTCCAAGCCCGCAATCCCCATCGAGGCAGCCAGCGCCATCTCCTGATTCCTTCCACCCAAACCATGATGATGACTCAGCGCCACCGTCGTCTCTCCACCCGCCATCACGGCCACTGGGGCCTTCGCCGGCTCTCCCGAAGTACGCACCTCCCGGGCAATCGCCGCAAAGGTCTTCGCCACCTCAGAGGCCTCGCCATCCAGCGTCGTAGAGAGCAACAGCGAATGGTAACCCAGCTCCTTGGCCATACCCTGCGCCGCCTGCAAGCTCAATCGGTTCGACCCAATTAGCGTATTGCGCACATGACGGAAAATCGGATCCCCCTCTTTCGGCGTCTCGGGAATCCGCAGATTCACACCTTGCTCCAGGTGGTGCCGCACGCTGGCTGGCATCTTGTCACTCAGTTGGTACTTGTAAATGATCTCCCAGGCATTGGCATACGTTGTCGGATCAGGCACCGTCACGCCCGAGCCGATCACATCGAGCGGATCGCCAATCACATCCGACAAAATCAGCGATTGCACCTTTGCCGGATGCGCCAGATGCGCCAATTGCCCACCCTTCAGCGAACTCAGATGCTTGCGAACACAATTCAGCTCGTGAATGGTTGCCCCGCATGCCAGCAACAACTTCGTCGCCTGTTGCTTCTCCGCCAAACTGATCCCCACTGCCGGGCTCGGCATCAGCGCCGACGCCCCACCCGAGATCAAACAGATCACCAGATCGTGCGGCCCGGCGCTATGGCAAACTTCAGCAATGGCATGCGCCGCCACTACCCCTGCATGGTCGGGTACCGGGTGCGCTGCCTCAAGACATCGAATCCTCTTCAGTGGCTGCCCATGCCCGTACTTGGTTACGATCACGCCGGCCGCGACACGGGCACCATAGAACTTCTCCACCGCACGGGCCATCGAGGCAGCAGCCTTCCCTGCCCCCACCACATAGAGATTCTTTACAGACTTCGGTAAAGGCTTCAGGTGCGCCAGAGTCGCAGCGTACGGGTCCGCTGCCGCCAGTGCGGCACGGAAAATGCGTAACGCATGTTTGCGAAGTTGAGCCTCAGTCAAGGAGGCCGAGCGCGAGGATGGCTTGGACGGCATCTTGGGCATGATCGGTATCAAAAGGAATCGTGTAATCGGCCTTGGCGTAAAGCGGCTTGCGAGCTTCAAAGAGGGCTTTAAACTTCTCAGGGTCTCGCGCCAGGGGGCGATGTTCCTGCCGGGCCACACGTTGCGCCACCCGCTCAAAGGGAACATCCAGCCAAATCGTTACGCCCGAGTCTTCCAGCTTCTCGCGATTGCCCGGCCAGGCAAACGCTCCACCGCCGAGTGCGGCCACAGTGGCTCGCCCGCGATAGGTTTCCCGAATCACCTGCTGCAGCGTCTCACTCTCGATCTTGCGGAAAGCCTCTTCTCCGTCTTCGTCAAAAATGCTGGCGATCGTACGTTGCTGCTCTTGCTCAATCCGTTGATCCAGGTCCAGAAATCGCCAGCCGATCTCGTCAGCCAGTTGGGCCCCCACCGTTGACTTGCCGCAACCCATAAACCCGACCAGGTAAATGCCCGGCGATCGCTTCAGCTTCAGAATCAATGTGACGCTTTCTCCAAACTGCGATTGTATCCAGCAAATTGCCGGTCGATCAGCTTCGGGAAGAAGAAATATAGTGCATTTAGCCAGTGGCCACTCCCTGGCGTCACCACCGTCCGCTGGTTTCTCTCGATTCCCCGGACAATATCGCGCGCGCAAACTTCAGGCGTGATGGCAAACTTCTTGGTGCGCTGCAGCAAGCCCGGCGGCTTCCCCACAATCACATTGGCCTGAAAGGGCGTCTTCACATACCCGGGGCAAACCGCAATCGTCGTCACTCCAGTGCGATCCAGCTCCATCCGCAAGCCATGCGTAAAGCTCAACAACGCCGCCTTCGTAGTCGAATACAACGTAAACCAGGGCAGCGGCACCAGCGCCGCAATGGATGCGATGTTCACAATCGCGCCGCTGGCCTGCGCCAGCATCTGCGGCAACACCAGACGGGTCAGGTGCACGGGAGCATTCAGATTCAACTCGCACAAATGCTGCCAGGTGGCGTCGTCAATCTTTGCGGTCGGCACATAGGCTCCAACCCCGGCGTTGTTCACCAGGATGTCGATCCCCCCAAGATGCCGCATGGCTTCCTCAATCGCGCTCACCCGTTGTCCGGCATCTGTCAGGTCGGCTGAAATCCAGTGCGCCCCCTCGAGAGCAAAAGTATTTACCTTCCTTGAAATCAGCACCAGCTTGGCCCCACGCTCATGCAAAGCCTTGGCCAGGCTCGCCCCAATCCCGGTGGAAGCACCCGTAATTACAATCTTCGATCCATCGATACGCACAAGAGTCAATAATAGTACTTATGCCGCAAGATGCACTGCCCCTGTTTCCCCTCGGGGTGGTTTTATTCCCTGGAGCCGAACTCCCGCTTCACATTTTCGAAGAGCGCTACAAAGAGATGATCAGCGATGTCATGCGCGACGAATCGGAATTTGGCGTGGTGCTGGCCAGTGAAAAAGGTATGGCGAACGTTGGTTGTACCGCAGTCATCGAGAAGGTCCTTCGCAAGTATCCCGATGGACGCCTCGACATTCTGGCCCGCGGCCAACGCCGTTTTGAAATCATTTTGATCGACGAAGAGAAAAACTATCTGCGCGCCTCCGTCGCTCCCGTTGCCGATGAAGACCTGGACCTCCCCACCGATCTGGTGCGCCAGCGCGTGCTCAGTGCCTGGGTGAAGTGGATGATGATCGAGCACGGCGGCATGACCGAAGAGATGCCTTCAGATTCCCGCTCCGACCTCAGCTTCCTCGTAGCACAAGCCTTGCCCGATGTCGAATTCCGCCAGCAACTCCTCTCCCTGCGCAGCGAAAAGGCACGCATGGATGCTTTGGCCGACTACCTGCCTTCCTTCGTCGAACGAGAAAAGCTGACGCGCCATGTCCGCCGCGTTGCTCCGCTCAACGGTCATGCCAAGCATACGAACGACATCCTGGAGGCCTGATGCGAATCGATGCCCCACAAACCCTCATCATTGATGCCGACGACACCTTGTGGGAAAACAACATCTACTTTGAGCAGGCCTGGGAGGAGTTCCTCGATTTCCTGAGCCACTCTTCGCTCAGCCCCAAACAGACTCGCGATATCTTCGACGAGATTGAGATCGCCAACATCAAGATTCACGGCTACGGTGCGATGAACTTCGCCCGCAACATGGTGCAGTGCTACCAGCACCTCGTCGAGCGTCAAATCGAAGCCGGTGACCTGGCTCGCGTCATGGGCTTTGCCGACCGAATCCTCCACCAGCCCATTGAAATGCTCGAAGGCGTCGAATCCACTCTCGCCTATCTGCTCGAGCGCAACCACGACCTGATTCTCTTCACCAAAGGTCACCCGGAAGAACAACGCCTCAAAATCGACCGCAGCCCGGTCGGCCGCTTTTTTCGCTCCTTCGAAATCGTGCGCGAAAAAGATCAGGCAGCCTACCTCGACCTGGTGGCCCGCTTCAGCCTCAACCCTCAAATCACCTGGATGATCGGAAACTCCCCCAAAAGCGACATCAATCCGGCGCTCGAAGCTGGCCTCAATGCAGTCTTCGTGCCACACGCTCGCACCTGGACTCTCGAAAATACCCCACTTCGCCAACCCGGCCCCGGCATCCTGCACATCGTAGAAAACTTCGGACAATTGAGCAAATATTTCTAAAGTAGTCTCTTTGTGCGACGATACGAAGACTATGGAAGTGCAATCGATCGCCCTGGCTGGCCTCGAAAAGGCGCAGGAGCGCCTCGCCGCAGTGGCTAAAAGACTATCCAGCGGCACCGCCAGTGCCCCAACGGCAGGCATGGATACTGTCGACCTCAGTGCTGAAATGGTCGCGCTCCTGGAGGCCAAGATCGCTACCCAGGCCAACCTCAAGCTCGTCGAGAGCGCCAACGAGCTCTCCAGCCAATCCATCGACATTCTCGGCTAGTTCAACCAAAACGCAAAAGCCCCCGCACGACAGCGTCGCGCGGGGGCTTCTCATTTCTCGTAACTGACGTTTACTTCAAGGGCTTGACACGAATATTCGTGTACATGATTGTCGAACCGGGGTCATGGGCCTGCAGAGCAAACGTCCCCATGTCGAGCTTGCGACCGGGGTTTCCCTTCGGGCCTTGCCAGTCTGCCGGCTGCGTCCAATCGGACACCTTCTTGCCGTCGACAAACACAGTCACCTGGTTGCCCTTCACAATGATGTGCTCGGTGAACCAGACGTCATCCTGAAATGGCTCTTTGTTGTCCTGCACGTTGTACAAGCCACCAGTTTTCTTCCAGTCGCCGTGCGAGTTATTCACCTGCACCTCAAAGCCCTTATCCGGCCAGTTCGTCTCCTGATAGGCCGTGTGGAAGTAGATCCCACCGTTCGACTTGGTCTTGGTCATCACGTCCACCTTCAGCTCAAAATTCTTGAAGCTGGCAGGCTTGCCCTTAAACGGGCCAGTGAAGTAAAGATGGCAACGCTTGCCATTGGCAACGATGGAGCCATCCTTTACCTGGAAGGCATCTTCATTCTCTTTGGCCTTCGTCCAACCGGTAAGATCCTTACCGTTGAAGATCGCCGTGAAACCCTTCTCGGGTTTCGAATCAGGGCCAGCGGCAAACAGGAGGCCGCTCACCAGACTGAGCAAAATTGCAATTCGCATGAACTTCAATTTATCAGGCTCTGTCGCCTAGCGCAGCAATCCGCTGGATCGTGTCGCCCAATCAAGCAACCAACCAGGGAAAACACCAAAGCCCACGGTCAGCGCGGCAGACACAAAGAGCACCGCTTGCAAGCCCGGAGCGGGCGCCGCAAGCTCCTCTGCATTCTCCGCCACCGGCTTCATGTACATCGCCACAATCACTCGCAAGTAGTAAAAAGCAGCAACCGCACTGGTCAGCAAACCAAGGCCGGTCAACCAGTACATCTCGGCATCAATGGCCGACTTGAAAATGTAGAACTTGCCAAAGAATCCTGCCGTGAGCGGCAACCCGATCAGAGACGCAATAAACACCGACATCAGAGCCGCAGTCATTGGCTGGCGCTGGGCCAGTCCATTGAAGTCACTCAGTTCGGTTTCCTCACGCATCGAAACCACAGCAAAGGCACCAAAGTTCATCACGGCATACGCCGCCAGATAGAACAGCACCGCACTGACACCAAGCGTCGAATGAGAGGCCACTGCCACCAGCACATAACCAGCGTTGGCGATAGACGAATAGCCCAACATGCGCTTCACATCGGTCTGCCAGAGGGCCGCCAAATTTCCAACCACCATCGTGGCCAGAGCAACACCCGTCATCAGCGGCAACCAGCGATCAGCCATCGGCTCAAAGGCCGTGTAGAAAATACGAAGTAATGCGGCAAAGGCAGCAGCCTTGGGCGCCGCGCTCAAAAAAGCGCCAACAGGAGTCGGTGCGCCTTGGTACACGTCAGGAGCCCAACTCTGAAACGGTACGGCCGAAACCTTGAAGCTCAAACCAGCCAGAATCAGCGCCGCAGCCGCAGCCGTCAACACCGCATCCGGAGCAATATCAGCATTGCCCAGGATCGAGGCAATCTCGTTCAGATTGGTTGTCCCGGTCAAACCGTAAATCCAGGAAATCCCGTACAGCAGGAACCCGGTCGCGAAGCTTCCCAACAGGAAGTACTTCAGCGCCGACTCATTCGCCCGCTTGTCGTCACGCAAATATCCGGCCAGCACGTACGACGCAATCGAAGAAATCTCAATGCCGATAAAGACCATGATCATTTCATTCGAGGCCGCCATCAAGGACTGCCCGATCAGGGAAAGCAGCAACAGCGAGTAGAATTCGCCACCCTCGGCAGCACGTGCCCTCAAGAATGGGCTCGCCGTAAAGACGGCAAGCGCGCCAATACCAAGCACGAGCAAACGGAAGTAGGTCGCGAAAGAATCCACCACCAACATGTTGTTAAAGGCCAGCCCTGGATTGGAGCCGGCAATGATGCTGGCAATCGCCGCCAGAGCTAATCCAACAAGCGCCATCGCCGGCATGCCAGGCCGCTGGCCATGCTCATCATGGCGCGATTCCCAAAGCATGATCAGCGTCGCAAAGACCGCCAGAATCATTTCGGGAAGAAAGCGCAACAACTCTTCAGGAGCAGGAGTGGCGTTAATTGCCATGGACCACCTCCGGCGCCGGGACTTGTACTCGGAATTCGACGTTCATTTTGCTTTGCTGGAGGATCTTCGTATTCACGGCACTCTGCACAGGGAGGAAACTCCCACTGCTGACGCCCATCCAAATCATCAATAAAATCAGCGGAGCGATCGCAAGACTCTCGCTGGGATTCAGGTCAGGTGTATCTTCAGCCGGATTGGGGCCAAGAAACGTCCTCTGGTACATCCACAACAGGTACACCGCAGACAGGATCACTCCCACCGCTGCGGCAGCCGCATAAGCAAAGCCCGCAAAAGCAGCGCCCTGCAAGATCAGATACTCACCCACAAAATTGTTGAGCGACGGCAAGCCAGAGCTCGCCAGGGCCGCCACCAGAAAGGTAGTTGCCAGCCAGGGGGTACGAGAAGCCAGGCCACCAAAGGCACTGATTTCGCTCGAGCCCTTGCGGTCTTCGAGATACCCAGCCAGCAGGAACAACGCACCCGTCGTCACCGCATGGCAAACCATCTGATACGCCGCCCCGTCCAGTCCATTGATGTGGAACGAGAAGATGCCCAGAATGATAAAGCCAAGATGGCTCAACGAACTGAAAGCAAGCAGTCGCTTGATGTTCGGCTGCACGATGGCAATCAATGCCCCATACAGAATCGCGAGAATCGCCAGGCCATTGATCCAGCCCGCACACTCACGTGCCGCATTCGGAAACAGCGGCAGGCAGAACCGCAACAATCCATAAGTCCCAAGTTTGCCCATCAGCCCAGCCATCACAATCCCCAGCGGCGTCGGTGCTGTCGCATACGCATCAGCCTGCCAGGAGTGGAACGGGAACAGCGGCGTCTTCACCGCAAAGGCCAGGAAGAAGGCCAGAAACAGCGGCAGTTGCTCGGCCGGAGTCAACCGGAACGAACCAGCCTGCATTTGCGCCATGATGTTCTGGTAATCGAAGGTGCCTGCCTTCAGGAACAGATACACAATCGAGGCCAGCATCAACACCGAACCAGAGAAGGTGTAGATGAAAAACTTGACCGTCGCTGAATTCGAGCTGCAGCGCAAGGAATCCTTGCCATACTGCCCCATCAGGAACAACGTCGGCACCAGCGTCAGCTCAAAGCAGACAAAGAACAGAAACAGGTCTTGCGCAGCAAACACACCGATGATGCCAGCTTCGAGCAGAAGCAGCCACCCAAAAAACTGCGCGTCACGTTTGGCGCTGGTAAAAATCGCAATCAGACTCAGCAGCCCCGTCACGGCAATCAGCCACAACGAAAGCCCGTCCACTCCAATCGAAAAATGAATCGGCGGATACGGAATCCAGTTCACGCTGAGGGCCTGCGAGAGTAGAGCCGGATTCTGCATCACCTCGGGAATCATCGCGAGAGAGGCCAGAAAGGCAACCCCGGCGCTACCGAGCGCCGCAAGATAGGCCGAATGTTGCGACTTGCGCAAAACCGTCAGACACGCCAGAAATCCAGCGACAGGCAATAGAAGTGCAATCAGAAGATACATTAGCGTCCACCTCCGCTGGCGGCCATCACGCCCAGGAAGATGACCACTCCCAGCAGGACATACGCTGCGTAGCTACGAATATTTCCCGCCTGCAGCAAGCGGAACAATCCGCCCACCCAGCGCGTCGAGGCCACTGTGCCCTTCACGCCACCTTCTACAATCACTTCTTCAAATCCATTCATCAGTACCGTCCGCGAACCTTGCTCCAGCGGATGCACAATCGCCGCATCGTAGGCCTCATCCACATAGAACTTCCCGGCAATGGCCTTGTACACGCCACCCAGGCTGCGCGCATAACCATCCGCAGATCCAGGGTTCAACACATAGACGTAATAGGCAATAAAAATACCACCGAAGGCAAACGCAACAGAGATCAGGATCAAGCTCAAATCGTGAGGATGTTCATGCGCCGGATACAGCGGCGCCAGCCAATCCATCACCGGCAGATAACCACCCGCCACACTCAGCAACGCCAGAATTACCAGCGGCATGTACATGATGGCCGGAGACTCATGCGGATGTGCCTTCCCGCGATACGTCCCAAAGAAGCAGAGGAAAATCGCGCGGAACACGTAGAACGCAGTCAATCCAGCCGTCACCACACCCACCCAGTACATCCAGGGGGAATGCGCATGAGCGGCCAGCAGAATTGCATCTTTCGAGTGGAAGCCGGCAAAGGGCCACACCCCGGCAATCGCGACCGCAGCCGTCATCAGAGTCCAATACGTGATCGGGATCTTCGATCGCAATCCACCCATATTCGAAAGGTCCTGTTCGCCATGAAGCGCATGGATCACCGACCCCGCGCCCAGGAACAACAGCGCCTTGAAGAACGCATGCGTCACAACGTGGAAGATACCCGCCGAAAACGCGCCCACTCCCAGGCCGAGAAACATATAACCCAACTGCGAAACCGTCGAGTAAGCAAATACCTTTTTGATGTCGTTCTGCGCCGTTCCAATCAGCGCCGCAACAACTGCCGTAACCAGGCCAATCACGGCCACAGTCTCCATCGCAATCGGTGCCTTCAGAAACACATCGCTAGAACGAGCCACCACATAAACGCCAGCCGTCACCATCGTCGCCGCGTGGATCAGTGCCGACACCGGTGTCGGGCCAGCCATGGCGTCCGGCAACCAAACATACAGCGGTACCTGCGCGGACTTACCACAGGCTCCCACCACCAGCAGCAGCGCAATCCCTGTCAAAACTCCAAACGATTCTTCCACCGGCAGCTTCTTGGCCGCAGTAAACACCTCGGTCATATCGAGCGAACCAAAGTGCACCACCATCATCAGCATGGCCAGCGAAAATCCAAAGTCACCAACGCGGTTCACAATGAATGCCTTCTTGGCTGCATCTCCGGCAAACTTCTCGAGGAAGTAAAACCCGATCAGCAGGTAAGAGCAAAGCCCCACACCTTCCCAGCCCACAAAGAGCAGCAGGAAGTTCTGCGCCAGCACCAGAATCAGCATGAAGAACATGAACAGATTCAGGTACGAGAAGAAGCGCCAGAAGCCTTCCTCATGATCCATGTAGCCGACCGCATAGACGTGAATCAACGTCCCAACGCCAGTCACAACCAGCAGCATGATGGACGACAACCGGTCAATCGATAAGTCGAAGCCGATCTTCAAATCACCAGAGCTGATCCAGTTAAAGTAACGCTCCACATGAGCCGTTTCGAGTTGTCCCAACTCGCTAAGCGCGCGGACAACCCACAAAAAAGAAAGGGCAACCGATCCGATCGCAATCGCCGAAATCACACCCTTTGACAGGCGGCGGCCAATCGTACCGTTAATGAGTGCTCCCAGCAGCGGAAACACGAGAATAAGCCAAAGTTGCAGGTCAGGTTGATTGGGCATTAGTTTTTCAGCGAGCTGACCTCGTCGATAGTAAGGGTCTGACGATTCTTGAAGACCGTCAGGATGATAGCCAATCCCACAGCAGCTTCTGCCGCAGCAACCACCATCACAAAGAACGTGTAAATCTGACCATCCACCTGCCGAAGGTGATGCGAGAAGGCCACAAAACTCAGGTTCACTGCATTCAGCATCAACTCAATCGACATGAAGACCGTAATGATGTTGCGCCGGAACAGAAATCCTGCCACCCCCAGTGAAAACAGGATGGCACTCAGAATCAGATACCAACTCGTCGGGACTGCATTGAGTTGCGGCATTAGTCGATCTCCTTGCGGGCAAGCACGATAGCGCCAAGAATGGCGATCAAAACCAGAACACTGGTCACTTCAAACGGCAGCAGGTAATTGCTGAACAAGCTGCGCCCAATCTCTTTGGCACCCGTATTGAAGCTTCCAAACGTAACGCTTCCCATCGAAGGAGCCATACGTTGAAACAGGTAAGCCATCAGGCCCAGAAACACGGTCAGCAGCGGAATCCCCAGCAGACGCGAAGGCCAGGACTTGCCTGTAGAACCTTCCTCCCCCGCGTTCAGCAACATGATCACGAAGACAAACAGCACCATGATGGCACCGGCATAAACAATCAACTGCACCGCCGCAATAAATTCGGCCCCGAGCAGCAGGTAGAGCACCGCCAGTGAGCCCATCACCCCGATCAGCGACAACGCGCTCCCGATCGGGTGTTTTTGCACGACCAGAGAAATACCGCAAACCACGGCGATGGTGGCAAACAGAAGGAAGAGTATCAGGTCCATAGTGCTAGTTCTTTGGCCCCTGCAGTGCCACGGCGAATGCGGTAATCAGCAAGTTCACAATCGCGACAGGGAATAGGAACTTCCAGGTGAAGTTCATCAGTTGGTCATAGCGGAAGCGCGGCAACGTGCCACGAATCCAGATAAACAGAAACAACAGCACTCCGGCTTTAGCGACAAACCAGAACACGGGCAACAGGATCGGCTTCAGAACCGGCACCAGAAACACCAGTGCGAGCGCACCAAAAATCAAGCCAGCAGCAGGCATCGTCAGTCGATCCCACGGACGGCCTTTGATCGGCTGCACCACGCCGTGATAGAGCAACACCGCCGAGCCACCCAGCAACAACAACACCGGCACAAAATCACTACCGTACTCGGCAGGGAACAACGGGTGCCAACCACCCAGAAACAGCACCGTCGCCATGCAGGTTACCGTCACCATGTTGGCGTACTCAGCCATAAAGAAGGCCGCAAAGTTCAGCGAGCTGTATTCGGTATGAAAGCCGGCCACCAGTTCGTTTTCTGCTTCCGGCAAATCGAAAGGTACGCGATTGGTTTCAGCAAAGGCCGAAACCAGGAAGATCAAAAAGCTAAACACCTGCGGGAAAGGCATCTGGAAAATCGTCCAGCGCGGAATGAAACCCAGGTAGTAGCCACCCTGCTCCGTCACGATCGAGCGCAACGAAAGATCATTCAGCACCAGCAGCGGAGCCGCCAGCGCAATCGCCATCGGCAACTCATAGCTGATCATCTGCGCCGAACTGCGCAATCCGCCAAGCAGCGAATACTTGTTATTCGAAGCCCATCCGCCCAGCGCAATCCCGTAAACACCCACACTCGAAATCGCCAGGACAAACAGAACCCCGATATTCAAATCGGCCAGCCCCAAATCGGTCCGCACGCCGAAGATCTCAACGCTCGGCCCAAACGGGATCACACAAATCGAAATCAATGCAAAAAACACCGCCAGAAACGGTGCCAGCACGTAAAAGAAAAGATTGACGTGAGAAGGAACAAAGCCTTCCTTGGTCAGGAGCTTGACAACGTCCGCCAGCGGCTGCAAGAGGCCGTGCGGACCCACCCTGTAAGGGCCAAGTCGCAACTGGATGTGCGCAAGAACCTTGCGCTCGATCCACTGCAAGTAAGCAAGCGTGGTCATGAAGGCGCCGGCCACGATGCCTGTTTTGATAAGACTGATGAGAAAGAAGTTCATCGTTTGTACAGTGCGCCCGGGAACTCAGGAACGCTGGTCAGAAGTTTCGAATAGCGGCCCAGAGAGCCAGAGGTGAACAGCGTGTCGCCGGCAGAACGAATTTCGTCTACGAGAACATCGACAGCCACGCGACCGTTAACAGGGTTCGTCGCTGCCGCACCCCCCGTAATGAGGATTGGCAAAGCAACATTATAGCCACGCACCGATTTGTGGATTTCCTTGAACACCACATCGTGCGACCAAACACCAATTTCTGCCGCCATGCCCATTTCTTTGGCAATCAGGCCCATAATTTCAAGGTCTGCCTTGGCGCCCATCGTACGTACCGCCGCCTTCAGTCGTTGCACCTGTCCGCAGACGTTGGTGACGGTGCCATTTTTCTCGTAGCCGGAAGCGGACGGGAAAATCACATCGGCCCGGGACGCCGTCTCATCGAGGAACATCGTATGCGCCACAACAAAGGCCTGCTTCGATGCCAGGCTTGCCTTCTGCAGCGGGTTATCGCCCACCACCCATAAGACATCCAGGCTTTCGGCATTCAACATCTGACCCAGCGACATCCCCGGATGCGGATCCGCTTCGTAGCCGGGCAAAAGGTTCGGCATCACGCCCATATCCATCGCGCCACGCGAATTCGAATAATCCACCAGGCAGACGTACTTGACGGGAATCCCTAACCCGGAAGCCCAGGCCACAAGGTCCCGCACACGCTGGCCCTTGATCGAGGCACCAAACAGAATCACCAGCTCTTTTTCAGCTTTCAGCTTCTCGGTCAACTGCTCAAGAGCGCTGAACTCCTGGCCCTCCGGCACCTCGATCGAAGCCGCAGAATACTTGGCTTCGCGTACCGGGCCCGGAGTCACCGTGTAAATCTTTGCCTTGTGATGACGGACATCCGCCCGCAACTGGAAGGCCAGCAGCGGATGCTGCTGTGACAAGTCCGACCCAATCACAAGCGCGGCCTTGGTGTTGTACAAATCATCGGTGGTAGCAAGGCTGTCTGTGCTACCCGAAAGCGCATCGAGCAAGGTCACCAGATCACCCGTACGAGGATGATCGAGATTCGAAGTCTTCAGCCCCGCCCGCGTAAACTTCTGCAGGTAGAACAACTCTTCATTGGTCAACTGCGTTCCCGCAATCACACCAAACTTTCCTTGCGCCGCGAGAACCGACTTAAACTTCTCGGCCACAAAGCCCAAAGCCTTCGACCACGAAACCGCTTCCAGCTTGCCGTTAATGCGAATCATCGGCGAAGTGACGCGCTCTTCATGCGCATTGAAGTCAAAGCCGTAACGGCCCTTCACACACAAAAACTCACCGTTCACACCCGAGCGATCCCGGTTGTTGCCACGTACAATCTCGTCGTTGCGAACTCCCAGCGTCGTCTTGCAGCCGTTGGAGCAATGCGTACAAACCGTGCCCACATGCTGCATCTCCCAGGGCCGCGTCTTATAGCGGTATGTATTGGAGGTCAGCGCACCCACCGGGCAAATATCGATACAGGCACCGCACTCATCGCAATCCAGATGATCCACCATGTTGGGAGCGATCTCGCTCACCACACCACGGTTGGTAATGCCCAGCGCGCCCACGCCCATGCCTTCATTGCAGGCCCGCACGCAGCGGTAGCAGAGAATACACCGGGCCGGGTCATAGAACACCACCGGCGACCATTGCCGCTCCGGCTCATGTTGCTTGATCTCGGTAAAGCGCGATTCGCCCGCACCGTAGCGAAACACCATGTCCTGCAACTCACACTCGCCGCCCTTGTCGCACACCGGACAATCGAGCGGGTGATTGGTCAGCAAAAACTCCAGCGTCCCTTTGCGAGCCTTCACAAGCTGCTCCGTTTCACTGCGGACAATCATGCCTTCCATCACAGGCAGCGTGCAGGCAGTCTGCAGCTTCGGCATCTTCTCCACTTCCACCAGGCACATGCGGCAGGCGGCTTGGAGCGAATACCCTTCGTAATAGCAGAAGGCAGGAATTTCAATGCCCGCGCGCTTGCAGGCATCAATCAGCAACGTTCCTGGAGGGGCCGAAAGCTGACGCCCGTCAACAGTAAAGTTGACGACAGTGGGTGGGGCTGCGGTAGGGGTAGACATATGGCTTATCCGATCGCGATCAACTGATCCGGCGAGGTCACCGGCACTGCGTTCTCTCGCAGCCGGGCTTCAAACTCTTCGCGGAACTTCTCTACAAATCCAATGGTGGGCATAGCCGCAGCATCTCCCAGCGGGCAGAACGTACGGCCAAGCATGTTCTTGGCAAGCTCATGAATCAGGTCAATGTCGGCGCGACGGCCAGTGCCTTCATCCATGCGGGTTAAAATCTTGCGCAACCAAGTTGTGCCCTCACGGCAAGGGATACACCAGCCGCAGGATTCATGGGCGTAAAAGCGCATTGTGCGCAAGGCCACCTTGACGATATCGGTGTCTTCGTCCATCACCATCATCCCGCCCGATCCCGCCATGGTCTTCATCCGCGCATAGTTGTCGTAGTCCATCGGGAAGTCGCACTCATCGGCCTTCAGCACCGGCGAAGAAGATCCACCCGGAATCACGGCTTTCAACTTCTTTCCGCCGCGAATTCCGCCGCAGACTTCATAAATCATCTTTTGCATCGGGAAGCCCAGCGGCACTTCGTACACGCCCGGCTTATTCACGTGACCAGAGACACACAGCAACCGTGTCCCGCCATTCTTCGGCGTTCCCAGATCCGCATAAGCCTGTCCGCCCATGCGCAGAATCGCCGGCACAGAACAGAAGGTCTCCACGTTATTCAGTACGGTCGGCGAAGCATACAGCCCGCTCACTGCCGGAAACGGCGGCCGGATCCGCGGTACTCCGCGCTTGCCCTCAAGCGATTCGAGCAAAGCCGATTCTTCACCACACTCATAGGCACCCGCACCCGAGTGCGTGTAGAGATCAAAATCAATCCCGGTGCCCTTGATGTTCTTGCCCAGGTAACCATGCGCATAGGCTTCCGCCAGCGCCTTGTCCATGATGTCGATCAGGTAGCGGTACTCACCGCGAATATAGATGTAGCCGAGCTTGCAGCCAATCGTGCGCGCCGCAATCAGACAGCCTTCAATCAGCTGGTGCGGATCGTTCTGAATCAACAAACGGTCTTTACAGGTACCCGGCTCCGACTCATCGGCATTCACCACAACATACTTGGGCTTCGGATTATCACGCGGAATGAAGCTCCACTTCATGCCGGTTGGAAAGCCCGCCCCGCCGCGCCCACGCAGGCTGGATACTTTCAACTCTTCAATAATGGCTTCCGGCGTCATCTCGGCAGCCTTCATAAAGGCCACATAGCCTTCCGTCGCCAGATAGGTATCAATCGAAGCCGAATTCGGCAAGCCGAAACGCTTCGAGATTACTCGGACTTCATCGGGATGGGGTTCGTTGAACATGGCGATACTCCTTTGCCTACTGAACCTTCTTCTGGATGCTGTCTAGCAGTTGATCCAGCTTTTCGATCGTGACGTGATGATGGTACTCATACCCATCGACGACGCACGGTGCCCACGAACAAGCCCCCGCGCATTCCACCTCTTCGAGAGAAATCAAACCATCCGCAGTCACCTGCTTATGGCCGATCCCCAGCCGCTTCGTCGCATGACGCCAAAGCTCTTCCCCGCCCATCAACAGGCAGGCAATATTGGTACAAACCTGCACGTGGTGCTTGCCCATCTTCTGCTTGTTCAGCATCGAATAGTAGCCCACCACTTCTTCCACTTGCAGCGGTGTTACCTCACAACGTTTCGCCACTTCCGCAATCATGTCCTGCGTCACTTGGCCCGTCTCATCCTGGGCGTACATCAACATCGGAATCACGGCCGAGCGCTTGCGCCCCTCCGGATACCGGGCCCAGATTTCCTGCAGTTTTTGTTCGGTTTGCGTACTAAAAGTCATGGTTAGCGATCCGTATCTCCCAGCACAAAATCCATCGAGCCCATGCTCGCAATCGTGTCGGCGATTAGTCCCCCGGCGCACATCTCGCCCAGGCCTTGAATATTGCCAAAGCTCGGCGTCCGCATGTGTACGCGGAAGGGCTTGCTGGTGCCATCCGAAACGACGTAATAGCCAAGCTCACCACGCGGCGATTCAATCACCTGATACACTTCGCCCGGAGCAACGCGCACACCCTCAGTCACAATCTTGAAGTGGTAGATCAGCGCTTCCATCTGCGTCTTCATCTTTTCGCGTTGCGGTAGCACTACCTTCGGCGCATCGGCTTGATAGGGGCCATCCGGCATTCCTTCGAGCGCCTGCGCCATGATGCGAATCGATTGCCGCATCTCTTCCATGCGCACCCGGTAACGGGCGTAAACGTCATTCTCCGTCCGCGTCGGCACATCAAACTCAAAGTTCTGATAGCCCGAATAAGGCTCGTCCTTGCGGGCATCCCACGGAATCCCAGCCGCTCGAATCATCGGCCCCGTCAATCCCATCGCCAGCATTTGTTCCACCGGCATCACACCCACACCAATCGTCCGGCTCTTCCAGATCGGATTGTTATCGAGCAGCGTCTCGTACTCGTCCACCTTGGCCGGGAACATCTCAATAAACTTCTTCACGGCTTCCAGCCCACCACGCGGATGATCAAGCGCCAAACCACCAATGCGGAAGTAGCTCGTCATCAGCCGTTGCCCGGAGAACATCTCAAAAATCTTCAGCAGTTCTTCACGCTCGCGGGTGGCATAAAAGAACATCGACATCGCACCCATATCGAGCGCATGCGTACCCAGCCACACCAGATGCGAATTGATGCGCGTCAACTCCGTCAGCATCACACGCGTCCACACCGCACGAGGCGGCGCTTCAATTCCCAGCAGCTTCTCTACCGCCAGGCAGTAGCAAAGATTATTGGAAAGGTTCGCCAGATAATCCACACGATCCGTCAGCGGAATCACCTGGCTATACGTCTTCGTCTCGCACTGCTTTTCAATGCCGGTATGCAGAAAGCCCACTTCCGGCTCTGCCTTGATTACCGTTTCGCCGTCCAGCTCCAACACAATTCGCAGCACACCGTGCGTCGACGGGTGCTGCGGCCCCATGTTCAGGGTCATCTTGCGAGTGCTGCCGGCGTCAGAGCCCACTACGGGTTCGAGAGTGGCTGTCGGGGTTAAAGTTTCGCTCATGGTGGCTCGCTCTCCTACTGATTCGTCTCGCCGTAGTCATACTTGTGGCCGTGGATCGGATAATCCTTCCGCAGCGGATGCCCTTCCCACTCTTCCGGCATCATGATCCGGCGCAGGTTGGGGTGGTTCGAAAACGTGACACCAAAAAGATCAAACACTTCACGCTCGTACCAGTTGGCTCCAGGCCAAACCCCCGTCACCGAATCCACCGCCGGGTTCTCGCCCGGAAGGCGCACCTTCAGGCGCAGTCGCAAATTCTGCTTCACCGAGTGCAGCAGATACACCACTTCAAATCGCGGCTCTTGGGGATACCAGTCCAGCGCCGTCACTGTAGAGGCCCGATTGAAGGCCTGCTCATCCCGCAGCCATTGGCATACCGGCACAATGTGCGCCGGGCTGATGTATAAAATCGTCTGTTCGTGTTCGAGGCTCCCGGCTTCGATCACTTCGCCAAAGCGCTCTACCAGCGCCGTGACAAGAGGGTCTTCCTGCAATTGCTCAGAAATCATGCTTGCTTAGCTGTCCTTCGACTTTCGGTGCGGCGATACAGTCCAATCGAGTGCACCCTTCTTCCAGACGAAATAAAACCCGCTGAGAACTAAAATCATGAAAAGTAACATATCGACGAAGCCCACCATCCCCAGTTCACGGTACACAACGGCCCATGGGTACAAAAACACCGCTTCAATGTCGAAAAGAATGAAAAGCATGGCCACCAGGTAGAACTTGACCGAGAATCGCTCCCGAGCATTTCCCACCGGCTTCACGCCGGATTCGTAGGGAGAGTCTTTCGCCGCATTGCGATTTCGCTTGCCGAAAAACAATCCGGCAAACACAAGGCCCCCTGCGACGGCTGCCGCAAAGAGTATCTGGACGAGTACTGGAAAGTACAACTCGTTGTAGTTATTTGGCATGAATGAGAGAGCGGCAACCGCTTGGGAACAACATCTACACGGAAGCTTGCCTTCTTTTAACTATACTGTTCGTTTCGGAGGGCGGTCAAACCGCTTCCCGCGAAAGAAGGTTACAAAGCATTTGATTTCAGTCGAGATAAACGGCGAAGCCCGTTCCATACCAAGCCAATTGAATATTCTCGAGCTCCTCCAGCACTTGCAAATCGACACCCAGCGCGTCGCCGTCGAACTCAATCGGGAGATTGTCCGCAAGGCTGACTGGGAGGCGACCCAGGTCGGCCCCGAAGCGAAAATCGAAATCGTCATGTTCGTCGGCGGAGGCTCCCGCTGAAGCTCTTCCTCCTCCCGCTTCTAGCCCTGCTCGCTTCCGCCCAAACTCGCCAACTGGCCATCACAATCGATGACCTTCCGCGGGGAGGCGATGCCCACAAACCGTCCCTGGCCCAAACTCGTGCCATGACCCTAAAGCTGACCGAGGCCCTCAAGGGAATCCCGGTCGCAGTCTTTGTCAACCCAGGGGCAGCGCGCCGCATCTTCAGCGAATCAGACCTCGACCAACTGCTGCGCCTCTGGAAGCGCCAGGGCGCAGAAATCGGCAATCACACCGCCACCCATCCTGACCTCAACAAAGTCCCTCTCGCCGAATACCAGGCCGACATCCTCCTCGCCGAACCAGCCCTGCGCCGCGTCCGCAACGGCAAACCCTCCCGCTACTTCCGCCACCCCTTCCTCCACACCGGCCCCAATGCAGAGGTCAAGTCAGGCCTCAGCAAATTTCTGGAAGAACACCATTTTTAAGTCGCCCCAGTCACCATCGATACCGCCGACTGGGCCTTCGCCCGTGTCTACACCTCCAGCCAAACCCCAGAGCAAATCCGCCAGCAGTACCTCAGCTACATGGAAAGCGTCACCGCCTACTTCGAGAAACGCTCTCTCGAAGTCATCGGCACCGAGCCCCCGCAAATCCTGCTCATCCACGCCAACCAGTTGAATGCCGACACCATGCCGCTGCTCCTTGACATGTTCCGCCAGCGCGGCTACCAGTTCATCACCCTCGACAAAGCCCTCCAGCATCCCGCCTACCAACTGCCAGACGGCTACACCGGCCGCAACGGCATCTCTTGGCTCCACCGCTGGGCGGCCGCCAAGGGCCTGCCCCCAACCCAGGAACCCACCGAGCCCCAATCCATCCTCGACGAACTCAAAAGGTTAAGATCACAACCGTAAAACGAGATATCCCCGTAAACTATTGATGGCTAAGTAGTTTTTTTAGCTTAAAGCTTTCTTGAGACTCAGGCGATCCTCCTCCTGATGGAACTCTTGCCTTACAACCCCTCAAGGCCCGGTCCGCCAGTCGTTCACTGGCTTGGCCGTGGGAGAGACTATTCCTGGAATCAGGCACTCGATCTCTTGCGTTCCCCGCTCACCGAGTGCCTCGTTTCCATTGTCAGAGGGGATGAGCCTGCCGCCTGCCAACTGGCGCAACAAGCCAAAGAGTCCGGCCTCGAAGTCCCGGTCATCCTCCTTCTCGACCCCTTCCGCCCAGCCCTCGCCCACCAGTTACGCTTCCTCGGGGCCTATGACGTGTTGCCCGCCAACACCGAGCCAGAACAACTCAACGAGCTCATCGCGCAGGCCCGTCAATACTTCCGCTCCATCCATCCTCGCCCCATTGCTGCCTCCTGGCGGCGCAATCTGATCGGCCACTGTCCTGCAATGGAGAGCCTGGTCGAGGCCATCCAGTTGATCGCTGAGCGCCGCAGCACCATCACGATCACTGGTGAAACCGGCACCGGCAAAGAGATCGTCGCCCAGGCCATTCATGAAGCCAGCGGCCGCAAAGGCCAATTCGTAGCGCTCAACTGCACGGCCTTACCAGAAGCTCTCATGGAGGCAGAACTCTTCGGCCACACCAAAGGGGCCTTCACCGGGGCTCAGCAAGCCCGCGCCGGTCGCTTCGAGGCCGCCGACAAAGGCACCATCTTCCTCGATGAAATCGGCGACATGCCCCTCGAAGTCCAGGCAAAACTCCTCCGCGTCCTCCAGCAGAGAGAAGTGCAGCGTCTTGGCTCCAGCGAGTCGATCCCCATCGATGCCCGTGTCATTGCCGCCACCAATGCCGACCTGCTCAGCAAAGTCGAAGATGGCCGTTTCCGCGAAGATCTCTACTTCCGTCTCAACGTCGTTCCCATCCACCTGCCGCCGCTCCGAGAGCGCACCGACGATCTCCGCCTCCTGGCCCATCACTTCGTTCAAAAAATCTGCGCCATCGAAGGTCTGCCCACAAAAAAGCTAACCCAGGCCGCCATTCTACGTCTGGAGCAGCATCACTGGCCGGGCAATGTCCGCGAGTTGGAAAACACAATCGAGCGGGCCATCGCCCTCAGCGGCAAGCGGGAAGACCTTTTGCCTTCAGACTTCCTGCTCCCCGGTGAGCTCAAACGCATCCCCCCGGCCTCAACAGATATCTCGGGCCTCGAGATTCCAGAAGCGGGTATCGATTTTGAAGCAATCATTGCAGGCATTGAGCGCAACATGATCGAGCAGGCTCTCCAGCGCACCAACGGCAACAAAAGCGCTGCCGCCGACCTGCTGCGCCTCAAGCGCACCACCCTCGGCGCCAAAATGCGCATCCTCGGCACCCCCGACAAAATCCGCGCCATCAGCGCCTAGTCAAATCTGACTATCAACCCCAGCCCAAGCGCAACCTGTGAAAAACCAATCCATGGCGAACCGGCGACTATTTGGATCGTTCCCCCAACGACAAGCGCCCCCGCCAGAACTCGAAGCGCAATAGGATTCTTGGCTCTCAATTCCATGCCCAAATCGTAACGCGATCCACAAGGCGCAACAACTCCCTCTTGTTCCCGCCCTGGCGTCAGCTAACGTCGCTCGAGTCGATACTGAAACGCTGGAAGCCGCCTCCGCCGCACCAACGGCAACAAGAGCGCCGACGTCTGAGTCTCTTCCCAATCACACGCAAAGCACCGACTGGAATTATGCAAACCCATCTTCCAGACTCCGCCCACCATAAAGAACTCTCAGAATGGTCACGGTATCAGCCTTGATTCGAATTGCGAGAACAACTCTTCTTTCGAAACCCACCATTCTCAACCCGGGCCGCAAATCCTCGCGGAGGATCCCACGCTCGGGAAACGTCGAGAGGCTTTGACAGAAACTTTCGATCCGATCCAGGTAGCCAATCGCCCGTCCCACACCATCCCGCAAAGCAATGTAGTCATACAAATCGAAAAGGTCCGCCAGCGCCTCTGGGCTAAATTCAATCTTGTACGTCACGCTGATGCTTCTTCAGCCGATCCGCGTGCCGCGCCCGCAAGGCAGCAAAAACCTGCTCGGCCGGAATTGCACGGCGAGGATCCGCATCCATGGCGTCGCAAACCTCAACCACCTCCTCGCGAAGCCACTTCTCCACCGCAGCATCCCGCTCCTGCAACGCCCGCAGCCCTGCTCGCACCACCTCGCTACCCGAGGCATATGCGCCAGAAGCCACAAGTGAATCGATATAACCGGTTTGCTCTGTAGGCAAACTAAAGGTCCGCTTGTCAGCCGATGCCACTCTTTATTGCTCCTTTCATCCTTAGCAAAAGTATGACAGATTCATACCATGGAGCCTTCCCACCTGCAATGGTCGAAAATCCAGCACCAAAGCCGCCACCCGCCTCTTTTTCCTCCGCCAGCGCATCTTCGGCCAATCCTCATGGGCCGCCTCAGACCTCCACGATGAAAGTCCCTCTTCGTCTCGCTCGACTACGACCTCAACCTGGCGGGCCGAGGTAGTAGTCTAGCGCGTCAGCGGATCCTCTTCCCACGGCGGCGTAGCCGCAATCAACCGCGCCAGTTCCGGTTCCACCTTCGCCAACTCCAGCTTCATCATCCACGCAATCTCGCGATAGCTGAAGTGCCCCTTCACCCCACTGCGCAGCTTTGAGATGTACTCAATCTCGGCAAAGTCCATCTTGAACAAGAACCGCCCATGCGCTCCAAACGGCAGCAAATACTGCGCCGCAGGCTGTGGCAATCCGGCATAAACCTTCATCACTTCTTCCATCGCCGCCACATAAGTCTCACGAATCGGCCCCTCGGTAAATGCGCCAGGCACCCCATACCCCAGGCCAAACGTATACGCCTGCCGCAGCTGCACACAGCGCCTGTGCCGGTGCAGATCCCGGTACGCCCCAATATCCATCACGATGTCGAACACATACTGCCCGCCCCGAAACTCCTTGAGCAGCTCATCAAAGCGAGACCGCGAACGCAGCGCCAGATCAATCACTTCATTGCGCACCGCTTCACTCGCCCCCAGCGCCCACTCATACAAATCCCGATAAGGCCGCGTCGTCACCGGATAAAGCAGGGAAGCCACGATATCGACCACAGCCGAAGCCGGCCGCACCAGATCCACCGTCTGCTCCCGCTGCGGCACCATCTCGTAGGCCGGCAGGTTCGCCGCCGCCCAGGCCGCCAAATCCCGATGCGCCTCAGCCTGATGCTTGTCCGGATCCACATACTTGGCCAGCGTCGGCGCCACCGGCTCACCCACACTCTCATGCCACAGGCAGCTCGGCGGCGCAGCCACCGCCGCTGCAGCCTCCCCGGCAACTTCCCGGATCTCGGCAAACTCGCTCGCCTTCAATCGGCGAATCTGTTTCTCCAGCGTCCGAATGCTAGTCACCTGCCCCACGTTCGTCGGAATCCCAAAGAACAAAACGAACCGGGCAATATCAAAAGCCCGCGCCTTCAAATTCCGCTCATACGCATCGGGCTTCATCTCTTCCGGTCGCGGCAAGCTCGACGTCAACTCCTCAAACTTGAGCGCATGCAGCTTCCCGTACGCCTCCAGCAAGGCCTTCCCTGCCGCCTGATAACGCGCAGCCTCATCCGAAGAAAACTCCGGCGGCGTCACAAACCCCAGCTTCGAAAAATCCTGATACCGCGTACTCTTGGCCTGCCCATCCCAAAGCTGCTCATCCTCCACCTCGGTCGCCGCCAGCTCCGAGATCCCTTCCCAGCAAAGCCCCAGGTGCCCCAGATCAGCAATCGAGGCATGTCCATACTGAAAATAAAAGCTCTCGAGAAACTTCATCGAGTTGTGCGTTCGCACCCACTCAAGGCTCTCCAGAATCGAATCAGCACTACGGCTATACCGGGCCAGCGCATAGGCGCTCTTCTCGGCAGGCATCGGGGACATCGCAATCACACGTGACATCGGGTTAACTTTGTAGTGTCCCATGAACATCAAGATCAAGCGAATCCACCCTGACGCAAAATTGCCCGTCTACGCCCATGGCCCCGCCGAAGACGCCGGCATGGACCTGCGCAGCGTCGAAGACATCACCATCCTCCCCGCCCAAACCTACGCTGTCGCCACCGGCCTTTCCATCGAACTACCCCCCGGCTACGAAGCCCAGATCCGCCCCCGCTCCGGCCTCGCCTTCAAGCACTCCATCACCATCCCCAATTCCCCCGGCACCATCGACCCCGCCTACCGCGGCGAAATCAAGGTCATCCTCCTCAACCTCGGCGGCGCACCCTTCGTCATCCAGTCCGGCGACCGCATCGCCCAGATGGTCATCGCCAAATACGAAGCCATCGAATGGTCTGAAGACGAACTCTCCGACACCACCCGCGGCGAAGGCGGCTTCGGCTCCAGCGGCGTCAAGTAACCCAGAACTACAACTCAGTAGTGGAATCGGCACTGCAAGGCTCTTATCGACCGGTCAGTCGCTGCCGATTCGCCGGACTGCTCATCAAATAGGCAGTCTCTCGTTCTGCCTTGATCTCGCGCCACAAGGCGATGGGCACAATCACCGCAGTTTCCTCGCCCTTCGCGTTTCTGACAATTTCAACTTCTGACGTGGCCAAATCGCGATGCCCCCTACTTCAGCTCCCCAGCCAGCTTGCTCGCCAGCGGGCTCTGCTGCCCGGCATACTTGTTCCCCGGCTTCTTGCGATACGGCATCGACGACGGCGTCGACAACTGCTCAAACGTCATCGAGCAAATCCGCATCCCCGGATAGAGCGCCACCGGCATAATCCCCAGGTTCGACAACTCCAGCGTCGCCCGCCCGCTCCAACCCGGATCAAACAGCCCCGCCGTCCCATGCACAATGATCCCAATGCGCCCCAGGCTCGACCGGCCCTCCAGCCGACCCAAAATATCGTCAGCCAGTTCCAGATGCTCCGCCGTGATCGCCAGCGCAAATTCCCGCGGCTGCAAAATAAAGGCTTCCCCGTCCGGCACCACAATCGGCCGCATCAGCTTCTCAATCTCAACCTTGTTCCGCAGGTCAATAAACGCATGCTTCGAATGCTCGAAAATGCTGAATTCATTCCCCAACCGGAAGTCGACACTGCAACTCCCAATATGCTCTTCCGGCATCGCCGGGCTCACCTTGATCTTGCCCTCGGCGAGCGATTTACGAATATCGACGTCTGATAGAACCATCTGTTTTGCGCTTGCTCTTGCGATTGTAACGAAAAGCCCGGCGCATTCCGCGCCGGGCTTCCCTGAAAGATAAGACTTTGGTGGACGAGAAGGGATTCGAACCCTCGACCCCCGCATTGCGAACGCGGTGCTCTCCCAACTGAGCTACTCGCCCAAACCTTTACTAGTTTACCCCTTCTTGGGGTCCAAAATCATCTCGATCTCCTTACGGCAGTCCTTCAGATGGCTCGCCGTTGCCGCATCCTTCGCCGCGAGGGCCGCAGCCGCCAGCCTCTGGCTCAACTGCTCCAGCATCGTTCGTGCGGTCGCCCGGAAGTCCGTCTGCTGCCACCCGGCCGTCATCATCGCAATGACTTCCGAGTTGCCACGCCCGCCACCAGCGAACGCCGGTGCCGCCGGACGCGTCAGCAACGTCTTGATGTGTTCGAGGTAATTCCGCTGCAGCGCCCTCCGGTAAACATCTACAGATGCCCCCGGCTTGGCCACTTCACTAAACAACCCGCCCTGCACATCCGCCATAAACTCACGCAACGTATACGCGTTCTTGGCATCCAGCGCCTCGCCATCAGTCAACAACTTAAAGCGCATCGGAGACAACAGGCTCTCCAGGGCCGCCTTCTGCTGGTTGATGATGATGTCGGCCGCACCAAAATACTGAAACTGGTTCAGCAATTCCGGCTTGATCACATTCGTCGGCGGCACAAAGACCTGCTCGTTCAAAAACTTCACAGCTTCCTTCTGCTTCGCCTTCGGCACACGGGCAAACTGGTCTCCGCCGCGTCCGGCTAGCGTGCGGCTTTCCACCACTCCACCCACCATGCGAACCACCGATCCCATCCAAAGCCGTCGCAGGGTCCAGATGTCGTTAAAGGTCTCCTTCAACACATCAAAATCCTCACCCGGCTTCGTCGTCGCCTTCACCAGCCAGCCATTCATCACGCGCTCCAGGTTCTTATAACCCAGCGCCGTCGCCTGTACCGGATCATCGCCGATGTTCTCCGTCTTCACCGTCGGGTCCACCATCGCCGGGCCATCCTCGCCACCAAAGCGCAAGAAAGGCTCCGTCATCTGTCGCGCCGCAATCTCGTCCAGCATCTTCGTCTCGTCCTCAGGCTTCTTCGCCCCAGGCATCGGCTTGTAGCCCCACTCAATCGCAAACTTGTCATAGTCGGCAATGATCGGGATCATCGATCGGACATTGTCTTCCGGCTGCGCTACATAGTTAAACCGCCCATACGCCATAATCGACGCCACACTGCCATGCTTCTTCGTAAATTCCGGATCCCGCAACTGGGCTATCGAATACGCCGAACTCGCCCTGTGGTTATGACGCAGACCAATCGTATGACCCACCTCATGCGAAGCAATGTAGAGCAGGATTTCCCCCATCAGCTTCGAATCAAAAGGCAGCTTCCGCGCCGCATCATTCTGCGCCGAACACATCGCAAAATACCAACCCTGCGACAGCTTCAGCACATCATGCCAGAGAATCAGATGCGCGCTGATAATCTCGCCACTGCGCGGGTCATGCACATGCGGCCCCATCGCATTCTCTACCGGCAACGCCGCCCAGCGCACCACGCTGTAGCGCACATCTTCGGCATCCCAGTTCGGGTCTTCTTCCTTGCTCGGCGCATCCTTGGCAATAATCGCGTTCTTGAACCCAGCCTGTTCAAAGGCCACGTTCCAGTCTTCAATGCCCTTGCGGATGTAAGGCTTCCACACATCAGGCACCTCACGCGCTACATAGAACGTAATCGGCTTCACCGGCTCGCTCAGCGCCGCATTCGGGTTCTTCTTCTCCAATCGGAAACGCGTAATGAAGCCCTTCTGCTCCACTCGGTTCTCATCGTTGGCATACTCTTCAAACGGCTGCACAAAGTAACCCACGCGCGGGTCGTAGTTCCGACCCATCATTGGCTTCTCCGGCAGCAGCACCATGCTGTAGTGCACCATCACGCTCAAGCTGCGCAGGTTGCCAGGGATCATCGCTGGCGGCGGCGCATTCGGGCTGGTCGGCGGCAGCGGTGGCGCACCAAAATTCCAGGTCAGCGTCGATCGCACTTCAATGTTTTCCGGAAACGCCTTGATCTCATCGACAAAGCTCCGCGTCGGGTCCGCCGGCGGCACCATCGGCAACCGCAGACTCGCCAGCAAACTCACCACACTCAACTCGGGAATGTCCGCCGAAAACATCGACGTCACATCAATCACTGCACTCTTGTCCTTACCCTCAGCTTCAATATTGAAGGCCCTAATGATCGGCTGAAAACTAGAGAGCGCCACCGCCAACTGCGTCCCCTTATCGCCATCCGTCGCCCGCTTGCTCACCGGATTGATCTTCAGAAAAATCCGGTTCCCCCGCCGCTCCCAGCGCACCATGCGCGTATTGCCGGGGCTGCCGCTATAGCCAACTCCCGGAGGCGCTTGCGCAATCTCGTTGTACATCAACATGTCCCGGCCGTACAGCTTTTCGGGAATCTCGTAGTACCACTTCTCATCGAGCGTGTGCACTTTGAAAAGACCATCTTTGGTCTTGGCCTTCGCCGTGATCACATCCTCGTATTTCTTGGGGCCGGTCGCCGCCGGTCGGGCTGGCAATCCTGCCGGAGGACCACCATTACGTCCGCCAGCAGGGGGAGTAGTGGGCGGCGTCGGCGGTTCCTGCGCCAGCATCACTACGGGGAAAAGCAGAACAGCCGTCGCAAGTATGCGACGGCTGAAGAGCCGGTTCTTCAACATGTTCGAAAGACCTCGTTCGAGAGTTTTGTTATTCCTTCACTTCGTAGCGGAACTTTTGACTGGCGCTCGATGCACCCTTCTTCGCTTTGACTTCAATCTGCCACGCACCCACCATGATGAATTTCTGTTTCGATTCATACACGCCGGGCTTCACTTGCTTGGCAGCCTCCTTGAATTCACCGTGGTCCATTTCCACCATCGTGAGAATGGTCTCCACATCAGCCCCGGCAATGGGCTTGCCATCGGCTCCAGTGATCTTCACCGTCAGCGGCGTTTCATAGTTCGCCTTCACCTGCTTCGGCAATTCGTATTGGATTTTCCAATTCGTCTTGTCTTGCCCCAACAGGCCAAGTGCACATACAACCAGAGAGAGTAAAAACTTCCGCATATTTGAATTCTATAACTTTTGCAGCCGAATGTTACCGTTCGATGTCGTCAACCGGATCGGCCCACCACCCGCACCAACCTTGCCCTCGATCCGCGTCTTTGAAATCGTTCCCGTCGAGGACATTTCAAACTCATTGCTGATGCTCGAATTCGAAGTACTCGCCCGCACGTCCGCACTGAACTTCTCAGGCAGTCGCACCAAAATCGAAGAATTGCTGGTATCCACATCGAGCGGCTGCCCCTTGTAATCCGGCAAGCTCAAATCAATCCCGCCATTCGAGCTATCCGCCTTGATCGGCCTTCCCTCCGGCAGCTTCGTCACTCGCGCCGTAATCCCCGCATTCGAAGTCGATGCATCAAAACTGCCCTCCAGCCCATCCACCTTGATCGAACCATTCGAGGTCCGCCCCACAAAGTCTCCCTGCATCGTCATCACATCAATGCTCGAATTCGATGTCTTCGCATCCAGCTTGCCTTCGAGCGAGCGAATCTTGATCGACCCGTTCGAGCTCTGCAGCCGCGCATTCCCGACAATGTTCTCCACACGAATCGCCCCGTTCGAAGACACAATCCCATCCAGCAACATCTTCTTCGGCACCCGCAGAATATACCTCGCCCCGCAATTTCCACGCCGCCCCTCAGGCCGCACGGTGCGCAGCCGCAACACATTCCCGTCCAGGCTCCCCTCCACCTTCACCTGCCGCAACAGCTCTTCCGTCCCTCCATACTTGATCCCGTTCACGTCAATCTCATCCTTCTCCCAGGAAGAAATCTCGATGCTTCCATTGAAGTTGTCAATCGAAAGCGTCCCACCCGGCTTCATCGGGTAGTTCAAATGAAAATCCTCTTTGAACTTGTCCGAAGGCCCCCAGGAGCCCATATCTTCGATATCGCAACCGGTCAACAACAGAGCGACGGGAGCAAGTGCAAATAGGATTCGGCGTGTCATGTCACATTCCACTACGCACCAAACGGAAGAAGGTTCCAGGAAAAGTTATCCTGATCTGGTATCGCCATGCGAATGCTCCTCTGTCTCTCCATCCTCGCTGTCCCCTTCTTCGCCCAGGTTCATCCCCTCGATAGCCTCACCACCTCAGAATTCTGGACCGTCTATGAGACCCTCCAAAAGGCCGGCCATGGTGACGCCGACACGGTCTTCTCGAGCATTCTCCTTCACCCGCCATCCAAGCAAGCCGTCCTCACCAACCAACCCGTCCCCCGCCAGGCCGACGTCATCCTCCGCAAAGGCAACAAGTCTTTCGCCGCGCTCGTCAACATCACCGCCAAATCCGTCGTATCCCACCAGGAACTCAAAGACGCCCAGGCCCCCTTCACCCTCAGCGAACTCCTCGGCTCCGACGGCCCCATCAAGAAAGACCCGCGCGTCATCGAAGCCCTCAAGAAGCGCGGCATCACCGACCTCCGCACCGTACAATGCGTCGCCGTTCCTGTCGCCTACCGCAGCACGCCAGAGCAAGCCACCCAGCGCGTCGGCTTCGCCGGCTGCTCCAAAACCAACGGCACCCTCCACACCTGGGGCCGCTCCATCGAAGGCCTCACCATCGAGATCGATGTAGTCACCAACAAAATCATCCGCGTCGTCGACAAAGAAATCGCCCCCGTTCCCACCGCCGACAACAACTACGAAGAGATCCCCGAAGTTCCCCGCCCACACACCACACCCATCTTCACCTCACAACCCATGGGCCCCGGCTACAAAATCAACAAGGGTGAAATCTCCTGGCAAAACTGGAACTTCCGCTTCCGCCTCGACCAGCGCGTTGGCACCGTCCTCAACCTCGTCAAGGTACTCGACAAAGGCAAACTCCGCTCCGTCATGTATGAAGGCCACGTCAGCGAACTCTTCGTCCCCTACATGGATCCAGCCAACGGCTGGAACAACCGCGCCTTCATCGACGCCGGCCAGTTCTACGCCGTCAGCCCCTTCATCAAGCCTCTGAAGATTGGCCTCGACTGCCCCGCCACCGCCACCTACTTCGATGCCGTCTTCGCTACCGATTCCGGCTCTCCCAAGCTCCACAACAACCTCGCCTGCCTCTTTGAGCGCAGCCTCGACACCCCAGCCTGGCGCCACGGTGAAGACGGTCAAATCTTTGGCCGCCCTGACCTGCCCCCAATGACTCCTCCAGCCATAACTAGAGAACTTCAAAGATCTTAGCCCATTTGCTCCGCCGTTAGCGGGGATAGGGGTGTGGGGCAAGGGGGTGGCGTCTGAGCCCCCTTACCCCG
>JBIITX010000041.1:0-52022 GCA_044340255.1 Bryobacter sp. | reverse complement strand
CACTTGCGCCTTCAATTGCGCTGCGTGGGTCTTGCGGGTTCTGGGCATTGATTCTCCTTCATTCTCAATGCCTCAACACACTTAAGCAACAGTCATTTTCGTGTCCAGTTTTTGGGGTCCATTACAGTTTTCCTTTCAGTTTGGTCAGCGATTCAAACGCTGGCTCGCACCGGATCGATTGCTTCTCTCTTTCCTTGTCTGCCTTGGCTCGATGTTGGGAGCTGAGTTTCGAGTTTCGCGCGAGATTGACTTTTCCCAGTTGGACAGTTCCAAGGTCGCTATGCCGCGATATGGGTTTGGCTATATCGCCGCTTTTCCGATTGCCCGTAACTCACTGCAACTGTTTGGACCGAATGGTCAGTTGATTTACCACAGCGAGTTGATTGATTCCCGTGGTGTGCAACTCAAGATCGTTGATGTTGCGATTGCTCCTTCCGGTCGCGTCGCCGTTGCGGCCACTGCTTTGGGGGCGGATGGCAAGACGGAGGCGGTGCTGGCGTTCTTGAGCCCGAGCGGAGTCATCGGCCCATTGTTGCCGCATGAGAGCTTTGTGCCGCTGCGCCTGCGATTCCGAAGCGAGGGGGAACTTTGGGCCGTGGGGTTCAGCCGGGTGGAGTCTGGTGGCCACGTCATTCGGGTTTATGATTCTTCTGGCAAGACGCTGAGAAGTTTGCTGCCTAACTCGGATTTTCCGGGCGTCCGGCATCTCCATGTCGATGGCATCCTTGCGCCAAGCCAAGTTGGGATGGCTGTATTTTTGCCACGAGTGCGAAGTCTTTCTGTTTACGAGTCGTTGGACGTTGCCCCCGTCCAATACAGGAATCTTCCTATTCCTGCCGATTGGGAAGTGCTGACCGCATCGATGGTAGAGAGTTCCAAGCTGCTGTTGCAATGCCTGGTGCCCAGCTCTGATGCCTCTATCAATGCGGTTGCTCCCCGTGTATTCCAGTTAGATCTCTTGCATCTTCGTGAAGGGCTTCAACCGCTGGAGAGTGAGGGGGACAAGTCTCCCGCCATCATTGGCTCGAAGGCTGGGGAACTGGTACGGATTCGAGGCGGCAGAGTGTTGATCGGCTCTTTTTAATAGCGCCAGCCCTTGAGGTCGGCACCAGGTGGGTGGTTGGCTTCGATGCGCTTTAGGGCTTTGTCGAGATAGAGGGTGTGATACCTGAGACGGGAGATGTGATTGGGGAGGTTGGGGTCGCCGTTCCAGCAGTGTTCGAAGCGGTCGCCGTATTTGACTTCGCCGCCATAGTTGGTGGTCTTGAGGAAGTCTTCCATCAGGTAGACGGCGTTGTTGAGGTAGAAGTTGTCCATGTCGCCGCAGTAGATATGGAGCTTGCCCTGAAGCTGTGGGCCTAGCTTGGCCCAATCGCGGGCGAGGATGTGGCGGAGGTCAAAGTTTTCTTTCCAGTAGGCGGCGACGGTCGGGTCAATATCGCCGGTCTCTTTGTCCCAGAGGCGCTTGGGGTAGCCGTCGGGACCGGTGGGTGAGTAGACGGCTTCCCAGATGTCAAACTGCTGGCCGCTGCGGGTTTTGGAGCCGAGGGCGAGTTCCATTTGATTCATGGTCTGGATGGTGGCGGAGACGTGGCCGAGGTAGTCGCGCTTGCCGCGGCGGGGAATCTGCTGGTGGGGGCCCTGGGTGAAGTAGGCGTTCTTGTCCTCGTAAATGTTGATGGTGGAGTGGGCGCGGAAGTCGATGGGGTCGGGGCAGGCACCGAAGGCAGCATTGAATTCGGTGGGGTAGAAGATCTGGGCGGCGAGGGCTTCCCAACCGCCGGTGGAACCTCCGTAGGTGAAACGGGCCCAGCCCTGGCCGATGCCGCGGAACTTCGATTCGATGGCGGGGAGGAGCTCATACATGATGGCGTCGCCGTAGGGGCCGAGGTTGGCGCTGTTGACGGCGTAGGAGTCGTCATAGAAGGGGTTGGCGTGCTGGATCTGGACGACGAGGAAGCGGGGGAAGCTGGGCGAGGTCCATTGCTTGAAGAACTGGTGGGCTTCCTGTTGTTGGATGCGATTGTAGCCGGAGAGTTTGAAGCGGTCGGAGTAGTCGGGCTTGAGGGTGTCGTCGGGTGGCTCGGGGCGGAAGCCTTCGAAGTTGGCGGGGAAGTGGCCGTGGAAGAGCATGAGGGGGAATTTGGCCTGGGGGTGCTCGTCGAAGCCGTGTGGCAAGAGGATGTGGGCGCCGAGGTACATGGGGCGGCCCCAGAATTTGGTGAGGCGGTCGCTTTGGATGCGTATGTGTTTGATGTACTTTGTGTCTTGTGGCGGGGTGATGGCGGGGATGGTTTCGGTGAGGGTGAGCTGGAGGCGGGTGCCGGGCTTGATGGTGAGCTTGACGGGTTTGGAGAAGAGGTTGCCGGGGGCGCGGTTCCACTGGCGGCCTTCGCCACGGTCGGTAGGGAGTTTGAGGGTATGGCCATCGGCGCGGCGGAAGGTCTCATAGAGATCGAAGAGAACCTGGACGTGGTAGTCGCCGGGAGGGAGTTGGGCGAGGCGGCGGATGGGGTAGCCGTAGGCTTCGGTGGAGAGGATGTGGGTGGTGCCAGGGGTGAACTGGTCGACGTCGGAGCCGAAGACGATTTGGGTCTTGGGAGAATCGGAAATCTGGAAGCGTGGTTCGGTGGAGGGGTCAGTGGAGAAGAGCAGGAGCAGGCGGCCGTCGAGGGGCTTGCTAGCCAGTGAGGCCGGTAGCGAGACCGCGACGTCGATGGCGAAGGCGGAGAAGGAGAGAGAGAGGATGGCTAGGAGCCGAAGCAGCGGCATAGGGAGAGTTTACTACCAGCCACCGCCTAGCGCCTTGAATAGGGTGATGAGGTTGCGGCGGATGTTGGCCTGGGACTGGAGTTCGAGATCGAGGGCGGAGATGACGGAGCGCTCGGTTTCGAGGACTGGGAGGATGGTGTCGAGGCCGGACTGGTAGCGGGTGGCGGCGAGTTGAGCGAGCTGCTCCTGGGCGGCGGTGGCTTGCTGGAGATGATCGAGGCGTTGCTTCTCGCGATGGAAGGCGGAGAGGGCGGTTTCGACCTCTTTGAAGGCGGTGGCGAGAGTCTTCTCGATGGTGGCGAGTTGTTGGGATTCTTTGGCGGCTTTCTGGTCGATGCTGGCGCGGGTTTGTTTGTAGTTGAGGGCACCCCAGGAGAGTTTGGGGACGAAGCTGGAGATGATGCTGTTGGCGGAGAGCAGGTTGGTGAGGTCGCCGGATTGGCCGCCGGTGGAGGCGGTGAGTTTGAGTTTGGGGAACCAGTCTGTTTCAGCAGACTGGCGGCGGAGGGTGGCGGCGTCGAGCTGGGCGAAGGCTTTGCGGATGTCGGGACGGCGCTTGAGCAGATCGGAGGGGAGGGCACCTGGGATCTGGCGTGGCTCTTTGGGGAGGGTGTCGGCATCGCCCAGTTGTTCGGCGAGGGTGGTGGCGCTGGTGGCGCAGAGCAGTGAGATGGCCTGGAGGGATTCTTCGATGCGGGCTTCGAGTTGGGGGAGGGAGGCGCGGGAGGATTCGATTTGAGAGCGGAGGCGGACTTCGTCCTGCTGGGTGGCAAGGCCGGCCTGACGGCGGAGAGTGGTGAGCTTCAAGGATTGCTCGAAACTGGAGAGGCTTTGACGGGTGACGGCGCGGCGGGCCTGGGCTTCGCGGAGATTGAAGTAGTTGCGAGCGAGCTCTGAGGTGAGGGTGATTTTGGTGTCGTTCCAATCTTCCTGCTGGGCGAGTTCGTCGGCACGGGTGGCGTTGCGGGATTTGCGGTTGGCCCCGTAGAAGTCGAGCTCGTAGCTGACGTCGATGCTGGTATCGAAGAGGGAGTAGCGGCGGGGGATGAGATCGGGGCCGGCGGCACCTTGCGGGGCTTCTATGCGAGGGATGGCCGGGGAGTTGTTACTGCGCTGCGAATTGGTGAAGCTGAGTGAGGTGGAGGGCGATGGCAAGAGGGCTGACTGGGCCTGACGGGTGGTGGCCCGCGCCTCGAGCAGACGGGACTGGGCGAGGGCGAGATCGAAGTTCTTCTTCTCGGCCAGTTGGATGAGGCCGGTGAGAGCGGAGTCTTCGAAGCCGACCCACCAGAAGGCGAGGTCGCCGCCGGGGTTGAGGGGTTTCGAGTAGTTGTCGGGTAACGTGATGTTGGGTTTGGGAGCGGGCTTGGACTTGGCCTGAGCGGCGAGAGTGCAAAGCAGGATCAGGGTGAGGGGCCTCATGATTTTTTCGGGTCCTTTGTGGCGGGAGCGGCAGGGTCTGGTAAGGGGTTGGCTTCAATGAAGACATCGAGCTGTTGGCCGATGTAGAGGCGGATGGATGGATTGCTGAACTGGTAGAGGACAGGGAGGACGCGGGTGTCGACGCGTTCGGTGCTCTCGCCGCTGAGATTTCGTTTGGCGCCGACGTAGGGTTCGATGCGGACGAATTGGAGGGGGATGCTGACATCGCGGCGGCCTCTGGGGTAGGCGGTGGCGCGGGCACCGGGTTGGATGCGCCAGGCGTCGTTTTCATCGACCTCGCAGCGGACGTGGAGGCTTCTGGTTTCGCCCATGAGGATGAGGGCGGTGTTGGAGTTGGAGCTCGCCATTTCGCCGGGGTGGATGTTGACCTGGAGGATTTCACCGTCGAGCGGGGCGCGGACGGTGAGCTTGGAGAGGTCGACTTCGAGCTGGCGGAGCTGGAGTTCGGCGGAGTCGATTTCGGCTTTGGCGATCTCGATGTCGGGCTGCCAGGTGCCGGCTTTCAGTAGTTGTAGCTGGTTGGTGGCGTAGCGGAGCTGCTCTTGTTTGAGTTTGACGCTGGCTTGTTGTTGGAGGATTTCGTCGCGGCTGACGGCGCGGGGATCGCCGATGTTTTCGCGAAGGGCTAATTGCTTGAGGGCTTCGTCGAGGGAGACCTGGGCCTGGGCGACCTGGGCCTGCTGGGAGGTGATCTCTTCGGGACGCGTGCCCTGGGTGGACTTGTTGAGCTTGAGGCGGGCGCTTTGGATGGCGGCGCGCTGGCGGTTGATCTCGGCTTGCTTTGCCTGGTTGTCGAGATCGAAGAGAGGTTGACCGCGCTTGACCTGCTGGCCGACCTTGACGTGGACGGCGGTGACGATGCCGGTGGCGGCGGTGGCGACCGAGACGTTGGTGGTGGGGGATTCAATCAAGCCGGAGCCGGAGACGTAGGCCTGGTAGGGAGCGCGAGCGGGCTCGGCCAGGGGAGTCGAGATGGACTGGGCGGGCTGGTTCTTGAGCAGAACAAAAAGTGCGCCACCGATGCCCAGGCAGGCCAGGGCGGGGAGCATGAATTTTCTAAGCATGGGTTAGGGTTCTTTCGGGGCTTTGGAAGTTGATGATTCGACCGTCGTCCATGACAGCGATACGGTCGGCATAGGAGTAGATGCGGGCGTCGTGGGTGACGACGAGGAGGGTGCGCTTTTGATCGACGGTGAGACCGCGGAGGATTTCGAGAATCTGTTGGCCGGTCTTGTGGTCGAGGGCTGAGGTGGGTTCATCGCAGACGATGATTTGCGGGGAATGGACGAGGGCGCGGGCAATGGCGACGCGTTGTTGCTGGCCGCCGGAGAGGGCGGACGGGAAGGATTGGCAGCGGTCGCCGAGGCCGACCAGTTCGAGGGCGGAGCGGGCTTTGGACAGAGCAGTGCTGCGGCTATGGCCCTGAATCAGGAGTGGGACGGCGGCATTTTGTTCGATGCTGAGACTGGGGATGAGTTGGAACTGCTGGAAGACGAAGCCGATGGTGGCGGCGCGGCTGGCGGCGCGGGCGGAAGTGCTGAGCGAATGCCAGTTTTTGCCGAAGATTTCGCAGTCGCCGGAGGTGGGTTCGAGGATGCCGGCAACGATGGAGAGCAGTGTGGTTTTGCCGCAACCGGAAGGGCCGACGAGCATGAGGAACTCGCCTTGTTCGACTTCGAGATCGATGCCGCGCAGCGCCTGGACGGGCTGGGTTGGGGTGGGATATGACTTTTGGAGTTGCCGACAGGCAATAGCAGTTGGCATGGGGTTAACCTTTGAAGACGATGGCGGGGTCGAGCTTGAGGACGCGGCGGGCCCCGAGCCAGGCGGAAGTGAGGGTGATCAGGAGTACGGCGACTACTGTGATTTCCAGTTGCAGGGGGGAGAAGCGCATGGACATTTCGCTGTCGCGGGAAGACCAGGCGAGGGCCGCTGCGATGCCGATGCCGATGCCGAGGCCGTTGAGGCCGACGAGGCAGGCCTGGGTACCGATCATGGCGAGGATCATACGGTTGGAAGCGCCCATGGCCTTGATGGCTCCGAACTGGCGGAGATTTTCGAGCGTGAAGTTGTAGAAGGTTTGGCCGGCGATCATGGTGCCGACGCAGAAGCTGATGATGATGCCGAAGACGAAGGTGGTGACGATGCCGGTTTCGCGGATGAAGTAGGCCTGGGTCATGTCGCGGAATTGCTGGTTGGTGTAAGCGCCGAGGCCGGTGATGCGCTGGATCTTGGCGGCGAGAGGGCCGGTGGCTTCGCCGGGTTTGGCCTTGGCGAGGATGAAGGTGAGTTTCTTGCGCTCCTGCGGGGCGTAGATAGAGGCTCGCGAGTAAGTGGTGTAAATGACCGGGTTGGACTGAAAGGTTTGTGCGGCTTTGCAGATGCCGACGACGATGGCGCGGTGGTCGTTGAGCTCGACGGTATCGCCGAGTTTGAGGGGGATGAGCTGGTTGTTGGGACCGCGGCGGGCGAGTTTGGTGTTGGCGCCGGCTTGATCGACGATGATGCCGTCAGCTTCACGGAGATCTTTGAGCGAGCCGGCGACCATTTCTGCGGGGCCGCCAATCAAGGTGGCGTCATCGAGGCCGTTGACGATGGCCTGCTGGAAGTTACCGTCGTCGAGGCGGACGCGGAGGTTGCCTTTGTAGAGAGGGACTGCCCAGGCTACGCCATCGATGGAGCGGACGCGGGCCAGCTGGGAATCGGCCATGGGTTTGGCGTCGTCGGCAAATTGAACGCGGGGATCGACGACCCAGATTTCGACATCACCGAGGTTACGGATGGTGGCGGTAATGCGATCAATAATGCCGTTGAGCATGGCAAGTTGCTGGGCGATGAGGAAGGCGGCTACCGCGACTCCGAGAACGATGCCGAGGTAGCGGGCGCGATCTCCAGTCAACATATCGAGGGCAAGTCTGTTCATGAAGGAGCGATCCTTTCATGAGGGTAGACGATTGCAGTGTGAAATAGTTCGAAAGTGAAAGTAAAGTTTTGTGTAGTTCAGGAATGACTGATTTTGGTGAGAAGCTGGATCAATTGTTCCTGCTCGGCAGCGGAGAGGGGCTTGAGCATTTGGGCGGCCACCTGCTGGTGGAAGGTTTGCATCTGTGCGAAGAACTTGAGGCCCAGGGGGGTGAGGGAGACGGCGACGATCCGGCGGTCGGATTCAGAGCGGTTCCGTTCGACCAGGCCTCTCGTGACGAGTTTGTCGATCCGGTGGGTTGCCGTGCTGAGTGGCAAATGGAGGCCCTGAGCGAGAGCGGTCATGGTGGTGGGGCCGAGCTTACCGAGGATGCCAAGGACGTGGCCGTCGGCGGGGTTTAGTTCAAAACTGGGATCGAGCCTGGGGATGCGCGGGAAGACCAGGCGCTCGTTGATGGCCTGCATTTGCGCAGAGAGCCGGAGTGCCTGTTTGGATCTGGAGGTTGGAATGCTTTCAGTGTTGAAGCATTTGAAGCTGGTGTCAAGTATTAGCTGAGGGTGTAGCCGGGGTCGATACCCTGTAGAGCAACCAAGACCTGATGGATGTTGTAGGGGTGGGTATCGGCACCGGTGAGGGCGTGGCCGATGACGTCGAAGGCGTGAGAGAGGCCCTGGTTGTCGGCGATGTCCATATCGATGAGGAGTTGATTGTCGGAGTTGGTGGCGAAGGTGAGTTGGAGGTTTGCCTGGCGTTCTTTGGTTTTGAAGCTGCCGCGGGTTTCGATTCTGCGCCAGGGTTTGGGGAAGGTGTGGCTGATGCCGGATGCTTCCTGGAAGGTGTCGCTCGAGTCGCGGATCAGGTCGAGGAAGTTGTCGTTGACCTTGGCGAAGAGGCGGGCGGGGCGGACTTCGAGGATGGATTCGATTTGATTGACGATGTCGAGGGTCTGGGCCTTGGCGTAGACATTGAGGAGGCCGGCTTTTTGGAGGTCAGTGAGTTGCGTGGAGGGGATGGCCAGTTTGGCGAAGGCGGGATGGGATTTTGCGGGGAACTTGGGCTTGGCCTGTTTGGCATCGAGCAGGAAGGTTTCAGTCAGTTCGATGCTGTCGTCTGGCTGGACATTGACGAAGCGCTTTTTGCTGTTGTAGCGGTCGATGTTGATGACGAGGTCGGCGGAGCCGAAGGGGAAAGCGGGGACTTCGGCGAGGAGGATCGGCTTGCCGGTGAGCTTGACGTGGTAGGCGGCATCGAGGCTGCGGAGGCGGTGATTGTATAGAAGAAGGGTGGCCTTGGCTCCTGCGATGGGGGCGCCGGTTGCGGTGCGGGGGTCGATTAGAATGGAGCCGGTGTTGATTTGCATGCAGGCTTCAGTTTAGCGAAGCACCATGACTTCGGAGAGAGGTTTCTTGGTGAGGACGGGAACCTGGGCATCTGGGGCGGGGTAGCCGACCGGGAGAAGGAGGAAAGGCCGCTCATTGGCGGGGCGGTCGAGGATTTTGCCGAGGAAGCCCATCGGACTGGGGGTGTGGGTGAGGGTGGCGAGACCGGCGAGGTGTAGCGCGGCAATGAGGAAACCGCAGGCGATGCCGACGCTTTCCTGGACGTAGTAGTGTTTGATCTTGCGACCGTCTTCGAGGCCATAATCAATTCGAAATACGACAATAATATAGGGTGCGATCTCGAGGAAGGGTTTCTGCCAGTCTGTGCCAAAGGGGGCTAGTTTGTCGAGCCACTCCTGGGGGAAGCGGTTTTCGTAGTTTTCGCGCTCTTCGGCTTCGGCGGCGATCCGGATCTGGCGCTTCAGGTCTGGGTCGCTAACTACTACAAAACGCCAGGGTTGCTGGTTGGCTCCGGAGGGGGCGCGGGAGGCGATTTCGATGGCGTTGGTAATGAGGTCGACGGGAAAGGGTTGTGAGCTGAAGTCGCGGACGGTTCTGCGGGATCTCATGTGGTTTTTGAAGTCGATTTGGAGCTCAGGTGGGGGATGATTATGGACAAGGGGCTCGAAACTGGACATGAGAATGATTTTGGCAGAAATATTTTTTGTCCTCATCTTTCTTAGTCCTTTTGTACTAGAAGGAGTAGTGCGAAAGCTAAGCCTCGTGGGATGAGTGGTTTAGATTGTTGAAATTGTGTGAATAACAAAGTTTCTTATGTGCGCATGTTTGCATGGGATCGCAAGTCATTGCACTGTATATAGATATTTGTCTTGCCCAAGCACAATATCTTGTGTCATCATCGCTAACGCAACAAGACATAAGCAAACCTCCCCCGGTCTGCCCCACCCGTCCCGTCTTGGCGCAAATGGATTTTAAGTAAAAATAAAAAGAGGTTTCGTTCATGGGCCAGCTTGCTGTTGCACTTGGTGCAAAAATTCCCCAGGCCAAAAAGTCGCTATTGCGTTCCGAACGCACGGGTGTGACTTTTCCACGCTATTTCACTGCGAAGATGGAGCCGGGCAAAACCCCGTACGATGAGATCGTATGGGAGAAACGGACCGCGACGATTGGCAATTCGTCGGGTGCCGTCGTGTTTGAGCAGCGTGATGTAGAGGTGCCGGCCGATTGGTCTCAGACGGCAACCAACATTGTGGCCAGCAAGTATTTCCATGGCAAGATGGGCTCGCCAGAACGTGAAACCAGTGTGCGGCAGTTGGTGCATCGCGTTGTCGATACGATTGCTGATTGGGGTATGAAGGACGGATACTTCAAGACGGCTGAGGATGGTGAAAACTTCCGGAGTGAGTTGGCGCACCTGATGTTGCACCAGAAGGCGTGCTTCAATTCGCCGGTGTGGTTTAACGTGGGTGTTCGCGAGCAGCGTGGTTATGGTTGGGTTTGGGATGAGAGCATCCAGCAGATCCGTAAATTGAATACGGGAGAACATCGTCCTCAATGCTCGGCTTGCTTCATTAATGCTGCCGGGGATTCGCTGGAGTCGATTCTGGATTTGGCGAAGACGGAAGGAATGTTGTTCAAGTGGGGTTCTGGAACTGGTTCGAACCTTTCTACGTTGCGCGAAGAGAATGCCATTCTGAGCGGTGGTGGGCGTGCCTCCGGGCCTTTGAGCTTTATGCGTGGCTTTGATGCGTTTGCTGGCGTTATCAAGAGCGGCGGCAAGACGCGGCGTGCGGCGAAGATGGTGATTCTGAATTCAGACCACCCGGATGTTGAAGACTTCATCTGGTGCAAGGCGAAGGAAGAAAAGAAGGCGCATACGTTGATTGCGGCCGGCTATGATTCTTCGATGGACGGGGAAGCTTACTCGAGTATCTTCTTCCAAAACGCCAATAACTCTGTGCGCGCTGATGATGACTTTATGGAAGCATCTGAGCGCAATGGGGAGTATTGGACGAAGAGCCGGGTGACGGGTGCGCCGTTGAAGCGCTATATGGCCAAGGACTTGTTGCGTCAGATTGCGGAAGCGACCTGGCAGTGCGGCGACCCTGGCATGCAGTTTGATACGACAATCAACCGTTGGCATACCTCGAAGAACACGGCTCGCATTAATGCTTCCAATCCTTGCAGCGAATACATGTTCCTCGATGATTCTGCCTGCAACCTGGCTTCGTTGAACCTGATGAAGTTTTTGGGTCCGGATGGCCGGTTCCAGGTGGAAGCCTTCCGTCATGCGGTGGATACCTGCATCTTGGCGCAAGAAATCATTGTCGACAATGCGAGCTATCCGACAGAGCGTATCGGGAAGAATTCGCATGACTATCGTCCGCTTGGTTTGGGTTATGCCAATCTCGGCACCTTGCTGATGGCGATGAGCCTGCCTTATGACAGCGATGGTGGTCGTGATGTGGCTGCTGCTGTGACTGCTGTGATGTGTGGACAGGCTTATCTGACCAGTGCACGCGTGGCGGAAGCCGTTGGCCCTTGCCCTGGTTACGAGATGAACGAAGAGCCGTTCCTTGAAGTGATCCGGATGCACCGCGACAGCGTGGCCAAGATCAACTCGTCCAACGTGCAGGCGGATCTGGTTGGTGCTGCATGGGAATGCTGGAACAATGCGTATGAAGTGGGTCGCGGGAGTGGCTACCGCAATGCGCAGACCACGGTGATTGCACCGACTGGCACCATTGGCTTCATGATGGATTGCGACACGACCGGGATTGAGCCCGATCTGAGCCTGGTGAAGTACAAGAAGCTGGTTGGCGGCGGCGTGATCAAGATTGTGAACCAGACGGTTCCGCAGGCTTTGATCAAGCTGGGTTACTCGGCCGAGCAGGTAGAGAAGATTGTTTCGCACATCGATTCTACTGGCACGATTGAAGGCGCTCCTGGCTTTAAGGATGAGCACCTGGCGGTGTTTGATTGCAGCTTCCGTCCGATGAACGGGAAGCGGTTTATTCACCACATGGGTCACGTGAAGATGATGGCGGCGACACAGCCGTTTATCTCTGGTGCGATTTCAAAGACCGTGAATATGCCGGAAGAATCGACGGTTGAAGATATCGCTGATGCCTACCTGCAAAGCTGGAAGCTCGGGATCAAGGCTGTGGCGATTTACCGTGACAACTCGAAGAAGGCGCAGCCGTTGTCGAGTGGTTCTGCCAAGGGCGAGAAGAAGTCTACGGCGAGCCTGGCGGATAAGCCTGAGGTGAAGGTGGTCGAGAAGATCGTCTACCAGCCGAAGCGTCGTAAGTTGCCCGAAGAGCGGGAAGCGAAGACGCATAAGTTTTCGATTGCCGGCCATGAAGGCTACATCACTGTCGGTTTGTTTGAAGATGGGACGCCCGGTGAAATCTTTATCACGATGGCCAAGGAAGGTTCCACCATTTCTGGCTTGATGGATAACTTTGCGACGGCTATCAGCTATGGCTTGCAGTACGGAGTGCCGCTGAAGTTCTATGTGGACAAGTTCAGCCACGTGCGGTTTGAACCCTCCGGTTGGACGGGCAATCCGCAGATCCCCTACGCCAAGTCGATCATGGATTACATCTTCCGCTGGCTGGGAGCGAAGTTCCTCGGTCCGGAATATGCCTTGGGTGAAGCCGGAGAGACGACTAAGCTTGCGCCGACGGAACCGAATCCTCAACAGGATCTGTTTTCGCCAGCGGTAGCTGATGCGCCGGCCTGCGCCGAGTGTGGCGGAATGATGACCCGCAATGGATCCTGCTACAAGTGTGAGAACTGCGGTTCTACCAGCGGTTGCAGCTAAATTCCATTTCGAAGAAGTAGTTGGAAGGCCCCTGTCGCAAGACCGGGGCCTTCTGCTTATATGCATCTTAAGTACCATTGCTTAGCCAGAATGGCTCTTGCATGATTTAGGGATGAGACTCGGGATTTGCCTGATGCTGCTGGCCTGCCTGCTGGCGGCTGCGCCCCGCAAGAAGTCAAAGGCTCGACCGGCACCGATGCAGAAGCTGGAGTTGAGTGAGGCGCTTCGCAAGGAATTGAGCGGTGTGCTGTTTGGTGTCAGCCTGAACGACAAGTTTGAGGTGAACATCGACATGGAGTCCCCTACAGAAGAGGGCGCAAGCCAGCTTGAGAAGATGGCGGGTGTGTTGGTGGCGGCTGAACAGCTGAAGTCGGAAGCTGGGGTGGGGCAGGTGTTGATTGAAGTGCCTAAGGCGAGCAGGGTGTCTCGCAGTGGGCGAGTAGTGCGGACCACGGTGAGCTTGACCGATGAGCAGCTGGAGAAATTGCTGGAACACCGTTACGGGAGAAAGCTGCTGACCGAGGCGAAGAACAAGACTGTTTATGTGCATGGGTTGGCTGGGGGAATGAAGAGCTATCCATGGGGTGAGGGTGTTGTTGTGGATCTGCGGAAGTAGCGATTGACGATATGATCGTCTCGATGAGACGACGAGAATTTCTTGCAGCGGCTGCTGGATTGGCCTTGCCTGGAGCGGAAACGCGACCCAACCTTGTGGTGATTTACACCGACGATCAGGGGATCGGGGATATGGGTTGCTATGGGCATGCGGAAGTGAAGACACCGCATTTGGATCGGCTGGCAGAGAGTGGGATTCGGTTTACGAACTGGTATTCGAATTCCCCAGTGTGTTCTCCGTCACGGGCGAGTCTGATGACGGGACAGTATCCGGAACGGCATGGAATCGTTGACGTGCTCACTTCCACGGCACAGTTCAATACACCGGGGCTCAAGCCGAAGGAGAAGACGCTGGTAGGGGAGTTGAAGAGGGCGGGGTACCGAACCGCTCACTTTGGGAAATGGCATATGGGGAGTGCGGAGCATTCTCGCCCGAACACCATAGGCTTTGACGAGTTTGTCGGCTTCTATTCGGGGTGGACGGATTACTACTCGCATCGCTACTACACCCTGGGTAAGGGGCAGAGCGAAATCCTGCACGACATGTTTCGGAATCAGGAAGAGATTTGGCCTGATAACCGCTACCAGACGGAGTTTCTTGGAGAGGAAGCTGTCCGCTTTATTGGCAAGCAAACGAAGGCGCAACCCTTCTATATGAACTTGTGGTTTGGCGCTCCGCACTATCCGATGATTGCTCCTGAAAGGTATCTCGCCCGCTTCCCGAAGTCGATGGATCGAGATCGACGGATGCATTTGGCAATGGTGGCGGCGCTCGATGATCAGGTGGGAGTGGTGATGAAGACGTTGCAGGCCAGAGGTTTGTTGGAGAACACGGTGGTCTTCTTTCAAAGTGACAATGGGGCGACGCAGGAATCGAGGGCTGATCACGCCGGGCGGCCTTATCGCGGCGGGAGCAATGCGCCATTTCGCGGTTGGAAGCAGGGTTTGTTTGAGGGTGGGGTGAGGGTGCCTGCGCTGATGAGTTGGCCTGGGAAGATCAAGGCCAAGCAAGTAGTGGATGAAGTGGGGATGGCGATGGATCTGATGCCGAGTTTCTTGAGCATGGCGGGCATCAGCGCGCCTTCCGGGTTGGATGGAAAGGATCAATCCTCGATGGTGTTGCGGGGAGGCAAGAGCGCGCATGAGCAGATTCATTGGCGGTATCTGGAAAGCCGTGCGGTGCGTAGAGGCCCCTGGAAGCTGATTGAGAATCCACCGAAGTATCCGAATGATCCGCTAGGGCAGCCGAGTGGTAAGTATTGGCTGAGCAATCTGGCGGAAGACCCCGGTGAGAAGAAGGACTGGTCTGCGATTGCTCCCGCGGCGTTTTCTGAATTGAAGACTTTGCTGCCCTAAAGAAACATCCAAGCTGGAGATCACTTCGTAAGAGAGGATATGAAAATCCTCAACACGATACTTTGTAGTGGTCTGTTGCTTTGTGCCTTGGGCTCAGAAGCCCGAGCCGAGAAAGCCTGGGGCGTCGATTCTCGTGCGCTTCTGGTCAGCTTTGATACGGATCGGCCGCAGTTTCTGACCAGCTTGCAGTTGATTCGCGGGTTGCAACCAGGAGAGCAGGTGCTTGCGATTGACTTCCGTCCGGCGACGGGTCAGTTGTATGCGCTTGGTTCCTCTTCGCGTCTTTATACGATTGAACGGGAGACGGCCCAAGCGAAGGTGGTTGGAAATGGGAATGCCTTTAGCCCCGTGCTGGATGGCGTCGAGTTTGGCTTTGATTTTAATCCGACCGTGGACCGCATTCGATTGACTTCGAATACAGGGCAGAACCTGCGACTGCATCCAGATACGGGTGTTGTGGTGGCTACCGATGCCGCTTTGAACTACGCCGATGGGGTGAGGCCACAAGTTGTGGCGAGTGCTTACACGAATAGCTTTGCAGGATCTACGAGTACGACGCTCTTCAATCTGGATCTGGCCAAGCGGGCCATTGTGACACAGGCTCCTCCCAATGACGGGGTGCTTTCGATGGTGCGACCGTTGGTGAACATCGATCTGAGTCGAGTGGCTGGCTTTGATATTTCTCCGAGCACCAATCGCGGGTACCTGGTGGTTCGCGGAAGCAGTAGCAGCCCATCGATTCTGTATGAGATCTACTATGAGACCGGGGATCACAACCCGATCGGGAACCTTTGGTTTTTCGAGCAGTTTGGAGCGATTGCGATTGAACCGCCGAACGCAAAGTAAAGACCTACAATAAGTTCGTGAGGCACTTTTATTTATTCACAATATTGAGCGCATCCGGACTGCTTGCCATTGATGCGCTTCCTGTCAAAACCGGTCAACTCAGCAACGGGATGAAGGTGATTGTAGAAGAGGATCGGGACATTCCCAATGTGGCGATGTACCTGTTCTACAAGATCGGAAGCCGCAATGAGGTGCCGGGAAAGACAGGGCTGGCGCACTTCTTTGAGCACATGATGTTTAACGGGGCCAAGAAGTACGGGCCGAAGATGTTTGACATCGTGATGGAAAAGAGCGGTGGGCGTAACAACGCCTATACCAGCGAAGACCTGACTGTTTACACGAATTTCATTCCGAATTCGGCACTCGAGGTTACGTTCGATCTCGAAGCGGACCGGATTCGTGATCTAGCGCTCGATCCGAAGATTGTGGAGAGTGAGCGGGGCGTGGTTTATAGCGAGCGCCGTTTGAGTGTGGACAATAACAACCTGGGTGTTTTGGCGGAACAGTTGGGTGCTGCTGCTTTCACGGCTCACCCTTACCAATGGAGTGTGATTGGTTGGCCCAGCGATATTGAAGGTTGGACGATGGATGATCTGCGATCGCACTTCAAGATGGGATATGCCCCGAATAACTGCACCTTGGTTGTAGTGGGTGCTGTCAGTCTGGATGAAGTGATGCGGCTGGCGAAGAAGTATCTGGAGCCGATTCCGGCACAGGCTCCTCCTCCAGCGGTGCGCACCAAAGAGCCAGAGCAGAAGGGGGAGCGCAGGGTGAAGGTGGAGAAGAATGCGCAGTTGCCGATGTTGATGGTGGGCTACCATGTAGGCAATTCGATGGACCCCGACTATCCGTCGCTGTTGATGCTGGAAGCTCTGCTCAGTGCTGGAAAGAGTTCTCGCCTCAATCAGCGACTGGTTGAGAAAGAGCAACTGGCATTGCAGGTGAATGCGCAGAACCCGATGCAATTGGATCCGGGATTGTTTGTCTTTCTGGCGCAGCCTCGCAGCGGGGTGAGCCCTGAGAAGGTAGAGGCGGCGCTCTATGAGGAATTGGCGCGACTCGAAAAGGATGGAGTGGCTGCTGCGGAACTGGAGAAGGCACGGAATCAGATTCTGGTTGCCTTCTACCAACAACTCAAGACTATTGCTGGGAAGGCCAATTTGCTGGGGCAATATGAAATCTACTTTGGGGGCTATGACCGCTTGTTTCGATTCGATGAGCAGGTAGCCAAGGTGAGCAGTGCTGATATTCAGCGAGTTGTTAAGAAGTACTTTCAGGAGCGGAACCGAACCGTGGCCACGCTTGTACCGATTGCCGGTGGCAAGGCAGAGGAGGAGCAATAAGATGCGCGGATTGGCTTTGTTTGTCCTTTGTGGCTTAAGTTTGGTTGGGCAGATTCGAATGCCTGCCTTCGAGAAGCTTGTATTGCCGAATGGTGCAGTTTGTTATGTGATGCCCAAGAAGGATTTGCCTCTGGTCAGCATTCGAGTGAGCTTGCGGGGTGGCAGTGACCTGGACCCGGCAGAGATGGCGGGATTGAGTTCTATCACCAATGAGATGTTGTTGCGGGGCACCAAGAAGCGATCCAAAGAACAGTTGTCCCTTGATCTGGATCAGTTGGGAATTACGGTTCGGACGGGGGTGAGCCGACAAGCCTCGTCGCTTGAGATGCAGTTTCTCAAGGCGAATAGTGCCAAGGCGCTCGCACTGCTGCAGGAGATTTTGACGGAGCCGCTGTTTGGTGATCAGGAATTGGCGCAATTGCTCTCGCAGCGCATTGATGGGGTGAAAGTGGCTAAAGATCAACCGCAGATGGCTTTGCGCGAGTACTTTCCGGCGTTCTATTTTGGCAAGCAGCATCCTTATGGCCGCTCCTTGAATGGCGATGACTTGAGCCTGCCGAAGATCAAGCGCAGTCATGTCGAGGCGTTTTGGAAGTCGGCCTTTACGGGTAAGAACCTTGTGGTTGTGATGGCCGGAGATTTGGAAGCAAAGGCAGCCGAAGGACAACTACGGACGCTGTTTGGTGGAGTGGCGGCAGGTAAGGATCTGGCGCTGCCTACGCCTGCGGCGCGTCAGTCGGCAGGGCCTCGTCTGCTGCTGGTGGACCTGCCCGGTGCGACGCAAACCTATTTTGCCATTGGTCAGCCGGGCATTGCCCGATCGAGCGCGGACCGCACTCGCATCGATTTGGTCAATACCTTGTTTGGGGGTAGGTTTACCTCTATGTTGAACGATGCGCTGCGGGTGGACAGTGGGTTGACCTATGGCGCGAATAGCACCGTGCAACTGGATCGACTGCCGGGCACGATTTCAATCGCCACCTTTACGAAGACCGAATCCACTGAGGCTGCCATTGATTTGGCATTGGCGCAGTTGGTGAAGCTGCGCAGTCAAGGAATCAATGCGGAGCAGTTGGCAAGTGCGAAGGCTTATGTGAAGGGCGAGTACCCCACCAGGTACCTGGAAACGACGGATCAGTTATCTGTGATGCTGACTGATTTTGAGCTGTTTGGTTTGAATCGGGGAGAGGTTGACGATTTGATCTCTCGCATTGATTCCGTCAGCCTGGAGCAGGTGAATCAAATTGCGAAGCAGTACTACCGTTCGGAAGGTCTGGTCTTTGTTCTGGTTGGCGATGCGAGCAAGATCAGAAAGCTCACTGGCAAGTATGCCAAAGACGTTCAGGAAGTGAAGATCAGCGCGCCTGGTTTTTAGCGGTTGATTTGCCGTTGCGCGGCTTCGGAGTAGCGAGCGCCCTCGATTGTGATCTGTGAGGTGGCCTCATTGATTTGTGCCAGGTCATTGGCACTTAGTTCTATCGCAGTGCTGCCCAAATTCTCTTGCAGCCTTGCCAGCTTTGTTGTTCCCGGGATCGGCACGATGGAGGGATGTTGCGCCAGAAGCCAGGCCAATGCGATCTGTGCCGGAGTTGCTTGCTTGTTGGCCGCGATCATTTTTAACAGATCCACCACGACCTGGTTTGCCTGACGTGCTTCGGGAGAAAAGCGCGGGATCGTGTTGCGCATGTCTGTGCTATCGAAACTGGTGGTGTTGTCGATGGTGCCGGTGAGAAAGCCACGGCCGAGCGGGCTGAACGGAACGAAGCCAATCCCAAGTTGCTGGAGTGTGGGGAGAATTTGCTCTTCTGGTTCTCGCCACCAAAGCGAATACTCGCTCTGTAGTGCAGTGACGGGGTGTACGGCATGAGCCCGACGAATTACCGAAACGCCTGCCTCGGAGAGACCAAAGTATTTGACCTTGCCTTCGTGGATCAAGTCCTTCACGGTTCCAGCAACGTCTTCGATTGGAATTTCAGGGTCTACGCGATGCTGGTAAAGCAGGTCGATCTGCTCGAGGCGCAGGCGACGAAGAGAAGCCTCAACTACCTCTTTGATATGGACCGGGCGGCTATCCAAGCCAATCTGTTTGCCGGATTGTGGATCGAGTTTGAAGCCGAATTTCGTCGCAATCGATACCTTTCCACGAAATGGCGCAAGCGCTTCTCCCAGAAGTTCTTCGTTGGAATGAGGGCCGTAAACTTCAGCGGTGTCAAAAAAGGTGAGCCCTGCTTCCACAGCGGCTCGCAGGAGTGCAATCATCTCCTGACGGTCGTGAGCCGGGCCATAGGCAAAACTCATGCCCATGCACCCTAAGCCGATTGCGGAGACCTGCAGGCCAGCTGTGCCCAACTGTCTTGTCTGCATGGTCATCCTTTCGGTGCATTCAAAATATGAGCGACGTGATGGCGACCATGCCAGGCGTACATTTGGAGGACGTGGTCGAGAGTCATGCTGCCGTGGTCGGGGTGAATCAATTCTCTTGCGAAGGCTTCATCGGGGGTGAGTTCAAGGAGGACTGTCCAGCGGTGATGCAGGTTCTCGATGATGGAGAGGGAATGAGAAATGGGGAGCGTCGCGTCGGGGAGATTGGCCCAGGCGTTTTCATCATAGGGTTTCACGGTGGGCTTGTCTTCAGTGAGGCCGAGGCGAATACGGATAAACGCGTTCATGTGAGAGTCGGCGATGTGGTGCACCAATTGCCGGACGGTCCAGCCGCCAGCGCGGTATGGCTTGTCGATGTTGTCTTCGCCGAGAGCGACCAGGGCCTGCTTTAAGGACTTGGGCAGATCGCGAATTTCTGCGATGCTTGCCTGGCGATCTGAGGGTTCAGTATTCGGATTGAATACAAAGGTGCCTACGGGGTATCTCGGGTCTGACATAATTTCATTATGGAACGTCGATCGTTTTTTCTCACGACCGCAGCGTTGTCCTCCGCAATGATGATGCAAGGGCAGGCACCCGCCCCGCCCAAGACTCATTTGAAGGTGGGAGACACGGCTCCGGATTTCAGTGTGCCCACTACACAGGGCAAAACTTTCAAGCTATCTGACTACAAGGGTAAGAACGGAGTGGTGGTTGCTTTCTTCCCCGCTGCGTTCACCGGTGGTTGAACGAAGGAAATGACCGGGTACCAGGCTGGTATCCAAAAGTTTAAGGACATGGGTTTTGAAGTGATCGGTTTGTCCACCGATAATGTGCCCAGTTTGAAGTATTGGGCTGACAATGTGATCAAGCCAGAATTTCCTTTTGGCAGTGACTTCTCTACGCGCAAGACAGCAGAAACGTTTGGCGTGTTGATGAAGGATCGCGGGATCGCCAATCGCGCCACGTTTGTTGTGGATATCGATGGCAAGATCACGCATATCGAAGAAGGAAGCTCAGCGGTCGACGTAACCGGGGCAGTGACGGCTTGCTCACGCAGTAAAGGCAAACTGTAGTCTGTGCAGGAGCCTTTACTACACGTTCAAAACATCACAGTAATTCGAGGAGAGAGGCCGGCTTTGAACGGCCTCTCTTTGCGTATTGAAGATGGGGAACACGTTGCGATTCTGGGGCCGAATGGATGTGGGAAGTCGACGCTTCTCAAGGTCATTACCCGAGAAGAGTACCCGCTGCTGCGGCCGGATAGCTTTGTCAAAATTTACGGCCAGGAGCGTTGGCATCTCGACGAGTTGCGGCAATGGCTTGGGATCGTCTCGAATGACTGGATGGCTAAGGCGACTCGGGATGTGAAGGGTAGGGAACTGGTTCTGGGTGGGTTCTTCAATAGTGTTGTGATTGAGCCCTACCATGAAGTCACCGCTGAGATGCGGGAAAGAGCGGATGGGGCGCTGGCTGAAATGGGGGCGTTGCATCTGGCGGACCGTTGGACAGATGAGTTGTCTAGCGGAGAAGCTCGGCGGATCTTGTTGGCGCGCGCCCTCGTACACCAACCGAAAGCCTTGTTGCTTGATGAACCAGGAACCAGCCTTGACTTTGCTGCGCAACTCCATCTGACGGAGCTGGTGAGTGAGCAGGCGCGAGCCGGCAAAACGATCGTGCTGGTGACACATCATTTGAGCGACATCATTCCTGAGATGGAGCGGGTTGCCTTTCTGAAGGGCGGACAGATTGTTGGAGATGGCCCGAAGGCGGAGATGTTGACGAGTGCCAAGTTGAGTGAGTTGTTTGGAGCCTCGATGGATGTGGTTGAAAAGAATGGCCGCTACGCACTGGTGTAGCGCAACTCTTTTGTCTGGCGCGTGTTTCTAAAGTCAGGAGCAAACAGACTTATGAAACTCAAAATGTTCGCGATGCTTTTTTCTTCCCTGTTGATGGTGAGTCTGGCATTTGGCCAAGACGGCAAGCGCGGTGCCAAGCTGGCAGACAACCTTGGACTGAGTGCCGAGCAGAAGCCGCAAGTGCAAGCCATTCTGAAGGAGCAGCGTGAGGCCATGCAAACGGCTCGTCAGAACAAGGCTTCCAAGCAGGAACTGAAGGCGATTCATCAGAAGACTCATGAGCGTCTGGCTGGAGTTCTTGACAGCAGTCAAATGGAGAAGTTCGACAATGCTTCCAAGAAAACAAAGCGGGGTCGTAAGCCCAAAGCCTAAACAGGCTTGTAGGCAATAATGGCATCGAGCGGGGAATCGGGGAGCACGATTCCTTCGATGTTCACAAAGCCAACCGCTGCGAGGATTTCCTGGTACTGGGTTAGCTTGCGTTCTTTGCCTTCGGTCACAACGAGCATGTTGAGAGACTGAAGCAGACCCCAAATCGGTGCCACTCCAGACTCGTCGATCAGCTTTTCAGCAATCAATACTGCGCCACCCGGAGGAAGGGTGGCGTATATTTTTTGCAGCAAGAGGTCAATCTTGGCGCGAGTCCAGTCATGAAGGATGCGGCCGAGTGTGAATAGATCGGCCTGGGGAAATTCGTCCGCGAAGAAGTCGCCAGCCTTGGTATCGATTCTGGCTGAAAGGTTGGCAGCTTCCAGGATTTCCTGAGTTACTGGCAAGACTTGTGGGAGGTCGAAGACGGTGGCTCTCAGCTGCGGATAGGCCTGGCAGGCTGCGATCGGCAGGTGGCCGGTTGCGCCGCCAAGGTCAACCAGGTGGTGAAAGCGTGAGAGGTCAAAGGCACGAACCACCTTGGGAGAGCTGATCAGGCCAAAGGCATGCATCCCCATGACGAAGCGGCGCTTGTCTTCTTCTGTTTTGTAATAGTGCGAGAAGAGCTCGCCTTGGCCACCAAAGACCTGTTCCCATCGGTGAGTGCCTTGGTGCACGGCGTCTGGCAGACGCGCCCACAGATGCCACAGGGCTTTTTGGGAGTATTCGATGTAGCCTACGAGCGATTGCGGCGAGGATCGTGTGAGATAGCCCGAGGCAAGCGCAGTGTTGGAGTAGTTGCCATTGTCGAGATCCAGTAGTTCCAAGGCGACGCAGGTGTTGAGGAGCCGCTCCAGTGCATCGGGATTTGCGTTCAGTAGCGTTGCGAGTTGAGACACTCCGAGGGGAGCGTGGTGCAGTTGGTCGAAGACCTGCAGTTCGACCGCAGTAAACATGGCTTGGGAACGACGGAACGCTTCGATCAGGAAGAGAACCGGTTGCGGACTTGGAAGGTTCATGAGATTAATGCCAGCGCGTGTAGGATATCAGAGCCCAGTAGATGGCGGGCATGGAGAAGAGGCTGGAGTCGAGGCGATCGAGCCAACCGCCGTGGCCGGCGAGCATGGTGCCTGAATCTTTCATATTGGCACCACGTTTGAGAGCGCTTTCACAGAGGTCACCCAGTTGGCCGGCCGCGTTGCCGAGCAAAGACAACAGCGCTGCTTCGAGAAGGGAAACCTCTGGCAGGAATCGAGGCAGGTAAAGGCAACCAAAGGCAATGCTGGCCAGGCTTCCACCGAGGGCACCTTCGATGGTTTTGCCTGGACTGACACTGGGAGCCAGCTTGTTCTTGCCGAAGGTTCGACCGGTATAGTAAGCCGCGACGTCGCCGGCCCAATTGAGGGCTACCGCGAAGAACAACCAATGGTGACTTTTCTCGTGGAGGGCAATGCCGCAGCGCCAGGCACCGAAAACGTAGAGGATGCCAAGAGTTAAGGCGCCTGCACTGGCAAAGCCTGTTTTGAAATCCACCTGGCGCAGGCTGAGGCCCAGAGCAAGGATGGGAAGAACAGAAAGCGAGACCCAGCCGAGGTCAGGAATCGTCAGTAGTGCCAAGCCTGAGACGTAGGCGGCCAGGCCAAAGTTGTGAAGGCCTTGGTTCTCTACGATGCGGGCATATTCCCGATAGCAAAGAATTGCCAATAGAGCGACTACGATAGCGAAGACGGAGGCGGGTGCAAAGAAGATGCTGTAAGTGCCTAAAGGAACCAGCCAGGCAGCGGTGAGGATGCGCTTCATTTCGTGGCCAGGGTGACTGGAATTTCCTCAAGAATTGGGTCTGGCGTTGTCTGGTCTGCGCTGAGGCCACCGAAGCGGCGGTCTCGTCGCTGGAATTCGATGATGGCTTCGAGCAGATGTCGGCAACGAAAGTCGGGCCAGAGGGTGGGTGAGACTACCAGCTCGCTGTAGGCAATTTGCCAGAGCAGGAAATTGCTGACGCGCATTTCACCGGAAGTACGAATGAGTAGATCTGGTTCCGGCAGATTATGGGTATAGAGATTGCTGGAAATGACTTCTTCGGTGATCTGTAATGGGGGAATGCCTTGGGCTACGATGGCTCTGATTGCATCCACCATTTCAGCGCGGCCGCTGTAATTGAGAGCCAGGTTGAGCTGTAGCCCAGTGTTGGCGGCTGTGGCCTGTTCGACTCTCGAGAGTTCGAGCTTTACGTTATCGGGTAATTCTGCGATTCGTCCGATGGCGACCAGCTTGACGTTGTTCTTTTGCAGGGTTGGCAATTCCGAGCGGAGGTAAAGGCGCAGCAGCTGCCAGAGGGCTTGTACTTCGAGTCCTGGTCGTTTCCAGTTTTCTGTGGAGAAGGCGTAAAGAGTCAATACGCTCACTCCAAGACGTGCGGAGGATTCGACGATGTCGCGAACGCTGTCGACCCCGGCTTTGTGTCCGGCGATGCGTGGTAAATGACGGTGTTTGGCCCAACGCCCGTTGCCATCCATAATGACGGCAATATGACGCGGGATACCCGCAGGATCGAGGTTTGAGGCCAGGATCCATTCCTCAGACCCGGGTTTCAGGGTCGCGAAGAGATCATTCATTGCAACTCACCATGGTACAACGATGGAGCGTCCTGCTTCTATGTAAACGAATGGGGGGAGAAGGGCAGCCAGGCCGAGGAAGGAGCCGAAAGGCAACTCGTAGGTTTTGGCATCCTTGCTGGTAAGAAAGATGAAGAGGACTCCAAAGACGGAACCGGCCAGACTGCCAAGGATCAGAGTTAGAAGTGCGCCCTGGAGACCGTAGAAGGATCCGATCATTGCAATCATTTTGACGTCTCCAAAGCCGAGGCCTTCGCGACCTCGCAGGTGGAAGTAGATCTCTCCGATGCCCCAGAGGGCGATTGCGGGGCCGAGGCCGCCGATCAGGCTTTCTCCCAGACTCAGATAGGATTCTTTCCATTCGGGCGGAAGTAGGAAGTGCCCTACGAAGCGCGGCATCGGTACAAAGAAGCTGAGGAGAAAGCCAATGATCATGCCACCGACGGTGAGTTCGTCGGCCAGGATTCTTTCTTCCAGATCCATGAAGATCAATCCGACCAGGAGCGCACAAAAAAAGCAGAGCTTATAGGCATCTGGAGTGATGCCCAGTTTCAGGATCGATGCGGCAAACAGAATCGCGGTCGAGACTTCTACCAGCGGATAACGCCAGGGAATGACTGCTTTGCAGTGGCGGCATTTTCCGCCGAGCATCAAATAGCTGAGGAGCGGAATGTTGTCGTACCAACTGATCTGTTTTTGGCATTGGGGGCAAAACGATCTTGGTGTCACTACGCTGAGGTCTCGCGGCAGGCGGAAGACACAGACATTGAGAAAGCTTCCGATGATGAGTCCGAGTAGCGCAGCAAACAGCGCAACTAGCAATTGTTCATCCATGGAGGAGTTCCTTATAGGCGTTGCATGTGTTGGTCACCATGTGGTCGAGGGTGAAGAGCTTTTCGAAACGACGACGGGCATTTTCGCTGAAGCGGAGCGTCAAGTTGCGATCCGAACGGAGAGTGTTTATGGCTTGAGCCACTGCTTCTTTGCGGTTTTCAACCAGGAGGCCGGAGAAGCCTTCATCGATGGCTTCGGGTAGGCCGCCAACGCGACTGGCCACGACTGGCATGCCCGCAGCCATCGACAAGAGTACGGCGGAACCAAGGCCTTCGCTTTGGCTGAGATACAGAAATAAAGTGCCGCTCTTCAGCGCCTCGGCCAGGTTATCTTCTAGCTTCAGTTCTGCCCCAGCGAGCGCACAAGACTGTTCCATGAGGGGATTGCATTTGCCTGGATCATCGCTGCGAAGACCCGCAATGTGTGGGGCGTTGCTGGAAGGGGCAATATCGGGAACCCCATCGTAGACGACGCGAATGCGGTCACTGAGAATATCGGCTTTGCGGAGTTCTCGGACGACGGATTGGGATACGGCGAGGTAGCCTGCGGCCCGTTGGTATTTCTTCTTTGAGAGCCAGGATTCTTTGATGGGAAAGGCGACGCGGCGCGAGACGATGAAGGGAGTTCTTGAAGCGAGGGCGGCCAAAGTGTGGGAATGGCCATCCTGCACGTGCACGATGTCGGCCTTGCTGCTGTAGCCAAACATCGTTGCCAGACCAATTTGTTTGGCCTCAAGCTTGGATTGATTTGCCAGATCCCAGAGGAGAGAACCATAGCGAAGCAATAGCTGGACCTGATGGCCTCTTTCTCTTAACCCTTCGGCCAGGTAGAGAGTTTGCCATTGGCCGCCGCGCATTTTCCAGCCGGCATCTGAAAGTAGGATCTTCATCTTTGTGGAGACATATTCCTTGCTTTCGCATATTTCAGAAACGTATAGATCGCGGCCATGTAAGCAATGGCCAGGCCCTCTGGACCATCGAGGAAGCCGCGCTGGATTAGGTAGGTTTTCAGGAAGGTCCAGGTTGGATCGATTGCCATGTTGCGCCAACCAACCTTCTTTCTCTGCGAGACGATTTGTTCTGCGGCGAGGGTGGTGTAGCGATCCATCGTCTTTAAGTGTTCGCTCAAGGAAGAACAGGTGTAGTGGAGAAGGTTGGTCTCAAGATGACCGATCGAGCCTTGCACGGTTACGCTTTCATGGACGTAGTCACCGACCCATTTGGCCTTCTTCCGATGAAATAATCTGACCTTGCGATCTGGGTACCAGCCAGAATGAAGAATCCAGCGGCCCAGGTATTGCGCCAGGCGTGGCATCGTGTAGCCGTCATGGCTGGGGCCATTCTTTTTGAGTTGCCAGATTTCCCCTTCGAGGGCTTCACTGAGCGCCTCGTCGGCATCGATACTTAAGACCCAGTCGTTCTCGCAAACTTCTGCTGCGAAGTTTTTCTGCGCGGCATAGCCGCGCCATACGGTCTCGACCACGCGGGCCCCATGATTCTGGGCCAGTTCAATCGTGCGATCTGTGGAGCCGCTATCGATCACAACAATCTCGTCGCAGCAGCGCAAACTCTCAATGGCGCGTGCGATGTTGCGCTCCTCGTTGAGTGTGATGATGGCGGCAGAAATCTTCATCGACATTAATAGCGTAGCGGAGCAATCATGAAGCAGAGCAGGAAAACGGCTAGAGCCAGAACGGCGAACCATCGACGCTGGGAGTTCAGCGGAGATTCATCGTAGATCTGTGGGTGCCGTCGGCCGAAGAAATAAAGTGCGATCGCCCAACCCCACCAAGGCGGATAAAAGTAGCCCAGTGGGATGAGCGTGATGATGGCGGCCAGTGAGAATTTGGACGACCACCTGCCGGTCAGGGAGTAGACGATGTGGCCGCCGTCGAGTTGTCCGATGGGAAGCAGGTTGAGGGCCGTAGCGAAGATGCCTACCCAGGCTGCCCTTGCCATCGGATGCAGGTAGATGGCATCGGGATGGACACCTGGGAAGAAGATGGATTCGAAGAATTGAATGATCAAAGGTGTACCGAAGACGAGATCGCCGGAGGAGGCGACTTCTGAGATCCGGCTCATCCAGACCCCAAAGAACAGGAAGGGAAGCAATACTACGATGCCTGCCAGGGGCCCAGCAATGCCGACATCAAACAAGACTGTTCTCGAATAGATGATGGATCGAATGCGTATAAAGGCACCGAGTGTTCCGATGAAGGTGGGGACGGGTAGGAAGTAAGGCAGGGAAGCATCCAGTTGGTAATACGAACAGGCGAAGTAGTGGCCTAGTTCATGGGCCAACAGAATGATGAGGAGGGGAATTGAGAAGGCGAATCCACTGAGTAAAGCTTGTGGATTGAGAAAGGCTTCGAGCAGAACAAAACTATCTTCTTCAAAACGGAAGCAAGGAAGATTGTTATTGAAGTTATGAACCATTCTGGAGCCTGCGGCAGAGGTGGTCCAGACTGTAAGAAGCAGAAGAGAGAAGGCCAGCAGGTATCGGGGCCGCCGCTGCTGTTCAATAATCACGCTGTTGGACTAGAGAGTTTGGAGTTCTTTACCGGGTTTGAAGCGCACGGCTTTCCCTGGAGGGATGGCGACTTCGTCACCGGTGCGGGGATTACGGCCGATACCGGTTTTGCGTGGTCGTACGTTGAAAATCCCGAATCCGCGTAGCTCGATGCGCTCACCCTGACCGAGGGCACGCTTCATGCTTTCAAAAACAGTTTCCACTGCCATTTCAGCTTTCGTTTTTGTGATTCCAGTACGAGATACCACTTCGTTGATGATGTCGAGCTTGATCATGATCTGAATTCCTTGGGACGAGAAGTAGTAGCTAAATTATTAAAAACAAGACCTTTACTATAAACGGTTGCTGCTGCCCCCGTCAAGTTGGCTGTCGACGCCGGATCGGCACTTCATCTTGGAGGTGTGGTTTGGGTATACTCGCACGATATGCTGCGACGTTCGTTATTTCCTCTCGGATTCAGTCCTTTATGGACGGCCTTTGCACAATCATCGAGTGCTGCTACGCCAAGAGACGAAGCGTATTGGTCGATGCTTCGCAAGCAGTTTCCTCTGAGAGATGGTCTGGTGTATTTGAATGCCGCGAATGTGTGCCCGGCGTCTTTGCCTGTTCTTGATCGGCATCAGCATTTTTTGAGGGACTTTGAGGCCGATCCGAGCTTTCAGAATCGGGCGAAGTTTGGGGGCTTGAAGGAGCAGGTGCGTGCGAAGGCAGCCAAGTTTCTGGGTGTGACCGCTGATGAAGTTGCCTTTACGCGCAACACTTCTGAGGCCACCAATTCTGTGGTGCATGGTTTGGACCTGAAAGCTGGCGATGAGGTTGTATTGGTGGAAGACAACCATCCCTCGAACCTGGATTCCTGGAAGAATCAAGCTAAGCGGGTTGGGTTTACGATTCAAATTGTACCGGCTACCCAGTTGATTGACTCGCCTGAAGAATTGGCGGCTAAGGTGGAAGCTGCTTTTACATCCAAGACGAAGGTTGTTTCTGTGACGCATGTGACAAGTAGCACTGGTCTGGTGTATCCGGTGGAACGTCTTTGCCGTACTGCCCGGGAGAAGGGGATCTGGAGTCATGTGGACGGGGCTCAGAGCGCGGGAATGCTGCCCGTTGATCTTCGCAAGATTGGTTGTGATTCTTATTCGACCAGTTCTCACAAATGGTTGATGGGGCCTTTGGAAGCCGGCATGCTCTTTGTCGCCAGCTTTCGGCAGAAAGAGATTTGGCCGTCGATTGTCAGTGTGGGCTATAGCGAAGAGCGTAAGGGCGGTGCGCGGTTTCTTGAAGCCTATGGGCAACGAGATGACGCGAGGCTTGCTGCCCTGGAAGGAATGTTTGATTTTCTGAATCTGGTGGGGATGGAAGCGGTAGAGAATCGCATACGCCAATTGACCACACGATTGATGGATCAGGTTGCCAAGCAGCCCAAGATGCAGTTGCGCACGAATCGCAAGACGGCTTTGTATGCCGGGGTGGTCAAGGTGGATTTACCTGGTGTTGCCAGTTTGCCGGCCCTGGATCAAATGCTCTATCAGAAGCACGGTATGGCCTTTAGCGTGACGCCGCAGGGACCACTCCGTGGCATTCGTGTAAGCCCGCATATTTATAATTCTTTGGAACAGATGGACGCCGTTGCAGAAGCATTTGCCAAGGCATGAGCACTCTTTCTGAATTGTTGTTGGCGCCTGGGGTGTTTTCGATCGGATCGGCGGCTGTATTAGGTGCTGCTCATGCTTTGACACCTGGTCACGGCAAAACGGTAGTTGCTGCCTATCTTGCTGGAAGTCGCGGGTCGACATTCGATGCGCTGCGTTTGGGTGTGATCGTTACATTCACGCATACAGCCAGCGTTTTCGTCCTGGCGATGTTGGCGTACTATCTGAGTGAGTCGATTGATCTTAAAGTTTGGCATCCACTGCTGAATCGGATCAGCGGGATTCTGATTGCTCTCATCGGGGCTTGGCTTTTGTATCAGCGTTTGCGTCCTGCGGTTGCTGAAGTGGCACGTCCGGTGGAGCTTAACGCGGGACATCAGCATGGTGCTTCGCTGAAAGCTCTTGGAGTTTCTGGTGGGATTGTGCCTTGCCCTGAAGCCCTCTCTTTGTTGCTTCTTTCGCTCTCGCGCGGGCAAAGCCTCTACGGAATGGCTTTGTTATTCAGTTTTTCGCTGGGACTGGCCGCCGTATTGATTGGCCTGGGTTTGCTGGCGGTATTCGCCTCACCGCTGGCTGGCCGCTTTCGATCGCTTTCAGAAACGATTCCGATTATGAGCGCTATTGTCTTGATCGTTCTCGGTATTGCTCTTGCGATATGAAGTCTTTGCTCATCACTGGCGTTTCTACCGGAATTGGCTATGCGCTCACTCGACTCGCCATTGCTCAAGGTATACAGGTCTTTGGATCGGTTCGTGATGATGCCAGAGCTAAAGAGTTGATGTCGGAGTTTCCAGAACGATTTACGCCGCTGGTATTTGATGTCAAAGATCAGAATGCGATCGAGCGTGCTGCCGCTTTGGTGGGGCAGTCTTTGGGCGATCAGAGGTTGGGAGCTTTGATTCACAATGCTGGCATTGCGGTGAGCGGCCCACTGCTACACCTGCCTCTTGACGAACTTCGTGAGCAGTTTGAAGTGAATCTGTTCGAAGTGCTGGCGGTCACGCAAGCCTTTGCGGGGTTGCTCGGAACAGACCCGAGCAGGAAAGGCCCCAAGGGGAGAATTCTCAACATCAGTTCGGTCTCAGGGAAATTTGGCTTTCCGTTTGTTGGGGCTTATGTTGCTTCCAAGCATGCGCTGGAAGGGCTTTCTGAAAGCTTGCGCCGCGAACTGCTGTTGTATGGCATTGATGTGATCGTCGTTGGTCCTGGTGCTGTAAAGACCCCGATTTGGTCGAAGGCCAAGCTTGAAGCTTATGCTGCCACCGACTATGGGAGTTCTTTGCAGCTTGCTTATGGATCTATGCAAGAGAAGGCTCGCGATGGTCTTGAAGTGTACGAATGTGCGAGTCGCATCCTTGACATCTTGAAGTCGTCTCGACCGCGGACTCGTTACGCCATTGTGGGAAATCCGTTCTTGAACTGGTTTCTGCCGCGGTTGCTTCCTGTTCGTTGGGTGGACCGAATCATTGCCCGCCGGTTGGGTTTGTTGCCGTCAGGTTGAGAATGTTTTTCGACTGGCGTTCTCGCAGAAGCGAGTGGTCAATATGGAAGTTTGTGAATTGGGTGTTTCCCACGACTGGCCCACAAACGATACTCTATGGAGTTGCGAATGATCGGCATCGGTTGCGCTTGGCGCAGTGCGCATCTACCAGCCAACGCTAAAGGAGATTCATTGATGTTGACAAGAAGATCGATCCTTGCGGGTGCCCCTGCTTTGCTTTTGTCGAAGTCAAAGCTGCGGCCACCGAACATTATCTGGTACATGCCTGACCAATGGCGTGGCCAAGCGCTAGGTTCGATGGGCGATGAGAATGCCTTGACTCCCAACCTGGACCTGATGGCCAAGGAAGGGGTTCAATTCCGCAATACGGTTGCGAATACGCCTGTGTGCTGTCCGGCGCGGGCCATTCTGATGACGGGGCAATACTGCCATAAGAATGGAATGACGGCCAACGATCTGCGGTTGAATGAGAATTCTCATTCCATCGCCCGTGTTTTGAAGGCAGCCGGATATCGAACTGGCTTTATCGGGAAATGGCATTTGGATGGTGGGCCGCGGATGCCTGGATTTATCCCTCCCGGCGAGCGAAGGTTGGGCTTTGATTTCTGGGCAGCGAATCAGTGCAGTCACGACCACTTCAAGACGCAGTATTTTCGCAACGACCCCAAGCCGATTGCGATGAACAAGTTTGAGGCTGAAGGTTGGACCGATTTGGCAATCGAGTTCATCGAGGGGCACAAGAATTCAGATCAGCCCTACTTCCTGATGGTGGCTCCAGGACCTCCGCATGATCCGTACGGAGCCCCGCCGGAATACATGAGCCGATTGCATCCTGATAAGGTTCGCCTGCGGGCCAACTATGAGGAAGTGGAACGCGGGCCCACACGCAAAGATATCGTTGCCTACTATGCTGCCTGCACGGCAGTTGATGATCAGGTAGGACGTCTGCGCAAGGTAGTTCAAAAAACGAGCCGCGGAGAAGATACGGCTACGATGTTCTTCTCTGATCACGGCGACATGCTCGGTTCTCATGGCCTACGTTTGAAGCGGAAACCGTATGAAGAATCCATTCGTGTGCCTGGGTTGATTCATTACCCCAGCGCGATCAAAAAGGGTCGCGTGAGCGATGGTCTTTTCTCGCATGTTGATATTCCCGCGACCACTCTGGGCTTGTGCAACATCACGCCGCCGTCTGGATTTCAAGGGATGGATTTTTCGCAGACGGTGATTGGGAAATCGAGCAAGACTCGGAAAGATGCGTACTTCCAGATCTTCGGGCCCTATGCTGGCGATGGGACTACGGCAGGGTGGAGAGGCATACGTACTGACCGATACATGTATGCCCGTTATGTAGATAAGCCATGGGTTCTGTTTGACCTGGATAGCGATCCCTATCAGCGGAATAATCTCATCGGCGATGAGTCGGCTCGGACCTTTGTGATTCCCAAACTCGAGGAACGCATCGGCGAGTACATGAAGACTACCGGCGATTCCTGGAGTTTCAATTGGTCGGCTCCTGTTGAAGATGCAGGGCGGCTTTACAAGGATCGTATGTATCGATCGGTTAAGGAATATTTGGCTGCCAATCAATAGGAAGAGACATAGAATATGGGGCATGCCTGTTTCGAGAAGAAACTTCCTGCGCCATACCGCTGCCATGATTGCGGCTGGATCTGTCTCCAGCGCGCAAGTGGCGAAGAGACCCAATATTCTCTTCTTCATTGCAGATGACTGGTCGAATCGGCATGCCTCCTTCTTTGGTGTGCCCTGGTTGAAGACGCCGCATTTTGACCGGGTTGCCCGCGAAGGCGTAGTGTTTACCAACACCTTTACTTCGAATCCGAAATGCTCGCCTTCGCGTGCCACGATTCTAACGGGACGCAATTCCTGGCAGACCAAAGAGGCAGTGAGTCATTACAGTATCTTCCCGAACGATTTTCCGGTGTACCCTTCGCTGCTCGCGGATGCCGGCTACCATGTTGGACTGACGGGAAAAGGATGGGGCCCTGGTGATTTCAAGGTGACGGGTTGGAAGCAGAATCCAGCCGGCCCTGCCTACAACAAGAAAACTTATGTCCCTCCGTACAAGGGAATGTCCAGCAACGACTACTCGGCCAACTTCGTAGATTTCTTCGATCAGAGAAAACCGGGCCAACCCTTTTGTTTTTGGATGGGCAGCACTGAGCCGCATCGGGTTTACGAAGAGGGCTCTGGCATCCGGGCAGGGAAGCGGATTGCCGATGTGAAGGTACCCGCCTATTGGCCGGACAACAACCTGATCAAGAGCGATTTGCTGGATTATGCCCTTGAGGTGGAATCAAATGACATGCATCTGGGAAGGGCACTCGAGAAGTTGGAGCAAGCTGGTGAGCTTGACAACACCGTGGTTGTTGTCACTTCCGATCACGGCATGCCGTTTCCGCGAGTGAAAGGGCAGATTTATGACGAAGGGTTCCACATCCCCTTGGCGATTCGCTATGGCAAGAACATTGCGCAAGGTCGAGTGATTGATGATTTCATCAGCACGCGAGACTTTGCGCCGACCTTCCTGGAACTGGCTGGGCTGAAGGCTCCCACGACCATGACCGGCAAGAGCTTTGTGGATGTACTTCGCAGTGGAAAATCGGGGACGGTGGACGTGAGCAGGGATGCTGTGATTGTCGCCAAGGAGCGGCATGACATTGGACGCCCGAATGATGCTGGTTATCCCGTCAGAGCCATACGTACGAAAGAGTTTCTGTACGTTCGAAATTATGAGCCTGATACCTGGCCTGCTGGTATGCCAGAAACCGGATATCGGGATGTGGATGATAGCCCGACCAAGACGTTCTTGCTGTCTCGCTTTGATGACTTTTACAAACTGAATTTTGGCAAGAAGCCCGCTGAGGAGCTTTACGTTCTGTCGAGTGATCCTGATTGCGTTAACAATCAGGCGCGAAATCTGGACTATGCCATGGTTATGCGTGGCTTGAGAGATCGAATGGAAAAGACACTCAAAGAAGAAGGCGACCCGCGGTTTAATGGCAATGCCGCGTTCTTCGAGACAATTCAATATACGGGGCCCAGGCATCACTCCTGGGACAGTTGGATGAAAAACAAATGAAACGAACTCTGATTGCGATGATGTTGGTGCCGATGCTGCTATCGGCTGCTCAAACTGTCCTGGTGCTCACGACCGATGGGGAATGGATCGAAGGCGTTACCTCTGCTAAAGCCATTGGTTCGACTCCGATTGCAAAGATTCTCTCCATGCACAATGGAGCCACTGCTTCGGCGAAGGAGGCGGAGATCATCACGACTTCGCTTGCCGCATTGCAAGGCAAGGATAGAAAAGTGCGTGATGCGGCTGTTGAAGATCTGACGCACATTGGCTTGCCCGTCTTGACGCCCTTGCTCGAAACCATCCGCGACACCGATCAACACGAGCCCAAACCGCTGTACAACTTGTTTGCCCGGATCATTCCTTCGATTGCTGACCAGCCTGATCGAATGCAAAGTCTGATTCGATTGGACAACGCGGTGCCGCGGCGCGGCAGTTGGCCGCAAGGAGAAATTCGAGTTGGCGACAAGACATTGTCTTGGGACAAAATCAGGCTCTTTGCCGTTAGGAGGCAAGTCGTGAGCCGGAAAGTGGAAGTACATTCTCTGCGGCATTCCACACAGATTGAATACCTCGACACCGGCGTCTATGCGACCGCAAAGTCGAGCCTCGATTTAGATGCTCTTGGCTTTGTGCGGCTTTCCTGGAAGCAGGATGAATGGGCGACAGGGCCGAATGGATTGACGAAGCCTGCGGGCAACTACAAGACGAATCTTGCAGACGGGCAGCCGTTCGGCGCTCTTGTTGGAAAAGTTACGACGCGGGCCATCCCGTTCTTCCTTGGAAGTACTGCGAAGAAAAGCAGTTTGGGAGCAGGACGTTTTCATTTGGCCATCAACGACAATGCGCATTGGCAAAACAATTTGGGATCTTATACGGTCAGCTTCCAGCTGACGCAGGCCTATGATTTAGGCCTCAGCAATTAAAAGGTAAAGCTTAGACCGAGAGAAACGCGCCGTTGGGCAAACCAAGTTTGGGTTTGGGCGTCGGGGAATGGTGAGATCTCCTGGAATTCTGAGGCAATGGATTTCTTCAAGAGATCTGGTCGATGACTTACGGTGCTTCGAAAGTCCAGCCATAAGACCCAGCACTTGCGGTAGCGGTACTTGAAGCCTCCACCAAATTGCATTGCCGGCAGAAAGATTCCTCCTCCGTTGAGCGGCGGGGCACTGCTGAAATTGTAGGCCGACCGCAGCAGGCCAACGTTGCTGAGACCGATTCGGAAGACTCCTCTGGAATTCCTGAAGGGTGCATCGGTGAGATGTACCAGTTGGAGTGCGGGCCAGATGGCGATATAGGGTCGAAACTTCGATTCCAATGGGCGGAGATGTGCGATGGTGTTGTAGCTGAATTGACGGCTCAGTAAGCCTGCTCTTTGCTCGACGATGCCGGGAATTTTCTCGTTGCTGGAGCCACGGAGGTGAGTCAGGCCGAGAAGGAAACTTCCGCGTTGATAATGGAATCCGACTTCATTCGAGATCCAGCGGTTTGCATGGACCGTGACTGTACCTCCGACCGCCCAACCCGAACGAATCTGATTGCTGGCGGCCAGCCCCGTGCGCATTTCGGGTCCTTGAGGAGTCATGTGTCTTGTCACAAGCCATGCTTCCTCACCGACGGTCGATCTACAGAACAGTGAGGTGCCAATTGTGAAGCCCAATTCAACCGTGGGCTTTTCCCAATCCTGTCGGATGGTCAATACCGGCTTTCTTGCTGCGGGCAACGTGTCCAGTGCAGGTGCAATCATGCTGGAGCCGTCTTCGCGCTCCAATGCCGCAGCATTGACTGGGGAAGAATCTTTTTCGATCAGGACGTTGCGCGTATAGGGGATCTCCGGATTCGGCTGCGACTTTCGCAACAGTTTCGAGAATCGATAGGCCCAGGATGTCGTTTGCCAGATCAGGTTGCCGCGAATCAGATCGTTTCTGGAACGCAAGAAGAATTGACGCGCCGTGCGTACAGCGGCATTTCCTCGATCCAGCTTTTCTTTCTCTGCACCTGGAGCAGGGCTATGGCATTGGGACAGCCGTAGAAAGGCGATGGAGCGATCCGTAAGGATGGGTTGCCCCGTTCCATTGCTGAGTTGTTTCGGCACCCATGGCCGCGCTACCCATTCTGCAGCATCCAGGCAACCCGTAAAGTGGAGGTCATTGATTACTTTTGCTCGTTCTTCATCGATTCGCTCATCGATAGCGTGCGTGATGGTGCGCTCGCGGACATTCATGATGATGTCGGTGTCGTGTGTAGCGGCCGCATGGAACACCCGGAGTCCGTCCCAGGTTTCTTCCCAACTGTAGATGCGGATATGGTGACGGCGAGTGAAGGTGTTGAGTGTTTTCGAAAAAGTCAGGAAAGCAGGCTTTGCATCCAGGAGCAGTTCGGACATGGGGGCTTCCTGGTAAGGCTGCGTTTCGGCAAAGGCGCGCAAGGAGCGATAGCGCGACGAAGCTGTGCTCTCCTCGGCCCGGACCCAGCCTGCCGATTCAAACGCCGCTTCCAAGTCTTTAGGATTGGCAATCAGTATTAGATTGGTGATGTCAGAAGGTTTGGAATCGGCCACGCGGGTGGTGCGATAGGGAAGCCTCTCAACGAGGGATTGCAACTCGCGCTTTTCTTGCGGACTGGTTGATAGTAAGGGGAGCTGCGCTGGGTTTCGTTCTGGAAGGTCTAGTGGTCTCTCTGTTTCGAGGATCAGCTCTGCTCCTCGTTCCCAATGAATTTCCGGATCACTAAATCGCAGCGTTGCACCAAATGCTGAGGAAGAGAACAAGAGTGCGATGGGATCTACGGCAGCCAAGCTGGTGAGTGTGCCGGCGGCCCGATAGCCAGGCGTATTGGTAGAACGAATCCCGATGATGCGACCGGCGCGATCCAGCTTCTCTCTGGCATTTTCAATTTTGAAGATGCGAGTGTGAATCGGCATTCCGACGCCATCTGGAAGCTGGAGCCAATTAAAGCGAAGCTCCATGCGAGCTCTCTCATGAATTAGACCGATGCCGACCTTCTGCACTGAGGTGAGTGAACCGGAAAGTGTAGCTCCGGCAGGAATGGCCAACTTCCCTCCCACCAGAACGGGTGCCACCACTGTTGCATCGAGCGTCATTCCCGCCTTCGCTTTATACGAATCGATTCCCTGGTTGAGCCGGATCTCAATGCGGGTACCGAGAGGTAATTCCAAAGAGTACAAATGAATGTGGAGTGCTAGGAATTGAACCAGGAAAATCGAGAACTGTAAGAATCGTCTAGCCACCGTAGGCTAGACTTTATCACTGCTTTGGGTTCAGTGAATTCAGAAGAAGTTTAGCGGGGGCAAAGTCGTTCTGAATCCCGGTCAGGTGTGATTTCGCTGAGTCCATGTTCTTGCCTTGCCTCACCAGCGCGTAGGCCATCATATAGTGAGCCTTGGCTGAAGTGGGATTGGTGCGAAGACTGGCTGCCGCGTATCGTTCTGCTTCGACATAGTCTTCCACAAAGGCAAAATAGGCGGAGAGATTCAGATTGTTCGGGGCGTCCAGGGCGTCAATGCTTTTTGCTTTGAGTAGCCAGGGCAGCGCCTTCTCTGGCTGTCTTGCCTGCAAATGCAAAGCGCCGAGATTGGAGAGTGCGTCAAAGTTGTTTGGATCGATGGAAACGGCGTTGAGAAGATGATCAATCGCTTTGTTTCGATCTCCTTTCTCGAATGCCTTGGCAGCGGAGTGAATCTGCTTTTGAGCCTTGGCCGGTGTTACGTGCGCTAACCGTGACGCTGAGATCGGTTGGTGTGCTGTGAGGGAGAGTGGTTCTGTGAGTTGCAAGTCTATAAATGAAGGAGAGCCAGTGTGGACCTCTTTGGAGAATCGAATCCCTGCACCTGGGCTGATGACTCTCAGTTCGTAGAAGCCAATGGGCACAGCAGAGAACTGGAACGAGCCGTCTGTCTGCAGTGTTGAGCTTGCTACGGTTTTGCCCGTAGAGGGATCCTGCAACTGAACTTGCATTAGAGGGTACTCGAGTTTTCCGGAGGAATGTACTCGGCCAGAGATGGGCATTCCATTCTCTACGCCTACCCGGCTCGTTTGGGGGATTTGCGCCCCGTCCGGCGTTGAGATTGCCAGCGCCATAGACCATAGGATTCCTGCCAAAGCGTGATGCATCGAAGCCTCCTGGTCTTACATACGGGACAACTGCGGAAACGCTTGGCCTCGGGAGGAATGGTTGTGATGGGAGGGACTGTAGAGAGGCCATCCGGGCAGTCATCTCCTATACTGGGGATTCACCCGTTGATTTCGATCCGGTTGGAATATCTTCTTGAGGGGGGCTTACCCTTGCGACATAGATTACTTGGCGCCATTGCGGCGATAGCGCTTTTGCCCAATGTTTACTCCCAGGCTGTATCTGGGTATGTGAGCTTTGCCGATGGTGAGAAAAAATTGGCAGAACTGGTTCGGCAGAATGCTTCTTTGGTTCAACTTTCCTCGATTGGGAACTCTGCCGGTGGCAAGAAACTACACCTGCTTACGATCGCTGCTCCTGGGAAAGTGAAGGCTGAACATCGACCTGCTGTTTTTGTTGGGGCCAACCTGGTTGGCTTTCATAATGCGGGTACCCAGGCAGCCGTTGCGCTTGTGGAGAAACTGATCGCGAAGAAGGATGATGCTTCGGTGAAGTCGTTGCTCGAGTCCAAGACCTTCTACATTGCCCCCATGTTGAACCCCGATGCCCATGATGGCCTCTTCCAGAGCCCCAAGTATCGGCGCAGTTTGAACGCTGGAAAGCTGGATCGTGATCTTGATGGTTTGGTGAGTGAAGACGGCATGAATGATCTGAACAATGACGGAAAGATCACCATGATGCGGATGGAAGATCCTACAGGCGAATGGATTGTGGATGAGAAGGACCCCCGATTGATGAGACGAGCCGATCCGCTGAAGGGCGAGAAGGGCAAGTACAAGCTCATGATGGAGGGGATTGATGACGACAAGGATGGTCTCTTCAATGAAGACCCCGCTGGTGGGTATCGACCGGATCGCAATTTTGCTCATGCCTGGAATGAAGCCGATCCGGAATCAGGGCCATGGCCGAGCGCCCAGCCGGAGAGCAAAGCCATCATGGACTTTCTGGTTCGTCATCGTAATGTCGCACTCTCTGTTGTGTTTGGCCCGGCAAACAATTTGCTGGAGATGCCGCGAGGGACTGGTGGACGAAGTGGTGATATCGGAAGCATGCGCGTGACGGTGCCGCGAAATATCGCGAATGCTACCGGCCTTGATCCTGCCAAGGAATACACAATTGATGAAGTTTATGAGTTGTTGAAGGACTCTCCGGTCGGCCGCGGGCAGGGGGGATTGACCAAGGAAGGGTTAGCCCAAATTCTTGGGGGCGGACCTGCTACTGCTCCCAATGCCGAAGATCTGAAGTTCTACCAGACCTTTGCTGACGACTACAAGAAGATGCTCGACAAAGCGGGCCTCGACAACAAGCGCGCTGGAGGGCAGAGCGCTCCGGGTGGCTTGCAGAACTGGCTTTATTACCAGTACAGTTCTATGGCGATTGAACTCGACGTGTGGGGGATCCCGAAGAAGGCAGCCGTCAGAGCGGCTGGTAATGCCAATGCAGATGCTCTCACTCTCGATAAATTCGAGAAGATGAGTGCGGCGGAGGTAGGCGCTTTGGATGATGAGAAGTTAACTGCCTTCCTGAAGAGCATTAACGCTCCTGCAATGGCCAGTGCGCAGATGATCAAGCAAGGAGTGGCCAGTGGACGAATGACGCCAGCGCAGATGGCGGGGATGATACGTTCGCAAGGCGGTGGGCAGGCCGGTGCTCGCCCTGCTGCCGGTGCGGCTGGTGCAAATGGCGGGCCGACGACCCCAGATGAAGACACCATTGCTTATGTGGACGCTTCGGCGAAAGATGGATTTGTCGCCTGGACTGCGGTGACTTTACCCGACGGCAAGAAAGCTGAAGTGGGTGGAATAGATCCTTTTCTGGCCATTACACCGAATCCGGTAGAGCTGAAGAAGGCGGTTGATGTTCATGCCGATGCGGTGATCTTCATGGCTGGCAAACTGGCAGAAGTTGCCATTGCGAATGTGGAAGTCAAAGCCTTGGGCTCTGGTGTGTTTGAAGTGAGCGCGGTTGCGGCGAACAACGGGTTGCTACCGACGGCAACTCGCCTGCAAGTTCGTACGCGTAGCTTTCTTCCGGCCCGCCTCACGATCTCACTCCCCGGTGGTGCCAAGTTGGTGCAAGGCAACAACCGGAGCGTGAACGAGCGCATTCCCGGTTCTGGTGGAACAACCAAAGCGTCATGGCTGGTGAATGCTGCCCCCGGCACCAAGGTGACCGTGAGTATTCTGACCCCGAATGCGGGCGAAGACCGTCGTGAGGTAGTTCTCCAATGAGAATTCAAAGTCTGCTTTCTTTCATCGTTTGTACGGCTCTGTTTGGACAGAGCGGTCCGCTAGTGCCCAAGGTTGCCGCTCCAGATCCTAATTGGGACCGGTTATATCCCAACGCGCAGATTCTCGAGATGATGCGTGGCTATGCGAAGGCTTACCCGGATTGGGTGAAGATTGAGAGCCTCGGCAAAACGAGCGCTGGCGGTGATACCTGGTTGATGACGATCACCAACCCCAAGACGGGTGCAGCGGATACGAAGCCTGCTGTCTACATCGATGGGGCAACACATGCCAACGAGATTCAAGGCACGGAAGTCACGATGTATACCGTGAACTTTGTTCTCAAGAATTACGGCAAGCTTCCTCGCGTCACAGAGTTCCTGGACCGAGCCACGCTGTACGTTATTCCCATGATGAATATCGCTAGCCGCGAACGCTGGTTTACGCAGCCTGCTACACCGAACTTTCCACGAACTCTGCCTGTTTCGATTGATGACGATCGTGACGGTGTGGCTGATGAAGATGGCTTTGATGATTTAGATGGCGATGGCGAAATTACGATGATGCGCAAGAAGGTCCCTCTGGGCGAAGGTCGCATGAAGCTGGACCCCAAGGATAAGCGTCTTCTGGTTCCTGTGCAAGCGAACGAACTTGGTGACTACATCATGCTGGGAACGGAAGGGATTGACAACGATGGCGATGGGTTGGTGAATGAAGACACCTATGGCTACATTGATCCGAATCGAGCTTGGGGTGAAGGCTGGATGCCGCGTTATGTGCAGAGTGGATCGAGCGAATACCCTTTGCAGTACCCGGAACAACGCAACATTGCACAGTGGGCGCGCAATCATCTGAATGTGAATGCCGTGCTGAGCTTTCACAATTTTGGGCAGTACATTCTGCGTGGCCCCGGTGCCAAGCCCCAAAGGCAAATGAACGGTGCTGACCTGCGAGTGCATGATTTTCTTGGAAAAGAAGGGGAGAAGCTTTTGCCGGGATATCGATATGGAAGCAGCTGGCAGTTGCTCTATGACAGCTATGGGGACACAACGGACCACACCTATGGGCGACATGGAGCTGTGAGTTTTGTGGTGGAACTGAATGGCACACAGCAGGATTTCGATAAGGACAAGCGGGTGACCCCGGAAGAGGTCATGAAGTTCAATGATGAACTCACGCAGGGGCGCATGTTTGTGAACTGGAAGCCGTACAAGCACCCGCAGTATGGAGATATCGAGATCGGTGGCTACAAGCATGATACCGGTCGTCCTCCAGAGGGCTTCCTGAATGTGGAAGAGTGCCATCGCAATGCGATGTTCATTCTCTTGAATGCGTATCATTTGCCATTGCTAAAGATGCAGACTCCTACCGTTGTCAAGGTGAGTGAAGGCCTGTACCGGGTTCATGTGCCAGTGTTGAATGAGCGAATGATTCCAAGCATTGCCAGTGTTGTCCAGCAGCACAAGTTGCATCGTCAGGACATCGCAACGCTGACTGGAGGCAAGGTGATCGCCAGCGGTATTGTGCAGGATCCATTTCTCAACAAGGTGCAGTTGCAAGAGCATCGGCCGGAACGACTGGTGGTCAATGGTGGCGTGGCTGGGTACTCTACTCAAACGCTCATGTTTCTCGTGGAAGCCCGTCCCGGCAATTTGACCTTTACTTACGACAGCGTCAAGGCCGGCAAGTTAACTGGCACCATCACACTGCCATGATTCGCACCAGTTTTTCGATCCTGCTGGTGACAAGCCTGCTGTTCGCTCAGGTGGCTCCGCCTGATCCGCAGTGGGATCGTCTCTACCCGAACGCAGAAGTCATGGAGATGATGCGTGGCTTTGAGAAAGCCTACCCCGGTTGGGTGAAGCTTGAGAGTTTGGGCAAGACGAGTGCCGGTGGCGACACCTGGCTGCTGACGATCACCAACCCCAAAACGGGCAGTGCTGATTCCAAACCCGCTGTCTACATTGACGGTTCTACGCACGCTAATGAGATTCAGGGCACAGAGACTACTCTTTATACCGTTCAATTTGTGCTCAAGAACTACGGAAAATTGGACCGCGTTACGGAGTTCCTTGATCGGGCCACTCTTTACGTGATTCCGATGATGAACGTCGATAGCCGAGAACGTTGGTTTAGCCAAGCCTCAACGCCAAATTTCCCTCGTACTTTGCCCGTGCCTATCGATGATGATCGCGATGGCCTGATGGATGAGGATGGGTTTGACGACCTGGATGGTGATGGTGAGATCACTATGATGCGGAAGAAGGTTCCCCTGGGGCAGGGGAATATGAAGCTGGATCCGAAAGATTCCCGGCTGCTTGTTCCTGTCAAGGCGGATGAACTTGGCGACCACCTGATGCTTGGTACGGAAGGTATCGACAATGATGGCGATGGCCAGGTGAACGAGGACCCGTATGGTTATGTGGACCCCAATCGGGTTTGGGGCGACGGCTTTCAACCAAGGTATGTGCAGGCTGGAGCGAGTGAGTATCCGCTGCAATACCCGGAGGCTCGAAACATAGCCGAGTGGATGGGGTCGCACCTGAACGTCAATGTGGTGATGAGTTACCACAACTTTGGAAAGTTGATCTTGAGGATGCCAGGAGCCCGCAGTCAGAAACCGATGACTGCCATTGACCTTCGTGTGCATGATTTTCTTGGTAGAGAGGGCGAGAAGATGCTGCCCGGCTATAAGTATGTTTGGGTTGCTCCCGTGCTTGGTGATAGCTATGGGAGCTCCGCAGACCATACCTATGGGCGGGTAGGAGCATTTAGCGTGGGCATCGAATTGAACGCGCCCCAGCAGGATTTTGACGGCGACAAGAATGTCTCTCAGGCAGAAGTGATGAAGTTCAATGATGAACTGACGCAAGGCCGCATGTTCAAGAACTGGGCCAAGTACGTTCATCCTCAATATGGAGAGATTGAAATTGGCGGCTTCAAGCATGATACGGGGAGATCTCCGGAAGGATTTTTGTCCGTTGAGGAATATCACCGTAACGCTATGTACGTTCTCTTTCACGCTTACCACTTGCCAAAGTTGACGATTCAAACTCCAAAGGTAGAGAAGGTACGTGAGGGGCTTTACCGAATCGAAGTTGGCGTTCTGAATGAGCGCATGATTCCCACGACAGCGGGCGTTGTGGCGCAGAAGCGCATTCACCGCCAGGATCTGGCAACGATTCAGGGAGCGAAAGTAATTGCCAGTGGTATTGTGCAGGATCCTTATCTGAACAAAGTTCAGTTGCAAGAGCATCGGCCGGAACGACTGGTGGTTCAAGGCGGTGTCGACGGTGCCGGGATGCGCACTCTTATGTTTCTGGTTGAGGGTCGACCTGGCGCTGTACGACTTGAATATGACAGCGTCAAGGCTGGACGAATTTCCAAGGAGATTGTTTTACAGTGAGCACATCCGAGCATAAAGAGAAAGCAAAGGAGCTTGGGGTTATTGGGATTTGTCTGGTAACCGTCAGCGACACCCGCACGGAAGAGACCGATCTCAACGGCAAATACCTGCGCGCTGAGATTGAACAATTGGGACATCGGGTGGATGGTTACCGGATCATCAAGGACGAGCCACTCCAAGTTGCCGAAGTACTGGATGCTTTTGCTGCGACTGATTGCCGCTTGATCCTCTTCAATGGGGGTACAGGCATTTCTCCGAGAGACACCACTTATGATGTACTCACGAGAAAGCTGGAGAAGACCTTGCCGGGCTTTGGGGAACTCTTTCGCATGTTTAGCTACGATGCTGTGGGTGCTGCTGCCATGCTGAGTCGAGCGACTGCAGGAACGTATCGGGGCAAAGTGGTGTTTTCCACGCCCGGATCCACCAATGCTGTTGAAGTTGCATGGGAAAAATTAATCAAGCCTGAACTGGAACACCTTGCATGGGAAGTGGGACGCAAGTAAGATGGATGCCATGACCAAATTTGGCAAAACAATTTCTTTCCTTCTCGTTGGGATGCTCGCAATCGTGCCTGCTTTCTCGCAAAGCGAAGAAGATCTCGACAAGGCAATGAAGACGGTTGGCAAGACCATGGGTGAATTGCGCAAGGCCAATGAAGCGAACGATGCAGCCGGGCTTAAGGCTGGCGGCAAAACGCTTGTGGATCAGTTTACGATTGCTGCCAAGTTTTTCGCTTCGCACAAAATGGCAGATGCCACCGAGATGAACAACAAAACATTGACTGCTGCCAAGGCTTTGGCCGATGGTTCTGGAACATTTGCTTCGGTGGGGTCCACCTGCAAGGGCTGCCACGACATGTATCGTGAAAAGCTGGCTGATGGCAGCTACAAGCTCAAGATGAGCCACTAGTTTCCAAACAGCATTATTGACTACACAGCGGGCTCGATGATTGCACTCATCGAGCCCTTTGAATTTTCCATGCGGTGATCTGGACCATAGGCGATGATCTGGTCGCGGGCGAATTCTGCCATGGGTAACTCCACGGTCATGATGATGGTTCGTCCCTTTTCGTCGACTTCCGAGGCATGATCGAGAGCCTGCTGAAACGAAAAGAAGAACAACTTCTGCAGCATCTCTATGACGTAGTCGTAGGTGTGCGCATCATCGTCGAGCAGCACGACATGAAATAGCGGTTCTTGAGAATCAATCGATTCTTTTTCCAGTTCAGGGGTGACTGCGGCTCCAGAAGACATCCACGTAACAGAATCGCACGATTGGCAACGAATTAGCGAAGGGTGCGAAGCTTTTCCTCCTCCAGGTGCGGAGTGTGATTGAAGCCGGCGAGTGACCAGCCGGAGGGTCGGCGACGAAACAGCGTAAACGAGGAATTGAAAATTTCGCCGGCCAGGGGGAAGATTCTGCTTTCTGGAGTTTGCAGGAGATTCGCTGTCGTAATCGCAATGGGCGTAGCTGAGGTGACGAGCGCTACTCTTTGTGAGTCTTGCGTGTCTGGCATGGCAGCGAAGGCCGCAAGGATGCGTTTGTGAAAGTCCGGCCAGGTCTCACATTGCATTTCGAACTGACTCGTTACCCAGGCACGAACGACTCCAAAGTCTGCTGGCGTCCAGTTTCTGTGCACTGCGCTCGACGGGTCTGAGGCAGCCTGCATCATTTTCTGATAGTGGTTGCCAAAGGATTCATCCACTTTTGCCAGTTGTGGGGCAATGGATTGATACACTGCATCGAGATCGAACTCGTTCCATTGTGGATTGATTTCGATCGTTGATCCAAGGTGTTCGGCTGTTTCCTGTTGACGCCGCAAAGCACCGCTGATGATCTTGTCAAAGAGAATTCCCTGGTTTGAGAACCAGGTTCCGAGTTGTGTGGCTTGTTGGTGGCCCAAAGGAGACAACCGGTCGTAGTCATCTCGCGAACCCGCTTGACCATGGCGGATCAGGTAAAGCTCATGCATCTTTGCATGGTAAGGGATGAAGGGCTTCAACGCGGCTGCGCTGGTGGATTTGGTTGCAGCCATTGATCGTCTGCCACTACAAGCGAAGCTTCGTTGCGATAGAAGTCAATGGCGGTTGCCGGGAGCACACGATTATCGATGTGTTCCACCTTGTAGCTGGGGGCAACCGCCCTTGGCGCTCCAGCCATGTAGCCAAGCAAGAATGCAATCGGGGCAAAAAAGCTGAGAAGGTAGAGCAGGCGAATGAGTTTCATGGTCTGGATAATTTGTGGGTGCAGACCACGGTTTCTCTCAGAATTTGATTTCTTCTAAAGACGCACCAGATAAATTGAACCTTTGCCTAGAAGTCTACGTCTAGAAGTCTAGGTATCTGTCATGTCTGCCAAATCACGAAACGACGCGCTCTCTGGAAGCCTTACACTTCTGATTTTGAAAACGCTGGCACTGGAGCAAATGCATGGGTATGCCATAGCCAGCCGCATCCAGCAAATGAGCGCTGACTTGCTCCGTGTGGAAGAAGGCAGCCTGTATCCGGCCTTGCACCGTCTCGAGCAAGACGGATTCATTGCCAGCAATTGGGGATTGACCGAATCCAATCGTAAAGCTCGTTTCTATCATTTGACGAAGTCGGGTCAAAAGCAGTTGGAACAAGAGTTAGAGAGTTGGCAGCGCATTACCCGCGGCGTAAGCCTCGTTTTGGAAGCAGTCTAGGAGAAGGGGAAACAGGATGGGAATGTTTACTCGTATCAAGAACACGCTGTTTGCGCAGGAGCAAGCCAGAGAGCGAGCTGAGGAAGAGGTTGCCTTTCATTTGGAGATGAGACAGAAAGAACTGATGGAGCGCGGGCTCAGTGAGAGGCAGGCTGCTCTGCAAGCCAGGAAGCAATACGGGAATGTATTGCAGCAGCAAGAGGCCGCCAGTGACTCTGATCTACTGGATGGCTTGTCTGGAGTTCTCCGAGATGTTAAGGTCGCCAATCGCAGGTTGCGGCGAAGCCCTCTTTTTCTCGTTTCGAGTGTGTTGCTCCTGGCTGTCGGGTTGGGTGTTAATGCTGCTGTGTTCAGTGTTCTCGATACGCTGTTCTTGCGCGGCCTGCCTTTCCCGAATGCGGATCGTCTCGTCGTCCTGGAGGAGAGCCAGAACGGCAAGCCCAGCAACAGTAATCCACAGCGATTGGCCGATTGGAGAAGCAAGGTTTCAGCCATTGAGTCTGCTGCTTCTTTTTATGGGGAGTCGATGCAACTGCGACAGCAAGACGGCAATCGCTCTGTTCAGACACTTCGCATTGCCGGGGACTGGATTGGAATGCTTGGTGCTCGTATTGTTGAGGGCCGAAACTTTGATGCGGAAGAACTTCGCGGTGGCAAATTTGCGCTACTCACCAAGGCTAGCCGTAATTTGGCGAGAGTTGGTGATACCGTTCGGTTGGGAGCAGATTCCTTCCTTGTCGTCGGGATTGCCGACGATGCGGCGACCTTAAGTCAGGATATTGATTTCATCCTGCCGATGGCTGAAGGTTTCTTGACTGGCAGCCGCAAGGCGGGCTTTATCCCCGTCATTGCCAGGCTGAAACCAGGCGTGAGCTATACGGCCGCACAGGCTGAGGCTGAAAGCATTGCAGAGCAATTGGCGCGTCAATACCCTGATACGGACCGTGGCCGAAGCGTTCGTATTGTTGGGGCGCAGGAAGCCTGGACGATTGAAGCTCGCGAGCCTGCCCTCTACATTCAAGGTGCGGCTGCCTTGCTCCTGCTGATTACTTTGGTCAACCTGGCGGGGTTGCTTGCTGCTCGTGCCATGGAACGGCGTAAGGAAGATACGATCCGTCTATTTCTAGGGGCAGGGAAGTGGCATCTGATTCGACTGCATCTGGTTGAGAGCGGGCTGCTCGTCTTTATGGGTTGCGCTGTGGCTCTGTTGGTTGCTCCCTGGACGCTGGCGCTCTTGCAACTCAATTATGGGGATGATTTGGCAGCGATCAAAAGTGCTGCGATTGATGGCAGAGTGCTTGGCTTTTTGCTTGGCGTTGGAGTCGTTTGTACCTTGCTCTTTGCCTCGGTGATGGCTTGGCAGACTGCAAGAGAAAAGGATCCGAAGGGAACCTTGCAGTTTCGCTTTCGAAGCGTGCTGGTGGTCACAGAGGCTGCTCTAGGACTGGTGCTGCTGGCCGTTGCCTTCCAATTGGTTCATGACTTTAGTGAGCTGCGATTTGCCCCACTTGGCTTCCGAGAGCAAGGACTGGTGAGTGCCCGAGCCTACCTTTCCTGGGAGACAGATCCCGCTGTGCTGAAGGCTTCGATTGCTCGCGGTTTGGAGGAGACGGCAGCACTTGCTGGGGTGAGCGCCGTGGCGGTGGTAGACCGGCTTCCTCTTGAAGGCGGCTCGCAGGATGGGGCTGTTTTCATCGAGGGGCAAGCCGAGAAGACACGCGAGACCGTGGGGCAGCGCATGGCCTCCAACAACTACTTTGCCTTGATGAACATTCCCCTGATTCAAGGGCAGCTTCCCACCGATGAGACTGGCATTCTTGTCAATGAAACCTTCTCGAAGCGATTCCTGCAGCCGAATCCTATCGGCAAAAACGTATCGAAAGATGGCAAGCAATGGCTGCGTGTGGCTGGTGTGGTTGGAGATGTCCGATATTCTTCAAGGGATGGCAAGGGGCGGCCTGAGATTTTCCTCAGTGAGAAATCACAGTATTGGCCCATGCTGACTTATGTGATTCAGACCTCGCAGCCCGCTTCGAATCTGGCACAGCCCTTACGGCGACTTTGGTCGAAAATCAATGCCGATGCTGACTTTAGGGGAGTCTCCAGTTTGGAAAATCGCATCGATGAGATCGTAGCGCAACCACGAAGGCAGCGTAATGTTGTGGCGGTGTTTGGTTTGTTGGCACTGTTGCTTGTGGTCGCTGGAGTCTATGGAATCATGGCTGGGGAGATGCTTCGCAGACGGCGAGAATTAGGAATTCGAATCGCGGTAGGGGCAAATCGATTCGACATTGTGAGGATTGGTCTGGAACGGGCGACCTTGCTGAGTGTGATTGCTTGTTTGGTCGGATCTCTTCTGGTGGCTTCGCTGTTGAATAGTTGGGTTTCGACGTCTGCAATCCTGATCGGGGTGCTGGCAGTGGCGACTGGGATGATTGTGGCAGGTTTGATTCCAGCCTGGAAGAGCTCGAGAGTGGATCCCATGCAGGCCCTACGTCAAGACTAGAATGCGATGAGCCTGGCCCAAGGATCCTCGATTGTCAGGGATATGGACCAGGCTCATGTAAGCAGGGGAAGAACTAAACTGGTTGCGCAGCGAATTGCGACATGAGTTCTTGCATATGGTCTTTGAGTGCAAGTTTGATTCTTTTGAGTCTGGCCTCTTCGGCTAATTCGGCTTCACTGAGGTGTGTTTTTGACTCAAGCTCATGCAGAAGCCGAGAGTAGTCGGAATGCTGAATCGCAAGGCGGCGAAATTCAGGATCCTGGTTCATGAGCTGAGTCTTTATTTCTTCGTCATTCAATAAGGTCATCGGATGGTTCCTCCTTGATTTGAAATCGACCTGCAAACCATATCGGTCTGCTGTTGTTGTCATTCTTAACACCAAAGTGTTTCCGACACAAGCCTGTCATACACTTCGCTTTTGACAAGGTTGTTTTGCGGTTTGAAGTTGCGTGATTCGGGAACTGGATTTGAAACGACGTATCAGGCGCTTTGTCCGAAGCGGCTCATGAGAATAGCGGCTTCCCCGTCCCGATAGTATCCAGATCGTTTTCCGACCTCGTCAAATTGGAGACGAGAGTACAATGCCCGTGCGGAGGTGTTGGATTCTCTGACTTCCAGGTGCCAGAGCTCCGCCTTGTGGATCAATGCAGTGAGCAAGGCAGTCGCTATGCCAGCCCTGCGCTGATCGGGGAAAACCGCAAGGTTGAGAAGTTCCCCTTCGCCGGCGACGATTCGGTAGAGTGCGAAGCCCACCACTTTGCCCATTTGCAAAGCAGCCAGAGAAGGGAAGGAATCTACCCAAGTGGCTGCTTCTGGGGAATGCAACAAGATCTCACGGTAAACCGGCCAGTCTGCAGCTGTTCCTTCGCGAATTTCAATCATGCGGGTTGCGCATCCTGCTGCCTGGCTTTAGTCAGTTCGAGAATGAAGTACCCGAGTAGGGGAGGGATGGCGATGGCAATGCAAACCGGGGAAAAGCCATGGCGGTCTGCCACCCACCCAATTGCGGGTAGCGCCAGAACATTGAGCAGGCCGTAGGAGGCCGTAAGCAGCGATACCGAGAAGGCTGCTCTGCTGCCGCCGTAAGCTTCCAGAGGCATTGTGTACAAATTGACGCTAGCTACTGAAGAGGCAAAATAGCTGATAGAAATCAGGGCTACAGCGGCTGCTGCATTGGGAGCTAAAGGAACCACGGCTGAAAAGAGCATTCCGATGGCGCCATACAGATAAACTCTTCGCCGGGCAGACATGGGTTGCCAACCACGGCGGATCAACTGCATGGATCCCCAACTGCCTAGGAACGAGCCTGCCAAAGAGATCGCCTGCAAGACGGGTGCGAGTTGATTGGCGGATTCGACACTCATCCCATGGCTCTTCACAAAATAGTGGTTGCCGAAGTTCATCCAAAAGAGGAAGATCCCAAGGCTCAGCACGTTCGCCAAAACAAAGCCCCAGGTTTGCGGTTCCGCCAGAATTGATCTTGTATTGAAGCCGATGGAAGAGGGTGCAGCGGGTTGGATCGGTGCTTTCTTTGCTGCCCAAAACCAAAGCGGGATCCAAAGGAAGCCAAGCCAGCCAGCAACAAAGAATGCACTGCGCCAGCCCCAGTGCGTGATGCAGTAATTGGCGACAAACGAAGCCATTGTCATTCCGATCACGAGCCCAATCTGAGAAATGGTGCTGCCAATCGCCCGTTCTTCCTGCTTGAGATAGGTCTGTGAGGCTTTCGCTGTGGAGGGGATCCCGGCCGATTCGCCGACTGCGACCAAACTGTGTGTGACTACGAGGCCTGGCAAACCCTGCATGAATCCTCGTGCGATTCCTGCAATGCTCCACCACGCCAAAGCGATTGAAGTTCCGAGGTTGAGACCCACACGATCCAGAAACCATCCCATCAACGGGGAACTCAGCATATACAAGAGACCGAACGCCGCACCGATCTGCCCGTACTGCTCATAGTTTAAGTGAAACTCGGCCTTAAAGGCCGGAGAAACAGCCACCAGAATCTGGCGGTCCATGTAGTTGATGCTGGAAGACAGACAGAAGATGGCCATCACCCACCAGCGATTGGAGGCATTCATCTCAGGGCAATAATTCCATGCTTAGCATTCTTTTGTTTTTTGCTCCCACTTTGACTCTTCTGGGTTGCTTCTGAACTCCGCAGGAGAACTGGAACGTTTCAGCACCTGCGCCGGTCAAGATCAACTTGGAAGGGTTCTCTACATCGTAGAGCATCAGCTTGCCTTCAGCGGGTTGAATGGCAAAGCGAGCCTTGCCTCCGCCGATACAGTCCACTCTGGTGAGTAGCCCAGAGGCGAACTGATCGGCTTGTTCACCATCCCACCACTGCTCGACTTTGGTGCCTGCCGGCAAGGGAGTGAGTTGGCCACGAGCCTTTGCTTCGGCTTCGCGCACCCGGCGCAGGCTCTCTTGCTTGACGCGCTCGATGTCTTTCAATCTTGCTTCTTCGGCGGCCCGACGAGCTTCGGCTTCTGCCTCATATCTGCGGTCTTGTGCGCCTAGCCGTGCCTGACGGAGATCTTCCTTTATGGCAGGGTCAAAGGCTGCCCGTTCGGCTGCGGCCCATGCCTTTGACTCCTCCGCATAAAGACCGGCGGCTTTTGCCCACTTGGCTAGTTGACTTTGATAGTTTGCATCTCTGATCGCGGCAGGCGAAGCATCCTTTAGCGCCTTGAAGGCCTTGGCCGGATCATTCTCTTTACTGGCGAAGGCCAAGGCTGCTTCGGGATACATCGGTTTGAGTTGCAACACGGTAAACAGGTGTTGCTGGTGTTTGAGTCGATCTGGTTGCCCAACCGCCGCAAGATAGAGCATTTGAGGGAAGCTGAGAGCCTTCTCCGCCTCGAGGGCGGCCAGGTCTGCTTTGCCGTCCAGGGCGTAGGCTGCGGCAACACAGGCCTGGGCTTCCGGATCAGTCGCTTGTGCGGAACAAACCTTGCGGGCGTTCGCACGCATATTGTCGTCGGCCAACTGTGCGATGGCTAACTGAAGGCGGCCCTGCTCTGTTTCTACATCCCGCGCCCGGTAGTCGCGCTCAGGGAGAATCGGTCGGGCACTAAATGTTACGGGTGCAAATGATGGCTTGGCAAGATTCGCCTCCTGTCTTAACTCCTGCTCTGGTTTCTCGAAAGCATTCTTAAGCGCAGTTGGCTTATCGGTGCCTTTCATCAGGTTGGACAAAAAGACTCTGACCCGCCCACGATAAGAATCGGTTGTGATCAGATACTCCATCAGAACCCAATCTTCTGTTTGCTTTTCTCTGGCTGGAATGGCACCGAGAGTGACCCGTACACGATCTGCGTCGAGGGAAGCCAGGACGGTCAACAAAGCATCTTCGAGTCCAGGCTCCAAGGGCCCGGCATTGGTTTTGAGAAGCAGTGCGAGGATGGAACGCTTCTTGTCCGGAGTCAGAATTGCCTCGGGCACTACAAGACTGTGGACTCCAACCGTGTGGGTGAGTTTGGTAGCGGCGCTGCCTTTCGCGATGACGATTCGAATGGGCCAGAGCGGTTTCGGATCAGTCATTCCCGTTAAATCCGCGAGTTGGCCTCGCATTTGTTCGAGAGTCCCCAACAAAACTTTTGCAGGCTTGACGTCACTGGTCGTAAGAATTTCAAAAGGACCGGAAGAGATCTTGACCTGCCCCCAATGACTCCTCCAGCCATAACTAGAGAACTTCAAAGATCTTAGCCCATTTGTTCCGCCGTTAGCGGGGATAGGGGTGTGGGGCAAGGGGGTG
>JBIITX010000058.1:0-15496 GCA_044340255.1 Bryobacter sp. | reverse complement strand
ATCAACTTCTATGCCCACTACGACGGCATGCCGGTCACTCCCTCCGAGTGGATCAACAACCAACCCTTCCTGCCAGAACTCCGCGATACCGCGAACAAACCCATCCCGCTCGAGCAATCCACCTACAACCCCGAGTGGCGTCTCTATGGCCGCGCCACCGCCGACGACAAAGCACCCATCATGGCCATGGCCGTTGCCCTCGATGCCATCAAAGCCCTTGGCCTCAAGCACCAATCCAACATCCGCTTTTTCTTTGAAGGCGAAGAAGAAGCCGGCTCCACGCACCTCACAGAGTACTTACAGAAATACAAAGATCTCGTTCGCGGCGATCTCTGGCTCATCTGCGACGGCCCGGTCCATCAGAACCGCCAGCAATCCGTCGTCTTCGGCGTCCGTGGCGTCACCTCCGTCGACCTCACCGTCTATGGCCCCAAGCGCGGCCTACACTCCGGCCACTATGGCGGCTGGGTTCCCAACCCGGCCCAGCGCCTCGCCCGCCTCGTCGCAGGCTTCTCCGACGGTGAAGGTCACATCCTCGTCAAAGACTTCTACAAAGGCATCATCCCCTTCAACGAATCCGAACTCGCCGCCATCGCCAAGATACCCGCCGTCGAAGACTTACTCCGCGAAGAGCTTGGTATCTCAGAAACAGAAGGCGACGGCAAACGGCTCTTTGAAACTTACTCCCGACCTACTCTGAACTTACGCGGCATCCAATCTGCCAGCGTCGGCAAAACGGCAACCAACGTAATCCCCGCCGAGGCCAACGCCACCCTCGACATCCGCCTCGTCAAGGGGCTCGACTGGCAAACTCAGGTCCATCGCCTCAAGGCCCACATCACCGCCCAGGGCTACCTCGTCCTCGACCGCGCCCCCACCGACGAAGAGCGCCGCAAACACGCCAAGATCATCAAGCTCACCGCGCGGGAAGGCTACAACTCCGTCCGTACCCCGCTCAATCTCCCCATCGCCCAGGAAGTCGTAAAGGTCGTCGAATCCGTCTCTGGCCCCGTCGTGCAAATCCCCTCCCATGGTGGCAGCGTTCCTCTCGCCATGTTCGAGGAAGTCACCAAGATGCCGCTCATCATGGTCCCCATCGTCAACCACGACAACAACCAGCACGCCCCCAACGAAAATCTCCGCCTGAAGAATCTCTGGGACGGCATCTCCGTCCTGACCGCCCTACTCACCAGGCTCTAACCACAACGCATACAATGGGCAGCAGCCATGCTGCCCATTCTGCTTCTCACCACCCTCGCGCAGGTGCCCACCCTCGAAGTCCGCCACACTACCGCTCGCCCGGCCATCGACGGCAAGCTCGATGACAAGTCCTGGGCCGCAGCCCAAACCGTCGAATTCCAATTCCCATGGGATAAGCAAACCGGAGCCAAGCAGCCCACCATCGCTCGCCTGCTCTGGGACGACAAAAACCTCTACATCTCCTACGACTGCACCGACACCGACATTACCTCGCAATACACCAAGCGCGATGACCCAACCTACAAAGACGATGCCGTCGAAGCCTTCATCAACCCCAAGCCCAGCCAGACTGACATCTACTTCGGCTTCGAGATGAACTCCAAAGCCGTCATGTACGACTACATCATGTTCCTCGGCAAAGGCCTCTTCAAGCGCCTCGACCTGCAGGGCCTCGAACTCGCGACTGCAAAAACTGCAAAAGGCTGGTCGCTCGAGCTCGCCATCCCCTTCGCCGAACTCGAACCCCTACACAACGGCAAAACCCCGAACCCCGGCGACCAATGGACCATCAACCTCAACCGCTGGGACGGCACCGAACCAAACCGCCGCCTAAGCCAGTGGTCCCCCTCCGGTCTTGAACAACCCAATCCACACAATCCCAAGCGCTTCGGCAACATGGTCTTTGTCAAACCCTGAACCGAACCCGGCCGTGAAATAATCGGGCAATGCGTCACGTCATCGCTTCGGTCTTTCTTGCTTTCTCGCTCTACGCCCAAAACTCCGGCATCCAGGGCAACGTCTTCGATACCTCGGGTGCCGTTCTTAACCAGGCCACACTCACCCTCACCAACACCGCCACTGGCGTCGTCACCAAATCTTCCACTAACGACAAGGGTTTCTACCTCATCCCCCTTCTCAACTCCGGCCTGTACAAACTCGAGTGCCTGGCCCCCGGCTTCTCCACCCAAACCGTCAGCGAGTTCCGTCTCGAAGTCAACCAGACCGCCCGCTTCGACTTCACGCTGAAACCAGGTGCCGTCACAGAATCGGTCAGCGTGTCCGCCTCAGCCGTGCTGCTCAATACCGAAACGACTGAAGTGGGCCAGGTCATCGACGGCAAGCGCATCCTTGAGATGCCCCTCAATGGCCGCAACTATCTCCAACTCGCTCAATTCACCGCGGGTGTCCTTCCTGGCGGCGGCCAGGGCTCTGGCAGCCGTGCCCGCGACGAAGGTGCTTTCGCCGCCGTGGGCATGCAGATCGCCCAGAACAACGTCCTCCTCGATGGCAACGACAACAGCTCCCGCACCTCTGGCGGCCCCCTCGGCTTTGAGGCCCAGGCCGTCAAGCCCCCCGTCGACGCCGTCAGCGAATTCAAAGTCGTCACCAACAACATGAGCGCCGAATACGGCTACCGCGCCGGCGCGAAGGTAATCGTCAACACCAAATCCGGCCAAAACGAATTCCACGGCTCCGCCTACGAATTCCTCCGGAACCAACAACTCGACGCCGCCAACTTCTTCGCCAACCGCAGCGGCGCGAAGAAACCGCTCTTCCAGCAGAATCAGTTCGGCGGCACCCTCGGCGGTCGCATCATCAGGAACCGCACCTTCTTCTTCGCCTCCTACCAGGGCACCCGCATCCGCCGCGGCCAAAGCTACATTTCCTCCGTCCCGTCGCGCGACATCGTCGAGCGTCTTGACTTCAACGCCCAGCCCGCCATCCGCCGCAACATCTACGACCCCCTCACTCTAACGGGCACCGGTGCCACCGCCACCCGCCAGCAATTCCCCAACAACCGCATCCCCGAGAATCGCATCGATCCCGTCACCCGCCAGATCATCAGACTCTACCCCACCTCCAACATCCCCGGCCTCGACAACGCCCCACTCAACTACTTCTTCTCTCCCAAAGACTCCGACGACGCCAACCAATATGACTTCCGCGGCGATCACAACATCTCCTCCAAACATCGCTTCTTCGTCCGCTACTCTCTCCGCGATCAGTTCCGCAACGAGAACGGCACGCTCCCCTATCCGGTCATGGGTGGCCAGGGCCAAACCGCCGATCTCAAAGGCCACAACATCGCCTCCAGCCTCTCCAGCACCTTCACACCCACCCTCTTCAACGAACTCCGCTTCGGCTACTCCAAGTTCGACACCAAATTCGACATCCCCTTTACCGAAAACCTCAACCCCACTTTCGGCATTAGGAACTCTCCCGGCGAAGCCCTCAAGGATGGCCCCAACACCGGCTTCACCCTGTTCTCTCCAGGCGGCTTCACAGAGGCGGGCCCCCGCGGCTTCTGGCCCAACTTCAACAACCTCGACAACCGCATGATCTCCAACTCCCTCTCCTGGCAGAAGGGCAAGCACATCCTCAAGTTCGGCGGCGAATACCGCCGCCTCAACATCTTCCGCAACGCCGCCCGCTTCCGTCGTGGCCAGCTCGCCTTCAGTGGTCAGTTCACTGCGCAACAACCCAACAATGGCGCGAGCCGCGGCAACTCCGGCAACGGTCTCGCCGACATGCTTCTCGGTTGGGTCTCCGGTGGAACCTACGGCAATAACCAGGGCGAAAACATCGTGGCCCCCTACATGGGTGCCTTCATCCAGGACGACTGGAAGCTCTCCTCACGCCTCACCATCAACCTCGGCCTCCGTTGGGAAACCTTCCCCAAGGGCACCTTCCCACAAGCCGACAGGCAGTCCGTGGGCCGCTACCTGCTGGCTGAAGACAGGATCGTCTTCCCCACCTCCGATTCCGACTGCGGCTGCCAGAACGACAACAACAACTTCGCCCCCCGCGCCGGCCTCGCCTTCCAGCTCAACGCAAAGACCGTCATCCGCGCCGGCGGCGGCATCTTCTATGGCGAGCCCAACAGCCTCTCCACCGAAGGCGCAAACTTCCGTTCCGGCCCGCCCCGCTCCCAGGACGTCGCCATCCAGCCCAACTTCGAAACCACTTCCTTCTTCGTTCAACAAGGCTTCCCCACCTTCTCCAACACCCAACTCCAGCGCGGTGCCGCTGTCTTCGTCTTCCCCGATTTCCGCGGCGCTCTCTACGCCTCCCAGTGGTTTCTCGACATCCAGCGCACCCTGCCCCTCGATACGCTCCTGACCATCGGCTATCAGGGCACCAAAGGCACCAACCTCCACACCATTCGCAACATCAACCAACCCCGCACTCCATCGGCGAACGTCGCCGCAAACCAGCGCTTGATCCTGCCTCAGTTCTCCAGCGTCAGCTACCACGAGAACTCGCTCAATTCCGTCCATCACGCCCTCACCCTCAAAGCCGAAAAGCGCTTCTCCAAGGGCTTCACCTTCCTCACTTCCTTCACCTGGTCCCGCAACATGGACTACGGCAATGAAGACCTTCTCGACGGCAGCCCCGGCGCGGTCACCCCTTACGATTTGCGCCGCGAGCGCGCCCTTTCCACGCTCAACCGCAAACTCGGCTACGCCCTCTCGCTCGTCTATGAAGTCCCAACCGGCGGCATGACCGGCCCCGCCAAGTGGGTCCTCTCGGGCTGGCAAATCGGCGGCATCGTCTCCGCCCACACAGGTCTCCCCGTCAGCCACACCATCAACATCAACAACCAGAACCTCGGCGGTGCCGTTCGTGGCGACTGGGTCCGTAACCCGAACCTCCCCGAATCCGACCGCACCATTGATCGCTACTTCGACACCACCTTTGTCGTCCCCAGCGCCCCCGGTGTCGTCTCCAACGCCGGCCGCAACCTCATCATTGGCCCCGGCCGTCAAAACGTCGACATGATGGTTTCGCGCACCTTCAGAATGCCTTGGGAAGGTCACGCCCTCCAGTTTCGCTTCGAAGCCTTCAACTCGCTCAACAAGGCGAACTTCGGCAACCCCAACACCGGCGTCGGCACCCCCGCGGTCGGCCGCATCAATAACGCCGAAGACCCACGCCGTATCCAGTTCGGCCTCAAGTACAACTTCTGAGCCAGCCCCAACCAAGCAGCGCAACCACGCTGCAGTTGCGGTGCTTCTGACATTCCAACAAACGTGTCTACTTAGGCATGGTCCGCGCAATCCGAAAGCCTACGCTGTCGCGTGTCTGATTCGGGAAGTACGTCGTCGCCCCACGGTGCGCGGACCGAACCGTGGACCAGGCATAGGAAAAAGAACCACCTCTGCGTGTGCGGGCCGCATCGCTAGACACACTCAATTCCTGGTCCTCAAAATCGTCAGTCACAGTGGAACCGACCGTATAGGTCAGCCGACGATCAAAGGTCCATTCCCAAACGTTGCCGAGCATGTCATAGAGACCCCACTGGTTCGGCCTCAGTCGTGCGACAGGGTGTGCTCGCATTTGCGGCGTACTCCCACTCGGCCTCAGTTGGCAGCCGGTAGCCCGTTCGATGAAGGTAATTGGGCGGTAGTTCAAGTCCGCGGTCAGGATCAATTTCGTCCGGGTAGACCCACTCCGTCTTGGGAATTCCCGCTTCCGCGCTGAGCCAGTTGCAATAGCGCGCCGCGTCATACCAACTCACCGCCGCCACCGGGCTTTGTGACTCCATAGCGAGTCGCGGCGGGTCGCCGAAGCGTTCCGCTCTGGCAGCTTTCCAGCGCTTTGCAAACTCAGGTGCGGCCACCAGAAATCGTCCAAACTGTTGGTTAGTCACTTCGGTTGTGGAGATGGCATAGGTGCGGGGAATTCTCACCAGATGGGCGAGTTCATCACCTGTGTGGCCGCGTTCGCACGGTGGGGAACCCATGGTGAATGTACCACCTCGGATCACAACCAGTCTGTGGCCAGAGGGGCCGCGAAATGTGGTAACTTTCGGCCCTTGCCCAGAGCCCGCAGGACACAATCCGAGGGCCGCCAGGCATAGAACTGTTCTAACCAACTTCATCCTCGTCACCGAACTCCTCGCGCCTGTCTACAGCAAGCACCTGCATCACTCACGATCAAGGGCATTCTGATCCGCAGTCTCTGCTGCTAGGCTTGCGGCAGCTTGATCTTAGGCCTCATCGGAATCTCCACTTCGAAATAGCTTCCCGGTGATGCGGCGTTCACCGTCGCGGCAATTTTGTCGAGATGTAGCTGAACATCGGGCCATTGCTGACTGCTCAGCACAACCAGCGCTATCTTCCGATTGGAAAGATTTTGCTGATACCGGATGTTCTTGTCTGTACTCAGGAGAAGGTCGTAACCGGCTTCTTCGGCACGCTGGATCAGTTCTCCGTTCTCCAATTCATGCCAGCCGATTTGACGCGCCCGTGTGATTTCGTGTCCGCCAAGACAAATGGACACAGACCGTGGAGTTCCGTTATCGAAGAGGATCTTCATGAACCGTGTTGGGCCTAGGCTGTTCCAAACTCTGGCTGGCAAAGTGGAGCACGGCCTCAATCTCGTCCAACGTCACATCAAATTCTTCTGTAATTTCTTTCGGAGACATGCCAGCTTCGAGATTCAAGAATACGGTCTGCACCGGCATCCGCGTCCCCTTGAACACCCACGCACCGCTCACCTTGCCCGGGACGCTTTCTACGGCGGGACATTGCGACCAATCAAGAACTGCCATTATCAACCTCCTGCCTCAATCGTAGCTTGCCACAGTGCCTGATGGCATTCGTCAAGGCGATCCCTACCGCCACCGGCATCTTGTCGCTATTACGGCCCTGGCTCAAAACGCCAGCCAGGCCAGCGCATACCGTCGCCCAAACTCCTTCAGGCTCGGCGTATCAAAATGCAATTGGTCGCCTTTGTCCTTGAGACCCTGGCTCGAAACAAACCCGCACAGCGGCACATGAAGCGGCAGCACGGCCAATTCCGCATTCACTCTCCCTAGCTGCGGATACGCCTTCTCCTGCACAAACTCCCCCAGTTGCCCCACTACCACCGGCACCTTCTCGGCCCCCAACTCTTTTCGCAGCGCCGCAATCATCTTTGCAAAGCGGATCCGGTAGGTCACCGCCCGCTCCTCATCCCCGGCATCGGCCTCGCCCTGATGCCACAAAATCCCCCGCAATCTTGCCCCTGGCCCTGCCGCCTCCAGGGCAGCCTTCACCCGCGCTACTGCGTTCGTGTAATGCGCACTCCCCGGCACCCACTCGTGTAACGCCGACCCGCCAAACGCCGCGGGAATCAAGCCCACACTCTGCGCCGCCTTCATCCCCAGCAACGTCGCGGCAAAGTTCCGCCCCAGGCCCACTCCAGTCCGGTCTGGCCGGTCAAAGTGCACGGGGTCAACCGCCGCCACCCAGGTCTTCTCTTTGCTGAACGCAAACACGCCTTCAATCGGCTTCTTGTCTTCGTCCCCCACCACCCCACGCCCCGCCATATTCGACTGCCCAATCAGCAAGAACAAATCCACCGGCTGCGCCAACAAGGCTCCGGCAACAATGACAAACGCAATGATCGATTTCACGCCAACTATCGTATTACCAAACGCCGATCACCCAAACCGCGCCCGCATCTCCACTCCGTTGGCAGCGCAGGCGCTCACCAGCTCTACAATCTAAGCATGCCGCCAGTCTGACGCCAGCCTAGGTCCGCTGCAACTCCCGCCACATTGCCGCATACCAGCGCAAGAAGCGCTCCGGCTCCTTACTCTCAAGCGCCTCACAAAGGGTGTACCGCTCGTACTTCATATCGCGCAAGAGTCGGAACAATTCCCGGTACGGGTACGGCCCCGCCAGCTCATTGATGTGAACGTTCTTGATCCACGGCTTCAACAAGTCAAAGCTCGGCTTCACGCTGCCACCCACAAGATCGGTCGGGTTCGAGTTCCAGCACAACCCCACCTGCGGATGCTTGGTCGCCTTCATAATCGCCGCACTCACCGGAGGATTCTGCGTGATCTTCCCATGCACTTCCACCCAGATCTCAACTCCATGTCCAGACCCGTAATCCCCTAATTCCCGCAGGCACTCGGCGATCCTTCCGATCGTCGTCGCCTCTGGTACCCCTTCCGGCATCCCGTTCGGTCGCACCTTCACGCCCCAGGCCCCGGTGTCATGCGCCAGATCAATAAACTTCTTGGCGTCCTCCACATTCTTCCGTCGCACCGCTTCATCCGGCGAATGAAATTCCGCCGTCGAACCGTAACTTAACAAACGGACTTTCGAGCTCGAAAACTTCGCCGAGACTGCCGCTCGCTCCGCCTTCCCCAGCGTCGGCTCTACCCCATGCTTGTGCTGTGTTCGCAACTCCACAGCTTCAAACCCGTTCGCCTCAAGGTTCTTGATGATCGTGTCAACGTCCCAGTCCTTGAGCACGTTGTAGGTAACACTTCCCAGTTTCATATCGCCTTCAAACTATCACGAACCAGCCCCACAACGGCATCCATCTCTTCGAGTTCCAGGTAAAAATGTGGTGAAAATCTCACCCACCCCTGCCGCGGCGCCGACATTACCTTCCTCGCTTTCAATTCCGCGTGCAACCGGTTGGAATCCACACCTTCCTTGCGGAAGCTCAAAATCCCCGACCCCGTCTCACCTTCCCGCTCGCGCATCAACTCACAGCCCAGTTCCCGCAAGCCTACCTCTAACCTCCCCGTCAGTCCCATCACCCGCTCCGCTACCCGGCCCATCCCGTAGTCATTCAACATCCGCATCGAGGCCCGCAACCCAAAACTCCCGGCCACGTTGAGCGTTCCTGGCTCGTACCTCCCGGCGTCCTGCCGCAGGCTCATATCACGGCTCGAATAGTCCGCCCAATTCTTTACAGTAGTCCATCCAAATTCCACTGGAAAGATTTGATCCTGAACGGCTTGATCGACATAGAGCACCCCCCAGCCCTCCGGCCCGAGCAACCACTTATGCCCATCTGCCGCCAGCGCATGAATGCCGCAAGCCTTCACATCCAGCGGAAAGACCCCCAGCCCTTGGATCGCATCCACAAAGTAAAACACTCCATGACGACGGCAAATCTCTCCAATCGCTTGAAGATCTACCCGGAACCCACTCAAATAATTCACCCAGCTAATCGCGAGCAATCTCGCCCCACGACAAGCTTCTTCGATCTTTTCGAGTGGATCATACAAACTCAACCACCGCACCACACACCCCTGCCGTTCCTCTAAGAGCTTCCAGCAGTAGTAGTTAGCGGGAAATTCTTCACGAAAAGCCACGACAATATCACCGGGCTTCCAGTCGAGCCCCATTTGGATGGTCGCGATGCCTTCACTGGTGTTCTTCACCATCGCCACTTCCCCGGTAGCGCAGCCAATCATCCGGCTCAGCTCTGTACGAACCCCCTCACAGGCCGCCATCCATTCCGGATAGTGGTAGCTTCCCCAGTTCATCGCATCCTCGGCATACCACCGCATCGCATCGGCGGCAGGCCGCGGCAACGGCGCCACCGCCGCATGGTTGAGGTAGTGCAAGTTGGCGCAAACAGGAAAATGTTGACGATCTGGGCTCAATTCGAAACTCATTCTTTCCACAATACGTTATAAGCTGTAGACAGGAAGTCCCGGAGGCATTCGCCACATGAAGATTCTCTCAACGCTCATCCTCAGCCTCGGCCTCGCATTCGCCCAGGAAGACACGGCAACCAAAGACCCCAAAGAGGCAAAAGAAAAGAAGGAAGAAAAGAAGAAGAAGCCTTCGAAGAAAAACCCCGACGACATCGGCGAACGCGATGTCTCTAAAGGCGTCAACTTCTATTCGATCGAGAAAGAAATCGCCCTCGGCAAGAGCCTCGCCCAGGACATCGAACGATCCGCCAAGATCGTGGACGATCCCGTGGTGGCCGAATACGTCAATCGCGTGGGGCAGAACCTCGTCCGCAACTCTGACGCCAAGGTCCCCTTCACAATTAAGGTAGTCGACTCTGAAGAAATCAACGCCTTCGCCCTCCCCGGCGGCTTCTTCTTCATTAACTCCGGCCTGATCCTCGCCGCCGACACCGAAGCCGAACTGGCCGGCGTCATGGGCCATGAAATCGCGCACATCGCCGCCCGCCACGGCACACGCGGTGCCACCCGTGGTCAGATTGCCAACCTCGCTACCATTCCTCTCATATTCATGGGCGGTTGGGCTGGGTTTGGTATCCGCCAGGCCGCGCAGGTCGCCATCCCCGTTGGCTTCCTCATGTTCAGCCGCGGTTTTGAGCGCGAAGCCGACCTCCTCGGCCTCCAGTACATGTACAAGGCTGGTTATGATCCCGGTGCCTTCATCGACTTCTTTGAAAAGCTCCAGTCGAAAGAGAAGCGCAAACCCGGCACGCTCGCCAAGGTCTTCTCTTCCCACCCGCCCACCGATGACCGTGTGACAGCCGCTCAAAGCAACATCCAGGAACTCCTCAAAGAGAAGCCTGAGTATGTCGTTACGACCAGCGAATTCCAGGACGTCAAGGCTCGCATCGCTGCCATGCACAATCGTCGCAAGCTCGACCCGCAAGACCCCAATCGTCCCCGCCTGCGTCGTAAGCCAGGCGACGGCACTTCCACAGTAGAAGACGAAGACGGCAAAAAGACCAAGACCGACGAAGACGAACGTCCCACCCTCAAGCGCCGTCCGACCGAAAAAGAGAATCCCAACTAGTACCGGGCTTCAGATTCATCAGATACAGTAGAGAGGATGCGCATAGTCCTATTAGCGATCCTCTCTATTGCTGTTTATGGACAGGAACTCAAGCCTCTCTTCCCCACCACTGGGCCCAAACCCGTTGGCCCTTATTCTCCCGGCATCGCCTTTGGCGATTTCGTGTTTGTTTCCGGCCAGGGCGTGGGCGATGGCTCCGGCAAGCGCCCTACCGAGACGCGCGGCCAAGCCATTCAGTGCATGAACAACGTGCGCAACATCCTCCGCCTCGGCCAGATGGATGTTGCCAATATCTTCTCGCTCCAGATCTATCTGACCGACAAGTCGCAAGAGCCCATCATGGAGCAGGTGCTCAAAGACACCTTCTCCGGCAAGATCCCCCCGCGCACCACGCTCTTTGTCCCCAAGCTCCCTGTTGAGACGCCGCTTGAAATTACGGCCTTCGCCCACAAGTCCCGCCAGACTGGCGAACTCGAAGCACCGGCCCTCGACCGCCCCGCCGGCTGCAAAGCCACCAAACAGTTCATCCAGTGCGGTGTGGAAGTGGCCACCGGTGGCGCCGATGTGGAACAGCAAACTGCCGCTGTGCTCGGCGCCCTCGATGCCCGGCTCAAGCTGCTCGGCTCGAGCATCTCCAAGGTAGTGGCTACCAACGTCTACTTGACCGACATCAACGAGTTCGCCAAGATGAACGCCGCCTACGCCAGCTTCTTTTTGCTGCGCGCGCCGACTCGCACGACAGTGCAGCCCTTCGCGCTTCCACGAGGCCGCGTCGCCATCTCCGTCGTCGCTGCCAAGTAGCCTGCTGAGATTGCTAACAGCAGCAAAAAAGGCGACTACTCTGCCCAGTGGGTTCAGCTTGAAGGGATCGCCAGGCTATGTTTTCTACCTCATTCGTTCAGCGTGAGCGACTTCCAGCAATCGCTGTGACACTGTCCAATGAGCAACCTGAAATGCTTCTCATTCATGGATGCACAGCAACCGCCGAGATGTGGCATCCCCTCATGGATGCCTTGGCTAAGGCTGGTATCCACAGTGCCGCGATGGACTTGAGAGGCCATGGGAAAAGCCACGGTTTCGAAGTGCTACAGCATGCTGGCATCAAAGATTATGTAGCTGATGCCAGAAGTGTTTTTGAGAAATTCCCAACACTGAGGATTGCGATTGGCCACTCCATGGGTGGATTGATTACGCAGTTGCTTGCGGCAGAAATGGCGCTCGATCATGCCGTCTTGATAGCGTCCTCCCCAGTTTTCGGCATGCAAGCGGATGGCATGCGCATGGCGAAAAAGCACTTATGGACATTCTTGATGGCATCGGCCCGGCGAAGCTTCAAGAGACTTTACATCAATCCAGAAGTTACCAGGTCGCTCCTGTTTCATGCGGAGACACCAGATTACGTTGTCCGAAGCTACATGTCCAAATCGCAGGAAGACTCTTGGCGAGCAGGCAGCGAGATGAAGACCATCCTTCCAGATCCAGCGGCGGTAAGCTGCCCTGTAACTGTGATTGGGGGCCGGGAAGACTTCATGGTCTCTCATCAATCAACAGAAGCGACAGCAGCAGCCTATCAGACCAAGGCAATGTATCTCGATCGATGTGCCCATATGGTGCCATTGGAAGCGGACGCAGCACAACTTGCAGCGATCATCCGCAATGCCATTCGCTCATCGTAGCCACAGCCATTCGGTGCTCTACCAGGACAAGTTGAAGAATGTGAAGATCAGGTCAGCCCCAAAGGCAGCAGTGGCTTCAAACCCAAACATACATTCCAGGGAAGCCCATACCCTTGCTTCCCCCCGCTACAGCCGCAGCAGATACTTCGCCAGCATCTCCTTCAATTCCCCAATCACCACTTCCCGCTCCTTCACACTCGGCTGCTTATACGCATAATCAATCAGCCGGTCCCCTACCTCGGCCGCAATCCGGATCCGCAACTGCAACGTCTTCCCCGGCTTCACGCCAAACTTCTTCACCAGCAAATCTTCCAGAATCCCCCCCGGCCCCGTATTCGGATCCGACTGATCCTCCCTCGTCCTCTCACTGATATGCCGCCCCAAGGCCAACTCCCGAAAGTGCGGCCGCGCATCGAGAAACGCCACATACGCATCGAGAATCCGGTCCAGCGACTTCCGCGGCGTAAACAACATCCGCCCCGCACTCACACTCCCCGCAATCTGCTCCCGAAACTCCGCCAGCTCCCGCACCGCAATCGCGTCAAAGATCTCCTGCTTGTCCTTGTAAAACCGGTACAGCCCACCCACCGACAAACCCGCCTTCTCCGCAATCCGGCTCGTCGTAATCTGCTCAAACGGCACCCGCCCCAGTAACTCCGAAGCCGCATCGAGGATCGTATTCACCGTCTCACTGCTCCGGGCCTGCACCGGCGCTCGTCGTCTCAAAGGTCCACTCATTCGTTCCCGCCCATTCTCCCACTTCCTCAAACGCGAATGCGACTTCGCTTTCGTGTACCCTAAGATTATGCCCATCCCGGTGTCCCAAATGTGGACCGTTGCCAGCTACGTCCTCAAACAGAAGCTCAAGGGTCGCAAGCAGTATCCCCTCGTGCTCATGCTTGAGCCCCTCTACCGCTGCAACCTCGCCTGTGCCGGCTGCGGCAAAATCCAATACCCCGGCCACATCCTCAAACAGGACCTCACCCCCGAGCAGTGCTTCCAGGCCGTCGAAGAAACCGGCGTACCCGCCGTCTCCATCCCCGGTGGCGAGCCCCTCATGCACCCCCAAATCGACGAGATTGTCCGCGGTCTCGTCGCCCGCAAGAAGTACATCTACCTCTGCACCAACGCCCTCCTGCTCAAAGAGAAGCTCCACCTCTTCACCCCCAGCAAGTACCTCTCGTTCTCCGTCCACATGGATGGCGATCGAGACCACCACGATTTCTCGGTCTGTAAAGAAGGCGGCTACGACATCGCCCTCGATGCCATCCGCGCCGCTGTCGCCAAAGGCTTCCGCGTCACCACCAACACCACCGTTTTTGATGGCGTCGATTCCAAATCCATCCGCAAGTTCTTCTCGGAGATGATGGGCGCCGGCGTCGAAGGCATGATGATCTCGCCGGGCTACTCCTACGACAAAGCCCCCGACCAGCAACACTTCACCAGCCGCGAACGTAACCAGACGCTCTTCCGGAAACTGCTCTCCAACCGCGACCCCAAGTGGCAGTTCAACATGTCGATGCTCTTCCTCGAATTCCTCATGGGCAAGCGCAACCTCGAATGCACGCCCTGGGGCATGCCCGCCTACTCCATTTTCGGTTGGCAGCGTCCCTGCTACCTCCAGCAGGATGGCTACGCCGACACCTATCAGGAACTGCTCGACTCCACCGACTGGTCCAAATACGGCTACGAATCCGGCAATGCCAAGTGCGCCAACTGCATGCTCCACTCCGGCTACGAAGCCACAGCAGTTCACTACACCTTCACCATCCCCGGCATCCTCGCCACCATCAAGTCCATGCTCTTCCCCGCCTACCGCGATCAGGAAGCCCTGCGCATGATCGAGCAGGAAAAACCCGTCTCACCGCTCGTCCAAATTGATCTCAGCTCCCTCAGCAAGTCCACCACCCTCCAGGGCCAGGCCGCTTCCGGCCAAGCGCTGAATGAAGGCGTCGAACAAGCCTTCGACTACCGCGGCGACGTCACCGTCAAGCTCAAGTCCGGCACCACCGTCGAAGGCTACGTTTATGACCGTCAGGGCTCACCCACCTCAGGCAAAGCACGCCTCCGCATCATGGTCAAAAACGAAGGCCGCAAGCTCACCATCGAACAATCTGAAATCGAAGAGCTCAGCTTCACCGGCCGTGACATGGCCGATGGCCGCTCCTTTGAAGCCTGGGTCAAGAAGTACGCCGAAAAGAAAGCCGCCGGCGAGACCAACATCGAGCTCGTCCCCGAGTCTCTCGACTAACCCCGTAATAACTTGACTAACTCGCCCGGGTGATCCGTCTGGATCCCCGTGGCCCCCATCTTCACCGCCTCCAGCCAATGCTCCCGCGTATCGGCAGGCCCCAAACGATCCACAAAAATCCCCTTCTTCCCTGCCCGCGCCACCGCAACAATCTCTTCTCGAAAATCACGCGCATCAAAGGCAATCGTCTTCACCGGCAGCTCGCGCACAATCTTCTGGCACACATCCACCGACACCGCCTCGGGCATCCCCAAAAACCCAAACCCCAACCGCGTCAAATCCTGCATCAACCCAAACCCGCCATAAACAACACACCGCTCCACCATGTCGTATTTTCGCAGCGCCGCTACAATCGCCTCAGCCGAGATCCGCTTGGCATCCAGATACACACCACACTTGCCACGCATCGCCCCCAGCGCCTCCCCCAGCAGCGGCACTTTCGCACCCCCGGCATCGAGCCCCCGGATCTCATCCAGCGTCAGTTCCGCCACCTGCCCCTTCCCCTGAGTGGTCCGCTCCACCCCGCTGTCATGCATCAGCACATGCGCCCCATCCTTCGTGGTCCGCACATCAATCTCCACCCAATCCACACCGAGCGAAATCGCCTTCTCAATCGCCGGAATCGTATTCTCTGGCCACTCCATGTGCTCCCCCCGATGCGCGATCACTTCCACCTTCGCCGACCCCGGCAAAGCCACCGCTCCACAAACCAGCATCCATTTGACCTGCCCCCAATGACTCCTCCAGCCATAACTAGAGAACTTCAAAGATCTTAGCCCATTTGTTCCGCCGTTAGCGGGGATAGGGGTGTGGGGCAAGGGGGTGGCGTCTGAGCCCCCTTACCCCGC
>JBIITX010000040.1:0-52110 GCA_044340255.1 Bryobacter sp. | reverse complement strand
CGTCACATGCCCCAACTCATAGCTTCTTTGCAGGCTGCCTGCAAGCTGCGTTCCCATGCTAAGACAAAAGCTGCTTAGCTAGTTTCTAGAGAGTTGCCTACTTTCAACGGAAAAGCGGACATCCTCCCTCCGTTGACAGAAATTTTTCGCCTAAATCTCCTCACCCCTCAATCACTTACCGAAACCCATGGTTCGGAATCGACTTTCCGTTTGGTAGTTTGTGCCCGGAGTCAACCCTCTGTCTCCATCACAATTTCAACCAAAGGATTTTCAATATGTCGACCCAAGCTCAGATCGATGCAAACCGCGCTAATGCGCAAAACTCCACCGGTCCAAAGACCGACGAAGGCAAGGCCAAATCGTCAGCCAACGCCCGCCGTCACGGCCTGCTCTCCGCCTCCGGTGCCTACTTCACCGAAGCCGAACAACGAGACTACGAAGAACTCGAAAACAATCTCCTCAAAGAATGCCTCCCCGGCTCCGAGCTCGAACACCAGGCCTTCCTCCGCTACGCCTTCAACACCTACCAGGTCATGCGCGCCCAGCGTCTCGAAGTCGAAGCGCAAGACAACTTCCTCGACAACCCCGGCGACGAAAAGTACTTCGCCCAAATGGAACGCATGGTCAAAATCACCGGCATGCTCGAACGCCGCGCCGACAAAGCATTGAACGAACTCAGAAGACTCCAGCGCGACCGCATCTCCGCCCTGGACATCCACAACGAGCTCTACCTGCTCGAAAAGAAAGTCCCCCTACCCCTAACCCTACCCGTCGCCGAAATGCGAAAAACCAAACAAAGCCAAACTTCCCCCTTCGTCCTCGCCATGATGGCGCTCAACACCACCCCCGAGGCCCGCTCCATCGTCGAAAACCAAACGAAGCCAAACGGTGTCCCTCATGTCACCGCAACCCAGATCGCCGAGCTAGCCCGCCAGCAGGGCCGCTAAAACAAACGAACCCAATCCGGGCTCCACAAAAGCCCACCGCTCTTTGAAATCCTGAATACCCGCACCCGAAGTGTGTTCCGGTGGCGGTTGCCGCCAAAAGCTACAATGATGGAACGCATGATCCAGGTCCAAAGTTTGAGTCGTCACTTCGAAGACAAGAAACGGGGCACCGTGAAAGCCGTCGACAAAGTAAGCTTTGAAGTCGGCAAAGGCGAAATCTTCGGGCTCCTCGGTCCCAACGGAGCCGGCAAGAGCACCACCCTCCGTCTCATCTCTACCCTCCTGAAGCCAACCTCTGGCACTGCCACCATCAATGGCTTTGACATCGGCTCCAATCCGGCTGAAGTCCGCCGTCACATCGGCTTCCTCACCGGCGACATGGGCCTCTACGCCCGCCTCACCCCCCGCGAACTGCTCCACTTCTTCGGCCGCCTCGCTGAAGTACCCGAAGCCGAGCTCACCCCGCGCGCCAACGAACTCATCGCCCGCCTCGATATGCGCGACTTTGCCGATACCCGCTGCGACAAGCTCTCGAGCGGCATGAAACAAAAGACAGCGATCGCTCGCACCCTAATCCACAACCCCCCCGTGCTCATCCTCGATGAGCCCACCGCTACCCTCGACCTGCCCACCGCCCGTGTCATCGAGGCCAGCATCCTCGAAGCCAAGCGCTCCGGCAAATGCATCGTCTACTCCACGCACATCATGGAAGAAGCCGAATACCTCTGTGATCGCATCGCCGTCATCAACCACGGCCAACTCAAAATCTGCGGCACCATGGACGAACTCCGTGCCGCCACCGGCAAGCAACGCCTCCGCGAAATCTTCCTCGAACTCCTCGAACTCCCGAGTGCCGCATGAACTTCAACGTCATTTTCACTGTTCTTCGTAAAGAGCTGATCGATCTCCTCCGCGATCGCCGCACCATGATCAGCATGGTCGCCCTGCCTGTCATCGTTTTCCCACTGGTCTTCGCCGTCATGAGCCGCTTCATGGGCGACGCCGAAAAGAAGGCCGCCACCGAAGCGACGACCGTTGCTATCGTCCAGGGTTCCATTCCTCCCGCCTTCACCGTCGTCCTCAGCCGCAGTGGCCTCAAGCCGATTGAAGTCGCCGATGTCGCCGAGGCTGTCCGTTCCAACAAAGCAGCCACTGGCCTTACCGTTTCCCCAGACCAGAAACTGGTCACCGTCTTCAATGAAGGTACCCGCCAGTCCAGCGGCCTCGCCGGTGAGAAGCTGCGCACCGCCATCGCCGAACTGCGAGACAACCTCATTCTCGAAAAACTGAAAGGTGCCAGCCTCGATGCCTCCGTGCTCAAGCCCTTCACCGTCAAACGCGAAAACGTCGCCAGTGAGCGCAAGATGGGCGGCTTCCTGCTCGGCAGCATGCTCGGCTACATCGTCATCCTGCTCATGTTCTCGGGCGGCATGTACCCTGCCATCGACATGGCCGCTGGCGAGAAAGAACGCAAAACCCTCGAGGCCCTGATCGCCAGTCCCGCTCGCCGCACCGATCTCGTTCTCGGCAAGATCCTGGCCTGTGTCACCGCCACCTACCTGACTGCCCTACTCACCACCGGCAGCCTCTTCTTCAGCCTCAAGCGCGGAGCCATCGAAATGAAGGGGATGGAAAAAATGATGGGCAACGTGCCCACAGACGCTCAAACCATTGCCCTCATGCTCTTCACTCTCCTGCCAGTCGCCATCATGGCCGGAGCCCTGATGCTCTCCATCGCCCTCATCGCCCGCAGCTTCAAAGAGGCCCAGAGCTATCTCACACCGCTCATCATGCTGGTCATCTTCCCGTCGCTCCTCGGTGGCCTCCCGGGCATGGAACTCAGCCCGGTCCTCAGCCTCATCCCGATCTACAATTCCAGCCAGCTCCTTAAGGCGATCCTTCAGGGCGACGTCCCCATGAATCTCTTCGCCATCACCAATGCCGCCAACATCGCTTACGCCACGCTCTGCTTTGCCTTCGCGGTCCGCAGCTTTAACGACGAGAAGATTCTGTTTCGCTCTTAACTTTCAGATTCCGAAACTGCGCCGTCTCAAAAAAAGAACCCAACCCGATCTTGCCTGAGGTGAGCGATACGTCGACGGCCACCAGCGACGGATACTTCTGCCCTCCCACCTCAACCTCAATCCGTCCGCTCTTGGCGTCATACATCATCTTGACCTTCGTCCATTCCGTCGTTGGCAGGCTCCCGGCACCAATCCCCTTGGAAATCCGCGACCGGTCCGACCCATAAACGTGAAAGATCCCGTTGTGCACAATCTGCTTCTCGGGCGAGTCCACGCTCAAGTGGGCATAGTTAAAGTGCGAGGCATCCTGCCAGTTGTAAACAAGAATCAGACTCCCGGACTCACGCTTCACTTCACACTCCAGCGTGAACGAGCCAAATTCCTGCCCCTCAAGTAAGGCATACTGAATGGGATATCGGGGATTTGCTTCTTGTGGTCGGGCCGCGAGCATCGTCAAGGTGCCATCGCGGTAATCCCACTCCGACGCTTTCGGTACCCTCCATTTTTGTCCAAAAGCATCAATGGAGTCGGCGGCCAGGGCGAAGAGTAGGAAGAGAGTGAGCATCTCTACTAAAATAAGAGATTTGATGGACCTTGAACAGCAATTGGCAAAAATGCGTGAGGACTGGGACGCCCGTGCTCGCGAAAACGCCAAACATTACGTACAGACAGCTCAGACCGATTGGTCGGACGAAGAGTTCTATGCCTCCGGCGAACAGACCGTAAGCGAAGAAATCCGCACCGACATGACCAACATCTGCCAGGGCAAAGACCCCAAACAGATGCGCGTCCTCGAAATCGGCTGCGGCGCCGGCCGCGTCACCCGCGCCCTCGCCAACCTTTTCGGCGAAGTCTATGCCGTCGACATCTCAGAAGAAATGATTGCCCAGGCCAAGCTCGGCCTTCGCAATCACCCGAATGCCCACGTCTTCCGCAACAACGGCAAAGACCTCAGCATCCTTCCCGATCTCGGCTATGACTTCGCCTTTTCTACGATCGTCTTTCAGCACATCCCGTCCAAAGAAGTGATCGAGACCTACGTCAAAGAAGTCAGCCGACTCCTCCGGCCCGGTGCTCTCTTTAAGTTCCAGGTCCAAGGCTATACCGGTTGTGACTTCAATCCCGACGACACCTGGGTGGGTGCCAGCTATAGCGACGATGAGGCCAAAGAACTTGCCGAACGCTGTGGCTTTGAGCCCCGCTACCGTCATGGTGCCGGCGAGCAATACTTCTGGCTCTGGTTCTTTAAGCGCTAATGGCCATGGGTTCGGAGTTCCATTTCTTCGCACCTCCCCCGGCTCAAATCGGTACTGTCCAGCAGTCGCACTCCACGCTACGCACCAACAGGATCTGGCTGCGCCATCTCTCCCTGCTCGGCTTGCCCTTTCGCCACTCACTCGCCTACCTGGGCGAGCGCGGCTTTGCCTGCTTTGAATGTGATCGCCACCCCGGTCGCCTCGTCACCCGCGAAGTGGTGGTCTATGCCGATGTGGCCAATCTCTACACCCGCAGCGAAGGCGCGGCCCTCGAGTTTCTTTGGAAAGACCCGCTCGACCGGCTGGTCTTCCGCTACGAATTCGGGCCCACCCATCCCCTCAAGCCACTCCTCGAAGGTGCTGCCGTCTCCTGGACCGAACACGTTCTCAACCACGCCTCCGATACCATCTCCCGCGGTGGCAGCGTCGAGTTTCCCATCCTCGGCCAGGGTCTCCTCCGCTTGGGTGCCAGAAACCTTACCTGGGGAATGACCAGCCTGAACCGCGAAGACATGGAGAGTTTCCGCCACGATGAATCGGGTATCGAACTTCTCCCCAGCTACGTCGGCGAAGCAAGAGGCATTGAGCCCCTAAGAGCGAAGGCCGCCAATGTCGGAAACATGGCGGCCCTCGTTCAATTGATGACTTACTTGTTCGAACTGCCTGCTACTTCACAACGTAAGGCCAGTAGTTAACCAGCTTGAAGCCGTAGCGGCTCACCATCAGGTACACCGCCCCGCCAACAGCCGCTCCAATCCCTGCCAGCAGCAGCAACAGGATGTGCCACGGGAACCGTTTCCCTTCGCGAGACAGCACCAGCAGGTAGCCGGCAAACACCCCGATGAAGTACAGCAGGATCATCGGCACGGCGAAGATCAGCAGGTTCACGATATCCGGCGTCGGCGTAATGAACGCTGCCAGCACCGTGATGCCCAGAATGGCATACCGCGAGTGCTCAATCAGGAAGCCCGGAGTCACCACCCGCAGCATGGTCAGAAAGAAGATCAACACCGGCAACTCGAACGTAACGCCAATACCGAGCATGACGTTCACAAACAAGTCGAAGTAATCCACGATCGACACCACCGGCGTGATCTTTGCTCCGTTGGTTGTGCCGAAGTTGATGCCGATACCCAGCAGGAAGGCGAGTCCAAACCGGAAGGCGACAAAGTAGGCAAAGCAGCCACCGGCAATGAAAAGCCCGGCTGTGCTCAAAACAAAAGGCGCGGCCAGTCGCCGTTCCTTCTTGTAAAGCCCGGGTGCCACAAACGCCCACACCTGCCACAAAATCCATGGCGAGGAGATGAACAACGCTGCCAACAAAGGCAACTTGAAGTAGACCACCAGAAAGCCGTCCATCGGCGCCAACTGCGCCAAATCCGGCTTGGCACCAATGGCCCGCAGTGCTGCCGCAGCCGGTTCGGAAACGATCTCCCAAAGCTTGCCGGCAAACAACAGACAGCCCGCATAGCAGACCACCAAACCAACCACTGCCTTGATCAACCGGGAACGCAGTTCTTCCAGGTGATCCAGAAATGACATGCGCAGCATGCCATCTTCGTCTTCATCCTCCTCCTCTACGGGAGGCGGAGGCGGGGGGATATTTGCGCCACCAGGGTGATCCTGCACCTGTAGTGGCACACTATTCTTGTCTTGCTCGTCCTGCGGCATCGTTTCGTGCTTTCTTAAGCCTTGGCTTCTTGTTGATCGGCCTTTTCCGTTGCGCTTTCCGCAGTGGACACTACCGGAGACTCTTCATGAGTTCCCACGGCGACTGTTCCCTCGGCTTGGGCGATCTGTATGCTCTCGTGATCCGCGCTGGAGCTTTCCTCCGCAGCGGGGGAATCCGAATGTGCCACCTCAGGCGACGTCTCCGATGTGTAGTCGGGGTAGCTATAGCCATCGTAGCTGTAGCCGTAATCGTCGTGAGGGTAGGAGCTGCCGTCGTAAACCGTGTTGTGGATGTCATTCCCCAACCTTGCGGCTTCTTCCTTTATCGGCGAAGTTTCCTTCTCGATATTGGCCATTTCGCGATCAAAGGTCGCGCGCAACTCACTCGAGGCACGGCGGAATTCCGTGAGAGCCTTACCGATATTTCGGCCAAGCTCGGGCAGTTTTTTGGGGCCAAAAATGAGCAATGCAAGTAGAAATATGAAGATGGTTTCTTGCCAACCCAAAGGTCCCATAGCTGTCCTCCTATCCGTTCATTGTACCCGACACCCATGGTGTGATCTACTTGCCTTGATGAAGCTACATTGCCTACTCCTCCTTGCCGCCTCACTTTCCTGGTCTCAGGTCAAGCTCACACAGGCCGCCGACCGCATCCGAATTGAGATCGACGGCAAGCATTTTACCGACTACATCATCAGCGCCGATTCCCCCAAACCATACCTCCACCCCCTCCGAACTGCCAATGGAAAGCAGATCACCCGCAGCTTCCCCATGGATCTGGTGGAAGGCGAAAAGCGCGACCACCCCCACCATCGCGGTCTCTGGTTCTCCCACGGCGACGTGAACGGCTATGACTTCTGGGCCAACGAAAAGAGCCAAAAGGGCGTCGGCAAAGGTAAGGGCGAAATCAAAGTCGTCAAGGTAAAGGACCTCAAGAGCGGCAAAAAGTCCGGCTCGGTATCCACGCTGCAGGATTGGATCGACGGCACTGGCAAGCGTCTGCTCTCAGAAGCCCGCACCATGACCTTCTACTCCGAACCAGGTGGCCTTCGCACGATGGATTTCGACATCACCCTGACCGCCATCGAAGAGTCAGTCTTCGGTGACACCAAAGAAGGCGTCTTCGCCATGCGGCTCGTCCGCGCTCTCGAAGAAGAGTCGACTGGCACGATGGTCAACGCCGACGGCGGTTCCAAAGAGAAGAACGTCTGGGGCAAGAAGAGCCCGTGGGTCGACTACTCCGGCACTCTCGATGGCGAAAAGCTGGGTGTTGTGATCCTCGATCACCCCTCCAACCCGCGCCATCCCACCTACTGGCATTCCCGCGCCTATGGCCTCTTCGCCTCCAACATCTTTGGCATCCGGGATTTCACCCGCGACAAAACAGCAACCGGCGGCGCGCTCACGCTAAAGCCCGGCGAGACCGCCCGCTTCCGCTTCCGCGTCATCATTCACCCGGAGAGTTTTGATCCGGCTCAGGCGTGGAAGAAGTTTGCCGCCATTCGATAAAGCACTGGTCGTTCAACGTAATCGGTAATTCAACCTCAAACCACTCATCAATGTGGGCTTGGGTTGCCGCATCCTGTGAGTCGAGGTAGCGGAGAAGCCGGGACGGGCTACGAAACTTGATGCCAGTCTCAGTTTCTTCGAGCGCGAGGCCGAAGGGCAGCCGGCCGAGAGTACCCGGCTTGTGGCCGGTTTGTACTTCTCCCTGGAAGTCGACAGGCGGGGACGCGATTGCGATGGCTCCGGAGGCTTCCGCCAGTTCGGTGATGGGCAGGTAACGGTCTTCGAGCGGCTCGCTCGGGTCAAGAACCAGAACGTGCTTTGAATCCGGGTGTTCGGCGCCTGGCCTCTCGACAAATTCAAAGTCGCAAGCCTGATCTCCAAATACCAGAGTGGCCCCGTTCAGCAGAGGCATCCAAAAGGCAAGGCTCAAGCTGGTGGCCCGGCTCAGCGGCACCTGGTTGCGCACGGTAACGCCCGGCTTCCACCACAACACACGCCGCGCCGCCCAGGCCGCACTCCACAGGCCGCGATGCGAAAGCACCACGAAGCCCCTCGGGGAGGAGACAATCGCCGCAGCGCTGTCTTTGCGCATGGCATGCGGGCAAACCTGCTTCCAGGAGAGGTTGGCCGAAAGCTTGCGGTAGATCCAGGTACGGTTCTGATCGCGCGAGTCGAACTTCTCGAGCGTCCGACCGATGAAGATCATGTTGTCACTCTTGGAAATCCCGTTGTGGTCGAGCCAGGCCTGTGAAGTGATCATGGCTCCGACGCCCGGAGCGTCCAGTTCTGTCCCGACGTGGCCGGAAAGCGCCACGGCCACATGGGCGATCACCTTTTCGACACCGTCCGGCAAGAAGATTCCAACTCGCGACTTACGGCGCAAGCGGTGGTTCAGGTGTCTGGCAAACAGTAGAGCACTCGAAGCGAGCTCCCCGTAGGTAATCGAATGCTTGCCCGCCCGCACTGCGACCTGGTTCTCGTTAGCCTGGGCTGACTTCAGAAAGGCCACCGGAAGAATCGGTGCATGATGGGCATCGCGGAAGGCAGCGTTTGACTCCAGGCCCTTGATCACTTTCCACAAGCCGGGCGCGGTGATGGTTGGGGGGAGCGGCGTCCCGAACTCGATCTCAAAGGGGCGGAAGAACCGGCCCAGCCGCACGTTTACCTTCTGTTCGCTGAAGCTGAAACTGCTGGTCCAAAGCCCATTCATGTATGCCGGGATCACTGGAATCTGAGTGCCGGCAATGATGCGCGTGAAGCCTTTTTGGAAGACATGCAGATGCCCGCTGCGCGTGATGCCACCTTCGGGGAAGATGCCGGCAAAGTGTCCTTCTTCGATGACGCCGCGGGCCTTTCGCAGGCTCTCAATGGCGTCTCGTCTGGCCCCTTGCGAGATCGGGATGGTGCGAAACAGGTTCAACAGGAAGCGCGAGACCGGGCTGTTGTAGTAGGCGTCAAACACCAGAAAGCGGCACATGCGCTGCGTCATGGCACCAAGCAGCCAACCGTCGGCGAGGCTCACGTGGTTGGACATGACAATGCCGGCGCCTTCCGCCGAGCAGTTCTCAAGGCCGTAGACCTTGAACTTATGAATCATCCGTAGAGGCAGGTAGATTGCCAGGCGGACTTCAAAGCGCCACATCTCGAGGCTCATCAGAAAGAGCACCGGGAAGACCGCGACAGGGGCCCAGGACGGCGCATAAAGGCCAGCCCAGGCGGCACCGCCGCAAAGCAAGGCGCGCAGTGCGAAGGAGGCCTTGAGGTTGTAGGTGATCAGGACTGCCGTCGGAATCAGCCAGCCTAGCCCCGCAGCGGTGAGCCAGGGGTTCCAGAAGATCACGCCGAGCATGGTCAGCAGGGCCCCGGGAATCAGCAGGCCCGGCTCGCCGCGGCGGTAGGCCATCCCGACCGAGACCGAAGCAAAGCAGATCGCCAGCAAAGAACAACCCAAGACCAGGTTGCTATCCACATGTCGCCAGAAAGACGACATTCCGAGCCCGAGAAGCAGCCAGCCGAACAAATTGCGAACAGCCGGGCCTTTCCATTCGGTTGCTCCAAGGCCGGGTACAAGCGCGGCGCTGGAGCGCTCGGCCAGCAGCAGGCAGCCAAACGTCAGAACCAGGAAGAGGACGCTGACAATGGTGGGGTCAAAGGGAATCCATCGCAGGAAAGGTTTGAGAAAAGCCCCGGCTGCGATGGCAAACAGTAAGACTACTTCGCGGTAGGCGAGCGTTTTTGCTCTTTCGGGCGCTGGGGTGTGGTGTCGCCACGCACTTCTCCTTCCTGCCAGCGCGAAGAGCGCGAGCGGGGAAAGGACTGAAGAAGTCCCAAATGCCAGGGTGGCGAAGAGTTTTTCGAAGAATTCGAAGATGATGTGCTGACGAACGCCTTGCATGCGGCTAACCTGAAAAGTGTAGCAGTCACGCTTCACCCCGAGGTCTTTTGAGCATGCGTCCCCCTACTGTTCTCTGCATTGCGAGCTATGAAAAAGGTTATGAGTTTCTTCGCGAGGCGAAGAGGCAAGGCTGCCGTGTCTTGCTTTTGACCAGCCATAGCCTGAAAGAATCGGCGAAGTGGCCGATGGAGTCGATTGACGAAATCTACTACATGCCCGATGACAAGAAGCAGTGGAACCGGCAGCAGACCATCAATGCCGTGAGCTATCTCGCCCGCACCGAGCAGTTGGACCGCATTGTCCCGCTCGATGACTTTGATCTGGAAATGGCGGCTGCGCTGCGGGAGCACTTGCGGATTCCTGGAATGGGTGAGACGACGACGCGCTACTTCCGCGACAAGCTCGCAATGCGCCGGCAGGCAGCAGACAAAGGGCTGAACATCCCTGACTTTGAGCATGTGCTGAATCACGACAAGGTGAACGCGTTTCTTGATCGTGTCCCTGCCCCCTGGGTGTTGAAGCCGCGGTTCATGGCCGGGGCGATCGGAATCAAGAAGGTCTACTCGAAGGACGAGTTCTGGACGATCGTGAACGGTTTGGGGGATGACCAGTCGAATTATCTGGTGGAGCGTTATGTTGCCGGGCATATCTTTCACGTCGACTCCGTGGTGAGTGAGCGGGAGATTCTGTTTGCAATTGCCAGCCGCTATGGGCGGCCGCCGATGGATGTGAGCCATGAAGGCGGCGTGTTTACGACGCGATTGCTGGAGCGTGGAACGCCCCTTGAGAAGAGCCTGCTCGAAAAGAACCAACTGGTGTTGAGTGCGATGGGATTGCTGCGCGGGGTCTCGCACACCGAATACATCCAGGGGCGCGAGGACGGCAAGATTTACTTTCTGGAAACCTCGGCGCGGGTGGGTGGCGCGCACATCGCCGATTTGATCGCCAGTTCCACCAACATCAACCTCTGGGCGGAGTGGGCCAAGATTGAAGTGGATGGCGGGGCGGGCAACTACAAACTGGGTGAAGTGAAGAACAACTACGGCGGCTTGGTGGTGAGCCTGGCCCGGCAGGAAAAGCCGGACACTTCGGCTTACAACGATCCGGAACTGGTCTGGCGGATGGAGAAGAAACACCACGTTGGATTTGTGGTGGCGAGCCCTAGCTATGAACGTGTGCAATACCTCATGGATCAGTATTTGGAGCGTGTGCGCGAAGACTTTCTTGCTGTTGCTCCTCCTCGGGAAAAGCCAACCGAGTAGCGCGGCAGACTACACGAAGGACGTTGCGCCGATCCTCGAAAAGCACTGTGTCCAGTGCCATCGCGAGGGAGAGGTGGGCCCATTTGCCCTCGATCGCTACGATGCCGTGAAGAAGCATGCGCGGCAGGTTGCGCTGGCTGTGCGGACCCGCTACATGCCGCCCTGGAAGCCGGTTGCACCGGGTGTGGCGTTTCAACGGGAGCGGCGGATGACACTGGCTGAGATCGCCATCGTGGATGCCTGGGTGAAGGCGGGAAGCCCGAAGGGGAGTGCGCTGGCACGGCCGGCACCGGTGTTCGAAGCGTGGGCTCCCGATGCGAGCTTTGCGATGCGGGAAGACTATGGGTTGGCTGCGGAAGGTCAGGATCAATACCGATGTTTTGTGATCCCGACGCAGATGCAGGAGGCGCGCTACATCGACGAGTTTGAGTTTCGCCCCGGCAACCGGAGAGTGGTGCACCATGCGCTATTCTTTTTCGATTTATCGGGTGCCGCCCGGAAGCTGGATGCCGAAGCGGAGGGGGCGGGCTATCCGTGTTTTGGGAGCCCGGGCTTCCTGCCGACATCGAGCCTGGGAGGCTGGAGCCCTGGCAATGGCAAGTTGAAGATGCCCGAGGGGACGGCAGTGCGGATGCCAGCGGGGGCCGATCTGGTGATTCAGATTCACTACCATGCCACAGGAAAACCGGAGACGGACCGGAGCAGCGTGGCAGTGAAGTTTGCCGCAGGGGCACCGAAGAAGAAGCTGCTCGACATTCCGCTGACTTCGAAGGCAATCGACATTGCGGCGGGGCAAGCGCAGTATCGCGTGAAGGACTGGTTTGAATTGCCGGTGGATGTGACGTTGTGGCAGATCATTCCACATGCGCATTTTCTGGCGCGGCAGGTGAGGGCCTGGGTGGTGCTGCCTACAGGGTTACGAAAGTCCGTGTTGACGATCACGGATTGGAATTTCAACTGGCAGGACCTATATCAATTGAAGGTGCCGCTCAAGCTGAAGGCAGGTACAAGGCTTGAGATGGAGATTGTATACGACAACACGGTGGCGAACCCGAGGAACCCGAACCGGCCGCCGCAGCGGGTGGTGTGGGGCCCGGGGACGGCGGACGAGATGGCAGGGATGCACTGGAACGTGACCGTGGACGACGAGGCAAAGGATCTGGAGGATCTGACGCATTCGTTGTGGGGGAAGATGATCCGTTCCATTCGGCAAAGGTAAAAGTGGATGATGGGAGAATGAAGCGCCGCCTGTTTTTTGCGATGCCACTGGCTGCTGTTGGGGCCCCGCTGTTGCCGACACGCGGCGAGTTGGATCTTTACATACAGCGGCTGGAGAAGACACTGTTCGAGACGGTGGTTGGCTTTTGGCAATCGAACGCAATGGGTGTTGTGCCCCAGGCGCAGATGGTCTGGTTTTTTGCCCGCATGGCGAGGCTTGGACATGAGCCGAAGAAGATGCTTGAGGCGGCGACGCAGGGGTATCGATACCTGCGGGAGAAGCACTGGGACGCAAGAAACGGCGGCTTTCACTGGGAGTTGGATGCACAGGGTAAGCCGACAAAATCGAACAAACATGTTTTAGGTCAGAGCTTCGCTCTCTATGCGATGGCAGAGTACGCGATGGCTTCGCGACGCAAGGATGTGCTGGAGTTTGCGCTCAAGTTTTTCGAGTTGCTGGAGAAGAAATCTCATGACCCGGTGCATGCAGGATACGTCGAGTACTTTTTGCCAGACTGGTCGACGCCGCCGGTGAATGAACCCATTTATGTGGCCGGTTCCTATCCGGGGATGAAGCTGATGAGCACACATTTGCACTTGCTGGAGGCAATGACTGCGTTGTACCGGGCGACGAAGGATGGGACGGTGCGGGAGCGGGTGGTGGAGCTTGTGGCTGTGCAATCGAATGCAGTGATCCGCAAGCCGCAGATGATGGCAACGGACAAGTATGACCGGGATTGGTCGGTGCGACTGGAAGGGGAACTTGCGTCGGTCAGCTATGGGCATGACCTCGAGAACATCTGGGCGCTGATGGAGGCGGCAGAGGTGGCGGGCTTGTCGAGTAGTCCGTTTCGGGATTTGTTTCGAGTGAATTTCGAGAAGTGCCGGAAGTATGGATTTGACGAGGCGGAAGGTGGGTTTTATGCATCAGGCCCACTGGATGGGGCAGCGACGAACCGCAGCAAGGTGTGGTGGGTACAGGCGGAAGCGCTGGTGAGCGCTCTCGCGATGTATCAGATCACCAGCAGTACGGAGTACTTTGAGGTGTTTCGCAAAACCTGGCGATTCTGCGATCCGCAATGGGCTGGTGGAAAGGTGGATTCCTGGAGATCTGCGTTTCATGCGGGGCGGGCGATGGTGGAGTGTGTGGCGCGGTTGAAGGCGATCCGGGAGAAGACCTCGTAGCTAAAGTTCGTCAGGGAATGTGACGAAGGGCATGCCATGAGAAGGCGTTCGCTCTTATTCGGAATTCTGGCGCAGCCTGCTGTTGCTGATAGGGAGTTTTTCGGGCGGTGGCGGTCTGTTGAGACCACAAAGGGTGGGATCGGGGCGATTTATGAGATTCGAAAGAATGGCACGGTGCGTTACAGCTCGGCGGCGATTGTAGAGCAGGGGTATGAACGGAATGGAAATCAATTGGCCATTTTGGGTAGCACCCCAAGTTCGGTTGGAATGGGCTGGCATGCTGATGGGCGACTACAACTGAACTATGGCCAGAATGTGATCGAAGATTATGTGCGCGTTGGGGCGGTTGTCGATGCGGCAGAGCCGCTGTTGGGGGAATGGAAGGGAAGGCGCAGTATGGGTGAATATGAGGTCCCTGTGATGCTGCAATTTCGCAATCCGAAACGGATGCTGATGGTGATTGAGTTGAAGACTTACTTGGGGCGACATGCGGCCGGGAGAATGACGCTTGCCGGGCTGCGGGGACGGCGAGTTTACGAAGATGCGGCTGCAGGGCAGATCGTCATTCAAGTTGATGGCGGGGACAAGCATCCGTTCATCCAGTTCTAAAGCGGCGCTACGAGCGGCCAGGTGGGGTGGTCGTAGTTGCGACGTAAAGGGAGGCTGTCCATCTGGAGGTTGGAGGCGCTGAATGTGTGTTAGTTCTCCCCCGCCCAAGGGATTGGGGGCGAGGGTCTCAGCCGTTGTGCGAGGACAGAGCAGCAGGAGCCGTCTGAATCGGAGCGGGTGACGCTGAGGTCAATGCGACTGATGCTGTGACGTTTGGCGTAGCGGGGACAAACGAGCACTTGCAGGTGATTTTAGGGAAGCGAAACTTGCATTCGGGTTGCCGGAGAGGAAGGACTCTTGCCAACGCGAACTACTACTTGCGTACATGGCGTTGCCGGAACTCGACCATGCTTCGACGCTGCTGGCCATCGCCCGGATAGGTGGCCCATCGAAAGACATCGCCACCAGCGGCCTCCAATTCATCGGGCGACACGGAATAGCTCTCAATGATCGACTGAGCGAGCCACGCTTTCGCCGTCTCGTAGTCGATCGGCTTCCCCGATTCCACATCGACCGCAGCGCGAATCGGCCCACAGTAGTAGCCGTCAACGAAGACAGCAACCTTGGTTCCAGACCAGGCGGCGTGGGCAAAGTTTACGATGCAGTCGTTCCCGTGCGCGACCTTAGTCGAAGACCAACCATCCCTCACCATTACTCGAACCGCGCAGTCGGCGAAACAGCCTGTGATCTCCACGCTCAACCGCGCGCCGCCGGACGGGGCGGCGGACTCGTAGACGGTGGTCCAAAGCAGGACTCCAGCACAACCCGTAAGAACGGGAACACTGATGCAAAGCCATCGCAGCACTCGTTTCACACATCACAGTTTACAGTCGCGGAGTAAACAAAGTCCTCAGTAACGCCACAGTGTAGAGATTGCCGGTATGGGGCGAGGATTGCGGAGTCGTGAGATGATCTTTGATCATGCAGCGACGATTGTTTTTGGGTGCGGCGACGGCCGCGATGGCGCAACAGAAATTGCCGATTGATCAGTTTGAGCCGAAGTCGATGTTGACCGCGGCGCGGACTCCGATGAAGGGGCCGCTGTTTCCTGTCATTGATTTTCATGCCCACTTGAGCTGGTCGGCGCAGGGGGAGAACGGGGTTTCATTAACCGGGGAGCGCAAGTTTATCTGCGAGCCCAAAGACTTGCTGCCGGTGATGGATCGCCAGAAATTGCGGACGCTGGTGAATCTGACTGGGGGTTATCAAGAGGGGTTGAAGCGCGCTGTCGAGAAGTTCGACAAGGCTCATCCAGGCCGCTTTCTTACCATGACCGAGCCGGCCTGGGCCAAGACCAAAGAGGCGGGTTACGCGAGGACGCAGGTTGATTTGATTGAAGAAGCCAAGCGGAATGGGGCTCGCGGCCTGAAGGTGCTCAAGACGCTGGGGCTTTATTTGCGGGATAACATCAGCTCGGGCCAACTGGTGAAGATTGATGATCCGCGCTTTGACCCGATGTGGGATGCCTGCGGGAAGCTGGGGTTGCCGGTGGCGATTCACGTGTCGGACCCGGTGGCTTTCTTTCTACCGACGGATCGGTTTAACGAGCGCTTTGAGGAGTTGAACAACCATCCCGATTGGAGCTTTCACGGCAAGGACTTTCCGTCGAATGATGAGTTGCTGGCGGCGCGGAACCGGGTGTTTGCCAAGCATCCGAAGACGCAGTTTGTTGCCCTGCATGTGGGGAACTTTGCGGAAGATCTGGGAAATGTGGGGGCGGCGCTCGATCGATATCCGAACCTGCATGTGGATATCGCAGCGCGAGTGGGGGAGTTGGGGCGGCAGCCAAGAGCATCGCGGAAATTCTTTGAGAAGTATCAGGACCGGATTCTGTTTGGGACCGATGCCGTGCCTAACGGGATTGAGACGCCGCAACAGATCTTTGGAGACAAGTTGTACGAGATCTACTATCGATTTCTGGAAACCACTGATGAGTATTTCGACTACGCGCCCGCACCGGTGCCGCCGCAGGGGCGCTGGCAGATTTACGGGATCGGATTGCCTGCGCCGATCCTGAAGAAGGTCTATTACAACAATGCGGCGCGGCTGCTTGGAATCAAGCCGATTTAGAGGTAACTCTATACTGAGAATGTGAAATCATTCTTATTAACGATGCTGGCGGCCTCTCTGATGGTCGGTGCGCAAGTGGAAGGCACCGTGAAACTCAAGACGAGTGGAGCGCCAATGCAGCACATCACGGTGTTGTTGCTACCGACGGGGCGGGTGGTGGAGAGCAATGAAGAAGGCAAGTTTTCTTTTACCGAAGTAGCAGCAGGGAAGTACACGCTGGTGGCGGTGGGCGAGGGCCTGAGCGCGGATCGGCGCAGTTTGGAGCTGAAAGAGAACGAAACGGCAAAGGCCGATATTGAGATCAGCGTGACGCCGATTCGTCAGGAGATGACGGTTACGGCATCGGCAGGAAAGACGCAGACGTTTCTCGAGACCTTTACCTCGACGCTGACGCTGGATGCGACGGCATTGGCTAACAAGAGTGCCACTTCACTGGGCGATGTGCTGGATGGGGAAGCGGGGATTCACCGGCGGAGCTCTGGGCCTGGGTCGACTCGGCCAGTCATCCGGGGTTTTGATGGAGATCGTGTTTTGATTTTGCAGGATGGGGTGCGAACGGGGACCTTGGGTGCGCAGAGTGGAGATCACGGCGAGCCGGTAGACCCGCAAAGTCTGGACCGAGTGGAAGTGGTGCGCGGGCCGAATACATTGCTCTATGGGTCGAGCGCGATTGGTGGTGTGGTGAATATGGTGAGTGGCCATCATGAGGCGCTGGATCAGGGGCATCGTGGGGTTCATGGGTATTTGTCCGGGATTGGCGGGACCAATAACGGTTTGCATGGAACCAGCGCGGGGCTTGATTTTGGAGTGGGACGCTTTGTGTTTCGTGTCGGGTCTGGTGGGCAGCGGACGAGCGACTATCGCACACCGGAAGAGCGGATCTTCAATTCGCGCTCGAGGACTTATAACGGCAATACGGGGCTTTCTTATTACGGGAAGCAGAACTGGTTTACAACGAGCTTTAACTCGCAGAGAGCCAATTACCAGTTGCCTACCGAACCGGGTGGGGATGAGGTGGTGTCGCTGCCGCTTGAGCGCTGGAATCTACGCTGGAACGGCGGGCAGCGGGATCGCTATCAATACAGCGTGAACTACAGCAACTACAAGCACGCCGAGATTGCCAATGGCGAGTTGGAGACAGAGTTCTTCAACAAGCAGTTGGACTACCGGTTTTTGGTGGAGCAGCCGAAGCGGGGCCCGTGGAGCGGGAGCTTCGGGGTGTGGGGTTTGCGACGCGACTATAAAGCGCAAGGGGCGGAAGCGATTTCTCCGCCCACGATTCAGAATGCGTTTGCGGGTTATGGGGTGGAGACGCTGAACATGGAGCGGGTTCGCTTGCAGTTTGGCGGGCGCGTGGAGACCAATCGCTATAAGCCTCAGTTTGGGCGCGAGCGGAACTTTACGGGCTTCTCAGGCAGTACCGGGGTATCTGTGCCGATTGATAATTCTTCGGTGGTGGTGGCGAATTATTCGCTCGCCTACCGGGCTCCGGCGATTGAAGAACTATATGCAAATGGGCCGCACCCTGGTCTAGGTGCGTTTGAAATCGGGGATTCCAATCTGGAGCGCGAGCGGATGAACGGGCTGGACTTCTCGTATCGCCGGCAGGATGGACGGATCAAGACCGAATTGAACTACTTCAACTACTGGTTGAACGGGCAGGTGTTTCTGGCCCCGACCGGCAGGATTGAAGACGGGCTGCCGGAGGCGAGGTACCGGCAGGGCAATTCGAATTACACGGGCTTTGACGGTCGGGTGCAGGCAGGGTTGAAGAGCTGGGCCTGGATGCATGTTGGTTTTGATTCGGTGCGTACAGAATTGCGAGCAACTGGGATCTCGTTGCCGCGAACCCCACCAGTGCGAGGCCGGGTCGGCATGGACTTCCTCTACAAGAATGTCTCTGTTGCGCCTGAGGTTGTGATTGCGGCCACACAGGACCGGGTCTTTACCAATGAAACGCCGACCGATGGGTATGCGACTGCAAACCTGCGTGGTGGCTACACGCTGGTGCGGCAGCACACGATTCACTTCTTCGGGGCGAACTGGCATAACGCCAATAACCGCCTGTACCGAAACCACCTGTCGTTCATCAAGGCTTATGCGCCGGAGATGGGGCGGGCCATGGTGTTCAACTACTCGGTGCGATTCTTCTAATCGCAGGAGATTCGCTTATAGATGAAGTTCTGTGCACGAGGTTTGGATTCGTCGAGGAGCTCTGTTTTCGCCCGCAGCTCGTCGCCTACTCTCGTGTAGGAGATGCGCTGCGGATAGTCATGGGTGGGGTTCTCGAAGACGACCTGCTGGTCGCTAGAAGATTTGAGGGTGAAGGGAATCGGGCCCTGTTTGCCTATGATCGGGATGTAGGTGATCTGGCCTTCTTTGACTTCGATGCGGAGCTGCTCGAAAAAGGCGGGGCGGCCTGGGCGCAGGGTGCGGCTGTAGCCGAGCATGGTGTCGGCGGCTGGTTTGGACCAATGCTCTTCGACCTTGATGCCGTTGCGCTCCAAGGCCCAGCAGCCGGACATCCAGGAGAGGGAAGCGACTTCAGGCCCTGCGGCGAGGAGGGGGAAGGATACTACGAGCAGCCATTTCATGGGGGATACGATATCGCGCTGGGACGAAGCGGCGAAACCGAAATCGATTTCGAGTAGGCTCAGAGTATGTTACTCACTACGACTTCGACGATTGAAGGCCAGCCGGTACAGCGCTACCTTGGCCTTGTGACGGGAGAAGCGATTCTCGGTACGAATTTCTTCAAGGACATCTTTGCCGGGATTACCGATATTGTTGGCGGGCGGTCTGCCACTTACGAGAAAGAGTTGCGTAAGGCCAAAGAGATTGCACTGTCGGAGATGCGCGAAGAAGCGAAGCGGCTGGGGGCCAATGCGATTATCGGGATCGATATTGACTATGAAGAAATCTCGCCGGGACAAGGCACCATGCTGATGGTGAGCGTTAGCGGGACGGCGGTTGTGATCGCTGGCTGAGCGCGCGCTCCAGGGACACTTTGTCTTCTTCGGAATGGATCATGGTTGTGGCACGCTCGACGGCCGCCACAGTCGCTGGGGAGAGTTTGGGCTGCTCCAGCAGTGTCATCAAAACGCGGCGCTTGTCGCCATCGGAGTGCATCGAATCGAGGGCCTCAAAGAAGGTGAGCGGGAGGGGCCCTGCGATGCGACGGGTGGCATGGATGAGGACAGCGGCTTTGTCGCCATCGCTGTGAGAGTTGGCGAGAGTGCGGAAGAGTTTGGACAAGCCGGAAGACTGCATGCCGTCGATCATGGCGACCAAAACATCCCGTTTGTCGCCGTCGGAGTTCATAGTGTTGACCACGTCGAGAATCTCAGAGTCGAGGCCGAGCGGCAAAGCAGCAGCTTCCACGCGGAGCAGCAAGGCGCGCTTGTCGCTGTCGGAGTTGATCGTGGCAGCGAGGCGGAGCAGGCGACGGAGTTGCGAAGCGTCCAGCTTTTGGAGGCTGACCAGGGATTCGAGGTAGCGGCGCTTGGGACCGTCGCTATGGACTGTTTCAATTTCAAACAAGGCTTGGTCTGCGCCGCCGGAGCGGACCCAGCGAGTGAGGCGTTCGTCAAGGCCGTGATCGGAATTCTTGAGCCAGGTTGGAAGATCTTTGGCGAGGAGGCGCTTGGCTTCTGTGCCAAAGGGCATGGCGACGCCGTTTGAGAAGTAATGGTGTTCGAGCTTGCCTTCCGGGTTCGCTTCGATTTCAAGACGGCGGTTGCTGAGGCCGGAATTGTTGACGATGACGAGCCTGGCACCGGGTGCCATGGAGAGGACGTCCTGGTCATCGGGGGTGAACTGGATGTCGCCGTGGAGGCGGAATTCGCGGCGGCTCTTGCCATCATCGATCACCGAACTGGACTGGTATTGAGTGAAGCCAAGCAGGTGGTTAAAGGGAGCGGCCTGGATGGCGAGGAAGAGCAGGGTGGCTCCGGCAGCCAGCAGGAGAGTGCCTGAGATGGCGGGAATCTTGTTGCGCGTGGAATCGAGGAGGGCCTCCATACGGCGGAAGATCTCTTTGCGGCGACCGACACCGGTGGCGAGAATGGGGGCGCGGCCGGTGGCTCCAAATTCGGCAACGCGGGCGAGGGCCTCGGCGTAGGGTTTGGTTTGGCCTGATTGAGAAACGACCCAATCGTCGCAGGCCATTTCGCGTTCGCGATCCAGTTGACGACCAATGAAATAAACAGCGGGTTGAACGAAGAAGATGGCGCGCACAAAACGTTCGAGCAGGCCTACCCAATCGTCGCGGCGGGCGAGGTGAGCGGCCTCATGGAGGATGATCTGGTTGAGTTCATCCTGACTAAGATTCTGGATGAGGCTTTGTGGCAGAAGGATGGCAGGGTGACGGAAGCCGACGGCCATGGGCATGCCGATACGGTTGCTGATGAGGATGCGGGCGTCGCGCGTGAGGAGGCTGGGGAGTGGGAATTGGGAGGGGCTTGCTTTGCGCTTGAGCCACCAGACGGCGAGGTAGGCAAAGGCGATGCGAAGGAGCCCGAAGCCGGCCAGAGCTGCCGCAGTGCCGATGAGCGAGGGAGCGACGTCAGGGTCCTCAATGGTGAGGATTGGGCGTGCGGGGGCTGGGGGTGGCACAGGATCGAAGACGGTCTGCGGGACGGCACTAGATGTCGCTGCGATAGCAATTGCTTTGACGGGTGCTTCGACGTAGGTGAGTTGCTGGAGGAAGGGTAATAGGAGAACCGTGAGCAGAGTGAGCTGCCAGATGGCGAGGCGCGTGGCAGCGCTGACCCTGGGAAGATCTCTGAGGATGAGCCAGACCAGCGCGGTGAGCAGGATGCCTTGCCACCAGGCGTTGATGATTGCGTCGAAGAATGAGGGCATGTTAGCGAGCCTCCCCGATCATTTTTTTGAGACGTTTGATTTCGGCACTGGAGAGCTTTTCGCTCTTCAGAAGATTGTGGACGAGTTGTTCGGCCGAGTTGTCAAAGAAGCGGTCGAGGAGTTGGCGGAGGGCACTCTGGCGGGCTTTCTCGCGGGGCACGGTGGGGGAATAGACGAAGGCGCGCCCGTCTTTCTCGTGTTGGAGGTAGCCTTTGTCTTCGAGGATGCGGAGGGTGGTGAGGACGGTGTTGTAGGCGAGAGGGGGATCGTTGGGGAGGGATTCGAGGACGTCGCTGACGGTGGAGGCACCGCGCGTCCAGAGGACATCCATGAGGCGCATTTCAGATTCGGTGAGGACTGGGGATTCTTTTCTCGGCATCGATGAACTCTTAAAGAATTAGTAGCACGGCGGGATGAGATGGTCAACTAAAGAATTAGTTGATGCGGTAGGGGTGAGAATGGAAGTGCATGGTCACACTCAAAGATATTGAAGCAGCGCATCAGCGGATCCGGCCGACGATTGCGGTAACGCCTTGCGAATACTCTGAGACGTTTACGGCGATCTCCGGGAATCCGGTGTATTTCAAGCTGGAGAACCTGCACATGACGGGGAGCTTCAAGGAGCGGGGGGCCTTGAACAAGCTGCTGTTGATGACGCCGGAGGAGCGCGCGAAGGGAGTGATTTGTGCGTCGGCGGGGAACCATGCGCAGGGCGTGGCGTATCATGCGACGCGTCTGGGGATCCGTGCGGTGATCTATATGCCGGAGCATGCGCCGATTACGAAGGTGAATGCGACGGAACGATTTGGCGGCGAGGTGGTGTTGTACGGCAAGAGCTTTGACGAGGCATTGGGAGAGGCCAAGCGGCGGGCCGCGGCGGACGGGCTGACGTTCTTGCACGCGTTTGATGACCCGGCGGTGATTGCAGGGCAGGGTACGGCGGGGCTGGAGATTCTGACGCAGAATCCATTTGTGGAGGCGGTGTTGGTGCCGGTGGGTGGGGGTGGTTTGATTGGTGGGATTGCCTGTGCGATCAAGGAGACCAACCCGAAGATCAAAGTGGTGGGGGTGCAGACGAGTTTGATTCCCTCGATGATTGAGGCGTTGAAGCGGCATGAGCCGGTACAGTTGCCTGCGGCGAGTACGATTGCTGACGGTATCGCTGTGCGGCGCGTGGGCGAGCATACGCTGCCGATGGTAGAGAAGTATGTGGATGAAGTGGTGACGGTGGAAGAGGAAGAGATTGCCAGCGCGATTCTGTATTTGCTGGAGAAAGAGAAGACGGTGGCAGAGGGGGCTGGTGCGGCGGCGGTGGCGGCGCTACTGCATAACAAGACGAATTTGAAGGGGAAGAAGACCGTGGCGCTGGTGTGCGGGGGCAATATTGATCCGCTGTTTTTGTCGCACATTATTGAGCGGGGCATGGTGAAGGATGGGCGGCTGGTGCGGATCCGCATGATTGTGCCGGACCGTCCGGGGGCGCTGCATGGATTGACGGGAGTGCTGGCGGAGATGCGGGTGAATGTGGTTTCGATTGCGCACGAGCGGGCCTATCATGGCGTGACGCTGGGGCATACGAGTATTGAAGCGACGATTGAGACGCGCGGGAGTGCGCATCTGGATGAGCTGTTTGCGGCGCTCGACAAGATGCACTACAAGATTGAGCGGGTGCTCTAGTAAACTCCTATAGGCGCCCCCTCACTGGAAGCTTATTTAACCCATGCAATCAGGCATTTCTATGACTCTTCGAACACTTTTATTCCTGCTTGTTCTTCCATCCTCGGCCTCTAGTCAGGTCGGAGAGTGTGGGTCCGCTTTTGGGAACCTGAGTTACTTCGTCCGATTGAACGCCACCGGCCCCCTCGTCTTGAATCTCTCCTCTGGCAGCGGGACGTTGAGCATTGATGATTGTCAGGTTTTCTTGCGTGATCAACTAGTTGAAACGACTAGGGTGAATCAGTCGAGCATTCAAGCGACTTTCGATCCGACACAGATTCTGCCGAATGGACATGGTTACATTACAGTTCGGAGCAAAACGACAGGAACTAGAGGTGAGCAATCGATGTTGGTTGCTACAGTTCCAAGCGTGCGATCCTTCACTTGGTCGCGGCAGGAACGGCAGATCTACGCGATCCTCACGAAGCTCTTCGAGCCGCACGGCCTCGTCAGGATGGACCCTTTAAACAAGCGCATTATCGCCCGTTCCGCTCCGTTGAATCATCCTTCCCTTGTGATGCTGAATGAACCTGGTAATTTGGCGTGGGTAGTCACGGAGGAAGGAGCATCCGTTACACCCATCTCACTTCCAAGCTTGGCTACTTTGCCGTCCATAGCGATGCCAGCTGGAACTGCCGTAAGGCGACTTTGGGCGCACCCGACGGAATCCCAATGCTTTGTCGCGGACATCACGGGAAGAATTACCGTGTACTGTTCCGGCAAGGCGCTGGATAAGTCCCTGGTGGCGGTAGATGAAATTGAAGACGTCCTGTTTGAAAAGTCGGGGGAGTCGTGGGCATATAGCAGAAGACTGCAGCGGTTGTTTCGATTGCGACTTGGTTCCGACGGCCTTTCAACGGATGGCGAGGGGATCCCCATTCCTGTCTCCAGCCGCTTTCGCGCCCGCATTTTTGGTGGCTTCGGGCGCCTGTACTGCAGCGATCATATTGTAAATAAGGGGAACATGTCCGTTAGGGCAATTCCATTCTCTACGGCGATTCTAGGAGTAGACGAGGCAACGGGCATTATTTATGCGGGAGCCACTCACCGAGGCCGCTTCGGAATTGCAACGGACGTGACTACGCTTTATGCGACAAGGGATCCAGATGTACGGGAGGTAAACGATCTTTCCAATGGTGACAGGAAGCACCCATTCATTTTCTTGCCAGCGGCAGAACTGAATAGTTTTCTGCCCATGGGGGACGGCCGTTACGGCTACCTGGGGAGCGGCGATAGGAGTGACGAGCTCTATGCATTCCAACTGATGGGACTTGATAGGGCACTGATTGCGGGTCAGGAAGGCGTCGTGAATGCGGCTTCCTTCGAGGGTGGAGCCGTTTCTCCCGGCATGATAGTAAGCATTTACGGAACTGGGATTGGCCCATCAGAAGCCGTTACGGTCCCGCCGCCTTATTTGAGGTCAGCCAATACCACTATTTGGAACGAATCCAGCGTTATGTTCGGCCAAGTACCGGCTCCAATATTGTTTGCATCCAATGGGCAGATCAATGTGGTCGTGCCTGATTTCGTAAGTTCCAGCGGCTTTGTCGATATGCGCGTGTTCTTCGGCACATTTGCATCCGCTCCGATCCGACTCAGCGTTGCCCGGAAGCGGCCTGCATTTTTTACATCGACGTCAATTGGTGGTGCCGCTGTTGGAGTATTTCCCAACGGGGAGATCGCCGGCAACGGACGTCGAGCTAAAGCGGGTGACATTATCAGTCTCTTTGGTACGGGTTTTGGAGGGCCAAGCGATTTTCGGATGCTTGATGGCGATGTGGTAAAAATTCCAATGGAGATGCCAAGAAATTCGATCCAAATCTCAATCTGCGGCAAGCCGGCAGAGATTTCGTACGCTGGCCTCGCGCCAGGTTTTATGTTTGGGCTATTTCAGTTCAACGTGAAAGTTCCGCTTTGTGAGCCGATCACGAGCGGTCGGGCCACTCTCACCGTCTCCGCTGATGGAATTTCCGGACCAGCTAATGTCTTTCTGCCTGTTGAGTAACAACTCGTTCCAGTTCGACTGTTGCTGGCTGGTTCGGCGCATACAATATAGATGCTCAAAACTGTTCCAGCGTCAGACCAAGCGCTGGGTATCTCATCAAGTTTCTAGGCGAGGATGTTTCTGACGACTTCGCCGGAGACACCGGTGAGGCGGACGTCGAGGCCCTGGTATTTGACCGTCATGCGGAGGTGGTTGACGCCGAGCAGGTGGAGCATGGTGGCGTGGAAGTCATGGACGCTGACGGGATTCTCGACAGCGGCGTAGCCGAGGTCGTCGGTGGCACCGTAGGTGATGCCTGGCTTGATGCCGCCGCCGGCGAGGAAGTACGAGAAGCCCTTGATGTGGTGGTCGCGGCCGTCGCCGCCCTGAGACATCGGAGTGCGGCCGAACTCGCCGCCCCAAACGATGAGAGTGTCATCGAGCATGCCGCGCTGTTTGAGATCGGTGATGAGGGCGGCGGTGGGACGGTCTACTTCCTGGGCCTTGGCGGCAATGCCGTCTTTGACGCCGCCGTGGTGATCCCAATCGCGGTGATAGAGCTGGATGAAGCGGACGCCACGCTCGGCGAGGCGACGGGCTAGCAGACAGTTGGAGGCGAAGGAGCCGTCGCCGGGCTTGGCACCGTAGAGGTCGAGGATGCTGGCTGGTTCCTTCGACATGTCCATGAGATCGGGGACGCTGGCTTGCATGCGGAAGGCCATCTCGTATTGGGAGATGCGGGTTTGGATTTCAGGGTCGTCGATGGCGGCGAACTGTTTCTGGTTGAGACGGTTGACGGCATCGATCGAATCTTTTTGCATGTCTTTGGAGACGCCGGGGGGATTGCGTACGTAGAGGACGGGGTCGCCGACGGAGTTGAATTTGACGCCCTGGAATTTGGAGGGGAGCATGCCGGCAGACCACTGGCGACCGGCGATGGGTTGGTTCTGCCCGCCGCGGCCGCTGGACATCATGACGACGAAGCCGGGGAGATCTTCGGTTTCTGCGCCGAGACCATAAGTGATCCAGGAGCCCATGCTGGGGCGACCGGTGATGATGGAGCCGGTGTTCATGATGGTGTGGGCGGGGTCGTGATTGATCTGCTCGGTCCACATGGAGCGGATGATGCAGATGTCGTCAGAGACGGCACCGATGCGGGGGAAGAGGTCGCAGATTTCCTGGCCGTTTTTGCCGAACTTTTTGAAGTTCTGCTGAGGCCCGTAACAGATGAGGGGCTTGCCCTGTAGTTGGGCGATTTGCTGGCCCTTGGTGAAGCTGTCGGGCATGGGCTTGCCGTGCATTTCGGCGAGCTTGGGTTTGGAATCGAAGGTCTCGAGGTGCGAGGGGCCGCCAGCCTGATAGAGGAAGATGACGCGCTTGGCTTTGGCGGCGTGGTGGCGGTAGTCGGATGCGCCCATCAGATTGTTCAAGGCGGCGATGCCGAAACCGGCACAGGCTTTACCGAGGAAGGCGCGGCGTTTGAGATTGATTTCGTGCATGGCTAGTTCCTTGTGATGGTTTCGTGGAGGTTGAGGATGGTGCGGGTGATGGTGGCTGCGGCGGCGAGCTCTTCTGGCTTGGCTTTGACAGGGAGAGGGGCATCGCCGACGGTGAGGAATTGACGGGCGGCGAGGGGCTCGGCGCGGAAGCGGGTGAGGTTCTTTGCGTGCAGATCAGAGAGGACTGACTTCTCTTCGCTGGTGGCGGGGCGGCCGAGGGCACGGAGGAAGGCCCAATCGATTTGTTCGCTCAGGGTCTTGCCGCCTTCGGCGAGCATCTTCTGGGCGAAGACGCGGGCGGCTTCGACGTAGATGGGATCGTTGAGGAGGACGAGGGCCTGGAGAGGCGTGTTGGAATTGGTGCGGTTGACGGTGCACTCTTCACGCGAGGGGGCGTCGAAGGTCATAAAGCTGGGGTGGAGGAAGGTGCGCTGCCACTGCGTGTAGAGGCCGCGGGCGTAGAGATCGTTGCCTTTGCTGGCGGCGTAGTCGCGCTTGGGGAAGTTGAGCGCGCCGAGGTAGCCTTCGGGTTGATAGGGGCGAACACTGGGGCCACCGAAGCGCTCGGTGAGAAGGCCGGAGGAGGCGAGGGCGATGTCGTGGACAACTTCAGCGTCGACGCGGATGCGGCTTTGGTGGGAGAGCAGGCGATTCTCGGGGTCTTTGTCTTGCGCTGGTTTGGAAGGTGTGGAGCTTTGCTGGTAGGTGTGGCTCATGACGATGGATTTGATGAGGCGACGGGTGTTCCAGTCGGACTGGAAGTCGGCGGCGAGAGCATCGAGAAGATCGAGATTGGTGGGGAGCTCGCCCTGGGAGCCGAGGTCGTCGAGCACCTTGGTGAGGCCGGTGCCGAAGAAGAGACGCCAGATGCGATTGACCTGGACGCGAGCGGTGAGGGGGTTGTCTTTGGAGATGATCCAGTTGGCGAGGTCGAGGCGGGTGGCGCGGCCGCTGGTTTGGAGCTTGCCGAATTTGACAGGGATAGCGGGCTCGACGATGGGCCCGGTTTCATCGAGGAAGTTGCCGCGGGGGAGGATGCGGGTTTCTTCGGGGGGCACTGATTCTGTCGCTAGGACTTTGGCGATCGAGGCGTCGAGGTAGTAGCGCTCCTGTTCGAGGCGAGCGAGTTCTGTGGTGTCGCCTTCGAGCCAGGCGCGGTGCTGGGCGAGGGCTTTGGGGTCGAAGTCTTTTTCTTTGCGCAGTGCCTTGAGGACGTTGTCGGGGAGGCCGCCGGGATTCTTGCCGGTCTTGTTGCGGGGTTCAGTGATGTCGGTGCCTTCGGGCCAGGAGTAGGTGCCGGATGAAAGGGCGAGGCGGAAGCGGCCGATGGTGGCTTTGCGAGTGTTTGAATCGTGACGGATTTTGACGGTGATGGTTTCTTTGCCTGTCGCGACGAGGGGGGTGGCGAGGCGGAGGGCGAGGAAGGGATTTTTGTTTTCGCCGTAAGTGACAACGCCCCAACCGGTAGCGGGGTTGTTGTCGATGGCGGAGAGGCCGGGTTGCTCCCAGGTTGGGTCAGAAACATTGGAGGTGGCGAGAGTGAACTTGAGGGGCTTCCTGCCGAGGGTGGCTTCGATCTCTGTGACGACGAGGCGGTCACCGCCGCGGGCGACGCCGTTGGCGGGGTTGGTGTCGTCCTGTACGACTTCGAGGCCGAAGGAAGTGTAGGTACCGGCAGCAGGCTGGAAGGTGACAGTGTAGGTTTCGTTATCGGGGTTGGGGCCAGAGGCGATGACGAGGCCCTTGCCAGGGGCGCGGAACTGGCGGAGGATGCCGCCAATGTAGGGCATCATCTCAACTTCTTCGTCGTTGTAGATCTTGAGGGTGGCGCCGTTTTGGGAAGAGGCCGTGAGGGGGCGCTGGATCTGCCAGGCGAGCTTGCCTGCTTCGTAGTCGGCTAGGAGTTGTTTGCTCCAGGTGTCATCGACGGGTTTTTCAGCGCGGCTTTTGAGGGCGGCGATGCGGGACTGGAGCGAATCCATTTGCTGCTTTTGCGCGGGAGTGGGGAGCGGGAGGATGCTGCCCCAGGCCTTGGCCCCGCGGTCTGGGACGAGGCCGGTTTCTTTGATGTCGGCGAAGAAGGCCTTCATGGCGTAGAAGTCTTTGGCGAGGAGAGGATCGAATTTATGATCGTGGCATTCGGCACAGCCGAGGGTAGCGCCGAGCCAGACGGCAGAGACGGTGCGCACGCGGTCGGCACCGTACTTGGCCAGATACTCTTTGGGTTGGAGACCGCCTTCGGCGGAGACACGATTGAGGCGGTTGAAGGCGGCGGCGATCTTTTGGTCGGTGGTTGCGTTGGGGAGGAGATCGCCGGCCAATTGCTCGCGCGTGAAGACATCGAAGGGTTTGTTAGAGAGGTATGAGTTGAGGATGTAGTCGCGATAGGGCCAGGAGGGATAGAGGTTGTCGCCGTGGAAGCCCGAGGTGTCGGCGTAGCGGACGGCGTCGAGCCAGTGCATGGTCATTTTTTCGGCGTGGGCTTTGGAGGCGAGGAGGCGGTCGACTAGTTTTTCGTAGGCGTTGGGGCTCTTGTCGGCGAGGAAGGCGTTGACCTCGGCGGGGGTGGGAGGGAGGCCGGTGAGATCGAGGCTGACGCGGCGGATGAGGGTGCGCGGGTCGGCGAGGGGGGCGGGGTTGAGGCCCTGGTCTTTGAGGCGAGACTGGATGAGAGTGTCGATGGAAGTTGTGGCGGGTTTGCGAATGGGTTCGTAGGACCAGTGGCCTTCGTAGGTGGCGCCTTCGGCGACCCAGCGGCGGATGGTGTCTTTTTGTTTGTCGGTTAATTCTTTGTGGGCCGAGGGGGGCGGCATGAGGCGGGCGGGATTGGTGTGGAAGACGCGGGCGATGATTTGAGACTCTTCCGGCTTGCCAGGGACGATGGGGGTGCGGCCGGCACGGTTGGGTTTGGTCGCTTCTTCGCGGAGGTCAAGGCGGAGGTTGGCCATGCGGGAGCTGGAGTCTGGGCCGTGGCAGCGGAAGCAGGTGTCGGCCATGATGGGACGGATGTCACGATTGAATCCGACTGGCTGTTGTGCGATAACGGGGGCAGCGAGAGCCAGAAATACAAGGAGCCTCATGCCCACTATTCTATGTTTGTTTGTGTTGTTTGCAGGCAGTTTGTTTGCGGGCGAGAAGGAGCTTGTGCTGGCGGAGCGACTGAGGGAGGAGTATCGCCGGGAGGAGAAGGCGATCGCCTTGCCGGAGGTGCAGGCCTATGTGCAGCAGTTGGGCGGGAGCATGGGTGAGGTGCGTTTTGAGCTAGTTTACCTGAAGGCAGAAGACCCCATTGTGTTGCCGACCTCATGGGTGTTGGTGCCGGTGAGAGCGTTGTTAGTCGCTAAGAATGAGGCTGAGTTTGCTCGCGTGCTGGGGCATGCCGTGGGTCATGTTGTGTTGCGGCATGGGCATCAGGCGCTGCGTGGTGGGGCGACGATGTTTTGGCCCAATGTGCATCCAGATCCGTTGCGGAAGGCCCCGATTCCGACGGGGTTTCGCAAGTGGCAGGAACTGTTTGAAGTGGAAGCAGAGAAGTACGGCGCGGAGGTGGTGAGCCGCGCCGTGTTGCCTGGGAAACTGGAAGAAATGAAGGCGCTGATACGGGCTGCGCTGCCTTAGAGGCCGAGGAACTTGCGGACTTCTGGTTCCATGCCCGGAGCGCAGGCGACACCGTTGCCTTCGAAGATGGATTCTTTGCCGTTTAGGGCGAAGAACTTGGCACCGGCTTCGCGGAGGATGCAGGCGGGGGCGCAGAGGTCCCAGGGGGCGACGCTGGGTTCCATCCAGATTTCCATGCGGCCACTGGCGACGAGCATAGCGTCGTAGATGCCGCCGAAGACGCGGACGCACCAGAAGGTGGAGAGCCAGTCGAGGAGGCGGGGGCCGAAGGGTGGGTTCAAGACGCCGTTCAGTTTGTTGACGCAGATGACGGCCTGTTTGGCGGTGTCGATGGTACTGGCTTTGATGGGTGTGCCGTCCCAGAATGAGCCATGGCCTTTGGCGGCGTAGTACATTTCGCCGAGCATCGGGAGGTAGCAGATGCCGACGACGGGTTCGCCATTCTCTTCGAGGCCGATGAGGATGGCCCAGAGGCGATTGTTGCGGACAAAGTCACGGGTGCCGTCGATGGGATCGATGATCCAGCGGCGACCGCTCTTGCCTTCCTTATTGGCCCCTTCTTCGCCGAGAAAGCCGTCGTCGGGGAAGGCTTGCGAGAGGATGCTGACGATCAGGCGCTCGCTTTCCTTGTCGGCTTTGGTGACGGGAGACTCGTCGGACTTGGTTTCGGCGACGACGCCCTGATTGAGGATGCGGATGCAAGCTTCGCCAGCTTTGCGCGCGGCGGATTGTGCAAAGAAAAGTTCACTTTCGTAGTTCATTCAAAACGGGATGATAACATCGTCGAAATGAGCACGAGGACTGTATTCACGGCACTAGAAGAGGCGGCAGCCAAGTATGGAGACAAGACTGCGCTGATTCAACCGATGGGTGGGGGCAAGACCGAGACCTATTCGTGGAATCAGTATATGCAGATTGTGAAAGAAGTAACTTGCGGGCTGCGTAGTTTGGGGATTCAGCGCGGCGATGTCGTGGCGATTCAAAGTGAGACTCGTGCGGAATTCTATTTTGCGGATATGGGGATCATCTCGAATGGTTCGACGGCAGCGGCCATGTATACGAGCTACCCGCAGGGTGAGGCCATTGCGAAGCTGAAGGCTTGTAAGGCGAAGCTGGCCTTTGTGGAGAACCCGAAGATGTTGGCGACGCTGGCGGCGAGCCTGACAAATTCAGAGCCGATTGATGTGAAGTGGGTGTTGATGACGGGGAGCGCCTCTGGGGTGATGACGCTCGATGAGTTGCGCGAATTGGGGCGGAAGGCGATGCAGGAGGATTCGCAACTGTTTGCGCGAATTTACCTCGAGACGAAGCCGGAAGACTACGCGATTATTTATCTGACTTCAGGTTCGACGGGCGAGCCAAAGATGGGGCTGGTGACGCATCGGGCGATTGTGTCGAATGTGGCAGCGGCACCGGCAGTGCTGCCGCTGGGGCCGGATGACGTGACAATTGCGTTCTTGCCGAGTGCTCACATTACCCAGCGGTTGGTTTTGCAGTTGATGCCGCTGGCATTTGGGATGGTGATCTACTTCAGCGAGAGCCTGTCGAAGCTGCCGAAGGAGATCCAGAGTGTGCAGCCGACGTTTTTGCTGGCACCGCCGCGGCTGTGGGAACGCATTTATACCAACGTGGTCGCCGAGATCAAGAAGAAGCCACCACTGGTACAGAAGCTATTTCATGGCGGGTTGGGGTTGGCGGTGAAAGCCAATGAGTTGCGGTTTGAGGATAAGTCAGTGCCCTTCTGGATCAGTGGGCCACTGGGGTTGATTGACAAGGTGGTGTTTACGAAGGTTCGCGAGAAGTTGGGTGGGAAGATCAAGCTGGCGGTGTCGGGGTCGGCACCCCTGGGCAAAGATCTGGCGAACTTCTTCAACGCGCTTGGGGTGAATCTGATTGAGGGGTTTGGGTTGACCGAAGGTGGGGTGACGCACATCAATCCCATAAAGAAGCCGATTGTCGGTTCGATTGGCAAGTTGCTGCCGACGGTGGAATGCAAGCTGATGCCAGATGGTGAGATTGCGCTGAACGGGCCGACGCTGTTTAGTGGGTATTACAACGACCCGGAGGCGACGGCGAAGGTATTTGCGGATGGCTGGTTGTTGACGGGCGATATCGGCAGTGTGGATGCGAACGGTTATTGGTACATCACGGGCCGCAAGAAAGAAGTGCTGGTGGCGTCGAATGGGAAAAAGATTTACCCGAACCGGATTGAAGGGATGTTTAAGGGAGAGTCGCTGATCAGCCAGGTGGTGCTGGTGGGGGATAAACGGTCCTTTGTGACGGCGCTGTTTGCCGTGAACCCGGCGGTGGCGGAGACTTCTACGGAATCTGCAGAGCAAGTGATTGGGCGGCTGGTGAAGGAAGTGAACCGCAAGGTGGAGGCGCATGAGCAGATTCGGAAGTTTAAGATCTTGCCGCGCGAACTATCGATTGAGCATGGAGAGGTGACGCCGACGATGAAGATTCGAAAGTCGGTAGTGATGGAACATTTCGCCAATGAGATTAACGAGATGTATGCAGGTAAAGAGGAAATGAACTAAATGAGCGATATCCGTTCCCAATTGTTGGTGAAGCCGGGCACGAAGTTGAAGCTGGCTGATATTGACCCTGAGAGCACGCCAGGGTGCAAGGACAAGGAGGAGGGAATCGCGCGCTTTGAGAAGAATATCGACCGGCTGAGTGTGTTGCAATATTTGCTCTATGCCGAAGGGCAGAGGTCGGTGTTGGCGGTGTTGCAGGGGATTGATGCCGGGGGGAAAGACGGCACGATACGCAAGGTGATGTCGGGGCTGAATCCGCAGGGTGTTGTGGTGACCAGCTTCAAGGCACCGGCTGGGGAGGAGAAGGAGCACGACTACTTGTGGCGGGTACACAAGGCGATGCCGCGTCGGGGGCAGATTGGCATCTTTAACCGCAGCCACTATGAGGAAGTGCTGATTGTGCGGGTGCATAATCTGGTGCCGAAGGAAGTGTGGAAGAAGCGCTATGAGCAGATCAATCACTTTGAGGAAATGCTGAGCGAGAGTGGCACGAAGATCATGAAGTTCTTCCTGTACATCTCGAAGGACGAACAGAAGAAGCGCTTTGAAGAGAGGCTGGAGGATCCGGCGAAGAACTGGAAGTTTTCGATGGGGGATCTGGAGGAGCGCAAGTATTGGGATGACTACATGGCGGCGTTTGAGGCGGCCCTGGAGAAGTGCAGCAAGAGCCATGCGCCCTGGTATGTGATTCCGGCGAACCGGAAGTGGTACCGGAACCTGGCGGTATCGGAGATTCTGCGCGAGACGCTGGAAGAGATGGCGATGCAGTATCCGCAGCCGACGGCGGATTTGAGCAAGATCGAATTCGAGTAGTTCAAAGCGGAACGAATCCGATTGATGCTGGCAGGTTAGGCGGAAGGCTTCAGGAGCTTCTCAATGCCAAGGACCATCTCTGGAATGCTCTTGATCTCACGAGCGGCATCGTCGGGGATGTTGATGTCAAATTCGTTTTCGAGGGCGAACAGGATATTGATGCCATCGAGGGAATCGAATTTGAGTTCTTCAAAGGTGGACTCGCGGCCGATCGCGTCGGTGCTGATCTTTTGTGTTTCGGCGATGACGCGGATGACGCGGGTGGTTAGATCTTCTAATCCGCTAGCAGAGTCTCTGAGGGTTGGTTGGTCGGACATAGCAACTCACTGATGGTCTCAAATTTATAGCCTTCTTTTTGAAGGTGAGGCAGAGCCCAGGTTAAAGCGTCGAGCGTGTTTTGGATATTGGGGTTGATGGTGAGGCCGCGGCCATCGTGCAAGCAGATGATTCCGCCGGGGCGGGCGCGGTCGACAATGCGACGGGCGACCTGGTCGGCGAGATACTTCCAGTCGAGGCCGATGACGGTCCACATGATGCCCATGAGGTCATGACGGTGTTGGGCCGCGCCGAGTCCGAACCAGCGGCAGCCGAAGGGAGCGCGGAAGTATTTTGGACGGAAGTAGAGGACGTCTTCAAAGGTTTGTTGGGCTGCGGCGACTTCGCGCTCGATGAAGCTGGCGCTGCGCAGGTAGAGGGGCTTGTGGCTATAGGTGTGGTTGCCGATCTCGTGGCCACGGCAGAAGACTTCGCGAGCGACATCGGGCAGGCGACGGACGTTGGCACCACACATGAAGAAGGTGGCGCGGACTCCGTATTGATCGAGGAGGTCGAGCAGCTCGATGGTGGATTCGCTGGGGCCGTCATCGAAGGTGAGGGCGAGAGTCTTGCGGTGGGGGTTGCCGCGATGAACGCTGGGGGCAAGCCAGTCGCACCAAGGGGCACGGACGGCACAGGCCATGCCTGCGGCGGCTATCGATATCGGAGTGAGCGGATTGCTGAGAAGCTCGACCATACTGCGAATTACTGATCTACTACCCACTGTACGCTGTGGTCGTTGTAGACGGCCCAGGTGCCGGGAGGCGAAGTGAGCGTGAAGGTGCTCCAGGGGCCGGGGATCCAGGGGTATTTGCTGATCACGTCTTCGTTGACTTCGACGCCCAGGCCGGGAGTGCGGGGTACGATGAGGTCGCCATCGATGATCTGGAGGGGCTGTTTGAGGATCTCTTCTGCGAGCGGGAATTCGTACATGATGTTTTGGCCCGGCTTGCGGTAGAGAGGGTATTCGAGCCATTCGACAATGTGCTCTGGCCAGCAGATGCCGATGTGAGCGGCGGCGATGATTTCAAGAAGGGTGCCCCAGGAGTGGAAGGCGAAGCGGGTTTCGGTTTTCTCCAGCTCTGTGAAGAGGCGGCGGCCCATGGCGTAGCCGCCCTGGCAGACAATGTCGGCCTGGAGGAAGTCGACGGCAGGGCCTTCCAGGAGATCGAGGAAGCCGGCTTCGGTGTGTTCGTGTTCGCCTGAGGCGAGCGGGACGATGTCCTGCTGATGAAGGGCGCGGTAGAGGTGATGGTCGTGCGGAGGGAGGGGCTCTTCGAGCCAGCAGATATCGTATTCGACGAGTTGCTGGGCGAGTTCGGAAACCGTTTCTGGAGAGTAGTTGCTATCACCCATGCGCCACCAGGTGTGGGCGTCGACCATGATGTCGACGTCGGGGCCGATGCGGTTGCGGATGAGGCGAACGGCTTCGAGGTCGGCCTCGGGGCCCATGCCGGGGCGCATTTTGTAAGCTTTGAAGCCGAGGCGGATGACTTCGGCGGCTTCATCGGCGTAGGCTTGCGGCGACATGTACATGCCTGCGGAGCCGTAGAGACGGATCTTGTCGCGGACGCGGCCGCCGAGGAGTTCTGAGATGGGGAGGCCTTTGGCCTTCGCGGCGAGATCGTATAGGGCGACCTCGACGGTGAAGTAGATTTTGGAGACCTGGGGATCGAGGCCGGGACCAGCGAGAAATTGGACGCGGAGGGCATCGGGGTCGGCGAGGGATTTGCCCTGGAGCCAGGGGGCGATGATGTTGTTGATCATTGCCTGGGCGGATTCGCTGCCCTGGCCGGGAGCGTAGCCGATGCTGCCGTTGTCGCTGATGACGCGGATGAGCATGCAGTCGCGTTTGCGGATGATACGCTCGCCACCGTAGTAATTGAGATGAAGCGGCTGAGGGAGGGGGAAGCTGAGCAGGTGCGGTTCGACGCGGGCGATCCTCGACATGTTGCCATGCTATCCCAGATGGGGATGCGTACCATGGAGGACGTGAATCCAAGTACTGCGGAACGTATTGCCACCTTGCGTCGCGAGATGGAAGGAGCGGAGAAGGAGCTGTACATTGCGGCGGGGGTTGTGGTGGCGGCTCTCGTTTTGGCCGTGGTGTTGGGTTGGTGGGGCGTTGCCGCTTTGCCGGTGATTGTGTTTGCGGGGCGGAGGTTCTCACAGAAGCGGAAGGTTGCGAACAAGCTGGCGCGGCTGGAGCGCTGGTATCTCGCTACGGGCGAGCGGGCGATGGGAATTGAGTTTGAAGAGGAAGGGCATGTGTATGCGGCAGACCTACATCTGTTTGGGGAAGGATCGATGTTTGAAGCGCTCTGCTCGGCGAGGACGGGAATTGGCCGCAGGGGGTTGGCAGAGTATTTGTTGCGGCCGACTGATTATGAAGAATGTTTGCAAAGGCAAGAGGCCGTTCTGGAGTTGCGTGATCTGATCGCGTTGCGCGAGCGCATTGTGTGCCTGGGAAGCTTTGGGAGTTTTGAGTCGCGGTGGGAAACGTTTGAGGAGTGGCTGGCGATGCCCGTGATTGAGTTTCCCTGGTGGTTGCGGTGGGTCGCGATGTTTACGGTTGGATTGTTGCTGGTTGCGGTTGGGCTTGGGGTGTTTCAAGTATTTGCCTGGCCGGTGATCGGGCAGTGGGTTGTGCCGATACTCGCCTTGCAGGCGACGATCGGGATGCAGTTTCGCGAACGCCTGGAGAAAGTACAAAGTTGGCTGGGGCTGGTTTCGATTGAGGCGGAGGTGTTGCAGGAAGGCTTAGCGTTGCTGGCGGGGGAGAGGTTTCAGTCGGCGAAGCTGCAGGAGTTGTGCAAGCAGGTGCAGAGGGGGCCAGGCGCGATGCGTGGACTTTCGCGATGGTTGGAGGTGCTGAGTGAGCGGAACAAGGACTGGTTTTATTTGCCTTCGCTGTTGCTGATGCTGGGGTCGCAGTCGGTGATGCATATCGAGATGTGGCGGCGTGAGCACGGGGAGGCGATGAAGAGTTGGCTGGCCGCGTGGGGTGAGTTTGAGGCGCTGCATTCGATTGCTCGCTACGCATATGAGAATCCGCAGGATGTGATGCCGGAGCTGGTGCGAGATGAGGTCTGCATAGAGGGTCGAGGGATGGGGCACCCGTTGATCGCGCTGGAGGATTGTGTGCGGAGTGATGTACGGCTGGATCGCGAGAGGCGGTTCTATGTAATCAGCGGATCGAACATGGCTGGCAAGAGTACGTTTTTACGAACGATTGGATTGAACGCGCTGCTGGCCTATGCTGGGGCACCTGTGAGAGCGGAGAGTTTGCGGATCTCGGTGATGTCTGTCTGCGCTTCGCTGAGTGTCGTGGATTCTTTGTTGCACGGGAAGTCGAAATTCATGGCAGAGATGGAGCGGCTGAAGCAAACGATTGACAAGGGGCGGAAGGGCGAATCGGTGCTGTTTTTGATCGATGAGATCATGAGCGGAACGAATTCGCGAGATCGCCGGGTTGCGGCGGAGGCGGTGGTGCGTGGGCTATTGCAGCATGGGGCAATTGGGGCATTGTCTACCCATGATCTGGCCTTAACCGAGATCGCCAGTGAGGAATTGCGCGGGGTGAATGTGCACATGTGTTCGAAGGGGGAGGGGGATCCGCTCGACTTTGACTACAAGTTGAAAGAGGGCGTCAATACGGAGGTAAATGCTCTCGCGATTGCGCGGCTTGCGGGGATTGTGGTCTAGCTAGAGGTTAGGTTTCTTGCAGTGAGCCGAGCCGTGGACTCGATCTGTTGGTGAATCTGTTTGCGCATGGGCGCGGGAAGCAGCCTGCGCTGTGGCAGTTTGTTCCAGGCCTGTGCGGTAGCTTCTGTAGTGCTGGTGACCGTTTCGATCAAGGGGCGCAATGGAAGGCTTGCAGCGTCGGCAAAGCGTCGAAGCTGATCGACTGTAATTTCGCTGAGACTTCGGCTTCCGCCCAGGGTTAAGGCAAGGCTGTCTTCTGCAATGTAAGGCAGTGTAGAGACGAAATCGTAGGCAGGCGAAAGTGTTGGCCGAAGCTTGTCGGGATAAAGCAACGACCAGTTCTTCAGATGCATGTCTGCATTTCCGATGAGGACATTGAAGGTCAGCCTGGTGACAAAGTTTTGCACAGCCTGGGGCCCAGCTTCTGCCTGAAGGACGCGAGCAATGTTGGCGTAGCTGGCAGATTTGTACTTGCTTTCGGGATAGAGGCCGAAAACCTGGGCGAAATCTTCCATGTGAATTGGGTCACCGTTGGGAGCCCGGTCGAAGCGTTGCGTGGCAAGCGCCAAGCCTGGCAATACTGCTGCATCTAGCGGGAGCCCCTTAATGTCTCGAGGGGGGATCAAGGCAAGACGAGGAACCTCGATGCCAATGGCGCGGGCAAGTTCGAGCATCACAAACTCGTTTTCAGAAACGGAGTTGAAGCGTAGGGAAGGGAGTTTGACGATCCACGATCCACCGGTGCCTTGAGCTGGGATTGTGAGTCCGCCGGAAGCTTCACCAATTGCAGAGAACTTGAGTTGTATGCCTGCCAGAGAGAAGCGAAGAGGCACCTTGCGATTGTTGACGCGCCTTGAGCGGGGCGGTGGGGGTTCTTCCTGGTTCTGGACGTCAAGGGGCCTGACGGTGACCGCACCCGGGAGATCTGCGCCGAGAGTTGCCAGGAGGTGGAATTCCCGTTGTGGGTTTACACCCGCCTGTGTAGCGAGGTAGTTGCGGAGATGTCCTTCTGGCAAAAGATTAGAGAAAAAGGGTGGGACACGGCGGTGCACCGGACGAATGGAGGTAACCAGGCCTCCATTTTGGCTCTTGAAGGAGAGGCTGAGGGTGTGACGGTTCGGATCATTGATATAGCCATCATCAAAAACGAAGAATTGCTTCTCCCCGGGAAGACGCTGAATCTGGCCAATTCTGCCGCCGTGAAGGTAGACAGCAAGCGTCGCTGTTTGCGTTAGATCCATTGCGTGACTTCTAGTCCGGATCTTCGTTGAGAGCGTAAAGGGGTTGGCTGCCTAGCTCGGGGGTGGTTGTCATTGATTGGACGAGCGGGACCAACGAACTGGGGATCAACAAAAGATCGTGATCGAGAACGCGAACCAGCTCAAGGAGAGTGTCGAAGCGAGGTACCACTTTGCCGGTTTCGATGCTTGAGACGTGCATCTGTGGCAGGCCGATCCGCTTGCCGAGCTCGGCCTGAGTCCAGCCATGATCTTTCCTTGCCTGGATGAGCGATTTCCGGAGGGACTCCGGTAGCGAATTTTGTTGCCGAGGTATATGCGAAGGCATATTGAAATTGCTATTCAATATGTTATCGCATATAGCGAGTTAGTTGGGGCGCTGGCGGTATTTGTCGTAGAGACGGGTGTGCTTGGATTCGAGGCTTTGCTGGCGGCCCTGGATGAAGAGCATCTTGACGTCGGTTTTGACTTCGAGGGGGTCGCCGTTGGTTACGAGGAGGTCGGCGTACTTGCCTTTCTCGATGGAACCGTACTTGTCGCTTATGCCCCAGATTTCGGCAGCGCTGAGGGTGAGGGCCTTCAGGGCTTCGTCATAGGGCAGACCGTAAGAGCTGGCGCTGGCGGCTTCAAAGGCGATGTTTCTGGCGAACTGATTCTGGAAGCTGCCGAAAGCGAATTTCACGCCGGCCTTGTGAAGCTGGGCGGGGAGTGAATAGTTGAAGTCGTAGGACATGTCGGCCTCTGGGGGAAGCTGCGTTACCGGGCCGAGGATGCAGGGGATCTTTCGCTTGGCGATTTCTTCTGTGGCCTTGCCAGGATCGCGGACATCGGCGAGGATGATCTTCACTTTTTCTTCTTCGGCGAACTTGATGGCGGCCAGGATTTCACGCTGCTTGGAGGCGGTGATCATCAAGGGCGCTTTGCCTTCAAAGAGCGGGATCATGGCTTCAAACTTGACGTTGGTTTTGAGGCCTACGGTCTTTGCGTTTTTGGCCTGCATGTAGCTGCGGGCTTCGGCAAAGAAGCGCTTGATCTCCTGCATCTGGATGTCATAGCGGCGCTTGGATTCGGCAAAGGAGCCACGGCTGAAGCTGAAGGTGTCGAAGTCGAAGGAGCGGGACTGCATGGTGGGGAAGCGCATCTGGTAGGCGGCAGTGCGGTTGATCTCCATCTCTTCGTAGGTGTAGCCGTCGAGGTGGATTAGCGCGGCCTGACCCATGATGACGCCGGTGCCGCCACCGCCGAAGCCACCACCGCCGGGCATGGTTAGCACGGTGGAGATGCCGTTGGCGCGGACTACGGGGATGTGTTCCGTCTCTGGATTGATGGCGACGATGGCGCGGAGCTGGGGATTGAAGTCGCCGAGCTCGCCGGTGTCGTTGGTTTCGCGGATCGAAGAAATTTCGCTGAGGCCGATGTTGGTGGCGGAGTTGATGATGCCGGGGTAGACCCGAAGGCCTTTGCCGTCGATGACGCGAACGCCTTTGGGGGCAGCTTTGGCGCCGATGTCGGCGATCTTGCCGTCAATGACCGTGATGGTGGTGTTTTCGATCTTCGCGCTGGAGACGGGGAAGACGGTGACGCCTTTCAGGAAGACGCTGTCTTTTTCGCCGGCGAAGAGAGAGGTGGCGAGGAGTATGAAAAGAAGGGGACGCATGTTATTGAGGCCTCCGGGTGGGGGCGCCTTGGCGGCGGAGTTTGTCTTCGAGAGCTTTTTTGTCGGCTTCCATTTTGACGCGGGCGCTGGCATCGGCATCGCGGTCGAAGTACTTCACGCCGTCGATGTAGACTTGCTGGGCGCGGGCGAAGCTGGAGAGCGGGTGTTTGTCCCAGATGACGAAGTCGGCGTCTTTGCCGGGTTCGATGGAGCCGACGTATTTGTCGACCTGGAGGTGGGTGGCAGGGTTGATGGTGATGAGCTTGAGGGCTTCTTCTTCGGTGAGGCCGCCGTACTTCATGGTCTTGGCGGCTTCGGTGTTGAGGCGGCGGATGGTATCGGCGGAGTCTGAATTGACGCTGGCGAGGACGCCTTTACGGGCCATGATGGCCATGTTGTAGGGGATGGCGTCGTAGGCTTCGATTTTGAAGGCCCACCAGTCGGAGAAGCCTGCACCGGCCGAGCCGTGTTTGGCCATTTCTTTGGCGACCTTGTAGCCTTCGAGGATGTGTTCGAAGCTGGTGATCTTGAAGCCGATTTGTTCGGCGATGCGGATCATCATGAGGATCTCGTCGGCGCGGTAGGCGTGGACGTGGACGAGGCGCTTGCCTTCGAGGACTTCGACGAGGGGTTCGAGTTGGAGGTCGCGGCGGGGCGGGATGACGGCTTCGCCTTTGGCCTTTTTCGCTTCGTAGTCTTTCCAGGATTGGCGGTATTCTTTGGCGCGAGTGAAGGCTTCGACGTAGATGTCTTCGATGCCCATGCGGGTGGCGGGGTAGCGGAGGTTGGCGACGTTGGCGGCACCGACGCGACCGCCGGTGGGGTTGCCCTGGCGTTTGGGGTTTTCACCGAGAGCGAATTTGATGCTGGGCTGGGCTTTGTCCCACATCATCTCTTCGGCGGTCTTGCCCCAGCGGAGCTTGATCAAACTGTTTTGGCCCCCGATGGCGTTGGCGCTGCCGTGCAGGACGTTGGCGATAGTGGTGCCGCCGGCGATGGCGCGGTAGATGGCGACGTCTTCGGGGTTGAGGACGTCTTCGATGCGCACCATGGAAGAGACTGACATGGAGCCTTCATTGATCGAGTCGGCGGCGATGTGGGAGTGGCTATCGATGATGCCGGGCAGGATGAACTGGCCGGAGGCGTCGACGATTTTTGCCCCGGGAGGCACAGTGACTTTCTCGCCGACCTCTTTGATTTTGCCGTTTTCGACCACGATGGAGCCCTTTACAGTGCCCTTGGTGACGGTGAGGATGTTGGCGTTCTGCACGACGAGCGGTGGCTCGGCGGCGAACAGGAAGCTGGAGAGCAAAAAGAGAGAAAGTTTCATCGGGTGAACTCCGGACGTTGGGGTGCTTCTTCTGGGAGGGGGTCGAATTTGACGCCGTCAATGAGGACGAACTGGACGCGGGTGGCGTCCTGGAAGAGGTCGCCTTTGGTGACGGTGAGATTGGCGATTTTGCCTTTCTCGATGGAGCCGAGGCGAGATTGGACGCCGAAGATTTCGGCAGCGGAGAGGGTCATGGCGCGGACGGCATCGGCTTGGGAGAGGCCCTGATCGATGGAGCGCTTGACGGCGCGGATGACGGCGGCGGGGCTGTCAACGCCGATGCTGGAGAAGGTGAACTTGACGCCTGCTTTGGCGAAGGCGGCGGCCGTGGAGGGTGCCTTGTCGCGGAGTTCGAGGACTTTGAGGTCGTCGTGATCTTCTGGGTTCTGATCGCGCGGGGCTTCGGGCCAGCGGAGGTTGATGATGGCGGGGATGCCGGCCTTGGCGAGTTCTTCGCTGCGGCGGAAACCTTCGTGGAGGCCATAGAAGACGGGCTTGGTGTTGAACTCTTTGGTGACGCGCATCATGCGGTCGATCTCGTAGGCGCGCACAGCGGGGAAGAGGGTGCGCGGGGCTTCGAGAATGCCTTCGAGAGCGCGTTCATAAGCTGGGCGTGGGAGTTGAGGATTTTTTGCGAAGAGGGCCAGGGAGTTCTTGTAGTGTTCGGCGTCGATGTAGGTTTGGCGGAGGTAGGCGATGACGCCCATCAGTGCGCTGGGGAAGCCACCGCCACGATTGGTGGTGAGGGTGGTGTACATGCCGACGGAGGGATTGACGACCATCTGCCCGGAGCGTTCTCCAGCGAGGTTGATGACGGCACCCTGACCGGCGAAGATACCGGAGGTAGGGAAGGTGATGGCGCTGGTGAAGCCTGCGTTGCGGGCCTGGGGGAGGCGACGATCGGTTGTTTTGACGAGGTCGGCCGCTTTGATCCAGGGAGTGGTGAGGGGACGATCTTCGGGACCGCGAGAGAGAGTGGTGGGTGTGGGGGCGGCTGGGGCAGGGCCACGGCCTGCCGGGATTGCCAGCGGTGTCGGCGCGGCGTCGAGCCCCAGTGTTGAGAGACCGTCAATGAGGCCGGGGTAAACGGTGAGGCCTTCGCCCTCGATGATCTGAGCCCCAGCGGGGGCGGTGATGGATTCTCCGACAGCGGTGATGAAGCCGTCTTCGACGAGGACCGATGCCTTGGCCAGAGTGGGGCCACTGACGGGAACGATCTTTGCATTGCGAATGAGAATTGGAGGCCGACCTTGCGCTTTGAGACCGAGTGCGGTCAGGGCGAAGGCGGCACTTTTCAGGAAGTGTCGGCGCCGAAGGGTCATATGGATTGCTAAAGTATAGAGGATTTCCTAATTCATGCCTATTACTTACAGTCAAGCCGGCGTCAACATCGAAGAAGGCGAAAAAACAGTCGAATCGATCAAGGACGCCGCCAAGCGGACGTTTTCGTCCAACGTGCTCACGGGCATTGGTAGCTTTGGCGCTGCCTTCCGCGTGAAAGGTTACAAGCAACCGGTTTTGATTTCGAGCGCCGATGGGATTGGCACGAAATTGAAGGTGGCGATTGCGGCCGGCAAGCACGATACGGTGGGCGAGTGCCTGGTGAACCATTGTGTGAACGACATCATGGTGCAGGGTGCGGAGCCGCTGTTCTTCCTTGATTATTTTGCGATGGGCGAGCTGGATTCGGCGGTGGCGTCGAGCGTGATCCGTGGGATTGCGCGAGGGTGTGAACGCAACGGTTGCGCGCTGATTGGTGGGGAGACGGCGGAGATGCCGGGGCTCTACAAGAAGGGCGAGTATGACGTGGCAGGCTTTATTGTTGGGGCCTGCGAAGAGAAGCAGTTGATTACGGGCGAGACGATTGTGCCTGGGGATGTGTTGCTGGGATTGCCGAGCGACGGGTTGCATACGAATGGGTATTCGCTGGCGCGGAAGTTGTTGTTTGAAGTGGCGAAGTACAAGGTGAAGACGGTGTTGCCGGAGTTGGGTGAGAGCGTTGGGGATGCGTTGTTGCGGGTGCATTTGAGTTATGCGAATGCGCTGCGGGCGCTGCGGAAGGCGAAGCTGTTGAAGGGGGCGGCCCATATCACTGGGGGTGGGATCACCGACAATACGCCGCGGATGTTGCCTGCGGGGACGAACGCGAAGATTGTGAAGAAGAGCTGGAAGGTACCGGCGTTGTTTGAGTTGCTGCGTACGATTGGTAATGTGCCTGAGGACGATTGGCGCAGGACGTTCAATCTTGGGATTGGCATGATTGTTTGCGTGAGCGCGAGCGAGGCGGAGAAGGCGAAGAAGGTGCTTGAGAAGGCTGGTTTTGCGCCGGTGGAAGTGGGCAAGGTGGTGAAGGGCAAGAAGAGCGAGAAGCCGAAGGTGATTTACGCGTGAAGCGTTTGGGGATCCTGCTGAGTGGGAGAGGGTCGAATTTTCAGGCGATTCATCGGGCGATTTTGCGGGGTGAGGTGCAGGCGGAGATTGCTTGCGTGATCTCGAATGTGCCGGATGCGGGTGGGGTAGAGTATGCGCGGGCACAGGGTTTGACGGTGCATGCGCTGCAATCGAAGGGCGTGGCGCGGGAAGTGTTTGACCGGCAAGTGATCGGGATCCTGCAGGAGGCCGGGGTGGAGCTGGTTTGCCTGGCGGGTTATATGCGGTTGCTGAGTAAGGAATTTATTGGGGCTTTTGCGGGACGGATTTTGAATATCCATCCGTCGTTGCTGCCGGCGTTTCCTGGTTTGCATGCGCAGCGGCAGGCGTTGGAGCATGGGGTGAAGATTGCGGGGTGTACGGTACACCTGGTGGATGAGGGTTTGGATACGGGGCCGATTCTGGCGCAGGCGGCGGTGGAGGTGCTGGAGGGGGATAGCGAGGAGACGCTGAGTGCGCGGATTCTTGTTGAGGAGCACCGGTTGTATCCGGCTACGATTCAGGCTCGGATTTCTAAGCTTTAGGCTGGCTTTTGTTTTGGCTGCTGCCGGTGTGGTGGGGCAAATTTGGTTTCGTTCCTGAATTCTTTGTACCGAATCGAATCGACATCGACATGGGTAGAATCTGCATTGGTAGCGTTAGTAGTAGAGGACTCTTATGGCCATCACGGTTGAACTCCCTCCAGAGATTGAACAGCAGTTTCTTGCTCAAGCAAGAGCCCGAGGAATTTCTGTTGATGCCTATGTTCAGGAATACCTCATGCGCTCCTGTCAACTGTCAGCGGATCGGCCAACGCTCTCTGTGGAGGAAGTGGACCGAATCCTCGATGAAGCGGCCGATTTGGTCCCTGCTGGAGTAGCCCCACTCTCCGACGAAGCAATGAGCCGAGAGAACATCTACATTCGCGAAAACGACTAGTAGATTGGTGCGAATTTTAGCTGATACGAATGTCCTTCTTCGAAGGATTCACCGAAGCCATCCCCAGCATCACCAAACTCGACAAGCGATAGCGGAGATTGTTCGACGCGGCGGCTTTCTGATGATACCGATGCGGTTTATGGCGAATGGAAGAGGCTTACTGCCACGTATGGTGTTTCGGGCAAGAAGAGCCACGATGCCCGGCTTGTTGCCGCCATGAACGTGCATCGCGTGACTCATGTTCTTACATTCAACGTTGATGACTTCAAGCGTTTTCCGGGGATCGTCCCCATTCGGCCCGATTTCTGAACCCTATCGATCCGCCTCGCAGCCCATTCCTGTGGAGATGGGCAGGAATGGGCTGCGGGAGGGCGCAGGTCGACCGTTGTTTTTTGTCGTAACGGGCAGGATGTCAAAGAGCGGGCCTGGCGTCGTAGGGGACAGTCCCAGACTGGGGTTGAGGGCATTTGTTAGTCGCTTGATTAAGCAGCGAAGGTCAAACGGGCTTGGGCAAATTTGGTTTCGTTCCTGAGTTTTTGATCTCGAATCGCATTCAGGCGACCGAGGGTACGCTGGAAGAGTGAGGTAAGGCGGAGTTCATGGGCCTCTTGGCGGGCGAAGGAGGGTTTCTCGTTCTCGAGCTTTTCAAAGGCCTGGAGTGTGATTTTTTCAGGGGTCGCTGGTTCTGATGCTTCGACGAGGCTGGAGTCGATGGCTTGGTCGATGCGCAACTGGATGAGGGTCGCGATCCGATTGCGCCGCCAGGCGAGGGCGATCAGATGCTTGAGGAGCTCAAGCTCGGAGGGGGTGGTGGGCTGGAATTCCTCGATTAAGGATTTGGAGAAGTTGCTGAAGACGTCGGCATCTTCGGTTTTGATGATGAAGCTGTGGGAATAGAGGCCGTGCTTGAGGCCGTTGAGGCTGGCTTTGAATTTACCTTCGCGAGTTTTGGGGCCGGTGCATTTTTTGGCATTGGCGCGGTTGGCGGCGAGGGCCGCTTCTGTCATGGTTTTCTTCCGTGGCTTTGAGGCCAAGGTCGATGGATCGTTGGCAATTGTCTGTTCGTTGTTCATGGGATTTCTCCAGCGAAAACGCTAGCAGACGGATTGGTGGGCTTTCTGTTTGGGGCTGGCGGTTGGTGTGTGGAATCAAGTAGTTAGGGGCAAAAGATTTTTGAAAATTGTTGTGAGTCTCGAATTCTTGATGCTTGAGGGTGGGTCGAACTGCAACTATTTCGCCGAAGGATGTTCCTGGCGAAATATGCACCGAAAGACATATGTGGGTAATGGCTTGGATGGTTCTATGCCATGACGACTTTGATTCCGAGCTTTACAAACAGCTCATAGAACACGCCGAGAGGCGATTTGAAGAGCACAATGCCACCTTGAGGCGCAAAGGAAGCGGAGGATGAGCAAGACACTCGATGAACAAATCAATGAACTGACGCCGCGACGACGATCGCGGAAGAATGCGCTTTGTAGCAATTGCGCAAGGCTCGAAAGCTGACACAAGTCAACATGGCCAAGAAGCTTGGTATCGGCCAGGAGGGAGTTTCCCGCATCGAAAAGCGGAGCGACCTGTGGATTGCGACATTGCGGTTCTATGTGAAGGCGATGGGTGGCAAGCTCTCGATCATTGCTGAGTTTCTTGATCGCGTTCCTGTGAGCCTTACTGGCTTGGCCAGCATGGACCATGAGCCTAAAGGTCAACGGTGAACCTGATCCTTGAGAAGATCATGATGAAGCAGTGATGGACGACTCAGATTCCATTCGAAATGTGGTTGGATCGCGAAGAACAACTAACCTATAGGCTGGTTCCAGATGGCAAAGCCAGGATACGGTCCTTTTGAGCTTCCAGTTGAGGCAGTTCGGGCCGTCCAATGTTCTAAGCGAATATTGTTTGTGCTGAGGTTCAGCCTTCTTAACGGGATTTGGAAGCACACCTGAATTGTGCGCTGCTGCTATCTGCAATTCGCGACGATCCTGGTTGGGGCTTATGTGGGAAGGTTTGTGGCTTGACGGACGGCTTCGGCGAAGCGGTCGAGGTCGGCGGTGAGGATGATGTTGCGCTCATTTAGCTTTGCGGCCAGGATTGGGGTGGTGTTGTGCGCTACCGAGCCGCCGAGAGCCTCGATTCGGTTGCGGGTAGGTCGAACAGCACCAACTCCGCCGAAGTAGGTCCTTGACAGAATATGCACCGAAAGACATATTATAATCATGGTTTGAACGGTTCTATTCCATGACGATTTTGATTCCGAGTTTGATGAACTTCCCAGAACCGTTGCTGATGAACTGTTGGCTCACGCCAAGTTGCTCGCGGAATTCGGCCCTCAGTTGGGGAGACCGCGAGTGGACACGCTGAAGGGATCGCGATTCCCCAATATGAAGGAACTGCGCTTCTATGCCTCGGATGGCGTCTGGCGTGTTGCATTCGCATTCGACCTGAAACGCCAAGCGGTTTTGTTGGTGGCCGGAAGTAAGGCCGGGGTAAGTGAGGGGCGGTTTTACAAACAGCTCATTGTAAAAGCCGATAGGCGTTTTGAAGAGCATATGGCCGCCTTGAGGCGCAAAGGAAGCGGAGCATGAGCAAAACACTTGATGAAAAAATTAATGAACTGACGCCGCGACGCCGCAAGGCTGTTGAAGCAAGATCTGCGATGCTGATCGCGGAAGAATGCGCTTTGCAGCAATTGCGCAAGGCTCGAAAGCTGACACAGGTCAACATGGCCAAGAAGCTTGGTATCGGCCAGGAGGGAGTTTCGCGCATCGAAAAGCGGAGCGACCTGCTGATTTCGACGCTGCGCTCCTATGTCGAGGCCATGGGCGGCAAGCTTTCGATCATTGCTGAGTTTCCTGATCGCGTTCCTGTGAGCCTTACTGGCTTGGCCAGCATGGACCATAAGCCTAAAGGTCAACGGTCAACCTGATCCTTGAGAAGATCATGATGAAGCAGTGATGGACGACTCAGATTCCATTCGAAATGTGGTTGGATCGCGAAGAACAACTAACCTATAGGCTGGTTCCAGATGGCAAAGCCAGGATACGGTCCTTTTGAGCTTCCAGTTGAGGCAGTTCGGGCCGTCCAATGTTCTAAGCGAATATTGTTTGTGCTGAGGTTCAGCCTTCTTAACGTGATTTGGAAGCACACCTGAATTGTGCGCTGCTGCTATCTGCAAATTCGCGACGATCCTGGTTAGGGCTTATGTGGGAAGGTTTGTGGCTTGACGGACGGCTTTGGCGAAGCGGTCGAGGTCGACCCTAGTCTATTCAAGCTCTCCCTTGTCCGAGTTGTCCATCATTGGCATGCCAAGTTCTTGAAGAATTTCGTTTGCCAATTTGATGGCTTTCGGATCCAGTGAGTGGAAGGCAGGCCCATGTTCCATGGCAACAGTTCATCGATGCGATTGACGTGACGATCCGCGATTCTGCCAAGTACCATGCGCAGATACAGTTCCGGGTCGATCCCATTCAGCTTGATCGAACCGAATTGGCCATCCTTCGAGCTTTGGGTGCTATAGCGACGATGTCCATGTGGCCTTTACCAGATGCCTGCCCTGTTGGGCTGGCCGTAGTCGTTGTAGGTGGTACCGCGGTAGCTGGAAGGTGTGGAGTTAAAGAAAAGTGCTAAAAGAAATGCACTGATTTAGTTACATCTTACTCAGTGACGTAGCTGTCGAGCTCTAAAGATTTCTTCGCGGTATTGCCCGACTCAAGAACGCTTAGATTGTGTAAGAATGGCCGATGCGGCGGGCCTGATTCAAGGAAACCAGAGTTTCTGCTATCTGCTCTACATCCTGCTTTCTCGCCCTTGAAAATTGTTTCGCGAGTGAAGCAGCGTCCAAAGGATTGGAAGCACTCGCGAGCGAGTCGCGAATTGCTCTTACCCTTTCCGGGAGAGTTGGGGGCCAGGGTTGGCGTGCGCTCGCTTTGGGTGCGGCTTCTTCCATTTCAATCTCCAAACCTATCTGCCCGCGATTGCGATGCTCTTGGAATTCTGGGCGGAGCCATTTCGTGTTCCCCATCCGCTCCTCTGATTGGCGGGCCTCATTTAATGCGAGCAATCGGAACAAGATCTCTTCGTTTTCGATATCTAATGGCCAACCGTAAGTCTCGAGCACGGCGGCGTCGAGCTGATCATGAATTGCTTTTAGGACGGCGATTAAGCCTTGGTCGTAAATTGCTTTATCTCTGTCACTCAATTGAGCTTCAGCTCTTACCAGCTCCAAAACGTTGTACATCTCAGTGAGCGTGAGATCAGGGTGAAGCTCCTGTTGTCGCTTTCTGTGGTCATCCAGTTGTTCGCCTAAGGCTCGGATTTGATCACGATGCTTGTTGCCTACTTCTGGAAAAGGAAATGGCTCAAAACATCGAGTTTTGTTATATACAGGTCGATCTTCGAGGGTACCGCCAGCCGCAAGTGCCCAGACAACATGAACTTTGCTTGAGAGGACACCCAAATGGAATGCATCGTCGATCGCAATGTTGACGAGCCTGTTGTCAGGCAATATTGATTGGTCGAGGAACACAAAAAATCGATGTTTTGCCGTTTCTACTGTGCTTATGTATCGCCGCAGTCCTGCAAGAGCGGGTCGAAAGTCTTTGCGGGGTTCTCCGTGGATCCACCAATTATCCCTGTATGTGGCCCTGTTATTGGTGTCCCGCTCTGGTTTCACTCGATCACGTACCCACTGATAGACTTCGGGGAAAGTGGTCTGCACTTGAGCGATTGTTAGTCCGAAGAGATCGATTACCAGGACTTCCCTTGGCCGCGCTGTTATGTCTCGACCATTTCGATAAGACCGGATATGGCGTTCAAGGCCTGCAATTTTTCCGAGTCCCAATTTGGCGGCTTGCTCTGGCGAGACGATAAATCCAGCACCGTGTAGCTTGACCCCTGGGCAGCTCAGCCCTTCATTTGCCTTTAGTGGACGTGCTGCAGTTATATTAGGCCCAACTCTGAGGTCTGGGTGGATGATTCCTACACGATCTGACAAGGCTACGACTATGTGATCGGCCCCGCTTGATTCCGATATAACTGTTGAAAGCATTCCCTCATGTCGGCCTTTTTTTCCAACTGTCATGGAGATGCGGACATTTGCTCCGTCTCTTGAATCCACCCAGGGGTGATCCGGAACCGCGTAGACGATCGATAGTGGATTTTCGGATTGCAGATGTTGAGAAACAACACGTCTGTTGAAAGTTTGCCTCAAGCTATTCGTCGCTATGAAGCCGAATTGGCGAGTGGCGCCGCTTCTGACGGCATCGGCAGCAATGTGCCACCAATACACCACGAAGTCAGCACTTTCGGGGACTTCGGAATACAAGGTACGCAGCGTCTCCGCGTAGCCATCACCCAGTTCACCGCGCATCATCCAATTGCCGATAAAGGGCGGGTTGCCGATGATGAAATCCGCCGCTGGCCAAACGGCTCTTCGCGGATTTACGTATTCGAGTATGGTTCGTCGGGCAGATTCATCTGGAATGCTTTCGCCGGTTACCGGATGCGAGCGGTAAGTGCGTTGGTCCCATTGGGTCTTGATCTGGCCATTCTCGTCCCTCGCTGGACGTGCTTCATCGTAATCGATTAGCGCATCTCGAGCCTCGATATTGTGGAAGTGTTTGATGACTGGCTCTGGAGGGATTGAGTTTGCGCCCCAGGTGCGGAAATACCACTGGAGGTAGCCGATCCATAGAACAAGATCCGTGATCACGGCGGCACGGGGATTGATCTCAAGGCCCATTAATTGGTGCGGGTCGACGTTCAAGCCTGTTTCTAACAACACAAGCTGTGTTTCGCCCAAGCCTTCGAGCATTTCTATAACTTCGCCTTCGAGCCGCTTGAGATGCTCCAGGGTGACATAGAGGAAGTTTCCGCTGCCACATGCCGGATCGAGCACACGTAAATTGCAGAGCTGGCGCCGGAAGTTGCGCACTTCTTCGAGGGCCTGCCCTTTATTGCCAGCTCGGACCAAGGTGACAGCCGTGGCCTGAACCACCTTCCAATCCTCACGAAGCGGCTGAATGATGGTTGGGATCACCAAGCGTTCCACGTATTCTCTCGGCGTGTAGTGTGCACCAAGACGATGCCGTTCTTCTTTGTTTAGCGCCCGCTCCAGCAAGGTGCCGAAGATGGCTGGCTCTACATCTTGCCAATCGGCTTGTGAGGCCTCTATCAAAAGTTCAAGTTGCGCAGATGTGACTGGAATCGCCTCCACCGTCTCAAACAGACCGCCGTTGAATCGCAGGACCTGTTGACGGATTACCGGTGAGAATCCGCCAATGTTCATGGTTTGCCATAGGGCTTCAACCATGGGACGAAAGTTCGCGACATCGCCGCGCAGGCTTAGCAATAGCTCTGTCCAGCTATTTTCCCTAATGAGGTGCACATCTTCAGCGAATGAGGTAAAGATACAGCGCATCAGGAAATTGGTTACCAAAGCTGGGTCGTAGGTTTGTTCCAGGTCGACTGCGAGAACTGCCAACTTTTCAGCCACTTTGCGGGTGACGCGCGCACTGATGCGTGTTGGGTCGAGGGAGAGTGGATCGAGCCAAACGGCGCGTAGCCTATCCGTTACGAGCGGGTAAGCAAGTTGATCAAGGAGTATGCGAAAGGTGTTGCGATCTGGAAACTGGGCGTAGTTCTTACCAGTGAGCGAGAAGTCCGCGTATAACTCGATGCTGTAGCCAACATCCACGATGATCAAAAAGGGCGGCCAGCCATCCGGAATCGCTTTGGCGTACTGTTCAGCCTGATTGCGAGCGGCAAACATTGCTTCATCCCAGCCTGGCGTTTCACGTATGGCTGTACCGCGTCGTATTCTGGCGGCTGGCAGGTTGTTTGCTGCATCTCGCCCCTGCTTGGCTTCCAAGACGAAGCATCCTTGCTTGTAAAGGTCGATGCGGCCTGTGCTGGTGGTTCCGTCGCCGTTATGGAAGTGAACTGCACGTTCGAAGACATACTGATTTTTGGTGTCGTCGGGAACTGACGGGTCTGGGCGCGGTACTCCAATCAGGTCGCACAATTCTGCCAGAAATGTTTGGTAGTTAGAAAGTTCCGCACCGCCGGAGGGCTTCCAGCGGTCTATGAAGGCCAGAGTTTTGTCTAACGCGGAGTCAGGTTTCAAGCTGTTAGTTTAGCGGAGGTTTGACGAGGCGAGTAGAAATTTGAACAGTGGTAAACGCCAGTTGAGGGATTGGAGAATTCGCGCGTTCCGAGGGTGTAAAAAGGTTTGTGTAAACGCAGTTCTCCGACAATGAAAGAGGAGAAGCGATGGACATTAAACCTGAGGTCCTGGACGAGCTGTTGAAAGGGATCAAGACACAGGACGATTTGGCTGGC
>JBIITX010000039.1:0-52779 GCA_044340255.1 Bryobacter sp. | reverse complement strand
AGTTGCCGGGACAGAGGCGTTGGGGTCTGATGCTGCGCCGGATCTTCACGGACTTTGGCGGGTTCGCGTTCCAGTCAGACCCGCAAAAGGGAGCACTGGCGGTGGTCAACTGCCGGATTTAGGTTGACGGAGTTGATTGGAGAGCGACTGGTGCAGGATCGGTTGCTGGCGCGGCTTTCGCTGGGGTTTGGTGTGGTGTCGTTGTTGCTGGCGGCGATTGGGCTGTATGGGGTTTTGTCGTATGGTGTGGCACGAAGGACGAATGAGATCGGGATCCGCAAAGCACTCGGAGCAGGAGAAGGTACGGTGGTGCTGATGATTCTGCGGGAATCGTCGTGGTTGCTGGCTGGTGGACTGGTAGTGGGGGTGGGGCTGGCGTGGGCGAGCATGCGCTGGATTGAGAGCCGGTTGTTTGGGATAGCACCGATGGACCCGGTGGCGATTGGCGTGGCGGTGTTGTTGTTGGGCGGCGTGGCGCTGGGAGCGGCATGGCTGCCAGCGCGAAGGGCGGCGCGGGTGGATCCGCTGGTGGCGATTCGGGTTGGCTAGCTTTGGAGCGTTGCCATGTCGATCACGAAGCGGTACTTGACGTCGCTCTTGAGGAGGCGCGTGTAGGCTTCGTTGATTTGTGAGGCGGCGATGAGTTCGATCTCGGCGGTGATGTTGTGTTGGCCGCAGAAGTCGAGCATTTCCTGGGTTTCGGCGATGCCGCCAATTAGGGAACCGGCGAGGCGTTTGCGGCCAAAGATCAGGCCGATGGAGGCGACGGCCAGAGGCTTCTCTGGAACGCCGACCAGACACATGGTGCCATCCCGCTTGAGCAAGTGGATGTAGGTGTTGATGTCGTGTTCGGCCGAGACGGTATCGATGATGAAGTTGAAGGTACCGGCGTGGGCCATCATGGCTTCGGCATCTTTGCTGATTACGACAGAGGAAGCGCCGAGCTTGAGACCGTCTTCAACTTTGCCAGGGGAGGTTGTGAAGAGGACGACTTCGGCACCGAAGCCTTTGGCCAGTTTGACAGCCATGTGGCCGAGGCCGCCGAGACCGACGACGCCGACTTTGTGGCCGGGGCCGACATTCCAGTGGCGCAGTGGAGAGTAAGTTGTGATGCCTGCGCAGAGCAAGGGTGCGACGCCAGCGAGATCGAGATTGGCGGGTACTCGCAAGACGAAGCGCTGGTCGACGACGATGCTGCCGGAGTAGCCGCCGAGAGTGTGTCCGCCGGTGTGTTTATCGGGCCCGTTGTAAGTGAAGGTGGCACCGGTGGCACAATACATTTCGTCATTGGCGGTGCAGGCTTCGCAGGTGCCGCAGGAATCGACCATGCAGCCCACCGCAGCGATATCTCCCGCTTGAAAGCCAGTTACGGAAGAACCTACTTTGGTCACACGGCCGACAATCTCATGCCCTGGTACGCAGGGGTAAGAGGTGGGCATGAAGTTCTCCCACTCGTTGCGGGCCTGATGCAGATCGGAATGGCAAACGCCGCAAAAGAGAATTTCGATTTCGACGTCAGTGTCCGTCACTTCACGGCGAACAATCGTAGTGCTGGCCAGTGGGGTGGTGGGACTTGCGGCGGCGTAAGCCAGGGTGTTTGCCATGTCCTGAATGTAGCAACCCCGTGTTAATAGATGATTGCTACTTCTTCGGGACTAACTTGAGGAGTTTGCCTTGTTTGCTATCGATCAGCAAGTAGAGGGCGCCTTCGGGGCCCTGGACTACGTCGCGGATGCGTTCTTTCATTTCGGTGAGGAGGCGCTCTTCGCCGGTGACTTTCTCGCCGTCGATGGTGAGGCGTGTGAGTTGCTTGCTGCCCATGCCGCCGATGAAGAGGCTTTTCTTCCAGGCGGGGAAGAGATCGGCGGTGTAGAAGGTCATGCCGCCGGGGGCGATGACCGGATCCCAATAGTAAACGGGCTGTTGGAGGCCGGGCTTCGAAGTGATGCCGGCGCCGATGGCGCTGCCGACGTATTCGATGCCGTAAGAGATGGTGGGCCAACCGTAGTCGAGACCTTTGCGGGGGATGTTGAGCTCGTCGCCACCGCGGGGGCCGTGCTCGATGGTCCAGAGTTCGCCGGTGTCGGGGTGGAGTGTGGCGCCCTGGATGTTGCGGTGGCCGAAGGACCAGATTTCGGGTTTGGCGTCCTGACGGCCGACGAAGGGATTGTCCGGGGGGATCTTGCCGTCGGGGAGGAGGCGGACGACTTTGCCGAGGAGGCCGTCGAGGCGTTGGGCTTGCATGCGGCCTTCCATGGAGGAGCGCTCACCGGTGGTGATGAAGAGGGCACCGGTGCGATCAAAGACCAAGCGGCTGCCGTAGTGGAGGGTGGAATCGAGGGATGGGGTTTGGTGGAAGATGACTTCGACCTGCTCGAAGGTGGGATCGGTGCCGAGGATGAGCTTGCCGCGCGCGACGGCGGTGTTGTTGGTGCCGTTGCTTTGGGGTTCGGCGTAGCTCCAGTAGACGAGCTGGTTGGTTGCGTAGTCGGGATGGAGGGCTAAGCCGAGGAGGCCGCCCTGGTCTCTCGCGTCTACGGGCGGGAGGCCTTTGACGGGGGCGCTGAGTTTGCCGTCTTTGCCGAGGATGCGGAGGCGGCCGGGCTTCTCGGTGATGAGGATTTCGCCGGTGGGGAGGAAGGCCATGCCCCAGGGGGAGTCGAGGCCTTCGGAGACGGTTACTGTGTCGAAGGATACGTTGAGCTTTTGCTCAGGGACGCGGGTTTGACCTTCGAAGGCGGGTTTGTAGTTGTCGGCGTTGGGGGCGCTTTTTTCTACGCCTGGCGTGTTGAGGGGGGCTTTGGAGGAGCAGCCTGCGAGGGCGAGGGTGAGGAGGATTGCGGGGAGGGTGCGGGGGGTCATTCAGATTTTATTCTCGACTGTTGGGGAGTGATTCGGCAAGGCTACCAACTGAGGCGGAGGGTGAACTGGAGTTCGCGGGGGCCCTGGGCGCTGGTTTGGTTGGAGATGATGCCGTTGGTGGCATTGGGCATGTTGGTGCCGGGGTTGTTGAAGACGTTGAAGAAGTCGGCGTTGAAGCGGAGCTGCCAGCGTTCGGTGATGGCGATGCGCTTGAACAGGGAGGCGTTCATGTTGAAGATCCAGGGGCCGGGGACGATCTGGTTGCGCCAGGGGTGGAGGTTGGTGTTGAGGGCGACACGCTGGAGTGAGCCATTGTTGAGGCGAACGAAGACGTCGTTGCCTTCGTAGAGAGCGGTGTTGGGATCGTTGGGGATCGGTGTGGCTGGAGTGGGCCAGACCGGGAGATGGGCAGGACGGTAGTTGCTGGGAACGCCCATGACTCCGTTAGGATTGCCGTTGGCGTCGCGACTGTTGATGCGATTGGCGGGGATGTAGCCGTTGTAGTAGAGGTAGCCGGAGATGCATTGGCCGCTGCGGCAGTCTTCGATGGGGTACTTCTTGCCGTAGAACTCGATGTTGTTGAGGGCTCCCCAATTGCCGGTGGGGAGGGACCACCAGCGGCTGTTCCAGGTGCCGCTGCCGGCAAGCTGCCAACCGCCGACCAGGCGGTCGACGAAGCGGTTGGAGGCGCCGAGGAACTTCTTGCCGCGACCGGCGGGGAGGTCATAGAGGAAGTTCCAACGGAGGCGGTGTTGGGGGATTTCGGAGTCGCGTCGGTAGTTGAGGAAGCGGTTGCGGGCGTCGTAGTCGAGGGGTACGGCGTTGGGCATAAAGACTTCGGGATTGAAGACGGTGTTGGTGGAGGAGTCGCCGGTGGCGATGTTGCCGGTGCCCATGGCGTGGCTGAGGACGTAGAAGAACTGGAAGGCGAGGCCGCGGGTGTAGCGGCGCTGGATTTCGGCCTGGAGGCTATTGAAGTTGGAATAGCCGGTGCGGCGGTAGATTTCGATCTGGCCGAAGACGCGGTTGTCGAAGGGACGGCGGGCGGTGTTGGCGAATGTTCCGGCGGGAAGGGACTGGCCGGTGGAGGCGAACCAGATGTAGTTGTTGGCCTGGTCGTTGAGGCGCTGCCATTGGTCGAGGTTGCGGTTGGTGGTGCCGACGTAGGCAAGGCGGGCGACGGTGTTTTTTGCGACTTCGGTTTCGAGAGTGAGATTCCATTCGCTGGCGTAGGTGGTGGGCTGGTTGGGATCGAAGGCGGCAGCTCCGGGGCCACCGGGCACGAAGGGGACGAGGGCATCGGGAGTGAGGACGTTTTGCGAGTTGAGGCCAGCTACGACGGAGGGAACGCTGCGGATGCCGAGATTGCCAAGGCCATCGGGATTTTGCGCGGCGTTGTTGATATTGCGATTGGTTGAGGCCTGCATGGGAGGGTTGGCGCGCATGCGGGAATTGAAGGTGCGCAAGGGTGGAGGGAAGCGGTAGGTGCCGAAGCCGCCGCGGAGGACCCATTGCTTGCCGAGCTGGCGACGCTGGTAGGCGAAGCCGACGCGGGGGCTGAAGTCAAACCAGTTGGGGTTGATGAGGCGGGAAGGGAGGCCGGCCTGATCGGTGGAGATGAAGTTGACACCAACACGGCGAAACTCATCGACAATCCTACGAGTGGTGTAACCGAGTTCGATCATGCGATCGATGGGGATGGGGCTGGCGATGGATTTGGATTTGACATCGAAGCCGACGAGGACGTCGTTAGCTTCGCGGACCGGGGAGAAGTATTCATAGCGGAGTCCGAGGTTGAGGGTGAGGTTGGGACGGAGCTTCCAGTTGTCCTGGATGTAGGCAGAGTTTTCGGCACCGCGAATGTAATACCAGCCGCGGTTGAAGGTGGCGGTATAGGTTTGAGCGACGCCGAGGAAGAGATTGGCAGAGTCATGGCCGGTGCGGGGAACGGCGTTCACGGCGTTGCCGACGGAGGCGGTGTCGTAGAGGGCGGTGGCGAGGCTGGAGAAGCTGAGCTGGCCCTGGTTTTGTTCCTGGTCGGGAAGGACATTGAGATTTTCGCTGCGGTAGCGCCAGCCGAATTCGATTTGATGTTTGCCGGCGATCTTGGTGTAGTTCTGTTCGAGAGTGATGAGCTGGGTGACGTCTTTGCGGGGACGGGGGCCCTGGTAGATCATGTCGAAGCCGGTGTTGACGAAGTCGGGGAGGCCGTTGGCACCGAAGGGATTGGGGAGCTTGAGGCGTTCGGCCCAATTGGTGTCGAGACCGGGAGCGGTGGTGTTGTAGTTGTCGTCATTGACCATGCCGGTGAAGATGGTTTCCATGAAGAGGGTGGGAGACCAGAGGCGGGTCCAGGAGAAGACACCGTTCTGGCTGTAGATGGGAAGGAACTCATAGTTGGCGAGATTGCCATCGGGGATGGGGGCGTTGTTGTTGAAGGAGCGGCGCTGGATGAGTTCGCGGTTGGACTTGGTGTAGCGGGCGAAGATCTGATCTTTGTCGGAGAGGCGGTGGTCGATGCGGGTGGTGAAGGTGTCGTCGTCGCGGGAATTGGGGCTGGGGCCGAACCAGTTGCGAGCGAGGAGGGGATTGACGTTTTCGAGGGTGGGGAGAGGGGTGATGCCATAGAGGAAGTCGGCGACGGGACTGCGGCGAGACAGCGGGATGCGATTGCCCTGGAAGGGGGTGCGGGTGAAGGAGGGGGCGGCACCGGTGGACCAGGGGTCGTAGAGAGTGATCTGACGGCCGATGCCATCGATGAGGCCGGAGAAATCGCCCTGGCGCATGGCACCGCTGGGCATGGTGGAGCCGAAGTTGGTGGCGGAGCGGAGGCGGAAGGCTTCGTAGGCGGCAAAGAAGAAGGTGCGGTTGCGGCCGTTGTAGAGCTTGGGGATGCGGATGGGTCCGCCGAGGGAGGCACCGTATTCGTTTCGGATCAGTTGGGGAGGTTCTGAGAAGAAATCCTGGCGGCGACGGGCGACGCCGATGCCGTTGTTGCGCAGGGTGTGGAATAGGGAGCCGTGCCAATCGTTGGTACCGCTCTTGGTAGAGATGATGGTGGAGCTGGGGCGGTTGAACTTGGCGGAGGAGACGCTGGTTTCGACGCGGAATTCATTGATGGTGTCGAGGCCAGGAGGGCGGGAGGGCTGGCCGCCGACGTTGCGCTGGTTGAGGGTGGCACCGTCCTGGACAAATTCCATGGCGGTGGTGCGCATGCCGTTGACACGGTCGCCTTCAATGCCGGGGGTGGTTTGGGCAATGAGGCTGGTGAAGATGCGGCCGTTGAGGGGGAGCTGGTCGATGCGTTCGCGCTCGACGACATTGGCGATGGTGGCGCTGGTGGTGGTGAGGAGGGGGGTGACGTCGGCAGTGACTTGGACTTCGGTAACGGTGCCGGCGAGGGACATGGGGATGTCGATGACGGGATTCTGGCCGGTCTGAAGGAAGACGTTACCGCGCCAGGTTTGCATGCCGGGAGCTTCGGCGGTGAGGCGGTAATTGCCTGGAGGTAGTGAAGGGAAGATGTAGAGGCCGACTGCGGTGGATTGGGTTTGGTATTGGCGGCCGGTGGCGACTTGTTCGAGGGATACTTTGGCGGCGGGGATGGCGGCGGCGGCGGGATCTTTGACGGTGCCCTGGATGGTGCCGTTGCCGGTTTGGGCCAGCAGCGCGGAGAAGCAAGAAAGGGTAAGCAAGGCAAGTCGGAGTAACATGACTTGGGTGATTATATACAAAGTTTCATCCCGCAAAATAGCCGTTTCGTCAGAATTACGAACAAAGAGCGAAAAGCTGCGTTTACAATTGAGGCTATGACGCGACTGTTGCCGTTGATCTTCAAAAATACGTTGCGGAGCAAGCGGCGCAGTATCTTGACAGTGCTGAGTGTGACGATGTCGTTCACGCTGCTGGGGGTGCTGTTTGCGATGTACAACGCGTTGTACTTTGAGGATCCGACACCGGCGCAAGCGCTGCGGTTGATTACGCGGAACCGGATTTCGCTGACGGTGATTATGCCTGCTTCTTACAAGCAGAAGATCAAGGGTGTGCCGGGCGTGAAGGACCTGTACATTTCGATGTGGTACGGCGGGCAGTATAAGGACCAGAATGCGGACCAGCGGAATAACTTTGCGCGGTTTGCAGTGGAGCCGGAGGATTTTTTCAAGGTACAGACGGATCTGGTGTTGCCGGAGGAACAGAAGCAGGCGTTTTTGAAGGAGCGGACTGCCTGCATTATTGGTAGTGCGATCGCGAAGAAGCTGGATATCAAACTGGGGGACCGGCTGACGCTGAAGGGGGATATCTTTCCGGGCAATATGGAGTTGATGGTGCGGGGGATTTTTGAAGACCCGATTGCCGACTCGAACCTGTTTTTCAATATTGAGTATCTGTACCAGAGCATGCCGGCGGGGCGGCGTGACTTTGCGGGGACGTTTAACATTCTGGCGAATTCGGTGGATGCTGTGTCGGGAGTACAGCGCGATGTGGATGCGATGTTTCAGAATGCGCCGGTGCAGACACGGACTGAGACGGAAGCTGCTTTTACTTTGAGCTTTGTTTCGTTTCTGGGGAATGTGAAGGTGTTTCTGCTGGCAATTTGTGGAGCGGTGACGTTTACGATTTTGCTGGTGTCGGCGAATACGATGGCGATGGCAGTGAGAGAGCGGGTGAGGGAAGTGGGGGTGATGAAGACGCTGGGATTCACAAATGGGGGAATCCTGTTTTTGATTCTGGGAGAGGCGGTGTTGTTGTCGGTGGTGGGGGCGCTGCTGGGGTGTCTGACGGCGACGGTGCTGGCGGCAGGTGTGGGGGCGGCGGCGGGGCCTTTTATTGCGCAGTTTAAGAACCTGACGCTGACGGGGCCGACGGTGGGGGTGATTGTGTTGTTCTCGGTGGTGGTGGCGCTGGTGGCTTCTTTTGTGCCGGCGATGAATGCGGCAAAGACGAATATTCTCGATAGCTTGCGGTACTCAGGTTAGAAACTTATGGCGATTCCTCTTAGTTACAACATTCGCAACCTGGTAGTAAGACGAACGACGACGGTGATGACGGCGTTGGGTGTGGGGCTGACGGTGGCGGTGCTGCTTAGTGTGCTGGCGCTGGTGGAGGGGCTGAAGACGGCGTTTGCTGCCTCGGGCGACCCGCTGAATATTCTGGTGATGCGGAAGGGATCGACGGCGGAGTTGTCGAGTAATTTTACGCGGGCGATGTACCAGGATTTGAAGTTCAAGCCAGGGATTGCGCGGGACGCCAAGGGTGAGCCGATGGCGTCGCTCGAGATGGTGACGATTTTGAATCTGGCGAGTGTGGATGCGCCGGACGGGATCAACATCACGCTGCGGGGATTGCCGCCGGTGGGGATTGCGATGCGGGAGCAGGTGAAGTTGGTTGAGGGGCGGTGGTTTGATACGGGCAAGCGCGAGGTGGTGGTGGGCAAGTCGATTGCGAAGCGTTTTCCGGATGCGCGGCTGGGCGGGAAGTTGAAGTTTGCGCGGGGGGAATGGCTTGTGGTGGGAGTGATGGATGGAGGGCGGAGCGCCGTCAACAGTGAGATCTTTGCGGACTTGAACCAGGCGAGTGCGGATTACAACCGGTCGGAGGTGGTGAGTTCGTGTTTGATTCGGGCGGTGGATGAAGTGGCGGTGCAGGCGCTGGAGAATGACCTGAATGCGGATGCCAAGTTGAATGTGGATGCGCAGACGGAGCTGGCATATTATGCGGCGCAGACGGTGTCGGCGGCACCGATTCAGTTTTTGGGTTTGTTTGTTTCTGTGGTGATGGCGGTGGGGAGTTGCTTTGCGGCGATGAATACGATGTATGCGGCGGTGGCGCGGAGAGCGAAGGAGATTGGGACGTTGCGGGTGTTGGGGTTTGCGCGGTCGAGCATTTTGATGAGCTTCTTTCTCGAGTCGGTATTGCTGAGTTTGCTGGGTGGGGCACTAGGATGTTTGCTGGTGCTGCCGCTGAACAACATTGAGACGGGGATTGGAAACTTTGTGACGTTTAGCGAGATTGCGTTTTCGTTTCGGGTGACGCCGGCGATTATGGCGATGGGGATGGGATTTGCGCTGGTGCTGGGAGCGCTGGGGGGATTGTTCCCGGCGCGGAATGCAGCACGTAAAGAAATTTTGACGGCGTTGAGGGAGGTTTGATGCAGGGGGATATCAAGAATCTGCGGATTGACCGTTCGCGGAAACTGGCACCAGAGGAAGGCTCGCCGTGGGCGAAGCGGATCATTATTGGCGGGGTGTTGCTGTTTGTACTGCTAGGGGCGGGGCGCTTTGTTTATGGGTATTTGAACAGCGCTATTGAGGTGGATGTGTACCGGGTGAAGTCGGCTTCGACGGCCGGGCCAGCAGGGAGCGCGGGCAAGACGGTAATTCTGAATGCGGCTGGTTATATCGTGGCGCATCACAAGATCCAGGTGGCCTCGAAGGTGGTGGGGCGGGTGTTGTGGATTGGAGTGGAGAAGGGGGACCGCGTCCAGGAGGGGCAGGTGATTGTGCGGCTTGAGGACGATGAGTACAAGGCGCAATTGCAGCAGGCGGCAGGGCAGTTGAAGGCGCTGGAGGCGCGGCTGGAGGAGCTGACGAACGGGTCGCGACCGGAGGAGATTGCAGTGGCGCAGGCGAATGTGATGCAGGCCAAGGCGGATTTGTCGAACGCCGAGATTACGCTGAAGCGGACGCGGGAGCTGGTGCGGGAGAAGGTGAACGCGCAGCAGACGCTGGATGATGCGGAGGCGCGCGTGAACTCACTGCGGGCGCGGGTGAATTCGATTGAGAAGACTTATGAGCTGGTGAAGATCGGGCCGCGGCGTGAGGTGATTGATGCGTTGCGGGGGCAGATTATTGAAGCCAAAGGACGGATGTCGTTTTTTGAAACGCAGCTTTCGAACACCGTGATTAAAGCTCCGGTGACAGGGACGGTGCTGGAGCGGAATGTGGAGAAGGGTGAGTTTGTGACGACGGGATTTGTCGGGGACAAGGGCGCGAAGGGGTATGTGGTTTCGCTGGCGGATTTGAATGATTTGCAGGTGGAGCTGGATATCAATCAGAACGACTTTGCGCGGCTGGACCGGAAGCAGAAGGGGACACTGACGACCGATGCTTACCCGGACCGCAAGTATGAGGGCGTGATTGCGGAGATTGCGCCAGAGGCGAACCGGCAGAAGGCGACGGTGCAGGTGAAGGTGAAGGTGTTGCAGCCGGATGATTTTCTGCGGCCGGACATGAATGCGAGTGTGGCGTTTTATAACGATGAGAAGGCGGTGAGTACGGGGCCAGCTGCGGCGGCGAAGGCAGTGGTGTATGTGCCGACGGCGGCGGTGAAGAATGATGCGGTGCTGATTGTGTTGGGTGGGAAGGTGATTCGCCGGAGTGTGAAGGTGACCGGGAATACGAGTGAGGGGTTGCGGGTGGAAGAGGGTTTAATTGGTGGGGAAGATCTGGTGTTGAACCCGCCTGCGGATTTGAAGGACGGGATGAAGGTGAAGCGCAAGGGAGGGTCGAAATGAGCGAAGTCGTAATTGAGACGCAGGGGCTGACGCGGGTTTACAAGCGGGATCAATTTGAGGTGACGGCGCTGAAGGATGCGTCGATTGAGATCCGCAAGGGTGAGTTTGTGGCGTTGATGGGGCCATCGGGATCAGGCAAGTCGACGCTGCTGTATCTGATTGCGGCGATGGAGCGGGCGACGAGTGGCCAGATTGAAGTGTTGGGGCAGGACCTGCGGGCGCTGAGCGATAAGCAGGTGGCGCAGTGGCGGAATGTGCATGTGGGGTTTATTTTTCAGAGCTTCAATCTGATTCCGGTATTGACGGCGATTGAGAATGTGGAGCTGCCTTTGCTGTTGACGAATTTGACTAAGAAGGAGCGGCGGGAACATGCGACGACGGCATTGCAGTTGGTGGGGTTAGGGGATCGGCTGACGCATTTGCCGAAGCAGCTATCGGGGGGGCAGGAGCAGCGGGTAGCGATTGCGCGGGCGCTGGTGACGGACCCGGATTTGATCTTGGCGGATGAGCCGACGGGGAACCTGGATTCGCAGAGTGCGCAGGATGTGCTGACTATGCTGCGGACGCTGAATCAGGAGCATGGCAAGACGGTGGTGATGGTGACGCATGACCCGCATGCGGCGAGCTTTGCGACGAAGGCGCGGCATTTGGAGAAGGGGTTGTTGCTGCCGGAGGGGCAGGTGCCGCAGGACTGGTTTGTGCGGCCGAGTTGAGCTAGCGGATTCTCAGGACAACATCATTGGACTTCATGGGCAGCACGGTTAGGGGCTTCGCATCGACCCGATCTGCCAGCAGGCCGGCAACCGCTTCTTCGCTCTTGGCAAGATCACGGCGAGTCACGAAAACCATGTACTCCCCAGGAGGAACGTTAGAAAAGCGAGCGGATCCATCCAAGCCAAGCTCACCGATTCTGAGTTGATCCGCCATGGCTCCTGGCGACACCGCACTCTTTGGATAAGCCAATACGCGGTAACCGGGGAGTCGGCCTGCGCTGAAATCTTCCAACCTAACGACAATCTCCCCTCCATCCAGCGCCAGCTCGATCACAAGGTCTGCACTCCCAACCACAAATGGGGCATACTGCACATCGGCACCAGAATGCTTGACGCTCTTGACATAAACTCCCGGCCCAAAGTTTAGATTGCGAAGGGCATATCGATCGGGGAACAGACCATCAATCCTGAATTTTCCAGGCCCTTTGAAAATTCCACCTGGACGTTCTCCCTCATAAGATTGCCGATTGATTGGATCCAAGGCAACCATGCCGCGAACCTCTCGCGGTGGATCTGGGGGGGAATGCCACCGAATCTCACCTGTCAATGAAGCCGGAAGCTCAGGCGTAAGCAACACGTCCTCCACGTCGTTATGCTGAATCTCTATCGTTCGGCGGCAAGCCGCCTTCGGGGCCGAGGCAACCAACTCGTACTCGCCTTCGGTTAAGCCACAAACCTGAAACTTCGTATCTGCTTTCACGTGTGCGCCCGGAAACGGAATGATGACTCCCGAATCTTCCAGCATTCCAATTTCAGGGACCAGGGAGTGCAATTGCAAATTCACCATGTTTCCGCCGAAACTTGCGTCTATTCGCCCTTTGATGCAATGAGCTGGTAGGCGTCTCAAGCGAAAGTCGACGTTATCGCGCTGCTCCCCGTCCTCAAGCAATATTCGACCCGCACTTTCCATTCGGGGGCTATTGGGGAAGAAGACGGACTCCAGTGCAGTGGCTGAAGGAGTTGCTGGAGCCACAACATCCAACTTGTCGCTCCACCGCGTCGCCCACACCAGATGAGCTCTCTTCCCCTCCACAGCGCCTATGCAATAGAACCCCGCTTTGTCACTTCTGGCCCGGTTTCGAATCATAGTCCTCAGGCTGCCTCGATAGTATTCTGCGGCAATTAGAAAGACATCAATCCCAGCCAGAGCTTTCTGATCTTCGTCCAGAATCTGTCCACAAATTGAGCCTAGCGGTGCCAATTCAAAATTCACATCTTCGGCATCCTTCGACCCTTCTCGAATTTCGACCATTCACTTCTGAACGGTTCCTACGCTCTCTTTCACGTTGGCGTAGAGCAGGTGATTTCCAATACCTACCCCTCGAAATTCGAAGCGCCCTTTTTCATCGGTCTTCACTGAGACTTGCTTGATCCCATTTACGATTGCCACTGTAGCCTCTGACAAGGGCTTGTGAGTGCTTCGGTTCACGACAGTACCGCGGATCGAGCGCTCTCCGACACCAGGATCAAGTTGTGCGAAGCAAATGTGCGCGCTGAGTAAAGGAAGAGCGATTGCCAGGTTTCTGAAGATCGAGTTCCAATCGAGAACAGTATTCATTTACTATTCCTTTTTGCCTGAAAAACATCCTTGCATCTGAACGTGTGCTTAGCGGATGCTCTCTGGAAGCTAGGGTGCTGCGCTGATCTTAGCAGAAGGAGTGGTTTGTGCGGTCGGGCGTAAGTAGGGGCTTGACTTTGACCGATTGCCTTGATAGACAATGCGTCATAGGGGGTTTTGTTATGAAACAAGTTGTTTCTGCATTACTTATGTCGCTGGTTTTGTTGGTTGTGCCGTCGGGGTTGGCGCAATCGATTTCAGGGGATTTGGTGGTGAAGGTATCGGACCCGAGTGGTTCGAATGTGACCGGGGCGAAGGTCACGCTGACCGAGGTGGCGACGAGTATCCGGCAGGACTTGAAGACCGACAATCTTGGGCTGGTGCTATTTCAGAATCTTAAGCCGGGTGAATACCGTGCGGAGATCTTGCAACCTGGCTTTCAAACGGCAACGGTCAAGGACATTCGCATCCAGGTGGGGCAGCGCGCACGCGTTGATGTAGAGCTGAAGCTGGGGCAACTGACGGAAGCGGTGACGGTGTCTGCAGCGAGCGAAACCCTTTTGAACCGCGAAAGCGCGGCGATCGGGCAAGTGCTGGATGAGACGGCGATCTTGAATCTGCCGTTGAGCGGGCGGAACTTCCTGCAACTGGCGGCCATTACGGCCGGGGCGATTCCGATTGGTATTGGCACCTCGCCGGCGACTTCGTGGACAGGTCGTAGCGACATGTCGATCTCGATTGCCGGGGGCCGCGAGTCGAACAACAGTTTTCTGCTCAACGGCATTGAAACGCGGAACTCGCGCTTCGGGAACGTGGGCATACGGCCATCGATTGAAGCCATCCAGGAATTCAAGATTCAGCGTTCGACGTTTGGGGCGGAATTCGGGCGCAGCGCTTCGGTGATCAACACGACCTTGCGCGGGGGCACCAATGAGCTGCATGGCAGCGTGTTCAATTTCTGGCAGAACCGGGTGATGAACGCGACGGACTTCTTTTTGAACCGGACGGGGAGGGTGAAACCGCCGCTGAACCTGCACAACTTCGGCACCGCAGTGGGGGGGCCGGTAGTGATACCCAAACTGTACAACGGCCGGAATCGGACCTTCTGGTTTTTCAACTATGAGGGACAAAGGCAAAGGGTGAGTTCGGCTGCAACGGCGCTGTATCCTTCGCGGGCGCAGCTGGAAGGCAATCTCGCGGATGACAGTGCGGGTACAGGAATTCTGCCGCGCGGTTCGGCGCTGTGTCAGGCGAATCCGACGGCGCGACGTTGCGCAGATGCGCTGGACCCGCTGGGTGGTAACACGCCGTTTCCGGGCAATCGGATTCCAGTGAGCCGGATTGACCCAACGGCACGACTGGCATTTCAGTTTATTCCGACGCCGAACGTGGCCGTGCCTGCCGGGCAGGCAGTGTTCCCGACCTTCAACACAGTGGCGACGCCGAGCCAGATCAACGACTGGGACCAGTACAACGTACGGTTGGACCATCAGGTGAGCGCGCGCGACCAGATCTTTGGAACCTATTCGCACTCCAACGAAACACGTGATGTGAAAGTACTGCGGCCGCTGGGTGGGGAGGGATTCCCGTTATCGAATCGATTGGTGACAGCAACCTGGAACCACACGTTAAGCCCCACGATTTTGAACGAGGCCCGTTTCGGTTTCAACCGCAGCCGGACATTTCGCTTATCGGAGACCTCATTCACAAGGGACTATGCGCGGGAAGTATTCAACCTGAGGAACATCAATACGGAGCCGATTGTCTATGGAGTGCCCTCGTTTGGGGTGTCCGGGTTTAGCGCCATTGGATCGATTTCGCAAGCGATCGGAGCGACGGACCAAAACTATCAGTTTACGAACAACTTCAGCGTAATCCGAGGCAAGCACAACATCCGGACGGGCGTCCAAATCATCCACCAACAGTACTATCAAGTGACGAACTTCAATGGAAACCCTTCGTTTACCTTCGATGGCCGCTATAGCGGTCTACAAACGACGGTGGGCACTGGGCTGGCGGACTTTCTGCTGGGGGTTCCAGGACAGGCAGGCGGTGCGGTGGGCGACGGGGCGCAGGATATGCGCACGACTTTCTATGGCGGCTACTTACAGGACGATTGGCGCATTTTGCCGAACCTGACGCTGAACTTCGGTATTCGCTATGAGTTTGCCGCCTCGCCACGCGAGATCAACAATCGGAGCCTTTTCTTCAGCACGGACCTGCGCCGCGTATTGCTGGCGGGGCAGGGCGTCAGGCCGGAAATTGTTGACCCGGACTACAACAACTGGGCACCGCGCGTTGGCTTTAGCTGGAACCCTGGCTTCTTGAAAAACTTCGTGGTGCGGGGCGGAGCAGGAATTTTCTATGCGACGGATAACTTTAACGAGGAGCAGTTCAAAGTGAACGGCCCGCCGTTTTTCCAGGCGCAAACGCTCGTCGGGGACGCTCGGACGCCGAACTTGTTTATGCGGGACATGTTGCCCTCGTTCACTACTTCACCGGCTATCAGCCCGTTCAGCTTTGACCGCTTGAACCGTACGCCGTATTTGGGGCAGTGGAGTTTCGGAATTCAAAAGAGCTTTGGCGGTAACTGGCTGATTGAGGCTGAGTACGCGGGAAGCACGGGAAACAAGCTGCCACAGCGACGCAACCTGAACGCTGGGAGCTTAGACCCGACGGGGACGATCCCGATCGCGCAGCGCGTACCGTTCCCTGGCTTTGGACCTGGCATGCTACTGACATACAACGGAGGTTGGTCGAGCTACAACGCACTGACGGCGAAGGTGGAGCGGAGGCTCTCCAGTGGGTTATTCCTACTGGCTTCTTACACGTGGCAGAAGGCCCTTGACCTCGGTTCGACCGATGAATTTTCGACGATCTCGACGGAATTCCGTAAATGGGACAAGGGGCGCAGCTCGTTCGATGTACCGCATCGTTTGGTAACGAGCTTTGTTTACGACCTTCCGTTTGGCAGGGGGAAGAAGTTCGGCGCAAACATGAATAAGGCGCTCGACGTCCTTGTCGGGGGTTGGCAGACGAACGGGATTCTGACATTGGCGCAAGGCCAGTTCCAGACACTGGGTCTGGGCACGGATTGGATTCTGGTGGGAAGTTTTTCGCGGAACATCCCCAACGTCGTTGGAGACCCCTTTAGCGGGCGCCAGCAGCCGGACCGCTTCTGGAATCCTTCGGCATTTGACTTTCCGCGGGACGCGCAAGGCAATCGCATTCGTGTGGTGGGGAATGCGGGCCGGAATACGTACCAACAACCTGGCATTGCGAACTGGGATGCGAGTTTGTTCAAGAACTTCAAGCTGGGTGAACGTTTTACCGCGCAATTTCGGGCTGAGACGTTTAACACCTTCAATCACACACAATTCGGGAATGCGAATACGAATACGCAGAGCCCGACGTTTGGGGCAATCACCAGTACGCGCATCGCGCCACGGCGCATGCAGTTGGGCCTGAAGATCCTCTGGTAGAGGAAGAGCAGCGAGGGGCGCGACCGATGGGGTGTTGTAGGCCATCGGTCGCGCCCCAACCATATTGGATGCCGATGATGCCCGAGTGGAATGGCTACGCGGGCGGATTTGGTGGCGCTGGTGAGGCTTGGCCCGCATGCGGCGAGCTTTGCGACGAAGGCGCGGCATTTGGAGAAGGGGTTGTTGCTGCCGGAGGGGCAGGTGCCGCATAGGTGGTTGAGACTTTACTTGCTGGCTCGGGATCTGAATCGTGCGAGATATGGGCCGTTTCAGGAGGTTCCTGCCGGTTTGCGCATCACGATGAGCGTGTAGAAGTAGGCGAGGGCGACTACCGCACAGATGGCTGTGGCTTTGAAGGGAGCCGGGACAAGCCAGTAGGCGAGATAGCAACCCAGGGCGCGACCGATGGCGTGTTGTAAGCCAACGGGGTCATTGGCACCCCAACCATATTGGATCCAGATGATGCCCGAGAGAATGGCGACGCCGAGCACCATGATGAGGGGATCGCGGGCCGATTCGGCGGCGTTGATGACGAGGGGGAACAGCAGACCGATGCCGATGATGGACTGGAAGAAGAGAGTGGAGATGGGATTTTCTTCCTTGATGAAGGGATTGCGGCCGCGGAGTTTCTCGATGAGGAAAGCAAGCGGCAGGATGATGGGCATCGAGTAGACGGCCATCCAGCCGACCCAGTTCGATGGGACGAAGAGAGTAGCAACGCCAAAGGCCGACCAGACGATGCAGCCGGCTATGGGCATAGAAAGGGTGCTGGTGGCGAGAAAGCGTTCGCGCAGGTCGGAGAATGAAGACATAAAAGTAGAATATCCTCGAAGAGGCGAGGTGCTCCCTGGGGGCGATTGCTACACAGACTTCAAGGCGTTTTGAGTTAGGGAAGCTTGGACTTGACGAGTTCGCTGAGGGCTTTGCCATCGACGTTTTTGCCGGCGAGCTTGGCTGTGGCAGCTTTCATGACGAGGCCCATTTGGGCTTTGCCGGTGGCACCGGTTTCGGCGATGGCGGAGTCGACGGCGGCGGCGAGGTCTTCGGCGCTGGCCTTTTGGGGCAGGTAGCTTTCGATGATTTCGAGTTCGGCTGCTTCTTTGTCGGCGAGTTCGGCGCGGCCGGCGTTGCGGAATTGTTCGATGGAATCGATGCGCTGCTTGGAGAGGGTTTTGAGAAGAGCCTGCTCGGCGGCTTCGTCAGCCTCTTTCATATTGTCGGCCTTGTATTTCAACAAGGCAGTCTTGATGGCTCGAACGACACTGAGGCGCAGCTCCTGCTTTGCCTTCATCGCTTCGACCATGTCCTTCTGGATACGCTCTGCCAAAGTCATGCTGTTTGCTATTCTAGTGGCATAACCCCCCGTTTTTCCGCATGTACATCAAAAAACAACGCCTATTGACTCCTGGACCCACTCCTTTGTTGCCGCAAGCCCTGCACGCAATGATGGGATCTGATATGCACCACCGCACGGAAGACTTCCGTAAAGTGTACAAATCAGTCCTGAGCGGGCTCAAAGAAGTGATGCAGACCCAGAACGATGTGATCGTGCTGGTAGCGAGCGGATCGGGCGCGATGGAAGCATCGATCCAGAACTGCTTCTCTTGTGGCGAAGAAGTGCTTGTATTGACCGCTGGAAAGTTTGGCGAACGCTGGACGGCGCTGACGAAGGCCTACGGCTTGAAGCCGACTGTGATTGAAGAGCCTTATGGCAGCGTGGTGAAGCCAGAGCAGGTGGCGGCAGCCCTGGAGGCGAACCCCAACATTCGCGGGGTGTTTGTGCAGGCGTCGGAAACTTCGACGGGTGCGGCCCATGACATCGAAGGTATGGCGAAAGTGATTCGCGCGCATGGGGCTTTGTTTGTGATTGATGCGATCACGGGCCTGGGGACGATGCCGCTGAAGATTGACGAGTGGGGCCTCGATATTGTCATTGGCGGTTCACAAAAAGCGTTTATGATTCCTCCGGGACTTGCTTTCCTGTCGGTGAGCGAGAAGGCGTGGAAGCGCATGGACGAAGCGAAGAACGCGAGATTTTATTTTGATTTGAAGCGGGAGCGCAAGAACGCAGTCAATGGGGAGAGTGCGTGGACGCCCGCAGTGAGTTTGTTGTTGGCCATGGACGAGGCGCTGAAGTATATTCGCAACCTCGGGATGGACAATTTGATCAAGAACGCCCAAATGCTGGCCACGGCAACCCGCGCGGCAGCGACAGCATTGGGGCTGGAGCTGTTTTCGGGGAATAACCCGGGCTCTTCGGTCACGGCGATCCGCGCCCCGCAAGGCATGGATTCGAGTGTGATCGTCAAGGACTTCCGCAACCGCTTTGGGTCCATTATTGCCAACGGGCAAGGCACGATGAAGGGACAGATCTTCCGTGTGGCGCACCTTGGTTACTTTGATTTTGCAGACCTGTTCGCCATGGTGGCGGAGCTGGAAATCATTCTTGCCGCCAATGGGCATCCTGTGACGTTTGGCAGCGGTGTTGCTGCTGTGCAGAACGTGTATGCAGCGGCGGCACTTCAGAAAGACACCCAAAAGGAAGTTGTGGCGGTTTAAACCCGAATGAAGATTCTCGTAGCGGAACCCATTGCACAGGCCGGCTTTGATTTGCTGGCCGCAGAACCTGGCTGGACAGTGATCCAGGCCGACCCGAAGACGTATCAGCAACACCTGGCTGACTGTGACGCACTGCTGGTGCGCTCTGCCGTGAAGGTGAATGCAGAACTGATCAAGAAGGCACCGAAGCTGCGCGTGGTGGGGCGGGCCGGAGTGGGCGTGGATAACGTCGATTTGCCGGCAGCGACCAATGGCGGGATTCTGGTGATGAATACGCCGGGCGGCAACGCGATTTCGGTTGCCGAACATACGGTGGGCTTGATGCTGGCGATGGCGCGATCGATTCCGAATGCGAGCGCTTCGACCAAAGCGGGCAAGTGGGAAAAGCGTAAGTTTATCGGCAATGAATTGCGCGGCAAGACGCTGGGCGTGGCGGGACTCGGTTCGATTGGACGCGAAGTGGTATTGCGGGCGCGGAATTTCGGCATGAAGATCATTGCTGCCGACCCGTATGTGAACACGCAGCAGGCCGAAGACCTGAGCGTGACGCTGGTGGACCTGAATACGTTGTTTGCGACGAGCGATTACATTACGTTGCATGTGGCGCTGACGCCCGAGACGACGAAGATGGTGAACCGCGAGACGATTGCCAAGATGAAGCAGGGCGCGCGGATTGTGAACTGTGCGCGTGGGGAATTGATTGACCTGACTGACCTTGAAGAGGGCCTGGCATCGGGCAAGCTGGGTGGGGCGGCACTCGATGTGTTTGACCCGGAACCCTTGCCGGCTGACCACTCGCTGCTGAAGCAGGAGAACCTGATTGCGACGCCACACATTGGTGGGTCGACCGAAGAAGCGCAGGAGATTGTCGGCATCCGGATTGCCGAGCAGGTGGCTGAATACCTGAAGAATGGTGTGGCCATCAATGCCGTGAACATGCCGGCACTGTCGCCCGAGCAGTATCGGGCCCTGGGGCCGTACATTGCGCTGGCAGAGCGGTTGGGGACCTTCACCTCGTTTATCAGCGATGCGAACCCGGTGTCGGTGAAGTTTACGTATTCGGGACGAGTGGCAGAGCTGAACACGACGCTGGTGCGCAATGCGGGGCTGAGTGGGTTGCTGGCGCGGTCTCTGGCGAGCAAGGCCAACCTGATCAACGCGATGCAGATTGCGGCGGACAGGGGATTGAACATCAGTGAGAACCATGTGCTGCGTGGGAACCATATGGATTCGATTCGGATTGAAGTGGAAACTTCAGCCGGAAAGACGACTGTGGAGGGAGCGGTAATTCTGGACAAGCCGCGCCTGCTGAGCGTGGACGGGATTTACTGCGAAGCACCACTTGATGGATACCTGCTGTATCTAAAAAATCTGGACGTGCCCGGAGTCATCGGATACTTAGGAACCGTGATGGGCAAAAACGGCATCAACATTGCCAACTTCTCGCTGGGTCGAGAAGAGGCGGGCAGTGGGGAGCAGGGCCCGGTGCGGGCAACGGCGATTATTTCGTGCGACGGCGCGGTGCCGGATCATGTGATTTCGCAGTTGCTTGAGAACCCGAACATTCGCCAAGCGCGCAACGTCGAGTTTTAGCCCGTAGCGGTTCCCCCTGAGTGGAGGAATCGCATTGAAGGGCGTCAAAAAACAACATTTACCTTCGAAGAACTGTGTCGTGTGCCAGCGGCCTTTCGTTTGGCGCAAGAAGTGGGAGCGCGTCTGGGAGCAGGTGCTTTACTGCAGTGACCGCTGCCGCGGCAACAAGCAGGGGAAGTCATGATGCGGCGCGAGTTTGCCGACCGCGAGGATCTGGCTGCCTATCTTGAAAGTGAGTTTCCCAGAGCGGCGGGGCGCGATAGCCAACTGAGCCCGATGCGGGGTGGACACAAGGAAGCAGCGCGACGGCTGGGGGCGATTGAGCCGCGGCGCTATGAGCTGAACCGGAATTATCTCGATGGGAATGTGACGTGGTTGTCTCCCTATTTGCGGCATGGGTTGCTGACGCTGCGGGAGGTGAAGGATGCTGCCTTTGGGATGGTGAAGGACCCGAGGCAAGTCAGCAAATTTGTGACGGAGCTGGCGTGGCGGGATTACTGGCAGCGCTTGTATGCGGCGATGGGCAAGGGTGTGTGGGAGGACCGCGAGGAGCTAAAGACAGGGTGGCCGGCTGGAGCTTATCGGGCCGAGTTGCCGGAGGACATCCGGAATGGGCGGACGGGCCTGGCCTGTATGGATGCTTTTGTCGGGGAACTGCGTGGGACGGGGTACCTGCACAATCATGCGCGGATGTGGTTTGCGGCGTATGTGGTGCACTTTCGCAAGGTGCGCTGGCAGGCGGGGGCATTGTTCTTTCTGTCGCATCTGCTCGATGGGGACCCGGCGTCGAACAATCTCTCGTGGCAGTGGGTGGCGAGCACGTTTTCGCACAAGCCCTACTTTTTTAACCGCGAAAATCTGGAGAAGTACACGGCGGGGAAGTATTGCCGGGAGTGCCCGGTGCGAGGCCGTTGCGAGTTTGAAGGCAGCTATGAAGCATTGTCTGAGCGATTGTTCCGGATTGAGGTGTTATGAAAACTCTTGTGTGGTTGCACCCGGATTGTTTGAGCCTGGAGCATCCGGGCTTGTTGCCGTATCGGGGGGCAGAGGCAGTGTTTGTCTTTGATGAGGGCGAGATTGAGGCGGAGCAATGGTCGCTGAAGCGGATTGCCTTTCTCTATGAAAGCCTGCTGGAGCTGCCGGTGGAGATTGAGCGTGGCGATGTGGTGGAGCGGCTGCTGGCCAGGGACGCCGAGAGGATTGTTACTGTGGCGAGTGTGAACCCGCGCTTTGGTGAGCAGGTGCGCCAACTGGAGCGGGTGAGGAAGGTGGAGGTGTTGCCGGCGGTGGCGTTTGTCGACTACCGGGGCAGCGTGGACCTGAAGCGATTCTCGCGGTATTGGAAGCGTGTGGAGGGGGTTGTGTTTGGGCAATGAAGTATCAGGTGGTCTGGTTTAAGCGGGACTTGCGGGTGGAGGACCATCGACCGCTGGTGGAGGCGGCGCGGCGAGGGCCGGTGTTGCCGCTTTATATTGTGGAACCGGAGTGGCTGGGGGCAGAGGACTTTGACCCAACGCACTGGACGTTTGTGCGGGCCAGTCTGGTGGAGCTGGACCGGCGGCTGAATGAGATGGGGCAGGGTTTGGTGGTGCGGGTGGGCGAGGCAGTGGAGGTGTTGCGGCAGTTGCCGGTGGCGCACTTGTGGGCCCATGAAGAAACGGGGAACTGGCTGAGCTACCAGCGGGACCGCAGGGTGAGGAAGTGGGCGCGAGAGACGGGGACACCGATGACGGAGCTGCCCTCGGGCGGTGTGGTACGGAGATTGAAGACGCGGGAAGGGTGGTCGCGAAACTGGGAGGCGCGGATGGGAGAGGCCATTGTGGAGGCTCCGGGGCGGCTGCAGGCTTCGATTGCGGGAACGGGAGTGCCTGAGGGACGGGAGTTGGGAATTGGTTGGGACCGGCGGGATTTGGCGCAGCGTGGAGGGGAGCAGGTGGGGATGGAGGTGCTGGATGGGTTTTTGTCGGCGCGGGGAGTTCGCTATCACAGCGAGATGTCGAGCCCGGTTACGGCAGAGGCCAGTTGCAGCCGGTTGTCGCCTTATTTGGCCTATGGGAATTTGTCGACACGGCAGGTAGTGCAGGCGACGCGGCGGCGGATTGCGACGCTGGGGGAGGACGAGGCCAAGACGTGGAAGCGGGCGTTGCGGGCGTTTGATGCGCGGCTGCATTGGCGCTGTCACTTCATGCAGAAGATGGAGGATGAGCCACGGATTGAGTTTGAGAATTTTGTGCGGGCCTATGACGGGATGCGGGAAGAGGATTGGAACGAAGAACGGTTTGCGGCGTGGAAGGAGGGGCGGACGGGTTATGCGATGGTGGATGCGTCGATGCGGATGTTGGCGCGAACGGGGTGGATCAATTTCAGGATGCGGGCGATGCTGGTGAGCTTTGCGTCTTATGATTTGTGGCTGCACTGGAAGAAGCCGGCCTTGCACCTGGCGAAGCTGTTTGTGGACTATGAGCCGGGGATACATTACAGCCAGATGCAGATGCAGAGTGGTACGACGGGGATTAATACGCTGCGGATGTATTCGCCGGAGAAGCAGCAGGCGGACCAGGACCCGGGAGGGGTGTTTGTGAAGGAGTGGCTGGGGGAGGAGGTGGTGGCGGACCGGATTGTGGATCACAAGCAGGCGGTTGCGCTGGCGAGAGCGCGTATTGGGGAAGTTCGCAAGAGGACGGGGACGCGGGCTGAGGCGGGGAGAGTGATGGCCAAACATGGGAGCCGGAAGCGGAAAATTGCAGCACCGAAGAAGAAGAGCGCGCAGCAGATGTTATTCTGAAAGTACCCCGATTTGAAGGGGACAAAGAAGTACAAAAGCTAGGGATATTCCCGAACGACGCGGCGAAGGGGCGCAGACAGTGACACACTGGATCGCCCCTTCTCCCATCTTGGAGGCCTTTTTTCAATGTCGAAAATGCTCGATGAGATTCGCCAGCAGCCCGAAGCCCTGCAGAAGACGCTGAAGCAGGAGTGGAAGGGAATTGAAAAGCTGAAGCTGCAGTTTGAAGCTTACCGGCCGAGGATGATTGTTCTTGCTGCCCGTGGGACTAGCGATAACGCAGCGCAGTTTGGGCGCTATCTGCTGGAGCTGTTGACGGGGATTCCGATATCGCTGGCCGCGCCGAGCATCTATACGCTGTATAGCGGGAAGCTGGATCTGGAAGACACGCTGGTGGTGGGGATTTCGCAATCGGGCGAGTCAACCGATACGAACATCGTGCTGGAGCGGGCCAAGGAGTGTGGGGCGTTTACGCTGGGGATCACGAATGAACCGGATTCTACGCTGGCGAAGCTGGGGCACTCGACGATTCTGGTGCGGGCGGGGAAAGAGAAGTCGGTTGCGGCGACCAAGACCTACACCGGGCAATTGATGGCGATGTACATGCTGGCTTATGCGCTGGGTGGGAAGCTGGCACAGAAGGACCTGGAGAAGCTGCCGGAGCTGGCCGACAAGGCGTTGAAGCTGGAGAAGCAGGTGGCGGAGATGGCGGGGCGCTACCGCTTTATGCAACATGCGGTGGTGGTGGGGCGTGGGTTGAACTATGCCAATGCGTTTGAGTTTGCGCTGAAGATGATGGAGACCTGCTATGTGATTGCGGAGCGGTTCTCGAGCGCCGACTTGCTGCATGGACCGATTGCGATGGTGGATCCGCATTTTCCGGCCTTTGTGTTTGCGCCCTCTGGTGTGACTTGGAACCCGATTTCGGAATTGCTGGGACGGGTGGATGCGACGACGCACGAGACGCTGCTAGTGACGGATAAGAGCAACAAGGTGGCGTATGAATCGAAGCGGCGGGCGATTCGGATTCCGGTGGCGATCCCGGAGCTGTTTACGCCGATTCCGTACATCATCCCGGGGCAGTTGTTTGCGGGTTATCTGGCGGCAGAGAAGGGGTTGAACCCGGACCAGCCGCGATCACTGACGAAGGTGACGCAGAACCTCTAGCTCATTCTGCCGGCCCAACGGAGGAAGCGCCACATTTCATTGCGGTGCTGCCAGAGGAAGGCCCAGAACTCACGGAAGCCGATTGTCTCGGCGTGGGTGCCCCAATAAGTTTCCATGCGCCAGCGCAAGTAAGGGCTGGCCCAGGGACGGAGGCGGTAGCCGCGCGAGGACTTCCAGAGAAAAGCAAGCATTGGACTAGGGAGTGAGCGAATTGGGCTTGATGCCCGCTTTGGGGGCACCGGCATAGTAGCCGGAGCGGGTGCGCACCATGGGCTTGTTGGGGCCGTTGGCAGAGACGCGGATGGTGCGGAAGGTGCCGTCGAGTTCTTGCACAGTGGGGCTGTAGCCGATGACGTACTGGTTGCGGATGTCTTTGGCGACTTCGAGGGCGAGGGCGTCGACTTCTTCGAGGGTTTTGGGGAAGAAGCAGAGGCCGCCGGTGGCCTTGGAAATGGTTTCGAGGGCGCGCTTGGCTTTTTTGGATTCGCGGGGAATTTCGTCGTTGAGCAGTGCGATCGAATAGATGACGGCGTCGGTGGTGTGGGCCTGGGAGATGAGCTTTTCGAGGCTGGTTTTGCTGGCAGTGTCGGCCCCATCGGTGATTAGCATGAGGACCTTTTTGTCGCGCTTGGCCTTGGCCTTGAGGTGATCGATGGACATGCTGATGGCGTCATACATCGCAGTGCCGCCGCGGGCATCGATGCGGGTGAGGCCTTCTTCCATTTTCTTGATGTCGCCGGTGAAATCGATGTCGAGGAAGGCGTCGTCATTGAAGTTGACGATGAAGACTTCGTCCTGGCGGTTGGAGGCCTTGACCATCTGGAGAGCCGCGGACTCGACCTTATTGCGACGGAGGCGCATGCTGCCGGAATTGTCGACGATGACGCCGAGAGAGATGGGCACGTCTTCGCGACGGAAGATCTTGAGGGGCTGCTCGACGTTGTTCTCGTAGACCTTGAAGGCGGAACGAGGGAGGTCTGTGACGATGTTGCCATTGGAATCCACGACGGTGGCGTTGAGGACTACCAGACGGGTGTCGCTGCGGAAAACGGGATCATCCTGGCCAAAAAGTGGAACGGCCAAAGTAGCCGCCAAAAAAGAGCGGCGGCTATTGAACTGGGGCATAGTATCCTTGCCGCCAAGATGGCCGGAGCGGGGGCAGACCTCTTGGCTGAACTAGTTTTACCTGGACTTTTCGGTATTTACCGTCGCGGTCCTGATTCTTAGGAGAATAGCCGATCAGGTACTGGTTTCGCAGCTCAATTCCAATTTTTGCGGCAACGTCCGGTAATTCATTGACGTTCTCGATGGCGAAATGTTTCCCACCGGTTTGTTCGGCGAGGTCGTTGAGCATGCCGGGGCCGGAGAGCTCTTCGGCGGTGCGACCGCGGGCACCAATGGATTCAAAGATGCCAATGGCGTAGAGCTGGACGTCGGCTTCGCGAACGAGGTTCTTGATTTCGCTTTCGGTGTAGCGACTGGAGTTGTCGCCACCGTCGGAGATGACGAGGATTGCCTTGCGGGGATTCTTGGCCTTCTTCATCTGGTTCATGGCGAGGTAGATGCCATCGAGGAGGGCAGTGCGGCCTTTGGCCTGGGTGAAGGTGAGGCGGTTTTGAATTTCTTCAGAGTTGGGGGTGAAGGGCACTACCAGCTCTGGACGGTCGTTGAACTGGACGAGGAAGAACTCGTCGTCGGGGTTGGCGGTTTTGAAGAACTGGGCGGCGGCCTGACGGCTTTTCTGGAGCTTGGCGCCCATGCTGTTGCTGGTGTCGAAGACGAGGCCGACGGAGAGGGGGGCGTCTTCGCTGGCGAACTGGGCAATGGTTTGTTCGACTTTGTCTTCGAAGATTTTGAAGTTTTCGCGCTCGAGGCCGGTGACGAAGCGGTTGAGCGGGTCGGTGACGGAGACGGGAATGAGAACGAGATTGGTGTCGATGCGGAGGTTGGCACCCTTGGAGGAGTCTTCTTCGGTTTTGAGGGGGCGCCCATCGCGGCGCTCAATATTGACCCTGGGAGGAGGGATGGTCTCTGTCTTTTTCTGCTTGGGGGCAGAAGTCTGGGAGAAGAGGCTCGAAGCCAGTGAGAGCAAGGCGAATGATGATGCTGCTAAGTTGATCCGCATGGATGGACCTCGCCTAAACGATGTGATTGGAGTATAACATCGAGGCAAAAAATTCACTCTATGCGTTAAGACGGGAGAAAGCCGCGAAGAGGTGCGTAGAAGGAACGAATAAAGTCTTCGGCAGCAGCCTGGGCCTCTTCGTTGTTCGAGTTGCTGTTGAGGCTGATGATGACACGGACCAGGGCGGTATCGGTGCGGTTGTCTTTCACGGCGTCGACCATCGTGTAGAGTTTGGCCTTATATTCGCTGGCGACGGCGCGGTCACGGCTCTGGTACCAGTAGAGAACGAGGCTCTTGGCGTCGGCACGCTGGATGAGATAGCGATTGACCTCTATTGGTTGAGGACGGTTGGGGAGACTGACAAAGATATGGTCGTTGATGAGGGGAGTCCAGCCACCGCCTGGGAGGCAATTTTTGGGGGAATGTGGCAAAGCACCATGGCGTTGGCTGCGGAAGGCGGCGACGAACAAATTGGCGCTCACACCAAGCTTGGTGTTGACATATTGACGATTGAGGGTGTCGTCAGCCTTGAGAACGGCCTGCGTCTCTGCGTCGACGAAACCTTCCTGATATTTGGTCCAGGAAGCGAGTTGATCGGGCATGCCGATGAGGGGACGCGCTGCAGCAACTTTCTCAGATCTTGCGAAAGAATGATATGCCCAGGCCTGACCGGCAAGGAAGACAGTAAGGATGAGGATTGTGGACTTAACTGACGGTTTGTTGCTTGGCTTGAGATCGGGCATTTTCTATTCCTTTAGTAAACCAAATGACGAATCGATGGAAGGCTAGAAGCATGGTGAGTGCCACCATAAAGATTACCCAGCCTTCAGCAGTGTGGAAGAAGCCCTCGGCCCATTCGCTTTTGTATTCATACAAGATTCCCGTCATGGAGACACGGAAGGCGTTTGCCGAGATCGCGATGGGGATGGTGGCAATCAGAAGGACCGTTCGCATCCAGGCACGAGAATCAAAAAAGAAGCCGTAAACGAGTGAAAGAAAGGTGAGGGAGAGAAGAGAGCGAATGCCGCTGCAAGCTTCCACAACGGATAGCTTGTGTTCGGCAAGTTCGAGAACGTTGCCATCACGAAGAACCGGGATTCCGACAAAAAGCAGGACTTGCTCGGCCACTTTGCTGGCGAAAATCTGGAGTGGGAAGGTGATTTGGTTATAAATCACTGCCGGGATTGGCACCATGAAGACCAGAAGGAAGATTGGAAAGGCTAAGGGTTTGATTAAGTTTTTGCCGCCCACAAAATGAACTGCGCCGGCGATTGAAAAAATGATTGCAGTGCGGGTGAGGAAATTTTCTGCCGCAACGGTACCCAAGATGTATTGAATGGCAGCGTAAGCCATAATTAGAAGGCCGAAGTAGTTTCGTTCGAGTTGGACTTGAAGGATTTCATCCTTTCTTTGCCAGGCAATGTAGGCAGCAACGATCGGCACGAAGAAACCATGCCCCATGTCGTCGTCGTTCATCCATTGGTGGATGAGGCGCTCGAGCATGGGATAAAAAGACGCCACCATAACCGTAGCCACCCATGCAAGCGGTATCCAAAAACTGAGAGGTGGATTCGGGGCATTAGGGTTAGCCGTTGTTACAGGCGGATTTTCTTCAACGGTTACGGGGGCTGAACTTTCCATAGTCTCCACATCCAGCAGAACATTCTGAACTGCCTCTTCTCAAGGTACAACAAGTGGGATGGTTCTAGGACGTAGGTTACTTTCCATGCTTAGTACACTTGGAGCATGCAGCGGTTGCTGGCTGGGATATTGACGGGTTGGATTGGCCTTTTGGGGCAGGTGCCGGTGCTTAGTGTGCCGGAGCTAAAGCCGGATATGGAGGGGGTGGCGCGGACGGTTTTTCGGGGCCAGGACGCGGAGGAGTTTCCGCTGCGGATTTTGGGGGTGATGCGGAATAGTGGTCCGGGGCAGGATGTGATTCTGGCCCGACTGCTAACGCCAAGGCTGGAACAGACCGGGGTGATGCAGGGAATGAGCGGTAGCCCGGTGTATGTGGGCGGCAAGTTGGTGGGGGCAATTGCGTTTGCCTTCCCGTTTGCCAAGGAACCGATTGCGGGGATTCGGCCGATTGGGGAGATGCTGGCTACGGAGGCGGCGGGGAGGGGGCTGCGGGCGGAGCAGGTGCATCTGGGATCGACGCAGTTGGTGGCCAAGGGGGAAACGGCTGTGGCGGGGATGCCCGCGCGGGTGTTGACGCCGATTTCGTTTGCCGGGATGACAGAGCGAACGGCGAGCCATTTTGCTGAGCAGTGGAAGCAGATGGGGTTTGTGCTGCAGCAGGGTGTGGGGGGCGGACAGGGCGGAGCGGCGGCGAGTGCACTGAAGCCTGGCGATATGATTTCGGTGCAATTGATGCGTGGGGGGATGAATGCGGGGGCGGATGGGACGGTGACGCACATTGCGGGGAAGCAGATCTATGCGTTTGGACACCGGTTTTTGGGGGGTGGGGCGGTGGAATTTCCGTTTGCCAAGGCGGAGGTGATTACGCCGATGCCGAATCTGAACCTGCCTTTCAAGATCAGCCAGTCGCTGGAGCCGATGGGGGCGATCTTGTTTGACGGGGATGCGGCGGTGAGGGGGGAGATTGGGCGGAAGCCGAAGCTGGCGCCGCTGAGGATTGTTTATCGGGATGGGAGCGGGAGCAAAGAGTACAAGATTGAGATGGTGCGGCATGGGTTGTTGTCGCCGTTGTTGTTGCAGATGGCGGTGTTTTCGACGCTGGACCATCACTTTCGGAGTGCGGGGGTGGGGACGGTGGACTTAAAGGGGTCGATTCGATTTGCGGGGGTGAAGCAAGCGCTTGAGATTAGCGGACGGTATGCGGGGGACAACAACCTTCCGCTGGCTGCTTCGCTGGGGGCGGCGATTCCGCTGGCGTTTTTTCAGCAGCATGTGGAGGATGAGTTGCTGCCAGAGGAGATGAGTATCGAGCTGGATGCACGGACGGCGCGGGAGCAATGGGTGATTGAGTCGGTGGGGTTGTCGAGGCGGTCTGTGAAGCCCGGGGAGCGGGTGACGGTGCGGACGCTGCTGTCGACGGCGAATGGGCAGGAGAAGACGGTGGAGCATGAGTTTCAGGTGCCGGGGTGGATGAGTGGAGGAGAGACGCTGACGCTGACGGTGTCGGATGCGTTTACGACAAATCTGCTCGACTTTCGCTCGTTCTACCAACCGGGGGGACCGGTGTTTCGATCGACGGCGGCGTTGATTGAGAGCCTGGGGGCGCTGCACCCGGCGAATGCGTTTTATGTGAGGGCGTTTCGGACGAGCCCGGGATTTCAATCGGGGGGTAAGGAATTAGGCAACCTGCCGCCATCGATTGCGGCGACGCTGCAAAAGACACCGGGAAGTTATTTGCCGGTGTACCAATCGAGGATGCTCGACCGGGAAGTGAAGCTGGCGGATGGCGTGGTAGCGGGATCAAAAACTCTGACATTGGAAGTAGAGAAATGAAGCACCTTTTTTGGTTGGCAGGGCTGGCTGGGCTGGCGTTTGGAGCGGCACCGACGAGTTGGGAACTGTCGCAGTATGGCGACTTTATCAAGGGAAAGCTGAAGAACCTGTCGCTGACGCGGGAGGGGACGCTGGAGCCTGGGCCGGGAGTGCTGGCGGCATTGCCGCTCGGTGAGGTTTCGCTGTGGTCGATGGCGAGTGGTAAGGACGGGACGGTTTATCTGGGGACTGGACCAAAGGGCAGAGTGTACCGCTGGAAGGCCGGGATGAAGGCGGTAGAGCTTGTAGCGACGCTGCCGGAGCCGCATGTCTTCGCGCTGAGCGTTGGGCCGGATGGCGTGGTGTATGCGGCGGGATCTCCCGGGGGGAATGTGTACCGGTTGGAGGGGAAAGAAGCGAAGCTGTTTGGACAGACGGGGGCGAAGTTTTTGTGGTCGTTGCTGGCGACGGCGGATGGGGTGTTTGCCGGTGGGGATGATGGGCGGATATTTCGGCTGACTTCGACGGTGAGCGAGGTCTATTACGAGAGCGGACAATCGAACATTACGGTGCTGGAGAGCGGTGGAGAGGGAAGTCTGATTGCGGGATCGGACCCGAATGGGATTTTGTACCGGATTGGGGCGAAGGGGAAAGGGACCGTGCTTTATGATGCGCCGTTTACGGAGATACGGTCGGTGAAGGTGAGAGCGAATGGGGAGATTTTGTTTTTGGCGATGGGTGGTGCGGCAGCGCGGCGGGCGCAGACCGCGACGCAGCCCGGGGCGGGAGGAGTGGGCAGCGGGTTGCCGCAGGTGACTACGACCATTACGGTGACGGAAGAGGCGCAGGCCGGGATTGATTTGAAGCCGAAGCCAGCGGCTGGTGCGGCAGCGCCGGCGACGGCGGCAACGACGACACCGGTGGTGAGCAGTGCCTTCGATGTGCCGGGGCTGGACCGGTCGGCGATTTACCGGCTGAATCGGGATCTGACGGTGGACAGTTTGTTTGTGACCAAAGAGGAGAGTGTTTACGATATTGCGGAGTATGGGGGGAAGATTTACTTCAGCTCCGACAAGCAGGGCAGGCTGTATCGGCTGGATGGGGACCGGGCGGCGACAATGCTGGTGGAAAGTGGCGAGTCTGAGGTGGGAAGGCTGATGCATGGCCCGGCGGGTTGGCTGGCGGCGGTGACGACCAGCCCGAAGCTGTTGCAGATTGCGGAGGCGAAGACGCCGCCTTATGAGTACGAGTCGCCGGTGCATGAGGCCTCGAATGTGGCGCTTTGGGGAGCACTGAATGTGAGTGCTACGGGGAATTTGCGCTATGAATCGCGGAGTGGGAATTCGGCGAAGCCGGATGCGACCTGGTCGGACTGGCAGGCGCTGAAGGGGGTTCAGGTACAGAGCCCGGCAGCGCGCTATGTGCAGTGGCGGATGCGGGGGGAGGAGGAGTTTCGCTTGCAGTCGGCGACGTTGAATTACTTGCCGCGGAATTTGCCGCCGGTGATCAAGTCTTTGACGGCGGTGCTGGCGATGGTGCCGAGCAATGCGCCGAAAACGCAGGCTGCGGCAGCGACAAGTTCGACGTATACGCTGACGGTGAGTGATACGGGCGAGGCGTCGAGCACAACCAGTGCGGGGACGGCATCGCTGCTGGCGACGCGGCCGGCAGGGCGGCAGTTGATGTTGAGCTGGGTGGCGGAGGATAGCGACAGCGACACGCTGCAGTACAGCCTATACTTTCGGGCCGAGGAAGAGCGGGATTGGAAGCTGCTGAAGCAGGAGTTGACGGAGACCAACCACACGATTGATGCCGATACGCTGGCCGATGGCCGATACCTGTTTCGCGTGGTGGCCAGTGATGGGTTGTCGAACCCGGGAGCGCAGGCGCGGACGGCTGAGTTTCAGAGTGTGCCGGTACAACTGGACCAGACGGCACCGACGCTCGAAGCTACGTTGCAGGAAGGCAATCTGAAGATTCGCTGCGCCGACGAGGTGTCGCCGATACGCCGGATTGAGTATTCGATCAATGCCGGGCGGTGGGTGGTGCTGGATGCCAGCGATGGCATCTTTGACTCGAAGGAAGAACGGGCGGAGGCCAAGCTGACGCTGGCTGCTGGGGAGAGCCTGGTGACCGTGAGGGCGTTTGATGCCTCGATGAATGTGTCGCTGAAGAAGCTGGTGGTGAAGCGCTAGGGGCGCGGAAGCTCGACCGCACGGTGGAGCTTGAGCATGTTGGTGCTGCCGACGACGCCGATGGGCTGACCGCTGACGAAGACAACCTGATCGTTAGGTTTGAGATAGCCGCGGCGCTGGAGCTCCTGATCCATCTGGAGGAGCATCTCATCAGTTGAGGTGGCGGTGGGGACGACGATCGGGATGACGCCGTAGATCATCGAGAGCTGGCGGGCGGACTCTTCAAACGGGGTGAAGGCGTAGATGGGGACCGGGGGGCGGAAGCGGCTGATGAGGCGGGCCGTGCTGCCGCTGGCGGTGAAGACGGCGATGGCGGCAACGCCGAGGTAGCGACCGGCGCGGTAGGCCGAATCAGCGATGATTTCGGCGTGGGAGGGATTGTCCATGGGGGGCAATTCCTGGTAGCCGCGGTAGCGGAGGTTGAGCTCGGTCTCGGCCGCAATGCGATCCATGACGCTGGCGGCCTCGACGGCGTGCTTGCCGGTGGAGGTTTCGCCCGAAAGCATGACAGCGTCGGTGCCGTCGTAAATGGCGTTGGCGATATCGCTGACTTCGGCGCGGGTGGGATAGGCGTTTTCAATCATCGATTCGAGCATTTGGGTGGCCGTGATGACGAACTTGCCCATGCTGCGCGCGCGCTGGATGATGGTTTTCTGGATGGCCGGGACTTTCTCGATGGCCAGCTCTACGCCGAGGTCGCCACGGGCGACCATGACGCCGTCGCTCTCGGCGAGGATGGCGTTGAGATTCTCGACCGCTTCGGGCTTTTCGATTTTCGAGATGACCTGGATCTTGCTTTCGCGCTCATCGAGGTAGAGCTTGAGGCGGATGACGTCGCTCGGCTTGCGGACAAAGCTGAGGGCGATGAAATCGACGTTCTCTTCGATGCCGAACTGGAGGTCGGCTTTGTCTTTCTTGGTGAGGGAGGGCGTGCTGACGGCGACGCCGGGGAGATTGATGCCTTTGCGGTTGCTGACCGGGCCCCCGATGACGACCTCGCAACGAGCGGCGACGCCGTCGGTCGACAGGACGCGGAGCTTGACGCTGCCGTCGGCGATGAGGACGTTGTTGCCGGGTTTGACGTCGCGAGCGAACTCGGTGTAGCTGGTGGAGGCGAGCTTGTCGTTGCCCATGACGGTCTCGGTGGTGATGGTGAAGGTCTGGCCGTTCTGGAGGATGCAGCCGCCGTTTTCGAATTCACCGAGGCGGATTTTGGGGCCCTGGAGATCGAGGAGGATGCCGGCGTGGATGCCGCGCTCTTTGGCGATGTGCCGGATCATGTGGATGCGGCGGATGTGCTCTTCCTTCTGGCCGTGGCTGGCGTTGAGCCGGAAGATGTCGACCCCAGCTTCGAGGAGCTTGTGGATCATTTCAGGGGTGTCTGTGGCAGGACCCAGGGTGGCGACGATTTTAGTGCTTGGCATTCAATATTGACGGATTTTAATTCAGAAAAGAGTACAGGGCCTTACAATACCCATTATGCCCATCTACCAGGCAATCGTTCTCGCGATTGTCCAAGGATTCACTGAGTTTTTACCTGTTAGTAGTTCAGCGCACCTGTTTTTGGTGCCGTGGCTGCTGGGATGGCCCGATCAGGGGCTGGATTTTGACATTGCCTTACATATCGGCACTCTGATTGCAGTACTAGTGTATTTTCTGAAGGACTGGTTGCAGATTGCGGCGCAAGCGGTGGGGATTGAGTATGGCGACGACCCGGAGTTGAAGCAGAGCCCGAAGCTGCTCTGGTATCTGGTGCTGGCATCGGTGCCGGCGGGATTGATTGGACTAAAGTTCAAGGACGACATTGAGACCACGCTGCGGAGCCCGTTTGTGATGGGGACGATGCTGATTCTGATCGGCGTGTTGTTGTGGGTGGCAGAGCGGTACACGAAGCGGGTGAAGCATATCGGGCAGATGAGCCTGGCCGATACGTTGGTGATTGGGACGTCGCAGGCGCTGGCGCTGGTGCCGGGCACGTCGCGGAGCGGGATTACGATTTCGACGGGATTGTTTCGGGGATTGACGCATTCGGCGGCAGCGCGATTTTCGTTTCTGTTGTCGACGCCGATTGTGGCGGCATCGGGGTTGAAGTCGCTCTATGACCTGAAGAAGCATGGGTTGAGCGAGGGGATGCTGACGCCGTTTGTGGTGGGGATTGTGGGGAGCGCCGTGGTGGGGATTGCCGTGATTGCCTTCTTTTTGAAGATCATCCGGAAGCATGGGTTGGCACCGTTTATCGCGTACCGCATAATTTTTGGCATAATAGTGATCGCTCTGGCATTTGTCCGTTCACGCGGATGAAGCTATTAGGTCCAACTACACACAAGCGCCTCAACGAGGTGCTCGCATTCGTGTTTTTATTTTTAGGTTTAGCGATCATGCTGAGCCTGATCTCTTACTCGTCGACAGACCCGAGCTGGAACACGGCGACGAGTGTCACACGACCGACAAACCTGATGGGGCGGTTTGGGTCGCACCTGAGTGACGTCTGCTTCCAGATCTTCGGCTTGTCGAGCTTTGTGCTTCCGGCGCTGGTGTTGTTGCTGGCGTGGAAGTGGATGCAATCGAAGCCGATTGAAGCGCCGGGCGTGAAGGTAGTGGGGGCGCTGCTGTTCATGTTTGGGGCGTGTACTTGTTTCTCACTGGCACCTGGGGCGCGGGCGTTTAGTGGGTCGATCCCGGCAGGTGGGGTGTTTGGCATGTTGCTGGCCGACATGCTGGTTTTCTATTTCAACTTTACGGGTGCGGCTTTGTTTACGGCGACGGTGATGGTGGTGTCGCTGTATCTGATTTCGACGTTCTCGGTGGCGGTATTGCTGGAGTGGCTGGCGGTGCCAAAGGCGATGTTTGCGAGTGTGTCGAAGATGTTTGCCAAGTTGCGGATGCCGAAGTTTACGCTGTTTAGCAAGCGACCGGCCAAGCCGCGCAGTGTGAAGGCAGAGGCTGAAGATGTGCCGCCGATTGTGCCGCGCCGACGGACGCCGCCGAAGCGGAGCGAGGACGAGGCGCTGGATGTACCGCCGTGGGAGACCAAGACGGTGGCGTCGAGCATGCCCGCCTTTGAGAGTGCAGCGGCTGAGCCGGAGATGGGCGCTGATGAGGGCTACATCCCGATCAAGACGTTAGAAGATGCTGGTGTGCCAGCGGAGGCGGAAGCGCTGGCGGCGCCTGCCCCGGTGACCAAAAAGACGAAGGAAGCCCCGGCGCATACGCTGTACAAGCTGCCGCCGACAGGGATGCTGAATGAGCCGCAGGCACGGAGCGTGTTTGACTCGCAGGAGTTGCGCGATACGGCTTCGCGGATCAAGGAGCGGTTTGAAGAGTTTGGGGTGCTGGGGAACGTGGTGCAGATCAACCCTGGCCCGGTCGTCACGACGTTTGAATTCAAGCCCGAGGCGGGGATCAAGTATTCGAAAATTACGAATCTGACGGAAGACCTGTGTCTCGGTTTGCAGGCGGAATCGATTCTGATTGAGCGGATTCCGGGCAAGCCGACGATTGGCATTGAGGTACCGAACAAGAACAGCGAAGTGATTGCGCTGCGGGAAATTCTGGAGGGGGAAGACTTTCAGAATGCGAGTTCGCGACTGGTGATGTCGCTTGGCAAGGACATCAATGGGCGGATCAAGGTGTTTACGCTCGATACGATGCCGCACTTGCTGGTGGCGGGTTCGACGGGGTCGGGTAAGTCGGTGATGTTGAACTCGATGATCATGAGTGTGTTGTACAAGTCGACACCGGATGAAGTGCGCATGATCATGGTGGACCCGAAGCGCGTGGAACTTGGGATTTACGAAGACATTCCGCACTTGCTGACACCGGTGATTACCGACCCGAAGAAGGCATCGAATGCGCTGCGGAATGCGGTGCTGGAGATGGAGCGGCGCTATAAGCTGCTGGCTTCGCGCGGGGTGCGTAACATTGACCAGTTCAACCGGAAGATGCGGCAGATGGCGAATGAGCAGCGGAGTTTGTTTGATGATGAGAATCCGGAGCCGCTGCTTGAAGAAGATATGCGGCCGCTGCCTTACATTCTGATCATCATTGACGAGTTGGCGGATTTGATGATGCTGGAGCGCAACAACGTGGAAACGTCGGTGGCGCGGCTGGCGCAGATGGCGCGCGCGGTGGGCATGCATCTGGTGCTGGCGACGCAGCGTCCTTCGGTGGACGTGATCACGGGTGTGATCAAGGCGAACTTCCCGGCGCGTATGAGCTTCCGCGTAACGACGCGGGTGGACTCGCGGACGATTCTCGATTCGATGGGTGCGGAGCACTTGCTGGGTAAGGGCGATATGTTGTTCCTGCCGCCGGCGTCTTCGCGACTGCATCGTTTGCATGGAGCCTATGTCGGTGAGCAGGAAATCAATTCCGTAGTGGAATTCTGGAAGAAGCAGGCGAAGCCCGAGTATGACCAGAGCTTCCTGATTGCGCCGCCGAGTGAAGATAGCGATGAGCCGCTGGAAGACGATGTCGAGGGCGATGCCGACCCGATGTACGGAGATGCCGTGAAGGTAGTCTGCGAAATGGGCAAGGCGTCGACTTCGATTCTGCAGCGGCGGTTGCGGTTGGGCTATGGGCGTGCGGCGCGGATGCTGGACCGGATGCAGAAGGAAGGCATTATTGGGCCGCCGGATGGGTCGCGACCGCGTGAGGTGTTGAAGCGACCGGATTGGCTGGATCGCGATATGACGCTGGAGGCTGTGGAGGACGACTAGGGCTGACGGCCCTTGTTGTTTTGCGGATTGGCGTGACGGCCTGCGCCATCGCCGGTATTGAGAATGCCTGCGGTGGCATTGCGCTGGTGGGGGGCGGCGACGGGGGTAGGAGCTCGAATGAGGTGGAGGGGTGGGTCAGGTGGGAAATGGCGGAGAGAGAGGGATTCGAACCCTCGGTAGCCTTTATCAGACTACGACGGTTTAGCAAACCGCTCCTTTCGACCACTCAGGCATCTCTCCGCACTGTGGCCGTGACTCCTTGTAGATTAGCATGAAGCTGAGGTGGCCAAAATGTGGATTCGGAAAGTTCGCGATTGGGATGTGGCCGAAAGGGAGCTTACGCCGGAGTCGGTTTACCTGAATCGGCGGCATTTGCTGGGCCTGATGGGGTTGCCGGGGCTGCTGGGTGGGGCGAGCCGGAACCCGGAATTTACGCTCGATCGGCCCCTCACGGAAGAGTGGGCGGCAACCAGCTACAACAACTACTACGAGTTCTCGACCGATAAACAAGCCATCAAGGGACTGGCGAAAGACTTTAAGCCGAGGCCCTGGACGCTTGAGGTCAAAGGGGAGTGCGCCAAGCCTCAGACGTGGTCGATTGAAGAGCTGGAGAAAATGATGCCGATTGAGGAACGATTGTACCGGCATCGTTGCGTGGAGGCCTGGGCGATGGCGGTGCCCTGGATGGGGTTTGGACTGGCGGAATTGCTGAAGCGGGTGGAGCCGACGGCGAAGGCGAAGTATGTGCGCTTTATCAGCGTGAACCGACCGGAGCAGATGCCGGGGATACGGTACTCGGGGAATTATCCGTGGCCTTATTACGAGGGGCTGCGCCTTGATGAGGCGATGAATCCGCTGGCCTTTATGGTGACTGGCATTTACGGTAAGCCGCTGCCGAACCAGAATGGCGCGCCGCTGCGGGTGGCGCTGCCGTGGAAGTACGGGTTTAAGAGTGCAAAGGCGATTGTGCGGATTGAACTGGTGGCGAAGAAACCGGATACGTTTTGGAATGTGGCCGTGCCGAGTGAATATGGGTTCTTTGCGAATGTGAACCCGAAGAAGCCGCACCCGCGGTGGAGCCAGGCGGTAGAGCAACTGATTCCGAATATGGAGCGGGTGGCGACACAGCCTTATAACGGTTACGGGAAATGGGTGGCGGGAATGTACAACGGGACAGAAATCTGAAATAATTTCTCGTGAAGGAAATATCATGCGACGCCGTGACTTATTGACCAGCTATAGCCTTGTTGTCCTTGCCGACCAGCTTCCGCCTGCGCAGGCACAAACGATTACGCCACAGATGAGGAAACAGTTCGACCTGATTGCACCTCCGGGCAAGGATGCGAAGTCGGCGGCGGTGGTGAATGAACCGCACATGTCGCTGGTGAAGCTGGAGTGCGATGTGTTGGTGGCCGGGGGCGGCGTGGCCGGCGTGTGCGCGGCGATCTCTGCAGCGCGGCATGGGGCAAAGGTAGTGTTGTTGCAGGACCGTTCGCGGCTGGGCGGGAATTCGTCGAGCGAAGTGAAGATGCACATTGTGGGCGCGGACTCGCATCGCGGGCGGCCCGGGTGGCGCGAGAGTGGATTGATTGAAGAGTTGCGGCTGGAAGACGCTGTGAATAACCCGCAGCGCTGCTGGGAGATGTGGGACTTCATCTTGTACGACAAGGTGGTGAGCGAGCCGAACATCACGCTGCTGCTTGAGACGGTGCTGCATCGGGCGGTGGTGAAGGGTGACCGGATCACAGAAGTGCAGGCGCGCTGCGATAAGAGCGAAATGATTTATCAGATTGCAGCGAAGGTGTTTGTGGATTCGACGGGGGATTCACGGCTGGCGCTGGAATCGAATGCAACGTTCCGGATGGGGCGGGAAGCACGGGCGGAGTTTAACGAGAGCCTGGCACCGGAAAAGCCGGACCTTGAGACGCTGGGCAGTTCGATTCTGTTTACGTCGCGGTTGTATTCAAAGCCGATGGCGTTCAAGCCACCAAGCTGGGCGCGGAAGGTGACGGCCGAGACGCTGCGCTTTCGCAAAGTGGACCAGTGGGATTACGGCTATTGGTGGGTGGAGTGGGGTGGCAACAAGGATACGATTCGTGACAATGAGTTGATTCGCTATGAGCTGCTGTCGATTGTGATGGGAGTTTGGGATTACATCAAGAACAGCGGCAACCATACGAGCAGTGCGAATTATGGGCTGGACTGGATTGGAATGATGCCGGGCAAGCGCGGGTCGCGGAGGCTGGTAGGCGACCATATGCTGACGCAGCAGGACCTGATGGGCGGCAGCTTTTATGACGCTGTCGCGATGGGTGGCTGGCCGATGGATGACCACCCGCCGGGTGGCTTTGACCGTGCGGATTTGCCGCCGAATACGGTGCTGCGGACGCCGGAGGTGTTTCCGATTCCGTTGCGGAGTTGTTATTCGAAGAACATTTCAAACCTGATGATGGCGGGTCGCAACATCAGTGCGACGCATACGGCATTTACCTCGACGCGTGTGATGGCGACCTGCGCCACGATTGGGCAGGCAGTGGGCACGGCGGCGGCGCTGTGTGTGGAGAAGAGCAAGTTGCCACGGCAGGTGGCTGAGGACAAGAACCTGGTGGCGACGCTGCAGCAGCGGCTGATTCGGGATGACCAGACGATCAAGGGCAAGCCGGGTGAGTTGTTGCGCAATGAGGACAAGAGCGATGCGGCGCGCGAGGCGACGGTATCGAGCTCTGGGAATATCGGTGAGGCTGTGGCACCGCTGGTGATTGACGGGATCACGCGAGACATTCCGAAGGGGCCGATCCATCACTGGGCCGGGCCGATGACGGCCCAGGGTGCCTGGCTTGATTTGAAGTGGGATGTAGCGCGGAAGGTGAGCCAGGTGCAGTTGACCTTCGATACAGGCTTTCAGCGGCAACTGGTGCTGACGGCGAACCCGACGTTCTGGAGGCAGGATGCGCCGAGACAGCCGCAGGCGGAGACGGTGAAGGATTATGAGGTGCTGGTGAAGCGTAAGGGTGCCAGCGAGTTTGAGTCTGTGGCGAAGGTGAGTGGGAACTACCAACGGATGAACCGCGTGAAGTTTGCAGCGGTGGAGGCCGAGGCGGTTCGCATTCATGTGACGGCGACGAATGGGCTGGAGGAGGCGCGGATCTTTGAGGTGCGCTGCTACGCCTAGCGCAGGACTTCGTCGTACAACTGCAGGAATTGCTGGATCATTTTCTGCTCGCCATAATGGCGGTGGGCGCGTTCTGACGCTGCCTGGCCAATGCTTTTGAGTTGATCGACGTCTGCAATAGCAGCTTCGATAACTCTGGCGAGGTCGTTGGCATCGCCATTGGCATAGAGGAATCCGACGGCACCATCAGCGAGTAACTCAGCGGAGGCCCCGCGCGCCGGGGCTACGACAGGGAGACCGCGCATCATTGCCTCTGCGGTGGCCATGCCGAATGGTTCTTCCCACAGGCCGGGTACCACTTGGAGCCAGGCGCCGGCGAAGGCTTCTTTGAGATGCCTGCGCTCGAGGTAACCCAGCCATGTGATTCGTTCGGCCCCGGGCAAGCGTTGGGCCGTGCGCTTGAGAGCTTCGGCGTCCCCACCCTCACCGGCAATTGAAAGGTGCAAGTTGGGATGGCGCTCGGCCAGGAGGCCGAAGGCGCGAAGGAGATGGTCGATACCCTTTTCGCGGACCAATCGCGAAGCGCAAACGAGCAGTGGATTGCCGGCCGGTGGCTGGCTGGCAGGCGCATCGAGGGGGACACCGTTTGGAATCACAAGGTCGACCGGAAAGCCGTCCAGATCCAAGCGCCTTCGTTGCCATTCGCTGATGGCAATGCGGCGGGTAAAGCTGGTCCAGAAGCTTTTGTTTTTCTCATGCGCTCGCAGCAGGAAGGGGGCGGCCAAGCTGCTGAGACAGCCGTTGCTGCGGCACGGTTGGCCTGCCTGCTGCTGGCAGGCTTGCCCATCCGGCAGTAGCTTCGAGCCGATGGGACAAATTGGATCATAGGTCTGAATGTGAAGTATCGTTCGCCAGCCAGCCAAGACATCGAGGATGGACGGAGAGAGGCGCCAGCGGTACATCAGAAGATGAACCAGATCGGGCGCAAACCGCCGCAGTTCCTGCCTTAGAGCGGCAGTTGCGAAGGGGTTATTCCACATCGACAACACTTGCAGGCGGTCAGGGAGCGTGTAGCAATGTACGTCGGCCGCCGAGGATAAATTGCGGGAGCGGGGAGCGACAGAGCTGAAGACTCGAACCTCGTGGCCAAGCGCCCGAAGCCCATCCCGGAGTGCGATCATTTGTAGCTCTGCGCCGCCCAAAACGCGGCAGTAATCGTTGATGAGAAGTATCTTCATCGCAGCACTGGCGGGCTATTCGTCCATTGCTGCTGCTTCGGCTGGGGTTACGTACTGCCGCAGTCGGACTTCATAGGTTTCGAGGACATGCAACGCGTTGCCTGGCCCGAAGACGTAGCCGAGGGCTTGCCCCATTGCATCGAGAAACAAGGCGGCAAAGAGGGCGGGGTAGATGCGCGGCCCGGCTAGTGCTATCGCGTGGGCCAGTTCGGATTGGAGTCGAACCAGACGCAAGGGAGGAATGAGCGGAAAGCAGACACAATAGAGCAGGCGTTTTGCCCAAGACCAATTTTCTGCGGTGGCGCGATTGTGAGCGTAATAGCGACCGGAGCTGAGGCGAACCACTTTTGTGCCTTCCCATGTGGAAGCATTGGTGTGATAGGAGCGGGCTTTGTCGCTGAGAATGAAACGGCCGCCACGCGCCCGCAGGGAGGCTGCCAGATCGAATTGCCGACGGAAGGTGTTTCGATGCAGGGGGCCATTGGCATATAGAAAATCGCGGCGGTAGGTAATGTTATGTCCGGGGACTAACCTGCATTCGCCTCGCGGATTGCCTGCCGTCCACCAACCGTAGGAAAGAATGTTGTTGACACGACTCCAGACCTGGGTGGGGTTGGCGTTAGGCAGGTAGGAAACTACCAAAACCCAGGGGCCTTCGAACTCTTTGAGCAGTGCTTCGGCCCAATCCGGCTCCACATACGCGTGATCGTCAGCGTAGGCGATGAGAGGAGCTGTTGAGGCATCGAAGCCTTCGGCTGCGGCCAGGTCGATGCTCTCGATAGCACCGGCTTCGACGATTCGGACTGAGGCGAAGCCATCGAGCTCTCCGGGACGGGCATCACTGACGGACTGTTTTGTCGGGGCTACGAGGACCAGCTCTATTGAGGATGCGATGGTTTGTGCGCGGAGATGGCGAACGCATTTGCGCAGGTGGGCAAATTGAAAGGGAGTGATGATCACGACACTGAGGAGTGGAGAGTTCATTGGAGTGCGTCCTCGAGAACTTGCTGGGCGCGGAGGCCATCGGAAAAATCAGGCTTGATGGTTGTTTTGTTGCTGGCAGCGGTTAGGAAGGCAGCGAGGGCAAGAGCAAAAGAGGGCTCGTGGCCAGGGCCATAGCGGAGATTTTCGGGATGGAGGGCGTGGAGGGCGCGATGAATTTTTTGAGCGCGAGTCCAGATGTGATGCCCGGCCCGAAAGGCTGGTTTGGCTTGCAGATGGCGGGTAAAGGTGAGTTGGCCCTTGTCGCCGATGAGTTCGAGGCGAAAGTCTTCGGCGACTCCCTGGGCGAAGAAGCCGTCGAAGAGTACGCCTGTGGTGGAGCGAAGCTGGAGGAGCGCCCGGGAACCGCCATCGTGCTCCACGGCATTCGCGTAGGTGACTTCTTCGCCGGTGAGGAATCGAAACAGATCGACGTGATGAACGGCAAGATCGAGCAGGGCGCTTGCGCCGGACCCGGCGGATTTCCTCCAACCGGGTTGTCTGGATTTTGGAGTGGTGAAGGTGCCGCGGACGGCAAGGAGTTGGCCGATGTGCCCGGCCTGGCATTGCGCTTTCATCTCTGAGATTGCAGGATGGAAGCGAAAGTTAAAGCCTGTCATGCAGGGTTGCTGGGTTTGGCTTGCGGCGGCAGTCAATTGTCGAGCTTCCTCGAGGGTGAGGGTCAAGGGCTTTTCCATGTAGACGGCGAGGCCTTTGGCGATGGCGGCGAGGCCGCAGGCCAGATGATGCTGTGGGGGCAGGCAGACTACGAGAGCATCGAGCTGAACTTCGGCGAGGAGTGCCTGCCAGGAAGGAAAGGCTGGAATCTTGGGAGCGATGGTGGTGAGGCTGCTGAGGCGAAGTGGGTCGGCCTCTGCCAGGCCTGCCAATTCGCATAAGGGGGACGCTTGCAGAATCGGCAAGTGGAAGTGGCTTGCGATGGCGCCTACGCCTGCGATGCCAATACGGAGCCGCGTCAATGGATACTTCCTATCTACTCCAGGTTAAGAGATTGCTCTCGGATGCGTTCGATGTCGGTTTTTACGGCGAGGCCGATTTCGGTGATCTGGAGACCGAAGTCGCCGGCGTTGTTGGATTTGCTGAGGATCGTGTTGGTTTCGCGATTCATTTCCTGCAAGAGGAAGTCGATCTTCTTGCCGGCTTCGCCGCCTTTGGTCAGTAAGGACTCGAGGTGCGTGCAGTGGGTGAGAAGACGGGTGATCTCTTCTTCTACGTCGCCACGGTCGGCCAGAAATGCTGCTTCCTGGGAGATGCGGGCGGGGTCGATCAGTTGGCCATTCAACAGGTCGTTGATCTTGGCCTCGATCTTTTGACGCAGGACAGGGAGAATTTGGGTGCGGAGGCCTCGGACGGAGTTGGCCTGGGTGCGGATGTTCTCGTTGTAGGCGAGCATCTGGGCGACGAGTGAGGTGCCTTCGCGCTCGCGCTGGATGTTGAGTTCTTTGAGGGCCTGTTCGAGGCCGCCGAGGATGGCTGCCTGGAGCTCTTCTGAGATTTCGTCTTCGCGTGACTCGATCAACATGCCCGGGAGACGGAGGGCTTCGTTGAGGTTGGGCTTGCCCATCTCGCCGAAGTGGGTTTCGAGACTGTGGAAGAGTTCGCGGTAGGCGGCGAGGAGGGGCTGGTTGACGTTGATCGTCTGTTTGGCGGCTTCGCGGGAAAGCGAGCAACGGATGTCGACGTGACCGCGATGGAGTTCCTGTTTGGCGAGGGTGCGCATGGCGCCTTCGATGGGGTCGAAGAAGCTGCTCATGTGGAAATGGAGGTCGAGGGCGCGGTGGTTTACGGTCTTGATGGAGATGGTGAGTTCACCTTCAGAGATCGAGCGCCGGACTCGGGCGTAGCCAGTCATACTGCGAATGTTCATGAGTTATCGAGTGTAGCGGATTCCTGGAACTGTAGCTCGTGGAGGCGGGCGTAGAGGCCGCCCTGGGCCAGGAGTTCGTCGTGGGTGCCGGACTGTACGATCTCGCCTTTTTCGAGGACGAGGATGCGATTGGCGCGACGAATCGTGGAGAGACGATGGGCGATTACGATGACGGTGCGCTGGGCCATGAGGTTGGCCAGAGCCTTCTGAACGAGGACTTCGGATTCGGCATCGAGGTGGCTGGTGGCTTCATCGAGAATCAGAATCGGAGCATTGCGCAAGACGGCACGGGCGATCGCGAGGCGCTGGCGCTGGCCGCCGCTGAGCTTGACGCCGCGCTCGCCAATTTGAGTTTCGTAGCCCTGGGGCATGCGGGCAATGAATTCTTCGGCCAGGGCGGTTTTGGCAGCGGCTTCCACGTCGGCCATACTCGCGCCGGGGCGGCCGTAGCGGATGTTGTTGGCAACGGTGTCGTCGAAGAGAAAGGTGTCCTGGGCGACGCTTGAGATTTGCGCGCGCAGGCTATTCATGGTGAGGTGGCGGAGGTCGTGGCCATCGATACGGATTTGGCCCGAGAGGGGATCGTAGAGGCGGGGCAGCAGACTGGCGAGGGTTGTTTTGCCGGCACCGCTGGGGCCGACCAGGGCGATGACCTCGCCAGCCTTGACGGTGAGGCTGAGGCTTTTGAGGATGTCTGGCTGGTCTTCGGCGCTGGTGGGGTAGCGGAAGCGGACCTGATCGAATTCGATGGATTGCGTGAAACCGGCGAGGGTGATGGCGTTCGGTTGGTCGGCGACTTTGGGTTCGAGGTCGAGGTATTCGAAGACGCGCTGGGCAGCGCCGGTGGCTTGCTGGAAGATGTTGTGGATGCCGGTGAGGCGCTTGACGGGCTCATAGAGCATGAGGAGGGCGATGACGAAGCTGGTGAATTCGCCAGCGGTCATTTGACCGGCCTGGATTTGCGTGCGGGCGTAGCCGATGAGGCCGACGATGGTGAGGGCACCGAGGAATTCAATGACGGGCGAGGGGAGAGCCTGCTGGGCGATGTAGCGGAGGTTGGACTTGCGGAGCTGGGCGGCGGCGGTTTGGAAGCGGGCTGACTCGATGGCTTCGGCATTGAAGCTGCGCACGACCTGCTGGCCGGTGATGGCTTCCTGAAGGATGTGGTTGAGTTGGGCGGCATCGTCCTGCGCGCTGCGGGTGGTGCGGCGGATGCGCTTGCCGAGGCGCGCGGTGGGGATCATGACGAAGGGCAGGACGGTGAGGGAGAAGAGGGCGAGCTTCCAATCGTGCCGGACGAGCACGGCGAGGAGGCCAATGGCAGAGAAGGTTTGGCGGAGCCAGTCGGCGAGGAGATGAGAGACAGCGACCTGGATTTTCTCGATGTCGTTCATGACAGAAGACATGAGTCGGCCGGTGGAGTTGACCTCGAAGAAGCTGGTGTCCTGGCGGAGGACGTGATTGAAGACGCGCTGGCGCAGGTCTGTGATGGCGTTGAGGCCAACGAAGTTGACGAGGTAGTTGCCGATGTAATCGCAGATGCCTTTGATGGCGAAGACGAGGAGGATGGCGAGGGCGACGGCGGCCCAAACGTTTTGCACCTGCGCGGGGAGAAAGGCGTCGAGATGGATTTGCCAGTTGACGACGGGGACTTCAATGACGCTGACGGTGTCGCTCGAGGAGGGGCTGAGAACACGGTCGAGCAGGGGCTTGATGAGCAGGGCCATGGAGGCCTGGCAGAAGCCGACGATGGCCATGAAGAAGACGCTGGCGAGGAGGGCGGGCCAGTAGTGGAGACCCAGGCGGAGGACGCGTCTCATGCGATGACTTTGAGGCGGGCCAGAGCCTCGACTGCCTGGGTGGTGGTGATGCCCGCGATGTCGTTGGGATTGTGCAGGATTTGCGATTCGGTTTGCCAGGGGGCCCAGACCTGGGGGTTGGAGTTGAACCCGTAGAGCACGGCTACGGGGACACCGAAGGCGGCGGCCATGTGGGCCGGGCCGCTGTCGTTACCGATGAAGATGGAGGCAGAGGGGAGCAGGGATTTGGTCTTTTTGATGTCGGTTGAAATTTCGACGTGCCAGGGGGCGAAGGGAGTGGGGTCGTCGCCAGGGCCACCGAGGAAGATGGGTTCGAGGTGGAGGGCGCGGCGGAGGAACTCGGCGACGTCGTGGAAGCGGGCGACGGGCCAGACTTTGTGGGGGGCTGAAGCGTAAGGATGGATGACGGCGTAGCCGGAATCGCGCCAGCGTTTGGAGGTGAAGAGGCGGGCGCGGGGGATGGGCTGGATGGGGACGCCGAGGTGGAACATGGCGCTGGAGACGTGCTCGGCGGTATGAACTGTACGATCTACGCCGAGGATTTGCTGGGCCGTGGGGATGCGGACGTTGTAAAGCTGTTTGAGGAAGAAGTGATCGAAGCCAGCGCGGTGGCGGGCGAGGGAGGCAACGGTGAGGCGGAGGCTGCGGGTGCCGCCGTGGAGGTTGAGAACCAGGCGGGGCTTCCACTGGCGGAGGAGGGAGGAGCTGGGGACGATGATGTCGTCGATGTCGGGGTTTTCTTCAAAGAGCGGAATGAACTGGGGCTCGGCGACGACACCGATGCGGAGGTCGGGCCGGTGGGATTTGAGGAGATGAATCCCTGGAGTTGTCAGGACACAATCGCCGAGTGAGCGGAGGCGAACAATGGCCACTCGCGAGCCTGCAGGCAGACGCTCGAGGATTGAGGACATGGAGACTATTCTTCGATTTTGGCTTCGTCAACCAGCATGACTGGAATGTCATCGCGGATTGGGTAGACGCGCTTGCAGGCCACACACTTCAGGCCGGAGCCGTCCTGCTTGAGTTCAAGTTCGCCGCGGCAAGCGGGGCAAATGAGGATATCGAGAAGTTCCTTGCTGATGGCCATCCGAATACTAGTATGGCTTACCAGCGGGGGCTTCGGGCGAGGAGACGTTCGGTATCGCTGGCGGAGGCGGGTTGGGTGAAGTAGAAGCCCTGGGCGAGGTGGCACTTGAGCTCGCGCAGGATGGCGAGTTGTTCCAGGCTCTCGACGCCCTCGGCGACGACTTGCATGTTTTGACGTTGGGCCATGGAAATGATGGCGCGGACTCTTTCGAGATTGCGACCGGTGGAGAGGCCGCGGACGAGATTGCCAGGGAGCTTGACGCGGTCGGCGGCGAAGCGGGTGAGATCGGGTAGCTCTTCTGTGGTGCTGATGTTGAGACGCACATGGAGTTGGCTCAAGCGCTGGAGGATCTCGACGGTTGCGCCTTCGGCGTGGTGATTGAGTTCGATGCGGAGCCAGTTGGGATCGATCTGCGAGGCGAGGATGATGGCCTCGAGAGCAGCAGTGGATTTGTCGCTGAGGAAGTGAAGACTGGAAAGGTTAACGGTCAGGATTAACGGCTCAATGCGGTGGAAGCGTGTGTTGAGATCGACGATCTTTTCGCAGGCCTGGCGGAGCATGGATTGGTCGAGTTCGAGGATGAGACCGGTGCTTTCGGCGGCAGGAAGAAACTGATCGGGGGTAAGCAGACCGCGCTCGGGATGCTGCCAGCGCATCAGTGCTTAGATGCCGCCAATCTCGCCGGTGAGCAGGTCGACGATGGGGTGGTAGAAGACACGGAGTTGATCGGGATGGAAGTCGCCCGATGGGGTTTGGGTGCCGGGGGTGGAGTTACTGGCGAGACCGCGCGAGGCGGCCTGGAGGAGTGCTTCGGCCTGGCCTGCAGCATGGTCGGTGCTGAGAGCGTAGCCGATGCGGGCGGCGAGTTGGACTTGCTTGCCTCCGAAGGCGAAGGGTCTGGCGAGGCGCGAACGGATGAGGGCAGTGAGAGCGTCCTGCTGCAGCGAGTCGGCGGTGGGGATGATACAGACGAATTCATCGCTGCCGTGACGAGCGACGAAGCTGGCAGGAGGTAGGCAGGCCTGGATGCGGCGGCCGGCTTCAGCAAGGGCTTTGTCGCCACCGCGGGTGCCGATTTGCTCATTGACGCGGGCGAAGTTTTCAAGGTCGAGGAAAGCGACGGTGAAGGGAGCGCCGGGGTGGGCCAGAAGGCCATTCAAACGATCGAGGAAGAGGGCGCGATTGGCGAGGCCGGTGACGGAATCGTGGAAGGCCTCAAAGAGCAGTTGTTCATCGAGCTGCTTCTGATCGTGGATGTCTGTTTGCAAACCGACGAGGCGAGTGGCGGTGCCGGACTCATTGCGGACGGCCATGGCACGGGTCATCATCCAGCGGTAATGCCCGGCGCGGGTTCGGGCGCGGTATTCGACCTCAAGGTGCTCGGGCTGACCGCTGAGATAGGTGGTGATGCGGTTGCGTAGGAGCGGCAGGTCGTCGGGGTGGACGAGCATGTACCACTCGCCGAGATCGCCAGTGATTTCTTCGTCGCTATAGCCGAGCATTTCTTTCCAGCGGGGCGAGAAGTAGACTTCGTCGGTGCGGAGATTCCAATCCCACAGGCCTTCGGTAGAGCCGAGGGTGGTGAGGGTTTTGGCCTGGTCTTCGGCGGCGATGGCATCGATGGCGGACTTCTTCGAAGTGATGTCGCGGTGGATGGCGACCGAGCCCGTAGGCTGCTTTTGCTCGTTGTAGGTGACGGCGATGGAGACGTCCTGAACGATCTCGCGGCCGGAGGGAGTGAAGTTGGAGATTTCGCCTTTCCAGAAGCCGTCGAGATCGAGGGCCTGGAAGATCTGATCGCGGGCCGGGACCTGCAGCCAATCGGGCTGGATCTCGGAAAGCGTTTTGCCCTGGGCTGAGGTGGCGGTGAAACCGTAGAGGGCCTCAGCCGCCTGGTTCATCCAGGTGACGCGATGCTCGGTGTCGTAGGTGAGGATGGCGTCCTGGATGGAGTTGAGCAACGAAGAGGGTTGGGTGAGAGAGCGGGCAGCCAGCAAGGTGAGAGGAGTGCCGACGATGGGAGTGATGGTGGCTTCCATCTGGCGGAGGCCGCCATCCAACTGGTTCATTTCGATGCGGAGGGGGTCGGTGCCTGGGGTGACTTCGTGGAGGATTGTGGAGGCTGGGGCACCGATGAGCTGTGCGGGGTCGAGGCCGAGCAGGGTCTGGACGGCAGGATTGATGTATTGGAGGTTGGTGTCGAGGTCGAGGATGGCGAGAATGTCGGAAGCATTTTCGACGAGGGCCCGGAAGCTGGCTTCGCTTTGGGAGAGTTGTTCGAGGGCCTCATGCTCTTTGGTGAGCTCGGCCATAAAACTCATGTAGCGGGTGGCGGGGGAGCCATCGGCGTTTTGAAGGGGAGCGGTCCAGACGGCGAGGTCGAGGCGGTTGCCGGTGCGACGCTCGAGGCGAAGATCCTGCCGGGTCCAATAGCCTTCTTTGGGGAATTGAACGGGGACGATGGTGGCCTTGCCGAGGGTGTCAGCGGCGGGCCAGCCGGTGGTGGATTCGGCGATGGGATTCCAGTGGAGGACTTTACCTTCGGCGTCGAGGATCTGGACGGCGAGGGGAGAGTCGGCAAGCATGCGCTCGATGGCGAGGTTGGCGCTGGAGGTGGTGAGCTCTTCGGCCTTCTTGAAGGCGATGATCCAGTGGGTGGTGTTGTGCTGGGAATCGAGAACTGGTTTGGCCCGCATTTCGACATCGACGGAGACGGAGGCTTTGTGCCAGATGGGGATGCGGGATTCCGTTTGTGTCTTTTGCGAGATGGCGTCGCGTAGCGAATCGTCCGCAAAGAGGATGCGGGGTGATTTGCCGATGACTTCGCTGGCATCGTAACCGGTGAGGCGGGTGAAGGCTTCGTTGGCGAAGAGAATGACGGTGCCGCCGCCGATGACTTTTTCGGTTTCGACAACGAAGATAGCTTCGTCGGTGGAGGAGATGGCGGCTTCCCAGACGCGGAGGCGCTCTTCGATTTTGCGGCGGTGCTCAGAAGTATCGGGAATGATGGTGGCGGGTTTCGAGCCAGGGCGACGGGCGGCGAAGTAGACGAGGGCAGTGAGAAGACTGGCGAGTGCGAGACCGCCGAGGAGGAAGAGGTCGGCCAGTTTTTCATTGGCACGCTGGATCTCCGGGTTGGGCCAGAGGCGCATCTTCCATTGGGAGTTGAAGATTTTGAGCGAGCCCGTTTGTTCCCAATCGTTGGAATTGGATTTGGGGAGGCCTCGGGAGTAGATGGGCTGGTAGCCATCCATGAGTTGGACCGAGTAGTCGCTGGCGAGGAGGCGGTCGAAGACGAAATCCATCATGACCTGGAGGTGGAAGACGCCAACGACAGAGCCGGTGAGCTGACCATCGACAATGCTGGGGACGTAGGCGGCGAAGGCTTTGCCGCGGTCGGCGACGAGGATGGCGTCGGAGACGCGGGTGCGGCGGCGTTCGATGAGATCGGTGAGGAGCTCGGGACGATTCTCTTTGACGAGATTGTGGAGCTTGATGACGGCGGGTTCGTAGACGGTGGGCAGGGACCAGGTGACGCGCCAGTCTTCAATCATCTCTATGGGGGGGATGTTGCGGGAGGCTTTGTGGGGATTGGGGACCCAGGCGAGGGAAAGCAGGCTGGGGTGTTCTTCGAGGATTTGGCGGGCGTCGTATTCCCATTCGGCGCGACTCATGTCGGGACGGAGCTGCCACTTGGAGGCCATGCGCTGGAGGGTGCTGATTTCCTGATCGAGCTCGGCCTGAACGCGATCCTGCAGGGAATCGGCAGCCTTGAGCAGCAGGGATTGTCCGCGGCGTTGCTCCTGGCCACGGAGGAAGAACCACATGGAGAAGGCCGCGCCCAACGTGAGCAGGAAGACGATGCCCATGACGAGCCAGAGGCCTGGTTTGATGGTTACTTTCATGAAAGGGGAATTACCAGCACTTTGATTGTAGGGGTGGGGAGTGAGGCAGGACTATGGTGAAAAGGTTTCTTTTGGGGTGGTACCCGGGATTTGGTACTTTTGCGATGAATTGGCGGAGGGGGTGAGTTATCCCCTCCAGAATCTGATGGATACAAAAATGTAAAACTCTGCTAGCATGCTACTAGTGATGTACTGTACCCAGTCGCAGGTAATGGCCTGCTCCCGGCCCCGAGTGGCCCCCCTCTCCTAAGCGCATGTTTCCGAACAATAGACCCCCCTTCCGGCGCATTCCCAAGATCAGAGAAAATGTAAACGAGGCGATTCGCGTCAAGGAAGTACGTGCTGTATTTCCTGATGGCGTGGTGGAAGTGTTGCCCACCCCCGCCGCGATTCGTAGAGCCCAGGAGTTGGGGCTTGACCTGATTCTCGTTTCGCCGACGGCAGAGCCGCCGGTGGCCAAGGCCATGGATTATGGCCAGTGGCAGTACGAGCAAAAGAAGAAAACGCACGACGCGAAGAAGAAACAGCACATCATCCAGGTGAAGGAAGTGAAGTTCCGGCCGAACACGGATGACCACGACTACGAATTCAAGAAAAACAATGCGTTGCGCTTCTTGAAAGAGGGTAATCGTGTGAAGGCTGTGGTGCAGTTTCGTGGACGCGAAATTGCGCACGTCGATTTGGGTAAGAAGTTGCTGTTGCGCTTTGCCGAAGACCTGAAGGAAGTAGGCACGGTGGAAGGCCAGCCGAAGCTGGAAGGCCGTAATGCGCACATCATCATGAGCCCGGTGAAGATCCAAACGCCGGCACCGAAGCAGAAGGAAAAGGCTCCTGCGCCTGCGGCAGGACAACAACAGTCGGCACCAAAAGCTTAAAGCTCTGCGCCTAGCCAATTGCCCGTGGTGGAGCGGTAGTCCGGTTCTGCGGCTACACCGTTGGTCATGAATTGCTGGGCTGAGGAGATGGCCTGGCTGATTTTGCTCTCTCGCTGGCTTGAAGAATACGTATCAAGAATTGCCTCGGCGAAAGCCGGGGCATTTGCTTTTGTGAGCCAGGCGTTGGACGAGTTGGCGTAGGCGTGGCTTGTCTGTGAGGTGGCCGTGGTAGGCGGGCCTGTTGCTCGATGCCGTCACCGACCATGTGGAGCGCGAAACAAGCGACCGACGTAGAGAACGATCTTCGGGGGGATTGAGTGCGTGGGGCGGGGTGGAATTGAGAGAGGTCGACGCCAGGGGGAGTTCTTCGGCCGCGTGTTCAGAATTGGTGATGTGGTGATCGAAGAAGCCGAAGTAGATCCACTTCATCTACCAACGGGCGAAGGCGGTGCCGAGGGGAGAGCGGGAGAGATAGATTCTGAGGTTATCGTCCATGCGCTCGCAACTGAGGCCGATCAGGACAGGGCGCTTGTTGAGGCCGGGAAGAAGCCGCGGGGGTGAGATCGTCGCGGTCACCGGGAATGACCATTACCATTTGACGGCCGGAGGCTTCGGCTTCGGCGAGCAGGGATTTGTAGTGGGTGGCGATGCCGCCGGAGCTGGCATGCCAGGCGTTGGTGAGGTGGAGCGACTTCATCGGCTGAGGATGAGGCGGGGACCGCTGGTAAGGAAGCCCCAGAAGAGTTGCGGGAAGACTGCAACGTCCTGCCAGAGAGTGCGTGCGCCCGAGCCCACGATGAGCGAGCCGCGGCGCATGGAATAGAGATTGAAGAGGGTGGAGATGATGGTGAAGCCGAAGCTGACACCGATGGAGATGGCCAGGCGAGGGGTGCCGCGGAGCCAGTGGATGCCGAATTCAATGAGGTGTTGCGCAAAGGGCAGAACGCAAATGGCGAGGAGATTGTGACCTGCTCCCCGTAAACTCCACCAGTTAAAACTAGAGAGCTCCTAATAATGTAGAAGGAAGGAGCTTTGGAGATGAAGAAGAGCCGGTACACGGAAGAGCAAGTGATCGGAGCGGTCAAGCAGA
>JBIITX010000009.1:0-205528 GCA_044340255.1 Bryobacter sp. | reverse complement strand
AGGTTTTGCTCCTATTAGTGAAGTGGGCTGGGGGCAGCCGACTTCCATTGGACCCTGATGGATCGCCGGAGTCACGACTATGCTCCGCGCGCCGCAGGCGCGCCTGCCGCTACGCGGCTTAGTTCAATGATAAAGCTCTCATCGGCCAGTTGAGGCCTTAGAGGGAACAGGTCCCTCGCATTGGGAGGATGAGAGCGTGCGTTGAACTTAGCTTCTAACGGATGTGAATTGCTAGAACGGTGGAAAACGGAAAGGGGTTGGCCAGGACCAAACTGTAAACCACGTGACTGGATTGGACTACCACTTCGGCTCCTACCGAATCGCGATCGACACTCCAGCTTGCGAACTAAGTCCCCCGATTCTGGCCACCAGGGAAACCTGGTTTCCGGTTTCCGCGTTTCCAGGAATCCGCGCATTCACTTGCACTACACCCGGGAAAATGCGCCCAATAAACTCCACAACACCCTGCGATCCACCAAAGAACACCTGAGCTGCTTGCGTTGGCCGTGGAAACGGAGCCTGAGCAAACTGCCCTGCTCCGATCTCGGGCGTGGTCTTCCCTTCACCCGTCAGAAAAAACGACACCACGCTTCCCCGGCTGGCGGGGCTATCGGCAGAGTTGAACGAACCAGACGCGTCGTTGTTCAAAACAATGGCCTGCCCGTTACCGCTTGCAAAAGTGTAAATACCCGGTCGAGCGGCAGCCACTGGCAGCGTTACTTCATTGCTCACCTGCCCGAGAAACTCTACTTTCACTTTCGTCAACCCGGCAACACCTTCCGGCACAACGGCGCTCACTTGCTGCCTGGCACTGTAAATCATCGGTGCTGCAACGCCATCAAAGAAGACGCGAGTTTCTCCCACCAATACCGGCAGCGCATTGGCATCCCCCCTTGTTGCAATTTGAACATCTTCGTTTCCATGTCCGGTTCCAAAGATGGTCACAGCCTGCCCGGGTGCAACAGGCCCAGGTTGGAAACTTGCCGCATTCACAATGCCACCGGCCTGAATTGAAACCTGGTCCCGTTTGCCTTGAAACAAATACCCAATCTTCCCTGCCTCCATCCGAAACGGCAACACAGTCTGCCTGCCCCCGTCTTCAACAATCACCTCATAATCTCCGGCAAATCCGCGAACGCGCGCAATCCCATCGGCATTGGACCGAAGTTCCACGTCAGTCCACCAGTCTTTGTAGACCAACTGCCGCCAAACTCCATGATTCGCCTTCGTAGTCCAATCCTGCCGCACCATCGCATTAGTGCGGTTAAAGATACGCCCCTCCCAGAAACCCCAAATCGTAATCCCCTCGACGGCCGGATGGCTAAAGGCAGCGGTCATGAAATCCCTCGTATAAGCTGCCTGCAACGCTTCGTCTGCAACATTCACATCAAACTCTGTAATCTGGATCGGCTTACGGTAACTCGCCAGGTCGTCGAGAATCGACAACACCTTTTCCGGATCAGTCAGATTTTGATCAAAGTGCCCCTGGATACCGATTCCATTCCAAGGCCCGTTGCCCTGCTGAATCAGATTCAAAATCTCCTTCAGACCCGCAATATGCGGGATGTCGTTGCCCCCAGCCTCGACGATATTGAAGTCGTTGACATAACGAGCCGCATCAGGATCCCCGCCTTGAGCCAATTGAAACCACCGAGCCATCTCCCCATTACCGAGCACCCTCTGGAGATCTCGATTCGTGTACGGTTCATTCAGCACATCCCATTCCGTGAGCTTCCCTTTGGTCGCGGCGGTGATGTCGGCAATGTGCGAATCAACGGCCCTTCGCAAGTCGTTCGGATTTCCTTGCAATCCCCTCAATCGTTCGGGCAAGTACTCCCAGCCAGGCCACACCAAGGTATGGCCACGCAACTTCGTGATTCCTTTGGAGCGAAGCAACTCAATTGCCTGCAACGCCACAGATCGATTCCGCTCCCACTCCGTCCATTTCAAATCATTCTCAAGCGTTACCCGATTGAAGTTGGAAAACACAAACTCGCGGTATCGATCGCCATCATTCGAATTGCTGAGCAGCGTTTGGGCGTCGACCGCCGACCCGAATCCGAAGGCATGCCTCACCATCCTGGCCCGAACTCTTCGGTTAACCAAAGGTCTTCCCTCGGCATCCCGCAATACAATTGTCACCTCACCCTTGCGTAACTTGTCAATTCTCTCCAACGCCGCAGACCGCCACGATGCATTAGCCTCGGCATTCAGATAGGGGTATCCCTTCAACCCCAGGCTGCTATACCTTACTCCCGGTCCGTAGTTTCGAATCTGAAAGCCTGCAATTTCGATTTCTTGCGGTCCGGATGATACCCAAAATTGGGCACTATATCCCGACGCGTCATCACTCTCTGCTGCTGTAAATGGAATCTGAAACTGCTTCCATTCTGATCCACTTGCCAAAAACCACTCTGCGGATTTCGGATAAGGTGGCCTGCCTCTCTCAACGACGAACCGAGTATGCCCTTGGAGATACACCGCAGAGATAGTCCTCATCCAAAACGTTGCAACTAATACATCTCCTTTCTGCATCGCTGACACAGGCCTCCCTACCAGCCGAAAATCATATGGGTTCACAGCGGCTGGAAAAGGCGTCTTTATGTTCCAAATCACCGAAAATCTTGGGTCCGAAACTCGCCTTATGGTGAATTCTCGAGCATCCATTCCCTCCAGCCGAAACCGACTGCTTGCGTCTTCAGGAAACAACATAAGTCCGAGCTCTTGTTGGCCAAATACAGAGCTTCGCAAAGCAAAAGAAATAAACACGACAAATAGAAGTTTTACAAATGTTTTCATGAAGCAGTCCATACGATTATCTCAGGCTTGTCAGATTACTCTAATGATGTCAATCAATGAAATTTGCCATTGTCAACGCTTTCACCATAAGTGCTTCTATCTCTTGATGCTTTTCGATTTTTGAAAAAGTACTACTCACAATCGGTCATTCAAAGTACTAATACAGTTACCATTGCTAAGACTTAAGAGTTGTGCCATTCTCAGTAATGTACGCAACGGTCTCTCAGTCTCCCCGTTAGTAGACACAAAGCATACACAGGACTTCATTTTCATTTGTATCAGTTATCCAATCGGCCGCTCTGCTGTTCTTTATTGATTTGAAGTCTGGTTTTCTGAAACCGCCCTCGCACCGTCAGTGATTGTGGTTGGATCTGGATTGTTACGAAATGGAGCAAAAAGTCTGAGTGATGAACACCTTTGAAAACGACATTACTGATCTGTGTCAGGTTGCTGGAATCAACACCAGCAAGTATCTGCACTTCGCAAGAACTCGTAAAGTTACCGAGATTGCAAAGCATCCTGAGAATGCTCCGGCGGGACCAAGTGTTCTCGAAAGCCAAGGTCCAGTAATTCATTCGTTCACGATTCAGGAACCTGATCTTGCATCCTCCTCGGCTCCCGGTTCCGAGTTGACCTCGCAGGCTCCCTCCCCGACGCATATACACGCCGAGCCCGTTGGTCCCATTGGCACCCCACGCAGCAAAGGTGTCGAAATCACCGCCAGGATCAATCTTTTCCAGGCACGCAAGCCAATGAACCGCGGGGGGCGCTGGCAAGGGCTTCAAGCCGCACTAGATGAAGCGAATCTACTGAACAGCAGCTCCCAACTGCTTCAAACCACGAATGTGCTGCTCTTCCCCAGTTCTGGTGGTGTTGGCATTACGACGATGGCCGCCACCGTGGCAAGAATTCTTTCTACACACAAGTCAGCCGTCGGCATTGTTGAAAACTCAAACCAGTCCTTGATTCCGTTGCATTTCGGCGCAAAGAGAGCAAGAACCGGTTGTTCCACTTTCTTTGTCTCCCGCGGCACAAACTCAGCCCCGGTTCACCTCATTACACCCAAGGCGAATCAGGAAGGCATTGTTCCCTTATTCGGATCGACGGCAAGCCACTCCAACACGGAAGAGTGGGTTAACGATGGCCTCAATGAGGTGAGCGCCGAATGCGAGTATCTGATGGTGGACATCTGGGCCAACATGTCGATGAATCTGTTGACCAGGCTTTCCAGCAAATCCATCTGCATCATCCCTCTATTGCCCGAAGTACGATCCACTCTTCGGGTGCGTCCCATCCTGGACATCTTCCACAACCTGTCTTTGAAAACCGGCTCACGGATTGAGCCCCAATTCATTCTCACCAAGTTCGACCACAACGTCAGTCTTCACACAGACTTGCGCAAATGGCTGAGCGATGAACTCAAATCGCTCCTGCTGCCGATCGTCATCCGACGCAGCGACGAGGTGAGCGAGGCTCTCGCCGAAGGCGAAACGATCGTCGACTACGCTCCAAACAGCGGCGTCTCCGAAGACTTCCACCGCCTGGCCGAGTGGGTGCAGACTCGTTCTCAATCCACCGAATCTGCGACCTATCCCCGAAGTGCAGCCACTGGCGACTAAGCCGCATCTTCCCAACCTTATTTCTGCCACAACATGACCTTTCAAGGTGAATCAGGAGCATTCGTTTGAATCCCCCCACTATCTCTAATGCCAAGGGAATTTCCTTTGGTACGTTGACTTTGCTCGTTCTTGCTATTGCCGGACTAGGCGTTCTTGCAACGATTCCCCTGGACTGGCAACCCCAGTTGCTGATTAGCGGTGTTCTGCTCTTCGCCGCTCTGTGGGCCAACCGGGCCTCTCAGGATTACAAGGTAACTCTCTTCCTCATGCTCTGCAGTTTGTTCTGCACTGCTCGTTATCTTTGGTTTCGTTGCTCTGAAACCTACAACTTTCTTACCATGCAAGGGTCCGCAGCCTGGACGTGGGATCTTGTCTTCGTCTTCCTGCTTCTCGGTGCCGAGCTTTACGCCGCACTCATCCTTGCCCTTGGTTTTTTTCAGGGCCTCAAGATCCTCGAGCGCAAGCCTGCCCCGCTGCCGGCGGACTTCACTGCATGGCCCAAGGTAGATGTCTTCATTCCGACTTACAACGAGCCCCTCGAAGTCGTCAAGCCAACCGTCCTGGCCGCCCTCAACATGGACTACCCGCCGGATCGCTTCAATGTTTACATTCTTGACGACGGGACAAGACAGGAATTCCGCGACTTCGCCATCACTTGCGGCTCAGGCTACATCGTCCGTTCCGAACACAATCACGCCAAAGCCGGAAACATCAACAATGCGTTGCTACAAACGGATGCCGAACTGGTGACAATCTTCGACTGCGACCACATCCCCACGCGTTCCTTCCTGCAGATGACGGCGGGCTGGTTTCTCGAAGATTCTAATCTGGCCATGCTCCAGACCCCGCACTTCTTCTATTCGCCGGACCCCTTTGAACGCAACCTCAACATCTTCCGCAAAGTCCCAAACGAGGGTTATCTCTTCTATGGCCTCGTCCAGGATGGCAACGACTTCTGGAACGCTACCTTCTTCTGCGGTTCTTGTGCCGTCATGCGCCGCACAGCGCTGGACGAGATCGGCGGCATCGCCGTCGAAACCGTCACCGAAGATGCCCATACCTCCCTTCGCATGCAGCGCAATGGGTGGAACACCGCCTACATTAACCTTCCCCAGGCAGCAGGCCTTGCCACCGCCAAGGTGGCAGACCACATCGGCCAGAGAATCCGCTGGGCCCGAGGCATGGTTCAAATCCTCCGCATCGACCTGCCACTGCTAGGCAAAGGCCTCTCCCTGGCTCAACGCCTCTGCTATTTCAACAGCACCGTCCATTACCTCTTCGCCCTTCCCAGACTCATCTTCCTTACCGCACCGCTGGTGAACCTCATGCTTGGCCGCGTCAATATGTACGGTTATGTGGTCACGATTCTTTCTTACGCCGTGCCACACCTGGTCTTCGCCACAATCACGAACTCCCGCATCCAGGGCAAGTTCCGTCACTCCTTTTGGAACGAGGTGTATGAAACCGTACTCGCGCCGTATATCCTCTTCCCCACGATGGCAGCACTGGTCAACCCCAAGTGGGGCAAGTTCAACGTCACCTCCAAGAGCACTCAGATGGACCGCGGCTACTTCGACTGGCGCATCTCCCGGCCCTTCATCCTGCTGTTATTCTTGAACCTCGCCGGCATCGCCATGGGCGTCAGCCAACTCGGAAATCCCGAAGTCCAGTCCGGTACGATCATCGTCAACATCGCCTGGGCCTCTCTCAATCTTGTGAATCTTGGTGCGGCCATCGCCGTCACGATCGAGAAACGCCAGCTCCGCAGCTCGTCGCGAATCCCCGTCAAGCTTCCCGTCGCCCTCGAAGATGCAAAGCTCGGCAAAGTACTCACCTCCAGCATCGACTTTTCCACCGGGGGACTGCAGCTTGAAGCTCCTTCCGGTTGGAACCTGACTCCCGGCGACACGGTCCAAGTGGGTCTGGAACTTAAGGCCAATCAAACCGCCTTGCCTGCGGTAGTTGTCGAGGTCGAAGGCAAGTCCATTCGCCTGGCCTTCAGCCGCCTCTCGCTCGAACAGGAAGAATTTCTCGCTCAGGTGATTTACTCTCGCGGCGACGCCTGGCTCAACTCTCGCGACGCAGAGATCGACCGTCCCTTCCGCAGTTTTGCGACGATCATGGGAGTTGCCTTGCGTGGCTTTCTCGCCGTTCCGCAAGCCATATTCGGCTTCACACCCGGGGCTCAGGATCCGCCATCCGGATCCAACCATCCCCGAGTAGGTCGCCTAAAGCCCCGCCGCTCGGCCGCCTCACTTCTCCTCGTGCTCGGCGCTCTTCTAGCGTTGTTTTCGCTGCAGATCCGGGCTCAGGTTCCGTATGACGCCAAGCCCAAGTCGTTGGTCTTTGCGGGTGCCACAAGGGGAGAACAAGCCCCCAGCACCTTCAGCGATGTTCAAGATTTCAAGCTCTTTGGCCTCCGTCAACCACTGCTCCTGCGCGGCACCGACGGCGTAGCGTCTATTTCCTTCGCCCTTCCGGTCACCAAAGTAGCGACAGATGCGGCGCTCACACTCCGCTTCCAGCCCGCCCCATCACTCACCCTCGAAGACGGCAACATCGCCGTCAGCCTGAACGGCAGTGACGTTGCCTCGGTGCCGCTCAAGTCGGACAACAACAGCGGCAATGGCATATCCACTTCGATCATCAGCCTTCCCGCCGAGTTACTGATGGGCGAGAACACGCTTACCTTCACTCTCTCAGCGCGATGCAATTCCTGTTCGGCTTCCCAAAGGGCACAGCTCCGTACCAGCATCGATCCCGCCAGTAGCCTCCGCATTGATGGCCGCCTTTTGCCCTTCGCCAATGACCTTCGACTGCTGCCCATGCCGCTTTTTGACGTATCCTCCAACCGGTCGCTTCGATTGAACTTCGTCTTCCTCGAACGTCCGTCATCGAAAGTACTCGAATCCGCCGGCCTCATCGCCAGTTGGCTTGGCACGCTCGCAGATTTCCGCGGCACCGATTTCCCGGTGAGTGTCGGGGCCATACCTCAAGGACATGCTGTAGTGCTCATTGCCTCTGGAAATCGATCGATCGAAGACGCAACCTTCCAATCCCTCTCCGGTTCCGGCGTAGCCATTCGCGACAATCCGAATGATCCCTACGGAAAACTCCTCGTCGTCTACGGCGAATCTCCCGAGCGCCTTCAGGCCGCGGCTCGCATGCTTGCTTCCTCCAAGGGTCTGAGTGGGGAATCTGTTTCGCTCGAAAACGCTACACTCACGCCACGCAAACCCTATGAAGCCCCACGCTGGCTCCAGTCGGGCCGGGCGGCAGCCTTCCACGAGTTCTCTTCTTCAGAGCAACTGCACGTCTACAACAACGGCTCCACCCGCCTTTATTTCCGCCTCGCACCCGACCTTTACTACGGCTCCCGTGTCAGTGTTCCACTCCGCCTCGGCCTGAAGTTCAACGGCTTGCCCAAAGAGGCAACGGCCCGAATCCGTATCAAGCTCAACGGCGCTCCGGTTGCCGAGAGAAAACTTCACGCTTCTGAACTCACTGGCGTCTTCTCAGAGACAATCCAGATGTCGGTTGCCCAGCTCTATCCAAGAAACACCCTCGCCTTCGAAGTCGACTATCAAGGCACCGAAGGCGCTGAACGCAGCACAGAGATGGTCATTCAGCGAAACTCCGAAATTGACCTTCGCGGTGTGTCGCATTTCGTCGAACAACCTCGCCTCGATCTTTTCGCCAAAGCGGGCTTCCCCTTCACTCGCATGCCCGATCTTGGCGACACCGCCGTCATCGTTCCTCCAACGATGTCACCAGAGCAGATCGGCCTCTACCTGAACATCATGTCGTTCTTCGGCGCACAAACCGGCATGCCCGGCTACCGCATCAGCGTCGCCGACTCTTCTCAGGTCGAAAACATGACCGGCAAAGACCTTCTCCTTCTTGGCTCAGGCCAGGATCAACCCTTGTTCAGCCGCTGGGTGAATCGTCTTCCGGTTCAACTCGACGGCGAGATCCCCCGCGTTAATGAAAAGCAGACACCCTTCGACTGGTTCTGGAGTTTCATCCGCACCGGCAAGGCCATGGAACTGCGGCGGCTCAACGATGTCCTTGGCAGCGAAGCTCCCGTCGAAGCGGTTCTGCAGGGTATCACCTCTCCAGTAGACAGCTCCCGCGTGATGATCGCCCTGTCCACTTCAAGCACACGCAACTCGGCCACCCTCATCCGCCTCCTCGACAAATCCGCTTACAACGAGGATGTCTTCGGCACTGTTGCCATCGAGCAAGCAGGCCGCTTCACCTCCTTCCGCGCGAACACGTCGTTTCTACACACCGGCGAATTGCGCTGGACAGAAGCAGTTGAATACTGGGTGCGGCGCTACGCCTGGATCATTCCACTGTTTGTCTTGATCGCAGGCTTCTGGATCGCCTCAAGGCTCGAAATTTGGGTCAATCAGCAAACACACTACCGCCTGCGCTCTTAATCTGATCGCTCGCCAGCCATCTCAATTTGAACTCTGGATCTATCGACAACACGAGACCACAATGAACTCCTCCATTCAAACCAAGAAACTCACCGCCAGCCTTTGTCTCGCGTTGATGGTCACCACCGTTGCCGCGCCGGCCGCTACGCCGCAATCCGGCAGCAATCAGGTATCTTCTGTGCCTCAGGTCTCTGCGGTGAAAGAAATCCTGCTCAGCAAAGCCCGCTCTCTCGAGGGCCGCGGCCGTCTGGATCTTGCTGCGCAAACCTGGAAGCAACTCCTCCTCATCGAACCCAACCAGCCCGATGCCCTCGCAGGCCTCGCCCGATATGCAAAGCAACGCGGCAAGGTGGATGAATCGTCCCGCCTGTTGGACCAGCTCAAGCAGGTCAACCCCGGCAGCGGCGCGATCAAGCAAGTTGAATCCACTGTTGTCATGGATTCCCAACGCCAGCGACTCGATCAGGCCAGCAAGCTCGCCCGCAACGGACAGCCCCGCGAAGCGATGCTGATCTACAACGAAGTCTTCGGCGGTAATCCTCCCGCCGGTGGCTGGGCCATCGCGTATCACGAAACCGACGCTGCAACCCCCGGCGGTTGGGATCGCGCCACCACCTCTCTGCAATCCTTGATGCAGCAATACCCTAACGCCGTTGAATACAAGGTGTCCCTCGGCACGCTTTACACCTACCGTCCTGAATCCCGTCTTGCCGGCATCAAGCTGCTGGAATCGATCACCCCCGCTAACATCCAATACGCCAAAGTTCGCCAGGCATGGCGCCAGGCGCTCATCTGGGAAGGGGCCAACCCCGCCGCTGCTTCGAGCATCCGCGCTTATCTCTCCCGACACTCTGATACAGAGCTGGCTCGTAATCTGGCAACCTTGCCCGCCATGCCGGAGCGCGCCGACCGTGGCCTTCAAAACACGCCTGAAGAACAGGCAGCCTTTGAGGAACTCAACAAGGGCCAAGTCCTCCTTGCCGAATCCAAATTCGATGCAGTCCTCAGGCAACATCCCAACAGCCCCGGTGCCCTCGCCGGCATGGGCTTCGTTCGCATGAAGCAGGAGGAATTCGGCGCCGCGCTCCAGTTTCTTGAAAAGGCCCAGGCCCTCCAACCTGGTGTCGCCTCAATACAGGAGGCCGTTGAAACCTCGCGCTTTTTCAAAGCACTCCGTGAAGGCACTCGCCTGCTGGCTTCCGACAAAGTTGAAGAGGCCAATGAGCGGTTCCAGTTTGCGGCCAAGCTTCGTCCCAAAAACGGCGCAGCTCAGCGTGGACTCGCCGGCGTATATCTGAAGTCCGGCAAGGCTAAGGAAGCCGCAAGTGTCTACGAAAAGCTCATCGCACTCGAAGCGAACGACCTCGACAACTGGCGCGGCTGGATCAACTCCCGGTATCAGGCCGAAGGGGCCAAAGCAGCGATTGCAGCCGCTCAATCCGCTCCAGCGCTGGTGCAAACGGACCTTCAAAAGTCTGCTGATTTCCTCGGTCTCATGGCCAGTGCCACTGCGGAACTGGGCCAGAGTAAAGAATCGAGCAACTATGTCGAACGCGCCATGGCCATCTCACGGGCCAACAACCTCGCCATGCCCAACACGCTCATCCTTCAGGTGGCTGGCACCAACTTGAACCAGGGCAACTTCGCCAAGGCGTCCGAGCTCTACCAGAGCGTCATCCGCTCCGAGCCCTATAACCTCGTTGCATACGAGGGCCTCATCGCCACCTTTCTGCAGCAGAAAGAGGAGAAAGCGGCCTTTGGCGTCATCGAGAAAATGCCCGCCGACCTCTATCAGGCTGCGCTCAAGCGCCCCGGCTTCCTCCGCAGTTCCGCCTTTGTTCAGGCCCGCTTCGGCCATGCCGACCAGGCTGAAAAGCTCCTCACTGAGATGATCCGGATGGATGGCCCCGAAAAGGTTTCCGTTGACGTCCAACTTCAACTCGCCGACATCTGGATGCAGCAGGGCCGCGCTGCTGACTCCGAGCGCCTCATCCGCGAACTCCTCGCCAAGCATTCCGACGAGGCCAACGTGTGGCGTAGTCTGCTCCTGTCGCTGAAGAGCCGCAATCTCAATGAAACGGCTTTGATCGAAGCCTCACGCATGCCAGCCCTTGTTGCTGGAAAGCTTAACGCCGATCCCGACCACCTCAGCCTCATCGCTGGCATTCACAGCGACCTTGGCAACGCAGGCGAAGCAGCCAAGCTGGGCGAAATGGCTCTTAAAATTTATGACTCCCGCAAAGTCGATCCGCCGGTCGACCTGCTGATCCAGCAAGCCTGGATCTTGCTCAACGGCAAGGCCGAAGAGCGCCAGCTCTATGCAGCCCTGAATCGCATTTCTCTCTATCGCAACCTCACGGCCAAACAGGAGGAGAGCTACGGCCAAGTTTGGTCCATCTGGGCCCGCCGCCGCGCTGACGAAGCCCGCCTTGCAGGCGACATCGCAAAATCTGCTCAAATTCTTGAGGCTGCTTCCCGTGTACTCCCCAAAGACACAAGCTTGAAATCCGCCATCGCCGGCACCTATCTGTTGGCGGGTGATCCAAAGAAAGCCATCGCAGTATACAAAGTCTGGAATCTGACGAATGCAACCGATGCCGACTACGCTGGTGCCGTCGGCGCCGCCACTGGGGAGAACAACAGCCTCGCGCAAAAGTGGCTGCAGGAAGGCTTAAAGAAGTTCCCCAACAGCGCTCAGTTGCATAACCTCGCCGGCCAGATAGCCATGCAGCGTGGGGACTTCAAACGAGCTGAAATCAACTATCGCGCCGCACTTGCGCTTGCCGGTAACAAGGAGAACGCGAAGTTGGCCGATGGCAACTTCGGCGTAAACGCCTCCGACAAAAACGACCCGCGCCGCTCGCTCGCCCGCATCCTCCTAAACGATACCGATGCCCCCGGCACGACTCCTGCGGAGGGCACCGTCGTCGCCAACAACGGCGAAGACATCCTACGCGCCATCAATGGCGAAACACCGATCAAGGGTGCAAACTCCTTGGTTGACAGCCAGAGCAGAAAATCGCAATACGACGAGATTTCCGATCGACTCCAGGCTCTTGAAAGCCGCAACACTCCTTACTTTTCCGTCGATGGGAGTGTCGCCAACCGCAGTGGCAACGCTGGCTTTGAGAACCGCATGCTGCAGGAGACCACAATGACCTCCAGCGTCATTCTGGCCGACGCCTTCCGTGTTTCGCTTATCGCACGTCCCACCGTCATCCAAACCGGTGCCCAGGACGGTCGCACAGAAATCCTGCGCCTCGGCCTCGCTCCGCAAGGCACGGCCTTCGGTGCTCAGAGCCAGTCCGGTCTCGCCGCCGAATTGCAGCTGTCCACTTCCAACTTCGGCGTCCGCGCCGGTCTCTCTCCGCAGGGCTTCCTCGTGAAGAACTACATCGGCGGCCTCCGCTTCCGTCCGGGCGGCGGGCCTATCACACTCACTGTTGATCGAGACAACATCAAAGACAGCATGCTCAGCTTCGCCGGTACACGCGATTCCGTCACCAAGCAGGTCATCGGTGGCGTCGTCGGGAACCGCTTCGGAGTTGGCGGCAATTGGGGTACTGCCCGCCGCGGCCTCTATGTGAGCGGCGGCTACCAAACCATCACCGGGCAGCAGGTGCAATCCAACCGCCGCTTCGATGGTGGTGGCGGCATCTACTATCAGATTCTCTCGCTCAAGCAGGGCAGCCTTACCACCGGTCTCAACTTGTTCATGATGTCCTACGAACGCAACCTCCGTTACTTCACCATCGGTCACGGCGGTTATTTCAGCCCGCAGATGTTCTATCTCGTAAACGTCCCACTCCAGTGGACAGGAGTCTACCAACGTCGTTTTGAATACTCCGTTAACCTCAGCCTCGGCTCGCAGTCCTTCCGTGAAGACGCTGCCCCCTACTTCCCCACGCTATTGAACGTGCAAGGCCTCAATGGACCGTTTTACAACAGCCAGAATGTCAGTGGTGCCAGCTACTCTTTCGACTTCAAAGGACTTTACCAGCTCAACCCCAACTGGTTTGTAGGAACTTTCGTCAATCTCAACAACGCTCGCAACTTCCAGTCCCAGAGTGCTGGCTTCGCATTGAAATATGCCTTCAAAGCCAAGCCCCTCGGCAGTGCCTTCACTTCTACCACCATCCCGGACTGGAAAGGAATGCAACCCTTCAACGCCAACTAGAGCCATGCTGCACCTGGATCTACCTTCGCGCCTGATTCGTGCCTGGCTTTTGCCGGCCATCGCTCTCTTGTCTTTATCCGCGCCGCTCAAAGCCCAACGCTTCAGCTGTGAGCGGCAGGAATCCGCCAACGAGATCCGGTTGGAAGGCACCACTGAAATCATCGGCGATGTCGTGCTGTCCTGCACCGGCGGCCGTCCCGTCACCGGCGGTGCGATGCTGCCTCGCTATAACTTCCTGGTCTCCACCAACGGCATCTTCGCCCAACGCAGTGCCCAAAGGGCTGACCGATCCTTTGAATCCTTCTCTGACGCCTTGATTCTCATTAACGACCCTGATCCCAGCCGCCAGCTGGCTTGCATCCCCGGCCGTACTCCCACTTACTGCGCACCAAGCGCCATCACCAGGCCTTTCCCATCGGGCTCCATACCGAACGTGTTTAGTGGAAAGTTGCTCCAGAGCAACCTCATGGGCTTCTCCGATATCCCGGCTGATGCCCCTGGCGAGAACAAACGCCTCATCATCCGCATCACCAACCTTCGCGTCAACGCCGCCTCCACCGGCGTTCTTCCTTCTGACATCACCACCCTTGTGCAAATCTTCGATGACAACGGTGCGCCCGTCACCATTACCAACCCGCAGCGCCTTGCAGCGCGGACCCGGCCAGCAGTCTCCATCGCCGTTCGCACCTCGCTCGGTACCATGATCGAGAAGCCGACAGACGCTCCACTCTCTATCACTCCACAGCAGATTCCCCGCAGTGGCCCTGGAACCGCACAATCCTGGCAAATCCGCTTCACAGAAGGATTCAAATCGGCCTTCAAACGTCGCAACATCGGCATCAGCTCTCGCGATCCTGGTCGCATCGCCGATCAATCGGTTCCCGGTCTCGATTACCAAACAGAGAGCGGCTTCAACAACTCACTGTTTCCGGCTGACGCTTACCTCGAACGATCAGGGCTGGCCGACTCGGGCACTCGCCTACGCCTCCAGTTGGACGGCATCCCCGACAATGTCATCGTCTGGGCCAGCGTCCGCGAAATCGCCGATGGCACAACCAACTACCTTGCAGATTCCCCCAAAGCGCTGCTAACAGTTTCCAACTGGAACGGCAGCGGTCCTTTCCTGTCGGTCACCGATCCGGTGCTTGGTTACGGGATGGTCATCACAGACAAAGGCAGCGGCCAGGTGAGCTGGGAGATTCTCTCCTCCGATCCGGAGGAGATCGAAAGCCTCACCTTCTCGATTGCCCTCACCTCCAACGCCAACCCCGCCACCGGCACTGCCACTTTCCGCGCCCACATCGCCCCGCTCGATGATGGAAGCATCCGTGGCCAGTCCTTTACGCCCCGCTTTGATGATCGGTCCACCCGTGGCATCGCCTTCCGCGTTGCAGGTTCCATTCAAGCCCCACCGGTCACCAACACTTCCGCCGCCAGCTTCCAAACCGGTCCTCTCGCTCCAGGTTCCCTGGTCGCCGCCTTCGGTAGCGGCTTTGCAAGCCGTCTCACCGTTGCAACAGCCGACCCAGTCACAACGCTCGACAACGTCACCGTGGAGATCACCGATTCCATAGGGGTCAACCGTCAGGCCCGAATCCTTTTTGTCTCCCCGAACCAGATCAACTATCTGATGCCGACCGGGCTCAGAGCTGGTGCCGCTGTTGCCAACATCATTCGCTCGGGCACCAACATCGGCTCAGGGATCATCAACCTCCGCGCTACCAGCCCGGCTCTGTTCAGCGCCAATGGTACGGGCTCCGGCCCTGCCACCGGCGCGTACCTGTCCCTTGCCAGTGCCGATGGCAATCCAATTCCCATCGCAGCTTATAATGAGGCCGCAAAGTCCTTCACGCCTTCGCTGATCCCGCTCACGCCAGGCGATCAGGTCTACATCGTGCTTTACGGCACGGGGCTGCGCGGTGCCCCCAGCATTGAATCCGTACAGGCCACCATCGGCGGCATTTCGGTCCCCGTCTTGTACGCGGCGGCACACTCTGTATTCCCCGGTCTCGATCAAGTCAATCTGGGCCCTATCCCTCTATCCCTCGCGGGGAAACGCAACATACCCTTGCTTGTCACATTAGGCTCACTTAGTTCTAACTCTGTCACGGTAAGCTTCCAATAATTTCTCATTTCGTTGGCACACAGCTACTGATTCTTTTGTCAATCGGCCAAGAACTTTCAGACATTCCTCTGTACGACCGGCTACATGGTTTGCATTTATTGGGAACCAAGACTCGGCTTAGATTGGGATGGCAGGGTGCCTGAGGCGACGCGCTGACTTCGGCACTGGAGCAGGCGCTCGGGACGCATTACTACGGAGGCTTTCCGCAAACTCGCAGATGCTGCTGTCTCCAATCCTCGCTGCCTGTGCGAAGTTGGCTTGAATCTCTTTGCACGGCATTGCGCGATCTCCTCGGTGCCACTATTTCAAGCCAATCACTGTGGGAAACTGTCAACCATGTGACCGGATCGAAAACACATCTTGGGAAAGTGAGATCTAGTTGATGCCCCCCATAATTTTTTTGGCGTTGCTTGCAGGCGGGCTATTTGTTGCCCACGGCCAACCGCGTTCCCTAGCCTCAAAGGCAGAGCATGTGAGTTTGAAAGCCAGAATGCAAGATGGTCAAGTCTTTTCGGTCGGCTTGCCCAAGGGCTGGTTTTCCAGCAGCACGAGTCGAATGATCGAACTGCAAACACCCAAGCCAGGTTTAGAGTGGTCACACGGCCTATTCCCGCGAGATGGGGCAATCGTCCGCATCTACGATTCCGGCATCCAAGTTAGGCCTACACAATCTGATCCCCAAGATAATTCGGTTCGCCTACAGATCCAAGCCAAGCTGCTTCCAACCAAAAATTACAAATTGATTCGAGTTGAAGCGAAGAGTTTACGAGTCGCTGGCAAAGCTACGAGCGTCAATTTCTATGAAATTGAATACGATCAGATTTCTGACGAAAGGAAACAACATTTGATCGCTTTCACATGGACCAGCAAAGATAGGGTGATGTTGCTTGAGTTAATCTTTTTGCGGCCAAGTTTAATCGAAAATCAAACCCTTGCCGTGGTGGAGAATTTGCTTGCCACCATGGTCATTCGTTAGCGATCTGGCTTTGAGTTTAGATGTGAAGTCGCTGCAAGTGTAGACCCCGCTTGTGACAATTACAAGAGTCGATTTTGAGCGGCTTTGGATCACAGCATCGAGCCATTGTCATGGGCCCGGATTGAGCGCCCATGTCCTGCACGGTTCTGCAAGGAATCCACGGCCATGGAGCTCAGCCCACAAGCCAAGCCCATTGGAAGCCAGAGCTCCAAAAGCATCTGAACTGGCCAAAGCCAGTCTACCCAAGCGAACCACACACCTGTATCCCAAAATCGGAGGGCAACGCCAAGGTCATTCAGGATGGGTACCAGGTAGATCAGGCAGGTCGCCAAGAAAACTTCCCCATACCAACGCAGACCCTTGAGCCATCGCACGTGCTGAACCAGAAAATCTCTCAGCCCACTTCCAGCCGCAGCGAGAACCAGACCGTAAACTGCATATGGAATTCGATACAAGAGTTGAATCCAAATGCTGTTTGCGTATTCAGCTTCACCGGCGAGGGGCGGCGTCCATCCAGGCAAACTCAGGGTCGCGCTGTAGCCATAACCGTCTGAACTTGGCCCGCTCCAATGCAGCAGCACGAAGTATGCCCAAATCGAATTCACGACAATTTTCAATGACTTCAACACACCAATCAGACACCGTCCCTCGCCATAAAGTGCCTGCTAGCGGGAATGTGAATGCGGGGTCCGACCGGTCACATGGCTTACAGTTTTTTCGGACCCCAAAATGGGCTAGGTGGATCCTGCAGAGTGCCTGAGGCCACGCGCTCATTTCATTACTGAGGGAGGCAATCGGGGCGCATCCTTGCGGAGATCTAACCTCCAACTCGCTGATCGTGTTCGCGGCAATCTGCGGTACCTACGGGAAGTTGTCAAGGGGTCTCCATTGCGCACCGGCGTGCCGTACTCATTGGTCGAGATTCAACCCTGAGTATGCTGGCTCACTCTTGATATTCTTAGCCGTTAACAAGCGGATCAATTCCGCTCAATTTTGAAACAGTTGCCTGTGCTTTACGCACTAGCTATTGAGGAGGATGTTTTCTTATATGAATAGACTGATTTTGACGTGTGCCCTTGGGGCGGCGGTGATGCTGGGTCAGCCCAGCAGCCAGGTGCAGTTCAATGACTGCACGGAATTTGTCGGGGCGGGCTGGGTGCCGGTGGCACAGGCAGCATCGTCTGTTCCCTCGACGTTTCAGATTCTGAATGTCAACGGGACCGCACTGTTGGTGACCCGCGCCGCGGAGTGCAAAAGCGTCGTGGTCGACAACGCAAGGCCAGAGCCGGCACGACTGTCGCAGATCGGGGTGAGTGTGGTTTCGCCCGATGGGACTGGGGATATCAACAACTACACGGTGATGTATGTGACGAATAACCGGCGGTTAGCCCAGCGGCTGGAACGTGCTGGCTTGCCGGTGAAGATGGATGAGGATCTGGCCTATGAAGTCAATGCTGGCAATCTGTTTATCGACGTATCGCCTGAGGATGGCCCCGCATTTTTCTTCAACGGTGCGGTGACTGAGCCACCGATTGGCGGTTTTCCGTTTTTAGCCAACTGGTGGTATGAGAGCAATCGGGGCCGCATGAAAATGGCAACCAACATCCCGACCATCAATTTCGGTCAGGCAGCTGTGACTGTCTATAGCCGCAAGGATTCCCCGTTGGGGAGATTGATCAATGGGAACTCGTTCTCGGACTTCTCGGTGTTCAATGTGCGCGGCCGGTTTGCCACTGGGCGCATGGACGTCACGGTTCGATAGTTGGATGGATCGTTTGATTGCAAAACCACTGCTGGCAGTGGTTTTGACTTGATAAGTAATGGCCAGATGCCGAATCGCTCAGAATTTCTATTCTGAGCGATTCGGAAATCGTTGCTGCTGGATACGGCTGACGGGCAACTAGTGATGCTGAAAGGTGGCGCGAAGCCGAAGTGGGTTCCGATTACGCCTGCGGTGAACCCCGATGCGGGATGTCCCGTCCCGTGGATGCCGCCGGCTGGCAAATCGGAAGGGGCCTGACTGGAACGGCTAGCGTGTGATCAGGAATACGTCGACGATCATTCCCAGCGCGGCGAGGACGAAAGCCCAGAAGCGCAGGGAGCGAGGGTTGATGCTGGTTTGAAAGGTGCCGTCGGGGCTGAGGACGGCCCAGAGCATGAGTGCCAGAGAGGTGTGAGGGAGCCAGGTGTAGCGGATGAATCCATCGCTATAGATGCAGTACAGCGACATGCCAAGCATGGCGGTCATCATGCCGTTGCGGAAATAGGGAATCCAATTGGCGGAGCTGGTCATGTCCGCCAAGATGAAGATTTATTCTTTTCGATTCAAAAATTTTTCGATCTGTGTTGATGGCTAGAAGTTGAAGCGAAGGGGGAGGTCGATGCGGCGATTGGCGGCTGGGCCGCCACGTCTGCCACGGGTCGCTCAGAATTTATATACTGAACGATTAACACTTTACGGAGGGAAATTTTGAACTATTGCAAGCTTTTCTTTGGCAGCCTTACGTTGGCGCTAAGCTTAGCGTCATCGGCAAATGCCGCCATCTTGGGCACCATGAACATCACTGGCTCGGTGCGAGTGGATGCTAGCGGCATCGACTGGTCTCCGCTTGGTTCAGGCACCGGCAGCTTCAATTCCGTGGCCAACAGCACCGGCTATTTCAGCGGCATCTTTAACCCCGCGGCTCCGCCCGACTACACCGGGGTGGCGAAGGATCTGAACAGCGTCAGCCAGCCCGTGGGTGTGCCTATCTTCCTCGATAGCTACCTCAGCAGCTTCACCGCGCCGGGTTACGGCAGCCTCACGTTCGACCTGACCATGATCTTCGCGTCTTCTGCCCCGGTCTGCACCGGCTTTGAAGGACTGAACACGCCTTGCTCAGCATTTGCCGGCTCGCCCTTTACGCTCACAAACACCGCCCAGGGCGTCGACATGTTGTTCAGCGTTGGTGGCCTCTTCCAGGACAACGGGCAGCCCGATGCCTACGCTACTGGCAGATATACCATTCAATTCAATGGCGGCTCTATCGCCAACGTGCTGCAGACGGTCGGTTTGGGTGGATCCATTAACTCCTCCTACTCCGCCGAATTCACGACCGTTCCGGAGCCCGGCACCACGGCCCTGATGGCTGCTGGGTTCGGCTTGATGGCCGCCTACGCTCGCCGCAAGCGCAGCTAAGCTCTCATCCCTCCTCAGATACAAAGGGGTGCTCCGGTTACGGGGCACCAAGGAAGCTTCGTGAAAGCCATCGCCTTGCCCGGTCGCTCCAGTGCTGGGCGTGAACACTACGGCACGTGGGTTACACATTCTTGGATTTGTCTTCCTCTTTCTTTTTGGGCAGTTGGCCGCGGCTGCCTGCAGCTCTGGCAAAACTGCAGGAGCGAAGCAGCCGATGAGTGGGCTGAACGGATTGGGGTCTGACCGAGTATCGGAACTTTCGCCATCGTTTTGGGGTCGAGCCGCATCACAACTTGTAGGCGTTTTGCGTGAATATGTTCTGGGACAAAAAACAAGAATCTACGATGTTACCGCTTGGCGGAGAAGATGCGTTTGCCCGTTTGGGCGAGCAGGAAGTGGCCGTGCTGTTTAAGCACAGCCCTACCTGCATGATCAGCATGATGGCCAACACGCAGGTAGAAAAGTTCCGTGCGGCACACCCTCAAGTACCCGTTTACCTGATTTCGGTCAAGAAGGAACGGCCACTTTCAAATTTTATTGCCGAGACCACAGGCATTGAGCATGCTTCCCCGCAAATCATAGTCTTCCGTAAGGGAAGTCCTGCGGCAGTGGCGACGCATGGAGAAATCACGGCGCAGTCGATTCAGGAAATGATTGCGGGTTAGCCGGGGACGTCGCTTTTGAATCGAATCAGCTGAGTTGGCGCTGCAGCTCTTCATCGATGGCTGAGAGGAATTGCTCAGTGGTGAGGTAAGGGTGATCGGGGCGAATGAGGATGGCGAGGTCTTTCGTCATGCGACCCGACTCGACTACGTCGACACAGACTTTCTCGAGGGCTGCGGCGAAACTGACGACGTCAGGGGTATTGTCCATCTTGCCGCGGTATTGCAGGCCGCGCGTCCAGGCATAGATGGAGGCAATGGGGTTGGTGGAAGTCGGCTTACCTTGCTGGTGCATGCGGTAATGGCGCGTGACGGTGCCGTGAGCCGCTTCGGCTTCGACCGTCTGGCCGTCCGGGGACATCAGCACTGAGGTCATGAGCCCGAGAGAGCCGTAGCCCTGGGCCACGGTATCGGATTGGACGTCCCCATCATAATTTTTGCAGGCCCAGAGGTAGCCGCCGGACCACTTCAAGTTGCTGGCGACCATATCGTCAATCAAACGGTGCTCGTAGGTGAGGCCCTTGGCTTCAAATGCGGTTTTGAACTCGGCGTCGAAGATCTGCTGGAAGAGATTCTTGAAACGGCCATCGTAGGCCTTGAGGATTGTGTTCTTTGAGGAGAGATAGACGGGATAGCTGCGGTCCAGCCCATAGGTGAAGCAGGCGCGGGCGAAACCGATGATCGAGCTATCGAGATTGAACATGCCCATGGCGACGCCGGAGCTGGGAGCCTGGATGATTTCACGCTCGATGGGGGCGCTGCCGTCGGTGGGAGTGAAGACGAGCTTGAGGGTGCCGGCGGAGGGGAATTGGAAGTCCTGGGCGCGGTATTGGTCGCCAAAGCCGTGGCGGGCGACGACGACGGGCTTGTCCCAGTGGCCGACCAGACGGGGCACATTGCGGCAAATGATGGGCTCGCGGAAGATGGTGCCGTCGAGGATGTTACGAATGGTGCCGTTGGGGCTGCGCCACATTTGTTTGAGGCCGAACTCGGCGACACGGGCTTCGTCCGGCGTGATGGTGGCGCACTTGACGGCGACGCCGTACTGGCGGGTGGCGTGGGCGGAATCGATGGTGATCTGGTCGTTGGTTTCGTCGCGCTTCTGGATGGAGAGATCGAAGTACTTGAGGTCGACATCGAGGTAGGGGAGGATGAGTCGCTCGCGGATTGCCTGCCAGATAATGCGCGTCATTTCATCACCGTCCATTTCGACGATGGGATTGAGGACTTTGATCTTTGCCATTTGGACTTTATTGATTGTCGCAGAAGCGTAACAATGTCGTTCCCGCGCCGAAAAAAAATATTTCACTCCTGTTTTCAATAACTTGAGAATTTGTTCCGGAAAGTGGCGGCGGGGTGGGGCCTATTGTTCGAATCGGCGAGAGTGGAAGGCTCCGCCAGAGGACCTCGCCCAATGCTTTGGTCCAGCAGAATCCGCCCTTCCTGTTTTTTTGAGGTTTTCTCATGTTGCAGCCCATTGCACCGTCATTTCCCCGCCCGGCATCGATCCAGCCGAATGGAGTGGCCACACTTGATGTATGTACGATGATTTCCAATCCCGTGCGGTATGCCTCGCGCTATCGCTTGTTTGAAGGTTTTAAAGCTCAGAATGAAGGGCCGCACATCCGGCACTGGACCGTAGAAGTCGCCTATGGCAATCGCCCGTTTGCGGTGACGGATGCCAATAACCCCCGCCACCTGCAGATTCGAACGACGAGTGAGCTGTGGCACAAGGAGAATGCGCTGAACCTTTTGTTTGCCCATGTGCTACGGCACCAGCCCGACGCGGAGTATTTTGCCTGGGTGGATGCCGATGTCACGTTTGCTCGACCGGATTGGGCCTACGAAACCATTCAGCAGTTGCAGCATTACCAGGTGGTGCAAATGTTCAGCCATTGCCTGGACCTGGGGCCCAAGTATGAGCCGGTTGGCATGATCAAGAATGGCTTTGCGTGGATGTACTACAACGAACCGAATGTGGAACATAAGTCGCGGCAGGGAGCGCTGCGCACGGCCGATGGCTATTACGGGTATTCGAAGGGTGGCTACTGGCACCCTGGATTTGCCTGGGCGGCGAGACGGTCGACGCTGGATGTGATGGGATGCCTGCTGGACTTTTGCATTGTGGGCTCGGCGGACTGGCACATGGCCGCCTGCCTGATTGGTGAAGGCGAAAAGACGTTATCGCGGCAACTGCATCCGAGCTACAAGCGGGCAGTGCTGGAATGGCAGGAGCGAGCCAACCTGTACATCAAGGGAAATATCGGCTATGTGGATGGGTTGCTGAATCACCACTGGCATGGGCGCAAGGTAGACCGTCACTACAGCGACCGCTGGAAGATCCTGGTAGACAACAAGTACAACCCGGAGACCGACCTGAAGCGAGATGCGCAGGGGCTGCTGTCCCTGACAGACCGAAGCAGTGGATTGCGCGATGGAATCCGCACGTACTTCCGGTCAAGGAACGAGGATTCCATCGACCTTGTCTAGAATAAGACCAGCATGTCGAGATTGACAGAGACTCCGCGCCAGTTGCGCCGCAAGGCGTTTCGGCTCTTCGGCGATCTACGGATCCGCCCGAAGCTGCTGGTGTTGCACAATCTGTTCTTTCTGGTGCTGACGGTTGGAGTGTACTGGAGTGTGATCCCGCTGTTTGAACGCCGTGTGGCGAGTGCCAAGCAGCGGGAGTTCACATTGCTGGCGCAGTTGTTTACCGATGATGGTGGACTGCCAGCCTTGCAGTTGATGGGCCTTTACTCTTACAGCCAGGGCGACTCGGCGACCCTGGCGATGCCGAAGGCGGCTGTGGAATACCTGAACGAAAATCCGACACGGGTTTTTGTAAACCCTGCTATTAGCGACACGATTTACAAGAGATCGCCGATTGCGGGTTTGTACCGGGCGATTACGATTCCAGAAGTGTATTATGACGGGCTGGTTACCAGAGCGAAATATACCTTGTTTCTGGTGCTAGCGATTTTGTATCTGGCGGCGATTCTATTGCTGGAGTTTGTTGTGATGCCCGCTTATGTGTACCGGCCAATCCAGCTGTTTCTGGATGCAGATGATGCGGCCAGGGCCAATGACCGCAATCGCGAATTGATTGGCGAGGAAGAGATTCTGGGGGATGAGATTGGGCAGATTATGCTGTCGCGCAATGAGACGATGCAGCGGCTGCGGCATCAGAATGAAGAGCTCGAAGCGGCACGGAGCAAGTTACTGGAACAGGACCGGCTGGCGTCGCTCGGCTTACTGTCGGCATCAGTGGCTCATGAATTGAATACACCGCTCGCGGTGTTGCAAGGCTACATCGAGAAGTTTGCCGAGGAGAGCCAGAGTGGGCAGAGTTCAGAGCGGCTGGGACGGATGCTCAAGATGACACAGCGGCTGCGGCGGATTTCAGAGTCGCTCGTGGGATTTTCGCGGGTGAGGCGAGAGGAGACGGAGCCGATTGGGGTGCGGGAATTGATCGAGGAGGCTTGGCAGATTGCCTCGATTGAGGAGAAGGCGGCCCGAGTGGAATTTCAGAACCAGACGGTAGAAGACATGAGCGCGATGGGGAATGCAGACCGGCTGTTGCAGGTGTTTGTGAATCTGATCCGGAATGCGTTGCAGGCAGTGCCAGAGCGGGGTGGGCAGATTGCGGTGACAGCAGTGCGGCAACGGACAGAGGGCAAGTCGATGGTGGTGATCCGGGTGGAGGACAATGGGCCGGGGATTCCAGCCGATGTGCTGCCGGATATCTTTGATGCGTTTGTGACGACGCGGCTCGATTCGAAGGGAACCGGGCTGGGCCTGACGGTTTCAGAGGGGATTGTGCACCAGCATGGGGGTTCGATTGCAGCGATGAACCGGGCGGGTGGCGGAGCTTGTCTGGAAGTGCGGCTCTTAGACGGCGCGGCGAAGGGGAAGATTGTCCCGGCCAGCGGAACCCGGTAGGCGGCGAGGCTCGACAAAGGCAAATTGTTGCTGGCGGGCGGAGGTCTTGGCGCAGTACTGAAGGAGCTCTAGATGGTCTCGCCAGTCTTCGAGGACCAAAACCTGGTCTTCAATGGCGGCCATGCCGGGAAAATCACGACGCTTGCCGCGCCACTCGGGCATGCGTTTGACGCTCAAACCGAGTTTCGCTAATTCTTCGCAAAAAGCGGCGGCGCCACCATGGATGAGCTGGCTATCAATCTGGAGCAGGGTGGAAGACATTCCCTTGATACCGGGAGCGATTTTTTCCCACTTGGCGTGGACGCCCTGGCCTTCAATCTGAAGCTGGATGCCGCGTGGTTCGGTAACGGAGCGGAGGGCCTCCCAATTTCCGATAACCCCTTCTACGGGAGTCACATAGACGCATTTGGTGTGGACGGTAACCTGGTTGACAACGGTCGTCGGGGTGAGGCTCATGGTCTCAGAATCGAGGTCGGCAAAGACCGGTTCCATACCTTGCCAGGCGATCCCTGCCAGGACCGCTGGGGGAGCTAATACGGGGACGATGACTTCGTCACTTCTCAAGATGTTTCTCGCCATGAAGCCTAACCATTCCACCACACCTCTATCGGCCTAGACAACGGAAATCCACAGGTTTAATGTCAAATACCTTTATTTCCTTTACTTTGCGAGTGGTTCTTGTGCTATTCTAGCAAATTGTCATGCGTGTCCCCGAACTCATACAGCGTAAGCGCGACGGTGAAGAACTAGAGCAAGAAGAGCTGGCATTCCTCATCGAAGGCTACATGCGGGGTGAAATTCCCGATTACCAAATGTCCGCCTTCCTGATGGCTGTCTTCTTCAAAGGTCTCACTGAAGCAGAAACCGATCAATTGACGGCGTTAATGATTGCCTCCGGCGAGAAGCTCGATCTCTCCGACATTCCAGGCGTAAAGGTGGATAAACATTCCACTGGAGGTGTTGGAGATAAGACCAGCCTGATTGCGGCCCCGATTGCGGCTGCGGCAGGAGTGGTGGTGCCGATGATCAGCGGCCGATCCCTCGGGCATACTGGCGGAACCCTCGACAAGCTGGAATCGATCCCTGGCTTTCAAGTGAACCTGACGGTGGAGCAGTTCAAGGCTCAACTGGCAGAGCACAAGCTGGCCTTCATTGGGCAGACAGACCAGATTGCACCGGTGGACGGCAAGCTCTATGCGCTGCGTGATGTGACTGGAACGATTGAGTCGATTCCGCTGATTGCCAGCTCGATCATGTCGAAGAAGATTGCAGCCGGTGTGGATGCGCTGGTGCTGGACGTGAAGGTAGGCTCGGGCGCTTTCATGAAGCAGCAAGTGCATGCCCGTCGCCTGGCGCAGTTGATGGTTGGCATTGGCCGTCGCCTCGACAAGAAGGTGCAAGCGCTGATTACCGACATGAACCAGCCGCTGGGATTTGCGGTTGGCAATGCACTGGAAGTGATGGAAGTTTCGCAGACCCTGCAGAACTCGGGCCCGATGGATCTGACGCGGTTGAGCCTGGAGTTGGCAGCGCGGATGATCTTTGTTGGAAAGATTACGCCGACGCTTGAGGCGGCGCGTGAGCTGGCTCAAACCAAGTTGCTCGATGGATCGGGCTACCGCAAGTTCAAGGAAGTGATTACGGCGCAGGGCGGCAACGCACAGGTGCTGGACCGCTTTGACCTGCTGCCCAATGCGACGGGAATGCGTGAGATTGTGACACCTCGCGGCGGCTATGTAAGCGCTATCGATGCCGAAGGTGTGGGCAAGGCAGTGGTGATGATTGGTGGCGGTCGCAATACTGTGAACGACACGATTGACCACGCAGTGGGCATCATTCTCGAAGTGAAGGTCGGACAGAAAGTCGATGCCGGTTCGGTGTTGTGCCGCTTGTACCATACGAGCGAAAACAACCTCGAAGAGGCCGCAGAGATGGTGGAAGATTCCTTCCGCATCTCGTCGACCGCACCCGAACAACGCGAGATCCTTCTTGAAGTAGTAGGCTAGATGGAATGATTGGCCTGATTGGCCTGGTTGCTATTTTGGCAACCTGCTACTTTCTCTCTACAAACCGACAAGCAATTAAACCGAGGCTCCTGATATGGGGCCTCGGTTTGCAATTTGGATTTGCACTTTTGGTGCTAAAGACGCCGTTGGGACAGACCTTCCAGGTGGCTTCTTCGGCAGTAAACAATTTGCTGAAGTATTCCGAAGACGGGGCCTCGTTTCTGTTTGGCGACAAGCTGGGCAAAGCCAACCCTGAATTTGGAGTGCTGTTTGCATTTCAGGTGCTGCCGATTGTGATCTTCATCGCAAGCTTGTTCTCGGTGATGTATTACTTCGGCGTGATGCAGATTGTGATTGGCGTCATGGCGAAGGTGATGCGGCGGACGATGGGTGGGTCTGGAGCCGAGTCGACGAACGTGGCTGCTTCCATTTTTATGGGACAGACCGAGGCACCGCTGACGATTCGGCCGTTTCTCGCGAAGTTGACCGAGTCGGAGTTATTCACGATCATGAGCAGCGGGATGGCGCATGTATCGGGGGCGACGATGGCGGCGTACGTGAAGTTTGCCGGAGTCTCGATTGAGCACTTGCTGACGGCAGTGATTATGACGGCGCCGGCGACGATCTTGCTCGCGAAGATGCTGGTTCCGGAGACGGAAGTGCCGGAGACCAATGGGGACGTAAAGCTGGAAGTCGAGAAGCCTGGTATCAACGTGATTGATGCTGCGGCACGGGGCGCCGGGGACGGCCTGCAGTTGGCGCTGAACATCGGTGGGATGCTGATTGCGTTCTTGAGTCTGATTGCGCTGGTGAATGGATGCCTGACAGGTTTGGGGGCTCCGACGCTGCAGACACTTTTGGGTTACGCGTTTGCTCCAGTGGCCTGGATGCTGGGAGTGGCGTGGAACGATTGCCAGATGATTGGGCAGTTTCTTGGGACGCGGCTCGTATTGAATGAGTTTGTAGCCTTTATTGAGCTGGGGAAAGTGAAGGCGGTGCTGGAGCCGAAGTCGTTTACGATTGCGACGTTTGCACTTTGTGGATTTGCCAACCTGAGCTCGGTAGCGATTCAGGTGGGTGGCATGGGCGCATTGATGCCGACGCGGAAATCGGATATTGCGCGGCTGGGGCTAAAGGCTGTGATGGCTGGGACGATGGCGAACTTCATGTCGGCTTGTATTGCGGGGATGTTGCTATGAAAGAACAGATTGCCTATTTGGAATCGCGCATTGCCGGGCGACCGGAGATTGCGATTGTGCTGGGATCCGGACTGGGAGCTATGGCGGAGATGGTAGAGAATCCGCTGGTGATTGGCTATGACGAGATTCCAGGCTGGCCGCAAAGCACGGCAGTGGGGCATGCGGGGAAGCTGATTTTTGGTGAGTTGGAAGGCCGGAAGGTTGTGGTGATGTCGGGACGGGCGCACCTCTATGAGGGGCACCCGATCGACAAAGTGGTGCTGGGAGTCAGAGTGCTGGCAGGCCTGGGCGCACGGAAGGTGATTCTGACGAATGCCGCAGGCGGAATCAACCTGACCTACCACCAGGGATCGCTGGTGCTAATTACAGACCACCTGAACCTGCAAGGGACGAACCCCTTGATTGGACCGAACGACGATACGCTGGGGCCGAGATTTCCTGACATGACCTTTTGCTATTCGCCACGGCTGCGGGAGTTGGCTGAAGAGCAGGCGCGGAAGATCGGCGTGCCGCTGCACCACGGTGTGTATGCGTGTCTGAGTGGGCCAACCTATGAGACTCCAGCTGAGATCCGATATCTGCGCATTATTGGGGCGGACCTGGTGGGGATGTCGACGGTGCCGGAGGCAATCGCACTCAACCACATGGGAGCGGAAGTGTTGGCGTTCTCCTGCGTGACGAATATGGCGGCTGGGGTAACCAACGAGAAGATCAACCATGAGGAAGTGCTCGAGACGGGGCGGCAGGTACGGGATCAGTTTGTGCGACTGATCCGGTCGATTCTGCCTGGCGTATGAATTTAGTTGCCGAGGCCCGGACGGCACAGCGTGCGGCGTATGCGCCGTACTCGAAGTATCAGGTAGGGTGTGCCCTGGAGACGGCGGACGGAGCAGTGTATACCGGCTGCAACGTCGAGAATGCCAGCTATGGTGCGACGCTGTGTGCGGAACGGGTCGCAATCTTTAAGGCAGTGTCTGAGGGGCATCGGGAGTTTCGGCGCTTTGTCATTTGTACGGATTCGACAACACCCGCGGCACCTTGTGGATTGTGCCGACAGGTGATGGCTGAATTTTGTGGGCCAGAAGTTGAGATCATCTTGTGTGGTGCCCATGAAACCGAAGTCCGTTACCGATTTGGGGATCTCTTCCCCCTTCCCTTCAATCTCACGTCGCTGCTTCAGCCTTAGCCTGGCTGGGTCTCTCGTTGGAGCTACTCCCAAACGCACGCTGTTGACAGCGGGCACCATTGTGACGATGGACCGCAGCCGACGTGTGCTGCAGGACGGCGCAGTGGTTCTTGAAGGCGAAAAGATAGTTGCCGTAGGGGAGCGTGTTGCGCTCGAGAAAGAGTATCGGGGCGTACGACGTGTGGCGCGACCGAACACAATTCTGATTCCCGGTTTGATCAACACGCATGCCCACATTCCGATGTCGTTGCTGCGAGGGATTGCCGATGATCGCCGTTTGCAGGATTGGTTGGAGAACTTTATTTTCCCGGCGGAAGCCTGGAATGTGACGCGGGAGTTCTGCTATTGGGGCACGTTGCTGGGGTGTCTGGAGATGATGCTTTCCGGCACAACGACGTACACCGATATGTATTACTTCGAGGAGGAGATTGCGAGGGCGACGAAGGACGCCGGGATGCGGGGCGTGCTGGGGCAAACCGTAATTGGGTTTCCTGTCGCGGATGCCAAGACGCCAGTGGCTGCGCTAGCGCGGACGGAGGCATTCTTCAAGCAGTTTGCGCAGGACGCCCTGATTACACCAGCTGTGGCGCCACATGCGCTCTACACCAATTCGAAGGAGACGTTGCAGGCGTGCCGCCAGTTGGCTAACCAGTACAAGAAACCGCTCGTGATCCACGTGTCGGAGACCAAGCGTGAAAACGACGATATGGTGGCTAAGTATGGCAAGACTCCGGTGCAGGTGCTGGCGGAGTGGGGGATTTTTGATGGGCCAACGGTTGCAGCGCATGTGATCTGGGTGGATGACCGGGATATTGCGACATTGGCAGCGAAGAAGGTTGGGATTGCGCACTGCCCTTCCTCAAATATGAAACTGGCGAGTGGGATTGCGCCGGTGATGAAACAGTTGGCAGCGGGGTTGCATGTTGGAGTGGGAACGGATGGGCCGGCGGGATCGAACAACGACTTCCACTTGATCGAAGAGATGGATTTGGCGGCGAAGCTGGCCAAGGTACATGCGATGGACCCGGAGGTATTGCCAGCCAAGACAGCGCTGGAAATGGCGACGCTGCATGGGGCGGCTGTGCTGGGGATGAGCGACAAGATTGGATCGATTGAGACGGGCAAGCTGGCGGATCTCGTATTCTTGCGTTCGGATAGCGCGAACCTGGTACCGAGTTTTGACCCTTATTCTTCTGTGGTGTATGCGTCGAAGGGGGCTGATGTAAGCGATGTCTACATTCACGGCGAAGCCGTGGTGCAGAGTGGTAAGGCGACAAAGCTGGATGCGGGAAAGATCATCCAGCGGGCACAGCAGTACCAGCGCGAGATCGTTCTATCCCTTGCCAAGAAACGGTAATACCCCCAACAGTACGCCCCATCCCCCGAATATTAATGTTGGAGAGAGGCTAAAGTTTTTGGGCACTACCTTGGCGAACCATGAAATTTCAATGTTCGCTAATCGCTCGCGCGGCGATGACCGCCCTATTCATCGGAGCTTCTGCCCAAGCTACCGTTCTTAATGAGTATTCGGATGTGGTGAGCTGGAACGCAGCAACGACTGGAACGATCACAAACCAAACGTTTACTGGAGCCAACCAATCCTCATCAACCAATACTGGTCTTACTTACGGAAGTGTCAATTATGTTGGTTTCTACAATGAATCCACTGGTCCAACGAATTCTGGTTACTTTACGTTTCGATGGCAGTCGCCATCGGCCGGATACAGCACCGGGAGTGGAGACTATCTGGTAGGTGGAAACAGTGGAGGTGTTGGTGACGGGACGAATGGGACTGGGATCCGAGCGAATCTCCTGTCACTATCGAACATCACGGCAATATCGTTCAATTTTTCCGGTTATCGGAATAACACTTCAGGAACGACGCTTTACTCGACTACGCCATCACCGATCACGTTGGACTTTGCACTCTTTGAGTCGAATGTGCTGACCTATACGAAGACCTTGACAATACCTCCAGGAACGTTAGGGCTCGGCTTCTTTGGTGTAACAACGACGGGTAACATCACTGGTATTCGGTTGAACATTCTATCGCCGACGAACTCGGAACAAAACCGCATCATCCTGGACAACTTTGCTTATGCGCAGGCGGCAGAGACGGGCGGGGGCAGCAGTGGAGGTGGCGGTGGCGCTGAGGCGCCTGAGCCGGAGTCCTACTTGCTGTGTGCTGCCGGATTACTCGGTGCTTTCTTTTTGCGGAGAAAATCGAGCTAAATCGAGTTCCATGTCCAGAAGGTCTGGCCCATCCTTCCCTCCAGGGGTTGAGACCTCGACAAAGCCCAGCGCCCTGTAAAGAGACACGGCGCTGGGCATCTTTTTTTCAATGGTATCGAGGTGGACACGCTGGTAGCCCCTTTGGATCGCAGCGTCCAAAGCAGCCTCAACCAAGGCTCTTCCCTGCCCTTGCCCGCGAAACTGTGGGTAGACGAAGAGCCGCTTGAGCTCGACGATTCCTGGAGCATAGGGGCGCAAGGCGACACAGCCGCCGGTGGCGAGAAGGATGCACTCGTACTTTCCAGGGAGATCGGCAAGTTCCTGCTCAAAGGATTGGAAGCAGAGGTCGACGTCAATGTCGGCCTGGTAGTCGCGAAAGAGGCGCTCGACGTGGGCTTTGTCCTCAGGGAACTGGGCTGGACGAATGTTAAACTGAGAGATCCGTGGGTTCAAACGCCAAAGATTCCTTTCAAGAGTTAGTTGATATTATGGCGCGATTGCGGGCGCCTGGTGGGTGTCCTTGGGATCGCGAGCAGAACTTCGACTCGATCAAGCGTTACACGATTGAAGAGACCTACGAGGTGATCGACGCCATTGAACGTAAGGACTATGCGGCATTGTGTGAGGAACTTGGGGACCTGATGCTGCAGCCGGTGTTTTATGCACAGATGGCGTCCGAAGCTGGACACTTCAACATCGAGGACTCGCTACGTGCCATCAATGAGAAGTTGATTCGTCGGCATCCGCATGTGTTTGGAGAAACGGAAGTAGCTTCGTCCGATGAAGTACTCAGCAACTGGGATGAGATCAAGGCCAAGGAAAAGGGTGATCATCCGCAGGGGTTGCTCGACAGCGTTAACCGCGCACAACCGGCACTGATGGAAGCCATGCAGATCTCGAAGAAGGCGGCCAAAGCCGGATTTGAGTGGGCAGCGTTTGAAGACGTGCTGGCGAAGTTGCAGGAGGAAGTGGCTGAGCTAAAGCAGGCGCGGGCCGAGGGAGACGAGGCAGAGATTGAAGGCGAGATTGGGGACTTGCTTTTTACGGTCGTCAATCTGGCCCGCTGGGTGAAGGTGGATCCGGAACAGGCGCTGCGGCACACCAATGCGAAGTTTCGGCAGCGATTTGGGCATGTCGAGGAACGAGTTCGCGAGCAGGGGAAAGAGTTGGGCGCGACCTCGCTGGAGGAAATGGAAGGCTATTGGCAGGAGGCGAAGAAGGCATGATCGAGATACGGGCATTGAGTGAGCAACACGAGTTTGCCGAAGCCGTGGCATTGCAGAAGACCATTTGGGGCTTTGAGGATATTGAGCTTTTGCCAGTGCGATTGTTTGTGGTGGCCACCAAGGTGGGCGGGCAGGTGTTTGGCGCCTATGACGGAGAGCGGATGGTAGCGTTTCTGTTGGCGATCCCGGGGTTGAAGCCGGGTGGCAAGTATTATCTACACAGCCACATGATGGGCGTGCTGTCGGAGTATCGGAATGCCGGGATTGGCCGGATGCTGAAGCTGAAGCAGCGGGAAGAAGCGCTGGAGCGAGGCATCGAGCTGATTGAATGGACGTTTGATCCGCTGGAGATCAAGAACGCGTTCTTCAACATTGAACGGTTGGGTGCTGTGGTGCGGCGTTATGTATTGAACCAGTACGGTACGACGACGAGTCTGTTGCATGGTGGTCTGCCGACCGACCGTTGCGTAGCGGAATGGTACATCGGCAGTGAGCGGGTGAAGCAGGTGCTGGTAGAAGGAAAGTACGACCCGGTGGAAGTAGAGCAACGCATTGAAGTACCAATGGCGATGCAGAACTGGAAGCAGGCTGACCCGGCACGAGCTTTGTCGGAGCAGGCTTCGATTAGCGAACAGTTTCGCGAACACTTTCGCAATGGCTATGCCGTGACTGGATTTGAAAGAGCAGAAGATAAAGGAACCTACCTGTTAAGCAAATGGCACTCGTAATTGATCAAGTTAAATTGCGGCAGATTGAAATGCCGCTGGTGCATTTTTTCCAAACCAGTTTTGGGCGCACGTACTCTCGCAAGATCATTCTGGTTGAGGTGATCTCTGGCGGTGTGTCTGGATGGGGCGAGGTGACGGCCGGAGAGAATCCTTTTTACAACGAGGAGTGGACCGACTCGGCATGGTTTCTGCTGAAGGACTATGTGGCACCGCGGGTGATTGGTCATGAGTTTGCTGCAGCCTCGGACGTAGGGGCGAGGTCGGCGCATATTCGTGGACACTTTATGGCCCGAGGCGGACTGGAAGTTGCCTGTTGGGATCTCGAAGCGAAGCAGAAGGGGATTCCATTGTACGAGGCGATTGGTGGTGGCTCACGCAAGGAGATCGCCTGTGGGGTGTCGATCGGCATTCAGGACAGCGTGGACCAACTGCTCGGCAAGATTGAAACGGAAGTGAATGCCGGCTACCGGCGGATCAAGATCAAGATTGCTCCAGGCTGGGACGTCGATGTAATTCGTGAAGTGCGCAAGCGCTTTCCGGAGATCCTGCTGATGGGAGATGCGAATTCCGCCTATACGCTGGCAGACTGGCAATTGCTCGAGGCGCTGGATGAATTCAATCTGATGATGATTGAGCAGCCGCTGGCACACGACGAAATCATTGACCACGCGGAGCTACAGGCCAAGTTGAAGACTCCGATCTGTCTCGATGAATGCATTCGCTCAGCCCATCAGGCAGAGCAGGCGATCCGGATGAAGGCGGGCCGCATTATCAACATCAAACTGGGGCGCGTGGGCGGATTTGCTGAAGCCAAGAAGGTGCATGACGTGGCACTGGCGCACGGGATTCCGGTTTGGTGTGGCGGCATGCTCGAGTCTGGAATTGGACGGGCGGCGAACATTGCGCTGTCAACGTTACCGAACTTTGTGTTGCCTGGGGATGTGAGTGCGTCCAAGCGCTACTGGAAACAGGAAGTGATTACGAAGCCGGTGGAAGTCTCGGCAGATGGACTGATCACGGTGCCGGAAGGCCCGGGAATCGGATTTGATGTGGATCAGGCATTCCTCGATTCCATTACGGTCAGACAGGAGACCATAAGCAAGCCTTGAGTGAGGGAAGCAGTAAACGCCATCTTTACGCCTTGATGTTTCTGGTCACTCTGCTTTGGAGTTTTAACTTCATTACGAGCAAGGTGGCGATGAGGCAGTGGAACCCTGTCCTGCTGACGGGATGGCGGACGACATTGGCGCTGCTGATTTGCCTTCCCCTATATTGGCGGGAACGGCCGCACGCGTGGACCTGGCCCATGTTTTGGCGTTTTGTGGGGTTGGGGACACTTGGGATGGCGGCCAATCAGTTGTTTTTCGCTATGGGAGTGAAACGCACCAGTGTGGCGCACGGGGCGTTGATTGTCGGGATGACGCCGTTGTTTGTGTATGGGCTGTCCTGTGCGATGGGGCAGGAGAAGTTTCGGCCGAAGAAGTTGATTGGCATGGGTGTAGCGCTCTGCGGGATCGGGCTGCTGCAATCGAAGACGTCTGGCGGTGCGTCGCTATTGGGAGATGGTCTGGTGTTGTTGGGCTGTCTGATGTTTACGGTGTTTACTGTGTTCTCAAAGCCGCTGAGTGGGAAGTTGAGCCCGATTGGAACGGTAACGTTGAACTTTCTTGGGGCAGTGGTGCTGCTGATGCCGGCAACGATTACGCTGTCGCTCGATTTTCCGTTTCGGCAGTTGCTGCCGATTTCCTGGCTTTGCCTTTTGTTTATGGCGGCGGTACCGAGCGTGTTTTGTTTCCTGATTTACTATCGCGTCCTGAAACAAATGCCGGCATCGCAGTTGACCACCTTTACCTACCTGCAACCGGTGATGGGATCGGCGATGGCCATACCGCTACTGGGTGAGGTAATGAGCGTGAGCTTGCTGACAGGTGGACTTCTAATTCTTCTGGGTGTGTATCTGACGGAGAAGTTCTAGTGGCGGTGAGTATCCCGCAGTTGCTGAGTCGAAACCACAATTACCGGATGTTGTGGGCTGGCCAGGTAGTGAGTGAAGTGGGGGATCACTTTAACAACATCGCTGTGTTTTCGATGGCAATCCGGCAGGAGCATGGGGGGATGCTGGTAGGGGGTGTACTGATTGCCAGAGCAGTGCCGATGCTGCTGGCTGGGCCAATGGCTGGAGTTGTGCTGGATCGACTGGACCGTCGCAAGGTAATGATTGCCAGCGACCTGATGCGGTGTGTGGTGGCGCTGGGGTTTATCTTGTGCATGAATCAACCGGACAACACCCTGCTGTTTGTGTTGAGTGCCATGTTGATGTTTGCGAGTCCGTTTTTTACGAGTGGGCGCAATGCGATTTTGCCGGTAGTGGCAAAGGGTGAAGAATTGCTGCCGGCCAATGCGCTGACGCAGACAACGGCCTGGGCAACGACGGCAGTAGGGGCATTTCTTGGAGGAACAGCGATTGCTTCCTTTGGCTATGAGTGGGCCTTCGTATTGAATGCACTTAGTTTTCTTGGCAGCGCCATCTGCCTGTTGTTGTTTCGAACGGAACCGAAACAGTTTGAACCACCGATGCAGGCAGAACATCGTGAGTTTCAACCACACCGGGAGTTTATGGATGGGTTGCGGTACATGAAGAGTGAGCCACTGCTGATGGCTATCGCATTGATTGGCGTGGGATGGGCAACGGGTGGCGGTGCCGCGCAGATTCTGTTTAGTGTGTTTGGAGAGAAAGTCTTTGGGCGAGGACCGGCAGGGATTGGCACCATTTGGGGCGCTGCGGGATTGGGTCTGGTTGTCGGCGGAGTTCTGGCGAACTGGCTCAACAAGCGAATTTCATTTGAAGGCTATAAACGAACAGTCGCCATTGCGTATTTGGCCCATGGAGCCTTGTATGTTGCGTTTGCCTGGGAGACCCAGTTTGCGCTGGCGCTGGTGTTTATCGGCTTATCGCGGGCAGCAGGGTCGACGTCGAGTGTTGTGAATTATTCCAAGGTGTTGCAGTATGCAGAGGATCGATACCGGGGTCGAGTATTCGCGACAATGGAGACGATGACGTGGACGACGATGATGGTGAGCCTGTTTGTGGCCGGAATCGCGACCGAGACTGTAAATCCACGTACGATTGCTGCGGTTGCGGGATGCTTGAGTGGATCGACCGGATTGGTCTGGGCGTGGGCGAATTGGGCGGGAAAGCTACGATTGCCGGGAAAGCGAGTGTAGATGGAAGAAAAGGTTAAGGGCAAGATCTACGATTCGCGGCAATTGCGGCGGCTGCTACCGTATGCCTGGCCGTACCGTTGGACCGTATTGATGAGCCTGGTATTGCTGACTGGGCAGACGCTGGCGCAAGTGATTACACCGTTGCTGACCAGAGTGGCCATTGACAAATACATCTCGAAAAAAGTGACTGGGTTTGATGGCGTGCTGGAGGTGCTGAATCCGTGGCTGCCAGCAGAAGTATGGCCGGGATTGATGTTCTTGAGTATTTTGTTTGGACTGTTGTTGGTGGTGCGGCTGGTGCTGGAATATCTGCAACAGCTCACGATGCAGTACACAGGGCAGCGGATCATGTTTGACCTGCGCCGCAAGATCTACGGGCATTTGCAAAGGCTGGATGTCAAATACTTTGACAAAAATCCGGTGGGCAGAATTGTGACGAGGGTAACGAGCGATGTCGACCAATTGAATGAGTTTTTCTCGGCAGCGCTGGTTACGATTCTGGGTGACTTGATGATCATTGGGTTTGTGTTGATGGCGATGTTTCAATTGAGCTGGCAATTGACGTTGATCATGACAGGGGTGCTGCCGTTTGTGATGGTTACGACCATGATCTTTCGTAAAAAGGTGAGTGCGGATTACCGCCAGCAGCGGGTGGCGATTGCGAAGCTGAATGCGTTTCTGCAGGAGCATACCAGCGGGATGAGCGTGTTGCAATTGTTCCATCGGGAGGAGCGCGCCAAGCAGCAGTTTGAGGGGATTAATCGAGAGAACATGGATGCCTGGAAGAGCTCGATTGTGGCGTATGGGTGGTTTTATCCCGTGGTTGAATTTCAAGGGATGGTTGCCATGGGATGTGTGTTGGCTTATGGCGGTTTTGGAGTGCGGGATGGAGGAATGACGGTTGGGATCCTGGTGGCATTTTTTCAATATGCGATGCGGTTCTTTGGGCCAATTCAGGATTTGAGCGAGAAGTACAACACGGTGCAGAGTTCGATGGCGGCCAGTGAGCGCGTCTTTGGAATGCTGGATGAAGCCATTCATGTGAAGGGGCCAGACGCTGCACAGCCGTCTGGGGCCGAGGCGAGTCTGGAGTTTCGCGATGTGAAGTTCGCCTACCAGGACGAGGATTGGGTGCTGCGGGATTTGAGCTTTCGCGTCGAGCCTGGAGAGACGATCGCCATCGTCGGACATACGGGTGCGGGTAAGACATCCATTACGAATCTGATGTTGCGATTTTATGATGTGCAGGAAGGGTCGGTGAGCACCGGGGGCGTCGACGTGCGTCGGCAGGATCCTACAGAGTTGCGGAAGCAGTTTGGGGTAGTGCTACAGGATCCCTTTTTGTTTACGGGTACGCTGCGGGATAACATTCGCCTGGGGGATGAAACGATTGATGATGAACAGATCGAGGCGGCCTGTCGAAAGGTAAACTTTTGGGATTTCGTGCAGTCCAGACCGGAAGGATTGGATTTGACAGTGACAGAGCGGGGAGGGGGGCTTTCCACGGGGCAGAAGCAGTTGGTGAGCTTTGCCCGGGCGCTAGTGAGAGAGCCCAGGTATTTGATTCTGGATGAGGCCACTTCAAGCGTGGATACTGAGACGGAGCAGCGAATTCAGAAGGCGCTCGAAGTGATGCTGGAGGGGCGTACGGCAGTAGTGATTGCCCACCGGTTGAGCACGATCCAGAAGGCGGACCGAATTCTGGTGATGCACCGGGGACAGCTCAGAGAGAGCGGGACACACCAGGAGCTTTTGCGGGCTAGAGGGTTGTACTGGAAGTTGTATGAATTGCAGTACAAGGATCAGGAGATAGGGCAGCCTCAGGCGGGAAGTTGATCTGTCGCCCAAAGTGAGGTGGTTTTGTCGCGGAATCTTCCACCGTCCTCAGTGCATTGCTCGTCGAGCATGAGCAGTGGTGGCGGGAGATGAAAGGGGGACCCGGTAAAGTTGATGGGGCGCCACTGACCGGTCTTGATGTTGCGATTCTCACGATGGTCTGAAAAGTGAGTCATCAGAAGCCACTTGGACTTGCTGCGACGGATGTTGGCCAAGGCTTTGTAGATCGACTCCTGATCCAGATGAACCAGGCAATCCCGACAAAAAATGAGATCCACTTGGGGAAGTGGATCTTCTGTGAGATTTAACACCTGAAATTGGAAGGATTCGTTGCCGTACCGTTCCTGGTTCGAAGCAATGAGCTGGGGAACAATGTCTGCCCCGAAATAGTGGAATGCCTTGGGGAATTGGAGTTCTTTCATCCAGTGGAAATCGCCGCAGGGAATGTCGAGCATGCTGGAGATGCCTCGCTCGTGAAGCAGGGATTGAAGTTGGGGACGAAGGAAGGCTGTTTGTTTCAGGTTGGAACCGCCACCAGAGCGAGATTCTGCGTCGCCCCAAATGTTTTTAGACCAGATCTGAGCGAAGACTTCTTGCATGGGTTGGGGTTGGGCGAATGGGAACAAGCGCATATCTCAGGAATACTCATCGGAGTTTTGGGCAATGACATTAGGAATCATTTTGAGAAGCTACCTACCACTTGAAAATTGAGTGGCTTACTATTCTGCTGGCAGGAATTTCCGATCACATTAGTGCGACGGCGTATTTCCTTTAGCCGTTGCTTCCTCATCGGTCCATCCAAGGACGCCGCGCAAGTCATTTCCCCCTGGGAGGAGTTCTCTTGCCTGTTTATCGCCCCCGCACCAGACTTGTCAATTTTCGCTTGAGCGAAGACGAGTATCAGATGTTGAAGGATACCTGCGCCCGCTCTGGGGCACGCAGTGTGTCGGATTACGCTAGATCGGCCGTCTTGTCTGGCAATGGAGTTGCTGTGACCACCCTGGATGAGCCAACAGATTCCCTGGATCGATGGGAACGGCTGGAAGGCATTGTCTGCCAACTGGAAGCGAAGATGAGTCGTTTGATTGACAAGGAGATGGTTGCCTCGCATGGCTAATACAACGAACGAAGCGCTGGTTGCGCTGGATCGAAGTTTGACCCGACCGGCTGAAAAGCCGCGAGCACTGGAGCTCACGATGGATCCGATTCGAATGCCTTCAGGAGGAAGCGAACGAGGTTCTACTGGCGAAGAGACGGCAGTTCCATTGGCGCACTATTACTGGCTGTTCCGGAGGAATGCCCTGCGGATGGTGCTGTTTGTGATCGCCTGTACGATTGCGGCCTTGGTAATTTCCTACCAGATGACACCAGTCTATGAAGCCACCGTCACCATTGATGTGGATCGGCAAACACCGACTGGAGTGATTGGACAAGAGTCAGCCCGTGCGATGACCAATGATTCAGATCAGTTTTTGGCGACGCAGGTGAAGATGCTGCAATCAGATTCCGTATTGCGGCCGGTGGTTGAGAAGTTTAAGCTTCCACTCAAGAAGCCGTCCCGATTCCGCTTGGTGAAGCCTTATACGGAGCAGCAGCGACTTGATGCGCCGATGGTGCTGGAGGGGCTCAAGGTATCCCGTCCGCCGAATACGTATCTCATGCTGGTTAGCTACCGCTCGACCGACCCCAAACTGGCTTCAGAAAGCGTAAACGCGATTGCACATTCCTACCTGGACCATACCTACAACATTCGTCATCAATCTTCCGTTGGACTTTCGCGCTTTATGGAGAAGCAACTCGATGAGCTTAGGGTAAAGATGGAATCCTCTTCGGCGGCGCTGGCGCGATTTGAACGCGACCTGAATGTGATCAGTCCTGAAGACAAAACCAACATCATTTCAGCACGATTGCTACAGATCAACCAGGAGTACACCTCTGCGCAGGCAAACCGGGTGAAAAAGGAGGCGGCGTGGAAAAGTGTCGAGGGCGGATCGAGCGCAGCAGCCCAGGTTTCCTCGCAGGGAGACACCATGCGCAAGCTGGAAGAGCGGTTGAGCGAGGCTCGTCAGAAGTTGTCTGAAGTACAAGCGCACTATGGGGTCAACCATCCGGAACATCGGAGGTCTCAGGCGCAGGTGTCGGAACTGGAGAGGCAACTGGGCTTGCTTACAACCAACATCCAACAAGGCGTAAGCGTGGAGTATCAAGAAGCGTTGAACCGCGAACGCATGCTCGAAAAACAGGTGAAGGACGCTAAGACCGAGCTGGATCAACTCAATTCACGAAGCTTCGACTATCAGAATTTGCGGCGGGAAGCGGAAGCTGACAAGAAGCTCTATGAAGAACTGGTGAGAAGAATCAAAGAGGCGGGTATCAACGCCAGCTTCCAGAACAGTTCTATTCGGATTGCTGACTTGGCACGCACTCCACTTGAGCCCGTGTCGCCAAACATTCTTTTGAATACAGGACTGGCCTTTTTGATTTCTTTGATCGTTGCCTTTCTGGCTGCCCTGGCCACGGACGTCCTGGACAATACCTTGCGAGATCCCGAGCAGGTCAGAAATTCGCTTGGAATTGAGCTGCTTGGAACCCTTCCAGAAGTTAAGACATGGAGGCATTCCATTGGCCTTGCAAAGTCCGGCGATGGAAGAGGGGCAATTGCAGTCAAAGGCAAAGATGGTTACGCCACTTTGGGTGGGTACGAAGAGTCGATTCGCACATTGCGAAATGCCATCCTGCTCACCAACTTTGATCAGAACCTGCGGTCTCTGTTGGTAACCAGTGCACAGCCGGCAGAAGGAAAATCAACGGTTGCAGCGCATTTCGCATTGACGCACGCGATGCAAGGGTCCAAGACACTTTTGATCGATGGCGATATGCGCAAACCGAGCGTTCATCGGCGCTTTGCCATTGAAAACAACTTGGGACTTGGAGGGTATCTCCAAGGGAAAGCAGAGTTGAGATCTCTGATTCAAGATTCTGGAGCGTGCGAAAACTTGCACATTCTGACGGCGGGAAGTGCCAGTCGTCGACCGGATGACTGGCTAAAGGGAAGAATGGACAGCATCATCGAAGACCTCCTTCAGGACTATCAACTTGTCGTTCTAGATGCTCCACCGCTGCTAGGGTTTCCAGAGCCCCTTGAGATGGCTACCAGCGTGGATGGAGTTGTCATCGTGACGCGCGCCGGGAATACTTCACGCAAGCAGGTGGCAAGCGTTGTCGACTTGTTGACTCGATTGCGCGCGAATGTACTCGGACTGGTTCTGAACCAGGTCAACCGATCCATGAGCGAAAGCTACGGATACTACGGTTACTACGGCAAATACTACGCGGAAAAAGAGCGGAGTTAAGGTCGTGGCACAACCTGCCTCCATTGCGGGTGGCCATGGAGTCTCGATCGCTCGCCTTGGACTCAGTCGCGCCTTTTGGGTTGCGATCGCAAATCTATCGCAGGCGGCCGGGCCTTTCGTTGGGCTACTCGCACTGACGAAGCTGCATGGACTTGAGGCTGCCGGGCACTTTGCATATGCACAGGCAGTCACTGCTCCCTTGGCGCAGTTGCTGAACTTCCAACTCAAGGCATTGCTATTGACGCATAGCGACGAAGAGATTCCTTTGAGGCGTGCAATCCGGCTGAGGACTTTGACTTCGTTGCCAGGCTTCGTTGCCGCGCTTGGGCTGGGCTTGTGGCTGAGCCCCTTGACCGGGTTATGGATGTTCTCCCGGCTCGTCGATTCGTGGGCTGAGCTTTATCAGACACAGGCGCAGCGTCATGGCGATATGGCTTCTTGCGCAATGAGTGTGGCCTTTCGAGCCTTGATGTTAGTTTTGCTCCTTGCATGGATACCGAGGCTTGAGGTGGCTGCAGCACTGTATGGCTGTCTAAGTCTGATTGTGTTGTTCGTTTTCGACTATCGCTTTCGGTCACTCGAGGGAGCAAGGCATGGCTGCACCATGGAAAGTCTCTTCCGGCGGGGTTCGCTCTTGGGCCTGATCCTCTTCTTGCAGGCCTTGGGGTCGAGCATCCCCAGGATCGTCCTTGAAAAATACACCGATGCGATTACCCTGGGCTTGTTTGCCAACTTTGCAGTGATGGTGCAATGCGGAACGCTGCTGGCAACTTCTTATGGACAAAGTTTGCTGCCAACGCTGGCAAATGCATCCGTCGGGAAAGTCGTGCGGATATGCAGCATCACCGCAGCGGTGGCAGGATTCGCATTTCTAGGGGAACAGTTGTGCGCAACAACTGCCTTCAAACTGCTGAACATGGAAGAGTCAGTATTGGCCAGAGAACTTCTGTGGGCGATGGGATTGGCACAACTGACGATCTGGCCAGCAGCACTGGTGGGCTTTGCCTTAACGGCTCGAAGGCTGTATCGATCTCTGCTTTGGGTAGGCATCTCGCTGGTATTGGCCAGCCTGCTCGGAAGTCTCTTGGCCGTGCCGAAATGGGGGGCAGCAGGAGCTGCAGTGGCATTAGGTCTGGTTGGGCTGGTCACTCTGGCGGTAAGTTTGCTGAGTTTGAAGCACGCGGGAGATGCACAATGAAAGTGCTCCACGTATTGCGTCAACTGAATCCAGGAGGAATCGAATGTTGGCTGCAACGGCTCATCCAACATTGGCCCGAGCAGAGCCGTCCGGAATTCCATTTCGCGCTCGAGGAACGAGATTTTGGGACACTTTCCCAGGAGTTTTTGCGACTCGGCGTAAATCTGCATTACTGCCCTCCACCCCGCCAGTGGCTCTCCGAGCCAAGAGCGTTCGCCCAGCTACTGGAATCCCTCGAGCCGCTGCAAGTCATCCATTGCCACAATCACTTTGCAAGTGCACTCCATCTTTCTATCGCTGCAAGGATGGGAGTACCCATTCGTATCAGCCAAAGTCATGCTGATTTCCGACGCAGCAACAGTGGCGTGCGCCAGGTCTATGCGGCAATCTGTCGGCGCTTGCTGCGTGGGGCAGCGAATGTCAAGCTGGCCGTCGGAAAAGGTGCAGCACTTGACTTGTTTGGTGAAGAGGCGTCAACGGCAAGGATATTGCCATGTGGGAGTTCCTTTGAGGCACTCTTAGGAACAAACCGGAAAGCGGATGATTCCCGTTTCACTTTGGTACATGTAGGCCGCCTTGCTCCCGAAAAGAATCATGAGTTTTTGTTGCAGTTACTCCTGGTCATGCGGAAGCGGGAACCAAGGGCACGACTGTGGCTCGTCGGGGATGGGCCGCAACGACCCTTACTCGAGGCGAGAGTCCAAGAATTGGAATTGGGAGAGGCAGTTCAGTTTTGGGGCAATCAGCGTGACTTAGCTTCAATCTTCGCAGCGGCAGATGCCTTTGTGTTTCCGAGTCATGCGGAAGGGCTCGGGCTGGCAGCGCTGGAGGCACAAGCAGCAGGAGTTCCATGCTGGGTTGCCGCCCATCTTCCTGAGGAACTGAATCTGATACCTGAGCTTGTCCATCGTTTGGCCCTTGAGTTGCCTATATTAATGTGGGTGGAATCCATTTTGGAAAACCGAACTGCCTGCACTGTCACAGAGGAGCAGCGTCGCCGCCACTTCGAACGCAGTGCCTTCTCTATAGAAACGAATCTTGCCGCACTCCAAAGTATCTATGCCAACTAAGCCCGAGAATGTACTGAATCTCGTCGTTGATCAACGATTACACCAAACACCAGATGGGCGAGTCTGGTCACTCACCCCACCAGCCTATGACTTCTTTGAATTGCCTCTGGAAGTCTTCGACCGAGTGAGGGTAGTGGCAAGAACGGCTCAAGTTGCTGAACCGCGAGCGAAGGCCAGGTTGGTGAATGGGCCAGGAGTTGAGGTTCTGCCAGTACCTACCTTTGTGGGCCCATTTCAATACCTGAAGCAACGCAATAGAATCGCAGAGAGGCTCTCGCAAATTGCTGAACTCGATGGTGCCTTCCTTCTGAGAATTCCCTCTCAGACCGGATTTATTGTCGCGTCGAAATTGCGGGCCAAGAAGCGTCCCTTTGCAGTAGAGCTTCTTACAGACCCCTATGACTTCTTCGCAGCGGGCGTATCGCCTCACGGTTTGGCCACATTGTTTCGTCCCTATTTTTGCCGTCAATCCAAAGAACTGTGCGGCGAAGCAAGAGTCGTAAACTATGTCACGGGAAAGAAAACGATCACGAACAACCCGCCGCTGCGGGCCAGTTGGACGGGAAACGTTTCGGATGTTGATTTGCCGGAGCAGGCGTTTTTTCTCCCGAACCGACCCGATTCTCCCAGGCCGATCCGGATTGTCTCTGTTGGGCTTTTGGACCTACTTTATAAGGGGCAAGATTTGCTAATCCAGGCGCTGGGCAAAGCACATCGCCAAGGGCTTGACTTCACACTTCGATTCGTGGGCGATGGTGTCCAGCGGACAAGGCTACTGTCATTGGCGGAAAGTTGCGGAATTCATGGCAGAGTGGAAATCACGGGTGCACAGGGCGGAGCGGCTGAAGTCCGAGGATTCTTGAAGGATTCTGATTTATTTGTTCTTCCATCAAGGGCGGAAGGAATTCCGCGGGCGTTACTGGAAGCAATGGCCGCCGGGCTTCCTGCAATTTGCAGCGAGGCAGGAGCCATGCCAGACCTGATCGAGCGGCAATGGATTACAGAAATTGGCGATGAGGAAGCGCTTTGCAGGGCACTTCTCTCTTTCGCCAATCAACGATCTGCGTGGCAGGACATAGGACAACGAAACCAGCAGGTTGCCCGAGGTTTTGAGCTTGGCCTATTGCGTCCGAAGCGTAAGGAGTTTTACGAAGCGATTCAGAGGATGGCGAGTTCCGCTGCGGAGGAAGATCGTTATGCAGCTTGAACACCTTGCAAGTCTGGGTCGAGATGCGGCATTTAGCCTGCAGCGATTCTGGCAGCAGAGAGAGTTGCAGCGGTTCGGCTACGGGGAAGAACTCGCGTTACTCCGGGCGACCGAAAAATCTTCTGCATTGCAATTGGAATTGCTTCAGATCGCGCGATTGCGGCGGATGTTGAAGTTGGTAAGACCGGAGCGGAATTGGGCCAAACTTCGAGCTGGAGACTGGGGCAGTTTTGGAGCTTTGCCCATTTTGAATGCCAATTGGAAAGCACCCAGCACTATTGCGAAGGCAAAACGACAAGCTTACCTGGATTGTCATAGAGAACAAATCGGAAGTCTTCGCGAGAAAAAGCGCGCAGAGGTTGTGCGCGAGTTGGGTCAAGGAACGGCTTGGGTAAAGCACTGGAACGGACAAGAACTCTGGCTCTCAGAAGACAAGCTAGCCGAGGCTCCTGGGGACAAAATGATCTCCCAGTTGTTGAGTTTTCGACCTTCCGTTCTGCGGGGCTCGGCGAAGGCGTTACACCAGTTGCTGCAACGAGGTTTGGTAGTGCAAATTCCGGTTGTCATCTGCTCGGATGTCATTTGGGATCGAGCTTTGCGCACAGCACTGGAAAGCCGTCTCGGGTGCCGCGTGTTTGAGCAGGCCCAGCACGAGACGATGGGAGGCTTCTGGTTTGAGTGCCGCTACCAGCGGATGCATACCCACCCGTTGTTTGGCATTACTGAAATTGTCCGCCCGAATGGCAGCGCCTGTGCCCCTGGCGAGGCCGGAGAGGTGGTACTGACGAGCCTTTTAGACACTGAGAACCCAATCATTCGGGTGAAAAGCGGAGATTGGGCCGCATGGGCTGACGAAGACCGCTGTCCTTGTGGACGTTCCATGGCGATTTTGGAACCGGTTGCCAAGCCGCACATTGGAGCATTGAGGGACGTTGCGTGATGCGCAAAAGTAGACCACTTGTGATGCGAATCATCACCAGATTGGCGGGGGGTGGCCCACCCGTGCATGCCACACTTCTCAATCGCAGACTTCAAGATCATGGATTCGATTCGGTATTGGTATTCGGAGAGTGCTCCGCAAATGAAATCAATGTTGAATCTCTATTGGCGAGCAGCGATCTCGTGGAGCGAGTACCTATGCTTGGTGCCAAATTAAATCCTCTGCGAGACGTAGCCGCCCTCTTCCATATCTGGCGCTTGATCCTTCGCTACCAACCCGACATCGTGCACACACACACAGCCAAGGCAGGATTTATCGGCAGGATTGCTGCAATCTTGGCTGGGGTTCCGCATATCGTGCATACCTACCATGGCCACGTTCTGGAAGGTTACTTCGGCAAGGCATTGAATCTTTTACTCCAACTAATCGAAAAGCTTCTAGCCAATGGCTCCAGTGCACTTTGCACAGTAAGCGCACAACAGTTGCAGGAACTGAGCAATGAGTACCGAATCGGGCCACGAGAGAAGTTCCATGTTGTGCAACTTGGAATGGATTTGAAGCCATTTTCGAAACTTCCTCCACCTGATTTTTCGAGTACCAAGCTGACCGTTGGATGGCTTGGGAGATTTGTACCAATCAAGAATCTTGGTCTGCTACTCGATGTGATTCAACAATGCGAAGCGAGAGCACTGCCCTTACAGTTTTTGATTGCAGGGGATGGACCGGAGCGGGGCTGGCTGGAAGAAGAAGTACGAGGCCGAAACTTGCATTCCGCCAAGCTGCTTCCCTGGCAAGACAGGATCGAGGGCATGCTAACGCAATGTCATTTGTTGATCTTGACTTCGCACAGAGAGGGAACCCCCTTAGCCCTGATACAGGGAATGGCCGCTGGCAGACCTTTCGTTGCCACTCCAGCGGGAGGAACTGTTGATCTCACAACAGGCACCTGCCTGATGAGTCCATCTAACTGGCGACATGGCAATGCAGTGCTCGTGAAGGCTGAGTCCACTGCTTTCGCAGACACCTTTGAGCAACTCCTGTCGGACCGGGAAAGTTTATCCAGAATGGGTTTGGCAGCACAAGGATTTGCTCTGGACCACTTCGGAGAGCAGCGACTTCTTGCGGATGTTGCCTCGTTGTACGAGAACTTGATGGAAGCGCAAGACGGCGTGGGAGTTCGCTCATGAATAGTGCTGTCTTGTCCCCTCGCAACATAAGCCAGTACTCACTGCTTGGTGCCTCGGCTGTTCCGGCAAGTTGGATCGTACTGTGGGAATTGCCATTTTGGCTCGTGCTTAGCTATGGAGCCATTGTGCCCGCTTCGACCGTCAGTCGACAGGAGTGGTTTGGAGTGCCGATGAAGGCAACCGAACTTTGTATCTTCTTGTCTGCTTTCTTTTACGGAGTCGCTGCAATTGCACAGAAGTTAATTTCAGGAAAAGGAAAGGGGCCCGGGATTGTACTACCTGCAACCTTACTCCTGTTAACGTACGGCTTTCTTCGATTGCAAATGGGTCCACTTGAGACGGAAGACAAGCTGGGTATGAGTTTCGCACTGATGTTGGCGGCAAGTGGTCCTATACAGGCAGCAGGGCTGCTGTACAGCTATGAAAAGGAACAGGTAAGGGGATTTCTGAATCGTCTGGCCCTGTTCCTTGCGTTCGTGGGGCTGGTCTATTCAGCAGAGAGCATTCTAGGCTTAGGACTTCGGAGCGAAGGCAGCGCCATGTCGAACAATGACTTTGGGATTGAACGCGTTCGAGGGCCCTTGTTTGGATCGAGCACGGGATACATGCTTCTGCTGCCTGCGATTGGCTGGGCCTTGCAGTCATTCTTTGACAAGAAGTTCAAACTGGGTGTTGCCGCATTCATGACCGTATCTCTGCTTACTTCTTATCTCGGGCTTGGAAGCAGGGCCGCTTTGATTCTGCTCGGTGCTTATGTTGCAGGATTATTGATTTGGCTTCGGAGTATGAAGCGCAGCGAAAGTCCCATTTTGATTGCGGCTGCGTTTTGTGCGGCAGCTGGATTTCTAATTTTTGCCCAGGCAGATACCCAGCGTCTAACCAAGTTTGAAGACGTTCATCGGAAGTTGACACACGAAACGGCATGGACGATTGCGGAATCGGAGCCGGCCTGGATGTTGGCGTTGGGCCAGGGCTATGGATCCATATGGGCATGGTATCGACGGGATTCCTTACGCGGGGAGATGATTGCCGGAGGAGATAATCTGATCTCCACTGGATTTGGCGCCAGCCTGTACCATGCGCACTCCACCTTGCTGGAACTGTTGGTGGAATTTGGTCTCGCCGGAGTTCTCTGGCTTATCGTAGTCGTGCGGCAACTTGTGCGTCTACCGAGACTTGCTGGAGCCGATACACCCTGGCGGCTCTTCAGCTTCACGTTGGTAGTTTCTCTGCTCGCCTTTGGATTCGACCTGTTCATCTTTAAGGAAGTCCGGGTGAACTGCGTTTGGTGGATGTTTGTGATGGCTGCGATGCGCTTGGCGGCAGACAAAGAGAGGCGCTTGGCATGAAATCTCTATTTGCGCTGTTTTGGGTGGCTCTTAGCCTGAGCCAGATTCTAGTTCCGCTTACGAGATGGCTCTTTGTCCGATTTGGGAAGCTGGATTTGCCGGGAGAGCGAAAAACGCATACGGTTGCAGTGCCTCGGTCTGGCGGAGTAGCAGTCATTCTTTCCTACCTCTTCGCGATCGGCATCGTCACCATGCTGCCGGCTGGCGGCAATTATGTGATCGAGCAGAGAAGCGACTTTCTTCTGCGCTTTCTGCCCGCGGTCGGAGTGGTATTTTTGACCGGATTTCTAGACGATATGTTCGATCTAAGGCCAGTCCAAAAGCTGGCGGGACAACTGATTGCGGCTTCAATCGCCTATTGGGCTGGGATCAGAATGATTGAGGCGAGCCCTGGGATGGAGTGGGTCTCTTACTCCTGTACGATCCTCTGGTTGATCTTGTGCTCCAACGCATTTAACCTTACGGACGGAACGGACGGATTGGCTGGAACGCTGGGAGTGGTGTCCTGTCTCGGACTGATTACCGTAGCCCTTACGCTGGATTACTACTCTTTGGCTTACGTTTTCGCTCCACTGCTGGGAGCGATACTTCCGTTCCTCAGGGCCAACTGGCCACCGGCACTTCTATTCCTGGGTGATACGGGGAGCTTGACCATGGGATTCCTGATTGGGTGTGGGGGTGCAGTGCTGGCAAAGCATTTTCCAAGCGGAGACGGGTTGATCTCGGCCGTTTTGATTTTGACTTTGCCATTGATGGAAACGGCGCTCAGTTCAACAAGGCGTTTGCTGCGAGGACGTCCTGTGTTCTCTGCCGACAGCAATCATATTCATCATCGGCTAAAGCGGCAGGGGCATGGATCGGCTGGTGTTCTCTGGCGTTTAGGAATGCTGGCATTGCTCGGAACTGCGATCGCGGTGCTCCAAATTGGTCGAGGGGTATATGAAAGGATCTTTCTTGTAGGTCCCTTCCTTTTGTTCCTTGGCCATAGTGTGGCTCGATTGCGATACCCGGAGTTTCTTGTGCTGGGGGAAGCCTTTCTTGGCGGGCGAATTCGAAGCTGGCTGAGACACCAGATCCTTCTCCGGTCACTTGAAGATGACCTCAAAACAGCAAACACGGCGCAGGAGGCAATTGGCTTGCTGGCGCAAGGGGCTCGCGAGCTTGGATTACTTGAATTAAACATTCGGCTGGCAGGATTTTCTTTTGCTGAGGCTGCGCCGACTATGGATCGTCCCAATACCTATGCCGTCAGAGTGGATCTTCCCATGCAATCGTGGGCGAACTTCCGGGTTCCGGTACATCTCAAGCGGATGGAGAACCCGGCAGCAGACTACGGAGCCGTTGTACTTCGGATTCTCAATGAGCAGTGTCTGGAAAGGCTCAAACGGGCTGAGGCGCGCCCGGCTCAACAGCACGAGGCAATTCTTGCGTAGGGTCGATACGCGTGAAGAGAAATGCACTGACAAAAAGCATGATGGAGAAGAGCTTCAAGGGCAAGTCGTAGCTGTGGAAATAATCCACCAGGTAGCCAAAGGCAATGCTGGACCCAAAAGAGCCCAGTTGGCCTGCCATGTTCATAGACCCAGAGAGAGCACCCGCATAACGTTTGCCCACATCGAGGCACACGGCCCACGAAACGGGGAGCATACAATCCATCGCACCGTAACCTAGCGCGAGGAGGATGACGGAGTTTACGGGGTCCGCCGTATATGCCGTAGTGAGCATGCAGACGCCGCTGAGTGCCAATCCGGCCGCACCAACGGTGCGGCGACCAATCTTGAGGCCAAATCGGCGACTCAGGTGATCGCTGAGAAAGCCGCCCAGTAGATTGCCACAAAAGCCAACCAGAAATGGCAAAGCGGAAAGTGATTTCATCTGTTCCTGGCTCATACCTCTACCCTTCACCAGGAAGGTGTGAAGCCAGGACAAATAGAAATAGCTGCCCCAACAATAGGTGTGATACATCAAAAGAATCATCCAGTAATTGCGGGTACGAAGTGCAATAGACCATGGAAGCTTGTTGTGAGCGGAATCGGCTGAGTCCATTTCAGCAGCCATTTCCCGAATCTCTTCCTGCGAGGTCCCTTCCTTTTGAGCCGGTGTATCGCGGAACCAGTAATACCAGATGGCGACCCACACGATGCCCATGGCTCCGAAGATATAGAAGGACATGCGCCAGCCGTAGGCATTCTGAATGGGGATCACCAGGAAGGGGCTTATGGCCCCACCAAGCCGACTGGCACCCCAGACGACACTTGAGGCGGTTGCGCGCTGAGCCTTGGGAAACCAGCGCGAAATTGTCGAAGAAGCATTTGGATAGGCACCGGCCTCACCGATGCCAAACAGGAAGCGGGTGGCAAGCAAAACGAAGAAGTTTGAAACGGCTCCGGTTGCTGCGGTGAAGGCGCTCCACCAAAGCACAATGCGACTTAGAGTAATGCGTGAACCGTAACGGTCTCCCATAGCTCCAGTAGGAATCTCGAAGAGAGCATAAGAAATCGTGAAAGCGCCAACTACCCAACCCCACATCGTGGGCGAAAGACCCAGCTCTTTCTGCATGACCGGACCCGCCACAGAAATACAGACCCGATCAATGTAGGTGATCATGGAGAGGAAAAACAGGAGAACAAGGACCCAATTGCGGTTCTTCATAGACAAGGGACGATTCTTTCACAAAGTGTTGTAGTTTGGGTGAGATGCCACAAATTTCGAGACGAGCTTTGCTTGTGTCCCCGATTGTGAGTGCGTTGGCTGGGCCTGCGCGCAAGCGCCGTGGAGAGAGTTTTTTTGGCATTCACCTCGACTTGCATCCCAGCCCTGCGGACAAAGAACTCGGCAAAGATCTGACGGAAACGAATGTCGATCGATTGCTGGGAGTAGTGAAACCAGATTATGTGCAATATGACTGCAAGGGTCATGCAGGCTGGCTCGGATACCCATCGAAGGTGAGCAAGAGTGCACCCGGGATCGTCCGCGACTCCCTGCAGGTTTGGCGGGCAAGAACCGACGCGGCAGGAGTGTCCCTGTATGCCCACTTCTCGGGAGTTTGGGATAGCCTCGCCATTGCAGAGCATCCAGAGTGGGCAAGAATCAAGGCGGATGGAAGTAAAGATGATCGCCAGACCAGCTTGTGGAGCGCTTATGCAGCAGAGCGAATGATTCCGCAACTACTTGAAGTTGCGGAACGATACCAATTGGATGGAGTTTGGGTAGATGGGGACTGCTGGCAAACGCAGCCGGATTACAGCAACGCCGCAGTAGCGGGTTGGCGGCGGTTTGGAATGGGGATGGACGCCCCAAGGAAGCCAGAGGACGCAAATTGGGAAGTGTGGCTCGAATACAACCGGCAACGCTTCCGTGACTATGTTCGGCTGTACACCGAGAAGTTGCACCAGGCGCGACCCGGATTTCAAGTTGCATCGAACTGGCTTTACAGCACCTTCGTACCCGAGAAGCCCGATATTGCGGTCGATTTTTTGAGTGGCGACTATTTGGGAAATGCGAGCATCAGCCGTGCCCGGCTGGATGCCCGGTATCTCGGCCAGACAGGCAAGCCCTGGGACCTGATGGCGTGGGGCTTCCAAATTGCCGGCACCAAACCGGCCAGCCACATTCACAAACCAGCAGTGCAATTGCAGCAAGAAGCGGGAGTGGTTCTGGCGCAAGGGGGAGGGTTTCAGATTTACTATCAACCGTCACGGGCGGGACGGATTGATGACCGCCATATCGACACGATGGGTGAAGTGGCGCGGTTCTGCCGGGCACGAGAGAGACTTTGCCACAAGAGCGAGAGCTTGAGTGAGGTAGCAGTCCTGTTTAGTCGAACCAGTTTGTACCGCCGATCCAACAAATTGTTTGGCGATTGGGGCAAACATGTTTCGGCTTGTACCGGATTGTTGGATGCATTAGTCGGGTGCCATCGCAGTGTCGACGTCGCTCCGGATTGGGGGCCCATGCAGTGGCCTGTGCTGGCGATTCCCGAATGGGAAGATATTGGCGACGGCATCGCGAGGGAGATCGCAGAGAAGGTGCGCGGGGGGATGAAGCTCTTTTTGAGCGGGGCGGCGAATGCCCGCAAGTTTGCCAGTCTTTTCGGATGGAGGCTGGTGGGTGAAGCTCAGGAAGAATCGGCGTGGGTATTTGGCGACGCTTTGCCTGGAGTGGCTTCGGGCATGTGGCAGAAAGTCGCACCGGGTGGAGGTAAAGTTGTTGCGCAGCGGTTTGCGAGCTATGACAGCAGCCGCGATGCGGAAGCGGCAGCGCTGAGCTGGGACTTCGGCAAAGGAAAGGTAGTGCTTGCACCAGGGCCAATTGGGGCAGCCAATGATTTGACTCACTCCCCTGCCCTACGACAGTTTGTAGCGAAATGCATGAATGAATTGAGCGAGCCACAGGTGAGCCTTAAAGACCGCGCCGCGCCGATTGAAGTAGTATTGCGCAGACAGAGACAGCAAATGGTTTTGCACTTGCTGAATCATGCAAGCCAGCAGGTAGCGGCAAATTATCCGGTGATGGATTTCGTTCCGCCGCTGGGGCCACAGATGGTTTCTTTGCAGAGGAATGTGGCACCGAAGCGAGTGATGTGGGAACCAGAGGGTAAGGCACTCGGATTTGAGTATGAGCAGGGTCGAGTGTTGTTTGAAGTGCCCACGGTACGCTTGCATGAAATGGTGGTTATCGATTGAGTCCGCGTTGGGCGGCTGTGGCTAGCGCGGTCCTCTTTTCTACCGGAGGGGCGGCGATCAAGGCTACGAGCCTGACAAGTTGGCAGGTGGGTGGGTTGCGTAGTCTGGTGGCAGCGATTACGGTGGCAGTGCTGGTGCCGGAGGCTCGGCGGCATTGGAGTTGGCGCAGTGCGGTAGTGGCCATTGCCTATGCGGTTTGCCTGACCTCATTTGTGGTGGCGACGAAGAACACGACCGCCGCGAATGCGATTTTTCTGCAAGGTACGGCACCTATATATCTGCTGTTTCTGGGGCCCTGGATTTTGAAGGAACCAGTGCGGCGCTCGGACTGGATGACGGTTTTCTTGGTGGGAATCGGAATGGGAATGGTGTTTTGGGAGGAAGGGGCGGCGCAGAGGCTGGCACCGAATCCGACGTTTGGAAATTGGTGTGGTGCGTTGAGTGGATTCGCCTGGGCGGCAACCGTTTGTGGATTGCGATGGTTGAGCAAGAGTGAGCGAGGGAGCTCAATGGCACCGGTGCTGATGGGCAATTGCATCTCGGTGTTGTTTTGCCTGCCGCAAATGCTCGCCATCCCGGCGCTTGCGGTGAATGAGTTGGTTCCAGTGCTGTACTTGGGGATTTTCCAAGTGGGATTGGCCTACTGGTGCCTGACGCGGGCGATGGTAAAGCTATCGGCACTAGAGGCGTCGCTGCTGATCATGATTGAGCCAGCGCTGAATCCACTATGGACCTGGATGATGCACGGGGAGAGGCCCACCCTGACAGCAATGGGAGGTGGAGCCCTGATAATCGGGTCTGCATTACTAAAAAGCTGGCACGATCAAAAGAATGTGGTAGACTAAAGGTTTCGCCCACCTTGGGGCCTGTAGCTCAGTTGGTTAGAGCGCTACCTTGACACGGTAGAGGTCTGCAGTTCGAGTCTGCACAGGCCCACCATTTCTTTTCAATCGCCTAGTTTCTTCGTTTTCCCCTTGGTTGCGTCACGAAGTCTTGCCCACGAATCTCTTTCAGCAAATGTGCGGGACGAGTCACGCCACAACAGCGTATTCTTCTTTGCTGAGTGATTTCATCAGCCCATCCTCGATGACGAGAATTCGGTCGGCGGCACGCGCCAGCCGCTCATCGTGCGTCACCATAACGAACGAGATGCCGATTTCGCTGCTCATCTGACGCATCAACTGAAAGACCTCTTCCCCGGAATGGCTGTCGAGGTTCCCCGTCGGCTCGTCAGCCAGCACGATCCGGGGCCGATTGGCCAGCGCCCGCACGATCGCACAACGCTGATTCTCGCCCCCGCTCATTGTATCCGGGTACTTGTCGAGTTTCCCGCCCAAGCCTACTCGCACCAGCAAGCTCTTGATCCAATCGAGTTCGTCCGAAGTCGGTGAGCCATTCCGAATGCTGATTGGGAGTATGGCGTTCTCAAGGCAGGTGAGTTCGTCCAACAGAAGGTGTGCCTGAAAAACAAAGCCCACCACTTGACTGCGCAGAACGGCAAGTCCATCTTCAGTGAGTGTGGAGATGTCCACGCCATCTATCTTGACTAGCCCTTCGGTCGGCACATCCAGTGCGCCAAGTATGTTTAGCAGCGTGGACTTGCCGCTGCCGGACTGGCCAATGATCGAAACAAACTCCCCGGAGGTGACGCGCAGATCAATTCCAAATAGAACTGGCGTGGGGACCTTGCCCGGATACGTTTTCTTCAAGCCGACGGTTTCGATCACCAGCCTGCCTGGCTTGCCAATCATCGCATCGCGTCCACTGGGTTCATCTTCGCGGCGCTTCGCGCGGGAAGCACAGCGGCCAGGACCGTTGCCGTCGTGGCTGCGCCCATTGCGGCCAGGATGTACAACGGATCCAACATCAGTGGGAATAAAGACTCAGAATTGCCACCAACGCGGACTACGGCCTGCTTCGGCAAACTGAGCAGAAAGACCACCGCGATCCCAGCAACCGCTCCCATCGCACTGCCGGCGACCGCAATCCCTAGCCCTTCCAGCAGGAATACCAAAAGGATTTGGCTGCCGCGGGCGCCGATGCTTTTGAGGGTGCCGATCTGTTTGGCCTTGCGCTGTACGGAAACGATGAGCACGGAGGCGATGGCAAAGGAGGAAGCAACTAGCGTGAAGCCCGAAATGAGGTAAGCCGAGGCTGATTGCGCTTGCAGCGAAGTGACAAAGTTGGGGAACTCGCTCGACCAGGACTTTGCTTCGCAATCGAGCAACACAGATAATCGTTCGGCAACGACGTCGGCGCTATAAATGTCGATGACCTTGACGTAGACGACGTTAACCGAATTACCAATGCCCAACATACTCTGCCCGGTTCGCAGGGTAACGTAAGCGCTTCCGCGTCCCTGGCCCTTGGAGTAGATGCCTGCGATGCGCAGTGGTTCAGCAATTCCTGAGATGGAGGTGATGCGGATGCGGTCTCCCACTCCAACATTCAAGTCTGTCGCCAGTTCGTAATCGATCACAACCTCATCGGCTGCGAGATCTTTGTAGTGTCCGCCAATCAGATTCTTTGTCACTGGCGTAATGAGTTCCTGTTGCGCCGGATCGGCACCAATCAGGGTGACCCCTACGGGGTTGGCACCTTTGGAGGCGAACCCTTGCCCGGCAACGGCGGGAGTGACTGCGCGGACATTGGGAATTGCGCTCGCAACTGCGAGGATGGTTCGCCAGTCGTCTATGTTCTTTCGCTGTGGCGCCTGTATTTCGGATCGAGACGAACTGGTGCCTGTCACGCGCCCCGGTAAGTCTGCGTAAGGAATTGGCTTCCCTTCCGGTACTTGCACGGTGACATGAGGAATGGCTTCCGTAAGCAGCGCGGTCAGTCTGCGCTGCAAACCAAAGATCAGGCCCATGATGAAAATGACGATGATCACACCCGAGGCGACCGCTGCGATGGTAAGCCAGGTTTGGCCGCCACCGGAGCGAAGATGACGCCACGCTAGCTGGCTTTCGAAGCGGATCTGTCTTGGCAAAAGGTTGCTGATCGTCATCGTAGCCCCCCTATTTCTTGATCCGCACCGGATCGCCCGGCTGAATTTTTCCGGGATGAATGACGACAAGATTGGAAGATTCCAGGCCAGCAAGCACTGGGACCCCTTTGTCTGTCGGTGGCCGCGTCACTACGATCTTTTCGACAGCCTTGTCGCCCTGGACGACCAACGCAACTGTTCGGTCACCGGAGCGCCGCAATGCGCTGGCCGGTATCAACAATCGAGGGGCGGATTGATTCGTGATGAGGTTGACGTTGAGAGTCTGCCCGGGCCTTAGCCAGGCAGGTGCCGAAATGGGTTCTAACTTCAGGGAGACAGTGCCCCGGATTTTGTTGACCGAGGGAGATATTTCCTTCAGTCTGCCCTCAAAGATCTGTCCGGGAAAGGCCGACGCCGAGAGCAATGCCTTTTGCCCAACTGAAAGGTCGGCGAGATTGCTTTCGTCCAGGTCAACGCGGATCTCAAGTGTATCGCTCACTAAGGTAAACAAGCCCAGGGAATCGACATTCTGACCAACCTCAACATTGACGGCGGTGATGGTACCGGAAAACGGGGCGGTGATGGTTGCCTCCCCAGCTTGTTGACGCACTACAAGAAGAGACTGCCTGGCCTCGCTGAGCCGGTCGCGAGCCAACTCCACATCCTCTTTGCGCGGTGTGGACTTTAGAGTTAGCAGTTGGGCTTCCGCAAGACGAATGGAAGCGCTTCCTGATCGAGACTTGGCTTCCGCTGCGGCAAGCGCAGACAACGAGCCATCCAATTCGCTTCTCGACACGACTCCGGCATTCGATAAAGCAAGAGTTCTTTGCTGGGTCTTGCGAGCCAGGTCGAGCTCAGAAACCGCCTGAGCGGCCAATGCTCCCGCCTGGCTGACTTGCATTCGAGCAACTTGCAGCTCGGAAGCGAGCGGCCCTCGCGAGGTTTGCCTCAGTTGAGACTGCGCCGTAACGACTGCTGTTTCAGCTTGAGTCACCTGCGCCTGGGTGACGTTGTTTTTCAGTATGGCCAGCATCTCGCCTGCCTGGACATGATCACCCAGTTCGATGGGAAGTTTGAGAACTGCCCCGCTAAAGGAGGCGCCAATTACGGACTCTTTTACTCCACCTACGATTCCACTACTTGCGATGGTTTCATTCACGGAAGTCAGCACTGGGAGGATGACCGCAACCTCAAGAGGTCGCTGCAATATCCAGTAGGCTGCACCACACGCTGCGATGCCCGCGATTAGAGCCAGAGTGAGCCAAAGGCGAAAGCGGCCGGACTTCGGCACTTCTTTCTTGAGGTAGGCCCCGCCGCGCGCCGTCAGTGCCCCGCTGTTTTGCACCGCCAACGCCGAGGTCGGCGGATCTGCAACCGAAACATCGGCAGACTTTGGGAGCGGGGCTGCGGGCGGCACAGGGGAATCGGCTTCGAAGTTCACAGAACCTCGCTCAGAGACATTCCGCTGCAGAAACCCAGCCGCGAGAGCGCACTCAGTGGCTCAGGATGTATCTCTAATCTCTGAGGAGCGCTCTGTAGGTGGCGATTCTGGACCTGGTTTGTTGGCTCCGCATCGCTATAGCGCGAGAGGGTTTGCCCATGATTCGTTTCGCAATGGGTCATTGGCTTTTGACCGGTCGCTTCGGCGACAAGTCATCTTGAGGCGATTCATGAGTCTGCACCTCAGCGATGTCGGGATCCTCAGCAGACTCCACGCCCAAGAGGACTTCTGCTTCGAAGTACTGACCTTCCTGCGCCAGTTCTTCGACGCTTTCCGAGCCAGCCTCGGCGACGGAGGGTAGGCCCTGGGTGTCTCCGGACTGACCAGCAGAGCCTGGGCCTCCGCTCTTTTCTGCAAGCGGAACGGCAGCGTACGTTCTTGGCTTCCTATCGTGTTTTCTCATTCGCTTTCCGGTGTGCTTGAAAGTCCCAAGCTGTTAGATCCGGCGGCCATTCTCTCGAGCATCTTCAGCCCCAGTGCCTCCGCCACGCCGTCGCCATAAGCCCTGTCCGCCTTGTAGAAGTGTGCGAGCTGCCGTCGCGCGATATCCTCCGGAACGCCGCCCATGTGTGAGGCGATATTCTCAATCAGTGCCTGCTTTTCTGCCGGCGACAGGAGGCGAAACAGGTCGCCTGCCTGCTCAAAATCGTCATTCCCCTCGTGGTGGTCGTATCGGTTTGCCTCGCCTGAAACCTTGTATGGCTGTTCGCGATACAACGTGTTTTCAATTGGCCCGCCAAAGCTGTTCGGCTCGTAATTCGGGGCCGAGCCACCATTTTCGTCCCAGCGCATCGCACCATCACGGTTGTACGTATTCACTGGGCAGACCGGCCGATTCACCGGGAGTGATTCGAAATTCGTGCCGAGGCGATAACGATGCGCATCCGGGTAACTGATCAGCCTGGCCTGCAGTACTTTATCGGGAGAAAACCCCATACCCGGGACAACGTTGACGGGAGAGTAAGCTGCCTGCTCAACTTCGTTGAAGTAGTTCTTCGGGTTGGCATTTAGCTCCATAATGCCGACTTCAATGAGCGGGTAATCTTTGTGCGGCCACACCTTGGTCAAGTCGAAGGGATGAATGTGGTACGTTTCCGCCTCGGCTTCAGGCATGACTTGCACACAGAGCCGCCATCTTGGGTAATCGCTGCGTTCGATGGCGTCGTGCAGATCGCGAGTGGCATAGTCGGCATCGATCCCTGCAAGCTCTTCTGCCCGAGCGGCCGTTAGATTCTGGATGCCTTGTAACGTCACAAAGTGCCACTTACAGTAGAAGCGCTCGCCCTTGGCGTTGATCAGGCTAAAGGCATGACTGGAAAAGCCATGCATGTGACGAAAGCCGTCTGGAGTTCCGCGGCTTGAAAACAGGATCGTCACCTGATGGAGAGACTCCGGGGATAGCGACCAGAAGTCCCACATGACCGTGGGAGAACGAAGGTTGGTTGCCGGCAGACGCTTCTGCGAATGAATGAAGTCCCCGAACTTGATGGCATCTCGTACGAAGAAGACCGGCGTGTTATTTCCAGTCATGTCCCAGTTGCCTTCTTCGGTATAGAACTTGACGGAGAACCCACGAGGATCACGCGCGGTGTCGGCGGAACCCTTCTCTCCGGCAACGGTGGAGAACCTGGCTAGAATGCGTGTTGCCTTACCCGGTTCATTAAACAACTTGGCGGTCGTGTACCTTGTGATATCGCCGGTTACCTTGAATGTGCCGTGTGCCCCCGCGCCTTTGGCATGCACCACACGCTCTGGAATTCTCTCCCGATTGAACTGGGCCATCTTCTCAAACAGAAGGTAGTCTTCCATCAAGACTGGCCCCCGGGGGCCAGCTGTGACGGAGTTCTGGTTATCACCCACTGGCCGACCAGCGGATGTTGTCATAACGGGACAGGAAAGTTTCTCCTGCTTGTCGGTCTTAATAACTGCCTCCCTTTGCAAAAGCCATGGACTTTGTTGCCTGCTCAAGCCAATAGGGAGGACGGCCATAGTGGAAATAGAGTTTGTTTTCGTATTCGCGAGTCACTGGCTCCGAGTCCACGTACTCTGGACAAGTCTTGATGGCCTCGCGGGTAACGGCAACGAAGACCTTCGATTCCTCCCAGCTCACACGTTCCACCCATGTCGGCGACAATAGGACCTTTTTGCCTGGCCACCAGTTCTTCGTAGCCACTTCCAAATAGCGTATGGCCCAGGTTTCATCGTCAACAAGGAAGCGCTCGACGTGGCCGATTTCGCCGTCCGTGGCGTCAATGCGGTAACCGGCAACCGCTTGAGTCGTGCGAAGATGCGAATCGGCAGACTGTTCGCGGATTCGCTCGGAAGTTGTGTTTGGGGACGTCGTCATTGCAGTCATACCGACTGGAGAAAAGGCAGGGCCCCACATATACGGACCTTCCCAATAGTAGGGATATCCGTAATAGCCAAAGTACTCAGCCTCATGCTGCCTGGAAACAGGCCGATGGGTATCGATGTTTGGCGCATTTTCTACTTGTTTTCGCGTCAGATTTACATCGATTCTCCCGGACTTCCAGTCCACTTGAAGGATGGAGTTCGGAGATATGAGGACATTCCGGCCATTTAACCAATTCCCCGTGTCCACGGTCAGATAACGGATCGCCCAGATCTGGTCGTCGAAATAGAGTTGGTCGACGGTTCCGATCTCGCCGTCTGTTGCGCGGATCACCAAACCCTTAAGATTTTTGTTGTTTGTTAACATCGCTTTGGCCCTCCCGGACCTGAACTCAATTTGCTGCCTGCCTGAGGTACCCAATCGGAACGACACCAGCAGGTGGGAGGTCGTCTCGACTAGGCACGCTTTGATTCGCTTCACCAGGAAGAAATGCTTCCCGTCAGAAACTATCGAGCGCCCACACCAACCGCTTCACCGGCGTAAACAGTGGTGCTCTCTCCGCCAGTGCTCTCGAGGATTTTTCGGGCCCTGTTCACTTCTGCCTCGGTGCCATTCACCATCAAGAGGTATTTGTCGGTCTTAAGTGCCAGTTCGTACTCGATCACGCTGTCCTTGGGGATCCCCATGCCGACGAGGCCCGCGCCAATGGCGCTGATGCCGCCAAAGACTAAAGCACCTTCCAAAGCGCCGACGATCCAGGCAACTGCAGGGCCGGCGACCAGAACCGGTCCGATGCCGGGAATCACGAAGAATGCCGATCCGAACAGCAGTCCCCAGAAGCCGCCCCAGAAGGCCCCAGTCTTGCCCCAGTACTTCATGCGATCCCCGGTGTTGTAATACCCAACAACGTGTTCGTCGGTATGAGTATCCTTGCCGATAATCGAAAGTGTGCTCATATCGATTCCGGCGCGCTGGAGCTCTTTCACTCCCGCTTCTGCTCCGTCATGCGTTCCATAAACAGCCACCATTGCTTTTGTCTCAGACATATTGGTTTCCTTCGATTTCATCTATTGTTCCGATTGCGATTCCATTTCGAATCGCTTGAGGACCACATCCTGTGATCCGCCGTTCACGGCCCTCCCTGGTTACGCCAAGACGGACTTCACCCACACGATTGCGATGATGTTTTAACCTGATGCACGTGAGAAGCCAAAGATTCTTCAACCAAAGAACATGCATGTAAGCGTGGCACCCACAGTAGATGCAATCCAAGGCAAACAAGACGGCACTCGACAATTCTTGACTCCTGGTGGTCACCTGACGCCCCATTGTCGCTGCGACTGAGCGAATAGCGAGACGGGTGCGTAGCGTGGGACGGGCATTTCATGACCTTTTGCGATCTCAGGGTTTGGTCTGCCAATTGCACCTCCATGAGCATGCAACACGGAACGCTGAAGGGTGAAGAGTGATGAACACGAAGTCGAAAGCTTATCTGGTGGGCGGAGGCATCGGCTCGCTCGCTGCTGCGGCATTTATGATCCGTGATGGCAATGTACCGGGATGCAACATTTCGATTCTTGAGGCAGCACCAATCCTTGGCGGAAGCTTAGACGGCGCGGGCGACCCTGTGCACGGATACTCGATGCGTGGCGGGCGGATGGTGACCACAGACAACTATGAATGCACCTGGGACTTGTATAAGTCGATTCCTTCGCTCACTCGCCCCGGTAAGTCGGTCTTTGATGAAACCGTAGACTTCAACGAATTACATCAATCGAGCTCAAAGGCGCGTCTGGTCGACCGTCGCCGCGCGAAAGTCCCCGTCTCCTCCATGGGGTTTTCCATGCAGGATCGCCTTGAACTGCTAAAGCTCAGTCAAGCCACCGAGGAGAGCTTGGGTGCCACGCGAATCACGGACTGCTTATCTCCGGAATTTTTCGAAACGCCGTTCTGGTACATGTGGTCAACCACGTTTGCGTTCCAGCCCTGGCATAGCGCGGTGGAGTTTAAACGCTACCTGCTGCGCTTCCTGTTGGAATTCTCCCGCATCGAAACACTGGGCGGCGTCAAGAGAACGATATACAACCAATACGACTCGCTGGTCCTCCCCTTGCAAGGCTGGCTAGCGGAACAAGGGGTCAAGTTCATCACAGGGTGCAAAGTCACTGAGATCGGTCACCAGACCACCGGTGGCAGCTTCGTCGTAACTACTCTGCATTGCCTGCGCGAAGGCAAGACAGAACAGATAGAAATCCTCGATGGAGATCTGGTTTTTCTGCAAAATGGCTCCATGACAGACGCATCCAGCCTTGGCTCGATGACGAGCGCGCCCCCGAAACAAACTAAGGTCGATAGCGGCGGTTGGACCCTCTGGGAAACCTTGGCGGATGGGCGCCCTCAGTTTGGCCGCCCGGCGGTGTTTAACTCTTCCATCGCCCAGGCTTGGTGGGAGTCGTTCACTGTTACGTTGAAGGACTCTTCGTTTTTTGACCAGATAGAACAGTTCAGCGGGAATGAGGCTGGTACAGGCGGTCTGGTGACCTTCAAGGATTCCAACTGGTTGATGTCGATCGTCCTGGCTTTTCAACCGCACTTTGCGAACCAACCAGCCGATGTACAAGTGTTTTGGGGATACTCGCTATTCCCGGATCGCATCGGTAACTACGTCGCGAAATCGATGACGGAGTGTAACGGCGCGGAGATTCTAGAGGAACTCTGCGGTCATCTACGGTTCGACCTTACCACGATGGCCACGGCCAATTGCATCCCTTGCCGGATGCCCTACCTGACTAGTATGTTCATGCCCCGGGTGGCCGGTGACCGGCCTTTTCCGGTTCCAACGGGCTCAAAGAACCTCGCATTCGTGAGTCAGTTTGTGGAGATCCCGGACGACGTTGTTTTCACCGTTGAGTACTCGGTTCGAGCGGCACAAATGGCCGTGTATGAGTTACTGGGAATCGATCGCAAGATTCCGGCTGTGACGGCTCATGCGGAGTCCTACCACGCTCAGTTTGATGCGCTGGTTAAAGCATTCAAGTGATGAGTGCCGTCCGCCGCAAAGACATTCTGAAGCTGGTTTCGATTGGTGGGATTGCCGCACTCTCGGCCTATGCACTCCGTGAGTACGTCCCCTGGGTCGACTATGACGGCCTGGCCGACAGGCCCAGAGAAGGTTTGCTTCCGAACGTCCCGGTGCCATTGAGAATGCGGGGTATCCTCCGGTACACGACCCTTGCCGCCAACGGTCATAACGCGCAGCCGTGGAAGTTCGCTCTGCTTCCGAATGCAATTGAAATCCACCCCGATTACTCCCGCCGCCTGGCGGCTGTCGACCCAACGGATCGTGAACTCTGGATCAGCCTCGGTTGCGCGCTCGAGAATCTCGTAGTCACTGCTCGCGCCATGGGATATGCCCCCGCCGTTACTTATCCTGATACGCACGACTTCATTCGAGTCGAGTTGTCGGAAGATACTCCGCAGACCAGCTCACTTTTCACAGCTATCCCACACCGGCAGAGCACGCGCTCCGAATACGACGGCAAAGACATTCCCACAAACAAGCTCCACCAGTTAGAGAGCATACCCCTCGAAGAAGGGATCGGCATCCACGTCATCGTTGAGCGCAACGGACTGACCACACTGTCCGACTCCATCTACCAAGCCACGCTGATTCAGTATGCTCAGCAGCCATTTCTGACAGAGCTGATCCAGTGGTTACGTTTCGACAAGAAGGAAGCGCTTGCTTCATTCGATGGCCTATTCTCCCCGTGTGCAGGAAGTCCAGCAGTGCCACGCTGGCTGGGAAGATTGTTCGTTATCGGCACCAAGCCACAGACATTGGCCGCTGCAGATGTCAGGAAGCTGCAAAGTTCGGCTGGTGCCATCGTGATCACGTCGGCATCGGAGCGAAAGGCTGACTGGGTCCGTACCGGGCAAGTCTGCCAAAGACTGACGTTGACGATGACCTTGTCGAATATCAAGTGCGCGCATTTGAATCAGCCCATTGAAGTGCAGCACATTCGATCGCAATTGCAGAGCAGCCTGGGCCGAGGTTCGTCCTTTCCCCAGTTATTGGTTCGATTCGGTTACGCCAAAGCAATGCCACGCTCATTGCGTCGCCCTGTGGAACAAGTTTTGATGCCGTCATGAAAGAGGAAAAAGCCATGTCATCGACCAGAAGCAAAGAAGTTCGGCTCGCCAGCCGCCCGGTGGGAATGCCTACGGCTGCCAACTTCACGGTGGTCACCACTGAGGTGCCTCCGCTGCAGGACGGAGAGGTGCTGGTTCGCAACCTCTTCATGTCCGTTGATCCCTACATGCGCGGGCGCATGAACGAAGGCAAGTCCTACGTGCCATGCTTCGAGCTGGGAAAAGCCATGGATGGAGATGCTGTCGGTGAAGTGATTGAATCACGAGCGTCTGTACTCAAACCTGGGCAAGTTGTAGTTTCCAGTCGGGGCTGGAGGGAATTCTTCATCGCTCAACCGACGGAGCTTCATTCAGTCAGCCAGGATATTCAGCCTTTGTCCTTGTACTTGGGAACTCTCGGCATGACCGGCATGACCGCTTGGGCCGGCTTACGACTGGTCGATGTCAAAGCAGGCGACGTGATCTTTATTTCTGGTGCCGCTGGAGCCGTGGGCAACGTTGCCGGACAATTGGCAAAGTTGCAAGGGTGCTCGGTCATAGGATCAGCGGGTTCTCCAGAAAAAGTTCAGTTTCTGTTGCGTGAGTGTGGCTTCGACCACGCCTTTAACTACAATGCCGGCCCGATGTTGCCTCAATTGAACAAGGCCGCGCCGGAGGGTATCGATGTCTACTTCGACAACGTGGGTGGTCCCGCCCTTGACGCTGCGCTTTCTGCGCTGCGAATTCATGGCCGGATCATCGCTTGTGGTGGCATCTCCGTTTACAACGAAATGACCCCGCAGCCCGGCCCTACAAACCTGTTCAACATCACAACGAAACGGCTGACGATGAAAGGCCTTATCGTAGGCGACTGGATGAGCCATCAAGCTGAGTTCGAGAAAGAAGTAGGTAGTTATTTTAAGGCTGGCAAGCTAAAGCATCGGGAAACGGTTGTGCAGGGAATCGACAACGCGGTGGCGGCCTTCCTTGGGCTGTTTGATGGAGACAACATCGGAAAGATGGTGGTGGCATTGACGTGAGTTGGCTCATTCCAGGTGCCCGTGGCGAGCCAGCAGCATGTTAACAATCAACGGCGGCTCGTCCAGTATTCGATTTGCACTGTTTACGGTTGGCAAAGTCCCGCGATTACGCCTTGCTGGAAAGATCGAGCGAATCGGTTTCTCGGGCACCACATTTCTTCTCACTCATCCGCATGGCAGCCCGCAGACCTCTATCAACATTGCTGCAGCCAGCTATTCGGGGGCAATAGAGTTTCTTTTGGATTGGCTGGACGCACAGCCATTGATTGCCTCTGCCCATGCTGTTTCGCACCGTGTTGTTCACGGCATGGAACGTTCCGATCCGGAGCCGTTGACTAATAAGCTGATCGCCGAGTTGCGCCAGATCATCCCCTTCGCACCGGAACACCTGCCTCGAGAGATCAGCCTGCTAAAGGCATTTCGAACCCGGTATCCAAAGCTGCCTCAGGTTGTCTGCTTCGACACAGCGTTTCACCGGACAATGCCATCGGTTGCGCGGTTGTTGCCGATTCCAAGGCTCTATGCCGCCAAGGGTGTGGAGCGCTACGGCTTCCATGGGCTCTCGTATGCGCACCTGATGCAACGACTCCATACGGTTGACCCCGCCGCCGCAATGGGCCGCGTCCTCCTCGCTCATCTTGGCAATGGAGCCAGTCTGGCGGCGGTGCAAGGCGGCAAGAGTATGGATACCAGCATGGGCTTGACGCCTGCTTCAGGGTTGATGATGGGCACACGAACCGGCGATGTAGATCCCGGCTTGGTCGGATACTTGGCTCGAACCGCCGGTATGAGCGCGGTTCGCTTTGAGCAAATGGCGAACCATGAATCCGGCCTGCTCGGAGTATCAGCCAAAAGCGCAGATATGCGCGACCTACTGGCCAGCGAATCCAAAGATCCAGCAGCGGCAGAAGCTGTTGCACTGTTTTGTTATCAGGCAAAGAAGTGGATTGGGGCGTTTGCGGCGGCGCTTGGTGGCTTGGATACGTTGGTCTTCTCAGGAGGCGTGGGCGAAAACTCACCGGTTGTCCGGGCCCGAATCTGCAGCGGTCTGTCTTTCCTCGGTGTCACCCTGGACAGCAGACGCAATGGCCGCAACGCAGCTATAATCTCAACCGCTGCCGGCCCTGTAACCGTTCGTGTGATTGCAGCCAATGAGGAGCTCATGCTCGCCAAGCTCGCAATGCAGGTGCTCGGCCTCGTTGACTCTAGAGGAATTCAGCGTGGCAACTGAGATCCGAACCGGTCCGAAACTCTCTGGGTCTCCCGCTTGGCACAGCCGGTCAACAGAAGAAGCACTGGACAGCTTGGATGTCTCGATCCATGGCTTAACGGCAGCGGAAGCGGCAAGACGCCTCGAACGCGATGGCCCGAACGAACTGAAGCAGACCGGGCACTTTAGCGTATGGCGCATGCTCGCTGGTCAATTTAACAGCCTGATTATCTGGATTCTGATTGCTGCAGGTGCAGTGTCCGGATTTCTCGGACAGCACATGGATGCGTTCGCCATCCTTGCAATTGTCTTGCTCAATGCTGCAATTGGGTTCTATCAGGAGTACCGCGCTGAGCAGTCCATTGAGGCGCTCAAGAAATTGACCGCACCCAATGCCACCGTGCGGCGTGACGGCAAATTGGTTTCGATCCCGTCGGTTGCAATTGTGAAGGGAGACATTCTCTCCCTCGAAGCGGGCGATCGCATTGGCGCGGACGCCCGAATTCTCAGGGCGGCTTCGCTCAAATGCATCGAATCCTCTCTGACAGGGGAATCCGTCGCCGTTGCCAAAAGCTCCGCCAACTTGACGAGCATCGATACTCCGCTGGGCGACCGGGAGAACATGTTGTTCCTGGGCACAAGTGTTGCAGCAGGCCGCGGCGAGGCCGTGGTTGTCGCCATCGCAAAAGAGACTGAGTTGGGGCGCATTGCGCAACTCCTCGAGGAGGCTGTTGCCGACAAAGGTACTCCCTTGCAGCGGCGTCTGGACGTTCTAGGCCGCACACTGCTTTGGGCCGCACTAGTGGTTGTCGCTCTATCGTTTGGTCTAGGTTGGCTTCGTGGGATTGCGCTTCTGGATCTGGCCCTGACCTCGATCAGTTTGGCGGTAGCGGCGATACCGGAAGGTCTGCCGGCCTTGGTGACCGTCGCTCTCTCGGTTGGCGTTGTGCGGCTGGCTCGGCGTGGCGCACTGGTTCGCAAACTGGCGGCGGTGGAAACCCTCGGGTCAACAAGTGTCATCTGCACAGACAAAACTGGAACGCTGACCGTGGGTGAAATGACCGTGCGGCAACTGTTTGTCGGGGAGCGGCGTTATCATGTCAGCGGCGAAGGATATGGTCCTGCCGGCGAAGTTCAGTATGAAGGTAAAAAGGCGGAAGGGGATCATCTGATGCCCCTTGGTGAACTGGCAAACAACATGCTCGGCTGCAACAGTTCGCACTTGCTCGAAGATGCCGGAATCTGGAAGACTGTGGGAGATCCCACAGAAGGCGCGCTGTTGGTGGCTGGCACGAAGGCCGGCGGCAATCGGCAACAAATCGAGCAGAACTTTCCCAAGACCGGGGAGATACCCTTTGACTCGGATCGGAAACGCAGTTCCGTCACTCGCCGCATGCCCACTGGCGGGCTTCGCGCCTTTGTCAATGGGGCCCCAGGCGTTGTCCTCAAACTGAGCACACAGCTTTTTACGGGAACCAATATTCGTCCACTAACTCCCGACGACCGCGAACGAATCCTCAAGCATGCCTCTGATATGGCGGATCAGTCCCTACGCGTTATCGCCTCGGGCTATGCCGATCTTCCGGCCAACTCACCCGTCGATTCCGTCGCCTCCGTCGAGAGCAATCTCGTATTTGTGGGCCTGACGGGGATGCACGATCCCCCTCGGCCGGAAGCTAAATCGGCAATTGCCAAGTGCTATGCCGCCGGCATCAGTGTGGTCATGATCACCGGCGATCATCCCAGCACGGCTGTTGCAATTGCTGGCGAGCTCGGCATCAAATCGGCTCGTACAGCGGTGACCGGCCTGGAACTCGACAAGATGTCTGAAGAAGACCTCCGGCTGCGGGCGCCTTTAATCTCGGTCTATGCCCGCGTCACAGCGGAGAACAAGCTTCGCATCGTTCGTGTCCTGAGAGCGAACGGAGAAGTGGTTGCCATGACGGGTGACGGCGTGAATGATGCGCCAGCCCTCCAAGGCGCGGACATTGGCGTCGCTATGGGCAGATCGGGAACTGAAGTCACCAAACACGCGGCGGATATCATCCTCACGGACGATAATTTCACTACCATCGTCGCCGCCGTTGAACAAGGCCGTGGCATCTACAGCAACATTCGCCATACTCTTCAATACATGCTTGCAGGCAATGCCGGAGAGCTACTGCTCATGACCGCATGTGTAGCTGTGGGTCTGCCTTCGCCCCTTCTTCCAATTCACCTGCTTTGGATCAACCTCGTCACGGATGGGTTGCCAGCCCTGGCGCTGGCCACCGATGCCGTAGACCCGGATGTGATGCTCCGGCCCCCTCGGCCACGTCTCGAACGAATCACCGACCGGGCGTTTCTTCGAACCATGCTGCTCACTGGATTCCTCACCGCTGCCTTGGGTTTTGGTGTTTTCCTGTATGGCTTGAAGACGGGAAGCCTCGAGGCGGCCCGCGGGTCCGCCTTCACCGTGGTCGTCTTCGCGGAGTTGTTGAGATCATTTGGTGCCCGCGGCGAAACGAAGCCGATCTGGCGCATTCCCCTACTCTCAAACCCCAACCTTGTCATCGTGGTCGTTCTATCAATCGGCCTTCAGGTGATGAGTCAGCACAATGAGGCATTCGGGAGCTTCTTGAAAACGCCTCCGATGACTTTTGCCGATTGCCTGCGTCTTCTCGCACTCGGCACCCTACCGCTCGCTGTGCTGGAAGGGGTGAAGACCATTCGCCGATTCCAAAGACGACACTCTCCCATCGACAAAGCGAAAACAAAGGCCACACCATGAAAACCCCGGCTAAGCTAGATCCACAAATGCTACGGAAGATTGACGCCTATTGGCGTGCGGCAAACTATCTCTCTGTCGGACAGATCTACCTCAGAGACAATCCTCTGCTGCGACGACCACTATTGCTGGGCGATGTGAAGCACATGCTACTGGAGCACTGGGGCACGACACCCGGGCAGAACTTCATCTATGCTCATCTCAACCGAGTCATCAAGAAGTTCGATCTGGACATGATTTATGTTTCCGGTCCGGGACATGGGGGTCCGGCCGTGGTGAGTAACACCTACCTTGAGGGCACATACAGCGAGGTGTATCCGCACATCAGCCGCGACGAGGTGGGACTACAGAAACTCTTCCTTCAATTTTCTTTCCCCGGAGGGATTCCGAGTCACGCATCGCCCGAGTGCCCGGGATCGATACACGAAGGCGGTGAATTGGGTTACTCGCTGAGCCATTCCTTCGGGGCGGCGTTTGACAATCCGGCTCTCATCGTCGCCTGTGTCGTGGGCGACGGTGAGGCTGAAACGGGCCCGCTCGCCACCTCGTGGCACTCGAACAAGTTTCTCGATCCAGCGACCGACGGCGCGGTTCTGCCGATCCTTCACCTGAATGGCTACAAGATCGCTAACCCGGCACTTCTGGCTCGTATCACCCGCGAGGAATTGACGCAGCTCTTCTTCGGCTACGGTTGGACGCCGTACTTTGTCGAAGGACACGAACCGGCTTTGATGCATGAGGCTATGGCCGCGACACTCGACCGTGCCATCGAGCAGATCCGGGCGATTCAATCCAATGCCCGCGCCAACGGTTTCGCCGATCGGCCCCGCTGGCCCATGATCATTCTGGATTCTCCCAAGGGGTGGACAGGACCCAAAGTAGTCGACGGGTTACAGGTGGAAGGTACCTTTCGATCACATCAAGTGCCATTGTCGGATCCAGCAGCGCATCCCCAACACCTTCAATTGCTTGAGGATTGGCTACGCAGCTATCGACCTCAGGAACTGTTCGATGAACAAGGCGGCTTACTCCCCGAGCTGGCTGCACTGGCCCCTATTGGCTCGCGCCGGATGGGATCAAACCCTCATGCCAACGGTGGCATTTTGCTGAAAGACCTAACGATGCCGGATTTTCGCGACTACGCGGTAGACGTAGCTGCACCCGGCGTCCGGGGCATTGGCGACACGCGCATATTGGGACGATACTTGCGGGATATCGTCACACTGAACTCCTCGCAGAGAACGTTTAGAATTTTCGGGCCTGACGAAACGCTTTCCAACGGGCTCGGGGCAGTCTTTGAATCCACCGAGCGCCAGTGGGAAGCAGAGGTCCGGCCCAACGACGAGTTTCTGGCGACCACCGGCAGGGTGATGGAGATGCTGAGCGAACATCAGTGCGAGGGTTGGCTCGAAGGATACCTTCTTACCGGTCGCCATGGATTGTTCAATTGCTATGAGGCCTTCATTCACATCGTCGATTCCATGTTCAACCAGCATGCGAAATGGTTAAAGGTGACGCGGCACATCCCCTGGAGACGCCGGATCGCCTCGCTCAACTATCTCCTTGCCTCGCACGTCTGGAGGCAGGATCACAATGGATTCACCCATCAGGATCCTGGCTTCATCGGACTCGTTGTGGACAAGAAGGCAGAAATCGTCCTCGTGTATCTGCCACCTGACGCCAACTGCCTGCTGTCGGTCATGGATCACTGTCTTCGCAGCCGACACTATGTCAACGTCGTCATCGCCGGAAAGCACCCCGCACCCCAATGGCTCACGATGGATGCGGCGGTGAAACATTGCACCGCCGGCATAGGAATCTGGCAATGGGCCAGTTGCGATCCTGGCGACACTCCCGACGTCGTCATGGCTTGCTGTGGGGATGTCCCGACGCTTGAAACATTGGCCGCCGTTTCTATCCTGCACGAACACTTGCCTGGCCTCAAAATCAGAGTGATCAACGTCGTAAACCTGATGAAGCTCCAACCTGAATCTGAGCATCCACACGGTCTGAGCGATGCCACCTTTGATGCTCTGTTCACCAAAGACAAACCTGTTATTTTTGCCTTCCATGCTTACCCGCGGATGGTTCACCAACTCACTTACCGCCGCGCCAATCACGACAACATCCACGTGCGTGGCTACAAAGAAGAGGGCACCATCACGACGCCCTTCGATATGACAGTGCTGAACGATCTGGACCGCTTTCACCTGGTCATGGATACAATCGACCGCGTACCGCAAACCGGCGAAAAAGGCCAGCAACTCAAGCAGCAGCTCAAGGCCAAACTAATCGAGCACAAACAGTACATCTGCGAGAACGGGCAGGACATGCCTGAAATCCGCAACTGGCATTGGAAGTAAGAGACATTGCCTGCCGTTTGGCAACAGCCACACCTATTTGTAAAAGGATACGATTCCTACTCCTTCCTTTAATCGGCCGCTACTGATGGCATCTTCCACGGCACTCATGGCAACGACACCGACATAAGGGGGCCTCAAATGGAAGCGAGCCAAAAGGTAGCTCTTCACCAGAGCCGCGCGTTGGCGCCCCTGCAAATACTGCTGTGAGGAGATCCCTTCTCCAGCAAATCCCTCAATCATCAATGGGCCATTTCGCGGAAAGCGAAGGACGTTCGTCATGGCATCGTCGAGCAGACGCTTCCCATTGATACTCAGCTTTTCCTTGCCGTTTGCCTCTTGCGTAAAGAGGTCCGCGCTCTCCAACCAGACGCGATATCGCTTGAATCCCTTGCCGAACGCGGCGCTCTTGTACTCGGGTGCGGTAAGTGCCGACAAGTCATAGAAGCCACGTTTTTTGAAGAATCCCCGGAAGAAGAAGCTGTGCTTGAGGGCTTCCGTATCTTCAGAAAGGTCTGACATGGCTTCCTGTGCGCTGGCCAGGGTCCGCTGCAAGTTCTCGCCAACGCCGCCCTCTCCAGAGGCTGACTCAAACTTGTCTACTGCGCCCTTCACCCTCTGCGTAATCTGTTCCAGGTTCTTCAGCGTTCGCTGCACTTCTGGCACAATGTCACTCGCTTCGACTTTGTCTACAACTTTATTCACACCGGCAATGGTCTGGTGGATCTTGTCAACCACTTGCTCTGTCTTGTCGACGCTGCGCCTCACACTCGCCTGCATCTCCTGATCTTTGAATAATGCCCCGATGGCACCTTCGCCCTGCTGCACCCCATCGATCACTTCCCGAAGATTTGCGGCGATCACGTTTGCGGAACTAAGGATGCCTTTGACTTGCGGCGTGGCCTCGCGGATCATGTGATTCGCCGAAGCAGTGGCTCGTTCAATCTGCGACAACGTGGCGGCCAATTGTTCTTTCACCCCGGCGAGAACTCCGTTAACCTGTTTCACCGCGCTGCTAATTTCTTCCATCAGATCATCCCACTCGAAAGGCTCGGTGGACCGGATCGTTGAATCGGCAACCGCCAGCGGCTCCCCCGACGATCCTGCCTCGATCTGCAGGTATTTGTTCCCGAGCAGACCATCGGTTTGAATAGTCGCGACGGAATCCGCTCGAATGATGGGGTGTAGCTGTTCTGCGATTCGCAGATGAATCCTAAACTTGGCCTGTGGGGCTGAGGGTACGTCGATATGTGTAATCGTCCCGGCATCCATTCCTGCGACGCGGACTTTCCCACCTTTCACAAGACCTGTGATCTTTGAAAACTCCGCGTAAACCGAAAACGATTTGGTGAACAGTTGGTTACTGTTTCCGATCAGGAAGAGCCCGATGGCGAACAAAATGAGGCAACTCGCCACAAAGACTCCTACGACGACATTATTTGAACTTTTCATCTCTATCCGGCCTTCTGCGACGTCATGAAGTCGCGAACAAGTGAGTGCTCGCTGCGTTCCAGTTCTTCAACCGTCCCTTGCTCCAGTAGCGCCCCCGCGTCGAGAAACGCCATCTGGTCTGCAAGACGGCGCGCGCTTTGCATGTTGTGCGTCACCACAACGAGCGTCGCGTGTTGATTCATCTTGATGTCGATCAGCAACTGATCGATCTCCGTCGAGGTGATAGGGTCAAGCCCGGCGCTGGGCTCATCGACGAGCAGAATGGAGGGCTCTATCGCCAGGGCCCGTGCCAGTCCTGCCCGCTTGCGCATCCCGCCCGACAAGTCTCCCGGCATGGTTTGATACTCGCTACCCAATCCGACTCTTTCAAGCAGGCCAGTTACTTGATCGTGGATCTCGACATCTGTCTTCTTAGTGTGACGGCGCAACGGAAAGGCGACGTTTTCACCCACTGTTAGCGAGTCGAAGAGTGCCGCGCTTTGAAAGAGAAATCCAATGTGCATGCGGATCGCAGAAAGCTGGTTGCTGTCAATTCCCGTAATGTCTTCGCCGTTGATGATCACGGCCCCTGAGTCAGGCTTCAGTAGCCCGCACAGCAGCTTCAGCGTGACGCTCTTGCCGGTCCCGCTTCTACCGAGCAGCACAAACGCTGTCCCCGGTGCGATGGAAAACGAAATGTCCTTCAGCACCACCCGACTTCCGAAAGATTTTGATACCGACTTGAATTCGATGGCAGAATTCTCAGCGTTCTGTTGCCTACTGACGTCAGCGCTCACGCAGCAACACCGGGGTATACGAATGCGATCAACCTCACAAGAATGACGTTGATCACAATGAGGAAGATGGAGGAAAGAACCACACTTTGAGTGGCGGCCCGTCCCACCCCTTCAGCGCCGCCTTCGGCGTTGTAGCCAAGAAATGACGATGTCGAACCAATGATGAAGCCGAACACCATTGTCTTGAGGGTTGGCGGAATGTAATCGGAGAATCCCATACTGCTGAAGGCGGTCGTAAAGTACATCAGGAAGGGGGTTCCTGTAATGGTGGATTCTGCAAGGTAGCTCCCGAATAATCCAGAGAAGTTCATTAAGACCGTCAAAAGCGGCATTGCGATGACACAGGCGATGATACGTGTGACAGCAAGATAGCGAAACGAATTCACAGCCAGCGACTCAAGAGCGTCGATTTGCTCCGTGACACGCATTCCTCCGAGGGCGGCACCAATGCCCGCACCAACGCGGCCCGACACCAACAGCCCCGTTACCAAAGGGCCGGTTTCCATAACGAGGGCAAACGCCAACGCCGTCGGTATCATCGATTCGGCACCAAACCTCTCCAGCGATGCCCTGGTATGCATGGAGAGAACTCCGCCGACAGCAAGGCCCGAGAGTACGATCAACGGGGCGGAACGCCAACCCACCTCAAAAAGCTGCTTGAGAATTTCTGACCACTCAATTGGCCCCCGGACAGATTCGCGCATGGCTTTTCCGGCAAATGCGCTGAGACCGCCTAGCCACTCAAGCCCGTCTTCGGCCCATGCCATTTTGCCGCTGAGCCAGGATCGCTCATCTAAATTTGGAACAATACTCATAACCTGAAGCAAACTTCAGAGGAGCGCGATGTAGTTGGTATGGTCACGACTGTAATTTGTGTATGCAACTTCGGAGCCAATATGGAGATCCACATTGAGGCGAGATACCGCTGCAGCGCTTGAAAGCAGTGGAGGAAGCTGCAATTGAAAGTGCAGCGGCTGCTCGACACAATTCATCGAGCATTTGGAGTTCCACTGTCTCGAGGGTTCTTCATGCAGTGCTACCGCCAAAGTGCCGCCACACAACTGACCCGATGCAGTCATCTGACCGCCCGTTGTCAATCAGTTTCCGAACAGCGAACCAACACCTGCAATCGCTCCCATTGCCAGTGAACCCCGAACGCAACCCACAGCACGCTTGGCCCGACACGGCCTCTGCCGGATGAAGCGAGCAACCCCGACAACACTTGAGGTGTTGCTCCTATCTGGAAATAGGGCACCCGCATGCACAGCAATTATTTTCAACTGGATCCATACCCGGTCTTGCCAGCGCCAAGGTCAAAAACTTCTCAACATCGTGAGGTTGCGAGCAAATCACCATCAGAATGGAATTGGTTCTCACCTAACCAAAGCTAAGGGAGCTCCCTCGATACTCTGATCCGTGCAGTCCATACTTTCTCAGCAAGCGCTGAAAGGTGCGACGGTCTTTCCCGGCGGCACCTGCTGCTTGCGAAACATTCCCACGGAATCGCTGTAGCAACTGGACCAGATAGCTTCGTTCAAAGGACTCCACTACCTTTGATTTTCCAGAACGCAGGGACTTGTCCACTTCCAGATCAGGTCGCGGCATTCCTGGCAGATCGAGGTTTTCCACTTCAATGACAAGACCACTGAGTAGCACCGCTCGCTGCACCACGGCTTCGAGCTCGCGGATGTTTCCGGGCCAGGAATAGCTTGCCATCGCCTCAATCGCTGTCGCCGAAAGGCGGGGCCGACGCTTCTTGTGCTGCCTGCTGTACTGATCGAGGTAGTGCTCTGCCAGGGCAATCACATCACCGACCCGATGGCGCAGAGGCGGAACGACAAGCCTCAGGATATTCAACCGGTGATACAAATCTTCCCGCAGGCGACCCGTTTCCACCAGATGCTCGGGATTGCCGTTCATCGCAGCCACCACGCGGATGTTTGCCGTCAAAATCCTGGTGCTCCCCAAGGGACGATACTCACGATTCTGAAGGAAGCGCAAGAGCTTGACCTGGTTGCTCAGCGCAAGACCATCTACTTCATCGAGAAAGAGAGTACCGTGCTCCGCAACTGCGAGCAAACCATCCATATTTGACTGCGCGTCGGTGTAGGCACCTTTGGCGTGCCCAAAGAGCTCGTTCTCAAACAACTGCTCCGGCAAAGCCCCACAATTGACGGGTACAAAAGGTCCTTTTTGGCGTGGGCTGCAGTAGTGCAATCCGCGGGCGAACAATTCTTTGCCGCTGCCCGACTCACCCAGAATCAAGACAGTGGCATCGGCCGAGGCGAAAGGAGGGATCTTCTCGAGTGATTTCAAGAACTCTGGACAATTTCCGACCAGACCTTCCAAACGATGCTTTTTCTTCCATTGTTGTAATGACTGATTGGCTGCGTTGCCAAAGCGTTCGTCGATGTGGAGTTGCAATCTTGTGAGAAAGTCGCACGACCGCAAAGGCATCAGCAGAAAATCGCTGAGCCCCTGATCCAAGGCTTCACGAAGCTGTGCGGAGTTGGCCTCGCGCTCTGGAAGCAGCGACACGACGGGCACATTACCCCACTTGGCCAAACTTGCCCGCAAATCGGACTTGAGTTGATCCCAAGACTCAAATTCGAGCAAGACGAGGCCGGGAGTTTCGGAAGAAGGGATGCCCCAGGACATCTTTCGAATCAGGTGGCCAAGGCCCATGGAATCCACTTGCGTCGCTGCCGAATCCGTTGAAACAGCGCGTCCACTTCTCTCCATCAACCAAATCCGGATCCCGCGCCAAGGCATGTCGATTGCCATCTTTCTCTCTACGCATCCTCTAGTTTTTGTAAATTGATTCGGATTGAAATACTAACAGAGTTTCCGGAAAATCACTAGCCCGAGGTTCCCCTGAGGATGAAACCCCGCACCTAGACTGCGGCAATTTTCCCGCAGTTGCCAGGCTAATGCATTGATTTGATTCAGCGCCTGGTTTGGCACGCCGCATGCAGTCTGGGAAGCGATACGTGGAAAGCGGGCCGCCAACAAAAGCCGTAATGCAACAGATTCTCCAATACATGCTTACCAATCCGACGGCGAAAGACACTGCAGAGGGGATCCAGCAATGGTGGCTTGGGAATGAGCACTCGCGAGACATCGTTGAGAAAAGCCTGCTTGAACTCGAAGACCTGGAATGGATATCCACCATTCCAACGCGCACGGGCCATTGCCTGTATGGACTGAATCCAGAGTCGGTGAGCGCCGCACGCCAGTTTGTAGGAGGTGCCCATTGGCCAACTTAATGGGCATGCATCTGGCCGGCGAGAGCCTCGTTAGATTTCTACAACACTCCTATAACAAGACAGAAATGTCTAAAACAATTTCGGTTGCTTTTGTACAATTCGGCACTGGGAATATACCTGAGAAAACACCCGGAAAGATCACTATTGGCCTCACTCTCTATCGGGTGGGCTGGAACGAGCATCTCCGCTCGCATGCCCCTTCTCCGCGGCGCAAAGCAGGTCCGCTGGCGCTGGACCTCTATTACCTGGTCTCGTCCTGGGGAGGGAATGCTCATGACGAGCAAGTACCCTTTGCCTGGACATTGTTGCAACTGCACCAAACTCCGATTCTCGATTCATCCATCTTGCGAGGAGAGGCCAATTGGTCTCCTTCCGAGTACATCGAAATGGTTCCGCAAGATCTTCCCCACGATGAATTGTCACGAATCTGGGACAAGTTGTCGGCACCGTTCCGACTGAGCGCAGCTTATGTCGCACGGGTGATCCGTCTTGAACCGCACAAGAACTATGAGGAGTTTCTACCTGTGGTTGCGAGGCGGACCGAGATGTACTCCAATGCATCAGAGGAAAGGGATCAGTAGTTGCGCATGGCAGAGATCCTTTCTTCACGCGTCCTCGGTGCGATTCGATTTATTGATGCCGCCACGGGCAGCACGATCGATCGGCCGCTCAGGCTGCGAGCATCGAAACTGACATTCCGGCGCAATCGCAAAGGGAGCTATGTCATCGTTGATGCCGACGATGACGGCCTGCGCAGACACATCGCTGCATTTGCAGTGGCACCTGGAGCACCAACAGCTTCCAGCCTGACATTTGATGTCGCAGTGGAAGATCCGCTGGGAGACTTCCTTCCCGCGAACTTTGGGGTGAGACTTCCAAGACAGTCGGCGCCTGATCGAGCTACGGAGGCTGACTCTATCTTTCAGCCAATTGCAGCTTCATTGTTCTCTTCACCCTCGCGCTCACTGGCTGCAAATTGGTGTGCGGTTAGGGCTACCGTTGTCAGTTCGGAAGACAACCCCCTGGCCGGAGCGGGCCTTCGACTGGAGTGCCATGCGTTTCGAGTGGATCCGTTTTTTGCGGTCACAACCAGGACAGGTGAAGCAATGATTCCGCTGCCAGGGTTTCCGTTTCTGTTCGTCTCGACGGAGGCGAACAACACGGAGGTCATCAACAATACGACTTCTGCGGTTCTCAAGGTATTTATTCACGAGGACGGCAACGCAGCAACGCTGGACATGCTGCGCAACAACGACACCAAATTGAAATTCAAGGCTGAAGCCAATCTAACGCTGGCTGCCGCCACATCCATCCACCACACCTTTAAGGTCAATCCATAACTAAGAGGAACTCACTGTGCCCGAATATTTAGCCCCAGGCGTTTATGTCGAGGAAACCAGCTTTCGATCCAAGTCTATTGAAGGCGTTAGCACCAGCACATCTGCATTCGCGGGACCTGCGAGGAAAGGTCCGATCGGTGGCAAGCCGGTATTCGTAACCAGCTTTGCTGAGTTTGAGCGCATCTATGGCGGCTTTGCCAATCTCGGCATTGGAATCAATTACCTCGCTCATGGGGTTCGCGCCTACTTTGACAATGGTGGCTCGCGGCTTTACATTTCGAGGGTCTATAGCCCGAAGCCGAATGAAGCAAGCGCTGCGTCATCGCTGCTGTCCCCCGCAGGGCAGCCCAATCGAGGGGTGAGCTTTAAGGCCCGATTCCCAGGGACTGGCCTGAACGGTAGCATCCAGGTGGCTCTCACTTCCTCGCCAGCCACAAAGGCAGCCCTGGAACGCGCTCCAGTGGGGACTTTTATCCGCACTGGAGCGGGGGACATTGCGGCACCGGCCATTCTAGAAGGCGGCCTGGCACCGTACTTTGTCGAAGACAATTCCAGGCTGACGTTGCTGGTCGCCCCAGGCAATGCGGACGCCTCGATCACATTCTCTGGAAAATCTGCAGAGATCAAGGGCCAGGATAATCTTGCAGCCAACATCGACATTCTTGCTGCCGATGCCGCATTGACGACCATCGTTGGAGGAGTGCGACAAGTTGTTACTTTTCCTGTTGGGAACACGACTCCAGGCGCCATCGTTGACATCATCAACACGACGCTACGTGGAGGATATGCCCGCATTGATGCCGGCAAACTAGTGATTGGCTGTGACCGTCGAGGCCGCAGTTCTTCTATCAGTGTTGAACCGAATGCCAAGCTTGGCATTACCGCCGCTTTGCAGGCAGACAATGCAAATCAGGCGGCGATGCTTTCTGATCTGAATGCGGTCAGTATCCCCGAGATCAACCTGCTCTTATCGGGAGCAAACATTAAAGTTCGGGCTTCGGCATCACCGGCCGGCCGCTTGCAACTGAGTTCGATTGATTCTGGTGAAACGGTTGGGATCACGGTGCAAGCAGCGGGCACAGCAGCGAGGGCTCTCGGGCTCCCCACTGCGGTAGCGGCCAAAGGAAAGAAGGGATCCACCCCTGGCTTCTATCTGAAACGCGGGAACGACTTTGTGAACGCTCAAAATGTTGCTCTCAACATGGCCGAATTGGACCCGAAACTACCGCCAAACTCCGGAGTCGAAATCCTGGCTCTTGCCATTACGGCAGAAGACGCGGAAGGTCTGGTTACGGCTTACGAGGGTATTGCTGTTGGAGCCGAACATCCGCGCTACCTGGGCAACATCCTTACGCAAAAACCAACAAGGCGGTCCGACGAACTCAGCGCTCCCTACTACGCAGAGATCGCACCCAATACGACGGCCTTCGAGCTTTTTGAAGTATTGGCAAGTGCGGGCGGTCAACGTGTGATGGTTCAAGGCGGAAGCGATGGAAATGAGCCGTCCGCCATTCACTATAAAGCTGCCATCAGCGCTTTTGAGGACTATGAAGACATCTCGATTGTCGCAACGCCGGGGGGCTCTTCCTACACGGATGCACAGGCGATCATGCTCGAGCTCATTGGCCATACCGACGTACCTCGTCGATATCGTGTCGCAGTTGTGGATACACCGCGCGACCTAAGCCCGGATCAGGCCCGCGAACTGCGCGGGAAGGCAGATTCAACCAGAGCAGCCATGTACTTTCCGTGGGTGGTCATTTCTAATCCTCTCTTCCGCCCGGGTGCTGACAATCAAGCTCGCGAACTTACAGTTCCCCCGTCTGGGTTCATTGCTGGCATTTATGCACGAAATGACATCGAACGAAGCGTGGCTAAGGCTCCAGCCAATGAAATCGTTCGCGGGGCATTACGTTTTGAATCTGACATCAACTTTGCCACACAGGAAGTATTGAATCCTCTGGGAATCAATTGCCTCCGCGCCCTGACGGGCCGCGGCTACCGTGTATGGGGAGCTCGAACGATGTCCAGCGACCCCGAATGGAAGTATGTCAACGTTCGACGATACTTTCACTTCCTCGAAGCTTCCATTGATCGAGGGACACAATGGTCGGTTTTTGAAAACAACGGAGAACGTCTTTGGGAGAACATTCGAGAGACCGTCGAAGGATTCCTTTACAACGAATGGATCAGCGGCAATCTACTTGGGGAGAGCCCGGAGCAAGCCTACTTCGTTCGATGCGATCGAACGACGATGACTCAGAACGATCTCGACAATGGGCGTCTCATCTGCCTGATTGGCGTGGCCGCTCTCAAGCCTGCTGAATTCGTAATCTTCCGCATTGGCCAAAAAACCGTAGACGCAAATAACTAGTGAGGAGCAAACACCATGTCAAGAGAATTCCCCTACAATCCGTTTAACTTTCTGGTGGACATCAAGAACAGTGGCACCAGCCCAACCGATGTCAGTCTCGGCGGCTTTGCCGAAGTTTCTGGAATTGGCCAGGAGTTTGTCGTCGCGGAGTACCGAAACGGTAACGAGAAGGCAAACCGTGTACGCAAGATCCCGGGCCTTCATAAAGTTTCTGACGTTACATTGAAGCGCGGAGTCATCAAGAGTAAAGATTTCTGGGACTGGATGAAGGCAGTCCGTACGCAAGGAGCAGCAGCCAAGCGGGACGTTGTGATCACCATGCTGGATGAAGCCGGTAAGACGGTTCAGAAATGGACGCTGACAAAGGTGATTCCGCTGAAATACACCGGGCCCAGTCTGAATGCCAAAGGTGGCACGGATGTCGCCATGGAAGAGCTTGTTCTGAGCGCCGAAGGCATCGATAGCGAATCCTAGGAAACAATATGCCGCTGGCTACTCGCGGTGTGGGTTTTGCCGGGCCTCAACAGCCTACAAGTCCACATCCAAATCGTGCTGATATCGCCTGCTTTATCGGCTATGTTGGCCTCCAACCGGAGGTCGCCGCTGGCCAATTGCCCCCCGCTGTAGAGAGAGAACTCTCCGAGGCTGGCTGGTTAGAGGGTCCGCATGCCAGGCACGGAGCAGCTCAATTGCTGGATGTGCCGGTAACGATTAATTCCTGGGAGTCATTTACGCGATTGTTTGCCTGGCGGAATCGGGTGGTAAAGGATTCCTCGGATCTTGCTGCCACCTGGTTGGGTGCGGCAGTGAGAAGTTTTTTCTCTGAAGGTGGCAGGGAGTGCACAGTAATTCGCGTGGGTGACCCTTGGGAGTACGGCGATTACAATGCAGATTCCATTGGGATACGAATTGCAAAATTGATCCCGGGCTTCCCCTTCCTGCTCGCAACGTATCCGGCTGATGCTTCTTCGTGGCATGGGATTGGACACCTTGCTGGGCTGCCGCAGGTTTCTATGATCAGTCTGCCTGATCTGGCAGAGCTGTCGTCGAATGCTCCCGAACTACCTGCGCCCATTGCTGCAGAAGAACCCCTGGTTGAGAACTGGGTGGAGTGCTCAGAGGAGTCGCCCCAACCTGGATTCCTTAGTCTTTTTCGCTATCCTGGCCCTCGCGCAGAGAGAGATGGCTATGCCCGTTACTTCATGTCGCTGTCATTCGTCACTCAGTACATTGAGCGATACCGTCGCGATGTGACCTTTGTCTCCAGCGTTCCGCGTCCATCGAGCAACGCCGACATTCCGAACCTGTTTCGATTTCTTGTTCGTGAAGCGGGAGTGTTGGATGAAGCACTGGCCAGTCCGTTTCTGCAACTCGCCTATCCCTGGCTGCGTACCCGCAATTCGCAGGATCTGCCAGAAGCACTGGAACCTCCAGAATCCGTACTCTGCGGGCAACTTGCCGCCAACGCGTTGTTGCGAGGTGCATTTGCGAGTGCAACAAAAGTGATTCCACGAACGATTGTCGACCTGGTACCGGCGTTGCGTCGCGAAGAGATTCTTGGCCTTGAAGATTTGAGTCAGAAATATTGCTTTCTGGATCGAGTGTCCTTGTACGGACTCACGCCTAGCGGGATCCGCTTGCGATCCGATGTAACCACGTCGCGGGATCCTTCCCTTGAGTCGGCAAGTGTATGCCGCCTGATTGCGGCGATACGGAGGTCTGCACGGCAGATTGGGGAAGATTTCGTTTTTGAAAATTCCGGTGAGAACATTTGGCTGGAGATTGAGGACAGGCTCCGCAGCTTGATGATGCGCTTTTGGCAAGAAGGCGCTCTTGGCGGGGCAACTCCCGCTGAAGCCTTCACCGTTCGCTGCAACCGGACCACAATGACGCAAAACGATATTGACGCCGGACGTCTGGTGGCGGTGTTGAGCTTTCTTCCGGCAAATCCAATCCGTCTCGTCACTGTCGATCTGCAACTTGCCACCGCTAGCGGAGGAGACCAAAGATGAGTGGCGAAAAAGTGCAGGCCGCCCCCTTTATTGGCTTCCAGTTTGAGGTTTCATTCCACCAGAATGACCTTACCGGGGGAAGCCTGGCCAAGGTACCTCTGTGTGCCGGTGCCTTTTCTGAGATCAGCGGACTGGAAGCAACAATGACTCCGTTTACGTTCACTGAGGGAGGACGTAACTATGGCATGATGCACCGCGCCGGCTCTGTTGACTTCGCAACCGTGATCCTGAAACGGGGAATGACGCAAAGCCGAGACCTTTGGAAGTGGTTTGAACTCGTGAACCAGGCTGGCAGTATCGCTACACGAATGGATGTTTCGATTCAAATGAGGGATGCGGCAAATCAGCCTGTGGTGACCTGGAAGCTTTTGCGTGCTTTGCCCATCAAGTTTAAGGCCGCCGATCTGGTAGCGACCAGAACTACTGAAGTTGCCATCGAAGAATTACATATTGTCCATGAGGGATTAGAGTTGCAACCGCGAGGTGGGGCATGACAGCATTGGTGCCGGAAAGCAAGACTCGTGCGGTTATCGGGGTGGATCGCACCCCCGGGTTTCCGGTGCACTTTAATCCAACCTCTCTGATCTATGAATTCACGAACTCATTGAAAGAGGAGGGCAAAGGAGACAACCGGGCGCAGTACACGACACAGACTTCGGCAAAGCTGAGCGTCGACCTTGTTTTCGACACAACAGACCGTGGCATTAGCGTCACCGATGACACTCGTAAAGTGCTTGCCATGGCGAAGCCAGTTAGCGTTACCAAGGGCAAAGAGACACGCGAAGTTCCTCCTCTTGTTGTCTTGAGTTGGGGCGAATTTACATTCAAAGGAGTCATTGAGTCCTATAAGGAAACTATCGATTACTTTTCGCATGATGGAGTACCGCTTCGAGCCACGCTCAGCTTGAAACTCTCCGAGAAGTCTTCGAGTTTCAAGAGTCGTAGCACTGAAGTCAATCGAGGTTCGCTCAGTTCCGACAATCTCGATCTCGAAGATGACATCCCACAGGAGTCAGTTCAGATTCCTCCCGGCAGTGGCGAGAGCGTCCAGGATCAAGCAGACAAATCTGGAGATCCGGGAATGGCTCGCGAGATCGCCGCTGCCAGCGGAGTAGAGGACATCCGTGCCCCTCTTGCAGATGGCCTGGTTGTTGCGGCAGCAAGTGCATCTTTGTCAGGACCGGTGGCCTTTGTCGCCAGCGCGAATGCTAACGCGAGCGCCAGCGCCGGGGCGAGCGCGTCAGCCTCTGCCAGTGCATCTGCGTCAGCCTCAGCAAGTGCATCCGCAAGTGCATCTGCCAGCGCTTCGGCGGGATTCGGTGCCAGCGCGAGTGCTTCAGCCTCAGCTTCAGCAGGGGCCTCGGCGAGTTTTGGTGCAAGCGCATCGGCAGGCTTCGGTGCTGGCGCATCAGCGGGCTTCAGTGCTGGTGCTTCGGCTGGCTTCAGTGCTGGCGCTTCAGCTGGCTTCAGTGCTAGTGCTTCGGCGGGCTTCAGTGCTGACGCATTCGCAGGAGTTTCAACAGAGGCCTTGTTTTCAGGGCTAAGTCCTGTTGTGGCATCAGCCTCCGTTTCTGTGGATGTAGGCCGCCTCATACCAGCTATGGAGACCTCATCCGTTTCTGTTCAACAAGCTTCTTCCTTCTCTTTGGGAGGGAAAGCATTAATCGAGGGCTCCGCTGGAGTCGCAACCAACGTCGGAGGTGGGGGAACCTGGACCGGTTCGAGCTTCGCTTCTGCTTCAGGAAAAATTCGATTTGAGGACTAAACCATGTCAGTCGTGATTGAAGAAGTTACCGCAAGGGTGGTCACACCCAAGGAGCCCGAAGCTCCGGCGCAGACCTCCTCTGCAGGCGCGCAAGAACAGCGTATTGACGCATCCCGCTTGCTCGAGAAAGCTATGCGTTTGCGCGTCGAGCGTGCCGCAAGGCATCGGGCGGATTAGTAAGTTTTCAAGTTATGCTCGCTGAACAACAAATCGGATCTAAACCCATCTACAGGGCCCAACCTACGGTGCGCGTCAACAACGCCGAGGTCGCGATTGCAAAGGATCTCCTGCTGAGCATGGACATGCATGAGCAGCAAGGTGGATTCTCCCGCTTGGAGTTGAGATTTACAAACATCCTTGCAGTAGATGACTCGACGGTGCGGCTTGCCTTCGATGATCGAACTTTTGAATTTGGCAAGCGACTGAGCGTGTATACAGGGGACGAAACGAATCCCTCTGAGATTTTCCGTGGGTTTATCACGGGTATGGAAAACCACTTCCCGGAACACTCTGCACCCGAGTTTGTGGTTCTTGCCGAAGACGAATTCCAACGCTCCCGACTCCATCGTCAGACACGCTTTCATGACACCTCTGATCTCATGAATCTGACTGGAGGCATCGCGGACACCGCAGAAGTGCAGAACAAATCGGATTCATTGATCCAACCGGGCACTCAGATGCAGCTCAACGAAAGCGATCTCGCATTCTTACGTCGAGTGACGGGCAAACATGATGTGGACTTTCAAGCATCCGGCGGGGAACTTCAATGCGGCGTCCAACAAAACATTCGAAGAGCAGAGGTTGGACTCAGGATGCACAGCCAACTACGATCAGCCCGAGTCATTGCCGACTTGGCACACCAAACGACGGGAGTTACAGTGAGCGGCTGGAACCATACACAGGGCAAGAAGATTAAGGCGGAAGGCAATGGGCTAAATCTTGGGCCTGGAAACGGACTCAGCGGGAAGGAAATCTACCAAAGGGTCTTCGGGGAGCGCAAGGAACATCTCAGCCACCTTGCGCTATCCGATACATCGGAAGCCACCGCTGTGGCCAATTCCGCGTTTGACCAGCGGGCCCGATCCTTCGTCACCCTTCATGGAGAAGCAGAAGGCAATCCCTTCCTGCGAGTTGGCACACATGTCGCAGTCGAGGGGCTGGGGAAGCTATTTGACAACACTTACTACATCATCCGGGCTCATCACCAGTTTTCGCTGGAAGCAGGATACAAGACGGATTTCACAGCGGAATGCGCTTTCCTGGGGGTCATTTAGCCCATGCCATTGCACCCCGTATTCGAAGTTCCGTCCACTGCATTTTCCACATTGCAGAGTGCGATCGTAGTTGGCGTTTCGGACCCTCTTTCCCTCGGGCGGGTTCAGATTCGCTTATTCAACTTCCTTGGCTTCGATACGCAGGAATCACTCATCTGGGCTCGGGTAGCCGTTCCTTTTGCGGGCGACGGATACGGAGCGTTTGTGATTCCCAACATTGACGAGGAAGTGGTCGTATCGTTTCTCAATGGCGATCCCCGCTACCCGGTGATTGTGGGCAGTCTCTGGCATGGTTCAGCAAAACCGAGCGAATCACTTCCAGGCACTGAGGTAGACCGATGGACGCTCACAGGAAAAAACGGTAGCCGGATCGCAATCGTAGAGGAGTCCGCTGGAAATGAAGTCATTTCTTTCACGCTTCCGGGTGGAGTCTCAGGGCGACTCGTTGCCAACGGCCTGATCGAACTGATTGCTGGCGGCTCCAAGATCACCATGAACGGACAAGGAATCCAGTTGAAGTCCAGCGGTAAGGTGGACATCCAGGCGGCTGCCGAGATCACTCTAAAGGCCCCTCAAATCACAGTTAACGCACCAATCAGCAACTTCAGCGGCAGCATTACTTGCACTAGTATTTCGACTGCCAGCATCACTAGCGGGACATATTCAGTGGGAGCAGGAAACGTATGGTAGACCACCCGATCCTGATTCAGCCGCCGCTGATCGTTCAAAGGAACGATACCAATTTCGTGCAGGGACTCTTTGAAGACCTCAAGACAACCAGTGGTCGCCGCGCGTTGCGAGACGCAGCCGATACCTTTCGGGACAAAGGCCTACGCCTGTACCAGCCGATCCATCGCACTCACAACATCCTTTTGATCGATGTCGCTTGCGACGGCTACGGCTATCCCCGACTCGACCCTGACAAGATCGAAAGCTGCGGCCTGGTCGTCCGTCGGCTCTCCTCCGATGAGAGAGAGAATCCACTCCAACCCGAACGCCTGGAAGGTTGGTTTGAGCAATCCAAACGGGTACGAGGCTGGACCAGATTTGCCCATGCCAGCGATCTTGAGCAGGACCCTGATGGCAAGCGTCGGCAATCGTTGTTGCGTAGTGGCAATGTGGAGATCAACCGTAGGCTGATCAGCCTTGCTTGCAACCAAGTTGATTTCTCGGAACAAGTCACTCCGGCATTTGTAGCCCCGCCAGAAGTTTGCGAGGCCGCAGGGCGAACTCTTGTTTTTGCAGTCATTCCAGTCGCCAGCCTGGAAACCAGCGAGACGGAAGCGCCCCCCCAATACTCATCGCAGGAGCTTGCCAACTTACTGCCTACACCCTTGCGGGTGGGCCCAACCAAGTCACTCTCGCCAGATGCGTTGACAACTTTCTTGCGAATCCTCGCTTTCGAACTGGGGCTGTTTGGTGAGAGCCGAGCAGAGAAGGCGCTGTTTAGCACCCTCGATACGCTGACCCTCAACGACGGCGCACGGGCGGCGACCAGACTCTTAGCCATCTACCGTGACACGTTAGAGAAAAGCCTGCCGATCACCGCTTCGCTAGCATGGCCGGCCATTTCACAACCAATGGCCACAAGGCTTTTCAATGCTGTGGCAGAGGTTCGCCAGGCAAGATTATCGAATGTCTTTCCTCCGGCTCCGCGCTTTGAAGGTCTCAAAGCCGAGTACAGGGCACGGCTATTTCTTCGCATCAAAAACCACCCGCAATGCCCTCCCGCGCTGTATTGGTCTGCATATTCAGATCGCTTCCGCATAGCGCCATGGTATGAGCCGTCAGGGCCGCCAGTGAAGATACAGCTTCCAGACATCAATAAAGACAACATCAAAGATTTCAAGCCAAACGTTGCATTCCAGTTGCCTCCTGCCTTGTTCGACATGCTCGCCAAGACCACGCCGAAGGACTTCCTGGACGGTAAGGGCAAAGAAGGCATCGGCATTGGCGTTGCATGGATTTGCAGCTTCTCTTTGCCAATCATCACGTTGTGTGCGTTCATTGTGCTCAATATTTTCCTCGGCCTGTTCCAGATCATTTTCTCCTGGCTCTTCTACATCAAGATCTGTATCCCGGTACCTATCCCAACAAGAAAGGACGCTTGATCGATGCCTACAATGCCCCCATTTGCACCACCCATAGGATGGCCATTGCTCCCGGTCCCGGACGAATCCGGCAAGCTGGAATTCCGTTCTCTGGAGGACAGTGTGCGTGACCAGGTTCGAGTCATTCTGCTTACGCGACCTGGCGAACAATTGATGAAGCCACGCTTCGGTGCTGGTCTTGAAGACTATGTCGGCGCCCTCAATACTGTTGAAACCCGTCGCTCCATGCGGGACCGCATCAATTCCGCGTTGAACGCATGGGAACCCCGAATCATAGTCGATCGAGTCGAGGTAAATCCCTCAAATTCTTCACTCTCAGAAGTTCGCGTAGAAATTTATTACCGTCTCCGTAGAACAGGGTCGCAGCAACGCGTTGCCCTCGCCGTGGAGCTAAAGAGCTAACCCATGCCCTTGACTATTCCCAGACTCGACGACCGCCGCTACCAGGACCTCGTGGAAGAGTTGGTTCGTCGCATTCCGGCGCACACCCCTGAGTGGACCAATCCTCGGGAAGGCGACCCCGGTCGCACCATGATTGAGCTATTCGCGTGGCTTGCGGACACGATTCTCTATCGCGCCAACCTGATTCCAGAGCGGCAGCGGCTGGCCTTCCTTGCACTTCTTGGAATGCCCCTTCGTCCTGCCTTGCCCGCGCGTGGGGTAATTAGCCTGAGTATCGAGGATGCAGAAGCGCCGAGCCTTCGTCCTCTGGCCGAAGTACCTGGGCCCGTGCCGTTTGAAACTTTGGGTGAAGTCACCGTCTTTCCTTGCGCAGGTGAATGCTACTACAAGCGTGTACTGACTCCGAAGGAGCGTCGCGACATGGAGAAGCTCCTCGGCGGCCTTCGTGACCTTTACAATCTGGATGGCGAAGCAGAGCCCTACGTCACAACTCGCCTCTTCGAAAAGAGTGCTGAGGATTTTGACCTCGTGAGCCAAACGATTGATCAATCTCTTTGGATTGCTCTGATCGCATCCAAGAAGACACCTAACGCCCGCTTGCGCGATCTGCTCGCTGGCAGGCTAATCAACATCGGCTTTTGTCCAACCAGCGAACTGGCACGAACGCTGGAGCCCGTAGAATCTCGAACGCGAATCCCCATGATTTTTGAGATTACTCACGTCCAGCCGGGGACCGGCCGTGTTCGATACCTGCCCCTGGATGTGGTTGCAGATTCAACCAATGGGCTGCGCCAACGAGGGGTCATTCGACTCTCACTGCCCGACAAGACATACATCGCAGCACCTGGCAACGATGTTCGAAAACGGCTGGAGGCTGGCGTTGGAGAAGAACCGCCTCGAATTGATGAGCCGGAACGCGCAGACCGGCTTGTAACGTGGATTCGAATGCGACCAGAGGTGTCCTCCTCGACGATCCGCATCGGTTGGACTGGAATCAATGCAGTTGAAATCGACCAACGGAAAACCGTTCGCAATCGCGTGATTGGTGTGAGTGATGGAAGTCCAAACCAACGTCATTTTCTTGGCGCAACCGCAGTGGACCCCGCTACTCTCGATTTACAAATTGAGGGTGCCTCCGGATGGCGGTCGTGGCAACGTGTGGAAGACCTTGCCGATGCAAACACGGATGCACCCATCTATACCCTTGATGCCGAGGCGGGAACGGTACTTTTCGGCAATGGGGTACGAGGGCAGATCGTCCCTAATCGACGCAGAATTCGCGTCAACTTCCTCCGAGCCGGTGGAGGATCCGCCGGTAATCTCCCCGCACGGACACTCGACACGATCAATGCGATCGACATCACCGGAGCCAAGATCCGTAACACCATCAAGGTGTTTCAACCGCAACCGACGCAGGGTGGGGCGGCTGCGGAAACACTGGCACAGGCCGAACAGCGCCTACCTGGTTTCCTTCGCCATCGTGAGCGAGCTGTGTCCGAGCTGGACTACCGCCAATTGGCAATTGAGACACCAGGCCAAGCGGTAGGTCGGGTCGAGATCCTCCCCATGTTTGTACCGCAACAGCGTCGCTCGAATGTACCTGGAGTGGTGACGGTAATGGCAATCCCGTTCAAAGCTGGCTGGCAGAATCCGAATCCTCGTGCCGGGCGTCCATTTCTTGAAGCTATTGACTCATGGTTACGGCCTCGCAAACCATTAGCAACTGAACTCTATATCATTGGCTGCGAATACATTCCACTTGGCCTTTCTGTCAGTGTGACCATTAGCGATGGTTTTGGTCTGGACGAGACGATGAACGCCATTCGTGACGCTCTTAGAATCGAGCTGTGGCCATTGGCGCCTGGCGGGCCACTACGATCGGGTTGGCCTCTCGGCCGATCGGTGAGGAGCTCTGAGTTGGAAGTCTCTGTCGCCCGTGTTCCAGGCGTCGACTCGATTGCCGGACTACGAATCTTCACAGAACGAAATCGTCAATGGATTGAGCGTTCCGAAGTGCATCTTCAGCCCTGGCAGTTGCCAGAAGTTCTTGCGGTGTCTGTGCGAGCTGATGGCGGAACACCTTCGAATCTTGATTCCCTACCCAATCCCTTCTCCAATGGACCTACGTTTGGTGTCCCTGTAGTTCCGGAGACTTGCTAATTACTATGGAGATCAACGGCCAAAAGTTTTGGATTGCGAGGCGCAAAGAAGACTGGGTGCTCACACCGGAGATGACCTGCGTCAACGACACGCTGCGCTTGTCCAGCTTGCGTCCAGAAACAGACTGGGGGGGAACTCGAGCGCAGGCAGAAAGGTTGCTAGAGATCTGTCCATCGACCGTCGATGGGCATCGGCACATTGCCTCTATTCGTATTCAAAACAATATATGGCTGGTGGACGTGGTGCGCTCCGGCCAGGAGGCAGCACCGGCTAGAACAATTTTCCAGTCGAATCAGGAAATTCGATCCCTGTCTTGCGGTACAGCAGGGATTCTTTATGTAGCAACGAAGGAAGGGGTGTGGCTGATTGACCTGCATCCGACAGCGGAGCAAGTATTTGAACCATTCCTGGTAATGGAACCAAACTTCGAGCCGTATCGCTTGGCGGCAGACCCTGCTGGCGGGTGCTGGGTACTTGCCAACAATGGAGCCATCGGACATCTGAGTGGCCGCCCATTGCCTACCCTTGCCAGGCTGCGCTTCTCTAATGAGACCATCCGGCCACAAATTGAGAATGCGAATGCGCCCCGATTGAAAGTCCACTTTGATGCGCCTAGCAGCTCAGATAGGAGTGTTGCGTTGGCCTACTCAAGCGCTGCAGGGCTGGTGGTGCTTCGGTGGACGCAAGGAAACCCAGCCGAGCTGTACTTTCCTGCAACCAACGTTGTTGTACCGTTGCCGGGCCTGGCGTTTCCTTACAGCCTGCGATGGCTCGACCAAGAGCGCATCGCACTTCTTTATCCGGAAGCCCGCGAGGCTGCCGTCTTTGGCATTGGCACTGGTTTTGTTGGCGATTACTACCCACTGCTTGGGGGGCCGTTAAAAACTCCTTTTCACGAATCACTTGAGCCAGGCGCGACGTACCAAGTCTCAAATCGAATCGTGCAATTGCAACATGTGTCTTTGCCAACTCTGGCAGCAATCGGCACAGCTTCAATAGCTGAGCCATTCGACAGTGGGATTTCCGCAACCACCTGGAACCGTCTTTACCTGGAGGCTTGCATACCGCCTTCCTGCTCGATCAGAATTTACGCTGCAGCCAGCGATTCCTCAGACCCTGCTTCGGTCACCGATTGGCATCCCCACGATTTCGGCAGCATTGAGAACGGAACTCTTCCCAGAGGAACATGGCTCAAGGGAACTTCAGAAATTCCATTTCATCCCGGATTCTGCACACATCCACTAACTCCTGACGAATCGGGTTTGTTCATGGTTTTGCTACAACGTAAAGGCCGCGTTGTTTCCACACTCTGTGGCCGCTACCTGCACCTGAGAGCCGAATTGCACGGGACCACTCGCTCCACTCCAGAGATATTCGCAGTTCGAGCTTACGCGTTTCGTTATAACTACGCCGAGCGCCATCTGCCGGAACTCTATCGCGAGACAAACTTTGGCCCTGACGCCGATCAGACTTCCGCGACTGCTGCCCCCAGTGATTTTCTTGCTCGCTTTCTTTCGTTATTTGAGAGCTACCTCACACCGCTCGAAGATCAAATCGCAAACGTTCATCTGCTGACTCGACCCGCAAGCGTACCAGACGAATCGCTAGATTGGCTTGCACGTTGGGTAGGAGTGACCTTTGATCCAGCATTTCCGGTAAGTCGGCGCCGTGAATGGCTTGCATCATGCTCCGATCTCCATCGATGGCGTGGAACACTGCCCGGCTTCGCTCTTGCCCTGGACATTGCCTCTGACGGCGGCGTGTCCCGCGGCACAATTGTGATCGTTGAAAATTTCCGCCTTCGCCGCGTACTCGCAACAATTTTGGGCACTGACTTTACGAACGAAGAGGATCCGCTGCTGCCGGGCTTGGAGCAAAGCGGCAATAGCATTGTCGGCGACTCGCTGATTCTCTCGGAGCAATCACGCCTCGAACTTCTTGCACTCTTTGATTCTTCTGTACTTTCCGGGCTTCGTCAGGAAACAGAAGCGGTAGCTCTGCTTTCTGACCGGCTCGCGCATCGGGTGACCGTTCTCGTGCATCAGGATATCGAGCCGGTTGATCTCGGCCTCGTTCGCCGCGTGGCAGAACGCGAAAAACCAGCGCACGTTCAACTTACTTTTACCCAAGCTTCACTTCCCTTCCTTGCCGGCATTACCTCTCTCGTCGGTGTAGATACCTACATCGCTCGCAAACCACAACCAGGCCCAATCCGGCTGAACCACTCTTCGCTGGGCGTTTGGGACACAGTAACCCAGCGTCCGGCGCTCGACCCGAACTTCCCAGGCTAGTCAGGAGCAATGATGAAGACTTCACTTCCCGATCCCATTGAAATTCCCTCAAGTCCAGATCGCGTTTATTACGAGATCGGAACATTGCTTGCTGCCGAAGACTTCAACGACGAGCAAGCCTACCACCGCGGTCGACTTGCCTGTGCCCTTGCGGCTCTTCACGGAGGCGGAACCATTGCTGGACTGAAGGTCAGTTACGTGGCAGCTGCTAATGGTCAACCCGAAGAGCTCCAACTGAGCCCCGGCATTGCACTGGATCGCTTTGGCCGCTTGATCGAAGTACCTCGTACCTGGTGCATTCGCCTGGCAAACTGGTATCGATCTGCAGATGCGAGGACACTCCAACTCGCTCATGATGCGCCGAATCGCGTTGTCAACTGCGACCTGTATATCCGCTTTGTAACAGTAGAACGTGGACGAACACCTTCCTTTGCCAAGAACACATTTGACAGCCTGAACGCGACCGCCCCATCGAGGCAAAGAGATGCTTTCTTTATTGAACTCGTGCCAAGAACCAAACTGTCACTGCCCGATGCAAACTTCGAAAAGGTTTCGCCGGGCATGGCGGCGGATGATGTGAAACAACTCCTTCTTGATCTGCCTTACGGTGGCGGCTTTGACGGTAGAACCTGGGCACCTCTGCCCGAGCATGAAGGTGGCATCGATACGCGAAACGTTTTTCTGGCGCGCGTACCCATACCGGCAGACCCCGGAGTGGGCGACAAACCTCCAGCTCGCATCGCTGGCAACATCAACCCGAATAACTTATTGCGACGCTTCGTTGTCGCACCCGCAATTCTCGCTCGACTATCAGGACTTTAAGGAGGCACTATGATCTCATTCACCAAAGGATCTTTCCGTCGCCGCATTGAGATTGACGAGGCCGTTCAGCTCGACCGGGCTGGTGGCCTGATTCGTGATGACCGGCGTCGTCGGCCTTTTTACTTCGATGGCCGATTCTTGACAGCTCGAGACCTCACTCGAGAGCAAGATTATTTTCTGGCAAGGCAAGCCGATCTTGGCCGTGCTACGGGCAGTGGGGTTATCAATGGATTGTTGGTGAGCTTCGACAACTCGAGCGTCATCACCATCCGTCCCGGCCATGGCATCACTTCTTCCGGTGAGATTGTGACCGTTGCTTCCCTGCTCCGCATCAACCTTGCTGACATTGCCGAGAGTCAGGATCTTGATGCACGGTTCGGTGTTTCTGCCAGCCCTCGTCCGTCGGCTCGCCAACGGTCTGGAGTTTTCATACTCGCGATTCGCCCGGTAGAGTACACTGCCAACCCAGTGGCTGCCTATCCGCAGACCCTTACCGGCAGTCGCAGTGTTGAAGATGGCGAAATCGTGGAAGCCGCTGCGGTCACATTGATCCCTTTCGCCGAGGACGCTAACCCCTCCGAGCGCAGCAACCAGCAATCGCGTATTGCCCGTGATATCTTCCAGCGGCGCGACCCGCTGCAAGCTTCGCAAAACGCCTTACCGATTGCGATGTTGTCGCTTTCACGGGGCGTCATCAATTGGTTGGATGTTCATCTTGTACGTCGGGAAGTTGGTGCTGATCACGGCGATAGCCTCGGGTTTGGCTTTGCACCTCGAGCACTACGGGAGGCGCAGTTTATCCAGTACCGACAACACCTCTCATCCATCCTGACGCGACGCGCACAAACCAATCAATCTTTACGGTTTCCCGCCTCGGAGCATTTTTTCGTTCTCCCCCCTGCTGGTCCACTCCCAGCAGCCGCAGTCGACACTAATTCCTTTACGCAAGCCTACTTCCCTCCCTCTATCCCCGTAGAGATGAGTGTCATTCCAGAAGACGAGCTTCGAGCCTTGGTTGAAGACGCGTTGCTACTCCCGCCAATTGACCTCAGTCTGCGTGACCAGGAGATGGCGACAACCTCTGTTCTCATCCTGGCTGCGGTTCCTCGCGAAAAGTTTCAGCAGATTGAGGCCGGCCTCGATGCGGGTGCCAATTTGCAACCATCCCCACCCGTGATCCCGAAACTTCTCGCTGGGCGCCGTCCGTTCGAGATTCTCAACACGCTCACACTTCGTAATCAAGCGCTGCCTCTGGAATTGCGACAACTCTCCAGCGACGAGCGTTGGCGAAAAGCGGTAACGCTGATTCAGGCAAGAGGCAGTGCAGAGGGTGCTCCATTACTCTGGTACGTTCGACGCCGGAATTTCGCCCAAAAGCCAGAACTAGCCGGCGCTGGAGTTCGGCCGGTTGGAAACGACGAATCCATTGAGAGAAACCTCACGCAACTCGCCACAAATCTTCAGACTCGCCTTCGTGGCCAAGCACCCCAACTAACTCCCTTTACAGATCCGCTTGCGCGCTGGAATGCATTCCGTCGCGCCCCCAACCTCACGATTGCCGCCCTGGCAACTGCGGTCGATGCGCTATCTTCTCCCAAGTATGTGGCCCGACCGCTGGCATTTCTTCTTGCTATGAGCCTCTTCGAACGGGATGGACTGAACGAAACCAATGCTCGGCGCGTTGCCGTTTCGATTGGCTCTCCGCGTTTTGGCAACGGGGTAGACAGGCTTCAAGCCATAACCTTCGCACCAAACATCACCGGAATTCAATTGGCGCTGCTTGAGGGCTTCCTTCGAGGTTTATTGGCAGAGCCGCGCCTGATCGAATTCGACCAACTGCTGGACAACTCCGATAACAATCGCCTCACGCTCGCCCTGCAAAGACTGCTTCCCAATGGAGCAAGCCTCGCCGCCAACTTCTCTGCACTGATTAACACCTGGCTCACAGCGAAGGTGATTTCATGATCCAGCGTCGCTTCCGCCCCCTTGCAGGAGAATCCATAGTTGGCCTCACCCCACCCAGCCCGGGCGATCTGAGTCCGTTTTGGCGTCGACGTCTCCGTTTGTTTTCGGGCCGAGCGCTGACGGCCTCGGCATTGCGCCAGGAACAAACGGTCCGTGCCGGTCTTCTCTCCACCTCGGCGCAACTGCTCTCTGCAGGAGTGATAGAGGGGTTGCAGATTATCGCTTCTTCAGAGAACAACACGGCCTTTCTGAATCTTTCGCCCGGCCTTGGGTTGACAGCTACAGGCGAACCGATTACTGTACCCACCGCCATGCGCGTTCCGCTTCGCGCGATTAACAACAGCACGGCGAACCTGCTTGGAATTCTCGTGCTCGAACCGGTTGAACTCCGCATACCTGGGGAGCTCGATCCGATTCAGAACGATCTCGGAGATCAGTGTGAATATGACCCCGCCACCGATGCATTTGTGGACTGGCGACTGGTGGATGGCTGTCAACTCCGGTACGTGCCCTGGCCTATAGCCGAACTTGGAACTTTGCCCTCCAGCAACATCCGTAACGTTGCAGCGCAACGGATCTTCCGAGCCGAAGAGAAACTGGGTCCAGACGGTACATTTTCCTGGGAAGAACTGGGGTTGGCCGTTGCGCTGATCGCCACAGATGGTCAATCCAGGATCACTTTCCTCGATCGCTCTTCGGTAGTTCGCGATGGTGGGCGTCCGCGTGAGCGCAGTTCCCTGCTGCTCAACACGGGCCACCAGGGTCTGTGGCAAGCACAGTTGATGCAATTCTCTGAACATCTCGACCAGCTGAATCTCAGCCCAAGTGAAGCAGCCGGGCAGTTCACCACATTGCCTCCCTGCGGACTGATGCCATTGCAATACTTCAGCATCGCCTTCAATTCGCAAGCCGGTGCCATTCTACGCCAAACGTTTTTCCCTGCCAACCACAGCCTTACGGTGAGGCCCGTCGTTCTCGAGCAATTGGATGCATTGCTCGAGCCTGTTGCCTCATTCAGCCCAATCGCCATGGACGCCTCTGAGCGACTCGAAGTGCTTTTACCGGTTCCTCAGGTTTTCTTCGACAAGGACCTTCTTGTGGCAGAACTGATCGACCCGGTCTTTACCAACTCCCTGGCTGAAGCGATTGCGAGACGGGCCAATGCCCTGGGGTATCGCGCCTTGCTCCGTGATCGGCTCAACAAAGGGGAACGCGCTTTATCAGGGCAGGAACGAAGCTTCGCCACAAACGATCCCAATCAGGCAGACCCGAATGAAGCAATCAATCCGAATCCGCCGGTCGATCCGCAGAACTCACCAGTAGATCTCGACCAGCTCTCCAACAATGCGCAGGTTGAGTTGGAGAAGTCACTTCTAAGGTTGCTCAAAGATCCCAATCAGGCCAAAACCCATTCTGCTGTTTACCTCAAGCTTGGCTTAGTACCTGCGGCCGAACACCTCGAGGCACTCGCCGACCGCGGCGATGACATTATCAACTCCGGATTCCTTCGCGCGCAGGCTGACATGTATCGCCTACGACAATTGCTAACTTCTGGGACATCCATGTCCCGACTGGCAATTTCTCCCGCCCTTGTTGGCATTGCAGATGCAGTTTCTTCAACAGGTAGGGAAGAAGCAATCAACAAAGTCTTGACGGAGCTAAAAGCGAACAAAGACAGTTCGACAATTCTAAAACGCACAATCCGTTCGACGCGCGCCGTCACAATAGCGGACTTCCAGATCAGTATTCAGGATTTAGACCGGGCAATGGATGTAACGGGAGATGAGTTCCATGCGGATCAAGATCAACCCAATGTAATGACAGCAGACTCGGTCTCAGCTCTTCGAGCAGCAGCTAGATCTCGAGCAGGAACCACGCCTTTCCCAAAACCAAACTTTCGTGAAGATGTTGTCGTTCGAAAAGATAACATCTTCACTTCCCCGAAGAAGGACTTTACAGAAAGACTGCCGAGCGAGCGGATTCCTCCGCCCGTCCGCGCAGAACCAGAGAGAGATGTAGTCACCACAGAACCCGTTGTCGGTCGGCAGGATATTCGAGCAACAGGCACTCTCAATCGGCTCAACCTCGCTAAAGGTCCTGAGGCTCGCGACTTTGCACTCTCGACCAAGTTCACCATCATCAACAGCCTCAAGAACACGATTGAAGAACAATCCAATCCTGAGCTGCTCAAACTAAGCATGGTTTTTGGTGGCGTTCTGATTCCGGGTCTTGGAGTCAGAAATGGTGCAAACTGGGTCTTTGAAAAAGTTGGTGCGGCTGATGCGAATCTCAGGAGGCAAAACCTCTTGCTTTCCGCTCTCGACAACGCGGCAATCACCAACATCCTGCAAGAGCCTGACGATGCCAACCTTACGGATGAAGCGGGACATTTTTCTGCATCAGTCGATCTTATAGAGCATGCAATCGCCGCCTTACGCGGGGCAGAATTTTTTACCGAATCGCTGCGTACGGTTGCCTCGGTTTGCCGCAAACATGCAATGATTCTCGATCAGGCTTTGGACCAGTATGAAAGGCGCCTGGCAGTAATCGAAGACACCCTCGGCGAAGCCCGCCAGGATACTTCGTTTGTTCGTGCACTACTGGCTGAAGAGCAGCAACGTGTCGAGCTCATCAATCAGCGAAGAGCCCGAGTGCTTGCCGAACAGGTACCCTTTCTTGCGTTCCGACGGCCCCCTTCGGCCAATACGTTTCGAAGTCCCACAACTCGGACGCTCAACCCGGAACCGGCGGCTCCTGCGGTGCCCGTCTGCCTTTCGCAAGATCTCAATCCTCCCGAAGAGCTTCAAAGTTTTGTAGATCTGCTTCGCGAATCCCCAGTGCGATGGTTCCCCAAGATAGCAGCAGCCCTCAATCGAATGGATCGGCGCCCACAGTTTGAGCAACTGCTTCTCGTCGCACAGTCCAGGTACACTGCGCAGTCAAGTGTCATCTATCGCGAGACAGAGTTTCTCAAGGTAACTCGAGGACGCTTTGAAGCACCACTTTTCGGATTGCTGAGCGCTCAACGTAACCGTACCCTGAAGCAACGTCAGCCCTTGGGCTTCACGCAATCCAATAGCCTGGCAGGCATGGCATGGACTGAGGCACAACGATTCACTCGAGACGTTGTCTCCATCGGAGATTTGATTGAAGGGTCAAGACCCGAAGTCGGTCGCATCGCCAGCCTTGAGCTTGATCGCATTTCGCGAGTCTCAGCCTGCCTGGTCAACAAATTCGCCGAGGTGCGACCAGAGATCCGACTCGATTGGGCCCTGCGATTCAGTCAATTCGACGAACAGATTACGCTTCGAACGCTGAGCATGTTGCCACGGTGGGAAGAGATTGATTACCTGGACCGCCTCGACCTGCAATCCTACGCCGATTGGCTCTACGCCCAGATCGATTCAGATTCCGAGGAAGCGATTGAAACCATCGGCAACATCGTACAAGCGGCCCTACTTCTTGCCAGCCATGCCCCAGTGAATCGACTGCTTCAAGGCATGATCGACGAGGCCCGCGATGTTGAGGTCGGCCAGGCTGCCAGTGCCATCTTCGATGCGGTGCATCTGCCACAATTGCGTCGCGGCTTGCTACTGCATGTCATGCAGAACGATACGGTGGTCGCCCACGCTGTCGTCGACGATCTCCTCGATGTCCGTGCTCAAATCCGGATCACTAACAATTTCACTGGAAATGCGGTGATCAAGTTAGGGCAAGGTACACGCGTCGTCAATCCCCAGCCCGGTAGTGCTTCTCGCTTGCTCGAACAAGGCGGCCTGACTCGCACGCAGGCGATGCTTTCCACGGCAGTTCGAGCCACAGGCCGCTAAATGGTCACCTCGATCCAGCGCGACACACGCCTCATTGAGCACCTCACACTCAACGAGGTACCTCGTGCTGCAATCCGGCATACCGTCTTTCTGATAGAAGACGCCTTGCGAACTGCATCCTTGAGCGGCTCGGATCGAAGTCTTTATCTCATTCGCCATCTGGACCTGGGTGATATTTATCCTCACCAGACAGCAGCGGAGTTGAGCCGTCGATTCGAGCTCAGTTGGTCCCGCCATCGAACTGAGGCCGTAGATGGCCGAGCCCCCCATGCTGCGGCGGCCAATGTAGTCGCCTTTCCATCGTTTGCGGCATTGCTGGCGCACTATTTCAAACGGCGTTTTCTGAGCGAGCCCTGCGATGACTGGTTTTTTATCCGGCACATTCCACCCATGGTTCAGCGCGCACAGAATACAGAACTCCTTGCCTTAACCCTGCAACATTTGCATTCTGCCCCAGCGCATCGCGAAGAACCTTCGATCTTGCCCGAGTTCGTCCTCTTGCTGCAGGAACAAGGCATCATGACTGAGGTCATTGAAGCAACTTCTCCTGCTGCAATCCGAACCCTGCTTTCTGTCTGGTTACCGAACTTTCTGGCAATCTCCTCCGTTACCCAACCCGAAGCGGCGAGGCCAGCAGTTCAGTCGTACCTTCCAACCATGCACGAACTGATCGCATCGGCACTTCGCGCCATCATCTGGAAACCGCAGCTCTATCGCAGCACTGCCTTGGATGCTTATCTGGAATCTGTCTCAATGACTGGTAGTCATGCCAGCTTTCACTCCAAGCATGAAAGACCAGCTTCCCGGCGGAACGAGAATCCAGTCCACTCGCCAGGATGGCTTGATTCCACCGCGATACAGGAGACGTGGGCTACGGAGATGCCAACGACCGTAGGAGCGGAGGCTCAGATCTCCGAAGCAACTGTATTTCACAATCTGGACCAGCCAGAAGACCGGACTGAAGGATTCAGTGATCCTTCCACTACGATCCCGAGCGCCTATCAGCCCCCTGTACTTCTCCCAACTCATCTGGGTGGACTTTACTTTGTACTTCACATTCTCGACCGCCTCAATTTTTTCGCAACAGTGCCAGAAGAAGAACAACCTCTGCTGCTGGAATCGATATTGCATCTGAGCGCCACTGCATCAGGCATCGACCCTCTGGACCCACTTTGGGTCCAACCGCTGGAAGTGCATCCCAAAGCGTCTGGTTGGTTCCAACAATTACGGGTCTGGCCGCGCAGCAACGCTCGAATGTTGCTTAACTGGGTCATTCGACGCCCGGCTCTGTGTCGGATGACGCGAAGCCATATTGACATTCATTTCAGCCTCAACCAGGCAGACATCAGACTGCGCAAACTCGGCCTCGATCTGAACCCGGGTTGGATTCTTTGCCTTGGTAAGGTGATCACCTTCCACTATGACGAACACCTTGTCTGAAGTCGCAACTCTATCCCAACTGCTTCATGCTGTCGCATCGGAGCGTGCGGCACCAGATGTGCACGGCTGGGCTAAGGCATTTGCAAGAATTCTGGAACATCCATTGCCTTGCGATGAGCCTTTGTTATCCCTATCCAAAGCAGCGCGCCTTTCCAACTTCGAATTGCTCTCTCTCAGCCTTGCAGCGGCTATCGAGCTGGATGCTGCACTTGCTGAGCGTATTGCACGCCTTCAATCACCGGGAGGGAGAGCGAGGCCGCTCGCGGGCTTGATGTGCGTTCTACTGCGGGAAGTTCTTGATGAAACTCCGACGCTTGTTGACCTGATCGCCGGCCCCGCAGCCCGTTTGGGCTTATTGGACTTTGGCCCGGCTACACTGGCACTGCCAGAACGCCCTGTCTCAGTGCCACTTCATATCTGTGCCGCCATCCAGGGACAAGATTTGTTCCCAGCTGCAACAGCACTTCTAGCTAACAATATCCCCTTGCCCGAATCGATTCTGTCGCAAGCCAAAGGGTACAGTTCGGCCTTAAAGGACGGCCGGCTCGACACGCTTCTGATCCGCAGCATCGGACAAGAACCAGTGGCGGCTGCTGTCACAATTGCGGCCCGACTGAGGCGCCGTCCCGTGCTGTTACCAAACGAACCAGTCGCAGCATTGGGTCCCTGGCTCATGTCACGACGCCTGCTACCGATTCATCGCTTCGACCTGGCCCAGGGAGAGCAGGCAGAGCTTCCAGCAATCCCCGGTTATACTGGCCCACGCTTGATAGCAGCTAGCCCTCAGGGTGCGATCACCGTAGAGCAAGAACCCTCGGTGGAATGGCGCATCGGACTCCCAACACCAGCAGAGCGGCTGGACCTTTGGCAGCAGGCGCTACCCAAGCATCCTGACTTTACAAATGAGATTGCCAAACCTCGACGATACAGCGCCTCTCGCATCCATCAATTGGGAAAGCTTTTGACCCAGTTTATGGCTGTTGAGAAAGTGACGCCCGATGCGCCACTTCTGTGTCGAGCGGCGTGGATCGTGGAGCGTCAAGCACTCGGCCACCTGGCGATGCCTGTGGAGATTGATACAGAAAGCATTCGATTGATCCTTCCGCCCGAATTGATCGACAATCTCAATCGGCTTGTGGGACGCTGTCGCCTTCGAGATACCACAGCCTCACAACTCGGCCCGGCTTCAAAGGCCACCTTCCGTCCAGGCGTTCGCTCCCTGTTCTCAGGTCCGCCCGGTACCGGAAAGTCGCTAGCGGCGGCCTGGCTAGCGGCAGAACTTCAACTTCCCTTGTTCCGTATTGATCTGGCAACCGTTGTCAGCAAATACATAGGAGAGACAGAGAAGAATCTTGCACGTCTGTTTGACCAGGCAGAACAATCTGAAGTCGTTCTGTTATTCGACGAGGCAGATGCCTTGTTCTCCAAGCGAACCAGCGTGGGCGATTCTCACGATCGCTTTGCCAACGCGCAAACGAACTACCTGCTGGAACGAATGGAGTCGTTTGGTGGCATTGCCATTCTTACGACCAATCATGATTCCAATCTGGACGAAGCGTTCGAACGTCGACTGGACTTCTGCCTGGAGTTCCCTGCTCCGTCACCGTCAGAACGCCGGAGGCTCTGGCAAAGCCACCTCGGAGAAGACCATACACTAAGCCCCAGCCAGATCAACTTATTGTCTGCCCATCTGGAATGGTCTGGCGGCCACATCAGAAATGCGGTTCTCCATGCTGCGGCCAATGCAGAAGCGAAGCTCTGCTGGGCCGATGTGTTGATCGGAATCCGTATTGAAGCTTCCAAGCTCCGCAAGAGCCTTCCCTTTGAACTTCGTATCTCGGCCTGACTATGCAACTGACCTTCGAAGCTCGACGTCGGCGCAAGGAGACTGAATCGGATGAACTTCTCCTCAACCAGTCTGTCGAAGTGGAGGGGCTGGTTGAGCCCCCCAGTTTTGAGCGGCCCGCGTATATCGACCTTTACTTGCGCTTCCAGGACGATCAACTTGCCGAACAGCAAACGTCAGAGCCTTCGAAGTTAGAAACTTCCAAATCGATTCCTCCGGTAACGCCACCCGTCAAACCAATGGCGATACCTCCTGTTGAAGCTCCAAAAGCAACAGATGCACCCGTGCCATCGCCAACTGCCATCACTGCCCAACCTGGCAGCAGCGAAGAAATGGCAGCGGTCGATCTACGATTTGAGCCAAAACTTCAGCCCCCGCCAAGCCTTAGCCCCATCCAGGTACCGGCCCCGCAAAGCCTCGATGAGTTTCGGATCCAGGTAGAGCGCGCTACGGCAGCGCGTCCTTTTCTACCCATCTCACCGGCCCGAAAACTCGGAGGAGGCGGTGGCGGCGGCAAGCTGCCGAAACTATCCAAAGCAACAAATGTTGAAAAGCCTGCGCCCTTTGCTCCGCGCCCCACCCCGGAGAATCCGGTTCCAAAGCCGATTTGGGAAGTGGAAAGCGCAGCCTACCAGACGCTTCCTGATCGCAAATCGATGGACCTAAAGGCGCGCGAAGAGTCAAAGATCGCCAAGGTTCCAGCACCGACGGTGCCCAATCTCGATGACGCTGGACGTGCAGTTCACAATCCCATACAAATGGACGAGCTGCGAAAGAGAGCCCGCGAACATAAGGAGGTGACTGCTCCGCTACCCAAGGGTGAATCACCGACGAATGCAAGCGAAGCACTTGACAACCTCTACAACGAAATTCTTTACAAGGATCCAGAGGAAAAGAAGGTCAAAGGTACGCCTCGCCTGCCACCTTCCTTGAGCCACACGGAGGAGATCGACGCCACCGAATACCTGAAGGGCCGGAAGGAAGACAAGAAGGAAACACGTGCGGATGTCGATCCTGCCGAGGCGGCACGAGTTTGGGCTCGTTTGCTGGCCGAACCCAAGCGGATCGCCAACGAATCCATGGCCAGCATCCGCGAATCGATGTATCCCAACACAGTCGTCGCACGATACTTCCCAACCGTCGGAGAGGAATTTGTTCCTGCGTTGGAATCGGAGCTGTCAAAACACTTTCGAGCTGTAGCTGAAATTTCGGTGGGCAACGCACATCAGATTGACGCAGCCATTGCGGAACGAAAAAAAGAAGTAGCAGGAAAAATTGCAGTAGCGGCTGTGGGAGAAAGTAAGGCCGTCATAGAAGCGGCTCGGCTCACGGCAGAACAGGAAGCCGACAAGAAGGCAAGCCTGGAAGCATCAGTCGCCTCAACGAAAAAGCATGCCAATACAGCGAAGGCCGCGCTCAAGCTTCGTAAACCTCCCGAAACTACAACCGAAACACGCAACCGCCTGGTTGGAGTTGTCCGTGAAAAGGTTGCTGTGGCGATGACTCGATTTCTGGCCATGGAAACCCGTCGCAAAGCCGAAACGGATCGGCTTGAAGCCCAACACCAGAAGGCCTGCGAATTTGCAGCTCAGAAAGATGAGCTGGCGATTCTCGCGGAACTGGATGAGGGGCCTGATCGCGAGAAAGCCATTCAGGAGGTAAAGACCTGGCTCGATTCACTGACGCCACAAATCAAGCGGGTGTTTTCTGAATATCGTGAGCTCGATGCCAACGCCTTGACGATCTTTCGCAAGAATTTGGAACTGGCATCGGTCGAAGCTTACTCTGCGATCCGAATCTGGGCTGACAAGACGGAAGGCTTCCACATCTCGGACATTCAGCGAAAGGAGGAAGCTGATGCCGACAAGATCGCGCAGGATGCAGCGGTCAAGGAGGCCATGGGCCAACTGGATCTCGAAAAGCTGGCCAAATCGGCAAACTCCCACTTTGTGATTCTTGGGGATTTGAAAACCGCAGTCAGCGATGAAGCCAAGAGGAAGGCACTGATCGCCGGGGAAGGAATTAACAATGAGCAACGGCAGATCGTTGCTGCCGTTTACGGTCCGAACAAAGCAGACCCTTATGAATTGATCGCCAAAGGTCTTCTCGAAGAGACCGTTGCGCCCAAGCGACCCAAATACTTTGTAGAGATCAAGAAGCAACTTCTGGTCTCTACCGATTGGAATGCGCTCGATATGGTGGGCATGGCTATCGGTGGCGATGGTGCCCCGAATGTAGCGGCTCGCGCCAACAAGATTCGAAATGCAGCTAAGGGCTACACCTCTGACGATGATGCGGAAGACATGCTTCGGTCACTCGAAGGCTTCAATGAGTTTTCGATTCGGGCTCTTCGGCTTTACTATGTCGAACAGTTTGGGACGACACTTGACACCGATCTGCGGGCAAATCTTGACGATGACCTGATCGCGAAGGAAGAAGGACAACAAGACCACGCCTTTGCCCTGATCAAGCAGGCAGAGAATTCAGTTTGGAGGGGCGAGCCAGGGCAAGACAAAAGCCAAAGCGACCCTGATAATACATCCCCGTATGCAAACTCACCAGCGCTGAAAGCGGCCAAAGCAGAAGCGCTTGCGGCTGAAATCTTCCGACACGGCAAAGGCCAATGGGGCACCAAAGAGAAGGAAACTTTCGACGCACTTGGCAAGGTGAAGACAAAGGAAGAAAAGGAACTTCTGGAGGCGGCCTACCTTCGCATGTACGGTCGCTCAATTTCTGTTGACCTCAAGGACGAGCTTGACGACTGGGCAACAACGGCTGGACACAATGAAAACGGTGTCGCGGAAGCTACTTCGCACGACGCTGCCCGCGCCATCGCTTTGCTCAACCTCGACAAGGAGCGGGCCCGAGCAATACAGATCGATCAGGAGGCTTTCTATGACCAATGGGGACGTGGGGACCGGGATGATGTCGAGGTCATTTATAAGGAAGTCGAAGACGAGGTGCGGGCCGAGGCGTTGAAGGCGCCTCGAAAGAACTCGGCCTGGGTTCAAGCGGAAATCAAGCGTCGATTGAAGGGCATTACCGAGTCTTACGACAAGATGTATGCGGGAACCACGCTGCCGTACTATGTGCCGCAAGATCCTAAGGATCCGCATTCTCCGATGGTGCAGGCGCGACGCGGAACACTGGTGCAAAACTTCAAAACTCAGTTTGGGGAATTTGATGGGGAAGTGCTGGTCAAAGAATCGGAGTACGACAAGGAGGGAGCCGATTCTGCCCGAATGCTGGCAGAAAAAAACAGTCTGTATGTCAGCGATGAAGTGTCGAACAAGATCCTACTCGACACGCAAGAGCGAGCGCGTAAAGACACCGCACTCGACGAAGAACCGAGGCTACGCTACTTTGCGGAAGAGAATCTCCGCTATGAGGAAGATCGCTTTTTCAGAACTCACGGCCGATTTTGGACCCCGCGAGAACGCTACAGCAAGAAAAAGGAAATGGATCTCAATGTAGAGCGCCAGGTGGATGCTCTGGCCAATATTGCCAGTGCCGCCGCGATAGACCGCCTTGGCAAGTCCTACGAGCGTGTTTCGGGCGGGGAAACGCTGAAGGAATATATCGCTTCAGGCATGAGCGGCTACGACGCCAAGTATGCACAGAAATTCGCCGAGAAGGGTTATCTGACGCCCAAGGAGCAATTGGAATTGGGTTTGCTCGGCACAGGCACCAACGAAGAGTTGGTGAAAAAGAACCTCAAGAAACTCAGCAAAAAAGAGATTAAGGCGATCAGCGACGAATGGGAAGACGATCATGGCGAGACGCTTTGGGAGGCCCTGGATGATGACTTGAGTGGGGACGACTGGATCGAGGCGCAGGTCGACTATCTCGGTCGCCCGATGTCAATGGATGACGCCATTGCTGCCGAGAAAAAGCGAGAGCTTTTGAGTCGTCCGGGAGACTTTGGTTCCTTTGCGGCAATGACGCTAGGCAGCGGTGACGTCAACGACATGGCGCTCAATTCGATTGCCAGACTTGAAGCTCTCGCCAAGTACATGGACGACCCGAAGGTGGCAAGTCTCACCCCCGAAAAGCAGGAAGCCTGGCTGCAATCTTTCGACAACGGTGTAGCTCTTGTAAACGAAGCAATCACGGTGCGCAATGCCATCGTGAGTGACGTCACAGATTCTGTAGTGAACGCAGTCTCGATGGTTGTGGCCGTTGTGGTTGGGGCGCTGCTGTCTCCTTTTACGGGTGGACTTTCTGCACTGGCGGCTGCGGCTGTGGTTTCTTCTTTGGCAGCTACCGCAACTTCTGTGATTCTGCGCCGCGTCATGATGGGTGCTCGTTACGGTAGTGGCCAAATTGCCCTCGACCTTGCCGTGGGCGTTGTTGACGCGTTAGTTGCCGCCCTCACGGCAGGCATGGGCAACAAGTTACTGGGGATTCGACAAGCGGTCAATATGGCGGTGCTAAAGTCTACCGTTATAGCGGCCAAAAAGGGCAGCACCAAAGCAATGGTCCAGCTGATGCTGTTCAAGCTCGGCACTTCGGGTCGACTGGTCAAAGGAGTTCGGGCTGTTCCGTTTCTCGAAAAGATGGCCGCCAAGGAATCGAGCGCGATCAGTCGATTCATTGCCAACGGGATTGCCCAATCGGCTGAAAACGCCGTCCAATCTGTGCCTTCTGCCTTAGTTACCAACATGGCCAATGAGGAGAACTGGAAGAGTGGCAATCCCGTAGCAAGCATTCTGGCAGGCACGATTCAACAAGTTGGGATGGGAGTCGCGCAGGGAATGGCATTCTCAACCGGCATGGACTTTGTGGGCCCCGCCGCGTCCAAGGCCTGGAACTTTGCCAAAGGAGCAGAGTTAGGGCCGCAATCCTATAAGACCCAAGGGAGCGAAGGTATTGCGCAACAGAAGGTGCGGGAAGATGCCATCCATGAGCTTCATGCGGCGCATCCTGAAGGCGACTTCAGCGGAATCCCGGTGACAGAGCTTTCGCGCGCCGATTATCTTCGAATGGTTGGCATCGGCAAAACGGATGCGGCAATCATCATTCGCGATGGGCAATTGCATGTTGTGGTTCGCGCTGGGGGAGACCCCGGGCACGTGGGGTTGCTGGCTGCAGAAATCCACGAAAAGGTGGAGGCTGGCACTGGCGGACGACTGAATGAGAAGCAGTTGAGCGCAACCTTGCCTTCGTCACTTAAGAACAAGGTGATGGTGGAGGTGGATTCCAAGCTGGGCCCCTTTGAGATTCGAGTGGTCCCTGGGGAGATCGTACAAGTCATTGTGGGACCCAAGGTCAGCGCCAAGAGTTACCAGAACCATTTGCGCGTTGCCTCGGATGTTCTCTCCATTCAAGGCTCGCGAGGAATCGTCCGCAAGCTGATTGAGCAGATCCGGATGTGGACGTTGGAGCATGGCAGTCCACCGAAGGATTCGGTTGCCTTCCTTGCCCACCATGAAGTCAGAAAGCTCCCACGCGAAATCGCGATTGTGGAAAAGGCGTTGCTCAACCCGGACCTTTCGGTGGGTGAAGTGGCAACACTCCGAGCCCAACTGGAGAACCTGAATGGGCAACTCGTAAAGCACAAAGCGGATCTAGACAACTTGGATCTGGCTCCGTCTGATGGGTTCATCGCCGCGAGAGCGTTGCACGGCGATAAGGTTATCGCGCATACAAACGCCAAGGTGCCGGGCCTTGTTGATCGTGTCGACCTGGAGGCTCTTGCTCCTACCGCTCGAGCCGTTGACGACAGCCCGCTGCTCAAAGGTGGCAAGGCCCATGCTGTACTTCAAATGGGACCCGAAACTCATGGCTATCGTCTAGTAGCTGCGCTTGATGCAGAAGGCAAAATCTATGCAATGTATGAGGAAAAACGCGTCAACGGTCACTGGAAGCAAAGAGGAGCCGAGTCACCCTATCGGGGCAAGCTCACAGAAGATGCCTCGCATGCCTATGACCTCAAGATGTTAAGGAAGAAAGGCATGCCCGACGATCTAGTGATCACGATTCAAAATACCCGCAACAATGGCTTTGACCGGGTACTCCTCAAGTACGACATCTCTGACTATGCAAAAAATGCGCAGGGTAAACTCGTTTTGAAAGATGATGCGATCCCTCGGCTGACGATCGTTGAGGACAAGAGCAACTATCTATTGCACCTTGATGCATTTACGGCATTCTCTCCAGATATTTTCGCGAAAAACATTGCAGCTCTAAAGAAGGGGCAAGCCCCTCCTTTGTCTGGAAAAAAAGGGGCACAGGCTACCTATCATCAGAAGCCTGGCACAAGTGCGAAAACACCTGATATACCAAAGCTGATCAAAAAGGCTATCGAGGCCAAACGAGTATCTATTGAAATTCGTTCTCTCGATGAATCGGCGTTCCGAGGTGGGTCCACTGCGAAGGCACTTGCCGATTCCCCAATTGCCATTGATTTGAAGGACAGCCTTGCAAAACAAAAGATCAAAGATATCGACCTCAAGGCTATCGAGGTCAGAGGGTTGGTTCTTGACGTAAAGGCCAAAGGCGAGGTGGGTAAACCATTCAAGAAATATTACGCGGAGCGTCGCATTGGAGATACCTTCCCACTTTACGCGCGCATTGTTGGCCTCACGGGCACCGGAAAGCCGAATTATTCCCCCGATTTCATTACTGCGGCACATTTTCTCCAACAGTTTGCGCAGGCCAGTTCCAAAAGCATGCCCAAAGCACGACTACTAACTAATGCGGACCGCAGCCCATTGGCCATTGATGGAGTGAAAATCATTTCGGACGGAACGGGAAAGTCGATACTTCATATCGACGTAAAGCCTCCTTCGAAACTACTCGATAAAATGGCCAAAAGCGCCAATGAGATATTGATGTTGATGGGTAGGAATGTAACCGATCCCGTCGCCAAGGTCAGCTCCAAACCCGAAACGGTACTCGACTTGACCGATTGGAAGCCGGAACAAATCGCGAAACTAAAGACTGCACTCGAAACTGCCGCAAAAGGCAACGCCGCCCACAAAAAAGCCTTGGAGCGCATCAGCGTGTTTCCCACCAAGAGCAAATCGATTGAAAAACTATTTCCACCGGCAAGCAAGAAGAAATAAACATGACCACCAGCATTCCCATTAATTGGACACAACTCGCAAAAGCGGAAAGCCGTCCAGCCCTGAGCGCTCTGGAAACGGATCCAACAAACGATGCGCTGGCCTGTGCTTCCATTCTGCTTGGCCCGGCCCGGGTCAGCCCGATCCTCCTCTCGCTAGCTCCTGGATTCACGGATGAGGTAGCCGCACTGGCACCCCATGACCCAACAGCCATTCTCCGGCTTGCCCATCGGGCAAATCTCTTCGTAAGCCATGGAGTCGAAATCCCGACGCAGACCATTCAGACACTCCAACAACATCTTCAGTCCATTGCGCTCATCCCTGGCATTGACCCCGATGACGATCTTTTCTTCCTCGATGCCGCATTTGCAGCGCTGGCGATCGGCCCGGCAGAGCTGGTTCCTGTGCTTGCCCATCGCGATCTTCCAACGGTCACGGCAGATGCGCGCTTTGACATCGATTCCCCATCCTTCGTTGCCTACATGGCAGCCGCTGTGGCGAGCCACACCCCGTACGAAACCGTTGAATCGGCCTGGGGCAATCACCTGCTCTACTTTCCCCTCAAGCTGGCAGCACACACAGCCCACTGGCCCTGGCTGTTGGCTGCCGCACGTTCGGTCTTCTCCGGTTGCCACGGTCAACCACCCGCGATCACGGCCAGCGCGCTGCACAAACAAGTGATGCAGGTGATCGGAGCAGGAATGTGAACGCGCGCCAAGTGTTGCGCTGGTCGATTGCCGACCACCCAAAGGCGTCCACCACAGCTGACCTCGTTGCCGCCTGTCTACAGGACGTCGATTGGGAGCTTCGTGCGACGGCGATGCTCGCCGTCGGCCTGCTCCAGATCGAGGAGTTACGTCCTCATACCCGAAAGCTCGAATGGCCCTCGATCCACCATGCACCGCTACTTCGGGATTGGCAGAAAGCCATTGCAGAGGGGGCCGCAGTAGAGAAACCTACCCCGCGCGATCACGAGACGATTTTGCTCTTTGCGCTGCTCGAACCTCTTTCCCTCGTCGATTCGCCATTTCCGCATCGCGCTGGATATCGATACGTTGCACCCCAACCACACTGGTTAGGAGACAAGAATCCGAACCTCATGTTTCCAAATCCGATCCGTTGCATCCAGCCTCAAGAAGGTTATTGGATCTCCGAAGATCGTGTGGGCGAGGCAGTCTTTGAAGACGCTTTAGCCCATGCAGCAGACCAGAAACGTCGCAGTGGCTTAGAGGTTCGCTTGCCCACAGCAGACGAGTGGGAAATGGCAGCCCGCTCTACGGATGCGCGCTTCTACCCCTGGGGCAATGCCCCTGAAGCGAAATCTCCAGAATTGCCTTCACCATGGGGCCTAGAGGGCCTGATGCGCGGTAACGGGGAATGGACGCAGGATGGAAGTCTGCTCGGTTCAAGCCCACGCTGGGGCTTACCTGCCGTGGTTCGCAACTCCCCCCGCGAGCGCATTGCTGGCTATCGCTTTGTAGTTCATTTCGAGGATGCAATATGACTTACACCTACCAAAACGGCATCAAAGTGCCCTTACTGAAGTCTGATTCCGACTTTGTTGTTCGCAGTTCTGCCGAGCAGATTCGCAACCTTGGACTGAAGCCGTCACGTCGGGTTTCCTCGGCAAGCTTTCGGGTCTCGGTGAACCCGCAGGAACTTGAGTCTGCAATGAGTCTCGCTCGCGAACAGGCAACCACACACCACGCCTATTCACGAGAGGACTCCGGCAGCGACTTCCTGATCTCAGATCGCATCATCGTACGATTTCACGCCAACGTTTCTGAAGCCAGACAGATGGAGCTGGCAGGAGAATATGCTCTCTTTCTCCGGGAACGCCTCTCTCCAGTTGATGTTGTCTTTCAGCTCACGAAAGATACGGGGTGTAACCCGGTCAAGCTTGTCGTTCTCCTGACAGAGAACGAAGCAGATCTGATCGAATTCGCAGAACACGACTTAAACCGCGAGATCGAACTCTCTTCTTTGGCGCTTCCTCTCGACCCGCTTTACATGCGCTCCTGGCATTTACACCAGAACATGTTTGATCCCGAGTTTGACCCACGCTCCTCCACAAGAGCGGAGCAGGCTTGGCAACTGCTCGACAGTTTTGGCAGCTCAGACATTGTGATTGGGGTAACCGATGACGGCTGCCGCTTTGACCATCCCGACTTCCCTGCAGGCAAGTTCGCCGGTTGGGGCTATCTGGAGGGCAGCAACCTGGTGACGGATAAGTCAATCGGAGCCGACGTCACGCGGCTCTATCAGCCCGACGCTAATCACGGAACCTCATGCTGTGGCGTCGCAGCAGGATCGGCAAACGGGCAGTTGACCGTAGGTGTCGCACCTGGTGCACGCCTGTTCCCCATCAAGTGGGAATCGAGCAATCGACGTCTGCTCATTAGCGATTCCAAGCTCATTCGAATTCTGAACTACCTTGCCGACAAGGTCGACGTTATCTCCAACAGTTGGGGTGGCACCCCCACTTCGAACTGGTCTCTACCCGTAATCGAGACCATTACTACGCTGGCGAAAACCGGTGGCCGAAGAGGTAAGGGCATCCTTTTCCTCTTTGCGGCAGGGAATTGGAATTGCCCGCTGAATCACACCGGCAACGTCCCGATCCCGTACACATCCGGTTGGACTGTCGATGCAGTAGGCACCCCCCAATGGATTGGGGTCAAAACTTCCACTGTGTTTTCCAACAACCTTGTTGGGATTCCCGGTGTGCTTCATATCGCTGCTCATTCCAGCCTCGCCATGCGTTCGCACTACTCTTGCTGGGGAGAGGGCATTGCACTGAGTGCTTCGTCCAACAATTCGCACCACTATCAGAGGCTCAGCGTTCCAGGCCTTGGTGTCACCGCAGCGACTGGAGGCATGTCGCTCAATCGTCCAGACTTCGGAGGCACATCTTGCGCAACTCCCGTAGTAGCCGGCGTAGCTGCCCTCGTGCTGTCTGCCAACCCCTCATTGAGCGCGATGGAGTTGGCTGCATTGCTAAAACAAACTGCAAGTAAAGACCTCAACTTCGCCCCTTATTCACGCACACCAGCGGCTGCTTTCGATGCCAATCCGGCCTGGGACATTTCCCCTGTCGGCCCATTCTCCTCAGGCGGCTTTCAGGAACGAAATCTACCGGAAGGAACCTGGAGCCCCTGGTTCGGCCACGGTGCAGTGAATGCGCGCGATGCAGTCGCCGCAGCGTTGGCACTAAAGACAACTGCACCCACCGCAACAAGCACCACCTATACTTCAAACGCTGCAGTATTGATTCCTGACAACAATACGGCCGGCATCGAGGATCGTATCGTCGTTAACTCTCCAGGAACCATTCTTGCGCTTGAGGTCTCCGTTGACATTACTCACACCTGGATTGGAGATCTCAGGGTGTCCCTGTTGGCACCGAATGGCAGTGAAGTTGTTCTCCATGATCGTACCGGGTCCAGCAATAAGAACCTCCGCTCTACGTTTCGACTGGAATCAACGCCGGGGCTTTCACGGTTTCATCAATTGGCCGCCTCGGGCACCTGGCGCCTCCGTGTTGCCGACCTCGCCCGCTTCGATGATGGGCGCCTCCAATCCTGGACCTTGAACTTCGTTCTGGCAACCCCGAAGGTCTTTTCTGATGCCACCACCATGCAAATCCCTGATGGCAGCCCGGGAGGAATCACGAGGGAACTGGTGTTGCCAGTTGCGCCTCCTTCACCGTTATCGGTCCGCATCAACATCTCGCACCAGGATCTTTCCCAGCTATCCCTCACGCTCTTTCCTCCTTCCGGCCAACCAGTTCTACTTGCCAGTCTGGGCACACTGAGTGGCGATTCTTTGAACCAGCTCTTTTCTCCGCCTGGGCTCAAGTCGGCACCAGGTTCCTGGTTTCTCACAGTTCGGGATGAAGTCAATGCGGCAGCAGGCAAGTTGATCGAATGGGCCATCGAAGTCGAGTAGCCCAACTGGACTCCTGCTCCTTCGATCTGTGAGGATAGATGAATTGAGGAGCATGAGACGATGTCGATGAATTCAGTTTTGAACTATGTCGGTGGAGAGTGGCGAGAGGCGAGTTCCGGCCCTGGAATTCCTGTTATCAATCCAGCCAACGGAGAGATCCTCGGGGTTTCACCGGCGGGTAGTTCGGCGGATGTCGATGCAGCAGTTGCTGCAGCCGCTGCAGCCTTTCCGGCCTGGCGGGCGATGCCTCCCGTCGACCGCGTCCAGTTTCTATTTCGCTTCAAGGCCTTGCTCGAACAACATTACGACGAGATTGCCCGGCTGGTCACACTCGAAAATGGAAAGACCCTGGCTGAGGCAAAGGGCGAGTTACGGCGCGGCATCGAGAATGTGGAAGTGGCATGTGGCATTCCGATTCTCATGCAAGGCTACAACCTGGAAGATGTTGCCAGTGGCATTGATGAACTGATGTTTCGTCAACCGTTAGGAGTGGTGGGTGTGATTACGCCCTTCAACTTCCCGGTCATGATTCCACTTTGGTTTTTGCCTTATGCCATTGCTTGCGGCAACACACTGGTGCTTAAGCCGTCAGACCGGGTTCCGCTTGCGATTTCCCGTGTGGTGGAGCTGCTCATCGAAACGGGCCTGCCCGCAGGAGTTGTCAATCTGGTGCATGGTGGCAAGGAAGCGGTGGATGCTTTACTCGATCACCCAAAGGTGGAAGCGATTAGCTTTGTTGGTTCTTCCGGAGTGGCCCGGCACGTCTATGCACGAGCATCTGCCAGTGGGAAGCGGGTGCAATGCCAGGGCGGGGCGAAAAATCATGTGGTCGTGATGCCTGATGCTGACCAGGAAACGACAACGCGGATTGTTGCGGACAGTGCCTATGGTTGCGCCGGCCAGCGCTGCCTGGCTGTCTCTTCGGTGGTCACCGTAGGAGAGGCGAAGGATTGGTTTCCAAAGGCGATTGCCGCTACGGCGGCGAGCATGAGGATCGGGAGTGGACTGGAAGACGGTGTACAGATGGGTCCGGTGATTTCGCAAGCGAGCCGGGTGCGGATTGAAGCCTTGATCGGGATGGGAACTGAGCAGGGCGCACAGGCGATTGTGGATGGACGCGGGCAACAAAATGGTGGCAGCTTTGTTGGACCTACGGTCCTGGACGGCATTCCTGCAGGGAGTGAATTGGCCGAGACAGAGATCTTTGGCCCCGTGTTGAGCCTGATCCATGCAAGGGACTTGGAAGAAGCCATGGGAATCATTAGCGCGAATTCTTACGGCAATGCTTCGTCAATCTTTACGGCAAGTGGAGCGGCTGCCCGCAAGTTTCGGCACGAGATTCCGACTGGCAATGTCGGGATCAATATCGGAGTAGCGGCACCGATGGCGTATTTCCCATTTAGCGGATGGAAGGGGAGCTTCCTTGGAGTGCTGCATGCGCAGGGACGGGACGCCATTGAGTTTTACACCGACAAGAAAGTGGTCGTGGAACGGTGGCCAAAAGACTGGAGCCGGAAGTTCTAGCAAGTCGAGACAGGTTGATTTAAATTATGGAAATCTACCAACTGGAATTGTTTCTCGCTGTGGCTGCGGCGGGAAGTTTGACGCGCGCAGCGCGCGAACGTGGGTTGTCCGCCGGGGCTATGAGTCAGCAATTGCAGCGACTCAGTGTCGATCTCGGAGTAGCATTATTTGCCAAGTCAGGACGCGGCATCGCACTCACTCCAGAGGGGCTCCAGTTTGCCGACCGGGCACGAGCATTATTGCGTGAAGTAGATGACCTACGAAGCAGCTTCTCTCGCGATGCCAAGGTAGATCGTAGTCCATTTCATCTAGCCACTGGAGCGACCACACTGATCCATGGCTTAAGCAAACCTCTCCGCAGCTTGCGGAGAAGGTACCCCCAAGCCGATCTCAGAATCACGGTAGCCAACACCGAAGAGATGGAGGAAGGATTGATACGGCGACGCTTTGACCTCGCCCTCATTTCTTTGCCGATTGAAGATGATCGCCTCAGCGTGGCTCCCTTGTATGAAGAAGAGCTCCTGGTTCTACGTCCCACGGATCAACCAATTCATGGCTGGCGAGTGGGTACGATTTCTGCAAACGCCCTGAAGGATATGCCCTGGTTGCTTTACCCGAAGGACAGCAATATGCGGCAATTGATGGATCGTCATTTTGAGCGTTTGGGGATCACACCGGATGTAACGATGGAAGCGGCTGATACAGAAGTCATTGTGCGCCTGGTGGAAGCAGGGTTTGGGCAAGCAATGCTTCCCGCCTATGCTTTACGCCGCAGCACCCGATACTATCGCGTTTTCCGGATTTCTGAGGGTCGGTTGTTTCGACGACAGGCCGTGGCGGCATTGCGTGGAGCGTCGAGACCTTTGACAATGGCGATCACACGATTTCTTGTTGAAAACCTCCGTTGATCGTTTCAAATTATGAAACGATGGATCCGGTTCAACTAAACGGTCTTCACTCCCGGATTGCGATAGATTATGACTACCATGCTGAAAGTTACAGTTCTATTGCTATCGATGGGTCTCACTAGTTTGATGGCTCAGGAGTCACGGGGTGCCATTGTTGGCACCGTAAGCGACGCCTCCGGTGCCGTTATCGCCGGCGCCAATGTTGAAATCTTGAACATTGAGATGGGCACCAAAGTCTCGCTCTCAACCAATGCGGTGGGGCAATACGTAACCACGTTTTTGATCCCAGGCACGTATCGCATCTCTGTCGAAAATTCTGGCTTCAAGAAGTTTGTTCGCGACGGCGTAGAGCTGCGCGTGAATGACCGATTGACAGTTGATGTGGCCCTGCAAATCGGCAATGCCGATCAGAGCGTAACCGTTGCCGGCGACACACCCTTGCTCAATACGGAGTCTGCCTCTCTGGGAACCGTGATTGACCGGCGGCGAGTAGCGGAATTGCCGTTGCCACACGGCAACCCGATGTTCCTGATTGGGCTTGCCTCTGGTGTTTCCTTCACCCGTGATCCCCGGCTGGACCGCCCGTTCGAACCGACACACATCGTTGGCTACACCATGGATGGTACCCGTGCCAACCGCAGCGACATCACCATTGACGGTGCAGTAGCAACCGCAACCGCAGGCAGTGGCGAAGTGATTGCAAGTTATGTGCCCCCGGCCGATACGGTTGCGGAGTTTAAGGTGCAGACGGCGACCTTCGACGCCAGCATGGGAAACACCGAGGGCGGCGTCACCAACATCAGCATGAAGTCAGGCACCAATGAGTTTCACGGCACTGCTTATTACGTAAACATGAACCCAACTCTGTTTGCCAACGACTTCTTCGCCAATGCAAATCGGATTGCCCGGCCCGATTTTTATTACCACCGCTGGGGTGGGAGCGCTGGTGCCCCGATAGTAATTCCTAAACTGTACAACGGGAAAAATCGAACGTTTTTCATGTATGGGTATGAAGGGATCCGGGAGGCAAGACCGCGCAATAATGGAAATCCAACCGTACCAACTGAGGCGATGAAGGGCGGCGATTTCACGCAATTGCTAGCCCTCAATTCCAGCTACCAAATCTTTAACCCCTTCACACGACGGGCTGTGGCCGGCGGAAGATTCCAACAAGATCCCTTCCCTGGCAATCGCATTCCCTCCTCATTGTTTAACCCCATCAGCAAGAAGGTACTCGATGAGTTTTATCCGAAGCCTTTGACCGCAGGCAACCCAGATGGCACTAACAATTATTTGCGCCCAGAGTTGCTTGAGAGAGCCAACTACTTCACCCATTCCATTCGGGTCGACCATAACCTCACCGAGAAGCATCGGATGTTTGCTCGCCTCAACTGGTATGACCGCAACAGCGACTACAACAACTACTTCAACAATCTGGTGACCGGCGAGTGGTTCCTGTTTGCCTCGCGCGCAGCGACCATGGACCATGTCTGGACGATCAATCCGTCTACGGTATTGAACCTTCGCTACGGCTATAACCGCTTCGTCCGGGGCACGAACGCCAACCCGGAGCAACGCGGCTTTGATCTCACTTCATTAGGCTTTCCTGCAAGCTATGCCAACCAGATTCCACAGGATATCCGGCGCTTCCCTCGCTTTGATATCGCGGGATATCAAGGTACAGCGATTGGGGAGAGTATCGCCCGAACGACACCCATTCCATCAATGCCACGCTGCAAAAGGTGCAAGGCAAGCATTCCTGGAAGACCGGCCTTGAGTTTCGCTCCTATCGCGAGACCAACACGTTTTTCGCCAATACACAAACCGGCCAGTTTGTCTTCGATTCGAATTGGACAAGAGGGCCGCTGGACAATGCGCCGAATGCACCTGGTTCTCTGGGGCAGAGCGTAGCGGCGTTCCTGCTCGGCTTGCCTAGCGGTGGCGGAGTGACGCGAGCCCCCAATTATGCCGAGCAATCCACCAATTGGGGACTCTTCTTCCACGATGACTGGCGCGTCACCAATAAGCTGACACTAAACCTGGGGCTGCGTTATGAGTACGAAGGCCCGCTAACAGAGCGCTTCAACCGTTCGGTTCGTGGCTTTGATGCTTCTGTGGTGCAACCCTTTGAAGCAGCGGCGCGTGCGGCCTATGCCAACAGTTCGACCCCTGAAGTCCCGGTTGCAAATTTCAACTCTCGTGGAGGCTTAACGTTTGCTGGAGTGAACGGAAATCCGAGGAATTTGTTTACGACGCCGAAGACGAACTTCATGCCGCGATTCGGCTTTGCCTACCGCATCAACCAGAAAACGGTCCTACGTGGAGGCTACGGCATGTTCTTCGGCTTCCTGGGCCAACGCCGTGGCGACGTGATCCAAACCGGCTTTAGCCGCGTTACGAATTTTGTTGCCAGCCAGGACAATGGCCTCACGTTTGCCAACAACCTTTCGAATCCCTTCTCCTCACCAATCCTTGATCCGCTGGGAGCAGCTGGTGGGGCGCAGACGTTTCTTGGCCAGTCGATCACCTTCTTCAACGAAAACCCTCTATCGCCATACATGCAACGCTGGCAGGCAGGCTTCCAGCGCGAACTCGGCAAAGGCTATGTGTTGGACGCTACTTATGTAGGCAACCGAGGCACACACATCGAAATTGGTCAGAATCTGAACGTGACGCCGCAGCGCTTCCTGTCGACCAGCCCCACCCGGGATCAAGCGCGGATCGACTACCTGAGTGCAAATCTCCTCAACCCCTTCCGCGGCTTGTTACCGGCCGGAGCCATCGGTGCCTTTACGGGTGTCAACATGGCGCGCGAGCGACTGCTGCGGCCTTATCCGCAGTTTGATGCGGTGAACCAGTCGCGCTTTGATGGCTACAGTTGGTACCACTCGCTGCAGGTTGGCATTGAAAAGCGCTTCTCGCAGGGCTACACCGTGATGGGCAACTATACACTGTCGAAGTTCATGCAGGCGACAGAAACCTATCAGGCGGATGATCTGCGTCCGGTCGAGGTCATTTCCGATGCAGACCGGCCCCACCGCTTTACCCTCAGTGGCATTTACGAACTGCCATTCGGCAAGGGCCGCCAGTTTCTGGCCACGGCAAATCCGTTTGTGTCACGGATCATTGGCGGCTGGCAGCTTTCGGGAGTTTACTCATTCCAAAGTGGTGCTCCAATCAACTTCGGCAACATCATCTTCAACGGAGACATAAACAACATCCGTCTGCCCGGCGACCAGCAAACGGTGGAACGATGGTTTAACACCGATGCCGGGTTTAACCGTGCCGCTCCTCAGCAATTGGCAAACAACATCCGCACCTTCCCACTTCGGTTTGGCTTTATTCGTGCCGACAAGATCAACAACTATGACCTGTCGGTCATCAAGAACACGATGATTCGCGAGCGCATGAACTTTCAGTTCCGCGCGGAATTCTTGAATTCCATGAACCACAAGTTGCTCCCAGCGCCGAATACCAACGTTACAGTTGCGGCCTTTGGGCAGGCCGTAGCCTCGAATCAGGCCAATTACCCGCGACGAATCCAGCTCACCGCAAAGTTTATCTTCTGATCCTTTGCAGCCAGTTCAGCAAGCCAACTCATTTTCGAGTGCCCGATAGCGCTCGCTGGATCGTGAGAGGTGATCCCGCATGGCGGCTTCTGCCTCGTCAGGATCTTTTGCCGCAATCGCATCCAGGAGTCGTTGGTGTTCCGCCAGCGTGATCTGCTCGGAGCCTGGCAGCCGAAGCAGGTCATGGCGAAAGTGAAAGAGCCAGTCGAGCATCGCCTCACTCAACATCGTGCAGACGCTGTTGCCACTGATGGCAGCAATTGCCTTGTGAAAGGCCATGTCGCATTTGACGAATTCGGGAATATTTCTTATTGCTGCTTCTTGAGCCTGAAGTACGCTTTCCAGGCAGCGCAGGTCTTCTGCGTCAGCAAAACGAGCGGCATTTTTCACCATGCCAACCTCAAAGAGGAGGCGAGCTTCCTTCAAATCTTCGAGGGTTCGTGGCGAAGTCTGCAAAAGATGAAGCATGGTGTCGCCGAGTCGACCAAAAATGCTTTGCGTATCAGGCACGGCAACGCGAGCTCGTTCGCCATGGCTGATTACAATGACTCCCGCGGAAGCTAGCGCTTGTAAAGCTTCGCGCACTGCGGGGCGACCGACACTGAACTGGTCCATCAAGCTCCGCTCAGAAGGAAGTTGATCTCCGGGTTGGAATTGCCCCGAACGGATCATCTCAAGCACTCTGTCTTTCACTTCATCAGCAAGTTTGCGGCGCGGAATGGGTTGTGGAGTCACGGTCGATCTTTACGCTTCAGGTTTCACTCAGAACTGGAGTACTCATCATACCAGTTGTGATAGATTGTAGATGCTTTCATGCCGAGAACAAAACGCACTTTAAATGGAATTGGACCGAAGCTATTGCTCCTGAGTCTGGCTTCGATTTGCATTGCGGCCGAAGGGGATGCGGGACGAGCCCATGAGATTTTGCGCAACAATTGCAGCCCCTGCCACTCGCAAAAATTGGCGTTGTCCGGCCTGAGCCTGGACAGTAGGGAGTCTGCACTCAAAGGCGGAAGCAGAGGCCCGTCGCTAGTTGTCGGCAAGGCCTCAGAGAGCAAATTGATTGAAGCCGTAGAGCGCAAAGGCAAGTTTGCGATGCCACCGAACAAGCCGCTGAGCGAGGCCGAGGTGGCAGTGTTGCGCAGTTGGATCGACGAAGGAGCGACTTGGGTCAGCGGAGGAGCTCCTAGAACATCTCAGCCCACCTGGTGGGCCTTCCAGCCGGTACATCGACCAACAGTGCCCGCAGTGAATGATACCTGGGGGCGCAATGAAGTCGATACATTTGTTCGACTGGGGCTGACCCAACAGAAACTGACACCATCCCCGCGCGCAGCCAAGGCAACGCTGGTGCGACGGGCCTACATGGATTTGTGGGGCTTGCCTGCTACTGCGGAACAAGTGCGGTCTTTTGTAGACGATGCTTCACCAGAAGCTTGGCCCAAGCTGATTGAACGCCTTCTGGCATCGCCTCATTACGGAGAGAAATGGGGACGTCACTGGCTGGATCTGGTTCGATATGCGGACACGGCAGGCTTTGAGCTGGATACCTATATCCACGATGCCTGGCGCTATCGGGATTGGGTGATCCAGGCGTTCAACGAAGACAAGCCCTATGACCGATTCATCCGTGAGCAAATCGCTGCCGATGAGTTGATGCCGGAAGACCCACAGGCGCGGACCGGAACCGGGCTCTATTGTGTTGGGCCCAATCGGGACTTGTTCCCGGACCAGGCTGACACGAATCGGGAAGAGATTCTGACCGACTATGTGGATACGACTTCGGCCGTGTTTCTTGGATTAACGGCCGGTTGTGCGCGATGCCACGACCATAAATTTGACCCGATTTCGCAGGAGGATCATTACCGCATCCGCGCCGTGTTCGCACCGGCAACCAAGGTAAAGGTAGCTTTGAACCGGTTGGATTCGCTGGGATATGACGTTTCAGAAAGCAACCGCGAATGGAAGCTGCGCGAATTGGGTGAGCAGATTCGGGCAACGCAGGCGCGTTGTTCAGACCAGGTACGAACCGCGAAATTGAATGTGCTTCCACAAGAAGTGCGAGAGGCGATTGCGCGCCCAGACAGCGAGCGGAGTCCACGCCAACGGGAACTTGTTACGGAAAACGAGGGGAAAGCGCGGGTCTCTGATGATGAGATTCGGGCCTGCATGAACCCTTCAGAGACCACAGCGCTGCATGAAATTGAAAAAGGCCTGATTCGGATGTATTCAGGCTACCGATCAAAACCTTTTGCTTGCGGGATTGCCGATTGGTGGAATGTTTCGCCCAGAACCATCATGCCCGTGAAAGGCTCACCGCAAGGTCGAGAAGTACAGCCGGGCTTCTTCTCCGTCTTGGGCGGAGGCGAGGTACCGCCACCAGCAGAGACACGCGAGGCAACGGGCCCCATCCCGCTGATGCCCACAACGGGCAGAAGGACGGCGCTAGCCAACTGGATTGCGGACAACAAGAATCCGCTGACGGCACGGGTGATGGTCAACCGGATTTGGCAGTATCACTTCGGCCGGGGATTGATTGCCACACCAAGCGACTTTGGGACAAGATCAGGCAAGCCCAGTCATCCGGAGTTGCTGGACTGGCTGGCAGATGAGTTTGTCGCAAAAGGTTGGTCGATCAAGCACATGCACCGACTGATGATGAACTCAGCGACCTACCAGCAGGACTCCACCACAAGCAAGGCTGCTGCCGAGCGAGACCCACTGAATGTCTATCTGTCGCACTTCTCACGCCGTCGCATCGATGCAGAAGAACTACGAGATTCCGTACTGCTTGCCACGGGAGGACTGAACTTGAAAAGAGGCGGAAGACCGGTGGTGCCGCCACTGACAGCGGAAGAGAAGGCGACGCTAACGCAATCCCCTGACAATGCCTGGGTGCTTACGGCCGATGCCAGCGAGCATTCGCGACGCAGCATTTACATGGTGCAAAAGCGGACGTTCCGCATGCCGATGCTCGAGGTGTTTGATGCGCCAGAGACCATGCTGACTTGTTCAAGGCGTGATTCGAGCACGAGTGCGCCGCAATCGCTCTCGTTGTTTAATGGTGCTTTCACGATGGAGCGTGCCCGCGCACTGGCAAGGCAATTGCCAGAGGACAACGACGAGAGCGCCGTAATTCGCGCCTGGGAGAAAATCCTCTCGAGAGCCCCCAGCAAGGCTGAACTCGATCGGGCATTGGCCTTTTTGAAGGCCCAGCGTGAAAATGCAGGCAACAAAGAAGCCTCACGAGTAGAACTGATAAGGGCCCTTTTGAACCTGAACGAGTTTCTTTATGTCGACTAATTCACGCCGTCATTTCCTGGCCACAACTGGCCGTGGTTTCGGAGCTGCTGCGGCGGCTTCCATGCTCCCTCAGTCCTTCGGAGCTACGAGTCCACTAGCACCCAAGCCACCGCATGAGACGGCCAAAGCCAAGGCTGTGATTTACCTGCACATGCATGGTGGAGTGAGCCATGTGGACAGTTGGGATCCGAAGCCGGAGCTTGCCAAACTCTCCGGCAAGACCTTGCCCGCCAGCTTCGTGAAGGGCCTCAAGACAAGCAGGATCGACTTTACGAAAGCACTGGCACGGGGCAGCGCCTGGGGCTTCAAGAAACATGGCCAGTCCGGAATAGAAATCTCAGACCTGTTTCCGCACATGGCAAGCCATGCCGATGAGTTGACGCTGGTCCGATCCTGTTACGGCGATGCCTTCGACCACGCACCAGCAATGTTTTTACAAACGACGGGTTCGCAATTTCCAGGTCGCCCCTGCCTTGGGGCCTGGACGGTCTATGGACTTGGGTCGGAAAATCAAAACCTGCCGGCTTATGTTGTGATGAGTGACGGGGCAATGAAGTGGGGCCCACAAGGCTATGGGGCAGGGTTCTTGCCTGCGGTGTACCAAGGGACCTTGTTTCGCAATGGCAAGAGCCCTGTTCTTGATCTAGCCAGCCCTGAGGGGATCAGTAGCCAGACCCAACGCACAACACTGGATTTGGTTGGGGATCTCGATCGGCAACATCTGGCGAGCCGACCCTACGATAGTGATCTTGAGGCGAGACTCGCATCTTATGAACTGGCTTACCGCATGCAATCAGAAGCGCCAGAAGCCATTGATCTCAGCAAAGAATCAGCAGCGACACAAAAGCTGTACGGAATTGGAGAAGGCCTCTCCGATGACTTCGGCCGCAAGTGCCTCCTGGCCCGGCGACTCGTAGAACGAGGCGTCCGATTCATTCAGCTCTTTTCAGGAACACATTTGGGCGACGACTGGGATGGGGCACACAACGACCTGACGGGTTCCCATAACAAGATGGCAGCCAAGACGGACAAACCTATTTCGGGCTTGCTTCATGATCTGAAGTCCCGTGGGCTGGCAGATTCCACACTCGTCGTTTGGGGCAGTGAGTTTGGAAGGACACCGCTGGCGGAGGGCAAAAACGGCCGAGATCATCACCCCTATGCCTTCAGCACCTGGTTCTCGGGCGCGGGCTTGAAGGGTGGTCGCGTTTATGGTGCAACCGACGAATTCGGGCTGCGACCAGTCGAGCATCCGCTCATGGTGCATGACGTCAATGCAACAATCTTGCGGCTCATGGGATTAGACCACCTGAAGCTGACCTACTTTTACCAGGGGCGTGATATGAGACTCACCGATGTCCACGGAGAAGGCGAGTTTACCAAGTACCTCGTGGAGGGCTAACCTACCTTCGGCGGCAAGGAGAACAAGCACGGAATATCGGGATTGGAGCAGGGCATATTATCCTCTTCATTCGGCGGATCTGTCGGGTCAAAAGTGATCTCCCAATCCGAGATCCCCATCAAATACAGACGGGCGGTCTGACCGGCTCGGGTATCGGTGCCATCCGATTCCAACCCGAGCACTTGCGGGTAATAACCAGGGTGACGACCGATATCACTGGGGCTCAACAGCCGCCGGGGGCGCTTCCAACCAAAAGGGTCTTCCAAATCGGCATTGTAGGAAACATCCACGCCAGCCTGCGGCCAGCCCGGATTGCAACAGGAACGATTGAGCAAGATCACGTAACGATCCAGAAACGTGTTGTAGTGGACAGCCGGGCCCCAATAAGAATCAGTATCTCCAGCTTGCCAGGAACGTGTAGCCGGAAAAATCGCAGTCATTTTGCCACCAAGCCCAGGCTCAGAGAAACTTCCCAAATGAAGTTTGTTCACTTTACCCACTGGGGCGAACCGGTCTTCAAAAGCAAGCCGCGCCATCACTACGCCTTGGGATGTCAATGGCCCGGCGTAGTTGCTGAAAAAGAAGTAGAAGTGCTTGCCCGATTTATCGAGAATCACACTCAAGTCGCCATGGCCACCAGAGAAAAAGCCGTTTTGAGAATCGCAATCTGCGGCATCGCCAGAAGCAAGGACAATGCCGAGATCTTGCACGGTTTGGCCGTTGTCTCGTGAGATCGCTGCCCCAATTTTTGGTTCTGTGAGATTCGTTCCAGCGCATCGCTCCTCAGGTTCATGGTGATAGAAGAGGAAAAGCGTCCCATCCTCATCACGCCAGACAGCCTCAAACCAGACGGGGCTGTGTTCGACGGAATCGAACTTCACCTTCTGGGTATTGGAAAGATTGAACTGGTCTGGACCATGCGAAATGTGCGGCTCGCCGGAGGAATGGAAAATGTGAAGTACACCCTTGTCCCAAAACGCAGCGGTGTTGCCATCAATCACAGGAGGCAGCTCCACCCTGGGCACCATGCGCAAGGTGGCGCTCTGGCACAGGGCAAATGAGATCAGCCAGAAAAAAGGTATCGCCAGACGAGCAAGCATTGCTATAAGGAGATGCTTTTCAGGGTCCTATCGTTACAAAATCCTACGGGAGTTGCACCGGAGCGGAAGGTTTGGTGTCTCCCGGGGCTCGCTTCAGGATCGTTGGGTACTTGATGCCCAGTTGCTCCAGATAAGAACTGTACTTGGAAGGGTCATAGTAGAACTTGCGCATCTGTTCTCTGTAGCGGAACATTTTTTCACTGTTGAGGTCGATGGCTGGCTGGTCAGAGTCGGCAATCAATGGCTTGTATTGAAGGTCCTTGGTTTGTACTTCCCTGAAGTACTTCCAGGCCTGGTCGACCAATTCTGGTTTGAGCAGGAAATCGAGGGCAGTGGTTGCCTGAACTTTGGCACCCACGGCTGAGCCCTTGTGGGCAATCGGTGTCGCCATAGAGACCGCATCTGCCCAGTGGTGACCAGGCAGATTGGGAATGTTCGCCGGGTAGCGTAAATAAGTCATAGGCACCACCCACGAGATGTCGCCGACGTCATCAGAGCCACCACCGCGCCACGACGCCGGAGCTTCGAGTGGACGGATCTTGGTGGGCAGCGGATCTACTTTGGCAACTCCCAATTCCTGCTGCAGCTCTCGAGCCAGAGTTTGATCGGCCTCCGTCCAGTTAGGCATGCCCACGAGTTCCATATTCTTGAACTGGGTTTCAGCAACCGTCTTGTTGAAGTGATTGGGCCAGGCAGAGCCGACCACCTTTTGTGAAAACGTAGTGCCAGAGGCAAGAGCAGCGGCCTTGGCCATCGTAGAACCAAACTCGTGGAGTTCTTTGATGCGAGGGAAATCCTGCTCCCGGAAGAAGTACCAGACGGTTGCCTCCGAGGGCACAACGTTCGGCTGATCCCCACCATTGATAATGACGTAGTGGGATCGCTGCTCAGGACGCAGGTGCTCACGCTTGTAGTTCCACATCACATTCATCAGCTCGACACCATCAAGAGCGCTACGCCCCTTCCAGGGCGCACCCGCAGCATGCGCCGCTTCGCCCTTGAAAGTAAACTGCACTGACACCAAGCCGCTATTGATCGCCGGGTGACCGAACGAGGTAGCCAGTTCGCGTCCGACGTGGCAGCCCAGCATAATGTCGACATCTTTCAACAAGCCAGCGCGAATGAAGAAAGCCTTGGTCGCAACCAGTTCTTCAGCAACACCAGGAAGAATCTTGAGCTTGCCGGGAAGCTTGTACTTGACCATCAGTTCTTTGAGCACAATGGCAGCAACTACGTTCACGGCATTGCCGGAATTGTGGCCTTCGCCATGGCCAGGGGCACCTTCAATAATCGGATCGTGATAGGCGACGCCTGGCTTTTGAGATGCGCGGGGAATGCCGTCAAGATCTGTAATAAAACCGATGACGGGCTTCGATTCGCCCCAGGTGGCAACCCAGGCCGTCGGGATGCCAGCCACACCGCGCTCTACCTTGAAACCATTCTTTTCAAGAATGCCCGTCAGATATTTGGAAGTCTCCACCTCCTGAAAGCCCAGCTCACCAAAGCTAAACACAGTGTCGACAATTTCCTGCACCATCTTGGAGCGCGCTTCCACCCCTGCCATCGCTTCTTTTTTCAATTGTTCGAGAGAAGGAGCCTGTGCAAAGCAGGAGAGCGCAAATAGGGCAAGGAGGCAGAGCTTCATAGCAAATCAGTATAGCGGCACCCAGTCGTGAAATACTGCAAGATATGGTTCGATTGGATCGTCGTCATTTTCTGGTTTCAGCCGCAACGGCGGCACAAGGTTGGTCGCAGGCCAGCGACCGTGTACGGGTTGCCGTAGTGGGCGTGGGCTCCCGCGGATCTGCCCATATCAAGGAGATGCTCCCGGTAGCAAATCTGGAGATTGCAGCTTTGGTAGAAGTGGATGGGGCCAGGGCAGAGGCAGCCTCAGACAGCGTATTTCAAAAGACCGGAAAGCGACCACGCATCGAATCCGACATGCGCCGCGTCTTCGACGACAAATCGATTGATGCGGTAACGATTGCTACCCCAAATCACTGGCATTCGCTGACGGCCATTTGGGCGATGCAGGCGGGCAAGGATGTTTATGTCGAGAAGCCTGTTTCCCATAATGTGTTTGAAGGGGAGCAGCTGGTTCGGGCCGCGAGGTACTACAAGCGCGTCGGAGCCGGAGGCACGCAAAGGCGCTGGTGGGGCAGATTTCGAAAGGCCATTGAGCTGATTCATGGCGGTCTGATCGGAGACGTCTACCAAGGCAACTTCTTCTTTCCTGGTCGCCGCGACTCCCTAGGCATGAAGCCAACCAAGCAGCCGCCGGCCAATCTCAACTGGGATCTTTGGGTCGGCCCGGCCCCAATGCAACCCTTTCATGAAAACATCGTTCCCTACAACTGGCACTGGTTTTGGGATTTCGGCAACGGAGAACTGGGCAACAACGGCATCCACATGATTGATGTCCTGCGCTGGGGCATGAAGAAGAAGATGCCGATTTCCGTGCGATCCACTGGCGGAAGATTTGGGTACCAGGATCAGGGGCAAACACCCAACACACAAAATGTAAGTTGGCGCTATGAGGACGGCAGCGAGATTTTGGGCCAATTGCGAGGGCTCTACACGAGCGAGCCGATGCGGTGGGATTTCTTTGGCTCCAAGGGACACCTGCACTTGAAGGCGGATGGCAAGTTTGAGGTAACTTTAGGTCGCAACAAACAGCCAGAACCCGAGTCAGAATACCCCAAGGATCTGGATCACTTTGCCAACTTTGCCGACGCGATTCGGGCGCGGGATCCGAAGCTGTTGCATGCAGAAATTGAAGAGACTGCCATCTCTACAGCACTTTGCCATCTCGGTAATATCTCCTATCGGCTAAAGCGTGAGCTTCGCTTTGACCCTACAACCAACCGCTTTGTTGGGGATAAAGAAGCCAATGAGATGTTGAGCCGCAACTATCGGGCCCCTTATGTTGTGCCTACGATCCCAACCCTTTAATTAGAATTGCTAATCATTGGCATTCGTCTGCCGAAAAGTGTTTACAGGCAGAATGAATACTGAACAATTGGAGCGCATTGTCCAGTCGATACCGGGTGCGATTTACCAGGTATCGAAGAGGGTCGACGGCAAATACGTCTTCACTTATCTCAGTGCTCAGGCAGGAGAGCTTTTCGATATCGATGTTGCGGCTGCACTCGAAGATCCCTCCGTGCTGCACTCCAAGATGGACCCTTCAGACTTAAGGCAGCATCAGAGCCTAAAGGCAATCTCTGCCAGGGACTTGAGTCCTTTCCAGTTTGTAGCCCGGTATACGGTGCGAGGTGCGCAGAGGTGGATCGCTTCTCAATCCTTACCGGCTCGGGATGAGCAAGGTCGCATCACCTGGACGGGTCAATTTGTCGATTACACCAGGGAGAAAGAGCGCGAGCAGGCCGAGTATCGGGCGCAGAAGCTCTTGAAGGCGGCCCAGGAGCAGGCCCAACTGGGATGTTGGGACTTTGAACTGGCAACAGGAAAAATCACTTGGACGCAAGAGGTCTACCAAATCCATGGGGTCGACCCGGCTGAAGGAGAGCCGAACTTTGAAAAGTTAGGCACCCTTTATCATCCAGAAGACTTTAAGATATTGGCGGCAGCCGTTCAAAACGCAATCACAACTGGAGAAGGGTACCGTTTCGACCTTCGAATCTTGAAAGTCGATACAGGAGAAGTTCGCCATGTAGACGCAACAGGCGGTGTGTTGCTGAATCCTCTGAGCGGACAAGTAGAGTTTCTATTTGGCACCCTCGTCGACATCACAGAAAGAAAGAAGATTGAGTCAGAGTTGTCGGCTGCACGAGATGCCGCAGAATCAGCAGCCAAAGCAAAGTCGAACTTTCTGGCGAGCATGAGCCACGAGTTGAGAACTCCACTCAACGGCATCGTGGGAATGACCTCGCTGCTAGGCGCCCTGGAATTGACGGAGCGACAAAGAGAGTACTGCACAACGATCCAACAGTCTGCCGAGGCTCTCGTCTCGGTAGTCAATGACATCCTCGACTGGTCGCACATCGAATCTGGCAAGATCGAAATGGAGCAAATCGCAGTCGATCTACCGCTGCTCCAGCGCAGTGTCCTGGACATCTTGCAGACGCAGGCAGCAGGTAAAGCTCTGGCGCTTGAGTTGAATATTGAGGCCTCCGACTTCCCACTGCTCAGCGGAGATCCTGGAAGGCTACGCCAAATTCTTCTCAATCTGGTGGCCAATGCAATCAAGTTCACCGAAACTGGCTCTGTCCAGTTGAAAACACGGCTACTGCGTGAGAACGCCAACCAGAAGAAATTCCGCATCGAGGTCATTGATTCCGGAATTGGTATCACTCCGCAGCAAATCACGCGCTTGTTTCAACGCTTCTCTCAAGCAGACGCATCGACAACCCGAAAATTTGGTGGAACAGGATTAGGCCTGGCCATCTCCAAGAGCCTCGTGGAATTGATGGGTGGTGAAATCGGCGTTACCAGTGTTGTCGGTTCAGGGTCCACCTTTTGGCTCGAACTCAGCCTGCCCCTATTTGCAGGAGAAGTAGTGGCGAAGGCGGCACCGCAAAAACAGGAGCCATTAGCACAACGTCGGGCAGCACGCATTCTGATCGCCGAAGACAACATTGTCAACCAAAGGCTGGCCACCATCATTTTGGAGCAGCAAGGGCATCAACCAGAAATCGCTTGCGATGGCCTCATCGCCTTAAACAAAGCCGTTGCGCAGCACTATGACCTGATCCTGATGGATTGCCAAATGCCAGAGATGGATGGTTATGAGGCCACAAGACGAATCAGGGCTCAGTTGCCGCATCGGGTACCAATTGTTGGTTTGACCGCAAGTGCTTTACTGCTGGACCGCGAAAACTGCATCGCCGCTGGAATGGACGATTACCTCAGTAAACCCTATCGAGCGGAGCAACTCCTCGCCGTAGTGGACCGATGGTGCAAGGTTTAATGAACGGTCCGAGTTTTCCGATTCATGTAGTCCATGAGAAGGTACTCGCCGAGAGTCATCGGTGAAGTGAAGTAGGCCTTGCCTTTGCAGAGCTGGGTCACCTGACGCACAAAGTTGATCAAGGCTGGGTCGGTGGCCAACATAAACGTATTGATGAGAATGCCCTGACGCTTGCAACGGCTCACTTCTTCCATGGTTCTGCTGATGACTAGCGGGTCAAGGCCGAATGCATTCTTGTAGACACGACCATCATCCAGGGTGAGCGCACTGGGCTTGCCGTCCGTAATCATGATGATCTGCTTCATGTCCTTCTTTTCCTGGTTCAAAATCCGCTGAGCCAGAATCAGGCCATCCCTCGTGTTGGTGTAATAAGGGCCAACCTGAAGGCGAGCCAACTCACCGAGACGCACTTCTTCAGCCGTGTCGTGAAATAAGACACAGCGAAGCGAATCTCCGGGATACTGCGTGCGGATGAGCTGTGCCAGAGCCAGGGCAACCCGCTTGGCAGGGGTGAAGCGATCTTCGCCATACAGAATCATGCTGTGACTGCAATCCAGCATCAGCACAGTAGCGCAGGAGCTTTGATACTCGCTTTGGTGAATTTGAAGATCCGAATACTCAAGGTCAAAAGAATCGCTGAGACCCTGGCGCTTCAGCGCGTGGGATAGGGTCTCTGTGATGTCGAGATTCATCGTGTCGCCAAACTCATAGGGCTTGGTGGATCCACTAGCTTCAATGCCGGTGGAAAGATCGCGAGTGTCATGAGCACCAAAGCTGGAGCGACCAAGACTCCCAAGCAAGTCTTTGAGCGTCTTGAAACCCAAAAAGTCGACAGACTTGTCGGTAGTCTGAACCTGCATTTCTCCAGAGCCCTCGCCAGAACCGCCACCCTGAGGGTCTTGCAGGTACCCTTCCTCGACCAGCTTTTGCGCAAGCTGATTGAGCAGCTTCTCCAATTCTTCAGGCTCCATCTTTTCGAGCATTTCTCGAATCTGTTGAGCCCGGTCTTCATCCTCAAACATGTCGCCCTTGAGCAGTGCCTGAAGAATGGCGTTCTTCAAGCCTTCCCAATCTTGTTTGGCGTTAGGATTGGGATTCCACCAATCCTGAAAGCCGCTATCCAGGAAGAAATCACCGAGGGCACGCATGAGATCTTCAGCACTAATGCCGAGATCGTCGCCGGTAAATTTCGAATAGCGGACTCTTCTCATTGGAAATTCTGCTTCCGCCGATCACGGCGCGATCCGGGCTGCTCTTCAGCAGCCTCGCCGGGTTGTTCGCGACGGCGCTCGCCGCTCACAAAGGCTTGCTCTTCATTCCGGCTGATACGCCGCTGGGCGTAAAGGCCTTCGAGAATAAACTCTGCGGCGGCCGCACGCTTGGCATCCGATTCACGAACCCCAATCCCCAGACGTGCTGTTTTCTCCATCAGCCCTTGAATTTGATTGAGCTCCGCAACCAGTTCGGCAGCCGTTGCCAGCTCTGGAAGTTGTAACGATCCTCCCAAATCAAACCACTGAATAATCTGTTTGACGTTCTCGCCTTCCATCAAACGGGAATAAGCCAAAGCGACAGATTGTCGAATGAGGTCCCGCGCAACCTGGTCGCCACCCTTCAGTTCACCTTCATACTCCAACTCCAGCTTTCCGGTGATGGAGGGCAAAGCAGAATAGAGGTCCAATACACGGGGAACAGCATCTGCTTCAGCAGTCATGGCCGCGCGCCGCTCAGCATTGGAAACCACGTTTTCCAGAACAGAAATTGGCAGTCGCTGCGAGACCCCGCTGCGCTGGTCAATGCGCTTGTCGTCGCGAGCCAGGAAGGCAATTTGCTCAACCACTTCACGCAAATACTTTGGCACCTCAGTGCGGATTGAACCCTCTCGCTCCACCCAGGCCTCCTGCTCGGTGATGGCAACGCCTTGATCGAGGGTGAGCGGGTAGTGCGTACGGATTTCACTTCCAATGCGATCTTTCAGAGGAGTGATGATTTTTCCGCGGGCCGTATAGTCTTCCGGGTTGGCCGTAAACACGAGCAGAACATCGAGTTCCAGACGGACAGGATAGCCCTTGATCTGCACATCGCCCTCTTGCAGAATATTGAACAAACCAACCTGGATCTTGCCAGCCAAATCGGGAATCTCGTTCACAGCGAAGATCCCGCGGTTGGCTCGCGGCAAAAGACCGTAGTGGATGTTCTCTTCGTCAGCAATATCTAAACCGCGCTTGGCTGCCTTGATGGGATCAATATCGCCGATCATGTCAGCGATGGTTACGTCAGGAGTTGCCAGCTTTTCAACATAGCGATGCTTGCGATCAAGCCAGCCGATCGGGGTCGCATCCCCCAATTGCTCCAGAGTTCTGCGACCAAACTTTGAGAGTGGATGAAAGGGATTATCGCGGATTTCACTGCCAGCAATGTAGGGAGTTTGTTCATCCAGCAAACTGGTTAGCATGCGAATCAGGCGCGTCTTGGCCTGGCCTCGAAGTCCAAGAAGAATGAAGTTGTGACGGCTCAGCAGTGCGTTCACGACTTGGGGCACCACAGTGTCTTCATAGCCCATCACGCCGGGAAAGAGTTCCCCGCCCTGCCGTAGGCGGCTGAGGAGATTGTCGCGAACCTCATCCTTTACCGTGCGAGAACGGCGCTCTGGCGCGGCCCAATCGCTATTCTTGAGTTCGCCGAAAGTGGATGGGAGTGTTTTCATGATGCCGAATCCTAAGCTTAACGTGATACCTTTCTCTTCATTCGATGCCACGAGAACTGTCTGGGACGGAATATCAGCACTACTGGAAAAGATTGCAACAAATAGGCCTCAATGCGTATGAATCGAGGTCCTATCTGGTGCTACTGGGACATTCCCGATTTAAGGCCCTCGAATTGGCCGCAAGAGCGCAGGTGCCACGGCAAAAGATTTATGAAGTGCTCGACTCTCTGGTACAGAAAGGCTTTGCACACGTTGTGCAAGAAAGAACCAAGCTGTTCAGTGCCGTCGAGCCGACACTTGCCCTGCGTGGATATTTGAATCGCAAGGAAGAAGCTTTTCAGATGGAGATCGAAGAGCAATCCAGAAATGCTTTGTCTTTGGCAGAAGATCTGGCCACTTCCTATGCACCTGCACAGGGAAGCCGTGGCACCCTCGACTACTTGAGAATCGTCTCTGACCCCAATCAGACCGCCAATCATTACCGCAAGATGCTGAAAGAAGTGCGAAGAGAATATATTGAATTCTCCAAACCACCCTATGCGGTCGACCCTCTCGATGAGCGCCTCGTCAAGCAAGCTCTAGATCGTGGGGTAAAGATTCGCCTGATTGTCGAACAAGGTGCACTGGATGCTCCGCACCGCAGGCGGTTGGATGAATATGCGCTGGCAGGAGTCGAGGTGAGTGAGGCGCAAACGTTGCCGATGAAGCTCGCCGTTTTTGATGGCGAAGTGGGGCTGGTAGCGCTGCTCGACCCCGTGCTCACCAGGCCTACCTGGACGGCAGTCGTGTTTGAGCACCCTGGCTTTGCCGAAGCAATGCATGCCCTGTTTAACAACCACTGGAATCTTGCTAAACGGCTGATTTGAATTCCCGGACCGGCAAGTCGAGTCTCCTCTGTGGACTATCACCCCGAAGATGTTCGATCAGCGCCTTAACGGCTTCATAACCAAGTCGTTTGGGGTCCTGCACCAGCATCAACTGTGATGTCCCTTCTTTGAGGGCATCCCGGTGCATCTGGCTGTCATCAAAGGTGATGAGTTTGACGGCCCCAGTCAGCTTGCGTGAGCGAATAGCCTGAATGGCGCCAATCGACGAAGCCTCACTTGAGGCGAAGATACCTGCCAAATTCGGATTCGCCGTCAGAATATTCTCGCTCACGGCCCGCGCCTTGGCACGGTCCCCCATGCTGAATTGTCGTGCCACGATTCGCATCCTCGGAAATTCCTTTTGGAGAGTCTCCTCGAAGCCCTGCTCTCGTAAGCCTGTGGAATTGCCTCCCGGTTTCTGCATCACCATGGCAACCTCTCCCGTCTCTCCAGTCATCGCGGCCAACCGGCGCGCCGCCAGGCATCCGGCCCCATAGTTGTCGGTCGCAATAAAGCTCACATAGTCATCAAAAGCAACCGCAGAGTCGAAGATCACAATGGGAATTTTTGCAGCGCGAGCGCGCAACAGTGGCGCAACCAGAGCCCGCTCATCCGTTGCGGAGATCACAATGCCGTCGACACCCTGCGCAACCATCGAATCGACGATCTGAATCTGCCGACCATGATCCGTCTCATCGCTCGGGCCATTCCAAAGAACTTCAGCCTGAAACTCTTTCGCCGCCTGATCCACCCCTTGATGGACACTCACGAAAAACAAATGAGCCGTAGCTTTGGGGATGACTGCGATGCGACGGCTGGCCCCAGAGCGACACCCGGCAAGGGGAAGAAATGAGAGTAGATGACGTCGATCCAGCACGGGCTCATCATATACTCACTGCATGATTTTGTTGCACACCCTAGCCGCGCTTTCTCTCTTTGCCCAGGCCCAAAGCGCCGACCTGATCGTCCGAAACGCCAAAATTATTACTGTCAATTCGAAGTTTGAGATTGCCAGGGCAATGGCGATTCAGGGAGATCGAATCGTTGCAGTCGGCAGCGAACAAAGCGTCTTGCGCCTGCGGGGCGCCAAGACTCAAGTACTCGACTTGAAGGGAAAGACGGTGATGCCTGGGTTGATCGATAGCCATACCCACGCTCTCGATGCGTCTCTGTATGAGTTCGATCATGAGATCCCGGCAATGGCAACGGTCGAAGATGTACTGACTCATGTCAGCAATCGCGCCAAGGTGGTTGCCCCTGGCCAATGGATTGTTCTCCGCCAGGTATTCATCACGCGCCTGAAAGAACAACGTTATCCAACCAGAAAAGAACTCGATCGAGTGGCTCCAAATCATCCCGTAATTTTCAGTACCGGGCCAGATGCCTCGCTCAACTCGCTGGGACTCAAGCAAAACGGCATTACCAAAGACACCAAATCGCCGGCAGGCCAACCAGGGAAAGTGGAGCTCGACCCCGCAACCGGCGAGCCGAATGGAATTCTCAGAACCTATGCCGCCTTCGTGAAAGACGTCCCCACAGGCAAGCAGCCGACTCGCGAAGACAAAATGGCAAGGCTGCAGCTATTGATAGCCGATTACAATTCGCTCGGCATTACCAGCTTTACAGATCGTGCTGCCACACCTCGCCACATCGACATCTATCGAGAATTACGCAAAAGTGGCAAGCTGAGTTGCAGAGTGTTTCTGGATTACCACGTGACGGATCCGAATCGGAACTGGAAAGAAGTGGAAGCAGAAATCGATGCCGCATCAAAAGACCCGCTGCACCAGTACGACAACATGTTGTGGATGCGTGGCATCAAGGTGTTTCTCGATGGCGGCATGCTGACAGGTTCTGCACTGATGCGGGAGCCTTGGGGCAAGAGCGCAACCTATTCGATTACCGACCCCGAGTACAGAGGCATGCGCTATATCGGGAAGGAACGACTGTATGAACTGGCGAAAGCGAGCTTAAAGCGCGACCTGCAGTTTACGGCACATTCGGTTGGCGACGGAGCGATCCAGGCGCTGATTGAAGCCTATGAACGGGTGAACCAGGAATTTCCGGTCCGGGCCGGACGACCTTGCCTCACCCATGCCAACTTCATGTACCCCGAGGCAATCGAGAAGATGGCGAAACTCGGCATTGTGGCAGACATGCAGCCCGCCTGGCTCGAACTGGATGGAGCAACGCTCACCCAACACTTTGGCCTGCCGCGGCTTCGCTACTTTCAGCCCTACGCGACCCTCTTCAAAAACAAGATCGTAGTCGGTGGCGGCAGCGACCATATGCAGAAAATTGGTGGCATGCGTGCAACCAATCCTTACCATCCGTTTTGGGGCATGTGGGTGGCGGTTGCCAGAAAACCGCGATGGACCGAAACAGTGCTCTTTGCCGAAGAGAAGCTGACCCGAGAACAGGCCATTCGTTTGTACACCATCAACAATGCCTATTTGAGCTTTGAGGAAAAAGAAAAAGGTTCGCTCGAAAAGGGCAAGCTGGCCGACTTTATCGTTCTCGATCAGGACATCCTCACTTGTCCAGAAGCATCCATCCCCAACCTCAAGGTGGAAGCGACATTCCTGGGTGGCAGGAAAATCTATTGAACGAAGACGCGTAGTGGCAGGCGCGCCATTGGCGCGCCGAGCATAGTCGTGACTCCGACCGTAACAGATGAGTACCCAAGCCCAAATCGATGCAAACCGAGCCAATGCAAACAATGCAACAGACCGGAAGACCGACGAAGGCAAAGCCAGATCGGCCGCCAACGCCCGTCGCCAAAATGCGAAAAACAAACGAAGCCAATCGATCTTTGAAAACTGAAGATCCGCAAGGCAAACTGCTATCCGTCAAGCCGTAAACAAACCCCGCTGCGACCTCGTTGCAGCTGGGCTCAACGCACGTTCACGTAATTTTTGAATTTTTATTTCGTTGATTCCACAAGCGTTTATTGATTCTGGAAGCAAACTCCCAACTCTCGATTGTTTAGCTTCGATTCGAGTGAGCCTATGTCTCGCCAACATATCGAGCCCTGTTAAGGAGCTAAGCATGAATCACGAAGAAAATCGAAACGCCGAAGTAAATGAGACAGAAGTACAGACGCAAAAGCGGATGCGCCTGAAGAGCACTTCTCCCGCACAAGTCAATGATGTCGAAGATCCTCGTTGCTACAACGCGTTGATGGAACGGCTTTTGACCGAATTGAAACCACAAAATGTTTTGCAGGAAGGCGACCTTGTATCCCTGGCCCAACTGCGCTGGAGTTCTGAACGCCTGAACAGTTTGGTCGAGAGCGACTTAAACTTCCATGTCCGCCTGCCACAGCTGCAGAATTTTGGCGACACCTCAGCCAGATTGTTGACCGCCTACAAACTCTGTCTCGGAGAGAAGACCTTCGTGTTGATGCACAAGCAGCACCTGGACACGATCAAGACCATGAATACCTTGTCTGCCCGAATCGAGAAGTGGGCCACTCCCAAAACACCACGCTCGACGCGAAGTAAAGAGGTGTAGCATGGCACGCAAGAAAGCCCAGTCCCCGCACCTGTACCGACTCTTTGAATCTGCTCCGCTGCAAGCCACGCCCCTGGAAGTAGAAGAAAGCGGCACCGTCCGTTTGGGTCTTGTTCTGGAAGTCCTGACCGAAGCCTTGTTGGAATTTCCAGAGGCCAGAAAGGCTGTCTCTGAATCAATCGAAGCCAAAATCGGCGTGGATCCCCGTATCAAGGTGTTGCCTTAATGGAAAAGACGTTTCTATTGCGGCAGATGGCAAGCAGCATTGACCCAGCCTCGTTTGCACGCTACTTCCTGGGCATCCAACCCGATGCGAAACAATCCGCAGTATTGCGCTCTCGTGCGCCACAGTTGATCTTGAACTGCTCTCGGCAATGGGGAAAGTCGACGGTGTCAAGCATCATGGCTTTGCACCAAGCCTACTTTCATCCGAAAAGCCTGGTGCTGGTCGTAAGCCCTACCCTGCGTCAAAGCGGCGAGTTGATTCGGAAAATCATCGGCTATCTGCCCTCACTCGGAATCCGCAAAAAAGGCGACGGCGTGAACTCCCTCTCCGTAGAGCTACCGAATGGATCGCGTATCGTCGGCCTTCCTGGCCGCGACGGAACCATTCGTGGTTTCTCAGGAACTTCACTATTGATCATCGACGAAGCCAGCCAGGTGGCAGACAGTCTGTACCGCAGTGTCAGGCCATTTCTTGCTGCTTCGAAAAATGGCCGGATGGTGATCATGTCAACGCCCTACGGCACCCGCGGCTTTTTCTGGGAAGAGTGGGAGAGAGGTGAGGGTTGGGAACGTGTGGAAACTCCAGCAAACGAGTGCCCCCGCTTTGACCCCGAATTTCTCGAGCGAGAGCGCAAGTCCATGGGAGAGAGCTGGTTCAAGCAAGAATATCTCTGTCAATTTTTGGAGAACGAAAACACCTTCCTACCCCGCGCCTGGGTAGAAGCTGCATTTACAAAAGAAGTTTCGGCTTTGCGCCTCTAGGAGAACAAGATGAGTACTCAACTTCAAAAGAACGAATACTTTCTGGGGCTTGACCTTGGCCGCAAGCAGGATCATTCGGCGCTCGTCATTGTGGAACGTTCGCTACGCGCCCTCAACACCAGATACATCGATGCCTATACGAAATGGGAGTCGTTTCTCAGCGTTCGCTACGCCAAACAATGGAAGCTGGGTAAAGCTTACGGGGAAGTCGCCAAAGAAGTAGGCGACGTCTTCCGCAAGGTGGAGGCGCTTGGCAGGAGTGTTCTGGTCTTCGACCAGACCGGTGTTGGCGATGCAGTCTTTGAGATGATTCGAGAACACCTGCGGGGCTCAAACGTGGAGGGTGTAGTTATCACGCAAGAGCTCAAACGAGACATGTACTCGTCCCTTGAGACCAATCTCGAACAAGGCAAGCTGAAGATTCCCGAGGACTGCTATTCGAGCCGCGAGCTAAAACAGGAGTTGCTATCCGTTGAAATTCGCCGGATCGGTTTCGGCTACAAATATGGTGCCTTCGAAAAAGACAGCCATGACGACTTAGTGATGGCCCTGGCGCTGGCCAGTTGGAGAGAGCGGATCGGGCAGCGTGGGAACATGCCAAATCAACGGCTTCCTGGATTCTAGTGGAAGTAAGCGTAAGTCAGGCCACGGCCTCCGACCACAGCCTCAAAGCGCGCAGGACCTGTCGGCAGCTGGATCGCCTTCAGATCCAGCCGCGTTTGCCCGGCGGCAATGGGATGCTTACCGAGCCAGGTGGCATCGAGTTCAGTTGATTCCTTTGGAGCATCAAACAGAAGAGTGACGTTGTACGGGCCAGCCGTCTTCACATCGAGCTCCCAGTAGCCGACTGCAGTAGGCGTCCACGCCGCCTTATCGCCCCGCCAATCTTGCCTTGTAAGCAGCACCAGAGATTTACCGTTCAGGATCATCCTTGGTGGGGCGTAGTTGTGAGTTCCAGAGACATCCTTGAACCAGGCCTCATAGGAAATTCGGAGCTGTCGCACAATGTTCGCCTGAGACGCCGCGAGGTCCTGGGTCTCGTTGGGGTCAGCCTCAAGATCATACAGTTCTTTCCCATTGACGAGCTTGAAGCGTTGCGTCAAAACGGCTGCATTCTCGAAGGGACGTGGAGCATCTCCGCGGTGCCACTGCAGATAAATACTGCGGTCACTCCAGGTCTCTTTCGCATTTGGTTCTGTCATCAGAGGAAGAAGGCTGCGACCGTCAAACTTGGCATTACTCTTGGCACCGCAGGCTTCCAGCAAGGTGGGAGTAATGTCGATGTGAGCACTCAACCGATCAACAACAGAGCCGGCCGCAATTCGTCCAGGCCAGCGAACCAGCAACGGCACACGCAGCCCACCTTCGTAGACAGAGCCCTTCAGCCCACGCAGGCCCGCATTGAAACGCTTCTGTTGGGGACCATTGTCAGTCGCGAAGATCACGATGGTGTTTTGATCCAGCTGGCGCTGCTTCAAATGATCGAGCAACAAACCGACATTCCTGTCGACATTGGCAATCATGGCGTAGATCTTCGCCGTTGTGTCGTCAAGCCCCAACTTCCGGTAAGGCTCCACCAACTCTTCAGCCACCTGAAGCGGGGTATGAGGTGCATTCGTCGGGATGTAGCAGAAGAAAGGCTTGGAGCGGCTTTGATCGATAAACCGCATGGCCTCCCGGAAGTAAATATCGGTACAGTAACCCTTCTGCGGCTCCCACTTTCCATTGCGCGACAGAACAGGATCAAAATAAGAGGGCTTCACACCGGTGAGGGCCTCCGGCAAATCACCGGGCTGCATGAGCCCACCACCTTGAATGACAAGAGATTCGTCAAAGCCCTGATCGATCGAACGAAGCGGATAATTGTCGCCCAGATGCCACTTCCCAAAGATCCCGGTTCGGTAGCCTGCCGGTCTCAGCATCTCGGCAATCGTTTGTTCTTCGGTGCGCATCATGCTGCGTCCCAAATAGGTATCTACAATGCCGGTGCGGTAATTGTAGCGACCAGTCAGCAAACTGGAACGCGTCGGACTGCAGACCGGCGAGGTGCAATAGCGAGTAAAGCGCACACCATCTCTGGCAATCGAATCGATATTAGGGGTCGCCAGTTGAGTATTGCCATGAAGCGAAAGGTCGCCATAACCTTGGTCGTCGGTCAGGATCAAAACGACGTTTGGTCGCTTCACCTGCCCAAGCAAAGGGCTAGCCAGTAGCGGCAAAACAGCACGACGTGAAAGCATGTGGCGATTCTATCCGACAATAGTCATGTGAAAGACGAAGCGCTGCTAACGCACATCAATCGAATGCCGCATGGGCGCGCAACCCTGAAAACTCTCTGCCGCGAAATGGGCAATAAGGGCGTGAAACGCGAAGAGGTGGAGCGCGGGCTAGCGCGATTGACTCGCAAGGGACTCCTCATCGAGATGCGGAACAACACCTTCCAGATGGCGAGCAAGGCCAAGGAGTTTTCGGCGGGTACGCTTCGTATGCATCGCGACGGCTTTGGCTTTGTGATTCTCGATCAAAAGCCGGAGGGCATGGAAGGCGATGTCTTTATCAATCCCGATTCTGCCCAGCGGGCCATGCATGGCGATAAAGTGCTGGTGCGCCTCGGCCGCATAGGGCATGATGGCCGCGTCAATGGCGAGATTGTTCGGGTGCTCCACCGGGCAAACCAGCGTATGGTCGGCCAATTCCGTTTAACCAAGCGCGGTTGCTTCGTGGTTCCATACGACCAGAAAATCAAACAGTGGATTCAGATTCCCGAAGGCTTTGAGATCCCAGCAGCAGAGGTGAACCCGGATCGCGTCGGCCAGAAAACAATCCAGGTAGAGCAGGTAGCCGACCTCAACGGCATGATGGTGACCGTTGAAGTGCTCGACTTCCCAGACGAAGACTCCAATGGCGTGGGCAGGGTCGTAGAACTGCTTGGCTTTGAAGATGACTTTGGCGTGGACGTGGAGATCATGATCCGCAAGCACCACCTGCCACACCAGTTCCCTCATGACGTGATCGAAGAGGCAAAATCAGTTTCGAGAGAAATCGGCCCGAAAGAGTGGGAAGGCCGAAGGGACTTCCGCGACTTCGAGATCGTAACCATCGACGGGGAAACGGCGCGGGACTTTGATGATGCAGTTTGGGCAGACCGCCTGCCAAACGGGAACTACCAACTCCAGGTACATATTGCCGACGTGAGCTGGTATGTGCGACCCGGTTCAGCGATAGACAAAGAAGCAATGATGCGCGGCACAAGCGTCTATTTTCCAGATCGCGCCGTTCCTATGCTCCCTGTCGAACTGTCAACCGATATCTGCAGCTTGCGCCCGGGCGAAGAGCGGCTGGTGATGAGCGCCTTGCTGGAGATTGACCCACAGGGTTCTATCGTCAGTCAGGAATTCTGCCGTGGAGTCATCAAAAGCCACGCCCGCATGACTTACACCAATGTCTTCAAAATCCTGGAAGGCAGCCCGGAAGAGAAAGCCGCACTGCGAGAGCAGTATGCCCAGCTCATCCCGCGCTTTGAATTGCTGAAAGAACTGGCTCTGGTATTGAACCGCATGCGGCAACGCCGGGGATCGATTGATTTTGACTTGCCTGAGCCCGTAATTGAGTTCGACAACCTGGGCGAAATGGTGGGAGTCTCAAGAAGTCCAAGAAACATCGCCAACCGCTTGATCGAAGAGTTGATGTTGATTGCCAACGAGGCGGTTGCTTCGCACCTCGAAGCAGAGGGCAAGCCCAGCCTCTATCGCATCCACGAAATTCCAGATGCCAAACGTGTGGCCGAGTTTGAAGAAGCAGCCTCGAAGTTCGGCGTCTCCCTCGGGCTGGGCGGTGTAGCAGTCAAGAAATTCGCCAACATCAAGAGCACACGTGATGGCAGGAAGATCCGCAAAGACGTCGTCGTGGGCAACCCTTCAGCGACCGTAAGCTCCAAACATTATCAGCGTCTGGTTTCTAAAATTGAAGGCAAGCCTGAGGAGCGAATTGTTAGCTTTCTCATGCTGCGCTCGCTCAAGCAGGCGCGCTATTCCAACGAAAACGAGGGGCACTTCGCTCTGGCCTCAAAGGCGTACACCCACTTCACGTCTCCGATCCGGCGCTATCCAGACCTTGTGGTGCATCGCGTTTTGAGCGGTATGGATTACGACGAAGAGACCTTGAAAGACCTTGGCAATGACACCAGCTTCACAGAGCGCCGCGCCGCAGAGGCCGAGCGTGAACTCGTCGAATGGAAGAAGATGCGATTCATGTGCGATCGCGTCGGCGATGAGTTTGGCGCAATGATCATTTCAACAACGAAGTTCGGGTGCTTTGTGGAATTAGAAGAGCTCTTCATCGAAGGCTTGATCCCGATCGACACTCTGCCAAGAGACCATTACGCCTACCAGGAGAACTCGCGTCGGATCGTCGGGCAACGCTCGAAACGAAGCTTTTCGATTGGCGACGCGGTACGCGTGGCACTGGTAAAAGTGGACCTCTCCGAGAAGCGGCTCACCTTTATGCTGGTGGAGCACTAGGCTTCGATTGTTAAGCTGTAGCTATGTCGAATCGTGCAACAACCCTTAAGGGAAATTCCCTTCCCCTCGTTGGACCGGAATTGAAAGTGGGAGACAAAGCTCCTGATTTCGAACTGACCGGTCCTGATCTCAAGCCCGTCACGCTAGGCCCTGGCGGTACCGTCCGTATTTTCAGCGTCGTCCCAAGCCTCGACACTCCGGTTTGCGATGCCCAGACCAAGCGCTTCAATGATGAGATTGCCAAAATGGACGGCGTCGAAGTCATCACCGTCTCCATGGACCTTCCTTTCGCGCAGAGCCGCTGGTGCGGTGCCTTTGGAGTAGACAAAGTGAAAATGCTGAGCGACCACAAGACCGGAAGCTTTGGCACTGCTTATGGCACTCTCATCGAGCCGCTGCGCATCGAGAGCCGCGCCATCTTTGTTGTTGGTAAGGACAACGTGATTCAGCACGTGGATTATGTGGCTGAACTCTCCGAACACCCTGACTACGATGCAGCTCTCGCTGCCGCTAAAGCTTCCGCTTAATCCGGGAACCTAGCAACAACACCGCCGCCAGACCAACCATCCAGACCGTAGCCGGTTCTGGAATCGGTTGGAAGACTGGCGGCGGTTCTGTTGGCGGGCTGGTATTGTCGGGAGGACGATTCGATTCAATCGGCGGGACCACAGGGTCTAGTGCAGCAATCAGGATGGGAGGACTCCCCGAGGAAAGGGAAAAGCTGGGCGGGAAGAACTGCAACGGATTAAAGCTGGGAAGGATGGGGAGCGCCGGGATCAGGGGCACATCGAGGAGTGTGATGATCGGGGAGCCAAAGCCAATCGGGCCGCTTTGAAGGAACACAAAAGGGAAGTTCAAAACAGAGATCTCGATCGGTGTGATCGAGGGCAAAATGATGTTTGTGATCCCGTTGTTGATCGTGCGACCCGGAATCAACAGGAAGGGTGCCCCTGTATACAGAATGAGCTCGCCGCCTCGATCCGTTGGCGTCAAGCCGCCAGGCAAACCACCACCGATCATGCCTGTACCGGGGGCACCCACAACAGGAGGAGCAACGGTAAAGGCCGAATCTGAGATCTTCGCATCGAGCGTGGGCGCTGGTGCGTTGGCGTAGCCAGGCAGGGTAAAGAGGTCTCCCCGATTGGCTTCCTGCGCCATCGCGAGAAAGACAGGGTGATCCCAACTTGGCAGATCCATCACCGCTTCTTTGGGCTCGCCCGCAGCGAGCTGAGGAAGTTGGGCTACGAGTGAAACCCGGTTGCCACAACGCCCGCGGATCAGATTGGCTCCATCGCTCAACAGAATTTCACCGGGCTTGAGATAGAGTCGCTTCGCAGTCCAGAAGATGCGGTTTCCGATGCGATAGGAAACATATCCCTGGGCGGGCTTCGTCAGTCGAAACGGTTTCAGCTTGTCGAACAGAATCCCCTGATAATGCTTGCCTACGACAGGATCTGCAGCAGCTCGCGCTTTAGCTTCTTCGCGGGTGACAGTTCCGCCTGGAACAACTGAGTAGGGAAACACCTTGCGCTGCGAGAGATCGAGTTTGAAGCCCTGCGGAAGCTCTTCCGCGTGAAAAGAAGCCGCGACCTGGTTTTGAGGCTTTGATTCCCGAGAACAAGAACTCAGCAAGCCAACTACGATCAAGAAACACACGAACTTCATCAATCAGGTCTTTACCTTAAAAAGAATAGCGGCTGGCCCCGGATGTTACAATCCATTTTTGGTACTTTCTCATCTGCTTGAAGATCAGGACCTCGACGCAGTCCTCGTCAGCACTCTGGTAAACGTACAGTACTATTCGGGCTTTACCGGCTCCAATGGTGCTTTGCTCGTCACCGCCAAAGGGCTAACGCTCTACACGGACCCCCGCTACACCACACAAGCCTCTACAGAAGCCAATTGCCCCGTTAAGGTGGTCAGCGGCCCTTTGTTGACAGCAATCGGCAAGGACTTGAAGGCGAAAAAGCTCAAGCGGCTCGGCTTTGAGGATCGAAGAGCAAGCTTTGCTACCTACCAGAACCTGACAGAATCGTTTGAATTGATCGCCCTGGGCGATGCCGTCGAAAAGGCTCGCTGGGTGAAGCAACCGTTCGAAATCGAAGCGATTCGAGCGAGCGTAGCGCTCAATTCGGAAGCACTGGATCGTGCCATGAAGCGATTCAAGATCGGGATGAAAGAAAGCGACCTCGCCGCCGAGATTGACTACCAGATGAGAAAACTGGGCGCAGAAAAAACCGCTTTCGATACGATCGTCGCCTCAGGCGCTCACTCGGCTCTCCCTCACGCACAGCCTCGCAATGTCGGCATTGAGGCGGGCGGCTATCTACTGATCGACATGGGCGCACGCCGAAAAGGCTACATGAGTGACATGACTCGGACCTACGGGGTAGGCAGTATGCCCCGTAAAGCGGTCAGGATTTACAACGCAGTGCTGGAGGCGCAACGGGCAGCCATCGATGCAGTCCGCCCTGGCAAGCGGGCAGAACAAATCCATGCGGCTGCGGTGAAAGCACTCAAAGGGCATGGCCTCGATTCGTACTTCGTTCATTCCACCGGACACGGTTTGGGGCTCGAAATCCACGAACCACCGCGCCTTGGAAAGAAAGATGCGACACCACTCGAAGCTGGGATGACAATCACCATTGAGCCCGGCGTATACGAGGCGGGTTTTGGGGGAGTTCGGATCGAGGATACGGTACTGGTGACGGAAACTGGAGTTGAGGTTCTCACAAAGACACCAAAAGGTTGGACAATAGTAGGTTAGACCCCGCAATGAATATTGAAGAGATCAAAGAACTGATTCAGCTCGCCAACGAAAGCGGTGTAGCTGAACTGGAAGTACAAAGAGGCGAGCATCGCGTTCGCATCCAGAGAGCCATCGCGGCAAGGGAAGTCGTACTGCCCGCTGCCCCTGCGCCAGCAGCGGTAGCTCCCGCAGCAGCGGCTGCAGCGCCTGTGGCAGCAAGTGCCGAGAAGGACAACCTCTACACCATCAAGTCGCCCATCGTCGGAACATTCTACGAGTCACCCTCTCCTGAGGCCGGCCCCTTTGTGAAGCCTGGAGATTCGGTCAGCCCGAAGACCACGGTTTGCATCATCGAGTCCATGAAGTTGATGAACGAGATCGAAGCTGAAGTGTCAGGCACGGTGGTTGCGCGTTTGGTAGAGAATGGCCGTCCGGTCGAATACGGAGAAGCCCTCTTCACGATTCGGCCCAATTAAGCTGCCATGTTCCAAAAACTTCTGATTGCGAATCGCGGCGAGATTGCTCTGCGTGTCATCTGCGCTGCCAAAGACCTCGGGATTAAAACAGTTGCCGTTTATTCAGAAGCAGATCGCCACAGCTTGCACGTTCGCTTTGCCGATGAAGCAGTTTGCATTGGTCCTGCCAAAAGTTCTCGTAGCTATCTGGATATCCCCAGCGTCATTAGTGCCGCCGAAATCACCAATGCGGAAGCCATTCACCCTGGCTATGGATTTCTGAGCGAAAACGATCGCTTCGCTGAAGTCTGCAAGATGAGCGGGATCAAGTTCATTGGCCCCCCGCCAGATGTGACCCGCATGATGGGTTTGAAGCAAAAGGCCCGCCAGGTGATGAAAGAAGCGGGCGTCCCTGTGTTGCCGGGCTCTCAGGAAGCCCTGACCAGCGCCGAAGAAGCACTGGAATTCGCAGGGCAAATTGGTTACCCCGTAATCCTGAAGGCGGCTGCCGGCGGCGGCGGTCGTGGCATGCGCGTCGTCAATTCAGCCGAAGAACTGCCCAATCTATTGGCACAAGCGCAACACGAAGCGGGAGCCGCATTCAGCGTCCCCGATATCTATCTGGAGAAGTACATTGGTGCTCCTCGTCACATTGAGTTTCAGGTCCTCGCGGATGAACACGGCAATGTAGAAGTGCTGGGAGAGAGAGAATGCTCGATCCAGCGGCGGCACCAGAAGCTGATCGAAGAAGCTCCATCTCCAGCCATGACCCCGAAGCTGCGAGAGGAGACAATTGCCGCTCTCAAAAAAGCTCTGAAGGCGATCGGATACCAGAACGCAGGAACCGTTGAATTCCTCATGGATGAGCAAGGCAAGCTCTACTTCATTGAAGTCAATGCCCGCATCCAGGTGGAGCATCCGGTCTCAGAGATGATCACCGGCATCGACCTGGTGAAAGCTCAAATCAGAATTGCGGCGGGCGAACGGCTCGACCAAATCATCGACGGGCCGATCACTTTAACCGGCCATGCCCTCGAGTGCCGCATCAATGCTGAACATCCAGACACGTTTGCGCCTTGCCCCGGCAAGATTACGGGTTTAAATCTGCCTGGTGGCATCGGCGTCCGAGTGGACACCGCCGTTTATACCGATGGCGTGATCCCACCCTATTACGACTCGCTCGTAGCGAAACTGATCGTGCATGGGAAAGACCGTGCCGAAGCGATTGCACGCATGAAGCGCGCACTCGATATGTTTGTTGTTGAAGGAATCTATACGTCCATCCCGCTGCAGAAAAAGATCATGAATGATCCTGACTTTGCCGCTGGAAACATGGATACAACGTTCATTGCCCGCAAACTGGCTTCGTTTCAAAAGCCATAGGAGAACCGTATGTCGATCAGCTTTGACCCGCGCAACTTGCTTGCGTCCATGGTGGGGGAAGAAAACGGCCTGACACAGGCAGAGTTGGAGGCAAGCAAAGCTGCGGCGCTGACCGCACTCCAAGGCTTCCGACAACAATGGGAAGCAGGCAAATATGGCTTTCCTGATTTGCCAGGCAATAAGAAGCTGATTCAGGAAATTGAGGCAACTGCCAAGAAACTGGCCGGGACCTACGATACGGTTTGCGTCATCGGCATCGGTGGAAGCGCCCTCGGCTGCTGGGCCGTCGACTGCGCCATGCGGGGCCCACACCCTGTGCAAGGGGAGCATTCCACCAAGAAGCCCAGATTGGTGATTCTCGACAACGTAGATCCCGACTTTTTGAACCACGCCCTCGACAGCATGTCACCCAAGAAGACTTTGGTGGTGGTGATTGCCAAATCCGGCTCGACGGCCGAAACCATGGGTGGCTTTCTTGTAGTTCGAGAATGGTTGACTAACGGGATCGGGAAGAAGGCACCCAGCCGCATCATCGCAGTCACCAGCGAAGGCCGTGGTGACCTCAAGGTACTTGCCACCAAGGAAGGTTATACAACCTTCCACATCCCGGAAAACGTCGGCGGTCGCTTTAGCGTATTGTCAGCAGTTGGCCTGGTCCCCGCAGCACTCATCGGCGTCAACATCAAGAAGCTTTGCCGTGGTGCGGCCGAGATGACCGAAGCGGCCTGGAGCGACAACCTCGACACAAATATCGCACTGAGCTCCGCTCTGCATCATTGGTTGATCTGGACCAGGAAAAAGAAGAGCATTCAAGTTGCCTTCCCTTACAGCAACTTCCTGTGGGGCACCGCATTCTGGTTCCGTCAACTTTGGGCGGAATCTCTGGGCAAGGCGAAGGACCGCACAGGTGCCATCGTAAACGTGGGCCAGACCCCGGTCGCCGCACTGGGCACAACCGACCAGCATTCTCAGGTTCAGCTTTACATGGAAGGCCCGAACGACAAGGTCTATAGTTTCTGGGTGGTCGAGAAGGCCAAGAAGCAGGTCAAGATCCCGAAGGCGAAGTTGGGCCTGGACGGCTTTGATTATTTGGGTGGCCAAACCATGGGCAAACTGCTCGACGCAGAGCGACGAGCTACCGAAGCGGCACTTGCCAGCAGTGGCCGCCCCAACTGCACCTTCACCCTGGAACGGGTGGACGAAGAGCACTTGGGCGCGTTCTTTCAAATGATGGAATTCGAAACCGCCTTCATGGGCGAACTATTGAACATTGATGCCTTCGATCAGGAAGGGGTCGAACTGGGCAAGAAGTTCACCTATGCCTTGATGGGCCGTTCTGGTTGGGACGAGTTCAAGGAACGTTTTGCTGCTTACGAGAAGAAGCGCGGTTAGCCTTCTTGCGGCAAGGCGAGACGACCCGATCGAACACGTCCGTACGCGACTGGTTTGGGAAGGGAAAAAGAGCCGTGCCTGTTGGTTTCATCCGAAAATTGCAGTAATGCCGGACCGTCTGATGATGACGGTCCAACTGTTAACCGACTCGGATGTCATGCACCAACCACATTACTCAGACAGTTTTGACGGTGGCAGGACATGGAGCGAGCGCAAGCCGATTCCAGCCTTGGAACGAGTTGTTCTGGGTGGTGGCTATGAAGATGTCGTCAGTGATGTTGTCCCGGAGTATCACGCCCAAACGGGTGTTGTGCTTTGCCTCGGCCAGGATGTCCACTACAAGGACGAGAAACTGATTCGACCGGGAGAAGACCGCTGGATCCGCTACTTCGTGCGCAAGCCGGACGGCACCTGGACCAAGCCAAAGAAACTCTCCTTCGAGCACCCGGAAGCCTCCATGATGATGAGTGCGGGATGCAGCCAGCGCTGGACCCTCGATAACGGTGATGTAATCGTGCCGGTCACCATGCTGGCCGCGCGTCCTGATCATAGCGTCAGTTCCCTGCTCTGTTCTTTTGATGGGGAAACCCTCACGCCGAAGCGTTTGGGCAACATCCTGAAACTCCCAGTCAAACGAGGGCTTATGGAACCCTCGATCACCAAATTTGACGGTCAGTTCTGGCTTACCATTCGGGCAGAAGATGAGCGAGGGCATTTCGCAGTATCAAAAGATGGATTAGCCTGGCAGGACCTGCAAACACACCGTTTCGATGATGGAAGTCCACTGGTGACTTCTACCACTCAGCAACACTGGATACGACATCGTGACGCGCTGTATCTCAGCTATACGCGCAAAGACGCGAGCAATGAAAACATCTTTCGTTGGCGCACCCCAACCTATTTGGCAGAATTCGACACGAAGCATCAGGTGCTGCGGAAAGCTAGCGAGCGCATTCTAGTTCCGCAGGATGGCATCGCGATGCACGGAAACTTTCACGTCACCAATATCAGTGAGAGAGAAACCTTGATCTCAGTCTGTGACCTCCTTGTGGACAAGCCATTTCGGGGAGACACGCTGCTCACTTCCATTCGATGGCGGCGAAACAACGATGCGCGAAAGAATCGTTGAACTCGGCCTCGTCACAATAGCCATCGTGGCGCTCAGCACAGAATTGCTGAGTCTCGGGCATTGGCTGGCTTTCCCCGGCATTGCTCTGACCTGGGCACTCATCCTCGGCATTTGGGTTTGGGGCCTCAGGAAAGTGCGTCCTTCCTGGAACCTGGATTGGATCAACAGCGGGCTCCTGCTCGCGACACTGGGACTCTGGATAGTAGAGGGCCTGACGGCGATCGTGAGCCCACCAAACTCATCGGACGCCATGGCGTATCACATGCCAAGGGTCATCTACTGGATGCAGCAGCGAAGCGTAGAGTTCTTTGCCACGCCTTACCTGAATCAGATCATGCTGCAGCCGCTCCATGAATATCTGATTCTGCATTTTCAAATGCTGACCAGTGGAGATCGCTTCGCCAACTGTGTGGCCTGGCTGGCAACCGGAGGCTACATCGTTGCCGCAAGTTTGCTGGCAAAGGCGTTGGGAGCAAATCTTCGTGGCCAGGCAATGGCAGCCTTTTTGGCCGCGACCTTACCCAATGGCATCCTCCAAGCGAGCGGAGTCAAAAATGAAGCGCTGCTGAGCTTCTTGTTGTTGAGCCTTGCTTACTTTGCTCTCGAAAGCAAAAAATGGCATGTGGCAGTCGCCTGTGGCCTGGCATGCCTGACCAAAGGCACGGCCTTTGTATTTGCGGGTCCTCTCGTACTACTTCTGCTCCCAAGAGCGTTGCCCCATGTGGCACTGGCGGTTCTGTTGTTGAATGGAGCTTTTTTCGCTCGCAACATCGATCTCAGTGGCTCCCCGTTGGGCTTCGATTCAGCGCACGCAGACGGCAAATACCGCTGGCGCAATGAATACTTTGGTTGGCAACCAACAGTTTCCAATTTGATCCGACATCTCAGCGAACAACTCGGTGCTCGCAGTGAGAACTGGAATCAATCTGTTTTTCAGGTCGCACAAACGCTGCATACCTCACTGGGCCTGCGCAGCAGCGACCCTGCCACAACCTGGCCTTACACCGAATTTGTAGCGCCACGCAGTGCTAACCATGAAACGGACGGAAACAACCGCTGGCACTTCGCACTACTCTTGGGCTGTGCAACGGTGCTTGCCTGGAGGCGAGACAAGCGCTCCGGGATGCTTTTGCTTTCCTTGGGCATTGGCATTGTAGTGTTTTGCTTCTACCTGAAGTGGCAGCCCTTCATGTTGCGAATGTGGTTGCCGCACTATGCCTTGGGAATGGCAATTTGCGGTGCATTGCTCGGACGGGCACACTGGGTACTGCAAGTTGCCCTCTGCGTCTTCCTCCTCGATGGTTGCCGTTTGCCACTCTTGAAGAACTGGGTTCGGCCCTTGCGTGGGCCGGAGAACATGTTTACCCAGAGTCGAGAAGATCTCTACTACAGCGACATGCGGCCCTGGAAGATTCGCCCTCAATATGATGAGGTGATGAAGCAGTTGCGAGAGTCCAACTGCCGTCAAATCGCCTTCGACATCAATGCATTCCAGTTGGAATATCCTATCCAGGCTCTGCTGCTTCAGCTTCACCCAGAGACGCGTTTTGTTCATGTCAATACGCAGAACCCATCGCGGAAGTACGAAGGCCGCATGAGTACGGTGAAACCCTGTGTGCTCGTCTGCCTCGCCTGTGATCGTTGGATCGAGCCGATCAAAAAGTAGCTTTTGTTATATTCGTTGGGATCTATGAGCTATACGATCAGCGAGCAAAACATGGAGCGCCAACAATTGCTGGCTGACATCCTGAACCCTCCCTGCATTGAGATCCTTCGCAAAGTAGGAACATTTCCTGGAGGTCGATGTCTTGATCTTGGTTGCGGCCAGGGCAATACAACCCGCATGCTGGCGACACAACTGGCAACGAGCGAAACGGTTGGCCTGGATTTCGATTCGTCACTGGTCGCCTTTGCCAGTGCTCATCCGGAGAATGGGTTCGGCATTCGCTTTGAGCAAGGCAGCGCCACGGAACTGCCATTTGCAGATGCATCCTTTGATGTCGTTTTTGTTCGATACCTGCTGGTTCATTTGGCAGAACCTGCTCTCGTCATTCAAGAAATACAGCGCGTTCTGAAACCTGGTGGGCGCGCCATTGCCTATGAACCTGATTTCACTGTGGATTTCTCTGAACCGGAAAGCTGGGGCATCACACAAATGGGCAAGGTGTGGCGTGGGATGTTTCCAAGCCCCCATATCGGAAGAAAGCTGGCAGGCATGTTCCGGAAAGTGGGGATGACCGTCGAGGTAGGTGGGTTTCAGGGAGTGGAAGACGGACTCGGCCCCTACCGGCGCATCTACCGGATGACACTGGAGGCAATGAAAATAGGCATTTTGGCGAAGGGAATTGAAACGGAAGAAGAATACGAGGCGCACCTCAAAGAATTGGTGCGCCTCGAATCAGATCATGAAACTGTGATCGCGAAATTCCCCGACATCTGGGTCATCGCAACCAAATGAGTTAGGCTTTACCGCGAGGCACGAATTTGAGAGAAGCCGAATTCATGCAATAGCGCAGACCAGTGGGCTTGGGACCATCTTCAAAGACATGCCCCAGGTGCGCATCGCAGCGAGCACATTGATTCTCAACACGCACCATGCCGAGCGTGTTGTCGCTAATGTTCTTGACGTTTTCCTTGGCAATCGGAGCCCAGAAGCTGGGCCACCCGGTGCCGGAATCAAACTTGGTCTTGGAGTCAAACAGCGCTGTGCCACAACAAATGCAGCGATACACTCCATCTGCATAATTCTTGTTCAGCTTGCCGGTAAAGGCTCGCTCTGTGCCCTGTTTACGAGTGACATAGAACTCTTCGGCAGAGAGCATGCCCTTCCATTCGGCATCTGTTTTGACCACCTTGTCCACTTCGACGAGGCCGGTCTGTTTGCCCGCGTCGTTGAACTCAGCGATCTTGATTTTCTTCGGCGCGGCATTCAAGCCGAAGGCGGCAAAGGAAAGCATAAAGGTCCTTCTTTGGCTCAGCTTCATTTACTTCCTCTTTCTCACACAGCCAGGAAACTGCTGCTTCAACTTCGCTACCTTGGGGTCCGACACGGCAACGACATAACCGGTCTTGTTGTTTGCTGAATAATTCTGGTGGTAGCCCTCGGCTGTATAGAACTTCGTGAGGGGGGTGACTTCCGTGACAATCGGCGCCTTGAAATAGTGAGCAGCATTGAGCTGGTTGATGTAGGCGGTGGCAATCTTCTTCTGCTCTTCATCGACGTAGAAAATCGCACTGCGATATTGCGGGCCAATGTCATTACCCTGACGATTGAGCGTCGTCGGATCATGAGCTACGGCGAAGAAGATCTTCAACAGTTGCCCATACGTGACGATCGAGGGATCGTAGGTAATCAGAATGGCTTCGGCATGTCCGGTCTTCTTGGTCGACACCTGATCGTAGGTAGCTGTCTCTTTGGTGCCTCCACTGTAGCCGGAAATGACGTCTTCTACGCCTTCCATGATTTCGAAAACTGCTTCAGTACACCAGAAGCATCCACCCGCCAAAATGGCTGTAGCCATTTTGCTCTTCGGTGGGGCCAGTTTGGCATCTACTGCGGGCTCTGGAATGTCAGCGGCCATAGAAGGAACTCCTTGCAACGCGAATACTGCGCCGAGTGCGGCGGGAATAAGTTTGTGAATGAGGTTTCGCATACGATCAGCTATTGTCTACTCTAACGGATGAAGTTACGCGCGTGTGGAATGCAAAACTAGTGGACGAAACGCAGCGGGATTCGGACACATCCAAACGATTGGAGAAGGTACCAAAAACCATGAACACAAAACTGATGATCTCAACTCTCATGGCAGGAGCACTGCTGCTGTCGGCGCAGGACGTGGCGACGGGAGTGAAAAAAGCCGCGAAGGCCACCGAAAAGGGGGCGAAAGTGGCAGGCAAGGAAACTGCCGAGGTAGCCAAAGAAGTGGGCAAAGGCACAGAAAAAGGGGCGAAGGCCCTCTTCAAGGGAACAAAAGAAGTGGGCAAGGATGCGGCTCATGGCACCGAAAAGGTAAGCAAAGACGTCGCTAAAGGAACCGTGAAAGGCGCTAAAGCTGTCGGCAAAGTGGTCGAAAAGCCATTTGAGAAGAAGTAGTAGAAGCAATTCACTTGTGGTGTTTCGAGGTGCTCACATCGAGCACCTCTTTTTTTGCCACCAGGTTGCCTAGAACTTGATCCCATGACCCATCAGGCGGTCAGCAACCCCATATCGTTAGGAAGCTCGTCAAGACGTACACTGTTCATTATGTCGTTTCCGCCCAAAACTGATCCGGATCGCGTTTTAACCGCGGCAGTGAAAATCGTCGAAGAGCAAGGTTGGGCAGCGCTCTCGATGCGCGAGTTGGGGAAGCATTTGGGAGTAAGGGCATCCAGCCTTTACCATCACTTCCGGGACCGTCAAGCGATCGAGGAAGCACTGGGTAGAAGAGCAACCAGCGAATTGCTGCTACAGTTGCAAGTCGCTGCAGGGCGAAAAAGGGGAAAGGCGAGAGTCATTGCCCTGGCAGAGGCATATCTTGCCTTTGCCCGCGACAATGCGGCACTTTACCATTTGGTGGCGGGCGCTCCATCATCAGTCCCAGATACAGAGTTGCTGTGGCTGCTGCTGCGCGAAGCGGCTGGGGATTTAGCGGGAGCGGTGGCCCTTTGGTCTTTCCTGCATGGGTTTGTGACACTCGAGGCTTCAGGCAAGTTTGGGAAAGGCGCGCCACAGGGCGCACTCGAGGAAGGGCTGCGCGCCCTCCTTGCCGGAATTGAGAAAAAAGGGAATATACTTTGAAGCGATAAACACTATGCTTCGTCGCTCCTTCCTTTCTTCCACGGCCGCATCGCTGGCCTACGATCTATCGGCCCAGACCTTTGATGTGCAAAAGAAGCGTCGCGTCGGCATGATTGGTTCTGGCTGGTATGGCAAGTCCGATCTGTTGCGGTTGGTTCAGATCGCACCTGTCGAGGTAGTCTCCATCTGTGACGTTGACAAAGTGATGCTCGACAAGGCAGCAGACCTGATTGCTTCAAGACAAGCTTCCAAGAAGCGACCTCGCATCTACACCGATTACCGCAAAATGCTTGCCGAGAAAGATCTGGACCTGATTGAAATTGCCACGCCAGACCATTGGCACGCCCTTCCCATGATCGAAGCCGCAAAAGCCGGCGTCGACATGTATTTGCAGAAACCAATTGGGGTCGACGTGATCGAAGGAGAAGCCATGCTTGCGGCTGCTCGCAAGTACAAGCGCGTCGTGCAGATCGGAACCCAGCGGCGGTCTACGCCGCATTTGATCGAAGCCAAGGAGCGCTATCTCGACAGCGGCAAGCTGGGCAAGATTGGACTGGTGGAAATTTACTGCTACTACCACATGCGGGCCAAAGAGAATCCGCCCGACGAGCAGCCCCCAGCCAACCTGGATTACGAGATGTGGACCGGCCCGGCACCCATGCGGCCTTACAATCCGCTGGTGCACCCGCGTCGATGGAGAGCCTTCAATGAATACGGCAATGGAATCATGGGCGATATGTGCGTTCACATGCTCGATATGGTCCGTTGGATGATGGGCCTCGGCTGGCCAATGAAAATTTCTTCCTCGGGAGGAATCTTGATCGACAAGGCATCCAAGGCAAACATTCCCGACACGCAGGAAGCCAGCTTCGACTTTGGCAATGTCAAGGTCATCTGGACGCATCGCTCCTGGGGTGCCCCACCCGATCCAAAGTATCCCTGGGGCGCAACTTTTTACGGCGACAAAGCAACGCTGAAGGCGAGCGTACAAAGCTACGACTACCTGCCGCTCGGCAAGGGTGAAGCACCGGTGCACAAAGATGTCACCTATGAATTCGAACAATACCCTGAGGACAAAACCGAGCAGGATTTGGAGCGGCATGTCGCCCCTGCGATCCGCGGCCACATGAGAGACTTGCTGGCAGCCATCGACAAACGCTCACGACCCGTTGCCGATATTGAACAGGGACACATATCCACTGCTTCGTGCATCTTGGCAAATCTGTCCATGCAATTGGGGCGCACCCTCAGCTACGACCCGGCGAAAATGATTGTCACCAATGATGCAGAAGCAACAAAATTGCTGCGACGCCCATACCGCAAGCCATACGTTCACCCGGACCCCAAAACGGTCTAGGGCGTTGGAGCCTGCAGGCCGCGACGCTTGAAGTTCATCAGGCGAGTGCGCTGGACATCCATGTGATGGTTTTCTGGATAGATTGCGAAATACTGATCCAGAACCTTTTCTGCCTCATCCAGCTTTTTGGCGGACATCTTGGCTTCAAAGAGCATGGAGAGCGCTACTTCATTGTCTGGCCAATAAAGAAGGTACTGATTCAGGAGCTTCTCGCCCTCTTCCAACTCGTAGAGGCAAACATGTGCCGCTGCCAGATTCAGCTTTGCACCCCAATTGCCATGTAGCTCATTAGACCGCCTGAAGTACTCTTTTGCCTGTTGGTAGTTCTTAAGCCCGTATTCAACCGCACCGAGACCGTTGAAGCCTCGGCTGGCAAACTCTTTGTTGTTCTCTGCCAGCGACCAGTCCACCAGACGCCAACCGATCTCTCGGGCCCGATCATGGAGCCCAGCAGCATGATACATTCCGACCAGCCCTTCGAGAGTCGTCAAGCTCTTGGAATCGATCGCCAGATCTCGCTCATAAAGCTTGAGGGCAGTCTCATAGTCGCGAGTGCGCAAATGGCTTCTCACCCCAAGCGGAACAATTAGTAGGGCTACGATTGCTAACCGATAAACGTGCTTGGGAACCCACTTCCAAATTGCCATCAAGATGAGCCCGATGAAGGCTACCGAGGGCAGATACATCCGGTACTCCATGAATGGCTCATAGGGGATCGGCAACACCGACGAAGTGGGAGAAAGAACCAGCAAGGGAAAAATGCATGCAGCAAAGAGCCAGCGCGAAATGCGCCAGGCATAAACGGCCAACGCGAAATAAACAACCAGGCCTACCAGGCCAGGCACCCATTGCTGCCAACTTTCTACAGGATGAATATAGGGATAGAACTGCAACTGTGACGGCCAGAATAGCTTTCCGACATAGGTCAGGTAGAGCCCGCACTGCGCCTTAAAGTAGGCACCTGAGGTTGCCAGCGGCATCCCACCAGCAAATATTTCATGCCGTCGGCCGCCCCGCAAATGATAAAAGCAGATCATAAGCCAAACCGTCGTAAGGCAGGCATAAAATCGCGGACGGCGCTTTAAGGGTTCCCAAAATCCTTTGCCTCCAGATACCCAATCGAGGAGATAGAGCGCGCCAGGAAGTGTGACTGCTACTTCTTTACATAAGAAACCCAGGACTCCCAAAACAATGGCAGCGAAATGCGCCTGGCGTAGGAAGGCCAGCATCGAAAGCATGTAGAACAAACACAGCAAGGTTTCCTGCCGGCAGGTAATGTAAGAAACCGGCATCGTAGCAAACGGATGAACGGCCCAGAGAAACATCAAGCTGGTGGCAAGCCAGAAGCCCTCCGGCGATTCAGGGTCTTGCCCACTATCTGCCCGGTATCTTTTCCAAACGGTCAAACTCAGCAGGAAAACTACTCCAGCCGCAAGCCAGTGCAACAGCAAATTGGAAACGTGCAGAGCCACTGTATCCAGACCCGCCCATTGGTAATCCAACATTAGCGAAAGCGCCGACACGGGATGATGATCGACTGCTCGCACATTGGCATGCCCTCGAACCAGCTTCATCAGATTGGCAACTGAAACCGTTCGAATGTCATTGTTCTGCACAATGGCACTGGAATCGTCCAGCAGAAAGGGGGCATTGAGAGCCGGATAAAAGACGAGCAGCAGCAAGGGCAGCAAGCTAATCCAGCAAAGCAATGGCTTGAGCCAGGGTTTGGATGTTACTGAAGAAGATTCCACGTACTATAGAAGCCTAGCACCGGCAGGTCGCCTTAGCGTTTCTGGAATTGAACACTTGCTGGCCGCGGCAAACCGGCATTCGGCGTGCGTGGGTTAGAGTTCTTCACCACAATGCGATTCAGCACTCTTTTTGCTCCGGAAGTTTTCGCCATACGCGTCGCGGCACCTTTTCGCTGCGGAATCTTGACCGTGCCCGACCACTCTACAACTCCGTTCTCCACCTTGTACTGCACAGCTTCGGATCGCAAGGTGGAGCGCGACATCTTTGCCTTCAATTTCGCAAGGATGGCAGCATCCTCGTTTGAGGCAAAAAGAAATGCCAACAGAGCAAAGAAAACGCCAACAAAACGCAGCATGCCTATTTAGTGCTGCAAGGTCTCACTTCGTCTCACCTCAATTGGCTCTGGCCATTGAGGAATCTGCGATTTTGAGCTCCGTCGACAGTCGCTCTACTCTCGAGGCGCGATTCGGATTGGCGATCCGGTCCAGCAATAGCTTCACAGCATTTTGCCCAATCTGGTAGCCGGGCTGGGCGACAGAAGTCAACCTGGGCCGGAATGAATTGAGAATCTCCAAATGGTCGAAAGTAGCCAGCAGGATATCTCGCGGTGCTTCGACTCCTGCTTCGGCCATGGCACGCAGAAACCCTAACACCATGGGAATGTTCGCCACGAAAACGGCATCAAACTGCAAATGACCAAGAGCTTCTTTGCCAATTCGAAAACCCGACTCCTGGCGGAAATCACCTTCCCAAACCAATGAAGGGTCAATGGGAATTCCAGCACCGAGCATGCCTCGCTTGAAGCCTTCCAGCCGCTCTGAAGAGATGTAGAGCTTTCTTTCTCCTCCAAGATACGCGATGCGGCGAGCACCCTGACTGACGAGATGCCGAATGCAGTCGGCAACACCAGCAGCATTGTCAACAAGTACTGCATCTACATCGAGACCATCTGGCAGGCGGTCCATGCAAACCACTGGAGTACCCGATTGCATCAATGATTCAATGTGAGAGTCGTCCCCGCGTAAGAGCGCAGGAACCAGCAACAGCCCATCCACCCGACGAGAGCTGAGAATCCCGCAGCCCTGCCGCTCACGTTCAATGTCGTCGTCGGTATTGAAGATGGACAACATGTAGCCGTGCTCCGCCGCAGCATCTTCTGCTCCTCGAACAATCATTGGGAAAAAGGGATTGGTGATGTCGGAAATCACCATGGCCAGTGTGTGTGTGTTCTTCAGCTTGAGACTTCTGGCAACATGGCTGGGCTGATAGCGCAGTTCGCGCATGGTAGTCTCAACACGTTCGCGGAGTTCTTTGGTGACGGTGGGCAGGCCCGAGAGGACATTCGAGACAGTACCGACACTGACTCCGGCTCGACGTGCCACATCCTTAATTGTTGCCATCTGGGAATGGACTAGCTTATCACCGGCGAACCCCAGTCATGCGATTGTAACCCCGGCATCGCTATGCTATTAGGATCATGCCACGCCTCACAGGCCGCATTTTTCTCAAACTGATCGCTGCCGTACTTGGCGTTCTCATCACCTCTTTGATTGCAGTCGACTTCATGGCCTCTCGTATTGCAGAAGAGACTTATGTAGATACCTTGAAGGCAGAATTGACGCAGAAATGCCGCATTCTTGCTCTCGACGAAGAGATGATGAAAGACCCCAGGCGGCTCTCCGATCTGGCGAAAGCAGCCGGCGGCAGAATCAGCATCGTGCGTAAAGATGGCACGGTACTGGCCGACACAGAGCAATTGCCAACCAAGATGGGCAACCATGCCGACCGTCCAGAGGTGATTCAAGCCTTAAAGGGCAGCGTGGGCTCTGACACACGTTTGAGCGCTTCGGTCGGCATCAACTACCTGTACGTAGCTGTACCTGCTCCCGAAGGAGCCCTGCGCTTGGCCGTGCCGCTCAAGGAAGTACAAACGCAAGCAGATATTATTCGTCGCCATCTCTTGACGGCTACCTCGATTGCCTTCATCCCATCGATCATCCTGACGGCATTTCTTGCTCGCTGGGTCTCACGCAAACTGGGTCAGATTATCGACTTCGCCGCAGAATTGGCCCAAGGCAATTTTCAAGCCCGCTTGAGCGAAACAGGCTCTGACGAATTAGGAATCCTCGGCAACAAACTCAACGAAACAGGCGAAAAACTCGAAGCAATGTTCGAGCAACTCGAGCGCGAGCATTCCGAACTCGAAAAACTGGAGCGAGTGCGGAAAGACTTCATCATCAACGTGTCGCATGAGTTGCGCACACCACTGGCTTCGATTCAGGGGTATACAGAAACGCTGCTGGATGGAGCCATCGAAGACCCAGCTCACAACGTCAAGTTTCTGACCATCATTAGTGCCAATGCAGAAAGGTTAGGTCGGCTCATCGCCGACCTCCTGACACTGTCCAGAATCGAACTCGGTATCACGAAGTTCCAGTTCGCAAGCTATCTGGTCGAAGGCCTGTTGCGGGATTGCCAGGAGTCCCTGATTCCCATCGCAGCCAAGAAACAAATTGAGATCGTCATTGAGCCTGTACCCGTGGAAGCCAGTGGAGAGATGTTGGAGGTCTTCTGCGACGCTGAGGCCGTTCATCAGGTCTTGTCCAACCTCATTGACAACGCGATCAAGTACACCCCGCATGGGGGCCGAATCAATCTCCAATCCCGCATCATCCATCATCCAGACCACATCGTCCCCTTTGTGGAACTCTCGGTGAGTGACACCGGTGCCGGCATTCCACAAGAAGATCTCAGCCGACTCTTTGAACGCTTTTACCGCGTAGATAAAGCCCGCTCAAGAGAACTTGGTGGTACTGGCCTTGGGCTCGCTATCGTAAAGCACATGGCCAAGGCGCATGGCGGTGAAGTGGGTGTCGAAAGTCAGGTAGGCAGTGGGAGTCGCTTCTGGTTCACGCTTCCCAGCCGCGACATTGGCCTCGAAGAAACGCAGAAGATCCAACCAGAGTTGACTGCCTCCGTCTAATCATCGATCACCAGGCCGCAAGATAAATGGCTTCAATCTGTTCTGCCGTAGGCACGATCGGATTGTTGCCCGGAGACCCGGAAGCCAGTGCATCGTGCGCCATCTTGGGCAGCAGCGATCGAAATCTTGCCTCATCCTGCTGACAGCAATCTCGCAATCGGGGCACCTTCAAATCATGGTTCAGCGTTGTCAGCCATTCGGTGAGGGAGTTCACCGTCGGTTCGATCCCAATCATCTGAGCGACCTGGTCATACAAATCCGGGCGGCCAGCAAAAGAAAACCGTGTGACTTCCGGCAGCAGGACTGCGTTAGAGAGCCCATGCGGAATGTGAAACAGTGCGCCGAGCGGACGTGACATTCCATGCACCAGCGCAACGCTGGAATTTCCAAAGGCAAGGCCGCCCTCGAGAGCAGCTAAAGACATCCCCTCGCGGGCCTCACGATCATGGGGCTGAGCCCAGGCTCTGCGCAGGTACCGAAAGCAACGCTCCATGCAGTTCTCTGCCATCGTATTGCTCATGGCGTGTCGGCGTCGGGAAACAAAGGCTTCCAGCCCGTGCGTGAAAGTGTCGATTCCAACGTGAGCCGTCAGTGCCGGGGGCATTGTGAGGGTGAGCTCGTAGTCGACCACAGCCACATCTGGCATGAGTCTTGCGTCGCGAGTCATTCTCTTCACACCCGCAACGTTATCGGTAATGACCATCACCGGAGTCGCTTCGCTGCCTGTTCCAGCGGTAGTGGGAACAGCAATCAGAGGCGGGTCACCTTCCAGCATGCGAATGGCCTTGGCACAATCGATAGAGCTTCCACCGCCAAAAGCAACAATCGCATTCGCCCCAAACTCACAGAGTGCCTGGCGCCCCGCGTCCACGTTTTCATCCGTGGGATCTGCCTGCACTCCCGAAAACACCTTGGCTGGCAAAGCAAGACTCCGCATCTTTTCAAGCAAGGGACTCAGCAGGCCAGAAGATTCAAGGAATGGGTCCGTCACAATCAATACTCGCTTGGCCTTCCAGTCCTTTGCCTGAGCGGCAATCTCATCCCGCACACCGGCACCGTGAAGAATCGTTCGAGGCGAATCAAAGCGCATGTCCTTACCCTAATACACTGGAAGATCCGCTTGTCACTTTTCCCTACAGCAGTTGGAATGTTTCTCTTCGGCCACCTCTGCGGCATGGCCGTCCTGAATGGCTATGTCCAAACACGCAGCGGGCTGAGCCTGCCTGAATTTGGAATGGTGCTCTCCACGGGCGCAGTAACGGCACTTCTCGTGAATCTTTTCTTGCGGCGCACAGGCCTTAAGGTTTCCGGTGCCGTTGGCCTTGGGCTCCTGGCTTTCGCGGTGTGGCTCCCCATTCTTGCGCAAGGACTCCCCGCTTTGCTCCTCGCCTACTCTTTACAGGGTGCTGCCTCGCGCATCGCCTTGTCAGGCCTGTATCGGGCCATCACCTCAATCCAAAGAGAAAGCCTGGGGATGCAACTCGGCAAAAACCCGACTTTGATCCTCGAATCGATGGCAGGGTTTGGACTAGGCGAATCGTTCTTTGCGAACGCGATGCTCACCCAGTGGAGTGGCACAGCCACGTATGCCGCAGGACTAGCCATCGGAATCGGAGTTCCAGCCAGTATCTGGTTACGCGGCAAACTTCCCGAATGGACTCCCCAGGCCCATTCGGCCCCTACGTCCTCAAAAGTGATGGCAGCGCCGATCGCCGTTGCCTTTGCTGCTTACTGCGCTGAAGTCTTCACCATGACCCAAGCGACGGCATGGTCAGGACTCCTGGCCAAAGCAGTTCGCATCGGGAACACGCAATTGCCGCCACTCGTCGCCGCTGGAGTTTTGTCAGGAGTGTTCTGGATTGTTGTGGGTTCAGTTCGATACTTGTGTGGACTGCGAGAATCGATGGATCTTCGACGCGTGGTGCTGGTGGGGAATGGCTTGTGTATTGTGGCCGTGGTTGGCGCGATGCTAACTCCAGAGAGTGCAGGGCCACTGCTCTTGTTTTACGCGCTCCTGGGGGCTGGCATCGCCTGCTTTGTTCCCTTTGCGCTCCAAATCATTTCGATGCATCCGCGGGCTGGCGACATGGCCGACCATATGGCTTTGCTGGGGCCCGTGATGAGCGTCGGTGTTCACTTGATCACAGGCAACTTTGCCGACCAGCATCAGCTCTTTGTCCTTGCGGCGCTTAGCATTTCCATGCTCGCGGCACTGCGCAGTCTCAGGCCCTAAAACAAAAATCCCCGCCCAGTGGACGCATAAGCGCTGCTGGGCGGAGTCTCTTACCGGAGGGGAGTAATCTTGAGAAAAGTTACTTCTTCTTCGGCGGAACAATGGCGTCTTTGACAGCCTTTGCAACGCGGAACTTCACGACCTTCTTGGCCGGAATCTTGATGGTGGCACCGGTGGCAGGATTACGGCCGGTGCGGGCCTTGCGCTCCTGGCGAACCAGCTTGCCGATACCCGGCAAAGTGGCTTCGCCAGCCTTCTTGGTTTCACGCACCATGATTTCGGCATAGGTGGTGATGAATTCCTTGGCTTGCTTGCTGGTTACGCTCAGCTTCTCAGCAAGTTCCTTGATCAACTGGGATTGCGTCATGCGATCAGCCATTGAGGTTGCTCCTTGGTTTTGTTCGTTTGGCCTGTGCTGATCAAAACATTTCACGTCAGAAATGTTTCAGCTTCAAGCGCACCCTCATCATACGGGAATTTTCTGAACGATGTAAAGAGAAAAAATAGAAAAAAGGCCCTAAAAAGGGCCTTTTGAGAGAAGAAGGGGCGTTTGGAGCCCATTTTATGGGCAAAACATTAATGGTGCTTCTTGTTTTGCCTTGTTTAATAGGGTTCCGGCGATTACTTTTTGGCCTTGGCAGGGGTCTCTGCATCAGCAACAGGCCCATCAAGCCGGGCACCAAGACCCAGCAGTTTGCGCAATTCCAGATCCACGGCGTTGAACACATCCGGATGGTCCTTCAGAAACTGGCGGGCATTTTCCCGGCCCTGGCCAATTCGTTCACCCTTGTAGCTATACCAGCTTCCGGATTTCTCAATCAGATTCTGCGCCACGCCAATGTCAATCAAATCCCCTTCCAGGCTGATTCCCTGACCGTACATGATGTCAAACTCTGCTTCCCGAAACGGTGGTGCCACTTTATTCTTGACGACCTTCACCTTGGTGCGATTTCCGGTCACCATGTCACCATCCTTGATGGCGCTGATTCGGCGAATATCCAGGCGGACACTGGCATAAAACTTCAGCGCACGTCCACCAGAGGTCGTTTCAGGATTGCCAAACATCACACCGATCTTCTCGCGAATCTGGTTAATGAAGATCAGGCAGGTATTCGACTTGGAGCAAATGCCAGTAAGCTTACGCATCGCTTGCGACATCAGACGGGCCTGAATGCCAACGAAGGTATCTCCCATTTCTCCATCCAGTTCGGCCTTCGGCACAAGAGCAGCTACCGAGTCGACCACCAGAATGTCGACCGAACCACTCTGCACAAGCGTGCTGGCAATCTCGAGAGCTTGTTCGGCGTAGTCCGGCTGCGACACCAGCAAGTTCTCCGTGTCGACACCCAGCGCATTGGCATAGATCGGGTCCAGTGCATGCTCGACATCAATAAAGGCAGCAATGCCGCCGAGCTTTTGAGCCTGCGCGATCGCCTGCAAGGCAACCGTTGTCTTGCCCGACGACTCAGGGCCAAACACCTCGATGATTCGCCCACGCGGTAAGCCACCAATGCCGAGGGCGTAATCGAGGGAAATGGAACCAGTCGGAATCGACTGCACCTGAACCATCGCCTCGCTGGCACCGAGCCGTGTGATCGAACCCTTGCCGAATTGCTTCTCAATCGCGCCTAGCGTTGCCGCCAGGGCTTTAAACTTCTCGTTCTCTGCCATAGGAATTCAGATTATAGCCCAGAATGACTCATGGGGCGATTAAAAAGCGAAGAAGTTTTTCTGGAGCCTTACGAATTCCGATACGTGGCGTCACCAAAACATTCTTTTCAGCAATGTTTTCGCCATTTTGGACGACAATGCTCCCGTTGGTAATGTCCTGACCATAGTGACTCAGATTGATGCCGAGCGCCTTTGTCAGGCGGCCCGGCCCCGACCAGGGCCCGGCCGCTCGAATCAGCACACAACCAGGTATACCTTCCGGTTCTGTGACCAGATTCAACATGTAGTGAATCCCGTAGTTGAGGTAAACGTAGACATGCCCCGGCGGGCCAAAGATCACTGCCGTGCGCTTGGTCTTTCCCGCGAAGGCATGTGCGGCAGGATCATCAAACGGCAAGTAAGCTTCCGTCTCAGAGATCCGGGCGCGTATTCCACCGCAGACCAACCATTTACCCAGCAATTCGCGAGCAACTTCCGTCGTCGGCCGCGAAAAGAAGCTACGATCTAAGATTGTGCCGAACTCACTACGGCTCTTCACCGGGCTAGCCATCGAGTATCCTGTCCGCCGGAATCTGGAACTGGTGCTGGAGCACTTGCGTCCTCAGGCTCCCTTGCAGTGGAGCCCCACCGACAACTTTCACATTACGACGAAATTCATTGGGCCCTGGCCAGAAGAACGGCTCGAAGAACTGAAATCGATGCTTGGCTCTGTGCCGAAGCCTGGCCCCATCGCAACCGCCATTGGGGGCTTCGGCTGGTTTCCCAATCCGCACCAGCCGCGCTTCTTGTTTGCCGGCGTCAGAGCCCCCGAAGCACTCTATCAATTGGCTGAAGATCTCAACAGTGGTTGCCAGACCTTGGGACTCGCCCCGGAAGAACGCAAGTTCACACCACATCTCACTCTGGCGCGCATCAAAGGAGCACCACCCCTGGCAGGATTGCGCCAGGCAATCGCCCAGTTGCCCAGTGCCGAATTTGGCATCAGTACAGCCTCCAAATTTCTGCTCTACAAGAGCGAACCGGGAGAGAATTGCAGTGTGTATACAGTGATAGGAGAATTTCCTCTGTGAACTCTCTCATGAGTACAGCCCTCTGGTTGATCCCTCTCTGCTTCCTGCTGGGAAGCTTGCCCTTTGGCGCCTGGATTGTTCGATGGAAGACCGGTAAAGATGTAACCACCATGGGCAGTGGAAACATTGGCGCCACAAATGTTTTGAGAACCACAGGCCGCGGGGCCGGTCTGTTGACCCTTGCTCTCGACATCGGTAAAGGACTCCTGGCCGTCTTTCTGGCTGACCATTTCAGCGAAGGCAATCCGCTGTTGATGTCTGCGGCAGCTCTTGCGGTGCTGTTCGGACACGCCTATTCTCCCTTCATGAAATTCAAAGGCGGCAAGGCCGTCGCCAGCTTTGCAGGCGCTTTTGCCTATCTCACTCCCCTGCCCTTCTGGGCCATCGCGATCTTGTTTGTCGCCGTCGTTGCCTATAGCCGTTACATCTCCCTCGGCTCCATTTGTGGCGCTCTGTTCTTCCCCTTCGCGGTCTGGCTGATCCTGCATCCCACCTGGCCCGTCCTCCTCGCGTCAACCATTGCGGGAGTCTTCATTGCCTGGCGACATTCGGGAAACATCGAGCGCCTGCGGGCAGGTAAGGAAAATCGATTCGAGTGGCGCAAAAAGTAATCAGCATACTCGGCGGAGGAAGCTGGGGCACGGCGCTCGCCATCACCCTCTCCACACGCTTTGATCAGGTACTGCTTTGGGTACACAACCCGGACTTGGCCGAGGCGATCAAGACAAGCCGCGAGAATCAGGTGTATCTGCCAGGCTTTCGATTGCCAGACAACATTCTCGTTTCCTCAACCATGGCATGGGCTCCACTGGTTTTGAGCGTAACGCCATCCAGGCATTTGCGAGAAGTCCTTCAGGCTGCTGCTCGTCTTGGCCCGGCAAGAGTAATTAGCGCCACCAAGGGCATAGAAGCAGGGAGCTTCCTGCGCATGTCAGAAATTGCCGAAGCCTGTATGCCCGGCTGCCAGGCGCCAGCCGTATTGACTGGCCCAACCTTCGCACGCGAAGTGGCAGCCGGAGAGCCGGCCGCCGTAGTGATTGCCAGCCGCGATGCGGAATTTGCCCAGGAATTGCAAAACACCTTCTCCGGCGCAAATTTGCGCTTTTACACGAACGATGACGTTGTAGGCGTCGAACTAGCTGCGGCTCTCAAGAACGTCATCGCCATCGCAGCCGGTGCCATCGAAGGCTTGCATTTGGGCTCCAATTCCACAGCCGCCCTGATCACGCGCGGCCTTGCCGAGATCAGTCGTCTTGTGGTCGCCTGCGGAGGCAAACAAACCACTGTCGCTGGCCTGGCCGGCCTGGGCGATCTTGTGTTGACCTGCACCGGACAACTCAGCCGCAACCGTCGTGTGGGGATTGAACTGGCCAAAGGCCGCCCCATCGCAGAAATCCTCCAGGACTCTCGCATGGTTGCCGAAGGCGTCGAAACCACCCGTGTCGCAATTGATCTGTCCAGCAAGCGAGGCGTAGAAATGCCCATCGCCCAGGCGGTGCTTGGAATGCTGGACGGCCGTCCTGCCCGTGACGCACTGCGCGATTTGGTCAGTCGCGCCCCAAAGGCTGAATCCCTATAGCTTGCGCCATTCGCGCCACGGCACTTGAAAAACAAGACGGGGAAGCGACAAACTCTCATCGGCACTGATGCCGTCAACACCAAGGCTTTCAACATTCGCATCGCGGCGCAAGGTCCCAAAGAGTCGATCCCAAATGGTAGTCAGCACCCCGTAGTTGGAATTTTGTTGCTCCATTTGCACACTGTGATGAGAGCGATGGAGACCAGGCGTCATCAGCAACGACGAGATCAGAATATCCGCCTTAAGAGGAAGCGCAATGTTGGCGTGAACAAAATACCCAGAAGCGACAAGGATCAGAATTGTAAGAACGGTAGCTTCCACTGAGGGCCGCAACAGGTATACAAGCCCGGCAAGCATGATTTGTTCCCAAAGACCTTCCAGTGGATGAAAACGTACAGCGGTCGTGACATCAAAATCGACATCCGAATGATGTACCGCATGCCAAATCCAAAGCAGGCCGAATCGATGCAGGCAGAAGTGGGATAACCAGAGGCAGAAATCGTAGATCAGCAGAAAGAGGGGGAACGCAATCCAGGACTCGCGGCTTTGCGCAATCGATAGGGCGTGGATACGAACGAGGGTACTGCCCAAAAAAACGAGTATCCCCCAAAGCGCAAAATGCAATGCCCATCGGCGTGCCACCGGCTGCAACAAACGCGAAAGCGGTTGGCTCAGTTCCCACAAGCCAACCGCAATCAATAGCAAAACAGAAATGGGGGCAATCGAACGGAGCCAATCCATCTACAGGCTCCTAAAGTTTACTTCTTCTTGGAAACTCGATTGCGGACATAAAGCAGTGCCCCAAGCCCGGCACCCATCATCAGGTAGGTGCTTGGCTCAGGAACAGGGCTGGGCACTAAAGCCGAAGCAAATGCAATCGAAATCAGAGATAGCAAACCAAGAGTCAGGCGAATCATGAGATGTAGGTATTCCTCGTTTGAAATCCTTAGGCACTAGACCATAAGTTCCATTACTTTAGCACAGGCTAAATCAAAATGCAAGCTTCAGGCCAAACTGCAATCGACGGGGATCGCGAGTAGAAATGACTTGACCAAAGTTCGTATTGCCAAGGCCCAAGCCTAATCCAGCAAAATTGGTTTGATTGAACGTATTGAAGCTCTCAATCCGAAGCTGCGCGGTGCGCCCTTTCTCGAAGCGGAAATTCTTAAACATCGACACATTCCAAATATTGATTCCCGGGCCGATCACCGAGGTAGATGGCGCATTCCCCAATCGGGTTTCCCCATTGGGAACAGGCTGAAACGATGCCGTGTTGAAATACTGAAAACGATCCCCGGGGGCACCCTGGTTCGGATTCGTCACCATGTCTGGGCGAATCGGGGCAGCAGAGGCACCCACCGTTCCAAGGCCCGCCCAGTCCACACCCAAAGCACTGGTCACTCTTTGCGGAAGACCTGTGTTCAGCGTCGTAATTCCCGAAAGCTGCCAACCGGCCAATGTGTACTTGGTGATGCCTTTTGATTGCTTAAAGAAGGGCAGCACATGAAAGTAGCTTGCCGTGAAAACGTGTGTACGATCAAAGGTCGCGCGCGAATACTCACAAGCCCGGCAATAGACATTCTGCGGAGCAGTAGACCGATCCGATGGGGAATCAGTGAGCGCCTTCGACCACGTATAAGCAATGCGCAGGCTGGAGTTGGCACTGAAGTAGCGCTGCGAGCCTACCTGCAGGGAATGATAGTTGGAGTTGTAGTCGGTATTGACGCCATTGATGTACTGGTAGCCACGATAGGGGCGAATCGCATTCAACCGAGGCAACTGCGTGGAAGTAATGTGCCCGTTCTCATTGACCAGGCCTTGCTCTTGGGCTAAACCCGGGCGAACCGTGTTTTGATCCTGGAGGCCCAGCAGATGAGTTCCCTTCGATCCGTAGTAACCCACCATAATCACGAAGCGCCTGAGCTGCCGCTGCACATCAAGACTCCATTGCTGCGTATAAGGAATCCGGAACGGAGCCGGCACAAAGCGTAAAGTGCGTGGCGCTGCCGAGATCGACACCACACCCGCAGTCGGGTTTTCAAGGCGCGTATTGTTGATCTGAATGTTGTTCACAAACGGCGGGTTCTGCCCCACTACCTGTTGATAAATCCCAACAAGCACAGAGTCGTAACTGATACCGTAACCACCACGAATTGCCGTCTTCTGATCCTTAAAGGGATCCCAGGCAAAGCCAAAACGCGGCGCCCACTTCACGCCAGGACTGTTCAAAACACGGTCGCCATAAGGAGAATTCTGGTTATTGATGATGATGCCGTTGAGTGGGTCCCCGGTATTCGGCACAATGTTTCCATTGGCAGGATTGATCTGCGGAGCGCGATCGGCACGGTATGCACTGGGGTCAAAATTCGTGAGCAACCGATTCTCGTCTCGAACGCTAGGGAAGTAAGAGAACCGAACCCCAAGATTCAAAGTGAGGTTGGAGCGCAACCGCCAGTCATCCTGCAAATAGCCCTCCCACTGGTTTTGCCTGAGATCTGGGGTCAAATCAGTAGAAGCTTGCTGGAAGGTTGCCACGTTGCCCAACAGAAAGTTAGCCCAGGCCTGATTGGCAATGCTGGTTCCTGTGGGGCGAGGGGTCGTGAGAAAACTGAAACTCCCCGCATTGAGCCCAGTCAGATGGTTCTCCTTCTTGCGATAGATATTCAAGGTCACCCCGGTCTTGATCGTATGCCTGCCCACAATCGAAGTGAAGTTGTCAAAGAAGTTCTGGTTGATGTTGAAATTCTCATAAGGCCCATAGCCGGTCAAGGAGCTGAAGCCCGAAATCGCAAGCGTCGGCACACGCTCCAGCGTCACCGGGAAAGGCATATTCTCCACCTTGATGTTGGGTGAGTTTTCCTTACCAATCAAACCGATGGGCCGACTGGAGATTGCACCGTAGCTCCACGCATACCCACCCTCGTTATAAAAGCGAGAGGAGATCGTGTGCGTAAAGCGTGCCGTCACGCTGCGGCCTGGAGCATTCGTGCTGGTCTGCGGCACCAGCGGGACGGGGCTCCCGGTAAACAGCCCTCCCGGTTCTTCCGTAGGAATCGTGTCGTTAATCCACCGGACGTTGACATTGAAGCGCTCGCTGAAGCGATGGTCCACTTTGAGAAGTTCCTGTCGCGCATTGAAGCGGGATCGAATCGGAAAGAACACGTTGAACGTGCCCGGATCACCGTTGGGCAGCTTGGAGAAAATGTCTTGAATATAAGCACGAGCCACCGGATTGATCACCGGAATCCGTGTATCCGTGCGAAGACAGTTTGCGCCCTGAATTTCAACACAAACAGGTTGCGCAAACTCACCGCGCTTCAGCTCTGCAGTTGGCAGCAAAGAATTGAAAGTGTTGTAGGTGATGACGCGGCGAACTTCCTGCGACCAGAAGAAGAAAGTCTTGTTCTTGAAGATTGGCCCATGGAAGGTGTAGCCGGCGTTGTTCCAGCGCAGCGGCGGTCTTGCGATGTTTCGCAGGTTGTTGAAATAGCTGTTGGCAGAGTAGGCATCATTGCGATTGAACCAGTACACATTGCCGTGAAACTTGTTGGTGCCAGAGCGCGTGATCACATTCACCTGGCCGGAAGCACCGCGGCCAAACTCAGCAGAATACGCACCGCGAAACGCCTTGAACTCAGCAATCGCATCCACACTCGGGAAGGTCAGCAAGGTGAGATTCGAGCCACGGTCCAGGTTGTCTGCCCCATCCACCATAAAGGCAGTTCCCGACGTCCGTCCCCCATTCAAAGAGAACGGGATTACATTCGTTCCACCATTGGGATTCTGCAGACCGATATAGAGCTCGTCGGTAGTCGCCGTCGAAGTCACACCCGGCATGAGAGTCAGCAATTGAATGTAGTTGCGGTTGTTTAGTGAGAGTTCCCGAACTTCCTTGCCAGAGACCAATCCTTCGGAAGCCGCATTCTGCAACTGCACCTGCGCCGCATCGGCTTCCACCGTAATCTGTTGCGCCAAATCTCCTACTTCGAGGCGAATCGCAACCGTTAGCTTTTCGCCCACATGCAATTCAATGCCTGCTTGTGTAAACCGCTTGAATCCAGGGGCCTCCACCTCCACCGCATAGAAGCCAATAGGAAGCAATGTGGCAACATAGCTCCCTTCTGCGTCAGAGCTCAATGTCCTTACCACCGCTCCACGCTCGGTAGATCGAACACGCAAGGTCGCCCCGGCAACCGGCGAACCTACAGAATCCAGCACAGTACCCACAATCGAACCCGTCACTTCCTGCGCCGTCAGCGCAGTCGCAAACAGCGTAAGGAGCAGGAATAAGAAACGCATTGCTAGATTATGGCGCGCCGGGTCGGCACCCACAAGTCACTCCAGGCCAGCTTGAGTTGATCCATCATTCCCAGACCATACTCGCTGCGACGAAGGTCAGTGCTGGAATTATTGCCTGTCCCAAGAGTGAATTTGCATCCTGCTTCTTTGGCCATACGCAAGAAAGCCAGGCTGGGAAGTTGATACCGATCGCTCATCTCAATGGCCACCTTGTGCTGGCTGGCCGCATCAACGATACGCCGCATACGGGCTGTGGTCCAGAGCCGTGAGTGATCCTTCATGAGCGACTCCGGCAGAAATGTCGGAATGGCCAAAATATCCATCGGAGTCCGGGTAATCAAGTGCACGGTTCGATCTACCAATTCGTCGACAAACGATTCAGGATTCGCAATCGGCCCAATATCCTGGGGACGGTAAATGCGCGTCCACCGCCCTGAATCATCCGTCCAGATCAAACCGTCATTGAAAATGTAATCAAAGCGTTCCGTCACGCGAGGAGAAAACAATTTCATCCAGTCGGCTCCTTCGGCCTGCATCCCCACAAAGGCGGCATGCCCGGCAACACTGTCGATAAACTCAAGCGCCCCGGCCTCCGTTCGGTACTGGCTCTGTCTGCCACAATTGGCCGAGATGCCATAGTAAATGCCGTCGCGATGGCTTTTTGCAATAGCCTGCTTCACCCCAAGCCCCGGCTTGAGGTGCACATGCCAATCCACGAGGGGATAGTTCCTGGCACCAAGCTGAATGATCTTCTTGTAGGTTTCGTCTACTTCCGGTAAAGGCCCGGGAGTCGGCTCCGAATCGGGCAGGGCTCTCACGCGCAGATTCCGGTAATGGACCACCGAGCCCGGATCATGGCATTGCAACGCAAATAATCCCTCGCTCAGATACCGGCCCGTTTCTTGCGTCGGCGGCAGCACCGGTGTTGCTGGCTCTGTATAGTCGACGGTCAGAATTCCATTGATTCTCACCTGGATGTTCTTTCCTCTCACCGCAATCGCAACGCGAAACCACTCGTTGTCATTGGCAAGTTGCTGGTGCACATTACGGATCGAATACAGCGACCCCGTCCGCTTACGCTCCCGGTAGTTGCCTTCCCCCAGTGCCGTGTTGTTCACTTGCACCTCGAAGCCCTTTTTCGGGAACCCTCCGTCTTGAAACTCGGTATGAAAGTAAATGCCCGAATTGCAGCCGGCGCGAGTCAGCACCTCACCCTCAAACTCGAAATTCTTGAAGCTTCGCCCCGTATAGAACAGATGCGAAACAGGCCCCGCCCCAATCAGTTGCCCCTCGCTGACCTTCCAGGATGCCGCAGCACCACCAGGCTTCCAGCCCTCCAGCGAAACGCCATCAAACAAATCCAGCCACCCCGTAGCGGCAGGTGCCAGCGACACCGCAGAAGACGCAAGGAAAATACGCCGATTGATCATGCAACCACGGTACAATAAGTAATCCCCGCTTGATCAACGTAAGTAATGTATCCATGCGCTTCGGCGCCAAAATTCTGTTCGAAGACGTCACTACTGCTTTCCAGCCAGGAAGGCGTTATGGCTTAACTGGTCCCAATGGGGCTGGGAAGTCGACGTTTATGAAGATCCTCACGGGAGAGATTGAACCCACCAAGGGCTCCGTCTCGCGCCCCGCCAAGTTCGGTATTCTGCGGCAGGACCAGTTCGCTTTCGATTCCTATCGCGTGCTCGATACGGTCGTTATGGGGAATGCTCCGCTGTGGGCCGCCCTCACTGAGCGCGATGCGCTTTATGACAAAGACTCTTCCACCCTCACCGACGAAGACGGCATGCGCCTCGGAGAACTCGAAGGCATAGTTGGCGAAGAAGGTGGCTACACGGCAGAGTCAGACGCCGCCATTCTTCTGGACGGCCTCGGCGTAGAATCGGAAGTTCACGAAAAAAAGATGGGCGAACTGCAGGGCGGCCAAAAGGTGCGCGTACTGCTGGCCCAAGCGCTCTTTGGCAATCCCGTTGCGCTGCTACTCGACGAACCTACCAACCACTTGGACCTCGACAGCGTCCACTGGCTCGAAGATTACCTGAACAAGTTCGACGGCACGCTCATCACGATTTCCCACGATCGTCACTTCCTCAACAACATCTGCACCCACACCGCCGATATCGACTACAACACGATCATCACCTACACCGGCGGCTATGACGACATGGTCTTGGCCAAGACGCAAATCCGCTCCCGCATCGAAGCCGACACCGCCGAACGGCAGAAAAAGATTGCGCAGCTCAACGAATTCATCGCCCGCTTCTCGGCCGGTACCCGATCGGCGCAAACCACCTCGCGCAAAAAAGAAGTGGAGCGCCTGCAAAGCGCGGAACTCGCTCGTTCCAACATCCAGCGCCCCTTCATTCGCTTCCAGTTGAAGAAGCAGTCCGGCCGCACTCCGCTCGAATTCAAAGGCCTCACCAAAAGCTACGACGGTCTGAAGGTGTTTGAAAACTACGAATCTCTGATCTCCAGAGGCGACAAAGTCGCTGTCATGGGCAGAAACGGTGCCGGTAAAACAACACTGCTTCGTTCTTTGCTGGCCAACGCCCCAGTCATGGCGAGCCACGGTGAAGATAAATTCGAGATCGATTCGGGCAACGTCATCTGGGGCCACGAAACCAGCGTCGGTTATTTCGCCCAGGATCACTCCGAGACCATCGAACACGGCATGAATTGCATCGATTGGCTCCACCAATACGATTTGCAAGCTTCCAATGAAGAGTTGCGCGGCCTGCTCGGTCAAATGCTCTTCTCGGGCGAAGATGCGCTCAAGCCCACCAAAGCACTCTCAGGAGGCGAAGCCGCCCGGCTCATCTTCTGCCGCCTCATGCTGCTGAAGCCCAACGTCCTCATTTTCGACGAACCCACCAACCACTTGGACCTGGAATCGATCAATGCCTTAAACTCGGCAATCCAGAAGTTTGAAGGCACTGTGATCTTTGTCACCCACGACGAAGACCTGCTTGACGAAGCGGCAACCAGGATTTGGCATGTGGCCAATGGCAAAGTGGACGACTTTAAAGGACCGTATTCGGAGTTTATCGCCAGGAAGTAAGAAAGGGCGGGAAGAGAGTCCGGAGCGTTGGGGTGTGTGGAGGGAAAAACACCCCAACACTCAACAGACTAAAGTGGTTGCAAAGAACCACCACCTATGAGTACTAGTGTTGCTCTACTTTTATTTTCTTGCAAGAGGAAATTTCAAAAATGGTAGAGTTATTTCAAAAATGTTACGTAGATCATTTTTGTCCACTAGCCTCGCTGCTGCCTTCCAAAAACAAGCTAAGCCTAATGTAATCATTATTTTAGCTGACGATCTCGGCACCGGAGACGTCGGTTGCTACGCTCCTGAGTCAAAAATCAAAACTCCTCACCTCGACCGCTTCAGCCGCCAGGGCATGCGATTTTCCGATGCTCATTCCCCTTCCAGCGTCTGTACTCCTACTCGGTACGGGTTACTCACAGGGAGGTATTGCTGGAGATCTAGGCTAAAACAGGGAGTACTTCAGGGCTATTCCCCGAGTCTGATTGAAGAAGGAAGACCCACTCTCAGTAAGGTGTTTCAGCAGGCCGGCTATAGGACTGGTGGCTTTGGAAAGTGGCATCTTGGCTTGGGTAATCAGGAGAAAGCCGACTACGCTTTGCCGCTAACTCCGTCCCCGCTCGATCTCGGTTTCGATGAGTACTTTGGCATCCCGGCTTCGCTCGACATGCCGCCCTACCTCTACTTCGATGGCCGCAAGGCCGTCCAGCAACCCACAGCGAACGTCGGCGACAACGGCGAAACGAAGCGTGGCCCTTACTGGCGCGGCGGGCCGATCGCACCCGGTTTCGTAATGGAAGAAGTGATGCCGAAGATCACTGAGCGAGCGGTGCAGTTCGTACAAAAACCAGGCCCCTTCTTTTGCTACGTACCGCTACCTGCCCCACACACTCCCTGGGTGCCAACCAAAAGCTTCGAGGGGCGCAGCGCCGGCAAGCTCTATGGCGACTTTGTCGAACAGGTAGACGACTGTATTGGCAAAATTCTGTCCGCCCTCGATGCTTCAGGCCAGGCCAACAATACGCTGGTCATCATCACCAGTGACAACGGGGCTCCCTGGGAGAAGCGCGACATGGAAGAAAACGGCGGCCACTGGGCCAACCGCATGATGCGCGGCCAGAAATCAGACGCCTACGAGGCAGGCCACCGTGTACCCTTCCTGGTACGGTATCCCGGCAAAGTGAAAGCGGCAACCGTCAGCGACGTCCCCATTTGCCACACCGATCTCTTTGCTACCTGCTGTACTGCCGCTGGCATCCCCATCCCTGCCAATGCAGCCGAAGACTCCTTCCCCATCCAGCCCGCATTGAGCGGCAAGCAAGGCGCAACCACGGTTCGCCCCCACCTGATACACCACGCTGGCAACGGCATGTTTGCGATCCGCGAAGGCGGCTGGAAGCTCATCGAAGGCCTGGGCTCTGGAGGCTTCACCGCGCCAGTCAAGATCGCACCCACCGCTCAGGGCCCCAAGGGCCAACTATTTCATCTCAGCGCAGACCCGAACGAGCGGGAAGACGTGTATCTCAAGCAACCCGCCGAGGTAGCTCGCTTAACCCGCTTGCTCAATACGGCCCGAGACGCCGGTCGAACCAGACCCGCCTAACGCGCCACATTGCCGCGCACTTCAAAGGCAATTGCGTCCCCATTCGCTTTCACGCCTTGAACGCTGATGCGCCAGGCACCGCTCTCCGGCTGCTCCACACGTAAGCGTTCTGCATTCTCATAGGGGCCTCCGTATTGGTAGCCCGATGGGCTGGTCAGATAGACGTCCACCTTATGAGATTCCTTGTTCGACCAGGCCGTCAGAATATCGAGAGCCCTGGCTCCCTTTGGCACCTGAATCGTTTGCGTCCACCATTCCGAGAGCCCTACTTGAGCGCTCCAGCGCGGACCCACCGGCTCCGTCTTCTTGTTTTTTGAAACCTCAATCGGGCCATCGTAGGCAATCGCGCAACTGCCCGTGAGGGGGACGGGGTTGGTCACCAGCTTCCCTCTACCCGCATTCGGCACATTGGTGAACGCGAAAGGAATGCTCTGATTGGACGCGGCAAAGCCTCTTGTCACATGGGCATGCACGTGATAGCCGCCTCCCTGCCCCAGGGTATGCCCGCTATTGCCCACCGTCGCCAGCGCTTGTCCCGCTTCTACGCGCTGTCCCGTCCTCACGACAAAAGTCCCGGTGCGCAGGTGAGCATAATGCGAAAACTCCCCATCATCATGCTGAATCGTGATCAGGTTCCCAAAACTGCGCCCATAGGAATTCTGCCGCTCCCCACGATCAAACGCATGTACAATCCCGGCCCGCATCGCCACAACACATCCCCCACTGCGAAGGCTCACGGGTGCAAGATCCCAGGCATGAAGGCTCCTTCCCCAGTGTGAAGTTCCGCCATAGGGCCCTTGCGTGATGATCCACTGCTCTCCGCCCGCAATCGGCAATGAGTATCCTTGCGCACTCTCAATCAGAAGGCGTGCCGGCGCGCTCTGTGTCCCATCCGAATTCTTCACGACAATCCAGTATTCCCCCGGTGACAAGCGCTCCCCATAGGTCGCACTCACCCGCCCCCGATCCACCACCTGCGCCTGCATCGAAGCAATGAACTGCCAGGCATTAGCAGCACTGTAGGTGGCCAGATGCACCATGCTCTCCCCATTCATGCCCTGCCCATCCAGTTGGAGTTCTGTCGCTCCCCCTTCTCTCTCGACGCGACTCACGCGACGCACCACCAGCCCCCTCGCCGCACCGGCGTCCCCCTTGAGCAAGAACTTCTTCTCGTGCAGAACCGTTCCTCGGGCCACCACCCGTACGGTCCACTCTCCCGGTCTGCTGGCCTGCTCAAAACCCGCCACCGGCATCTGCGTTACAAAACACATCAACGGAGCGGTGGGCAATTGCTCATAGTTGAGAAACTCCATCACCTGCGCACCGGGTGCCAGCCACTCCACCGTCAACCCACTCAGGCCCGAACCACGAGCCAGCAAAAAGCGGAAAAAAATCTGACGCTCCGTATTCTCAATCGAAGTGACAGATTTGCCCACCGCACAACGCTCTTCGCTGGCGCTCAAAGACAAGGCACTCTCCGTAACTCTTTGTCCAAAGGCAGCAGAGGCCAGCAAAACTAAGGCAAATGGAATTCGGGGATGCATCCGGGACGAGGGTCTCCTTGTAGTATCGGTTTTTTGTTCCGATTTCTGCATGGGGCCCCAGGGCTTCCGCTTGGCATGCAGGTGCTGTAAGCTTTGCCCATGTCCAACACCGCAAATCAGCTGGAGTTCAATCCGGAAGCAATCCCCTACTTCCTCAAGAGCCTGGTGGCTGGCCTATCCTTGCTGATCTATATCCCGGCAGCAGACAAGCTGACAGAGTTAATCCAATACTGCGTTTCCCGGCTACGATTCCCGGACGGCACCACCCTTACTTATACAGGTAAGCCGGCCACCATCAGGAAGGCACTTCTACCGGTCTCCATCGTAATCTGGGCCGAGATTGTTTTGAACAGCATCTTCGAAGATCCCTGGATCCAGATCGGAATTACAATCGCATCGGCAATCGCAAGCGTCTTCGTGATGTTTCCCCTGCTTCACCTCATTGCCTCTCGCTTGAAGACGAACCACGGCAGCCAGCTCGGCTTCAGTGGCTCGCTGGAAGAGCTTTTGAAGTGGCAATTGATGATGACAGGCTGCACCGTAATCCCCTCTCTCCTCACGATGATCCTTCCGCAAAGCGGCTTCTTCGGCCTACTGGCTGGCATTACCGTAGCAGTGCTAACGCTCATCGCCCTTGCAGTGGTACTGATCCCGTATTCCCAATGGTTCGGAGCTCAATGCACCGGTGGGGCCAGAACGCTCGTCTTTCAGGCAGAACCCATTGAGGTCGCAGGCATGTGTATTGGCTTCATCCTCTTCTCTATCTTCATCGTCACCATCCCCTGGTCTGTCCAATGGTTCGTCAAGTGGTATGCCAGCAAATATTCCCTTCCAGCGCGCTCCGCCATGGCCGTAGCCGGATAAGCTATCTAACATGCGTGTTGGACTTCTCGCCTTGCTCAGCGGCTTTGCATTCGCCGCCGAGCCCCAATATTCCTCCCTCAAACAAATCACCCCTGCCAACGTCTCGCAGCTCATCAAGGCGTGGGAATACGACAGCAAAGATGCCTTCGCCGGCTCCGAAATGCAATGCCGCCCGGTCTTCTCAAACGGGGTTCTCTACGCCACCACACCCAAAGGACGTCTGGTTGCCATCGACGCCGCAACCGGTTGGGAGAAGTGGTCCTTCGATCCCACCCCGCCCGGCCAACGTGCCAGCAAATTCAGAAACCGCGGCATCACCCTTTATCGCAGCGGCACCACCGAGCGAGTCTTCTACGGGGTCAGGCAATTCATTTACGCCGTCGACGGCAAAACAGGCAAGCTCGTCAAAGACTTCGGTGAGGGCGGCAAAGTGGACCTTCGCGAAGGTCTCGGTCGCCCCGCACAAACGCTCTCCGTCACCAACACCACCCCAGGCGTCGTCTTCGGCGATCTACTCATCCTCGGCACCCTGGTCAGCGAAGACCTCCCCTCTGCCCCCGGCTTCATCCGCGCCTGGGATGTCAACACCGGCAAGCTGCGCTGGACCTTTCACACCATTCCACAACCCGGTGAATTCGGCTACGACACCTGGCCCAAAGGCGCCCATGAAATCACCGGCGGGGCCAACAGTTGGGCGGGCATGACGCTCGATGCCAAACGCGGCATCGTCTATGTACCCACCGGTAGCGCCAGCTATGACTTCTATGGTGCCAATCGCGCAGGCGATAATCTCTTCGCCAATTGCCTGCTGGCCCTTGATGCCCGCACCGGCAACCGCAAATGGCATTACCAGTTTGTGCGCCACGATGTCTGGGATCGCGATCTCCCCACCGCGCCGGTCCTGGTGAACGTCAAGCGCAATGGCAAAAGCGTCGATGCCGTGGCCCAGGCCACAAAGTCAGGCTTCGTCTACGTCTTTGATCGGGACTCGGGCAAGCCCCTCTTCGACATCGTCGAGAAGGAAGTTCCGGCCTCGGACATTCCCGGCGAAATCCTGTCTCGCAAACAAGCCCTCCCGGTGGCACCTCCACCCTTTGCCCGGCAGCAAGTCACAGAAGCCATCCTCTCGCACCGCACTCCCGGCACCTTCGCTGCCGTAGCCGAGCAGTTCGCCAAGCTCAAGACCGGTCCGCAATTCACACCCCCATCCATGGAAGGTACTCTGATCTTCCCGGGCTTCGACGGGGGGGCCGAATGGGGCGGCCAGGCCTTCGATCCGGAAACCGGCCTCTTCTATGTCAACGCCAATGAGATGGCTTGGGTCTTGCGCATCGTTCCCCGCCCCGGCGGCAATGCCGATGGCAAAGACCTTTACCTCAAAAACTGCTCCAGTTGCCATCGGGCCGACCTCGCCGGCACCCCGCCAGAATTCCCCAGTCTGATCAACATCGGCAAGAAGATCTCAACCGACGATCTGCGCACGATCATTCGCGACGGAGCGGGCCGCATGCCGGGCTTCTCCAAATTGAGCCGCCTCGAATTGCGAGCCCTGGTCAACTACGTCGCCACCGGCGCCAACGAGAAAGTAGCCGCCAGTGACCAAAGCCTGAATCCGCAACTGCCCTACACCATGGACGGCTACAACAAGTTTCTCGATCCCGATGGCTACCCAGCCATCGCCCCTCCCTGGGGAACGCTCAGCGCCATCGATCTCAACGCAGGCACCATTGCCTGGCAAATCCCCCTGGGCGAGCATCCCAAGCTCAACCAGCCCGATACGGGCAGCGAAAACTACGGCGGCCCCATCGTCACCGCCTCCGGCCTGGTCTTCATCGCCGCCACCAACTTCGACAACAAAATCAGAGCTTTCGACAAAAAGACAGGCAAACTGCTCTGGTCTGCCGAACTACCTGCCGCAGGCAATGCCACTCCCGAAGTCTACGAGTGGCAAGGCCGACAATACATCGTCATCGCCTGCGGCGGCGGCAAGAGCGGAGCCCCCTCCGGCTCAAAGTATTTGGCCTTTTCTTTGCCAAAGCCCTAATTTTTTGTCAACGTTTGTTGGCTGGGCCACGTTCTATGGGTAGAAGCAAATGATGGAGCTGATCGCACCCTTCGAACTCGCCCTGGACGCCAGTACCCCACTGCGTCTGGACGACTGGATGGAGCGTCACAAGCTTATGGTCTTTCGCACGGCGTGGCGCATGCTCGGCTCCACAGCAGATGCCGAAGACATTGCCCAGGATGTCTTTCTGCGCCTGCACGCTCATCGTGGCGAGATCACCCCGGCCTGGATCTATCGCATCACCGTAAATCTCTGCCTCGACCAGATCCGGAAGCGCAAGCCCCAGGCCGACGAATCCGAGCTATTTCTCCTGGCCGCCCCACAAACCAATCCAGAGCAAGCGCTCGACAACCAGGAGAAGCAGGCCCAGCTCGCCCGGCTCATCGCGCGCCTGCCAGAACGGGAGCGCGCTTGCCTCGTCCTTCGCGATCTGGAGGGCATGAATAGCCGGGAAGTCGCTGCCATCCTCGATTGCACCGAAGAAACCGTGCGCACGGCAATCCATCGCGCCAAGGAGAAACTACGCCAATGGATGAGCTAGAACTCCTTCTGGATGGTCTCCGCAGCGAGGCTCCCCCACAGGCTTCGCTCGACCGGATTGCCCCTGCCGTGCACACTCGCCTGCTCCGCCGCCGATTGGTTCACTTTGCACTCGCTGCCGCTGCCTCTTTCGCGGCCTTAACCTGGGCGCTCTATCCAACGCAGCAAGCCATCCCACTCCCTGCCCCGGGCCAAGCCATCATCGCCGTCCCAGACCTGATTTTTTCAGCACCCGCTCCCGCGCCGCCGACCCTCTCTTTTCGCCGCGCCAAACCCAAACCTCACCTGGTGGATGAGCATACCTTGCAACTGGCCTCCACCGATCCCAAAGTCGTCATCTACTGGAGTCTTGAATGAAACCACTCGCCTTGCTTTTTCTTCCCTGCCTGCTGTTGGCACAGCCCCCCTTCAGCAAATTCGTGGAGTTCGAACCAGACGGAACGGATAGCATCCAGAACTTCCGCAAGCTTTTAGGCCCGACCGGTGTAGGCTTTGAGGCGGATAGCAGTCTCAAGCTGGTCACTCTTTTCGGCAATAGCCAGTCCAAATTGGATGAAGCCGAGCAACTCATCAAGAAGTACTACAAACCCAAAGCAGTCGCGAGCCAAACCCAATCCGATCGCAATGTGGAGCTCACCCTGCACGTGCTTCATGCCAAGGTGACCAGCACAGAACCCAACGATGCCCCGGCCGTGCTAGCCCCTGTCATCCAGCAACTCAAGCAGGCCACCTCACTCACTTCGTTCCGCGTGGTTGAAACCCAGATCCTACGCATCCGTTCAGGGAAAAAAGTGGAAACTTCAGGCATTCTAGTTTGGAACGATGCGCCCGAAAACTCCGCCCCGAACTATCAATTCCGAACCGATGTCTCTATTCAGGGAGCCAATATTCGGACAGATAACCTGAACTTCGGAGTCAGGGTGCCTTACAAAACGAATGAAAACAACTACAACTTTCGCGAGGTCGGCATCAATTCCAGCTTCGACATGAAGCCCGGCCAGTATACGGTGGTCGGAAAAGCAAATGCCTCCGCCAAAGACGGCGCGCTGGTTCTGATTCTCTCCGCCAAAATCGTCGACTAGAGTTACTCCACTAAGTCTGCGGCCTTGCAGGCTTTCGCCCGCACGGGGTTGCACCGCGCAATGCCCTTACCAAAGTCAACCGTAAAGCCGGCGGGAGCCTTCTTCCCAAAATAATAATCACTACTCACAATTTGAGCGCCGCTCGCCAGAGCGGCCTCTTTGCTGCTCACCCCATCCACATCACTCCGCGTCCGCACCAGATAGCCCAGCTTCACCAGTTCCGCGATACGAGGCGACTTCGGGTCGTTCATTTTCACAAAGGCCGCATCCGCGCTGCCCGGCGTTCCATTCGTAAACACCACCCGACCCTCCAGCGAAGGCCTCCCCTGCGTATACAGCTTCGTGATGTTCTCCTGATCAAACAAGAAAATGATCTTGCCGCGCGCACTTTCGAGCGAAGGCCATCCCTTGGTGAGCACGGCCTCTTCGAGAGTTCTGGCATTGCCGCGCACCACATCAGGGGTAATCAGATGTCGGGCTTCAAACACCCCTCGAATCTCCGCATCCAGCGCATCGAGACTCGCCACAGTAATCGGCTCGGGCGTCGCCATAAATTCAGGTCTGGGATTCCCCGTCTTGGTTTCCAGCATCACGTAAATCGGCAAATGCCGCGGATGCTCCTTCGACCAGTCCCGCAAAATCGTCAGGCACTCCACAAGCGGCTGGCAGGTGCTGCGGTAATCCAGATCCTGCACATGAATCACCTTGTAACCGGGCTTCTTCATGCGGCCTTCCGGGTCAAACGGTGGGTCAGCAGGAAGCCCCGCTTTGGCGACCAGCCGCGGCCCGGCCGGGTCCGCAAACAACCCACCCTTACTGTCACTGAAGATATCCAGTTCAAACTTGCGAACCCCCATCTCCAGTTGCTCGCGTAACGGCGGATGTGTGTAGTCGAGCGAGGCAGCAAGCCGGGCATTCGACTTCTTCAAATTCACCATTTCACTCGGAGCAATTCCAGCGTGATAACTGTTGTGACTCCCAATGATCTGTATGTCGGTAAGGCTTTGCGCAGAGAGCGCGAGTAGGGTGAAAACAAGCACCCTCTCAGGTTAGCTGCACTTCATGACAAGACCGCTACAATGACAGCGCTCTGAGCATTTCCTTACTTCCAGGTTTGGAATTCCGAGCTTGGCAACGCTTTTCGATGGAAGCGAGCCTCCCGAATAGCACCCTTGAAGTAGTCCACACGATTGATCCGGACCCCGACAGATGTCCGCCCCGCGCCCTGAGGTGCCAGTGCTACAGCCGCACTCAGTTCCAATTTATGGTCAACGTAATGCCGCATTTCCTTGCCGTCGTAGACGAAGGCAACGTGGTGCCACTCATCCAAAGAATGGAGCTGACTGCGATCGATCAACGCCTTCTCCCCCGTACTCGATGCCCCAAAAGAATCCAGACACCACTGATCCCCAATCAGCCGGGTCTCCAGCAGCAGGCGAAAATTGGACCCCGTCTCCTGCAAATGGAAGAACCGCTGCTCAGCCCGGCCACCCTTCGCCGGTCGAAAGATCACCTCCCAGGTGAACTCCCTGGCCCCCGCCAACGGATGCACATCCAGGAATAACGCATCCTTTTCCCCATCAAACGAAATCGCCTTACCCCACTTGGTGTCGATTAACTGTGGCTTGCCCTCAATCTGTGTCGGGTGATTCCCCAGCCGGTCCAGACGATCAAAGACCCAGGTCTCAACTCCAGCGGAACTCTGCTGCGCCGCAGCAAGCGGCAAACTCAGAAAGAGGCGTCGATCCACTAGCGAGTGCATCGCAGGATGTAGGCCGGCGGCAGATTGCGCCAGACCCAAGCCAATCGTTCCACATGCTGGAATCGCTTCTCAATCAGCCGCAGAAAATGCCTCCCAGACGGCATACACATCCCAACGTGGTAGCCGAAAGTCACCATCTGCCCACCAGGGTGCAATAGGTCCAGCACTTCCTCAAGAGCCTGCTCCTGCAGCGAGATCGGAAACGAAGGCCAGGGCAGCCCACTCACAATGCAGTCCAGCTTCGTCATGTCGTGAGCACGACAGATCTTGCCAAGATTCACCACATTCCCCAAAGCCAGTTCCCGACCAGGAAATTGCTTCCGCCACTCATCGGCAAAGGTCGGGTTCAATTCTACAGCCAGAAACCGGGCATCACTCTGAAGCTTGGGCAACAGTGCCTTGGTAAGCGCCCCCGTCCCAGGGCCGAGTTCCACCACCGACTTCGCTGTAGAAAGCGGCACAGAGCTCACCATCCGGTCCGCCAAATGACGCGAACTCGGGGCCAGTGCTGCCGTATGAAACGGATAACGCACGAACTCCCGCAGCAGCAACATGTGCTCCCGCCAGCTCTCCCGTGCAGGCTTCGATTTCATCAATTTCAGCTCGGGGTTCCGACCCAGAGTCTGACGATCTACATTTAAGCTCAATCACTGGCATCGTAGCAGGTCTTTGCCTTTTCTGGTACGGAAAAGAGCAACGAATTGCACGATCTCTAGGGTCGAATCGCCGCTCAGCCAGCACTTCCGATCAAAAAAACGCAAAATAGGCAAAATGTTTCAGCCGCGTCACAGTAGAAGCCACGGTTGAAACCAGATTGGCATCACAAATCGAATCGATTCACCCTATTGATTGAAGGCCTCATTACCAACGTGCCAGAATCAGGTTTTCACTCTCATGGCAATCCGAGTCGCTCTTCACCACCGCACGGTCTATCATTATGACCGGCTCGTCACGCTCTCGCCTCAGGTTGTAAGGCTCAGGCCAGCCCCACACAGCCGTACCCCCATTCACAGCTACGCCCTCAACATCCAGCCAGCCAATCACTTCATCAACTGGCAGCAGGACCCCCAGGGCAACTACCTCGCCCGCCTCGTTTTCGCCGAACCCACCAGCGACTTCTCGGTCGAAGTGAATCTGGTCGCCGACATGAGCGTCACCAATCCCTTCGACTTCTTCCTCGAACCCTACGCCGAACAATTCCCTTTCGTCTACGAAGAAGCCCTCGCCCGGGAACTCCGCCCCTTCCTCGAAATCACCCCCTCCGGCGAGAAATTCGAAGCCTTCGTCAAGGGCATCGATCTCACACCGCGCCGCACCACCGGCTTCCTCTTCGACCTCAACGCCAGCCTCACCAGCCGCATCCGCTACACCATCCGCATGGAACCCGGCGTTCAAACTCCCGAAGAAACCCTCGAAATCGGCAGCGGCTCCTGCCGCGATAGCGCCTGGCTTCTCGTCCAGGCCCTGCGGCGCCTCGGCCTGGCCGCGCGCTTCGTCTCCGGCTACCTCATCCAGCTCAAAGCCGACGAAAAATCACTCGACGGCCCCTCTGGCCCCGAAGCCGACTTCACCGACCTTCACGCCTGGACAGAAGTCTTCCTGCCCGGTGCCGGCTGGGTCGGCCTCGACCCCACTTCAGGCCTCTTCGCCGGCGAAGGCCACATTCCCTTGGCCGCCACGCCAGAGCCCGCCTCCGCCGCCCCGGTCAGCGGCCTCGTCAGCCCCTGCGAAGTCGAGTTCGAACACATCATGGAAGTCAAGCGCATCCATGAAGACCCCCGCGTCACCAAGCCCTACACCGACGAACAGTGGGCCAGTATCGATTCGCTCGGCGATCAGGTCGACCAAGACCTCGCCGCAAACGACGTCCGACTCACCATGGGTGGCGAACCAACCTTTGTGTCCATCGACGACATGGATGGAGAAGAGTGGAACACCGCCGCACTCGGGCCGGAAAAAGAACGCCGCGCCGGCCAACTCATCCGCCGCCTCCGCGACCAGATCGCCCCCAAAGGCCTCCTCCATTTCGGACAAGGCAAGTGGTACCCCGGCGAACCACTCCCCCGCTGGGCCTTCACCTGCTACTGGCGCACCGACGGCTCCCCGCTCTGGCGCGATGACCAGTGGATCGCCAACCCCGAACAAGACTACGGCCACACCGCCACCGAAGCCCAACAATTCGCCGAAGGTCTCGCCGCCCGGCTCCTCCTCTCCCCAGACTTCGTCATCGCCGCCTACGAAGACCCCCTCGAGTACGTCCACAAAGAGCGCCAACTCCCCATCAACGCCGACCCGAAAGACAACAAACTCGCCGACCCGGAAGAACGCGACCGCTTCCGCCGTATCTTCGAACGTGGCCTCGACCAACCCTCCGGCTTCGTTCTCCCCTTGCAGAAAGCCCACGGTAAAGATGGCCCCACCTGGCAAAGCTCGCTCTGGATGCTCCGCGCCCGCCATCTCTTTCTGGTTCCAGGCGACTCCCCCGTCGGCTTCCGCCTCCCACTCAAGAGCTTGCCCTATGTGCCAGAAACCCAGGAGCGGCGCATCTTCGAAATCGATCCAATGGCACCACGCGGCCCGCTCCCCACCTCAGGCCCCGTCCAGTTTGGCGGTCTTTGGGGTGCATCCTTACAAGCCCCCCAGCGCTCCATCCTCAGTGAAGCCGCCTCGGTACGCCAACAGGTCCGCGAGCAAACTCTCCCCGCCGGTCCCGACACCACCATCCGCACCGCGCTTTCCGTCGAGCCACGCCGCGGCAAACTCCATATCTTCATGCCTCCCGTCGAGAGTGCCGAAGAGTATGTCGAGCTCATCAACGCCATCGAAGACACCGCAGCCAAGCTCAAGCTCCCGGTTCTCATCGAAGGCTACACCCCACCCTTCGACCATCGCCTCCGCCAAATCAAAGTCACCCCTGACCCTGGCGTGATCGAGGTCAACACCAACCCTTCCTCCGATTGGCGTACCCTCGTCGAAGACACCACCCGCCTCTATCAAGTAGCCCGCCTCTGCCGCCTCGGTACCGAAAAGTTCATGCTCGACGGTCGCCATACCGGCACCGGCGGCGGCAACCACATCGTCATGGGTGCGGCCGAACCAGTCAACAGCCCCTTCCTCCGCAGGCCAGACCTTCTGCGCTCTCTCGTACTCTTCTGGCTCAACCACCCTTCGCTCTCTTATCTCTTCTCCGGCACCTTCATCGGCCCCACCAGCCAGGCCCCGCGCGTCGATGAAACCCGGCCAGATTCCGTCTACGAACTCGAGATCGCCTGCAGCCTCCTCGATAACCACGGCCTCGAAGATCAATACCTTCCCTGGCTCGTCGACCGCGTCTTCCGCAATCTCCTGGTCGACGTCACCGGCAACACCCACCGCGCCGAATTCTGCATCGACAAACTCTACTCCCCAGACTCTGCTACCGGACGCCTCGGCCTGCTCGAAATGCGCGCCTTTGAGATGCCTCCGCACGCCCGCATGTCGCTCACCCAGCAGCTCCTCCTGCGCGCCCTCACCGCTACCTTCTGGAAGACCCCCTACAACGAAAAACCGACTCGCTGGGGCACCCGCCTCCACGATCAGTTCTTGCTGCCCTCCTTCGTCGAGCGCGATTTCGCCGACGTCATCCAACACCTCAACCGCGCTGGCTACGCCTTCGATGCCAGTTGGTTTGCGCCCCACTTTGAGTTCCGCTTCCCCGTTTACGGTCGCGTCAATTACGGCGGCATCGAGATCGAACTCCGCCAGGGCATCGAACCCTGGAATGTACTCGGCGAAGAACCCGGCGCAGGCGGCACCACCCGCTTTGTCGATTCTTCCGTCGAGCGCCTCCAGGTGAAGGTAACCAATCTCACCGCCGAGCGCTATGCGGTCACCTGCAACGATCGTCGCCTGCCTTTACGCTCTACCGGCACTCACGGTGAATATGTTTGTGGCGTACGCTATCGCGCCTGGCAGCCCCCGCGCTGCCTGCACCCCACCATTCCCGTACACACCCCGCTCCGCTTCGACCTTCTCGATCTCGCGAGCAAGCTCTCCCTCGGCGGTTGCATCTATAACGTCGCGCACCCCGGCGGCAGAAACTACGATACCTTCCCCGTCAACGCCAATGAAGCCCAGGCCCGCCGCGCCGCCCGCTTCGCAGAATACGGCGGCACCCCGGGCGAGATGGCCATCCCCAAAGCAGAATCCAATCCAGAGTTCCCATCCACTCTGGATCTACGTCGCAGCTTCTAAACCCGAACCTTGTCGTAGTCGAAGCGTTCATTCACCAGGTGATACTTCGGCTCGGCATCCTTCTGCAGATAGTACGTCTTCAAGGGCGTCCGCTTCAGTTGGTCCAGCTTGCGCGGCACCGGCTGCCCGTTCACCCATTCGTAAATCTCGATGTCCCACGGATTGAACGTGCTCATCAGCCCGCGCTCTTTCGCAATCCGGAAGAGGTTCACATTCCCCGGCTCATGCCCACCCAGATACATGCCGATCAAATCGAGCGTCAGTCGGTCCTTGCCAAACATCACCAGGTTCGTCAGGTGGTCATCACCCACACCAAACCCATCGCCGTCCCGGCCATAAATGCCTTCGATAATGTTCAAACCAGGGTTCAATGTCTGATAGTTGTCGCAAGTCTTGTGAGCCCAGATCTCCTGATTCATCGGGCTCAAATCCGCCTTGCTGTCATAGCGCGCATAGCCGAGCTTGCGGTGATTTTCAAAATACCGGTTCACGCGTGTTTCTACTTCGCTGTGTATGTCCTGCTTCATGAAGGCAGGCACTCCCGTCACCATTCTCCAACCGGGGCAGAACCGCACAAACGGCTTCACCACCAACCCTTGCAGGTTCTTGGTCGACAAGGTCATGCACATGCCATGCGACTTCCACTTCGCTATGTTCAACAACCACGTGCCACTCTCATTCACTGGGGCGAAGTGCGGAATCCGTTTATACACTACCGGATCATGCACCTTCGTCCACGTCATCTCGTAGCTGTCCCTGAAGTTCCGCTCCCGCCGCTCAGGCTCATTCATCTCCACCCCGTGCCGCTCATTGATGTCCACCAATCCGCGGTAATTCCAGGTGTGAAAACCATTCGCTTCGAGAAACGACATCTTCTTTACACCCAGCTCTTTCAGGCCCATCACAATGCCTTCGTAGAACTGCGCATCCGTACCCGTGCCCCAATTCTCGATATCCGGGCGCTTGTTACGAACACTCGTAAAGTTCGGCTTCAGGATGATCCGGTTCCCCACAGGCACCCCAGCCTGATCCACCGGCATTAACACTTCCCGCGCAAAGCTCAACCCTTCCCGCAGTTTCCCCGGCTCATCGGTCTTCGAGGCAACATGAGTCTTCTTGATGAAAACCGCCTTCGGATGCGCCTCCACAAAAGGATGCACCGCAAACTGTGACTTCGGAACCCGAGCCCCCTGCATATGGATCGGAAGCGATGCCGTAGCACCCATCGCAAGAATATGTCGACGTGTTAAATCCATTTGGTTTCCTTAGCTTGAGAATCGCACAGTCGCTACACGTTGTAACGCAGGCAAAAACACTTCGGTCGATGCGCCTCGCCGGGCAGTCTTCAATTCCACCGGCGCACGCTCAGGACAATACATCTTGGCCTTCGAGAAATGCCCCTGAATGTGCGCTTGAATTTCTTCCCGCGCCGAAGAACCATAGTTCACCACATGCAGCAAAGCCTCACCAGGCTTCTCGCCTTCTGTCGCCAGCGGAATGGCTGCCTGCGCATTCCACAACCGCGTTGCCCTTTGTTTATGCGTGATCAAATCAATCACATCGAGGGCAAACTCACTCGGGTCTACAATGCGCCTCTTGTAGGCCACAATGCTTCCCTTCCCCAGTGAAAGGTAATCCCGATCCGCCTCCTGCCGCACCATCCTCGCTGCACTCGGCGCAGGCTGATCCACCACCAGCAACCCTCCCCCTTCCACATACCGATAACTGGCTTCAGGAATCTGCTTCAACCCCGCCGCCACAATCGCCCGTGGCATCAACCCGGAAGGCAGCGCCAGATCCGCTCTCCACAAACGCGGACTCACCGCCCGACGATGCAGCAGATTCGCGATTTCCCTCGTAGCCATTCCAGTCTCAACCAACCCAACCACCTGCCCCAACGCAGGCTTCCCAAGCAGGCCCTCATTCTGTTTCAACCACTGCGCCGTCCGTGCCAGATTCTTCCACTCTTCGATCGCCTTGGCCTCCCCCTCAATCAACTTCTCCCGAAAGCCAGCGGGCAGATCCACAATGAAATTCCCCCCCGCAATCCGCGCCTCCACCAGTGCCAGCTCAACTGTCCCAAACGGCGTCAGTACATCAGGCTTCACCCCCGCCCGCTCATTCGCCTCATAGCCCAAAGTGATTGCCTTCCCAGGCTGCAGCGCCCGATGGTATGCCACCAGATACGAATTGGCATCCACCCACGGCTCCGCACTCGCACTCGCCACTTCCTCTTCCCGCGCCCGCCGCGACCCAGCCCGTCGTATCCCCGGCCACAACCCATCCTTCACCACCACGCCCAACTCCGCCTCGGTCTTCACTGCTACACCGGTCAGCGAGAAATCAGCCGCCGCACCTTCCAGCACCAAAACATCCGGCCCCAGCGCCTTCAAAATCGGGCCATGCTCCGGCCGGCCACCACGCCATCGCAACATCAATTCCATGAAAAACACTCCCTGGCCGGAATCCGACCATCTTCAAACATCACTTTATTCTATGACTTGCATTTCGCACCCCTCCCCATGGTGAAATAGTAAAGGTATAAGACAACTCAAAATCCTCCATTGAAACTGAAGAATTCATCCGAAGAACCAACGTCGATCAGCGATTTTTCCTACAACGCTGCGCCAAACGCCTGGGATGAGTGTCAGCTCCCCGACGGAAGCATCCGCCCCCACTGGCAGCCCTATCTCGATCATCTAACCTCTCTCGGCAAACCAGAGTTTGAGCGCCGCTGGCAAACCGCCCAACAGATCATCCGCAACAATGCCGTGACCTACAACGTCTACGGCGATGCCCGCGGGGCCGAGCGCCTCTGGCCCTTGGATCCCCTACCCCTCATCCTGCCCGAAGACGAGTGGAAGTTTCTCGACCAGGCCATCGCCCAGCGCGCTACCCTGCTCAACGCCATCCTCAACGATTGCTATGGCCCTCAAAATCTGATCCGCCATCGCCACCTTCCCGCTGAGCTGGTCCACGCCAACCCCAACTTCCTCCGCCCTTGCCACAACATCCCCGTCGCCGGTGACATTCGGCTTCATTTCTACGCAGTCGATTTAGCCCGCTCCTCGAGCGGCCAATGGGTGGTCATCAATGACCGCGCCCAGGTCCCCTCCGGAGCCGGCTACGCCTTGGAGAACCGTCTGGTCGCAGCAAGAACCATGCCAGGCTTCTTCAACCAGATCCCAATCCGTTCACTGCACAATTTCTTTACCGCCCGCAGGAATGGCCTGCTCAGCCTCGCCCAGGGCAACCGCCGCATGGTTCTCCTCAGCCCTGGCCCCTTCAACGAAACCTATTTCGAGCATTCCTTTCTCGCCAAGACCTTTGCCATCCCCTTGGTCGAAGGTCCAGACCTTACCGTGCGAGACCAGAGCGTCTACCTCAAGACCCTCGAAGGCCTCGAACGCGTCGACCTGATCTTCCGCCGCCAGGATGATAACTTCTGTGACCCCCTCGAATTACGAGGCGACTCACTCCTCGGCGTCCCAGGTCTTCTCGGTGCCGTCCGCGCAGGCAACGTCGTTGTCGCCAATTCCCTCGGCAGCGGCCTGATTGAAACTCCGGCACATAAAGCCTTCCTCCCCAGCCTCTCTCGCCTTCTGCTCGGTGAAGACCTCAAGCTGCCTTCGGTAGCCACCTGGTGGTGCGGGCAGCCCCTCGAGAGAAGCTACGTCCTCGAACACCTCCGTAAGTTGATCATCAAGCCAGCCTTCCCAAGCTATGGCCTGAGCCCGGTCTTCGGGGCAGACCTCAGCGCAGACCAATTGGAACAATTGCGCCGCAAGATCGAATCCCGCCCGGCTCACTATGTCGCCCAGGAAATGGTCTCACTCTCCACCGCACCTCATTTCACCGAAGAGGGCCTCACCCCAAGGCACATCATGCTCCGGGCCTTTGCCGCCTGGGACGGAGAAAAGTACATCGTCATGCCCGGCGGCTTAACCCGCGTCTCGCAGTCGTCACAATCTCTCATCGTCTCCATGCAGCATGGCGGTGTCAGCAAAGACACCTGGGTTCTCGGTCACAACGACGCCCACGCCACCAGAGAAGAATTCACTCCCCAAACGGCGTTCCAAAGCACCGATCTGCCCAGCCGCGTCGCCGACAATCTCTTTTGGCTGGGTCGCTACACAGAGCGCGTCGAGTCGATGATCCGCACTTTCCGCACGGTCCTCCCCGTCCTCGATGGAGAAGAAGTCGGCCTCCACAACATCTCTCTCGATGTCGTTTTGCAGCTCCTGGTCGGCTACACCTACCTGCCCAAAACCATCCTCACGGCTCCCATCGGCGAGCAATTGCACCAGCTCGAAGCCATGTTAACCAGCATGGTTCATGACCCGGCTGGCCTGTCCAGCCTCGGCTTCAATCTCAAACAGATGCGTCTGGCCGCCTGGCCCCTCAAAGAGCGCCTCTCCAGCGACACCTGGCGCGTCCTCCAGGAAATCGAGCTCGAAGCCTCACAACCCGCTCGCCCCTACCTCGGCAAACGTCCCGCTGCCCTCCAGCTCCAACTCGACCAAAGCGTGACGGCCCTCTCCGCCTTTGCCGGCCTCCTCTCCGACAGCACCACCAGAGGCCACGGCTGGCGCTTCCTCGAAATCGGCAGGCGCCTCGAGCGCGGCCTGCAAACCATGGAACTCCTCCGCCTGGGGCTTGGCGCCACTCCGCTTCAGAATGCCCACCTCGACCTCGTCCTTCGCGTAGCCGACAGCTCCATCACCTATCGCACACGCTACCTCACCGTCCTGCGGCCCAACAATGTCCTCGACCTCCTCCTGCTCGACGAAACCAATCCCCGCTCCGTAGCCTTCCAGCTCGCCTCCCTCGCCGAGCTTTGCGACAAGCTGCCGCGCAAGGATGCCAATAACCCCTGGAGCATCGAGAAGCGCCTCGCCCTCAAACCCCTCTCCGCCGTCCGCCTCTCCAGCTCCGATGAGCTCGTCTACCCCAAGGCTCTCGATAAATTTCTCACTCTCCTCCGAGGCGACCTCTACGACCTCTCCGAGGCACTCACCGGCCGCTACCTCAGCCACGTCATGCCCTCTCGCCTCAGTTCCATGTAAGCCCCATGATCTACCGCATCACCCATACCACCCGCTACACCTACGAGGGCCCGGTGTCGCATTGCCAGAGTGAGGCTCGCCTGACCCCACGCATCCTCCCCCGGCAAAAACTCCTCGACTGGAATCTCACCGTCGTCCCCAAGCCCACCACCATCATTTCCCGCAAAGACTACTTCGGCAATGACGTCAGCTCCTTTGCCGTGCTCGAGCCCCATGATCGCTTCACCATCACCGCCACCAGCCTCGTCGAACTGATTCCCCTTCCAGATCCTCTCGAGCTCTCCCCCTCCTGGGAAGACTCCCGCCAATGGCTCAGCAACAGCAACTCCCCCGATAAAATCGAAGCAAGCGAATTTGTCTGGGAATCCCCTTTCATTCCTCACCTCGAAGCACTCTCCGACTACGCCCGGCCCGTCTTCACCCCCAATCGCCCTCTCGTCGAAGTCGCCTCGGCCCTCATGCAGAAAATCCACGCCGATTTCGACTACACCCCCAAATCCACCTCCATCGAAACCCCACTCGAAGAGGTCTTGCAAGTCCGCAAAGGCGTCTGTCAGGACTTTGCCCACGTCATGATCGGCGCTCTCCGCGCTCACGGCCTCGCCGCCCGTTATGTCAGTGGCTATCTCCGTAGCGACGCCGACTTCCAGGGCGCCCAAGCCTCCCACGCCTGGGTCGCTGTCTTTGTTCCCAATCTCGGCTGGATCGATTTTGACCCCACCAACAACCTCATTCCCGGCACCGGGCACCTCACCATCGCCTGGGGTCGCGACTTCGGCGATGTCACCCCAGTCAAAGGCATCACCATCGGTGGTGGCGAGCACACGCTGGAGGTGGATGTCCGCGTACGGCTCGAACAAACAGGTAATATTACCTGAAATCCTGCCAACCTTTACAAAAAATTCTGAATCCGCCTCCACCCGAACCACCCCGCTACAGGACCTCTAGTATCCCCATAAACCATTAGAAACAATAAACTTCTACACGCCATCCCTCTACCTGCAAATTAATGGCAATAATAGACTCGCAATTATCGTCGAATTATGTTGCGAAGTCTCGCTTACCTTCAGTACGATAGTCCCTAATTAAGTTTTTGCTGTTATAAGGACATTTCGCGAATGAGTGATTTTCTGCCCACTCCCGTTGATCCCCAAAGCATGGCAATTGCCCCCTCCGGCGCCACCTTGATTGTTGCCATCGGATCCTCAGCCGGAGGCCTCGAAGCCCTTCGCTCCCTCTTCCAGCACCTTCCCGTCAGCCACGACTTCACCTACGTCGTCGCACAGCACCTCGCACCGCAGCACAGCAGCATGCTCACTGACCTGCTCTCCCGCGAGACCCTCCTCACCGTCCGCCAACTCGACGAAGACACCTTCATGGAGCCCGGTACGATTTACGTCACCGCCCCCAACCACGATGTCATCTACCGCGAAGGCTGGCTCCGCCTGCAAACCCCCAGCGTCCGCGGTCCCAAACCAAGCGTCGACACCCTCCTCGTCTCAATGGCAGAGGAGCAGCCACGCCGCTCCATCGGCATCATCCTCTCCGGCAGCGGCTCTGACGGTGCCATTGGCATTCGCCGCCTCAAGAGTGCTGGCGGACTCACCATCGCCCAGGACCCCAAAATGGCAAAGTACTCCAGCATGCCCCAAAGCGCCATTGCCACCGCCTGCGTCGATAAGGTCCTCTCCGCCGAACAGATTGGCCCCTTCCTGCAGCAATATCGCGAAGCCGGCATCACCGGCCCCCCTCTCCTCACCGGTCGCAAAAAATCCTCCGAAGTCGATCAGATCCTCGAAAAAATCAGCCTCGCCACCAACATCGACTTTCGCGGCTATAAATCCAACACCATCAGCCGCCGCATCAACCAGCGTCTCGTCGCCACCCACTGCAATTCCCTCAGCGACTACATTGCGCTCCTCGATCGCAACCACGACGAAGTCCAAACCCTCGCCCAGAATTGCCTCGTCTCCGTCACCAGCTTCTTCCGCGAAGACACCTACTTCCAGGCCCTCTCCGAGCTGCTTCAGCTCCGCGCCAACCCTGCCTCCATCGAGCCCGTTCGCGTTTGGGTTCCCGGCTGCGCCACAGGCGAAGAAACATATTCCCTCTCCATGATGCTGGCCGAGATCATGCCCAATCGCCGCATCCAGATCTTTGGCACCGATCTTGATGAGGCGGCCATCACCGTTGCCCGTCGTGGCTGGTACCCCATCTCTCAAGTCCGTACCGTCCCCCAGGACCTTCTCACCCAGCACTTCAAAGAAAGCGCTGCCGGCTTCCAGGTCGATCGCACCGTTCGCGATCGCGTCGTCTTCGCCCGCCACGATCTTGTTCGCGATCCACTCTTCCTCAACCTCGATCTCATCTCCTGCCGCAACCTCCTCATCTACCTCAAACCCGCCCTCCAGGAAGAAGTGATGCGGAAGTTCCATCACGCCCTCAAGCCTGGCGGTCTCCTCTTCCTCGGTCGCTCCGAGCATGCTCAATCCGAGTACTTTGATGTCGCAGACCGTAAGGCGCGCATCTACATCAATAAGCCCCTCCTCGACTCCGAACGCCGTCTTCCCGTCACCCGCGACTGGAATGGCTGGGAGCGCGGCACCGGCAAACAAGAAGCCCAACAAGGCAAAGAACTCGACCAGTTCCGCAGTCTCCTCGTCGAAAACTTTGCGCCTCCCACAGTTCTCATCGACGAAGGCTTCCGCATGGTCGAAAGCCACGGCGACGTCGGCCGCTTCCTGCGCGTCCCCGCCGGCAAACCCCAATTCACCCTCCTTGCCTTGGTCCCCAAAGGCATCATGGGCTCGCTCCGCGCCCAGGTACAACGCTGCATCCGCACCGGTAATCCCTCCCGCGGCATCCCGCGCAAGCTCGAAGTCGAAGGCCGCCAGATCCTCCTGCAGACCAATGTAATCCCGGTCGACAGAGGCAATAGCGAACGCCTCTACATGGTCTGCTTCATCGAAACCGCCTACCGAAATCAAACCTCTCCCATCGTCGTCTCCCCGGAGAATGAAGACCAGATCCGCGAGCTCGAGCGCGAGCTCAGCAGCACGCGCGAGAACCTCCAGGCCGTTGTCGAAGAGCTCGAAACTTCCAATGAAGAGCTGCAAGCTCTCAACGAAGAACTCCAGTCCTCCAATGAAGAAATGCAGGCCTCAAACGAAGAGCTCCAGTCTTCCAATGAAGAACTGCAATCCACCAACGAAGAGTTACTCACCGTCAACGAAGAGCTCGAACACAAATCCATCGAACTCTCCTTTTCCATCGAAGACCTCGAGAACATCCAGAACAGCCTCGACGCCGCCCTCTTCGTCACCGATGCTCGCGGCTACTTCCGCCACATCAACGAGGACGCCCGCAAACTCTTCAACCTCTCGGCCGAAAACCTGAACGGCCCCATGGCCATCCCCAACGAGACCGGCCTCGCCCTACAAATTGCCAGCAACATCCAGAAAATCATTGCCGACAGCGAACGCATGGAGTTCAAGGCCTCCTTCCAGGGCCGCCACTTCCGCGTCTGCATGCAACCTTATGTCGGCCTTCACAAAGCAACACGCGGTGCCCTCATCGTCTTCCATGAAGTCACCGAGTTCATGCAACTGACAGAAAAACTGCGCCGCTCCGAAGCACGCCTTCTCCTGCTCGCCAGCCGCCAGGAAGCCACCCTCAATGCCCTGCCCGCCCCTGTCGCCATGCTCGATGCCAAAGGCGTCATTCTCGTCGTCAACAATGCCTGGCGCAACTTCGCCGAAAATAATGGCTTCCCTGACAAGCGCTACGGCGTTGGCTCAAACTACCTCGAAATCTGCGACTCCTCTTTTGGCGCAGAACAGGACGGGGCAAAGATGCTTGCCCAGGGTCTGCGCGACGTCCTCTCTGGAGTCCTCCCTACCTTCTCCTGCCAATACCCCTGCCACTCCCCCAAAGAAAAGCGCTGGTTCCAGGTCATCATCTCCGGCATCCGTGACCCCAAGAGCCGTGGCGCCGTCGTCATGCACCATGACATCTCCGAGCACGTCCGTATGTCAGAACGCATGAGCCTGCAAGTCGCCGCGCTCCACTCCTCCGCCAACTCCATCTTCATCACCGATCTCGAAGGTCGCATCGACTGGGTCAATGACGCCTTCGAATCCATGTGTGGCTACTCTCGAGAAGAGGCCCTCCTGCGAACCCCCTCCTTTCTCGAGCCGGCCAACTGCCGCACACCCTTTGCCGAATCCATCCAGAACTGCAAAACGTCTGGCCTTCCCGTCCGCGGAGAACGCGACCTCCTGCGCAAGAATGGCGAATCGTTTACCGTCCGTCAGTCCGTCACTCCCATCGTTACCGTCAGTGGCACAATCTCTCACTTCATCGTCACCCTCGAGGACACCACCGAAAACAAACTCGCCCAAACGCGCATGCGTTTCCTCGCCGAACACGACCAGCTCACCAATCTCTGGAACCGTAAGAGTTTCATTTCAGGCCTCGATGAAGCCATCCTCCGCCAACGCGAGGCCAACGGCAAAATCGCCGTCCTCTTCCTCGACCTCGACCGCTTCAAAGACACCAACGACACCCTCGGCCATCTGGTCGGCGACCGCATGCTGCTCGAGATCGCCCAGCGCCTCAAGGCCAATATCCAAACCCCCGACACCCTGGCCCGCTTCGGCGGCGACGAGTTCGTGATGTTCGTCGAAAACGTCGCCGACCATGAAAGCATCGACTTCGCCGTCAATCGCGTGCTGCAAAGCTTCACCCGCCCCATTGAAGTCGAAGGCCGCTCCATCTTCATCAGCGCCAGCGTCGGCGTCACCGTCTTCCCTGACGACGGCAAATCCGCAGAAGACCTCCTGCGCAACGCCGACCTTGCCATGTACCGCGCCAAAGCCGAAGGCCGTCGCGGTTACCGCTACTACGACCAGCAACTCGAGGCCGAAATCTCCGAGCGCGTCTCCATTGAAGGAGAACTCTCCAAGGCCATCGGCAAAAGCGACCTCTGGGTCGCCTTCCAACCCCAGGTCGATCTACGCACCAATCAGATCATCGGGGCCGAAAGCCTCCTCCGCTGGAAAACCGGCTCTGACCGGCAAATCCCCATCGGCAAAGTCATCGCCATCGCCGAAGAATCCGGCCTCATCCTCTCCATCGGCGAATGGGTCATGCGCGAATCCCTCCTCCAGCTACAGTCCTGGAAAAAAGCCGGCCATCCCCTCAAAGTCTCGGTCAATCTCTCTGCCGTGCAGTTCAACCAGCAGGATGTCTTCGGCATCGTCATGCAGTTCCTCCGTGCCTACGACATCCCCCCGTCTGCCCTCAAAGTGGAAATTACCGAAACCGTTCTCCTCAATCGCTCCGCCCGTGTGCGAGAAACCCTCCATGCCCTCCACGGTGCCGGCATTGGCCTGGTCCTCGATGACTTCGGCACCGGCTACTCTTCGCTCACCTACCTCCAGGAATTCCCCATCGAATCCGTCAAAATCGATGCCTCCTTCCTCAAAGGCATCGGCAGCAACGGCAATGATGAAGCCATCGTCCGCGGCATCATCAAACTCGCCCATTCCCTCGGCCAGCGCGTCGTCGCCGAAGGCGTCGAAACCCAGCATCAGCTCGACTTCCTCCGCGATTTTGAGTGCGATTTCGCCCAGGGCTTCCTCTTCGCCCACCCGCTCGTAGCCAGCGAATTCGAACAGCATCTGCTCCATTCGCGCATCATGTAACTTTTTTCTTAATTTTCGATCTCCGACAGATCCAGCGCGCAAACTCGCGTCGTTAGCCCTGTCAGAGATTACTTCTATGAAAAAACTCCTTACCCTTGCGATGCTTCTCAGCATCTCCCTGATGACTGCTTCTGCCCAGTCCCGCGTCCGCGTCGTCCATGCTTCCTCCGATGCTCCCGCTGTGGACATCCTGGTCGATGGCAACGTTGCCTTCCAGGGCCTCAGCTTCAAGGACTACACCAACTACACCCCCGTCCCCGCTGGCATGCGCATGATCTCCATCAACGTCGCTGGCACCACGACCACCGCAATCCGCCAGTCCTTCAACCTCGTCGACGGCGTCTCCTACACCTTCTATGCTTTCGGTCGTCTTGCCAACGGCAACCTCCACATCCTCGGCACCGGCGATGACCCGATTGCTCCCGAAGGCAACAACACCAAGGTCCGCGTGATCCACGGCGCCTCCACCGCTCCTACCGTTGACGTCTTTGTCACTGCGCCTTTTGCTGCCCTCCCGGCAAGCCCCCTTCTCTCTGGCGTACCATTCACCGTCGCCTCGGGTTACCTCACGGTCCCTGCTGGTGATTACCAGGCTCGTGTCGTTCCTGCCGGTACTCGTACCGTCGCCATCGATTCCAAGCGTCTCCGCCTCCCGATGGGCACGGTGCGTACCGTTGTGGCCATCGACCCCTCCACCACCGGCGGAGGCTTCGAACTCCTGGTTCTCAACGACGTAAACTAAGGCACCTCTTCCACTTCAAAGTGGAAGTACCCTTCATTCTTCGCAAACTGGCTCTGTAGCCCGTTCACTGAAAAAGACACCCGGCCCTCGCTTCGTTGTTGGATCAAAGATCCTGCAGCAGAGAGAGGGTCGATGGTTTTTGCCCGATCCATGGAAGCATCTCCCTCCGGGCCATTACACCCATGATTGGCCTTACCAGCCACACTCCAGCAAACCGTTCCCCCCGCCGCCACAACTCGTACCGCCTTCTTCGTCACCACACTCGCCCCCCACTCCAAATGAGCGGGCAGCATCACCTTCCAGCGCCCTGGCCCAACGGCTTCCACCTTCGCCCGCGGTGGCGTACACAAGGTCCGCTCCCCCAGACATTCCTCGCTCTCAAACTGGATCGACGAAGACACCAGTGCCGCCCCAGCCCGAAACTCCCAATCCAAAATGTCGTGATTCTGAAATCCATTTCCCGTCGCCGCCGTAAATCCTACATACCCCATCCCACTCCCACCCACCACACTCGCCACATCAATCGAGGTCTCGAGCACCGGCTTCTCCATCCCGTCCAGATAAACCCGAAAACTCGGCTTCTGATACACCACCCGCACCTCATGCACTTGACCATCCGCCACCCTCACGGGCAGATTCGGATTCAGAGCCAGCCGCCGCGGCAGATAGTACCCATCTCCATTCGTAAACAAGCCCAGTGAATTCGAAGAAACATCCTCTTCCTCCAAATTCCGGTAAGTATCAAAAAACAGCGCCAGGCTCCGCGGAATCCCCTTTTTCCTCGCGTTCCCCCCACGTCCCAACGAGAAACCACCCGCAGAGCCCGTACCCGCAATCACCCCCGTCCCCATCGTCTGAATCACAAAAGCGAAACCATCCGCCCCGGCAAACTCATTGTCCGCCGGCTCCGTCAGCCGAAACCGAAAGCGGCTCTCAAATCCCCCGCTCACCGCCTGCGGCTCGACCGCCCACGCCGCCCCGGTCTGAAACTCCTTCGCCTCAGTCAGCCGCAATACGGACCCAGTCACCCGAGCATCCTTCAGCAACTTCAGCGGCGCGCTCTTCCGAAACTCCGTAATCCGTATCCCTTCGCTTTGGCCGTAGCAACAAAGCGCGCTCAAGCCAATCCATCCCGTAATCCATTTCATAGTTATCGCCGGCCAGTCACTCGCGGCCGCTCTCCTTCTACCCATCCATACGTGATCCCGCGCTCCAGGTTTCGTATTTCATACAGCTAAGCACTCCAACTTCCTGACAGACAAGCATTGGGGCAAAGCCTCAGGCAAACATATCGCTTCCCCTACCATCCCTGTCCGATCAGTGAGGAGGCCAGTCTATTCAATGGCGACGCGCCGAATCTCCAGCCGCCGCTTCGGCGTCTCCCCATCCACCTCTTCTTTCTCAAACGCCTCCAGCACTTCGAGGCCCTCAATGATCCGCGCAAACGCCGAATACTGCCCATCGAGATGCGGCGAGTTCGCCAGCACAAAAAAGAAACTGGTCGTCGCCGAATTCGGATCTTCCGTCCGCGCCATCGACAGAATGCCCCGCTCGTGCTTCACTTCTTTGCTGAACTCCCCCTTCACCGGATGCACCCAGCGGTCCCCGGCATGCGCCTGCGACCCTTGCCGGTACCCCTCACTCCCACCCTGCACCACAAACCCCTTGGCGATCCGGTGAAAGCCCTGCCCTTCATACCAACGGGTCTCCACCAGTTTCAAGAAATTCCGCACATTCTCGACCGCCCACTCCGGATGCGTCTCCACCCGCACCACCCCCAACGTGGTCTCAATCCGAACCGTCTTCTTCAACTCCTCCGGCTTGGCATCGAGAAAAGGTTCGGTCTTCTTCTTCTCAATCCGGCTCCCCAAAATGCGCAACGGCTTCTCGGCCAACCCATCGGCCGCAGCGGCAATATTCGAGATCTTCTCCAGCACCTCAAAGCCTTCGGTCACCTTGCCAAACACCGAGTACTTCCCATCAAGCGCCGGCTGCGGAGCAAGACAGACAAAAAACTGAGCCCCATCGCTATCCGGCATGTTGGGAATGCTAACGGTCGAAACAATCCCCCGCTCATGCTTCAAGTCGTTGTACTCGCTCTTGAGCAAACGCAACCCACCGGTGCCATAAAGATTCTTGGGAGTCTTCGGATCTTTGAGCAAAGGGTCCCCACCCTGCACGAGGGCACTGGCATAGACGCGATGAAACCCGCTCCCCTTGTAGTAATCCTTCTTGACCAGATCGAGAAAAAACGCCACATGCTTCGGAGCCTTCTCGGGATAGAGCTCCATCCGAAAGCTCCCCGCCTCGGTCTCCATCACCACTTCAATATCCTGTGCCAGCACCGCCAGCAGCGCAAAAGTCCACATGCAATCTAGATTACTGTCTAAACCCTCCCCAGAAAACCAGCAACCCAGCTCACGCACCGCCAAGGACGAACCGCAATCGTGTCGTCGCCGCAGGCATCATGCAGCTGGAACCTAAGCCCAGACTTGGTTGCCAACATCTGTTACCCATGTGACCGGATAGAACCCCCTGTCCGACCGGTCACATGGGTAACACTTAGCTTGGGAGATTTTCCTCCGAAGGGGGAGTCAGAGGGGAGCCCCCATGGGGGCTCCCCTCTGCGGCGCGCATCATCTTGGGGCTCTCGCGAAACCGGGCGAGCCTGATCGGCAGCTATGACTGCAAAGGTTTAGCTTAATTCCGCCGAATGCGGATGAGGCCGATGAGGCCCAGGGCTCCGGCGAATAGGGCAGAAGTAGCGGGTTCTGGAACCGGATTGATTTCGCGGATCAGTTTAGCTTCCATGGCAGCTCCGAAATCGTTGAAGCTGGCAGCGATATCCTGAAACGCGCCCGGACCGCCAATGACATTTGTCGTGCCATAAGTGAGCGCATTGATGTCGTCGCCCGGTTTAACCCCAAAAACGCTACCGTCCTGAATCCACAGGGCGTTGATGGTGCGGTTGCTTCCGCCCGTGAGAAACGCATTGCGAGCAGATTGTAGCGGCACGCAAGTCATCCGAAAAGGCAAGCACTCTATGTTTTCGGCGCCGTCACCGGCGATATCGATTACTTGCCGGGTGGCGGTGGGCGCAGAGCCAAAGAGGCTTGCCGAAAAGTTGACGGCATTCGTTACAGCGGTGTTAGCAGCGAATGGACGGGCTACGTTGTCGATGGCCGTAGCGAAAGCGCTGGCGGTGGCTGCATCGTTGATGATGGTCCATGGTACAACCTGAGTTGCTGAGCTTGACCAATAAACGAAGGTGACGGCAATTTGACCGAGCGGGCCGCCCTGGATGGCATTGACCAAGGCCAGATTGTTGAATGCATTGACGTACCCGGTCCTCATCAGGTCGAAGTCGATGGCGTCCACGCTACCCGAAACGTCAGTAGCGAGCACCAGGGCAAGGTCAACAGTTGCAGCTTGTCCGGTGTAGGACATAGCAAGAAGCAGCAGCGGAGCGAGCCATGAAGATTTAATTGACATAACTTAGACCCCTCCTAAAGAGTCCGGCAAAAGGCTTTACAAAAGTAAGTCACTTTGATGACCGAATGTGATTGCGTGTTACTATAGTCAATGGGCGATCGACGGGTGTCAAGTCATGTCATTCCCATTACAGGAGTGTTAGTACTGAACATTCTCTCTATTACTTGAAAAGTTTCTGTCGTGTTTGACAAGACGCTGGGTCGCGATGAAAAACCGTTTCCTGGAACTCTCCGGCACATAGGCAACCGTTCTATCCGTTGTCGATCTGCGATGCCGAGAGCCGGTACTTACTCTGTCTCGAATCACTGCCGCATACAGAACACTACTGGTTGAGGGCTCATTACGAAGAAGCGTTCGGCCTCCCTGTTTGGAGGAAAATCTGCCGAGCTAAGTGTTACCGATGTGCCCGGTCGGACGGGAGGGATCTGCCGGAGCTTTTCCCTCCCGATTCAGGGGTTGTGTTGGCAATGGGGGCGATTTGGCGCGATGTCATCACAAATAGCGTGTCAAATCAGGCCCCTGATCACTGAAGGAAACCCGTTGGGTGACTGGGTTCAGATCAGGATGCATCCTCATTGTTTTCTGCTGCACCGGAATGCAGTTTGGCGGTACGGGGCCGCAACTTAAAGTCGCCATCCGTGAAGGAGTCAAATTGCTGGCCGGGGTTGATGATGACGTCGGAACCCTTGATAAAGAAGCCACCGACGGCAGCCGGGGGGAAGATGAGGATGCCTCCGGTGATGAGTGCTTTGGTGGTAAAGGACTTGCTTTTGGCACCAAGACGCTGGGTGATGGCGCGTAGGGGAATGCGTTCACCATTGGCGGACTTGACATATTCGAGGTTGAAGTCGATTTTGCCGCCGCGGCCGAAGCTCTTCTTGTGCTCCGCGCGGGTGATGGTGCCGACGGCCACCGCCCCGCGCTCGATGAAGACTTTGTTGTCGAGCTCGACATCCTCGGCGACCGTGAAGCTGACGCGCTGGCCCATTTGAGCTGTCGAACTGGTAATGAGAGTGTCGGAACGGAGGCGGATTTTGCTGCCTTCCGGAAGAACCTGGGCAATGAGCGGAAGGCTATTGAGGGCGAGAGAAGCAATGGTGAAGACCAAAACATTCTTCATGGGTAGAGACTCCTTTAACTGATTTGGGTTGGGTGTTTTGCCGGGCGATATTGGAGAGCTAGAAAAGGGATCTCGATGCTTTTCAATATAGCCAGACTAGTTGGGCAGTGTAACCAATATGGCAGAAGCAAGATATGATCCAGAAATTGCTTAAGTATTTGCTGGTTACTTTCACTATAAGTAGAGACGAAGTCAAGCTGAATGAGTTTCACTCAATAGTGATCACGTGCAAAGATTTTTAGAGCGTGACAAAGAGGGCGTCCTTCTGTCTAGGAGTCAGCAGCATGGAAACACTGATCGAGAGTTACGGCGGCCGGGTATCAGACCGACAATCCGCCGCTGCGACAATACTCATTAAAGTGGGGCTTCACCATCAAGCCTGAGCGTTGCCAGGATAGAGGCGCTCCACCCGGAAGACCCCTGCCCCCTCTTGAGAATTGCGGTTGCTCAGGGACCAGAACCGCAGTCCTCTAAAGAGGGAGGGGGCGGGCGCGGACCTTCAGAACTTCCAGTTCAACCCCACGATGGGGAACAGACCCAGTTGCGTTTCGACAGTTTGCTGGTTGGTGGTGCGACTCCAACCGGGAAAGGCAAAGTTTTGTCGATTTGTTGCATTCTGCAAGCCAACAAATAGAACGACGGGTTTCTCGCGGAAAGTGAAGGTTCGATCTACCCGGAAATCGAGCCGGAAGTAGTCTGGAGCGCGAACGCCGTTGTAGCGGGCCAAGTCAAACACTCCCCGGCGTTGAGCGGCGGAGAGAGCCGTGTTGAAGGGGGTGAACGGTCGGCCAGTCAAGTATACGCCACGGACGCTAAAGTCCCATTTGCGGTTCAGTGCATAGCCGACAACTGCATTGTAGACGAGCGGGTAATCGAACGAACCGGGCCGGAGAATGCCATCGAAGCCAGAGTGCCGGGTCCTTGACCAGGACAAGTTGGTTTGACCATACCACTTCTTGGCGAACTTTCTTTCCACGAACAATTCCACCCCGCGCACGCGGCCTCGGCCGGAACTGACGTAGGGAAGCAACAACTCATCCTGTCCGAAGCTGTCGCCGGCATTGGCAAGGCTGAACTGAGGAAAGAGGGGGCTCACAGGGTAGTCTTTATAACGCTTGAAGTAGCCCTCCAGTGTGACTCTCGTGTTGCTGTTCACAATCCAGGTGAAGCCCGTCAACAGATGATCGGAACGCATGGGGAGCAACTGCCGGTTTTGCGGGAAGGCCCCGGAGACGAAAAAGACTGGCTGTTGGTAGTAAGTGCCCCAAGCGGCCCGCCAGGAGACCTTGTCGGTGATGCGGTAGCTCAGGCCGGCTCGCGGGCTCCAGCGTATCGCACTCAGATAACGGTAGTTGTCGTAGCGCCCGCCCCAGGTCAAGCTGAGGCGCTTGCCGAGATTCTGTGTGGTTTGGATGTAACCGCCTGGTTGAAACACATTGAAGTTATTCCGGATGTTGAAGGGCAAAA
>JBIITX010000038.1:0-53988 GCA_044340255.1 Bryobacter sp. | reverse complement strand
TTCACAGAAATTCTAAAAAAATCTTCTCCCTTCAAATCAACAACTTCACTCCTCCGCCCGCCCTCCACCCTCCCACCCCATCCTTTACTCTGTCTACCGGGAAACTTCCCATACAAAGGACAGACAAGCTATGAGCAGCGCAGCACAAGTAAAGGCCAATCAAGCCAACGCCCAACACTCCACCGGCCCTCGCACCACCGCCGGCAAACAACAATCCGCAAAGAACTCCTACCGCCACGGCCTCAACGCCACCACCGAATCCCTCTTCGCCGCCAACCCACAAGAGCGAATCGAATACGACCAACTCCGCCACCGCCTCCACGCCGAACTCCTCCCCGCCGGCACCGCCGAAGAAATCCTCTTCGAACAAAACGCCTACTCTAGCTTCCAGGCCCTCCGCGCCCAGCGCATCGAAATCGAGGCCCAGGACCGCTGGCTCGACAATCCCGATTCCCAACAGAACTTCCTTCAAATGGAACGCACCATCAAACTCGGGGCCCTCTTCGAGCGCCGCGCCGCCAAAGCCTTCAAGCAACTTCAGGACCTCCAACTCCACCGCCTCGCCGCCGTCGAACTCCACGCCGAACTCCAGGTCGCCGAAGTCCCCACCAAAATCTCCTCCGCCCTCCCCCTCGCCAAACTCCGCTCCAAACAAATGTCCGAAGAAGAACCCCTCTACCTCGGCCTCACCATCGCCACCGGTCTCGATCCCCAATCAATCAGAACGAACCCAAATGACCCCACCAGCATCCAACCAATTGGCGATAATAAGGAAAGAGAACCCGACAGCAAATGAATTGGAAGTTTTTTTGGCGCTTGAACGCCCACGTGCAACTCGCGCCCATCCTCGAATCCGGCGAAGAAACCCTCATCGGTGGCCAGGCCGTCATGGAAGGCGTCATGATGCGCGCTCCCCACTCTTACTGCGTCTCCGTCCGTAAGTCGAACGGCGAAATCGTCAGTGAAACCGCGCCTCTGGCCAAAGTGAGCGACAAGTACCCCCTCTTCAAACTGCCCGTTCTCCGTGGTCTGGGCACCCTCGGCCAGGCCATGAGCCTCGGCATGAAAGCCCTCAAGTTCTCGGCCGACGTCCAATTGGCCGAAGAAGAAGCGAAAAAACAAAACGAAGCCGATCCCGCCAAGCCCGAAAAGAAAGGCCCCACAGAGATGCCTGCCTGGGCCATGGCCGGCCAACTCGCCTTCAGCCTCATCTTCTTCATCGTTCTCTATAAATTTGTACCGCTCTGGCTCACCGAGCAGCTCAAAAACAACTATCCTCTGCTCGAAGGCCGCATCATGTTCAACCTGGTCGACGGCATCATCCGCATCGCCATCTTCCTCGCCTTCCTCTACGGCATCTCTCGCGCCAACGACATCAAGCGCGTCTTCCAGTACCACGGTGCCGAACACAAAGTAGTCTTCAACTACGAATCAGGCAAGCCCGTCAACGTCGCTAACGCCCAGTCCTTTGTCACTTTCCATCCCCGCTGCGGCACCAGTTTTCTGATCGTCGTCATGCTCATCTCGATGGTCCTTTACATGTTCTTGCCCTTCGATACGATGCTCGGAAAATTCCTCGCCCGTATCGCTTTACTACCCGTTGTGGCCGGCCTCTCCTATGAGCTCATCCGTTACGCTGCCAAGAACAAAGGCAGCTTGCTGACAATCCTGGCGATGCCAGGCCTCTGGCTGCAACGCATCACCACCCAACCCCCGGACGATTCCCAAGCTGAGATCGCCATCCATGCCCTCAACGGTGCCATGGAGCTCGAAAAATCTCAGGGCGGCCCCCTCGTCATCGCATAAACAAACCCAATGGCCCGAATACCTACTGAAAAGCTCAACGAGATTGAGCAACGCTTCGAACAACTGAATGCCGACATGGCGAATCCTGAGATCATCGCCGATGCCAATCTCTACAAGAAGACCGCCAAAACCGTCGTCGATCTGGAAGACGTAGTTCAGGCTTTCCGCAAATGGAAAGACCTCACTTCCCGCTTTGAGCAAGCCAAGCCGATGGTCACCGATCCCGATCCGGACATGGCCGAAATGGCTCGCATGGAAGTCGCCGAACTGGAAGTCGAACTCCCCAAGGTCGAAGAAGAACTCCAAACCCTTCTCATCCCCAAAGACCCGAACGACCTCAAAGACGTCGTTCTCGAAATTCACGCCGGTGCCGGTGGCGACGAAGCCAGTCTCTTCGCTGCCGAAATGCTCCGCATGTACACCCGCTATGCCGAACTGGTCGGCTGGAAGGTCGAAATTCTCGACATTTCAGAATCCGGTGCCGGCGGCATGAAGTCCGTCTCCGCCATCATCTCCGGCAAAAAAGTCTACTCCATCATGAAGTACGAGGGCGGCGTCCACCGCGTCCAGCGCGTCCCCGCTACCGAAGCCCAGGGCCGCATCCACACCTCCACTGTCTCAGTCGCCGTACTCCCAGAAGCCGACGAAGTCGAAGTCCATATCGAAAACAAAGACCTCCGCATCGATACCTTCTGTTCCTCCGGCCCCGGCGGCCAGTCCGTCAACACAACTTATTCGGCCGTCCGTCTCACCCACATCCCCACCGGTGTCGTCGTCTCCATGCAGGACGAAAAATCGCAAATCAAAAACCGCGAAAAAGCGATGCGCGTTCTCCGCTCCCGCCTCTATGAACTCGAAATGGAAAAGCAGAACGCCGCCCTCTCCTCCGAGCGCAAATCCATGATCGGCTCCGGCGACCGCAGCGAAAAGATCCGCACCTACAACTTCAAAGAGAACCGCGTCTCCGATCACCGCATCGGCCTCACCATCCACCAACTCGACCAGGTCATGGAAGGCAAACTCGAGCCCTTCATCAGCGCCCTCACCGCCCACTACAACGCGGAGAAGATCAAAAGTGTCACCTGATCTCACCATCGGCCAGGCCTTGATGCAAGGCATCAAACTCCTCACTGACGAAAAAGTCGATCCCCCACGCCTGACTGCAGAACTCCTGCTCATGCACGCGCTCCGCAAGGAGCGCGTTTTCCTTTTTAGCCACTCGGGCGACCCCCTCCCTGAACTCGCCTGGATCCACTATGGCCGCTACCTGCATGAACGCATCGCCGGCAAGCCCCTCCAGTACATCACCGGCCAGCAGGAATTCTTCACCCGCAAATTCAAGGTCCAGGAAGGCGTCCTCATCCCGCGCCCCGAAACCGAGCACCTCATCGAGTTCCTCCTCAATCTCCCCCAACCTCTCGGCACCATTGCCGACGCCGGTGTCGGCTCCGGTGCCATCTGCGTCACCTTGGCCGCCGAGCTTAAGCGACCGATCATTGGCATCGACCTAAGCCCCACAGCGCTTGCTGTCACCCGTCACAACGCCGAACAAAACAAAGCCAATGTCCAGCTCCTCCAGTCCAACTGGCTCTCCGCCCTCCGCCCCCGCTCGCTCGACATCCTCGTCTCCAACCCGCCTTACATTGCCCTGACCGACAAACCAACCCTCCAGCGCGAAGTCCGCGACCACGAACCAGAACTGGCTCTCTTCGCCGGCAACGACGGCCAGGACGCCTACCGCATCCTCGAACAACAATCCCGCACGGTCCTCAAACCCGGCGGCCGCATCCTGCTCGAAATCGGCAACCTCGCCACCCGCGAAATCTTCGCCGATTGGCAAGACATCCACATCCAAAACGACCTCGCCGGCCGCCCCTGCCTCCTCTCCGCGGTGCTCCCCAAGGAATAGATGCCCCACCCAACCAACATCTCCATTGGCTCCGCATACTCCGTTCTCACCATACATTCAATCGGTCTCACGATCAGAAAAATCGAGGTGAACGTCTGATGCTGACCTCCGCCGTTCACTCTCCGATTCCATGCAAAAATGTAGCCCAATCCGGAAATCCAATTACGTCTCAAACCCCAGAGACGCGATCTGCATCCGAAAGAGCCGACGGCGGTGCAGCATCACTTCTTCTCGTTCAAGACTCGCACCAACGAAAAGAGCGTCAAACACACAAACACCAACTGAATCAGCGATGCCACCTGCACGATGCGCCATTCCAGTCGCAAGTCCTCGCCCCCGTGGCCAATATCAATCAGGGCCAGAAACTGCACACCAAAGGCCAGCACCGCCACCATTCCGAGAATAAAGTTCAAGTTCAACTGTTTGCGAAGTTCCACGGCAAGACTCCCGAAGCATACTTTATCCAGGGGGCCGCATGAAGACCATCTTCCACATCGACATGGACGCCTTCTTCGTCTCTGTCGAAGAGCTCCTCGACCCCACCCTCAAGAACAAACCCGTCATCGTCGGCGGCAAAGGCACAGAGCGCGGCGTCGTCTCCGCCGCCAGCTACGAGGCCCGCAAATACGGCATCCACTCCGCCATGCCGCTCCGCACTGCTCACCAGCTCTGCCCCCACGCCATCTTCCTCGATGGCCACATGCACCTCTACAAAGAGTATTCCGACAAAGTCGAAGCCGTCCTCCGCTCCTTCTCCCCGCTCGTCGACATGGCCAGCATCGACGAAGCCTACATGGACATGACCGGCTGCGAGCGCCTCTTCGGCCCACCACTTCAGGCCGCCCACCGCCTCCACGAAGCAATCTCCGCCAAAACCGGTCTCAACTCCTCCATCGGCATCTCCCAAAGCAGACTCGTCTCCAAAATTGCTTCCGACCAGGCCAAGCGCAACGGCATCCTCTGGATCGTTCCTGGCACGGAAGCCAACTGGCTTGCCCCCCTCGAGGTCAAACGAATCCCCGGCGTCGGCAAAGTCACAGAGAAGCAACTGGCCACCATTGGCATCAAGCGCATCGGCGACCTCGCCCGTCTCGACGAAAACTTCCTCCTCGAACGCTTCGGCAAATGGGGCCTTGCCCTTGCCGGAAAAGCTAAAGGCAATGACGCAGGCGGCTGGTTCGATTCCGAGATCGGCGCAAGCGACGACCCCAAGTCCATCTCCCACGAGCACACCTTCAGCGAAGACACCGCCGAACTCGCAACGCTTCGCGCCACCCTGGTCCGCCTCTGCGAAAAGGTGATGAAGCGCCTCCGCGACCATGGCTTCCACGCTCGCACCACCCAGCTCAAACTCCGCTTCGAAGGCTTCGAAACAATCACTAGAGCCAAGTCTTTAGGCGAACCCACCGACATCGACCGCGATGTCGTCGATGCCATCCTGCACTTGTTTGAAACCAACTGGCCGAAAGGCCGTAAAGTCCGTCTCCTCGGCGTCCAGGTCTCTCAATTTACCGACCAGGCACCCCAGCCGAACCTTCTCACCGGCGACGAGGACCGCAAATGGCGCTCTGCCCTCAAGGCAGCCGACAAGCTCAAAGACAAATTTGGCGAAGGCACTCTCCACCTCGGCGGGGCCCTCAAAGGCATCTACAAAGACCGCGTTCATGAGGCGGCACCCAAAGACCCCGTCAAGAAGCCGCAATCATGATCTACGCCTCACCCTCGATCACCTGGCTTGCCGCGAGCAAAGCCCAGTCTCCCGGCAACCCAAAGTTCAGCGTAACCAGCGTCGCATCGATATTCCGTACCAGACCACACAATACCTTCCCGGCACCCACTTCGAGCGTATGTGTCACTCCCTGGCCCGCCAGTAACTGCACGGTCTCCACCCAGCGCACCGGGTTCGGCACTTGTTCAAACAAGCCCGTCCGTGCATCCTCTCCGCTCTGGATCACCCGCGCCTCCCAGTTGTTCACCAGCGGCACCGTCAGCCCGCGAAACTGCGTCTCATCGAGGTCGGCCTTCAACATGATCTGCGCTGGCTTCATCAGCAGGCAGTGGAACGGGGCACTCACCGGCAACGGCACACAACGCTTGGCCCCTGCCGCCTTGGCCAACTCCATCGCTCTCTCCACCGCCCCTTTGTTTCCTGCAATTACAATCTGGTCCGGCGAATTCAGGTTCGCCGCGCTCACTACTTCTCCTTGTGCCGCTTCCGCCAACACCCCATCCAGTGCTGCAAGCGGCATCTTCAAGATCGCCGCCATCGCCCCCACCCCCGGCGGCACTGCCGCCTGCATGTACTGGCCGCGCTTGCGCACCAGCCGCAACGCATCGCCAAACTCCAGGCTTCCCGCCGCCACCAGCGCCGAATATTCCCCCAGGCTGTGTCCCGCCACAAAGGCCGGCTCTGGAGCCCCCAAACTCCGCAGCACCCGCAAAGCTGCAATACTGGTTGCCACTAGCGCCGGTTGTGTGTTTTCAGTCAGTTTTAAATCTTCTTCCGGTCCTTCAAAACAAAGCCGGGAGATCGAAAATCCCAAAGCCTCGTCCGCTTCGGCAAAAGTCTCCTTCGCCACCGCATGTTCTGTGGCCAAATCTTTGCCCATGCCGGCAAACTGCGACCCCTGTCCGGGAAACAAATATGCAATCTTCATGAAAAGTAACTTTTGCTCTCGCTACAATCATCTTAATCTCCGAAGGAGTCTGTCCCCTTGCGTTTAAGCGAAATTTGCGTCCAGCGCCCTGTCTTTGCATTGATGCTCATCATGTTCCTCGTGGTCATGGGCGTCTTCAGCTTTATGGATCTCGGGGTCGACCTCTTCCCCAAGTCTGACGTCCCCACGGTGAACGTCCGTATCAACCTACCCGGTGCCAGTCCCGAAGAGATGGTCAGCCAGGTGGTTCTTCCGATGGAAGAAGCCATTGCCTCCGTCGCCGGCATTGACGAAATGGTCGCTCGCGTCACCGAAGGTTCGGCCAACCTTCAAATCAACTTCGTTCTCGATCGCGACATCGCCGAAGCCGTCAATGACGTCCGCGAGAAAGTCTCTTCCGCCCAGCGCAAGCTGCCTCCCAATACCCTCGCACCCACCGTCACCAAAAGCGATCTCGATGCAGACTCCATCATGCGCGTCGCCCTCTCCGGCTCCCGCCCTGTCCGCGACCTCACAGAAATTGCTGACAAGACGGTTCGTCGCGGTCTGGAAACTGTGGACGGCGTAGGCATCGTCGACGTCCAGGGCGGTCGCAACCGTCAGGTCAACGTCTATCTCGACATCGACAAGATGAATGCCTACAACCTCAGCGCCCAGCAAATCCAAAGCTCGGTCATGAGCGAAAACGTCGAGGCCCCCGGCGGCCGCATCGTCAAAGGCCCTTCTGAAATGGGTGTCCGCACCTTGGGTCGTGTCGAATCCATTAAAGACTTTGACCGCATCATCATCAAGAACGTCAACGGCGCGCCCGTCCGCATCCAGGACGTCGGCTCCGTCGAAGACGGCATGAGCGAGCGCCGCAGCTTCGCCTATTTCAAGAACACCCCCGCAGTCCTCATCGAGATCCGCCGTCAAACGGGCGTCAATACCGTTAAGGTTGTCGATGCTCTGCAAGTGAAACTGGCTGAAATGCAACGCCAGTTGCCTCCCGGCGTCAAGCTCGACATCATCTCAGAGCAGGCCACCTACATCCGCGCCTCTGTCGCAGCACTCGAAGAGCATCTCGTCCTCGGCAGCCTCCTCGCCTCCCTCATCATCTGGATCTTCATTCGCGATTGGCGCACGGTTTTCATCTCCTCCATCGCCATCCCCACCTCCATCATTACGACTTTCACCGTCCTCAAGGTCTTCGACTTCACCTTGAACTCTATGACGCTACTGGGGCTCACACTCGCCGTCGGCATTGTCATTGATGACGCCATCATCGTCATTGAAAACATCTACCGTGTTCTCAATGAAACGGATATGGAGCCGCAAGAGGCCACCCTCTATGCCACCAAAGAAATCGCTTTGGCCGTCATTGCCACAACGCTCTCCCTGGTAATCGTTTTCATCCCCATCGCCTTTATCAACGGCTACGCCAAGCGCTACCTCAACCAGTTTGGTTGGACGATGGCCGTCTCGATCCTCGTCTCCATGTTGGTTGCCTTCACCCTCACTCCCGCCCTGGCTGCCCGCATGCTCAAGAAGCCGAAGAAGACTGCCGATGCCAAGCCCGCCCATGGCCATCACCGCGGCTGGATGGAAGGCATTTACGAGAGAACGCTCGTATGGTCCTTAAACCATCGCAGCGTCATTGTGGCCATCTCGCTGGTCACCCTCATCTCCACTTATTACCTCTACGACCGCATCGGCAAAGACTGGATGCCCCAGGAAGATCAGAACGAACTCGGCATCTTCATCGAGACCTCCGAGGGTACCTCTCTCGAAGGCACCGAGAAGGTCGCTCTCGCCCTTGGCAAAAAGCTCGAGAAAATCGATGGCGTGACCGCCGTCGTGCCCGCCACCGCTGGCTTCCTCCAGCGCGTCACCATGGCCTACATTTACGTCTTTCTCAAACCTCAGGATCAGCGTGCCTCCATCACCGAAATGGGCCAGAAAGTCCGTGATGTTGCCAAAGAATTTGCCTACGCCCGTCCTCGCATTACCTTCCCCAATATCCTCGGCGGGCGCGACACCTTCGCTCCCATCCGTCTCCAATTGCTAGGGCCGGATATCAACAAGCTCGTCGGCTTCGCCAAGAGCCTGAATGCCGAAATGGCCAAAGAACCTTCGATCGTCGACATCAAGGTCAACCTCAATCTCAACAACCCCGAGCTCCAGGTCAATATTGATCGTGGCCTCGCCTCCGACTTGGGCGTTCGTGTCAGCGACGTCGCCAACTCGGTCCGCCTCCTCATGTCCGGAGAAGATCAGATCTCAACCTTCAAAGAAGACTCTGAACAATACCCCGTCATGATGCGCCTCATGCCACACCAGCGGGATGATAAAACGGTTCTCAGTCGGTTGCTCGTGCCCTCGGCCAAAGGCCTCATCCGCCTCGATTCCATCTCGCAACTCGAACAGGGCATGGGCCCCAGCCGTATTGACCGCTTCAACCGCCAGTTCAGCGTTGGCGTCTACGGCAACGTAGCCCTCGGCTCTTCGCTCGGCGTCGCCGCCAAGGCTGCCAATGACGCCATTGAGCGCGTCACCCTGCCCCCCGGCTATCGCGTAGCCTTCTCCGGTCAGGTCAAAGTGCTCGAAGAGACCACAACCAACATGTTGCTCGCCATTGGCCTTGCCTCCATCTTCATGTACATGGTGCTTGCTGCTCAATTTGAGAGCCTCATTCACCCCCTGATCATCCTTTCTACCTTGCCGCTGTCGATCCCCTTTGCCCTGCTGGCTCTCATGGGCACGGGCCGCACCATGAACCTCTTCAGCGCCCTCGGTATCCTGCTGCTGCTCGGCATCGTGAAGAAAAACGGCATTCTGCAAATCGACTATATGAACCGGCTTCGTGACATGGGCCACCCCCTCAAAGAAGCCATTCTCGAAGCGAACACCGTCCGCCTCCGGCCGATTCTCATGACCACTCTCTCGATCGTTGCCGGTCTCATCCCAACAGCTGTGGGTGTCGGGGCTGGTGCTGGTCAACGTTCCGCCATCGCCATCACCATCATCGGTGGCCAGATGCTCTGCCTCTTGTTAACCCTTCTGGTCGTCCCAGTGGGCTATGCCTTTGTCGAAGATATGAAAGCCTGGTTCGCTCGCCGCTCCGGTGCTGCTAAAATCGAAGCTTGGCAGACAAACTAAATAAGAAGAAGCCTGAGCTCGTAGAAGAGCCACCCATCGTCAAGTGCACCGTCTGCGGCAGTGATGTCGCACCGAACTCGACCGAGGGCCTCTGCTGGGTCTGCCGACGCTTGAAGATCTCGGCCTGGGCCGACTCTGACAATCAGGCACCCATCCAAGAGTAGTGTTCTACCCGATCCTCGACACGGCTCACCTGCACGGGCACAATCTCGTCGATTGTCTCCAGGCTGCCCTCGACGGCGGAGCCCATTGGATTCAGATCCGCCACAAAGGCGACTTCACGCGAGACTTCGTAGCAACCCTCGAGGCCTGCTCTAAGCGAAAACGAGATCTCATTCTCAATGACAGGGCCGACTACGCTGCCCTTCTTGGCTTCGGCCTCCACCTCGGCCAGACCGACCTTCCCCCCGTCGAAGCCCGCGCCATCCTGGGCCCGGCAGCGTTGATCGGCTTCTCCACCCACAACGCCGGCCAACTCGCCGCCGCCCAATCCCTCCCCGTCAACTACCTCGCCATCGGCCCCCTCTTCCCCACCCAGTCGAAGGCCAACCCCGACCCGGTCGTCGGCCTCCAGCCCTTCCACTCCCCTCTTCCACTCGTCGGAATCGGCGGCATCACCCTCGACAACGTCGGCCCAGTACTCACAATGGGCATAGAAAAAGTCGCAGTCATTAGCGCACTCTGGCAGCCGCCATATACACTAAAGTCTTTCCGAGACAACATCGAACGATGGCAAACCCAACTAAACTCGTACAAGGCCTCGGGCTCCTCGACGCCACCATGATCGTCACTGGCGGCATGATCGGCTCTGGTATCTTCATCGTCTCAGCCGACATCGCCCGCCAGGTCAACTCCCCCGGCCTCCTCATGGCCACCTGGGTTGTCACCGCCATCCTCACCCTCATCGCCGCCCTCAGCTATGGCGAGTTGGCAGCAGCGATGCCCAAAGCAGGCGGCCAGTACGTCTACCTCCGCGAAGCCTTCGGCCCCATGCCGGCCTTCCTCTTTGGATGGACCTTCTTCGTCGTCATCCAGACCGGCACCATCGCCGCCGTCGCCGTGGCCTTCGCCAAGTTCGCCGCCGTCTTCTTCCCGGAAATCCAGGGCCGCGGTCTCCAGGCCGTCGGCATCGCCGTCATCGTCCTTCTCAGTTGGGTCAACACCCGCGGCGTCCGCACCGGGGCTATTGTCCAAAACGTCTTCACGATCGCCAAAGTCGCCTCCCTGATCGGCCTCGTCGTGCTCGGCCTCGCGCTCGGCCGCAACGAGACTGCCGTGCAAGCCAACTTCGGCAACTTCTGGGCCAACGCCGACTGGACCTGGGCGGTCCTTTCAGTAACGGGCGTCGCGATGGTCGGCAGCCTCTTCAGCTCCGATAGCTGGAACAACATCACCTTCCTTGCGGGCGAGATGAAGAACGCCAAGCGCGACCTACCCCTTTCACTCGTCCTCGGCGTGGGGGCCGTGAGCGTCCTCTACCTCCTGGCCAACTTCGTCTACCTCAGCGTTTTGCCTCTAGCAGCCATCCAGACCGCTGCCCAGGATCGCGTCGGCACCGCAGTCGTCCAGAGCTTTCTCGGCGCCAGCGCCGAGAAGTGGATGGCCGCCGCCATCATGATCTCCACCTTCGGCTGCGTCAACGGCCTGATCCTCGCCGGCTCCCGTGTCTACTATGCCATGGCCAACGACGGCCTTTTCTTCAAGGTCTGCGGCAAACTGGACGAGAAGAGCCAGACTCCGGTTGTCAGCATCGGTGTCCAATGCCTTTGGGCCTGCGGCCTTACGTTAACAGGGCGTTACGGCGACTTGCTTGACTATGTTATATTTGCGGTTCTGCTCTTTTACATTTTGACCATTTGGGGCATTTTTGTCCTGCGCCGCAAGCGCCCAGAAATGGAACGCCCCTATAAGGCTCTCGGTTATCCGGTGCTGCCGATGATCTACATCGTCTCCGCTGGCCTGATCGAGATCCTGCTTTTGCTATACAAACCAAACTACACGTGGCCGGGTCTTATCATCGTGCTGCTAGGCATCCCGGTCTACTTCGTCTGGAAAAAGAACGAGGTTCCTGCATGAGTCTGACTCGCAAGAAGTCAATTACGACACTCCTGGCCCAAGCCGCTGGCGGCGAAAAAGGGCTGAAACGCACACTGGATGCGAAGAATCTGGTCGCCCTCGGCATCGGCGCCATCATCGGGGCGGGCCTTTTCGTCCGAACCGCTGCGGCCTCTGCCGAAGCCGCCGGCCCGGCCGTGACAATGTCCTTCATTGTTGCCGCCATCGGCTGCGCCTTCGCCGGCCTTTGCTATGCCGAGTTTGCCGCAATGATTCCGATTGCCGGCAGCGCCTACACCTACGCTTACGCCACCATGGGCGAAATGACCGCCTGGACAATTGGTTGGGCGCTCATCCTCGAATACGCGCTGGGAGCGGCTACCGTCTCGATTGCCTGGAGCGAATACCTCAATAACCTCTTAGGCGGTGCAATCCCGTACGAGTGGTGTCACTCGCCGCTTGAGGTGTCTCAATCCGGTGTCCACGGCATCTTCAATGCTCCCGCGCTCCTGATCCTGCTCCTGCTCACGCTCCTTCTCATCAAAGGCACACAGGAATCGGCCACGGTCAACTCGATCATCGTGTTTGTCAAAATGGCGATCGTCCTGCTCTTCATCGGAATCGGCTGGCAGTTCATCAATCCTGCCAATCACGTTCCTTACATGATTCCCGAGGGCACTCCGGGCCACGAAGGCTTCTTCCTGCATGGCTTTGGCGGTGTCGTCAAAGGAGCGGGTATCGTCTTCTTCGCCTTCATCGGCTTTGACGCCGTCTCGACCGCAGCGCAGGAAGCCAAGAAGCCTGAGCGAGATATGCCAATCGGCATTCTGGGTTCGCTCGGTGTCTGCACCGTGCTCTACATCCTCTTTGGCCACGTGCTGACCGGTGTTGCCAACTACACCGAATTCAAGATCGCCGGTAAAGAAGCCAGTGTCGCCTACGCGATTCAGAAGTACATGGTCGGTTACGAATGGCTCGGGACAATGGTGACGGTGGCGATTCTCGCCGGCTTCTCCAGTGTGATCCTCGTCATGCTGATGGGGCAAAGCCGAGTGTTCTTCTCCATGGCCAACGACGGACTGCTGCCGAAACTGTTCTGCGACCTGCATCCCAAGTTCCGGACTCCTTACAAGTCGAACTGGATCCTGCTCGCCTTCGTCGGCCTCTTCGCTGGATTTATCCCTGGAAGCATGGCTGGAGATTTGACATCCATCGGGACGCTGTTTGCATTCGTGCTGGTTTGCGTCGCGGTCTGGATCATGCGCAAGAGCGATCCAAAGGTAGAGCGGCCCTTCCGCACTCCGATGGTTCCTCTGGTGCCGATCCTTGGCATCATCGTTTGCAGCGGCATGATCGTAGCGCTGGACACGGTGACGCAGATCACCGCCTTCGTCTGGATGCTGATTGGTTTTGGTGTCTACTTCGGCTACAGCCGGGCTCACTCAAAGCTGAACTAGGAGTTGTACCCAGTTTGGAGTCTTCTTGCCTTCAAGGGCCACGCGGCCTGCGGCAAGGTGAGCACTTTGGGCGTGGGCGTCGAGGTCTGCCTGTGACTCCCACTCCTCGATGAAGGTGAATTTCTTCGGGTCAGAGATGTCCTGGAACAAGTCGTAGCGCAGGCAGCCCTTCTCGGCGCGGGTTGGCTCGATGTAACTTTTAAGGACGCTCAACACTTCTTGTTCATGGCCCGGCAAGGCCTCAATGTGGGCAACTACGTGGAGGATCGATTTCATTGCTGTATCCTGATAGCTTCGCATGGACCCGCTCGTAGGGCGTACGCTCGACAATAAGTATCTGATCGAAAAGCTGCTTGGCAAGGGCGGCATGGGCAGCGTGTATCAAGCCATTCACACGGGCACGAAGCGCACGGTGGCCGTAAAGGTGATTGCCCCGCAGTTCATGCGGAACCGGGAATTACTGATCCGGTTTCAGCGCGAGGCTGAAGCCAGCGGTCGCCTCCGACACCCCAACGTAGTGAACGTCACGGACTTCGGCGTCACTGTCATCGATGTCACCTCCGTCGCCTATCTGGTGATGGAGTATCTCGATGGCGAAACGCTATTCGAGTACCTGCAGAAGACCCCGATTCCACCACCCAGCCTCACCATCGACGTGCTGGAGCAAATTGCCCTTGGTGTCAGCGAAGCGCATCGCTTCGGCATCTTGCATCGCGATCTGAAGCCACAGAACATCTGGCTGCAGCCGGATGGCCGTGGTGGGTACATCGTCAAGGTACTTGATTTCGGCATCGCCAAGCTGGCGGACCCTTCAACACTGATGATGGAATTGCCCGAACTCGAAGCCGCTCCGAATGTGCAGGTAGTTACCGAAGATGAGAATGCGACGCAGGTGCTGGCCCCGACTGAGGCAGGCTTTACGAGCGCATTTTCAGAAGCCTCAGGCTTCACCACTACTGTGGGCGCGACGCTTGGCACACCGGCGTTTATGGCTCCCGAGCAATGCTGTGGAAAAACGGTCAATGAGAAGTCAGATCTTTATTCCCTTGCCATGATCGCCTACATGATGTTGGCCGGAGAGTTACCCTTCAAGGGCAATGCCAGGGAACTGATTGAGCAGCAAATCACTCTGACTCCTGATGCACCACACACACGCAACTCCAAGCTCAGTGAACTCGTTTCTCGGGTGGTGCTCGAAAGTTTGGCCAAAGACCCGCAGTACCGGGCCCCTGACTGCATCAGCTTCATGGCGAGACTTCGTGCCGCTGTTGAGGGGGAAGTGGATCTTCTCAAAGAGAGTCGGCAGTGGAGCTCTGGCAATACCGGAGTTTGGTTTGCCATTCTCTTTGTTGCGATTTTGCCTGGGGCCCTTGCCCTCAATGGGTTTCGCAATCTGATTCGGCTTTTGATGGAGGGAGGCCTTCTCGAAGACTGGCAGGCCTTTGCATTGATCCTTCCCTTTCATGCTTTTCTTACCTATGTGGCGGCGGTCTTTTCGGACATGGCTATGACGAAATGGATCTATCATTTACGGGACAGCGAGCCGAGTTTCAAGGGGTGGCTGGTACAAATATGGGAAACCGCAAAAGTATTTCCTCGTGGTGCCCAAGCCCTTCTTTTTACTGCAAGTCCTTTGCGGCATGGGCTAAGCCACATTGTTGCGCTGATGGAAGATTTGGACATTGCCTCCTCCCGCAAACGGAGTGAGGTATTGGTTCGCGGGAGTGAGCATTTGGTTTTGGCTTTGACTGTGAGGCGATTGTCCATTGCCTGGCTTGTAGCACTGTATTTGCCCGTGGTTCTTATTCTGGCGCAAGCCCCGTTAAAAGTTGTGTTTCGCGAGGCATTTGGCGGAATCTTTGGTTCTACGATGGCGATTGCCTCGTTTTCCTTCATGCCGATCTATGGTTCTTTTTTGATGGCTTGGCAACTACTTTATGAGCGGTCGCGGAGGAGCCTTGGAGAGGAAAATATCGCCGTTTCGAAGCGGTACGAGACCTTTCACGGGAAGGTGGGCGAACGGGTCCGCTTGGGGACTCAGCTTTGGGGAGCTCTTCCCGCCTTGCTGGTTGTCGTACTCCTGATTTTGCCTTTCACCGGATGGAATGAGCGCTTTGGCGACACTCTTTCCCTGGCCGTGCGCGAAGGGCGAATGAAGGATGCTACACAGTTTCTGAGTCAGGGTGCCGATCCGAATATGGGACGCGGGCCGGGGAGCGACCCGTTGCTGCTTGCCGTACAGAATGGCGATGAAAAGCTGGTGAGTATGTTGATCGACCGTGGTGCCAAGCCGGAGGCGCCGACCAGGACGGCGTCAGCCCTGCATTTCTCGGTTTCCCGTCGCAGGCTTGGGGTCTTGCGGTTGTTGCTGGAGCGGGGCGCGAACGTGAATGCTATTGATGACCGGGAGAATACGCCCTTGATGCTTGCCGCAAAGAGCGGTCAGATTGAAATGGTGCGCCTGCTGCTGGAGCGCGGGGCAGACCGTGAACTGGTGGACGCTATGGGAGCAAAACCCTCAGAGGCGGCACGAAAAGAAGGGCACACAGAGATTGTGAAGTTGTTGGAGGCGAAATGAAATTGATCGAGTACGCTGAGGCAAGTGCTGAAGTACGGGCCGTCTATGACGACATCATGGCCAAGCGCAAGACGGACTACATCAACAATTTTTGGAAGGCACTCGCGCACGACCCGATTACGCTCAAGCGGACTTGGGAGAGCATCCAACAGGTGATGGGTGCGGGCGAACTGGACCCATTGGTGAAAGAGCTGATCTATATCGCCGTCAGCGTTACGAATGGGTGCGAGTACTGCATTGCCTCGCATACTGCTGCTGCCCGCATGAAAGGGATGAGCGAAGGCATGTTTGGCGAGTTGATGGCCGTTGTTGGGATGGCAAACGAAACCAATCGTCTGGTTGCGGGCTACCGGGTGCCGGTGGATGCCCGCTTTCAAGACTGACCATTAGAACGTGAACTTTGTGCCTAGCTGAATGAAGCGGGGCAAGTTGGTTCCGCGGGTTGCACCGAAGTTCGGGCTTGAGAAATTGGGTTCGAAATTTACGAAACGATGCCGGTTGAGGGCATTGAACATTTGAACCTGGAACTCCATGCGGAGCGGCTCACGGATGAGGAGCCGCTTGGTGAGGACGAAATCCTCCTGCAGGACCGGAAACTGCCGGAGGTCTCCACGGGTGGGGCCCATGGAGCCGAAGCGGAAGACACCGCCAACGACGGGTGAGGCGAAAGCGGCAGCATTGGTGATTCGATTGCCCTTGCCGGGATCGAAGTCACCATTGGAGATTCCGGAGGAGGGGTTGGTGCCGGCAATCAGGTCGGGCCGCAGGACTCGATTGAAGATCGGCAGCAAGTTATTCATCGAAACCTGAATCGGATAGCCGAATTGATAGCGGTGTACGCCGGATAGCGTCCAGTCGGCGAGGAGCGCTTTTCGCCAGCCCGCGCCTTTGCCGAATGGGAGCGTATAGATGTAGTGGGCCACGAAGGCATGTGGGACATCGTAAGAGAGCAGCGAGCGCTCGCCTCTGAGATTGAAGTGATCCTGGAGCATGTTGTCGAGACCGCCAAAGCCCTGGTAGCTCGGAGTGTTGAGGCCGATGGCTTTGGACCATGTATAGCTGGACTCGAAGGAGAAGCCGGAGGCGAAGCGTTTGCGGACTTTGAATTCGGCACCGTGGTAGGTGGAGGCTCCAATCTTGGCTTGCTGTGAGGTGAGGGTTAGGTATTGCGGATAAGCGCGGAGGGCTTGGGCGACAGAGCCGTTAAAGCCGGGGAAGGGAATTGCGATGTTGGCGGCGCGGGCTTCGGACGTGTTGATGTTGCGGGTGAGCAATTGGCCCAGGGGCAAGAAGCGTGGATCGACCTGATTGATGTTGGACAATTCGGGGGCCACCTGGCGGGTGGAGCGATTGCCGATGTAATTGATTTCGGCAACGACTTCCCGGCCAAGGTCGCGTTGGAAGCCGAAGCTCCAGCTTTGGGTCCGAGGAAGGGCGGCGGAAGCTTGTTCGATGAAGGAGGCGGCCTGGTTGTTGAGCAGCGATGGATCGATGCGCGGCTCTTTGGGGAAGTTTTGCGGGAAGCCTTCACGAATGCGGAAGGCGGGGGTGATGCCGTTGTCGAGGGTCTGGAAGGTGCCTTCGATGTTGAAGCCTGCACTTGAGATCGACAGGTAGTTGTCGGCGTAGTAGAGCCCATAGCCGCCGCGGAAAACGGTTTTCGGATTGAGCGAGTAGGCGAAGCCAAGTCTTGGTCCCCAGGCGGAATTGTCGCGGTTGACGAGGCGGCGGTCACCGGTGCGGCCCTGGCCCTCTCCTGCGAAGATGAGTGCGCCGGGGCGATTGCCAGCGGCGGGATTGGGACGATTCAGGTCGACGACGCTATAGCGATTCTGCTGCTCGAAGGGTGCGCCCATGAATTCCCAGCGGATGCCGAAATTGACGGTGAGACTGCTTGAGGCTTTGAAATCGTTTTGAAGAAAGAAGCCGGAGTAGGTGCGGCGGATGCCAACGTTTTGGGGAAAGCGTATGTTGCCCGAGGCGACTTCGCCGAGCAGGAAGCTGGCGAAGGAGTTACCTGAGCCAGCGGGGGAGCCGGGCAGGGCGGTGGCGAGATTGTTGAAGGACATGGAGCCCTGGGTGTTGGTGAGGGTTCGATTGTGGAGGTGGTTCCAGCGGTATTCGCCGCCGAACTTCCAGTTGCTGCGGCCACGCGTCCAATTGACGGTGTCCTTGAACATGTAGACGTCGTCTTTGTTGTCGGTGATTCCGCCGCTGGCTGCTCCAACATAGCCGTCGCCAAAACTGAGGACTGGGAAGCGATCTCCGAAAACACCCGTGAGGCCGAGTCGAGCGGGCCAACCTCTTTCTGCTGTCACGGGGTTGACCGGATTGCGGAAACGGTTGACTCCGAGGATGAGGCTATTGAGGAGATTGGGACGGATGACAGAATCGAAGCCAATGCGGTGGAGCTTGCTGGAGATGACCTGGATGATGCCTGAAGTCAGAGGATCAGGCAACGGGTTGTCGACGCGGAAGCGCGGCACATAGGTGGAGTTGAAAGAGTAGAAGACCTTATCGCGGGAGTTGAGGGAGTGGTCTACGCGGCCGGTGAAGATATCGGGGTCGAGCTGTTTTACTCCAATGAATGCTTCGAGGTTGAGCGCGCCGGAGGCGTTGGGCGCGGGGTAAAGGGCGGCGATCTTGGCCGAGACCGGATCGATGCGGTTTAGAGGAATGCGATTGGCCGGGAAGACTTCTCTGATGAAGCCGCCTGCCGGGTTGGAACGAGTGGTGGCCGGGTCGTAGATGGGGATGAGGTTGCCAGCGGCATTCCGCCAGTCGCTGAAGTCGCCTTGGGTATTGAGGCGTGAGGGGGCCTGTACGCGATTGAAGTTATCGAGGCCGCGTCGACGGGCCGAGGTCCAGGAGAAGAAGAAAAAGGTTTTGTTGCGGCCATCGTAGACCTTTGGCACCCAGATGGGACCCCCGAGGGTTAGCCCATACTCATTTTGACGGGTGATGGCGCGGGTCGCAGAGAACCAGCTGCGGGCATCGAGCTTGTCGTTGCGGAAGTATTCGAACGCAGAACCGTGCAGTTGATTGCTGCCGGTCTTGAGGGCGAAGCTGGTGACGGCTTGACCGGAGTGGCCAAACTCGGCGGCTAGCTGTGAGGTTTGGAGTTTGAATTCGCGCATGGCCTCAACGGGGGGCGCGCTCTCGTTGAAGTTCCCGATCTGACCCATCTGCCCGGCAGGAAGGCCATCGACCCAAAACTCATGCTGGAAGGTGCCGCTGCCATGGACACGGATTTGATTGGAAGCAGCGAGGTTGTCGGCACCGTCAATGCGGACGTTGCCTTGCACTCCGGCGGTGAGATAGATGAAGGCTGCCGCAACGCGAACCCGACCCAATTGAACCAAGGGCAGATTCTGCACCTGACCCTGCGTAATGGTAGTCGAGACCTCGGGAGAATCGACTTGTAAGGTGCCGATGTTTTCGGTGACGTTGATGGATTCGGCAACCGTACCAAGCTCCAGTTGAGCGTCGACTCTGCTGCGGGTGTCAACCGTGAGCTGGATGCCAGAACGATCGAGCGACTTAAAGCCGTCTTTGCTGAACTTGACTGAATAGGAGCCAGGGGTAAGCGCTGGGACCGTATAGAGACCTTCGGCGTTGCTCTGTGTCTCTCGTTGCAAATTGGTGCCAAGGTTGGTGACCTTAATCGTGGTGTTTGGGATGCCTTGGCCTGAGGGATCGGCTACGCGGCCTGAGATTTGAGCGCTTTGCGAGTAGATCAGAGAAGCGAAGGCCAGAGTCAACAAAACGAGTCGCATTGTGGAACGGTAACAAGCGGGTATGACAGGGCCGCTAAGATCGCATGAATTTCGAATGAAGAGTGATTCGCTATGATGACTGCGCTTGCGACTCTTGATTTTGAGCTGTTCGCTGTTGCTTGTCTCAAAGGCAGCGAGAGTCTCATCCACTTCATGCTCACGAATCTCAAGGGGGCTCTTGCAGGCGGTCCTGAGGTGTAACGAAATCTCCAATAAGGTGATCTAATTGCTGGAGATCAAATGAACCATTCTCTTCGCCTTTGCCTCTCCATCTCACTCCTGTCGCTCACGTTGTTTGCTCAAGGCAATGGTAAGGGAAAGGGCAACGCAAATCGCAACGCGCAAGCCACGAGCCCAGCCGTTGCCATCTCCGTAATGTTTAGCGATTCTGACCGCCGCTCTATACAGCAGTGGGCTCAATCCGCGCCGTCATCAGGTCTCCCCCCTGGCCTGGCCAAGCGCGGCCAACTCCCTCCTGGCCTTCAGAAGCAGCTTCGCCGAAACGGCACCCTACCTCCCGGTCTCCAAAAGAAAATTAGCCCTTTCCCTCAGGACTTGAACGCACGTCTCGTGCCGCTTCCTGCCGGTTGCGGCTGCGATCGCGTCTTCCTCGATGGCAAGGCTATGATCATCGCAAGAGCTTCCAGAGCCATACTGGACGTCATCTCGGTCTTCTAGCATCGGGCTACAGCCGTAGCCAGGCGACTCGGAAAGATGATGCAGAGTCAGCGAAGTAGCCGTGAGAATAGGTCTTGGACTGGCGTCCACGACCCGTGATGAGAAGGTGAGAAAAATGCTGGAGGTTAACGGCTTAGTCGTCGCTAAAGATTGACCCGATGGCACCGAGGGGGTTGTTGCCGTCGCCCGTGCCGGAAGGAGCGGTAGAGCCGAGTTCGCGGGCCATCTTCTCGAGAGTCATGGACTGGATGATGGCGCGACCGGGGCCCGTTAACGTAGCGAGGAAGAGGCCTTCGCCGCCGAAGATCGCGGTCTTGATGCCACCTGCCATCTGGATGTCGTAGTTGACCGATTCGTCAAAGGCAACGATGCAGCCAGTGTCAACCTGGATGGTCTCGCCGGCAGCGAGGTTGAACTCCACGAAGTCGCCACCGCCGTGGATGAAGGCGAGGCCGGGGCCGGTGAGTTTCTCGAGGATGAAGCCTTCGCCGCCGAAGAAGCCTGAGCCAAGTTTCTTGACGAGTGCGATGTTGAGCTGGACGCTGGTTTGAGCACAGAGGAAGCTGTCGCGCTGAACGAGGACAGTCTGACCGGGCTTGAGGTCAAAGGCCTGTACGCGACCAGGGTAGCTGCCCGCGAAGCCGACTTCGCCATTGCCGCTGGACTTGAAGTAGGTCATGAAGAGACTCTCGCCCATGAGCTTGCGCTTGACCGCGCCCCAAATCTTGGAGCCGAGGCTATCGCCTTGCATTTTGGTTTCCCATTGGACGTTGGTGGTTTTGTAAACCATGCGTCCGGCTTCGGCGTAGAGTTCCTGGCCGGGCTTGAGTTTGCAGCGGATGATCTGCAGGTTGTCGCCCTGGATTTCGTAGTTGAGTGGTTCCTGGGCCATAGCGCCTGGTGTGCTAAAAGTTGTACTAGCTGCACCCGCCATCGCCGTCCCACATTTAGGGCAAAATCTTGCCGCGTCCTCGAGCTGAGCTCCGCAATTTGTACAGAAAGCCATATTCAATGAATGTATCTAGAATTACGCTGATTGGGCTAGTGTTTGTTCCGTTGATTTGTTCCGGCAAGGGTGCGAAAGAGACTTGCGGTACTTATCCGGAACGTGTGCTGGAGGAATTGTTACAGTCGCATCTCAATGGAGAGCGGCGGCAGGTGCGGGATCTCTATCGCAAACTGTCTGGACTGGCGGCGGTAGAAGAAGTGCGCGGGGCGAGCCGGGATGTGGGGAACCTGGTGGTGATGGAAGAGGACGAGGGGATCATCAGCCGCCGCAAGACGTTTACGCTGAACGGGAGAACCTTACGGTTTACGCCTGAAGCGAGGGGGTACCGGCTGGAGGTGGTGGCTGGCAACTACGATGCGGCGGAGCAGGGAACTGCCGTTGCCGACCTTGGCGATGACGATACGCGAGAGGTTCAGCTTGGTTTTGAGCTGACCTACTTTGGCCAGAGATTTCGATCTGTCCACGTTAATAGCGATGGGAACTTGAGCTTTGGAGCGGGAGACGGTTCGACGTTGACCCGGAGCCTGGGGCGGCTGTTGAGTGGGTTGCCGCGGATTGCGGGGTTGTTTGAAGATCTGGATCCGTCGCGCGCCGGGAGCGTGAATGTATTGTCGCGGGCTGACCGGATGGTGGTGAGTTGGGTTCGTGTGCCGGAGTATTCGAGCTTCGGCGTAGGGCCACTGAATACGTTTCAGATTCGACTGCTGGCGACGGGTGTGATTGAGATTGCCTACCAGACGATGGATTCGGAAGAGGGCGTGGTGGGCATTGCGCCGGGAGACTTGCAGGCAGGCACCAATGTGGTGAGCCTGATCGATTCGAGTGGGCGGAGCTTTGTGGGGGCCGTCGCGGAGCGGTTTGCGCTGCAGGAATCTCTCGATACGGTGACGGCCTCGCAGCGCTTCTTTGAGAACCATGAGGATGCCTATGACTATCTGGTTGTTTACAACGCACTGGGGATCACAGCGGGAACGGGAGTGGTTGCCTTTGAGGTGACAGTTCGGAATCAGAGGACAGGATTTGGGGATTCGATTGTAGAAGCGGGGGCGCAGTACGGGAGCCCGAGGAGATTGCAGGCAGTATTGAACATGGGGCCGGTGACGCAGTATCCGGTAGACCCGAATGCGGTTGTGCCTTCGCGGTTTTCATCGCGGGACACGCCGACGACTATACTCGCTCATGAGGCTGGGCATTTGTTTCTGGCGTTTGCGAGCGTTCGTGATCCGAACAATCCTAGCGTTCGTCCGATGCTGGGCCGGCAGAGTGCGCACTGGAACTTTACGTTCAACAGCGAGGCGAGCTTGCTTGAAGGAAATCGCATTCAAGATAAGGGCCCGGGAGTTTCACCGCGCTTTGAGACGGTAGCGGTGACGGAGGGCTATTCGCTGCTCGATCAGTATTTGATGGGGTTTCGAGGGAAGGAAGATGTGCCGCCGATGTTTTATGTGAGCGGTGCCGGGATCAATGCCTTCTTTCCGCCGCCGCCGACGCTGGGTGTACGGTTTGACGGGGTGCGGCGTGATGTTGATATTGACCAGGTGATTGCAGAAGTGGGAAGACGGACGCCAGACCACACGGTGGCGCAGCGGAGGTTCCGGTTTGGATTTGTTTTGATTGTGCCGAAGGGCGTGGAGCCGGATGCGACGACATTGAGCCAGGTGGAAGGGTACCGGAGGTCGTTTGAAGAATATTACTTCCGGGCGGCAGGGCAGCGGGCTAGCGCCGATGCGACGCTGAAGAAGAGTGTGGCCTTGAGCTTGTGGCCTGCCAGTGGGGTGTTGGCGGGGCAGACGGCGACGGCGAACCTGCGGCTGACTGGCACGGCGAGCGTGGCGCGCAGTTTTGGATTGCAGGCGCGGAATGCTTTGGTGGAAGTGCCTGCGATGGTGAGTGTCGCGGCGGGGCAGACGAGTGTGAGCTTTGGTGTGAGAGGCTTGCGGGCGGGTGTGGATTTGATTGAAGTGACCCCGGCGGATAGCAGCTTTGAAAGTGTGGAGGCGCGGGTGCAAGTGGCGGCTGGTGTGTCGGCATTGTCGCTCGAAGTGGTGAGTGGGGCAGGGCAGGTGGCAGGCGTCGGTTTTCTAGCCGCTCCGGTGGTGGTGAGGGTGAGTGATGCGAACCGGCTGGGATATCCGGGGTTGCGGGTAGTGGCGGATGCAGGGACAGGAGGAGCCGTGGAACCTGCCAGTGCGGTGGCTGATGAGAATGGGCTGGTGCGATTCCGGTGGAGGCCGGCTGCGGCACCGTTCAATCGCTTGCAATTGCGGGTGGAAGGTGGGCCGAGTGCGCTGGTGACGGCACTGGGGACACCATTTGTGTTGAGCACTACGGTAGTGAATGCGGCGTCGTTTGCGGCAGGGCTGGCACCGTTAGGGATCCATTCGATCTTTGGGGCGAACCTGAGCGGGGGAGCGGTGCCCGCGGCGGGTCTGCCTTGGCCGGGGCGGATTAACGGGGTGGAGGTGCTGGTGAATGGGCGCTTGCAGCCGCTGATTTATGTGAGTGATTCGCAGATCAATTTTTATCTGGCCGATGAGTTTGTTGGGGCCAGTGAGGTGAGTGTGCAGGTGGTGACGCCGCTGGGGGAGAGCGCGGTGGTGCGGGTGCCGTTGCGGCGGGTGCAGCCAGGGATCTTCCCGGGTGCTGTGTTGCGGCGCGGGGAGTTTCTGGAAGTGTATGGCACCGGGTTTGGGGCGGTGCGGCAGGAGGGGGCTTTCCAACTGGTGGTGGCACCGGTGGAAGCGTTGGTGAATGGGCAACCGGCAGAGGTGTTGTATGCCGGGTTGGCACCCGGCTTTGTAGGGTTGTATCAGGTGAATGTGCGGGGGGCTGGGGCGCAAAGAGTTAGGCTGCGGGTAGGTGGGGTGGAGAGTAATGAGATGGTGGTTCCGTAATGGAGTTTCTTGGTAATGATGTGCGCCTTGCATCTCGTTCGCATGACAATGCAGATCGGCGGAAGTTGCTTCGTTGCTCAAAGTCATTACATTTCAGTTATTGCTGTCGGGGGGGGGAATTAGAAAGAATGATCAGGCTAGATTTATCTATTTTTCTGATATAAATGCGAGTATATTCGGGGCATGAAGAAATTCATAGGTGTTGAGCCTTTGCTCAATGGTTTCCCGTTGCTTTTGTTGGCCTTACTCTTCTCTGTGAGTCCATCTTATTCTCAACCGTGCGGCAGCGCTTGTGATGCCTGCCGTTCAAGCTGCACTAGTCACTACGACAATGATCTCGCTGAAATCGAGCGTGGTAAGCGATTTTGCGTGTGATCAGCTCATTCTGATTACCAGAACTGTGATCGAGATGCTTCGCTGTTCTACTACGCCTGTTTGGTCATGTACGACACTACCTATTGCATGTGGGAAGAATTCGTCACCCGTCAAATATGTTGGAATCAATACTCTGCCTCTATTGCTCAATGCAGCAGTATTTTCGATCCTTGGATTCAGGCGAATCGAAACGATCTCGCTTCTTGCTTAAATGGGTGCCTGAGCCTACTGGGGGCAATTCGGCAATTCGGCGAACCAAGGTTTCTCAATATTGCAACTGCGTCGTCTGCTCATGAAAGGATATTTGAAATCGAGACAAATTCAACATCAATCGGAGGTCAACTATGTCTACTCAAGTAAAGCCTTTGGGGAGGGTTTTCATGTTACAGTTTTTTGCGATTCGTCTGGGTATGATCTGCTGCTTGATACTGCTTCCCGCAAACGCGGCTAGTTCCCGCGATATTGCGGACCTCAGGGTTGCGATTTCTGATCACAAATGGGAACAAGCCGCTTCCATCCTTTCGAGATCGTCAAGCGCTCTTACCGCGAAATACGATGACAAGGAAGCCCTATCTCTTAACGTGGAGGCAGGTACTCGTTTGAAGAGTCTGGCCAAGCCCTGGAATTGCCTGGACCTTTTGAATTCTTATGAAGTGGCCGTTAAGGAAGGGAATGTCCGGGAATCCTATGTGCGATTGAATATGCTGCGAAGGGCAGCAATGGACCAGCTGATGAGCCGAGAGCCGATGGGTCAATTTCTTGTTGCCAGGCAGAAAGTCGCGACGGATGGTGGCTTCCAGAACCAATACGACTTAGCCTTGAAAGCGCTGATGGCCAAGCGATATAGCGATTGCCTTGCGGCGGTCGAGGCGGCCTGGCTCTTGCGGGATCAGGAGAGTATTTTGCGCACTACTGCAGACGGAATGCATAGCGTGCAGCAGCTTGGAGCATTGGCTGCGATGGAGCTGAGTCAAATCGATTTGGCTGCCAAGCTGATGCTGAGGAGCGTGGATTTACCAGGAAGGCAATTGGCCAGAGCAACGCCAGATTTGCATGCAGCCCGACGGTTGCTTGGGGCGCAGCAGTGTTAAGTTGTTCTGCAATACCTGAAGATTCAGCGGGTGGATAGCGCAATTGCGGCAGGGACGGACGCCACGGCTGCCTTAGGTGGATTGTCTAACAGGGCAACGGCTGACACGTAACGCGGATCGTTTTTCCAGCGGTTTAGTTCTGGCGTTGCCCTGAGCCAAATGGCAGCAGTAACGTGACCTTGTACTAGCTGTCGGAGCGCGGCGAGGCCTCTATCAATTTGGCCGCAAGCAAGTAGAGTGACAGGGTAGGCCAGGGGTGGGGAAGCATTGTTGCTGTTGCCTTCGTCCCATTGCTTGAGTATCTGGAGTGCCGCCGACTTGTTTCCATTGAGGGCTTGCAGGTGGGCTGACCAGAGGTTGCCATTGCGGCCTGCACCATGATTGAGCCACTCTGCCTGTTCTTCCAGAGCTTTGGGCAGCATTCCCTTCATGGCGTAGGCTCTGCTGATGATGTGGTGTGATTGTGCGAAACCCCGGTCGATGTCGAGGGTACGTTTGCCAGCCTCGATGGCCTGGTCGAAGTGGCCAGCGTGAAAGTGGATGAGTGCGATGGTGTAGGTCATCAGGCCGGAGGTAGGTGCCAGCTTTGCCGCTGCCTCTGCACGACTCAGGGCTTCCTCGAAGCGCGCCTCTGTGGCCAGGCTGATGGCAAAGAGTTGGAGGGTGGTGGCGGAGTCGGGGTCGAGGTTCAAGGCGATTCGGAATTCTGATTCGGCCTCGCGCCAGTTCCAAAGATTGAACTGAGCATGGGCGAGGGCGGAGTGTGCTTCGGCGAGAGAGGGGTCAAGCTGGATGGCGTGACGGGCGGTCTCTGCGGCTTTCTGGAGAGTTTCTTGGGGCGACACTTTTCTGAGGAAGGGGAATGTAGCCATTGTGTTGGCCAAACCGGCGTAGGCAGGAGCGTAAGTGGGAGCACGGCGGATTACTTCTTCGAAGGCCTTGGCGCTTTGCTCGGCTCCATTGGCGGAAAGCTGGTCTTTCATGGAGGAGGCGCGCAGGAAGAGATTGTGAGTGTCCAGATCGAGCGGCCTGCTGCCTGCCCGAAACTGCAATTGCCTGGTGATGGCAGCCAGGAGGTTGTTTTCTACGGCAGCCAGATCGATGGAATCGCGGTGATCGGTATGGGACCAGAGCGTACTGGCTGAGCGGGTATCGACCAACTGGGCGACAACGGTCAATGACTGGCCTGCGATCCGGACGGAGCCTTCGAGAACGGCTTCGGCTCCGAATTGCTGGTGGATGCTTTGCAACGAGGGCGTTGAGGACTTAAGGGCGAGGGAGGTGGACCAGGGCAGGACGCGGACTTTGCGGGTGCGGGCGAGTTGGCCCACCAGATGCTGGGCGAGGGCGTCTGGGAACCAGGCCTGGTCGGCGGTCAAGCCGAGGGGGACGAAGGGGCGAACGAGGATGACTTTAGGGGAAGGTGTGTTGCCGGTGGTGAAGGTGTAGACGAGAACGACGCCGAGTATGGCGAGGGCTGCGGCGAGAAGGGTTAAGCGGCGAGTGGGCCGAGGAGGAATGGGTGGAGCCGTGGTTTGTAACGGGGCGATGAAGCGGTAGCCGCGCTTGGGGAGGGTCTCGATGTAGGTGGGGGTGCTGGCCGATTCGCCGAGGGCGGAACGGATTTGGCGGATCGAGTAGTTGAGACCCTGGTCGAAGTCTACTGTGGTGCCGTCGGGCCAGAGGGTTTGGCGGAGCTCTTCGCGGGTGACTAATTCACCGGAGCGTGAGAGCAGGAGATGGAGTAAGCGAAAGGGCTGGGGTTGAAGGCTGAGAGGTGCGCCGTCTTTGAGCAGTTCACCACTGGCGGGATTGAGTTCAAACGGGCCAAACCGGATTGGATCGGATTGTGGAGGGTTTGGCATGGGTTGCTGTGTTACAAATCATATCCTCAGGTAATCCTCATGTCGAGAAATGGGGGATTCAGGCCACAATTTGGAATGCTTAAATTCAGAATGATCGCGATGGGTTGTTTCTTGGTGGCTTCGCTGGCTCAAGCTCAGGTGCCACTGCCTTCTACTATTGTTATTGATGTGGATAATTACGTAGAGTATCTGGAAGATACTTCGGATCCTTTGAAGCGAGGCGCGGATCCGAATCTGACGACGGTGCGGGTGTTGCCGAATACCTTTTTGGAATCGGATCATCTGGCAGATATTGTGTCGCTCAATGGTCAGCCGGCAAAGGGACTTGCCTTTAGTTCGTCTCGGGTGATTGGGAGCACCATCGCGTCAACCCCTGGCAGGCCGATCGCTGACATCACCACCTCGACCTATCGTTCTTACTACTTTCAGATCATGAGCGCTGAGGGTGCGTATATCGGGACGATATTCTGCAGCGGACCGCATAGTACCCCCGCGCCGGGAGGCCCGCTCGGAGCCGTGGTCGGTGAGTATGCGATTGTTGGGGGGACGGGAGCATTCCAAGGAGTTCGCGGGCAGGTTGGGCTGGTTAATACGGTTGCGGGGCGGCTGGCTTCTGCGTCTGAAGACCCGAGCCGGAGAAGAATCAATGGGGGCGGCAAGAAGCGGTTTTTCTTCACGATTTACCCGATGACTTATCCGCAAGTACTGACTGCAAATGGTTTGCCGGCGATTACGCATGCGGACTTCCGCCAGGTGAGCGCGACTGCACCGGCGGTGGCGGGAGAGATCCTTTCTGTCTTTGTGAGCGGCCTGGGCCCGACGCGGCCGGGTGTGGAGCCAGGGGCAGCTTTTCCGCAATCGCCGCTAGCGAATGTCACTTCGCCGGTACAGATCACGATGGGTGGACGGAGCGCTGAGGTCTTGTCAGCGGTGGGCTTTCCGGGAGCGGTGGATGGGTATCAGGTGAACTTCAGGGTGCCAGAGGGATTGACGCGCGGCAATGTGGCGGTGAGGGTGAGTTCTGCCTGGATTGGTGGAGTGCCAGTAATAATTGCAGCGCAGTAGGCGGATTTTCTACCGGGATTTCGCTTCTTAAGATGAGGTAGGATTCAGGACATGAAACTTTTGAGCTTGCTGCTGCTTGCGGCCTTTGCGTTTGGGCAGACGCTTTCGAATCGGCTGACGATTGACTGGCTGGTTCGCGAGGATATCTTTGCGGGTTTACTTGAGAATGACCGGGCTCGTATGGCCAAGGGCGTGGAGACGCTGGATCGGGTAGGGAGCCTTTACGACCCGGTGAGTGTTGTGGCGTGGCGATATGCGGCGGAGGTGGTGGAGGCGGTGTGGGCTCTGGAGGCAAAGGATGAGGCGGGGTTTCATCGCCATTACGGTGTGGCGCTGAGCTATCTGCAGCAGATGCGGCGTTTGGGTGTCGGGCCGAGGGCGCAGATCCCGGAGATCTTTGAAGGAGCTGTGATGGCAATTCTGGCGGACCGATTGCCGGAGCCGATGCGGAAGGGGGCCTGGGAGCGGGCCTATCTGGCTTACGCGAAGCTCGATGAATTGCAGGTGGGCGAGCTTGAGAAGTTGCCAATGCACATGAAGGGGGAGAGCCTGGCTGGCTTGGCAGCTACGGCGTACCGCACGGGGCGGGAGGCAGAGCTGACGAAGACGCTGGAGCGGATGCAGGGGATGCTGGCGAAGACCCCGTATGCGTCAGTGGCGAAGAAGTGGGCGGAAGATCCGGCGGCGCGCTCGAAGGTGAAGATGGTTTGTATATCGTGCCATGAGCCGAACCGATTGGGGAACCGGATTGCGATGAGCCACGCTGTCAAGTAGGGGCTGGGCCTTTCACGGATCAGTCTGGCGCTGGTCTGTTGTTCCCAGGATTGGTCCTGAGAAGAACCTGATAGGGAGTGAGTGCGGCTTAACCTTTAGATCTTGGAGGCCACGGATTTCTTAAAGCGCTCAGATTGCTATCTAGCAGGAACGTTATCACGCTTGGCTTGCCAGAAGACTCGACTTAGAGTGGCCGATTCGATCCACGTCAGATCTTCGATCTAGAAGCTAACTGTCAACGGGCTCTTTTCAAGTCGCTCAGTCTCTTTTGGAGGGCGGGATCGGATGCCTCTATTGCCAGGGCCATCGACTCTTTCTGCGCATGGGCCATTTGTGAATCCAGTAAGGACTGATTTTCATAATAGTAGGTCAACGCTGCATGAATCTGAGCCAAAGACAGGTGCGGATGCTGAAAGTGGATCTCTTCCGGGCTCCAGCCATGGGCCAGTTTGTCCAGAACGACCTCAACCACCTTCACCCTAGTGCCCGCAAGCCAAGCCACGCCGCTCGGGTCAATCTCAATCTGAGTTGCGAAGATGGCCGTCATAACTTAAAGCATATCGGAAATGAGTGTGCGCGATTTAGCGTTAGTCTGCTGTTGGGGTGCCAACGGAAGCATGGGTCGCACAAGGATACTTCTGGAAGGCGTTAGAACGGATGCCACCCGAGGGGCTGGGCTCAGGTGCGGACTGTGACCCGGAGGAAGGTTGCCGGGATTGAGGTGGCTCCGGTGGTCGACTGGTTTTCGGCCTTGGCCAGGTTGAGGAGTTCGGCGAGGATCTCGGCCTTCTTTCCGTTCTTCTCGGCGGCTTCGACTGCGTTCATTGTGGGGCCGTAGAAGGTGGTGAAGAGGTCAATGAATTGTTCGGGGCTGTGATCTGGCGATTGGAAGTGGAAGGTGTCTTTTTCCATCGCAATGTTTTCGGCGGGGATGCCTGCGGCGGTGAAGCGCTCGATGACGTTGGCTTGGACGCCCCAGGTCATGGGGCTGATGAAGCCCTCTGGTGGCGGTGGAGTGTAGGCGGAGGAGATTTTGAGCAGTTGTGAGACGAAGGAAGTTGGGTCGTTGGGGATCCAGTTGCCCATCACGATTTTGCCGCCTGGTTTGGTGACGCGGACGAGTTCTTTTGCGACGTCGAAGGGTTTGGGAGCAACATGGTACCGAAGATCGAGAGGGAGAGATCGAAGGTGTTGTCGGACAGGGCTTCGAGTTTGGTGCCGTCGCCGCAGCCGAGGTCGAGGATCTGCAGGGGGCTGGTGATGCCGAGTGAATCGACGAGGTTCTGGCCAGAGTGGCGCATGAAAGAGGCGATGGCGGTGAAGTCGCCTTTTTCCCACAGGGCTTGGTTGGGGTTCATGTGTTTTCTTTATTGGGTGGCGGGGATGCCAATGATGATGAGCACTGCGTAGTCCTGCTTGCGGCAGCCTTTGACGTCGGGCATGGGGGTCTCGGGATTTACCGGGAAGCCTTTGGACGAAACGGGGGCGGGGGAGCAGGAGCTGTTGGCCGCCGTGGGTTTGTAGCGTGCGGCGCGGCAGCCGAGGTGGGTGACGTCGTAAATGGTTGCGCCATCGGCGAGCTCCCAGCGTTGGTTGCCGTCTTTGTCCTTGGGCAGAACGGTGAGCACGGTTGTGACCTTACGGTCTCCGGTGACGACGTATTTGCCAGGGGTTAGTGGGAAGGTGGGTTTTTCCATGATCAAGCCGTGTTCTTCCAGCCACCAGTCGGCAGGGTCGAATTTCCAGCCTGCCGGGGTGAGGCCGCCGGCTGCTTTGAGTTGCTCGTAGCTTTCGAGCCTGGCACCGCGCGGGCCGGGGTCGAGGGTCCAGAGGCCCCAAGATTGTGCGCCGGTGCCTTTAGAGGCACCGGAGTCTGCCAGCGCCGCGATGAACTGTGGTTCGATGCGTTTGAACTTGGAGAGGTCTGCGCCGGGGGCGTGGCTGGCGGCCAGGAGGAGGGAGCTGATGGTGAGGAGCTGCTGGAGCTTGCTGCGAATGCTGCTGATGGACCGCATGCTTCATGCTACAACAGCGGCAGAAACAGGGTCCGCCTGTTGGGGCGGGCCCTGTTTCTGGAGTTGTGCCTCGGATTCGATACTGATTCAAGATGTCAATGAGCTTGCGCGGCGGGCAGAGGATTGTGGGTCCGGGCTGCCGCTGGTCCGCTGTTGTGAATTTGTCTGGTTTGGGTTCGTTTTGTTATTCCGCGGGTGTTGCTGGCGGCGGGGGTGGATCGTACTTGGCGTTCATCTTTTCGACGAAGTCGGCGATGATTTGCTTGGCCAGGGTGATGGAGGCTTGTGGGTCCGTTTTTGCGATTTGCTCGAGCTGGGGTGTTGCGCCGAGGGCGATGTCTCCGGTGGGGGTGGTGAGGACTGGGTAGATTTCCTCGGGTGGGCGGGGCGGGAGTTTGGGGGCGTCTTCGATGGGTTCGATTTCCACGGTTTCGCCTTTGGACTCATATTGGCTGATGAAGGCTTCGCGCTGGGCGATCTCCTGGCGGAGGAGTTTGATGGTGCGCTGGATTTTGGTGGGGAGGCGATCGAGCTCGCGGAGGATGGCGGGGAGGAAGGCGACGGGTTTTTTGATGATGTCTTCGACGCGGAAGCGCATGGCTTCGCCATAGAGGAATTCCATCTGCATGAAGCGGAGCTGCATGTGGATGAGTTGGTGGAGGAGGGCGACTTCGGTGGGTGTGACGGGGTTGAATTGTTCGATGAAGTTGGTGGTGACGGCGAGGGCGTCGTCGTGATCGGCGACGAAGCTGTCGAAGTTCTTCATGGAATAGAGGCCGTGTTTGAGGGAGTTGGAGGCGGCTTTGAGTTTGCCCTTTTCGGTGCGGGGCCCGGTGGACTTGAGGGCGTTGGCGCGATTGGCGGCGAGGGCGGCTTCGGTCATGGTTTTCTTGCGTGGGGTTGGGTCCACGGTAGAGGGATCGTTGGGGAGGTTTTGTTGATCTTTCATGGGTTTGCTCCTGAGGAAAAGCTAACAGGCGGTTCTGGGGCTTAATGTTTGGAAGGGCGGTGTTTGATTTGGAATCAATGGGTTAGGGGTGAAAGAAAGTTGAAAATTGTTGTGAACGGCAAAAAGCTTAATCTTTGGTCTTGCACAAAGCATTGACTGGATCAGCTGGGGATGGGGGCTGAGTTTGCAACAGCTTGGTGCAAATTCGCTTTGTTTGGCGCGGCGATCTAGATGTTCACTGTGGGGGGCCTGGAATTGCGGAAGCAATTCCAGGTCCAAGATCCAGTTCTTCTTATGCGGCAATTGGGGTACCCGAACCAAGAATGGGTCTCAACTCCCTTAACTGTTTCAAACTCATCATCAGCAATCTTTGCTTGGCTGCTGAAACTCTCACGTCGGAGAAAAAAGATTCAAATTCTGGAATTCTGTGGCCGACTGAATCTTGTATGCAATCCAAGAATGCCTTTTGGTCGCCTGAATTTGCCAGCTTTAGCTCACTGAAAATTTCTTTGACGAGCTGCTGTTGCTTTTGCATTGCGTAAGAGTCTGCCCTCTTAAACAAAAAAAATCTCACCGATTGGCCGTTCCTGGTTAATTCGGGAAGTCGAATTTTTTCCCCATTTTCAAATCCAAGAATATTTTGGCTTGGACGATTCATCGTCACTCGAGCAATGAATAAAATCAAGCCATCCTTGTCGGCTATTACCAGTTTACGTTTCTTTCTTCCACTCCCGATACTGTTGCAATCCGAAAGTTCATCATGAGAACTTACAAATAGATTAGTCATTCTATGTTTTTTCCTACGAAGATAAATTAAAGTAGACGCAAGAAATTTATTTAAATAATTGAAAATAAAGGACTTGCTGTGCTGCTTAGTTGTAGATGATAGGTCATGTTTTAGAATTAGTCAAGGTAAATGTTGTATGATTTTTTGGTTGCGTAAGTGGCTTGTTTCTCAATGGCTTGCGGGGGGGGAGCTTGGTGGGGGTGGGGTAAATGAGGGGGGCTGGTGGGTGATGGCCCTGGGGCAGGCAAGTCACTTTTTGTACTGTTTGCTGAAGATCCAAAATGAAATTTTGAAAGCCATGATTTTTTTCTGCTGGATGAGTTAAAAAATTTGTTCGGACAAGCCCAAAGATGCAATTTCCTTGCCGCTGCGCATTTTGAAATCGTTATCAGTTCGCATTGGGAAAAGAAAAAACTTCGGCAGCATATGGAGGCTGAAAATGATACGTCGAGTGGAGATCTGTAGTCTTGTGGGCCAGTTTGGCTTCGCCTTGCGTATCTGCACGAACGCTGGTGGCCTGCTTCTCACGAAGCTGAATCCGCGATGCATTTCGTTCGTACACCTCAAGAGATTTTCAAAGTGAACGAAATCAACGTTTGAACTGCTGTCAATGCTCGAATGTTTCGGGCCTCAACCCTCCAAAGCCACCACAAGTCTGATGAAAACAAAATTCAGTGGGCTGATCTGCTGCTCGTTTCGTTCGTTTGCATGCGTGACGCTGAAGCATAAGTGAGCGTCTCTTCAGGGCTCCAAGGATCAGGTAGATGCCTGGGTACCTGAGCTATCGCCCACGCTGCGCTGCCAGACGTGGTTGTAGGCGAGCTTGGCTATGGATTGCTTTTCGTCCTCGGTAAATGGCGGGGAGGGTAATTCCTGGTAGATGTAATCGAGAATGAAGGTCTCGACTTCGGCCTGGGTTTGGCCTTTCTCCGTCCAACGTTCGAGTGGAGCGATGAGTCGGCGGACTGATTCGAGGAGGCTTCGGCTTGCCTGCTTGACTCGCTCTGTTTCAGTTTTGCTGAGGGAGTCTTTTTTAAGGAGATCGAAGAGGGCTAGTTCTTCTTCACTTAGGCCCTCCTCAGCCGCCCGGCGCTGTTCAGGGCTCAGGCTGTTTGCTAGGTCCAGTAGTCTGGCGAAGGTTTCTTCGATCGTGACGCGGTCCTTCTCTCGGTTGTAGTCGGCGAGGATCTCGACGTACTTCCTGTAGAAGTCCATACGGAGCGGGTTTTGGGCGACCATTTGGGCCAGCTTGTCTTCGATCACTTGCCGAATGTCCTGCAAGGCGGATGCCTTACGGCGCACCTTTTTTGCGAACTCGTCACGGAGCCGTTCCAGATCGATTTTACTGAGATCGTAGAGCTTGACCTCGATCTGGTCCTCGCCGGGTTGCGCGGTGCGGATGGCCTCATTGACGATGCGGTGGAGTTCTTTGAGGAGGTCAGATACGTCTGAGGTGTCTCGACGTTCTTCCAGCTTCTTGTAGATTCCCTCGATGTTGTCGTGACGTTTGGCGTAGGTGTAAGCGGATGGCTCGACAACGAGAGCCTTAAACCGGATAAAGACCTGGCGAGCCAGAAGTTCGAAGCGGCGTTTTGATTCGTCGGAGTTGTAGACTGCGTCCACCGCGTCGGCGAGGGCTTGGATGCGGGGGAAGCCTTGCGATGCATTCAGACGGGAAGGGTCGAAGCCCAAGGTGCGCAGATGATTCTCGGTTTCTTCAATCGCCTCGAGTAGCGCCTTGACTCTTTCCTCAATTGGGGCGACGATGTCTTCTCCGCCATTGCCGTCCTCACCGAGAGCATATTGCGCCAAGGCTTCGCGGAGGCTTCGTAACATTCCGTTGTAGTCGACAATGAGGCCGAAATCCTTACCCGGATAAACGCGGTTGGCTCTGGCAATGGCCTGCATGAGCGTGTGGGCCTTCATGGGCTTGTCGATGTAGAGAGTGGAGAGGCACTCCACATCGAAGCCAGTGAGCCACATGGCGCAGACGATGGCGACGCGGAAGGGGTGATCGGGGTTTTTGAAGGCGGACTCGACGTCCACGGTTTTGTCTCCGGCTTCGAACCCCTGCTTCATTCGAGCACGGTGGGGAATAATATCGACGCCCCACTTGCTAAAGTCGTCCACTTCATTTTGGCCTTCGCTGATGATGATTTCGATGATGGTCTCGCGCATCCAATTGACCTGGCTGCGCAGCTTGTTGACCTGGCGCAAGGCAAGCTGCCGATCCTCATTGCCGGACAATCCTGTGAGGGCGGCCTCTTTGAGCGTGAGGTTGGCCTCCAATTCGGCAAGCTTGGCCTGCCAGCGCGGAATGATGCGTTGCCACATCCGTCCGCAGGTGATTTTGTCGATGCAGACCAGCAAGGATTTTCCCGACTCCCAACGCGCCGAGCAATGTTCGACGAAGTCGGTTGCGATTTTGTCGAGCCGGTCGTCGGCGGTGATGACTTCGTAGTCCTGGCCGAGCAGTTTTTCGAGGAGGGCTTCTTTATCTGGATCGAGCTCGGCTTTCGCGATGGCATCGGCGATGCGGTCGTTTAGGTCCAGCCGGGCGATCCCGAGTTTTTCGCCCCTGTTCTCGTAGACGAGCTTGACGGTGGCTCCGTCCTCCTCGGAGCGTTTGAAATCGTAGCGTGAAACGTAGGTGCCGAAGATGCGCTTGGTGAGGTGGTCGTGCTTGAAGAGTGGGGTGCCCGTGAAGCCGATGAAGGCGGCATTGGGCAGGGCGAGGCGCATGTTGCGGGCGAGTTTACCGGCCTGTGTGCGGTGGGCCTCGTCGGAGATGACAATGATGTCATCTCGCGTGCTGTAGGGTTCGGCGGGGTTGACGTCCTGATTGAACTTGTGGATCAGGCTGAAGATGAAGCGGTGGTTCTGCTGGAGCAGAGCTTTGAGGGCTTCTCCGGAGGTGGCGCGCGGAGTTGTTTCATCCGCCACCCCGCAGCTAACGAAGGTACGGTAAATCTGGCTGTCCAGATCGTTGCGGTCTGTCATGAGCAGGAAGGTAAATTTGGCAGAAATTCGCCGACGAACCTTTTCTGCAAAGAAGGCCATAGAGTAGGACTTGCCGGAACCTTGGGTATGCCAGAAGACGCCCAATTTGCCGAGCTTGGGGTGGGCTGGTTCCACGAGTTGGAGCATGCGATTGCCGCCGTGGTCCTCGGTGGACTGAGAGGCGGGGAGGAGCCCCGAATTGTCGGCCCCCTCCAGTTGCTTATTGGGAAGTTCCACAGGTAGTTCCAATGGAAGTTCCACAATGCGGTAGGACAGCCGCTTTTCCAAGGGAAACTCCAGCTTGAGCGATTCCTGCTGCTCGACGGAGGCGAGTGCATTGTTTACCCCAAGCACCTGATGATTGCGAGCAACGACCTTGCGCACCGCGCCGGGCTTGCTGCCGTCGAAGAGGATGAAGTTTTCGACGAGGTCGAGCAATCGGTCGTGGGCGAGCATGCCGTTGAGGAGCACCTCGGCTTCCAAGTTGCCCTTGTCGTGTTCGTCGAGGCGTTTCCACTCCGCGAAGTGGTCCCACTGGCTGGTGATGGAGCCGTACCGCGCACGGTGCCCATTGCTGACAATCAGAAATGAGTTGTGGTGGAAGGCGTGGGCGATGACGTTCTCATTCATGTAATCGCGCAGATTGCCATCGTAGCCGGCGCGGATGTTGCGGTAGACGGCTTTCAGTTCGATGAAGACGAGAGGGAGGCCATTGACGAAGCAGACCAGATCGGCGCGGCGATTGTAGCCTGGTGTGCGCAGGCCCGTGATCTTGAGTTCGCGAACGGCCAAGAATCGATTATTGGGCTGGGGATTGCCAGTGGCATTGAGCGAAAAACCGTTTTGAAAGTCGATGACACGGGCGCGAGCGCTTCGCGGCTGCCCCTGACCATCGCGATAACTGACGGGAACGCCGTCGCGGATGAATTGGTGAAACTCCTGATTGTGTTGCAGGAGAGACCGGGAGAGGTCATTGGAGGTGAGTTTGGCTACGGCGTCATCAATGGCGACCGGCGGGAGCTGGGGATTGAGCCGGACCAAGGCGGCACGGAGGTCTTGCTTGAGCACGACTTCGCGAGGGTCGGAGCGGCCAAGAGTGCCACCGGGGCCGAAGGTTTCCTGGTTCCAGGCGTATAACGTTTCCCAACCGAGGCGATCTCTCAGGTGCTCAGCAAAGGTTTGCTGCACCAGCCGGTCTTCACTGTTGATATCGGTGTAGGCCATTGAATGATTGCGGGCATTCCGTGGGGTGGTGCAGTGTCAAGCGGCTACTGGACGAGAGGTTCGAAGGGACCTTGGCTCATCGGTTCATAGCCGAGCCAATTGCAGGAAAGCTCCACCAGTAATCTTTGTTTGGACGGGGCGGGGGAAGGATTGACTCGGACGACATGGGCCTGGTAGGTGCCCGGGGAGTCCGCCATGGCCTTAGACAAATCATCCACTAGATAGCGCGGAGCCCAACCGATGACGTGATAGTCCAGCGTTTGGATCTGGATGGCTAGTTTTGTGACTGGATTTGTAAGTTCCAGAGTGACATATAGCTTTTCCCCAGGGATGAGCGTGTCGATGCGCTGGATGGATGCAGTGTTGACGTGGCGTGATCCATGCACGAAGAAGCGGCAGTTGAAAGAGCCATCGCGACGTCGCTGGAGTTTGGGGAAGACCTCGAAATTGTCGGTGGCCCGTGAGCCGCCCCCGACTTCAAGGATCTCGGCGGGTTCGGCGGTTACTGGCAGGTCGAGCATTTTCAGGTACTCGGGGAAGTCTCGGCGGTCAGAGGAAATGACGCGGTTACGGAACAAAGGGAAGAGTTCGGAGGAGGTATAGTTTTGATTCCACTCCGGGAAATCCAATAGAGGCTCAAAGCCGGCATTTGCTTGCGCCACTTCGGCCCCTTTGGTGTAGCGGAAGCGGTAAGAGCGGGGAGTATTGAGAACATCGAGGCGACCGATGGGAAACCAGGAGCGAGTGAGCCTGCGGTCCTGCCACGCGAGAAACAGCGTTTTCTCGGTCATGCCGGTATCAGCAGCAATTGATTTCGGTTGTAGCATGTGAGTTCCACCACAAAGGCGCGGGCGATGTCGCTCATCCAGTCTTCCGGCACCTTTGCCACGATTGCACGGATGCGATCTTCTTCGAGCTTATCAAGGAATTGGAGGGCTCGTCGAAATGAATCGGGCCAAGTTTGGGCGGCGCGGCGGACCAATTCGAGGGGACTCAGACCGCGACGGTCTGTTACTTCCCAGTAAATCGCCCCGGGGGCTTTCTCGGAATAGCCGCCTACCCTCCGTTCTGACAGGAAGCGCTGGCGTGATCTGCCGGGCCCTTCATCCATCAGTTCGCGGCCAAGCGATGAGGCATGGTCGAAGGATGGGGCCACCATTCCAGACCAACCGTTCGGGGTGCGCTTGCGGAGGATGCCCCAGTTTTCATGGTGCCGATCGGTGTTGCCGACCAGTGCGTCCAGAACCAGGTACTCGGCCATTCGTTCTTTAGCGACACGTGCCATGTCGGGTTGCTTAAAGACCCTGTCTAGAGCGGAGAAGATATTGCTGAGTGTGTGGTCAGACTGGCGGAATTTTCTGGTTGTGTCATAGCCCAGCATGTAGCCTGCGAGGATTTGGTTGCCGTGAAACAGTTCGCGGCCTTCGCGTGCGAAGGACTCGGTGGTGGAACCACGGACGTCTTGAAACACAGCCAGTTCCACGCGGGCGTGCAGGATATCGAGGGCATCGGCGATTTCGGCTGCGATCTTCTCGGACCAATGCTGGCCCGTGTTGTCTTGGGGGTATTTGAAGAGCCAAGGGGAAGCCGTATCCGGTTCGCGATACCAGAATTTTTGTTTGCTACCCATGGCCTCATCTTCGAAGACCCATTTGGGCTGGATGGCGAGGATGGGAAATGGCGCCTCAGCGGGGTGCACTGTTTGATCCTTTTCGTGCTTACTGAATCGTCCAGGTTTGCTCGGCCAATTTGAGCAGGCGCTCATGGCGAGTCTTGATCTCCTGGACTGTCCAATCCTGTTGATCGCAGACTTCTTTGGTCAAGTCAAAGGAAACCTTCGTGTTGCGTTCGCTATAAATCTTCTTCTTCCGCTCAAAGTCGTAATACTGTGCCTTGTAATTTTTGTGGCCGCAGAGTAGTGCGAGATTCCCCAAGCGGTGGAGCCAAAGCTCGTGCTCCTCTTTGGTGAAGCGGTCCTTCCAATAGTCCTCCTTGAGAGCTTGCGGGAGTACATGCTCGATGGTCAGCCTGCCGTTGTAACTCTTAGTGACGGATTCGTCTTGCGATACCTCTTCAAGACGGAGGAGTACGGCTGAATCGAATGCTTTCCCATACAATTCACCGCCCAGTAATTCCATAAATTCTGTGTTCCGCGCGTTGTTACGGAATACCTGACGCACTTCATCGGCTGGTTTACCGGCCTTGATTGCGCTAATGAGCTGGTAGTAGGCGGTGAGCCGCGCGGTGCGCCCGAGCCGCCGCACCCAATTTTGAATCGTGATCTTCTCAAGCAATTCCAGGAACTCGGCTTCGACCATATCCGCGACCTGATGATTGAGAAAGGTCAGCAGAGGCGGGATCCACTCGTCGTACTCCACCCTGCGCAGGGAACGCAAGGCCCGCATGGCGGCAGCATCCTGGAAGTCGCTCTCGATGATCCGCATATAGTTTTTCGCCGAGTCGGCCACCGCATCAAGGAAGGAGAAGGGACCCCCTGTGTGAGCGCGAATCAAGGGTTCCATTTCCTCATGCAAGGAACCACGCGCCTTCGTCGCGGACAGCGAAGTGCGGTGGTGGCCGAAGAAGGCGTCCAGGCGTTCTATCCCGACTTCTTCTTCGAATTCAAGCCATCGTTCCTCCAGTTCATCACTGCGTTGGGCCTCAGCGCCCAACACTCCAAAGAGGGAGTTCTTGATGAGGTCCGTATTGGAAAGTGGCATACCGCGGGCGTTCAAGACATTGAACAACCGATAAGCGGATTTCCATGAGTATGTGATCACGAAGACCACATACACCTTGCGCAGAACGTAATGAGCGAACAGCTTCAACTCTTGCTGGGTTTTCGTTTGGCAAAACGAATCCACTACTTCACTGTTCTGGACCAGATGCCGGCGTGGGGCTTCGAGAGTTTCGAGATCCTTAGCGGGTACGGGCTGCGCCTCTAGTATGTGTCTCCGGAAAAAGTTCTGGTCTTTCTTGCGAAGGAGCAAGCGAGGAGTCTCGGCTTCTCCTGTATAAACATTGCGTGGCAAGATTCGCTTGCCCAAATCCGCCTTGACTGCTTCATCGACTATGTGGTCTCGCATGCGAGCCAGAACCAGGTTCAAAGTGGTTAGCCGCTGCTGGCCGTCAACGACGTCATAGCGGCGGTCCCGTTCGCGTTCAATTGTGATCAAGGAGCCAACGAAGTACTCGTTATCGTCTTCGGTGAAGGCCTCCCAGACGTCGTCCAGAAGTTGCTGCACGTTTTCCTTTTCCCAAGAGTATGGCCGTTGGTACGGAGGGATTTCGTAGCAGGTCTGCTCCGTCAGGATGTTCGAGATTGTGCGCTCTTCGGCTTTCATGGATTTGATCTCCCTGGAGTTATACCGTGGTTGTTCCGCTCATCAAGCGTGGGAGTAGGAGGTCGCGGGCGGCCTTTGCTTTCTGATTCTGTAATGCAATGTTCTCTCGCTGCAGAAATAATGCCGCGGCAAACTCTCCAAACTGTTTCATAACGCGTTCTGCTGGAATCGTAACTTCAAAGGCAGCTATGATCTCTTTCGTCAAAGCTTCTCGTGTTGAGCCCTTTTGAGCGTAACTCAGGAGTTGTCTCTTACGCTCATCGCTATTGAGTGCCGCATGAACAAAGAACGGGTCTGCTTCTTCCCCGTCAACACGAATGATCATCACGTGCTGATTGACTCTTGCCGGAAGATAACGTTCGGGTGCCATGCAACATCGTGCAACCGAAGCCCCTGTTATGTTGAGGAGAATGTCGTGCGACTCAACCGCCACATTTGCCAAGGCCGCTGCCTGGGCTTCATCGATGAAGGCCAACCCGTCATCTTCAAATCTGTCGTCATAAACGTTCAGGCTTCGGATCAAAGTGATTCCCTGATTTGAGTAAGAAGCCGAGCCACCTCGGGGGGTTGAGCCACTGCCGATCTTGGTTGTGATCTTTCCGAGAGGGGTTCTTTGCCATCCTGCGGGTAAGCCGTCGACGATGCGGGTGTTTTCGTGGCCGGGGAAGCGGAGGTGGACGAACCACTCGCGGTAGAGAAGGCGCGCCGACTCTTCCAGTAAGGCGATCCGCCGCTGGTTGTTTTCGATTAGGTCGTCGTAAGCCGATAGGATTGAGACGATTTTCTTTTGTTCAGGCAATCCGGGCAGGCAGACTGGGAAATCGGGAAATCTCTCAAGAGGAATTCGATCAACTGTGGCACCGCTAATTATTTTGCTTTCGACTACCTGGCGCCAATTCTGAGAGAGGAAGTAATAAAGAAGAAAGCGAGAATCTGCTTTCTCGGGGTCTGGACGGAGCAATGCAACTCTTCTGCCTAGGCATCCTCTGAAACCTTCAGGTATCACGGCATAACGATGCAGGGTTGCCTCGTAAGTGAATACAACGTCACCTGGCGATGGCTTAACTCGCCTCGTCCACCTAGGCAATTCAGTTTCCGAAACGAAGCGTATATCCGTAAAGTCAAGGTGGCCATCGTTGGTAATGTTTTTGATTCCAAGGAACACCGCACCCTCGGTCGATTCTTGCGGCGTGGCGTGTGGACCGTCGAATATTCCTAGAGCATACTCCTTTATTGGTCGAAGATTGTTCTTCATATTCCAAGCCCCTCGAAGTTCGCTTGGATCTTTGCCGCCAATCCCGCAGCATCACTGTTCAAGTCCGCGAGCTCCAAATGAATCTCTCGCATGGCCTGCTCGAAGTCGAAGTCCTCATCCACTTCTGGGGGTGCGACACCCACATAGCGGCCTGGAGTTAAGCTCCAATCGGCAGCCCCGATCTCGGCGCGCGTGACGATGCGGCAGAGTCCAGGGACCGCAACGAACTTCGCGGCGGGGAACCGAGAGAGCAGCCAGTGGGCCTGGCGCTCGAAATAGGCGGTTCGCTTGAGTTGTTCGACCAGTTGTTTGCGTCGCTCTTCGACGTCTTTTTCGAGGCGACCGATTGCTCGACTGTCCCATTGCTCGTTGCCTAGCTCCCCATTCTGCCTGGCTGCCTTGGCCCGCTTCGATGCCACATCCAGGCAGCGTGCGGCGAGCTTGTTGACGAGATCGACTTCCCTCACAAGGTTGCGGCATACTGTGGCTAACGAATCGAGTTCGGCGAGACGCGCCTGTTGGGCCTTTACATCCGCAGCACATGGCTTTGACCAGCTCTTGGCAATTCGGTCGGCCCATTCGTCGAAGGATTTGAAACACGCAGCAGCGGCCTCGTCGCGTTCGCTGGCGACAGCCAGAATGTTGGGAGCGGATTCTTCGGCTTTATCCTCTTTCGCTTCGATCTGGGGCTCTGACGAGGGTTTGAGGAATGCCGCGACGGCATCGGCAAGCGCCTGGTAGGATTTGCGAAATTCACTGGCAGATTCTGCGATGAGGGTTGCTTCAGTCACCGTGCGGTCCAGGTAGCTTTGAACCAGAGAGAGGAAGCGATCGCTTTGACCACGGTAGAGCCAGACGATGGCGGTGAGGTTGGCGAGCTGTTCTGGGGTGAAATCGTAGATCTTTCGTGTAACCTTGCGGTAGATGGTGCGCGCGTCGAGCATGAGGACTTGATCGCGCCGAGCGTCCGGCTTCCCTCTGTCGAGGTGCCAGAGTTCGCAAGAGACGCTGCGGGTGTAAAAGAAGTTTTGTCGAATGGCAATCATCACGTCGACGTCGCCGGTCTCGACGATCTTGCGGCGGACTTCCGCCTCAGCGTGGCCGGCACTGGAGGCCTGCGAAGACATAACAAACCCGGCGCGGCCGGTTGGGCTCAGGTAGCTGTGGAAATAGGAGATCCAAAGATAGTTGCCGTTCGATACCTTTTTGGCCTTGTTGACACCGGGCAGGCCGAAGGGGAGGCGCCGGTCGGCCTTGGCTTGTTCCGCATCGACCATGTCGACGTTGAAGGGGGGATTGGCCATGACGAAGTTGCACTTTCCCCAGATGGGGTGGACATCCTCATAGAACGTGTTTGCCTCGCGGATGTCACCTTCGAGGCCGTGAACGGCGAGGTTCATTTTAGCGAGACGGATGGTGGTGGCCGTTTTCTCCTGGCCGAAGAAGGTGACGCGGTGGGCTGTATCGGCGCCCAAGCGCTCGATGAAGTGGCTGGACTGAACGAACATTCCGCCGGAACCGCAGGCAGGATCGAAGACGATGCCGTGATCGGGCTCGATGACGTTGACAATGGCTTGGACGAGGGAGGGCGGGGTGAAGAACTCGCCGTTGTCCTGAGCACCCTGGATGGCGAACTTCATGAGGAAGTACTCGTAGATGCGGCCAAAGACGTCACCGCTCGCGTTGCGAAGCGTGGCGCTATCGAAAACGCGGAGGAGGTCTTCGAGGAGGGTGTTCTCGAATTTTTCGTAGTCCTTGGGGAGCTGGCCGTCGAGGGACTCAAAATCACGCTCAATGGCGTTCATGGCCTCGACGAGGGCGGTGCCGAGGTTGGTGCCTTTGGGCAGACGCATCAGATAGTCGTAGCGCGATACTTCTGGCAGCAAGAGGGCGCGGCGCTTGAGGAAATCGCCTTTGACGCGCGCTCTCTTGGGCATTCTGCCTGTGGCCTGGTCTTCGGTGATCTGGATGTTCGCCGCTTCGTAACGGTTGCTCGCGTGGCGGAGGAAGATGATTCCGAGCACCGGCATGCAGTATTCCGAAGAAGTTAGCTTGGAGTTGGCGCGCAGGTTATCGGCGGCAGCCCAGAGTGTGTCTTCGAGCTTTTCAATGTCTTGCAAGGCGTTCTGATTCATTTCTCAAATTGGAGCGGAGGTGTTGTGGAAATCGGTCCGACCCAAAGGGGCCAAACTCAAGAGATTGGTTTGTTTGGATCAGAGTTCTTTCATTCTGCCACTATGTGACGGGATATTTGTGACGGGATTGAAAGCGGGGTGTGAGGGCTTGCGGGGGTGTTGGGGCAGCGGGTCGAGGTGCGGTATCTGCCGTTTCGCTAGGTCGCGCGCCAGGAGAGGAGGGTGTTTTTAGGGGGTGGAGAAATTCGTTCGCGGATCGGGGAAGTTTTTTATCTGGTTTGTTTTGTTGGGGTTTGTGGTGCGGGTGGGGGGATTGGTGGGTTGCGGAGTGTAGATGTATTTGCGTGATTGTTTCGCTGAAATCCCGTACCGGGGCCGGGTGTGCCGGTTCCGTGATTGCTGATGTCCTGGCGGGCCCCACGGCGGTTGTTGCGCCGGTGGGGGACCCTGGCCTGTTTGAGTTCTTGCAAAAGCTGCTGCGGCGGATCGAAGACCTGATTCGCTTGCGGCCCGATATCTGGCGCGATTTTGCGCGACTGTTTGGAGACTTCCATGACGCTCGGGGCTAATGAGCTGCAGCGGCAGGTGTCGCAGTTCGCCTCGGGTCTCGATGCGGTGGAGTACGCCCGACGTGTGTTTGGATTTGAGGCCGATGCGCGGCAGGCCGAAGTGCTCGAGGCGCGGGCGCCTCGATTGATGCTCTGCTGCTCGCGGCAGTGGGGGAAGTCGACCACCGCTGCGGCGCTCGTGGCGCACCGGGTGGTGCGTGAGGCGGGGGCGCTGGTGTTGTGTGTGGCGCCGACGCTGCGACAGTCGGCGGAGTTGATCCGGAAGGTGGGGGCCTTTCTGGGCAAGGCGGGGGTGCCGTTTCATGGGGGACGGTTGGGGTGTGAGTTGAAGAATGGGTCGCGGGTGGTGGCGGTGCCGGGGAATGAAGCGAATGTGCGCGGGTTTTCGGCACCGGCACTGATTGTGATTGATGAGGCGGCGCGGGTGCCGGATGTGCTGTATCAGGCGCTGCGGCCGATGCTGGTGGTGGGGCGGGGAGACCTGGCGCTGCTGTCGACGCCGTTTGGGGAGCGGGGGTTCTTCTGGAAGGAGTGGACGGCGGGCGGGGAGGGGTGGACGCGGGTGCTGGGTCCGGCGACTGAGTGTGAGCGGATCTCGGTGGAGGTGCTGGAGGAGGAGCGGCGGGCGCAGACGGCGGAGTGGTTTGCGCAGGAGTATCTGTGTTCGTTTGTGGGGATGGAGAATCAGGCGTTTCGCAAGGAGTGGCTGGCGGCGGCGGTGGCTGAGGGGATTGGGGTGGAGGCGCTGGACTTTCAATTGAAGGGAGGGACGCTGTAATGGGGGGCGCGGTAGACCGGGTGGGGGCGGTGAATCTGCGGTCGTTCCATTTGGGGGTGGATTTGGGGCAGCGGGTGGACCATACGGCGTTTGTGGTGGTGGAGCAGCGGGTGGTGTGCACGAACCGGCGGGACCGGGTGACGTTTGAGTTTGAGCGGGAGCGGCAGATGCATGTGCGGCTGGTGGACCGGGTGAGGCTGGGGACCGGGTTCCGCGAGGTGGTGGAGGAGGTGGAGCGGTTGACGCATATGCTGGGGGCGCAGTCGGATCTGGTGACGACGTCGGTGGATGCGACGGGGATGGGGATTGTGGTGACGGAGGATTTGCAGCGGCACCGGTTGAAGGGGGAGCTCTACCCGGTGGTGATAACGGGGGGACTGGAGGGGAGCTATCAGGCGGGGTTTTATCCGACGCCACGGACGGAGTTGCTGCTGGGGGTGCAGCGGGCGCTGGAGAAGAAGGAACTGAAGGTGGCGAGAGGGGTGAGAGGGTGGGCCGCGCTTGAAGAGGAGATGCTGGGGATGCGGAAGTGCCAAAGTGTGCGGGGGCCGAGGTTTGAAACGATGGGGCCGCAGGATGATCTGGTGTTTGCGCTGGGCCTGGCGCTGCTGGGGGTGCGGAGACGGTTGCTGCCGACGACGGGGGAGATGGTACGGAGGAGGAGTTGGGATTGAGGGGGGCTGGGATTGGCTCTTCTCTGGGAAGGGAATGCTTGGTGGCGGGAATGTGTTCTGCGATCTTGGACTGGAGAATGCGGATGCATTGCCGCTCAAGGCGATGCTGGCGGGCGATACTGGCGAGCGAGATCCTATAGGCTCTGGGGAAGCAGCAACTCACGGTGCGGGCGACGCAGGCTGGGACGGGGATTGCGGTGGTCTAGGTCAGGCTGAAATGGCAGAAGCCGCCCCGAGGGGGGCGGCTTCCGGTTGTGTTGGGATTGAGGGTTAGAAGTAGAACTTGGCGCCGAGGACGATGCGGCGGGCGTCGAGTGTACTTGTGTATTGGCCGAAGGTGCCGGAGACCTGACGGTTTTGGGCGTCGAATCTTGCCGTGGTGTCTACGCCCTGGAAGGAGGCGTGGTTGAAGAAGTTGTAGAACTCGAAGCGGAGTTGCAGCCTCTTCTGGTCGCTCTTGCCGATGGGGATGTTCTTGATGACCGTGACGTCAAAGACGTTGATGCCGGGGCCACGGAGGACGTCCTTGGGGGCGTTGCCGATGCCGAATTCGGCCCGGGTGGGCGGGGCGAAGGCGTTGGTGTTGAAGTGGCGGAGCTCGGTGCGCTCGCTCTTCGGGATGATCGGGTTGCTGAGCAGGTTTACGCGGCTGTCAATGCCGGCGCCGGAGGCACCGACGAGGTCGGCACCGCTGACCAGCGAGTAGCCGATGCCGAGGGGCGCGCCAGAGGTGAAGGTGGTGAGGCCGGAGAGTTGCCAGTTGTCAAATACACTCTTGACAATCATGTTGTTGCCGGTGAGGCGGCTCAACTTGGGGATGTCATAGAGGTAGTTGAAGACGAAGTTGTGGGTGCGATCAAAACTGGCGCGGCCATACTGGCGCATGCGGTAGTTGAGATAGGGATTGACGGCGTCGCCGTTGCCGTTGACGATCGTCATGGCCTTGGACCAGGTCCAGGAGACTCCGAACTGGAGGCCCTTGCTGAAGCGCTTGTTGATCTGCGTCTGCAGCGAGTGGTAGTTGGAGGTGCCGGCCAGTTCGATGTACTGGATGTCGGCATAGCCGGGGTTGGGACGGAGGAAGTTGTCGGGGAGGGGGCTGTTGGTGGTGGTGTCGATGCTGGAGGGCTGGAAGCGGGTGCCGTAGGGCAGGGCATTCAAGCTGCGGCGCTGCATGAGGTTGCGCCCGACGTTGCCGACATAGGCGACATCGAGAACGGTGCCGAAGCCGACGTTCTGCTGGATGCCGAAGCTCCAGTTGTAGACCGTGGGGGGCTGGAAGTCGCGCTCGATGGAGGTGACTCCGGGAGGGCTGACGCGGAAGGGGCTGCGGAGCAGGTCGGCGATGGTGGTGTTGAAGGCCTGCCGGGTGACGACGTTGGGAGGAAGCTCACGGTGGATGAGGACCTGGTCGTCATTGAAGCGGTCGTAGAAGATGCCGACGCCGCCGCGGATGGCGGTCTTGGAGTTGCCGAAGACGTCCCAGGCGAAGCCGACGCGGGGGGCGACCTGGAGGGGCGGGGTGTTCTGGAGCCGCTCGTTGTAGACGGTCATGCCCTGGAAGGGGGCGACGCCGTCGGCGAACTGGCCGATGGAGGCCTGCGAGTATTCGGTGCCGGTGCGCGGGTCGCGGGCGACGCGGGCGCCAGCGGCATTGCGGAAGGGCTGCAGGAGGGCGGGTTGGCGGGTGCGGTCATAGGCACCGAGATCGAAGGCGGCCAGTGTGTCGTTGGCGCTCCAGGTGGGCTGGATGAAGTAGAAGCGGACGCCAGCGTCGATGGTGAAGCGCTTGGTGACCTTCCAGGTGTCCTGGGCGAACCATTCGACGTTGAGGTAGCGAGCGTGGCCGTCGAGCTTGGCATTGGCTTCGGTGTAGTTCTGGACGCTGCCGAGGAGGGCGTTCGAATAAGCGAAGTTGGTATCGAAGGGGTTGTTGATGTCGCGGTTGAAATTGAAGGTGCCGTTGAAGGCGGAACCGCGAGCGGCGTTGCGGGTGGTGCGCTCGACATAGATGCCGAACTTGGTGTTGTGGGCACCCCAGATTTTGGAGAGGTTATTGGACCAGTTCCAGATGTTGTTGGTGCCGAAGAAGGGGTAGCGCTGTTCGATGTTGAGAACGCCGGCATTGGGGACGCCGCCGAAGTTGGCTTGCGGGACGAGGTTGCTCGGGTTGGCGCTGGGGAAGAACTGGGGCAGGTTGGGGGTGACCCTGGAGCGGTTGTTACGGTCGAGGCCTTCCTGGGTGAGCGGGTCGACGGTTTGCTTGGCGCGGTTGACGCCGAAGGTGAACTCGTTGACGAGGGTGGGGGAGAAGGTGTGGATGAGGGTGGCTACTGAGCCGACGGAGCGGATCTGGTAGTTGATGGGAAGCTGGCCCCAGGAGCCGGAGGCGAGCACGAAGCCGAAGTCGCCTTTGTAGGCTTCATAGTCCTGGATGCCGCGCCAGTAGAACTGCGTTTTCGAGCCGAGGTTGTAGTCGATTCTGAGGATCGAATCGCGACGGGGCTGGGTGACGGGGGCCTGAATGAGGGCGTTGAAGTTGAAGGTGGGATCGACGGCGTTGGGCTGCGGGAAGATATTGAGCAGGGCCTGGCCGTTGCGATCAATGCGGTTGGCGGGGATGATGTTGCCGGGGAAGGGGACGCGGTTGTTGAGGGGGTCCCAGATGGGGATCAGGGTGCGGTTGGTGTCGAAGGTTTGGGAGAAGTCGCCATTGCGCTGGAGAGCGGTGGGGAAGGTGCGGCGTTCGAGGTTGGTTGGGTAATTGCGGGGCAGGAATTCCTGGCTCCAGAAGAAGAAGAGCTTGTCGCGGTTCTTGTTGAACTTGCCCATGGGGACGGGGCCACCGAGGAAGTAGCCGGGGTAGTTGAAGCGGTATTGGGGGCGGCGGAGGCCGTCACGGTTGCGGAAGAACTCGTTGGCGTTGAGGGCTTCATTGCGGAGGAAGTAGTAGGCGCCTCCGTGGAATTCGCGGGTGCCGGATTTGATGATGGTGTTGATGGTGCCGCCGGAGGAGCGGCCGTATTCGGCCTGGTAGTTGGTGAGGAGGACTTTGACTTCGGCGACGGCGTCGACGGAGGGGGCGAGGTAGGGGCCGCCCATGGAGCCGGTGTCGAGCGAGGAGATGCCGTCGAGGGTGAGGTTGATGGTGCCCTGGCGGTTGCCGTTGATGGTGATGCCGCCGAGGTTGTTCCAGCCGGGGGCGTTGCGGTTGGCGGTGTCGATGACGCCGGGGAGGAGCTTGACGAGGCCGAGATAGTCGCGGCCTTTGAGGGGGACGTTCTGGGTTTGTTCGAGGGAGATCAAGCCGCTGCGCTCGGCGGACTGGGTTTGCAGGCGAGCGGTCTCGGCGGTGACTTCGACGGTTTGCGAGATTTCACCGAGTTGGAGGTCGATGCGTTTGATGACGACGCGCTCGGTGGCGGTGAGGACGATGTCGGTTTGTTCGTACTTCTTGAAGCCCTTGGAGGTGATGGTGAGCTTGTAGGTGGAGGGTAGGAGTTGGGTGAAGACGAAGGCACCGGTGGAGTCGGATTGGACGCTGCGGTTTTGGCCGGTGCCGGTGTTGTTGAGCGTGATTTCAGCGCCAGGGATGGGACTGCCGGACTGGTCGGCGACCGAGCCGGAGATCGAGCCGGTGAGGCCCTGGGCGTAGAGTGAAGCCGTGAGTGTCGCAAGTGCGGCAAACCGGAAGAATGATGTCAGCATGGACGAATACCCCCTTCGTTGTGAGTTGGTTGTGTTGCGGGATAGAACTTGTTGATGGTTGCTACGAGGAACTGCTGGGCGGCACCAGGCGAGGTGGGCCAATGAACCTCGACGATACGCTCTTCTGCTGGGATGCGACCGGCAATGATCTGCTGGCGCAAGGGATCGGCCACAGAATGTTTGCAGAGACGTGGAGTTACTGATTTCGTAGGACCCAGAAGACGAGCGCTCAAGTGGGATGACTTTATCACAGTGGGTGACGAAGTCAAGTGGTTTGAGCGCTTAGGGGTTGGCCCTATTTGGCTGGGGCTTTGAAGAAGTCGGGGCGCTGGGTGAACTGGGTGGCGGTGGGAAAGTCTTTGGGGACTTTCTGGGTGACTTTGCCGGTGGCGGCCCATTCTGTGCCGCGCTGGAAGGTGACGATGAAGCCGACGGAATTGAGAGCGGCACGGTCATGGCCGAGGATGGTGTGGAAGATGCGGCCTTTGTCGAAGTTGAGGGTCATGAGGGCGGGTTCGTCGCGGCCGGTGCCTTTGTTGGCGGGGTCGGAGTAGGCGGTGGCGAGGACGGTCATGTTGGTGCCGGGGCCGCGCATGCGGGCGTAGAGTTCGTCGCCGACGTGCATCCATTCGGTGGGGAGGCCCTTGGTGATGGGATGGTTGGTGACGCGGTGGACTAGCTTGTAAGGGAGGCGGGCACCGTGGCTGCCGGCGTTGCCGGGGGAGGGGTCTGCTTCGACTTTGCCGTCTTTGTAGAACCAGTAGGGGCCATCCTTTTCGTTACGGCCGCGCCAGCCGCCGATGCCGATCATCTGGTTATAGGCCTTCCACTTGGGGAAGGCGTTGTCGGCGGCGTGGAAGATGACGACACCGCCGCCGGAGGCGACGTATTTCTCGAAGGAGGCCTTGAGGGCATCGGGCCAGCGGTCATCGGGGGCGTCGTAGTTGAGGACGACGGCTTTGTATTTGCTGAAGTCGGGTTTGAAGTTGGAGAAGTCGGCTCCTTTGGGGGGAGCGGTGAGGACGTCGATGGAGAAGAGGCCGGTTTGATCGAGCATCTTCTTGAGGTCGGGCGTCGTGTCTTGCCAGGCGTGGTAGGGGCCGCCCTGTTCCCCATCGAGCAGGAGGATGGGGATGGGCTTGGCGGCAGAGAGGCAGGTGGCGATGGCGAGGAGAAGCAGTGAGAGACGCATGAGAATCTGACTGACAGTCTATCGCGATGAGGGCCGATTAGTTGGAGACCGGGATGACGACTCCGGTGGGCGAGGAGACGCCGTTGACGGTGATCTGGAGTTCGTAATCGCTGGGCGGAAGGTCAGGGACCTGGAAGCCGACAATGTAGACGCCGGCGAAGCTGGAGAGGCCGACGTAGAGGGGCGTCAAGGTGCGTGTGCCCAAGCGAAGGGTGGTGGTGCCGGAGACGGGATGGCCGCCGTTGCGGACAGGGGGGATGGTGCCGGCGGGGAGGTTGGGGTTGGTCATGCCCATGCCCATGCCGTAGGCAACGACGAAATCGCCGGGGCGTGCGGGGCGGACGGCGATGCCGTTGATGGAGGTGACGCCGAAGAGATCGGCGGGGGCAATGTAGGCGGAGTTGTCGGCGGTGAGGGCGGCGATGAAGCGGCGGTTGCGCTGGTCGTAGGTGAAGAAGGCGGGGTTGAGGGCGCGGGCCTGGACGGTGACCGGGGTGCTGCGGACGCCGCCGCGCTCGACGACGATGGTGACGTTGCCGGGGGTGACTGTGTCGGGGGCGATGGCGTTGAGCTGGCCCGGGGACGTGAAGGAGAGGAAGGCCGGGCGGTCATTGACGAGGACGCGGGTGCCGTTGAGGGTGGTGGGGGCATTGCTGCCGTCGAAGCGGCCGGTCCAATCACTGGTGGCGTCGCTCAGGGAAGAGCCGAGGATGGAGAAGAAGGCTCCGGGGGCGATGGGAGTGGATTCGGAGAAGGTAGCTCCGTTACGAACGCCGGCCGCGGTGAAGGTGGGAGGGCCCACACCGATGGTGGTATTGAAGGGGTCGGCGGAGAGGGCGCGGACTTCGGAGTCTGTGAGGCCGTTGGTGTAGGCGCGGAGGAGGGCGATACGGGCGGAGGCGAAGTCTGTGGTGCTGGTGTCGGTGGTGTTGTCGAGGAAGAAGTGAACTACACGGTCGAGGGTGGTGATGTTCATCGAGTTGGTGCTGAGGTTGATGTCGAGGGCACCGTTGACGTAGAGGCGGGCGCGGTTGTCGATGACGGTGAGGACGACGTGGATGTAGCCGTTGGGGATTGTGGTGGTGCCGGAGGCGAGGCGAGAGAATTCGAAGCGGTTATTGGGGTTGAGGTAGAGGCCGCGGTCGGAGGTGCGGTTCAAGGTGTCGTAGAAGCGGCGCCAGGTGTTGGGGCGCTCGGTGAAGCCGAAGACCATCTCGAGGGAGTAGGTGATGGGGTTGATGAGATTGGTGGTGTTGAGGGAGAGGCCGGCGTTCTGGCTGGGGTTGAGACTTGAGATCTCATAGACGGTGCGTTGCTGGCCGAGGACGTTGTCGGTGAGGAAGGAATTGGTGTTGCGCGGGTTGACGGCAATGAGGGCCGGGGCAGAGGCCTGGGTGGCGTTGAGGGTGTTCTGGAAATTGTAGGTGGCGACGAGGGAGGCGGACTGGGCGCTGGCCGATATCCAGGCAGTCATGAGGAGGATGGTGAGCTGAATGTAAGAACGCATGCTTAACCATACTAACGGGAGTGGGATGAAAAGCGGCTCATCTTTAGTTGTAGTCGGTTACGGCGACACAGCCGAGGAATTTGTTGAGGAAGGCATCGAGGGGGAGCGTGACGGCGGGATACCGAACCCCGTGGTTGCAGCAGGTGATAGTCACCGTGCCGGGTAGACCTGGCGTGATGGTGAGAGCTTCGACGTAGGTCCAATGCCTGGTATCGCCACTGTCGAAGCCGGCGAGCCCTTTCAAGACATTGACGATGGTGCCGACCGGTCCTGGATTCGGTGTCAACAAGGCATTGACGACTGCGGCGCGTTGGGTTGGCATGGGTGCTCCTATCATCGCCTCCATGTCGGAAATCGCTTTGGTTCTTTCGATTCCGGTGGCGAGTTGCATGAATCCGAGCATGAAGAGGCGCCAGCCGCGACTGCTGAGGTTGGCGGCCGTCTCTAAGGTCATGAGCTTGGTTGAGGTGGATAGGGTGGGAGGGAGAAGGCTGAGCGGATGAGCGCGGAACGAATTGGCGAGGGTAATGTGTGACATGGCAAGGACTTTCGTAAAGCCGCAGCGCACGAGCCACTCGAAGACGTCGTCGCAGGAGGAGCCGCCATAGGTGGCGCGGTTGAAGTCGCCCTGGAGGGAAGCATTGTCGTCGCGAACACTGGCCAGCACCACCCAATCTGCCTGGGGCATGGCAGTGCCGAGATCGAAGGTGAGGATACCGGCAACTGGAGTGATCATGCGACCGCCGATGTTGCCGTTGGAGTTTTCGCACAAGGAAATCGCAAAGGTGACGTATCCAAGGGGATTGTTGCGAGCGGTATCGATGGCTACGGCGGCGGGCCCGCACATGCCGAATGCTCCCTGGTTGATCAAGCCTGGTTGCAGCACACGGGCGAGAAGCTGCATTGCGACGATCCCTCTTTGCAAGCGGGTGAAGCGGATTGGGCCGGGCCGAGTTCCGAACTGTTCGAGGAGGGCGAGGGCATTCGTCTCTGCCGGGGTGAGAACGATGTTTGCAGAGGCGCGCACCACCGAGAGCATTTCCCGTATGGAGGCCGGACTGGGAACGCCAACACAGTTGTTCAGGATAGTGGCGGCATTGTCACGGCTTGTCGCCGCTCGCAAGTTGGTGAGGGTCTGGGAAACGTTTGGCACGGTGGAGTGGAATCATCATAGCTCTCCTGAAGCCGTTCGTAGGTCAGGAGCGGAGGATTTTCTCTATGGCTTTGCCTTTGGCCAGTTCGTCGACGAGCTTGTCGAGGTAGCGGATTTGTCGCATGAGAGGATGCTCGATCTCTTCGATGCGATAGCCGCAGATCAGGCCGGTGATTTTGGTGGCGTTGGGATTCATTTGAGGGGCTTGGGCGAAGAAGGCTTCGAAGTCGACTGCGGTGTCGATTTGCTTTTGTAGCGAGGATTCGTCGTAGCCGGTGAGCCACTCGATGATGGTGTGGAGCTCGGCCCTGGTGCGCCCTTTCTTCTCCACCTTGGCGATGTAGAGAGGGTAGACGCGGGCGAAGGCCATTTTGAAAATCTTCGTGTTCTGCATGCGCTGCTGTTAGTTTGACAAAGTAGGATCAAGCTATGAGGCGACGGGAATGTGACCTGCTCCCCGTAAACTCCACCAATTGAAACTAGAGAGCTCCTAATAATGTAGAAGGAAGGAGCTTTGGAGATGAAGAAGAGCCGGTACACGGAAGAGCAAGTGATCGGAGCGGTCAAGCAG
>JBIITX010000008.1:0-205983 GCA_044340255.1 Bryobacter sp. | reverse complement strand
TTGCTGATCTGATATGTTGCTTTCACGCGACTCTCCTTTTCTTTCTTGGCCGAAAGTTTCCCAAAACCTATCAAAAGTTAAGGGACGAGAGTCGCCTACTTTTCTACGATCTTCCGGACATCCTCACCGAAAAGAGGAAGTTCTGCGAATCTCGTTTTTCGGGGTTGTGACTCTACACTGTACCTTTTTGAAGGAGGAATCCCTCGCGGTTGTCGCGATCTGGTCCGCGGTAGACTGAAGTTGTGCCAAACACGGACATCCAAATTGTTTCTAACGAAGCAGGGGAGCCCACCGCCGTCCTTGTGCCGATCGAGCTCTGGCGCGAGATCGCGGCGGAGCGTGAAACTGCTTACTTGTTGGGTTCCGAAGCGATGAAGCAGCGCCTTTTCGCCTCCGCTCAGCGCACGGGTGGACTCTCGCTGGACGTCGTCGTTGAAAAGCTAGGAATGTGAGAACCCTCGAATTCGATTCCTCTGCATTCGAGGATTTGGCGTGGTGGATTGAACAAGACCGTGCTCAAGCATTGCGGATTATTCGCCTTGTCCGGGATGTCCAGAGGGATCCCTTTTCGGGGCTCGGTAAACCGGAGCCACTAAAACACGAGCTCTCCGGTTGCTGGTCGCGACGCATCAACCAGGAGCATAGGCTGGTTTATCAGGTGTTGGCCGACAAGATCAGAATTCTTGCCTGCCGTTTTCACTACTAACTGTCTTTGGAGCAAGAATGGCAATTGCCAGAGCCGAGTGGGATTCGCTTGTCGCCGCGTTAAGGAACGTCGAACAAACTGATCAAGCTTGTGCCGCCGCAGAGAAGCTGCACAAAGAAGCAACTGAAGAAGACGTACCCAAATTGCTCACGTTGTTGAGCGACGATGAAGCTTTCGTTCGGGAAGCTGCGGCATGGCCACTTTCAGGCTTGGGGCAGGTAGCCTTGTTGAAGGACCTCTTGTTGGCCTACCAGAGAGGCCTGGATGAAGGACTTGACAACGACGGCTTTAGCGCTGCACTCATCGACCTTGTCGAAATTAAGCGCCAAGAGTCGGCTGCTGAATTGCGTTTGCTGGCTTTGGATTCCAGTGCCCCCATTCGCGAGATCGCAAGTTGGCTATTGGAATTCTGTTCTGGCGAGTGAGATTATTCCGATAAATCGCGCAACGTCGCGATGTCGTTAGTAAACCAGTACTCGGCGAGTTGCAGTTCCAGACAGCCCGAACCGATGCGTTCCAGGATATCTCTGCCTTCCAAACTCAACAGGGAGCTGTTACCAGCCCCGTTACCCAAAACGCAACTCGGTACTTTTCGTCGCCGGGGTTGTCGAGGAATTTGTCTTGCGCTTCGACTTCGAGGCGCTGGGCGCGCATGACCTGGTAGGTGTTGAAGGCGTAACGGAGGAAGGTATCAAATGGGAGGGCGAATCCGAACCATGGTTTTTGTAAGTGATTGAGGGGTGGGGGAATAAAGGTAAAAAAAAGAGGGGAACCGGAAATTGGAAGTTCTGCGAAACTCGTTTTTCGGGGTTGTGACTTTATATTGTGCCTTTGATCATTCTCTATGGGGTTTGGGCATGTTGTCCTGTCGGACTGGTGGGTTTATGCTGAAGATATGAGCCGCGAAACGAGCCAATTGCTTGAGGCATTCGACGCGTTGCCGACTGAGGAGCAGCGGGCATTTACCGCCGAGTTCCTCCGCCGGGCGATCCCCTTCGATTCGGGCCCGCTCGATGATAAGGAGACGGCTCGTGCCGCCGAGGAAATCTTCAGCATGTTGGATGCGGAAGAGGCGGAAGAACACGACGCCCCTTCGCGGTGAAGTTTGGCTGTGGGATCTCGGAATGGTCGAGAAGGTCAGGGCTGCTCTTGTTGTGAGCGCCAGCTATGGGGACCTTGATCGGGCGCTGGCCACAGTCGTTCCGCATACCACCAGCTTGCGTGGATCGGAATTCGAGATCGAAGTTCCGGTCGCGTTCCTGGAACCCGGCGCCTTCCTGGTGCAAAACGTCGCAACGTATCCTGTGGTTCGTGCAATCCGGAAGCTCGGCGTACTGAGCAAGGATCAGTTTGATCCCGTCGGCAATGGGTTACTAAGGTGGCTCGGCTACTGAGCGTTCTTGCATGTTGTCCTGGAGCCGCTTTCCAGCAGAAACTATGCGTTCGATGTTCGGGGATGTGCGGATCCGACGGTTCGCTTCACTTATCTGGACAGGACGCCGCATGAACTCACTTCGTTCTATGGTGTAACGCAATGCCCTTGATGATAGCGGTTAGTTAAGCGCGGGCTTGATTGCAGAGCTTCTCCGGGGTGGCCGCTAGTTCCTGCGCCATCAGGACGGTAGGTCGACCGTCGTGCCGCTTCAGACACGCAGGTTGGGACTCGGGCTTTTACGGAAGATTCTGTCCGATTGTGGAATCAAGCCGGAGCAGCTTAGCGATCTGCTTGGACCCGGTCTGTGCGGCGCATGGCCCCCACATGCCGGTAGTGGGCTCACGGAAAGACGTTCCCGCGCAAGGTTGTTATTGAAACGTGAGCACAGATTTCATCCTCGTTCCGCAGGATGACGCAGTGGCGCGACTGCGCACTGCGTTCCCCGATCTCTGGGCCTAGCTGCTCCAGATGTTCCCCAAACGGGTCCCCAATCCATCGGCTGTCATCGACAAACACAGGTCTTGATGCAGCTTGTGGTGGGGTGAGCTTGTGGCAGCCAGTTGGCGAGGGCAGCAGTGGCGGAGGCGGAAAATTGTGCGCCTCGAACGCCTATGATTAAGGCATGGTCCAGCGATTGGGAATTCTATCCTTGCTGCTGTTGGTTCCTTATTGCGTCAGCGCACTTGAGCTGACTGGCAAAATTATTGACATCAAGACCGGGCAGCCGATTGCGAAGGCAAGCCTGATGATCGGGAAAGAGGATGGCCCGCCGATTCGGGTACTGAGTGGGAAAGAGGGTGAGTTCCGGGTTCAGGATTTGACGCCTGGTTCTTATATGGTTGCCGTTTTCGCGACAGGTTATTTGCAGAAGGCAATTGGATCGCCCATTCCCAAAGTGCAGGGACGGCCCTTCCTGTTGAATGAGGCGACGGCGCAGAATGCGATGACCATACGACTGATCCCGTCCAGCACGATCAGCGGTCGAATCCTGGATCAGGATGGCGATGCGCTGGATCGGGCGACCCTGGTGCTGCTGCGCGAGATCACGCGCAACGGGCGGACGGAGTACTTGCAGGATGCCGCTACTGCCGCCGATACCGAGGGGAACTACCGGATCCCTAATGTTTCGCCGGGCCGGTATCGGCTGCTGGCCACGTCGAGTTCGAATACGGCGGCTCCCAAACAGTTTCCGCCAACTTTTTATGGTGATTCCATCAGCCTGGCCTCAGGGCGTGAATTGATGGTGCGGAGCGGGGATCGGCTGACGAATATCGACTTTCGGATGCGCGCGACCCAACCGCATTCTCTGTCGGGGCGACTGATCGCGCCGGCTGGTGACGAGACGAAGATGTATTCGGTGCGGCTGCTGCCGCGCGATGCTTCGCCGACACTGCTGGGGCTGGTGAATCCGCAAGTGATTTATCGCGGATCGACTGGAGAATTTTATGCCTCAGAGGTGCCGGAAGGGGACTATGTTTTGCAGGCCGTTCGGGAAGATATGCATACGCACGAAGTGGCACTGCGGCTTGACATGAGCATCTATGCGAGCCAGAAGGATTTGCTGATTGGCCCAAGGCCGCTGGTTGGGATTGTGGGCAAAGTTCAGATGGCGCTGGGGAGCCCCACGGTTGAACTGGACAAACTGACGATTCAGGTGGTGGCCCGCGACACGGATTTGCCGACGACGGTCAGGCCCATCCCCGTGCAGGCGGATGGGAGCTTTGAGATCCGGAATCTCTCGTTTGCGAGATACCGGCTGACTGTGGTCGACCCTACGGGTACGCCGCTGCTGGTGGATCGACCGGATCTCGATTTGAACCACGAGGTGCCGAATCCCTTTGTGCTGCGGGTCAATGCGGCGCTGCCGGTCTTGAAGATCAAGCCGAAGAGCAGCAGTGCCAGCGTGGTTGCCGTATTGGGTGGGGAGATGCAGCCTGTGCTCACGGAAACCGTGACCGTGCGGCTGAGCCCGGGGACGCATTCGATTCTCAGTTTTGAAGACTTTGATGTGAGCCTGCTGTCGGACGAGGCCTTCGTCAAGAAGCTCAGGCCGCTGGCGCAAACGGTTACGGTGCGGGCGGGCGAGAAGCTGGAGATCGAAGTGCCCAGCCTTACTGAGCAGGCAGTGCAGGCCTTAAGCCATCCGCTTTGAGTATTCGCGGGTGATGTAGTCGCAAGCGCGGACGGTGATGGCCATCATGGTGAGGGTTGGATTCTGGCAACCCGAGCTGACCCAGGCGGCACCATCGGTGACAAAGAGATTCTCTACGTCGTGGGCCTGGTTGTATTGATTGAGTACGCCCTTCTTGGGGTCTTTGCTCATTCGGGCTGTGCCAATTTCGTGGATGCAGAAGCCGGGGATGCTGTAGGTGCCGGTCTTCTGGACGTTTTTGGCTCCTGCAGCTTCGAGCATTTCGGCGGCCTGGTTGCGGCCGTCCTCCCAGAGCTTCTTCTCGTTGTCGCTCCAGTCGGCACTGATCCTGAGGGTGGGAATGCCCCAGGCATCGCGCTTGCCCTTGTCGAGGGTGACGTGATTTTCGGCGCGGGCGAGGCACTCGCCCCAGAGGCCGAGCGACATTCCAAACTGGCCGTTGCGGACGCCGTCTTTATAGGCTTTGCCGAAGCCGGGTGCGCCGAAGCTGAAGCTTGGCATCGAGCCGCCCTGATAGCCGTAGCCACGGATGAAGCCATTGGTCATCGTCTCTTTGATGTTGCGGAAGCGGGGCACGTAGATGCCGTTGGGCCTTTTGGGGGCACCGGCCCAAGGTTTGGCTTCAAACATGGGCATCAAGCCCGAGGCACCGCCCTGGTAGATGTGATCCATCAGGTAACGGCCGAGGGCACCGGAGGAATTGCAGATGTTGGAGTTCATCAGCAGGCGGGTGGATTCGAGGGTAGAGGCACACAGGACAATCACTTTGGCGCGGACCTTTTTGAGTTCGCGAGTGACGGTATCGATGTACTCGATGCCTTCGGCCTTGCCGCCGTCCTGCATGATGACGCGAGCAGCGGCGGCGTTGGTCAACAGTGTCATGCGGCCTGTGCGCTGGGCATCGGCTACGGTGGTGAAGGGCGATGAGAAATAGCTGGTGGTGACGCAGCCGCGCTCACAGGGGCCGCAATAGTGGCATGCCTGGCGGCCATTGAGGGGCTTGGTGAGAATGGCGACGCGGCCCATGGTGACGACGCGACCCATCTTTGCCTTGACCTGCTGGCGCAGGTGCGCTTCGGTGCAGGTGAAATCCATTGCCGGCTGGAAGATGGAATCTGGCAGTTGATCGAGGCCTTCGGACATGCCTGAGATGCCGACGTATTTTTCGACTTCTTCGTAATAGGGAACGAGATCTTTGTATTCGATAGGCCAGTTTTCGCCGTAGCCATCACGGGAGGCGGCTTTGAAATCGATATCGCCCATGCGGTAGCTTTGACGGCCCCAGCTCAAGCTGCGACCGCCGAGAACGCGCATGCGGATCCAGTTGAAGGGCTTGTCCTGAGTGTAGGGATTCTCTTGGTCGTTGACGAACCACTTGTAGTTGTATTCGGAACAGGCGTAGCATTTGCCCTGGATAGGACGGTCTTTGAAAACTTTGGGGGACTGGCCCAGATATGGCAACTGCCAGGGCTGGGTATGCTCGGTGTAGTCCTTCTTGGTGACGTTGGCACCGGCTTCGAGCAGGGCGACTTTCATGCCGCTCTCGGTCAGTTTTTTTGCTGCCCAACCTCCGGTTGCCCCACTCCCTACCACGATCGCGTCGAAGCGATCTGCCTGCGTTACTTGAAATGCCATGTACACAATATATAAGAGGAGACACTTGGGAAAAGCAGCTGCCTACATGGGCCTGCCGTTTGTTCTGCTTGCCGCGATTGCCGGAGGCTACTATGCCGGCTTGTGGATTGATCAGAACTACGGCACAAAATACGCGAACGTGATTGGGCTGATGCTGGGCTTTGGCCTAGGCCTGTATGAAGTGATGCGACAACTGAAATTTCTGGAGCGTAACTCGCGTGACTGAATACCGTGTGAAGTCGAATCAGATTCTGAAGGTGGCGGGTGGGCTGGCAGTGATTGGCCTGCTTGTGTTTTTGGTGTGGCGGGGAGTGGACAGCGCTTTGGCTTTTTTGTCGACGGCGGGGGTGAGCGTGTTGAGCCTTTGGGTGCTGGCGCGCGGCATTGACCTGTTGGGGCAGGGGCGCACGTCGTGGCTGAAGGGGTTCGGGTTTGTGGTTCGGTTCCTTGTGTATGCGCTCGCCCTGTCTGCTATTCTTAAGGTTTACCCGAGCCATTCTCTGGAAGTGTTTTTCGGCATTTTCCTGTCGATCCTGGCCATCGGAATTGAAGCCCTCATAGAGTCTTATACGAATGCACGAACATGAACTGTGGTTCACTGCGCTGCTGAACCAATACCTCGCAGGCCCAGCCAACGCCCTGATCGGCCTTGCCGGCCAACACGCACACGACCCCGCCAAGCCATGGTCTAACTACAACGCCATGCTGGTGTTGACGGTTGCCTTTTTGATGATTCTGCCCTGGGTGATCCGGGCCGGGATGAGCCTGGCCAAGCCCGGGTATCTGCAACAAGTGGGTGAACTGCTGGTTGGCTTCATTAAGGGTCAGGCGGAAGAAGTGATCGGCCACGACGGACCGAAGTACGCTTATTGGTTCTGCACGTGCTTTGTGTTTATTCTTTTTGCGAATTTGCTGGGTGTGATTCCGACGTTTGAGAGCCCGACGATGGCACCTGCTGTGCCGCTTGGGATTGCGGTGGCGACCTTCCTTTACTACAACGGTGTGGGCATCAAGGCCCAGGGAATTGTTGGCCATCTGAAGCATCTGATGGGCCCGGTGTGGTGGCTGGCTCCGTTCATGTTTGCGATTGAACTGATTTCTCACTTCATTCGCCCGGTCAGCTTGACGATTCGTCTATTTGCCAACATGCTGGCGGGCGAACAGGTGACCATCGCGTTTATGAATCTTGTGCCCGTGGGTGTGCCGGCGGTCCTGATGGGCCTGCATACTTTCGTCAGCTTCCTCCAGGCCTTCATCTTCACCATCCTGACGATGGCTTATGTTGGCATGGCCGTGGCCCACGAAGAGCACTAAAAAGTTTGCCCGCCAGTGTGAGCCCTGGGCGTCCCCACGCACCAACGGAACCACCTCCTGTCAGGCCATTTCAAACCAAGTCTAAAAGGAGACTTAAACAACATGCGTAACAAAGCAATGATGATTCTGTTCTTGCTCGCCTTTGCCGCACCGATCTTCGCGCAGGGCACCGCCCAGCCGATGGTTGGCGAAAAGGGCATCCTGCTTCCGGCATTCGCCATGGCCATTGCCGCCGGTCTTTGCGGCCGCGGTCAGGGTCAGGCAATCGCCTCGGCTGCCGAAGGTATCGCTCGTAACCCCGGAGCAGCCGGTAAGATCCAGACCCTGCTCCTCATCGGTCTGGCCTTCATCGAGTCGCTCGCCCTGTTTACCTTCGTAAAGGTCGGCTAGTAGTATCGGGCGGGAAGTATGCCACAAATCAAACTTAGCGGCATCTTTCCGCCCATCCCCACCCCATTCAATCACTCCGGGGACCTGTACATCCCCAAAATCCGTTCGAATGTAGAGAAGTGGAACATGACCACACTTGCTGGTTATGTTGTGTCAGGCTCTACGGGAGAATCGGTCTACCTGACGGAAGCTGAAAAGCTGCTGCTCTGGGAAGAAGTCGCCAAGTACACCCCCACCCAAAAATTACTTCTCGCCGGCACCGGTATGGAGAGCGTTCGCGAAACCATCCATCTGACCAATCTGGCTGCTGAGCTTGGCTATAAGTGCGCGATGGTGCGTACGCCGCATTACTACAAGAATCTTCTCAACAACCTCGAAGCACAGGCGCTTTATTTTCGTGCGGTGGCAGACCAGGCCAAGATCCCGCTGATGATCTATAACTGGCCACAAACGACTGGGATTGATATTTCGGTGGAGACGGTGGCGCTGCTGAGCGAGCACCCGAACATCATTGCGATTAAGGAATCGAGCGGCAACATGGAGAAGCTGGAGGCGCTGCTGAAGGCAGTGAAGCCGGGCTTTCAGGTGTTGAACGGGAGCGCGCCGAATCTGGCAGCGAGCTTGCGGGCCGGGGCGGTGGGTGCCGTGCTTGCTTACGCCAGCGCTGCGCCATTCTCTTGCCTCACGATTGCCGAAGCTGTCATGAAGCGGGAGTATGATGCGGCTGAGGACTGGCAGAAGCGGATTCATGAAGCGGCGCTGCTGGTGACGGTGAAGTACGGGATTCCGGGGCTGAAATACGCGATGGACTTTAATGGCTACTATGGTGGGCCGCCACGGTTGCCGCTGCTGCCTGTCGCCCGTGCGGCACAGTTGGAAATCGAAACCGCCTTTCACAACCTTCGAGGTTAAGCACGATGTCTTTGGATCTGACAGCCGTTCAGCAACGCGTTCTTGGCGCTTTGATTGAAAAAGAGATGGCGACGCCGGAATACTATCCTCTGTCGCTGAATGCGCTGGTGAACGCCTGCAATCAGAAGAACAACCGGGAACCGGTGATGCAGCTTGTCGAGTCTGATGTGCTGAATGCCATCGAAGTGATGCGGCACAAGGGGGCGGCTTATGAGCATTCGGGCCGTGAGCATCGTGTGCCGAAGTACTCGCAGGGGCTGGGCCAGAAGCTGAATCTGGGTAACAAAGATCTGGCGATTCTGAGTGTGCTGCTTTGCCGTGGCCCGCAGACGCCGGGTGAGTTGCGGGGCCGGACTCAGAGCCTGTATCAGTTTGAAGACCTTGATGCGGTGCTGAGTACGTTGAGCCGTCTTGCTGGGCGGGAAGAAGCGCTGGTGCAGGAGCTGCCGAAAGCGCCCGGGACCAAAGAGGCGCGGTGGACGCATCTGTTGGGAGATTCGATTCCTGAGGTCCAGGCGGCACCGGTGCATGCGCCGACTCGCATTGAAGAGTTGGAGGCGCGGGTGAAGGCGCTGGAAGACTTTGTGGAGCGCCTGAAGGCGCAACTCGGAGTCTAGCTATCATGGTGCGTAGCGCCATGGCCAAAGACTACGTTGAGCTTCGCGAGGATGCCTTTTACATTGCTAACAGCAGGCTGCCGCTTTTCCTGCTTGTTACGGAGTATGAGAACGGGGCTTCGCCGGAGGAGATTCATTTCAGCTTTCCGTCACTGACGCTCGAGCAGATTCACGGGGCCATTGCTTTCTATCTGGCGAACCGGCAGGTGATTGAAGATGGGTCGTGGCAAGCGAGAAAAGCGTGGCAGGACTTTCGCACGGCGAACCCGGCGCCTTCGAAGCTGGATCTCATGCTTGAGAATTACAAACAGCAGTCGCAGCGCAAGGCTTAAATGCTACATCTGATTGCTGACGTCAGCCTGAATCATCACCTCATTACGGCTTGCCATCGGCGGAATGCACTGGTTGATTTTCTGCCGGCTACCAAGGCGCGGATCGAAGGGATGTCCAATCTGGAGCTGCTGCAATTTGCGGCGGCGCAGGACCGGATCGTGATCAGCCACGACATACACACGATGCCGCAGGACTTTGCGGCGTTTCTGGATAGCGGGAAGAGTAGCCCTGGTGTTTTTTTGTTGCACCCCCAGACGCCGATTGCGGAAGCGGCAGCGTGGCTGGAGGTTGCTTCACTGGCGACGGAGGCTTCGGATTGGGACGATCTGATTGTCGAGATCCCGTTTCTGCGCCTTGTTGAGTTGCCTATCGACTCTGAGCCAGTTGGGCAAAGTACACCATCAGTGCTCCTGAGCCTCCCAGAAACAGAGACCCCACTATAATCGCTGCCTTACGTCGGCCTGTGAACCATAAGCCCAGCGCAAATGCAGCGCCGACCATGACGAACATGCCTGCAGCCAAAAACATCTGACGATTCATTGTTGGATTATCCCTTCGGCATCACTGCTTTGGAAATGTCGTTGAAGAGGACGAAGACGACCATCATCAGCAGGAAGGCCAAGCCCACTTGCAGCACGCGCTCTTTGAGCTGTAGCGACAGGTCTCTGCGGCGGACCATTTCTACCAGCAGGACAAGGATGCCGCCGCCGTCCAGAACCGGGATCGGCAGCAGGTTGAAAATCGCCAGGTTGAGACTGACCATGGCCATCAGAGAGACGAAATCGGCGACGCCTTCTTTGGCAGCAGCGGCGGCCATGCGGGCGATGCCTACGGGGCCTTCAAACTGTTTGGGAGAGAGGCGCATTTGAACGACGCCCTTGAGGTAGTCGAAAATCATGGTGGCGCCGCGCAGGTTGTACTTGATGCTTTGCTGCAGGGCTTCGGCGGGACCTAGCGCAACCACTACATATTTGGGTTCGAGCTGGATGCCAATCATCCAGCGCTTTTCGGCCTCGTTGAACTTGGGTTGTACGCTGACCTTGTTGCGACCGTTTTCCCGTTCGTAAATGAGCTCGACGGCCTTGCCGTTGCTCTCGCGGACGATTTCGACGAGCTTGGTGAGGCTTCGAACGGGGATGGTGTTTACGCTGATGACGACGTCGCCGGGCATGAGACCGACGCGCTCGGCGTCGAAGCCCTTGAGGATGTATTTGATGCGGATTTCGGTTTGCTCGCGCCAGCCGGCATAGCCGACCTGGGTTTTCTCGTCGGTCCTGGGGGTGACGCTGAGATTCAGGGTTTGCTCGCCGCGCTTGACGCGGAAGGCGAATGATTTGTCGGCTCCGGTTAATTCTTTTACGACTACGTCTTCCCAGGTGGGATTCTTTTGGCCATCAAATTCGAAAATGGTGTCGCCTTCGAGCACGCCCGCCTTGGCGGCCGGGGAGTTCTTCTCGACGTGGCCCACGACGGCAGGACCGTCGGCGTTCATCACCTTGGGGAACTGGTACATGAAGAGGCCCGCGAGGAGAATCACGGCGAGAAAGATATTCATGGCTGGCCCGGCGGCAATGATGAAGAGGCGTTGCCAGCGGGGCTTGTTCATAAAGCTGCGGGGGTCGGGATTGGTGCCGGGGTCGACGGACATGTCGTCCTGGCCAAGCATTTTTACGTAGCCGCCGAACAGGATTGCGGAGAATCGAAAGTCGGTTTCACCGATCTTGAAGCCGAAGAGGCGGGGGCCGAAGCCGAGGGAGAATTGCTCTACCTTTACGTCGCAGAGGATGGCGGCCCAATAATGGCCTAATTCGTGGATGATGATCATCACGCCGAGGAGGATGAGCAACCAGAAAACGCTGTTTAGAAATTCCATGTACTGACTTCAGTGTATGAGATGCGCCGCGAGTGAAAAAAGTTCTTGATTGTGTCAGTGTACTAGTCTACTATCACAGTAGAACGCTGTGATCTTCCGACTGAATCCGAATTCCGGGCTGCCGATCTACCTCCAAATTATGGAGCAGGTGAAGCATGCTGTCGAGAATGGCGTTCTACGACCCGGGGATCAATTGCCTGGCCTGCGGAAGTTGGCCGAGACCATGGTGATGAATCCGAATACGGTGGCCAAGGCCTACCGGGAACTGGAACATGAAGGCATCATCGAACTCCGTCAGGGGGCGGGTGCTTTTGTGAGCGAAAACCTCAATACAAAGATGGTTACCGATCGTATGCAAACCGCCAGACCGATCGTTGAAAAGGCTGTCGAGCGCTTACTGGCGCTGGGGCTGAGCGAAGAAGAGATCCGGCGTCTGATCGAGGCCGCCGTAGCGGCGAGGGTACCCAAATGAAGACGATCCACGCCATTGAAACCAAGGACCTGACCAAATCGTTTGGGAAGGTGGAGGCGCTGCGGGGGATGAGCCTGAGCGTTCCGCAGGGCTCGTTGTGTGGGCTGATCGGGCTGAATGGTGCGGGGAAGACCACGACGATTCGACTGCTGCTGGCGATGGCGAAGGCCAATTCGGGCTCGGCGCGGGTGCTGGGACTCGATGCGCTAGACCCGGAGCAGAACCGATTGATTCGGCTTCGGACTGCGTACATTCCGGAGCGGAAGGATCTTTTTCCTTATATGACGGCCCGGGATGTGATGCAATTCACAGCCGCCTTCTATCCGAAGTGGAATGCAGAAATTGCAGCCAGCTACGCAAAGAGCTTTGAGATCCCTTTAGACCGGAACGTCACGAAGTTATCTAAGGGGACGCTGGTGAAGCTGCACCTGGTGATGGCGCTTGCACGAGGGGCGGAGTTGCTGATTCTGGATGAGCCGACCGACGGACTGGACGCGGTTTCGAGCGACAGTGCGCTGCAGGCACTCAGCTTGCTGGTGGCCGAGCAGGGGACCACGGTTTTGATCTGCTCGCACCGGATGGAGGAGATTGAACAGATTGCCGACCACCTTTGCCTTGTGCATCAAGGGCAGTGCCTGAAGCAAGGCTCACTGGACGATATGAGGTCAGCCACGCGGAGAATTCACTTCGGACTGGAAGCGACGCCGGAACAACTCAGCCAACTGGGGAGGCTGGGTATTTTGAAGCGGAATGGTCTGGCCATCAGTATCCTGACCGATTCTCATACGGACGAGGTGATCGAGCTGGCCCGCAACCTGGGTGCGTTCGACATTGAGGCTCACCCGGTGCCGCTGCGTGAATATTTTGTCGAGCTGGTCAGGGGGCAAGATGCTGTGGCTTAAGGCTTGGAAAGAAGTTCGGTTCCGCTTTGCACTGTCTGTTGTGCTGGCGATCTACATTCTGGTGTTGGTGCTGGGCTGGTTGCCCGGTGAGATTGCGGCGAAAAAGTGGAAGGAGGATAAACTCTGGCAGATTTTTCTGCTCATCTATGGGGGAATCCTGCTTCCGATCTCGGCCAAGATTCTGGCTGGGGCGGGAATCAATGCGCAGACCTCGATGGGGATGTCGCAAGGATTTCATGGGTCGATGAGTTTTCTGTTGTCGATGCCGGTGTCGCGTGGGCGCATTCTGGCGACGCGCGCGATTGCCGGGGCGGTACTGATGCTGGTGCTCAGCGTGGGAAGCTTTGTGGCGGCGGCTGCGATGGCCCGAGATGTGGCAGCGCCGTGGGTATATTTCCCTAACGCGCTGGTAGTGGCTTACTTTTTTTATGCGATGGCAGTTTGGCTATCGACGATCTTTGACGAGTTCTGGGCTGGGAGCATTGGCATCTTTATACTGGGGGCGTTTGGTGGCTATAGTGCAGCCCTGCCGAATACGTGGCTGGATCTGGCCAGTTACCTGCTTAGCCCAACGCCACTTGTGCCTGCTGCACAAACCTGCCTGCTGCTTTTTCTGACGGCGCTACAACTGGTAGCCGCACGTTGGGTAGTCGATCACAAGGAGTACTAAAACAGTGTTGAAGAAGTATAAGTCATTACTCACCGGTCTTGCATTCATCCCTGTCGGGGCTGTTGTTGGCTACTTTGTTGGCAAGGCACTCAAGTCTTCTCCCATTGAGCTGACCATCGGGATTGAAATCATCCCTATGACCCTGGTTGTGATGTTGCTGGTATTGGCGGCCCATGAACTCGGCCACGTAATTGGCGGGCGACTGGCAGGATTTCGGTTCTATCTTTACGCAGTTGGGCCGTTGCGGATTGATGGGGTGAATGGAGAGCTGCGGTTTCAGTGGAATCGCAATGCTTCGCTATGGGGCGGAATTGCAGCCTCGGGGCCAGACCCGAAAGCATTGCCCAGCAACGAGGACTTGCGAAAGAAGATGCTGATGCTGGTGGGAGGTGGCCCTGTTGTATCGCTGCTGGGAGGGCTGGCGTATATTCCCGCCACAGCGTTCTGGCCAAGCAATCAACATCTGGCAGCAGTGTTTATGATCTTTGCCGTTGGGTCGTTGTGCATCGCGCTGGTCACCATGCTGCCGATCAACAACTCGGGCTTTGTGAACGATGGAGCCCGGGTTCTGCAGCTTACTTTGAGGCAGCCGGCAGGGATGCGGTGGGTGTCGGCGGCGGCACTTGGGGCGATTTCGATGAGTTCGCGACCGCGGGAGTGGCCGCAAGAACTGGTTGATGCTTCGACGGAGAATATCGAGCCGACCTACGACGGCATAATGGCGATGTATACCCGCTATTCGTACCACCTGGACCGGAACGAGGTGGAACTGGCGCAACAGTGGCTGGAGCGTGCGCTGTCGCATGTCGAGGAGTGGCCTGCGGCGGCACGACCGATTCTGCATACAGGAGCAGCAGACTTCTATGCGCGGGTTGCTCCTGACCTGGAGCGAGCCAGGATGCACCTGAAGGAAGCAGCGAAGCCGGGCTTTGTTGCGAAGGAAGTACTGGCCGCAGCGGAAGCTTCTGTTCTGGTTGCGGAAGGCGAGCATGAGAAGGCACGGGAATCTTTGAAGCTAGCCCGCAAATCTCTGCCCACGCTGAGCGGCAGTAGCCGTCAATCTCTCGAGGAAATTCTCGACCAACTCGAAGCCAAAATTCACTAAAGGTACCTACTATGTCAAACACCATACGATACGTGTGTCTGCTTGCGCTGCTCACCTGGAGCGCAACGGCACAGACTGGAAAACAACTCTGGCTTGCCAGCTTCGATCAGGTTTGGCAAACCATCGAGGACAAGCACTTTGACCCGAAACACAATGGAGTGGACTGGCGAGCGGCCCGGTTGGAGCTACGCCCGAAAGTTGAAGCAGCCGCGAGCCTTGAAGAGGCACGAAGCCATACCGAGGCGTTGCTGGCCCGGCTGGGCCATTCACACGTTGGGATCATCCCGGCAGCGGCGTACGAAGACTTGAACCGAGAGAATGCGGAAGGGACCGCAGGGCTGCGTTTTGAGATCATCGGCGGCGATGCGATTCTGGCGAACGGCCCGCACTCGGGGTGGGTGTTGCGCGAGGTGAACGGGCGCCGGGTGCGGGAGCGGATTGAGCGGGCGAAGACGGAATTGTCAGCGCAGTTCGCCGTGGAGAACATGCTGCATGGGGCGGTGGGTGAGGGGCTGGAGTTGCTGCTGGAGGACGAGGCGGGGAAGGCCCATCTGACGAAGGTTGAGCTTAAGAAGCCCACGGGCCGTCTGGTGCAACTGGGGAACCTGCCGCCGTTTCGGCTGGAGCTGGAGTACGAGAAGCTTTCTTCGGAAACCGGCTACATTCGGATTTCTTCTTTCTTTGACCCGGAGGCGATTGAAGCCCTGATGCGCCGGGCGACTACAGACTGTCGCGCCTGCAAGGGATTCATTCTGGATTTGCGGGGGAACCCTGGCGGGATTGCGGTGCTGTCGACGGCGGTGGCGAACTGGTTTGTGGATCGCAGCCTGGCGCTTGGCACCTGCCTGTTTCGGGCGATGCAGCTCAAGCTTGTGACGCAGCCGCGGAGCGAGCCGTTTTTAGGGAAGCTCGCCATCCTTACTGATGGACGCTCCATGTCTACTTCGGAGATTCTGGCCCGGGGGCTGCAGGACTTGCAGCGGGCCCGAGTCTTTGGGAGGCGAAGCCCTGGGTTGGCCCTGCCTTCTGTACTCGAAAAGCTCCCCACTGGGGATGGGTTTCAGTACACCACGGCCAATTACATTTCTGCGGGAGGAAAGCCGCTTGAAGGCATCGGGGTTCAACCTGATGTTGTCATTGCGCCTACCCGTAAACAACTACTCGAAGGCGTCGATGCTACCCGCGCCGCCGCCCGTCAATGGATTGAAAAGGAACAATAAGCCATGAAACGAAACACACTGCTTTTACTTTTGACCGCCTCTCTGTTTGGTGCTGACCTGCCGACAGGGGCCAGCCTGATGGATCGCTATATCGAAGTGACGGGTGGGGCAGCCGCCTACCAGAACATCCAATCGCAAAGCGTGAAGGCGGAGATTGAGTTTGTGGGACAAGGGATTAAGGGCAAGACCACGACGATCAATTTGGTGCCTTCCCACAGCATGACCACGATGGAGCTGACGGGACTTGGGAAGATGCTCTCTGGAGTATGGGATGGCACGGTTTGGGAATCGTCAGCGATGCAAGGACATCGCCTGGCCACGGGAGCCGAGCGCAATCTGATGCTGCGGATGAATGACCCGCAAGCGGCAGCCAACTGGCGCAAGCATTACTCCGGGGTCACGACAGAGGCCGAAGAAGAGATCGATGGTCAGGCGTGCTATCGCGTGGTGGCCACACCGAAAGACGGTGGAAAGCCGGAGATGAGCTGGTTCTCGAAGGCGACTGGCCTGGTGGTGAAGACGAAGATGACGATGATCTCACCGATGGGGGAGATTCCGCTTGAAATCGTGGTGAGTGATTACCGCAAGGTAGGGTCGCTGCTGATGCCGCACCGCTCGATGCAAAGCGTGGGACCGCAGAAGATCGATAACCGCATTCAGGAAATTGTGTTCAACCAGAAGATTGACCCGGCAAGCATCGCGCCGCCCGAGGAGATCAAAGCGTTGATCGCAAAGCAGAAACCGTAGTGCGGGCCTGCTCGCGGGAGCGGCGGTCGACTTCCAGTAATTCTGCTACGGTGGCCGGGTGCGCGACGGGCACGCGCTCGAGCGTCTCGGCTACTGTAGCAGCGATTCCAAGGTAGGGGATTTCGCCGCTCAAGAAGGCTTCTACGGCGACTTCGTCGGCGGCATTGAGGATACAACCGGCACTGCCGCCGGCGCGAATGGCCTGGTAGGCGAGACCGAGTAAAGGAAATTTTTGCCAATCGGGCGGGTGGAAATCCCATTGGTGGACTTCATCCCAACGGAGCTTGGGGACGGGGGCGTCGGCCCGTTCGGGGTAGGTGAGAGCGTACTGGATTGGCATGCGCATGTCGGTGGCGCAGACCTGGGTGATGACGCTGCCGTCGTTGAATTCGACCATGGCGTGGACTTTGGATTGGGGATGCACGACGACTTCGACCTCGTCGGCGGTGAAGTCAAAGAGCCAGCAGGCTTCGATGACTTCAAAGCCTTTGTTCATGAGGGTGGAAGAATCGATGGTGATGCGCGGGCCCATTTTCCAGGTGGGGTGATTGAGGGCCTGCTCTGGGGTGACGGTGGCGAGGTCTGCCTGGGGGGTGTTTCGGAAGGGGCCGCCGGAGGCTGTCAATATTAGCTTCACCGCCTCGTTGCGCTTCCCTGCCCTGAGGCATTGGTGGGCTCCGTTGTGTTCGCTGTCGACGGGCAACAATTCGGTGCCGACGGCGCGGGTGGCGGCCATTACGAGTTCTCCGCCGGAGACGAGAACTTCTTTATTGGCCAGGCCGATGCGCTTGCCGAGGCGAATGGCTTCGTAAGTGGCTTCAAGACCGGCGACGCCCACGATGGCCGAGAGTACGAATTCGACAGAGGGATCGGTGGCGGCCAGGACTCTGGCGGCGGCACCGAAGTCGAGTTGTGGCCAGGAGGATTGGGGGAGGCCGCGTTGCTGCAGTTCGGCGATCAGCTTTTGGCGGGTGGCTTCGTCGGCGACGACGGCGAGGTTGGGACGGAATTCTTCAATCTGCTGGGCCAAGAGTGTTACGTTGGTGCCCGCCACCAGGGAATGGATGGCATATCGATCTTTCCAGCGCCGCACTACATCCAGAGTATTGACCCCAATGGAGCCGGTAGACCCCAAAACACTGAGCATTTGCATTTTCAATTCATGCTAGCAACTCTGTGTTGGTTGGGCCTGCGATGGGGAGTGGGGGTGGGGTGATTGTGAAGCGTCCGCAGCCAGGGTGGCCAATTTCCATGTCGCTCGTGATTCGGCCAAAGACCGTCACAAGGTCCCAGAACGCCGTTTGTAGGGACCTTCTGGGCTTGTTACTTCAGCGAGAAGCCGACAACCCAGCCAAGTGCAGACCGTGGCATTGGCACGCGGACTCGAATCGCCGCCTGACATGGAGGTTCTGAATCGGTTGGTAACGGTGGACGCCTGCTTGAGCAGTACGGTTGCGCGGGTTGACAATAGACAAATGAACGGTGAGCAATTGCTTGAGATGGTAACTAATGCGTATCTTCGATCTGCTGATTTCAATGGCTTCAGCTTCAGCCGAGCAGCACAGACGCTCGGGGACCTGAACAACCTCACAGCTGTTGTTTCGGGCTTGGTCGAATCAGGGAGGTTAGAACTATTATTTAATGGTACCGACCTGAACCCGGCAGTGAAACGCTTTCCTGTCGCCCCTTTTAGTGAGCAGGTTCAGCAGTTGCGCGAGCTTGGATTGATGGCCGCCTGGGCGTACCCCGCTCCTTCACATCTTGCAATCACGGTAGATGCGGTTCAGTACGCTGGCAGGCCCTTCACGCTTCGGATGGCTCTTGGTGAACCCCAGCTCAAGTTCCAAGCGTTCGATCCTTCCATCCTTGAAATGTATCGCAACGATCCGCGGTTCCACTACGAATGTGATGACACTCAGGGCAGCTTCTTTTTGTCCGAACGGCATCGAGAAAATATGCAACATTCGGAAGATTCGTATCTAGAAACTTTTGGCTTCGCTTACGACGATTCGGGCTTTCGTGCAGTTGCAGCTTATCTTCGATACTTGGGCAGGCTCTCGCCGAAACACCAACAAATTTGGGATCTCAACAAGGTAAGCGGAACGTACCGATTGCATCCAGATTACTGCGCGTTCACTGAAGGGTCATGGAACCGAAATTGTAATGTCTTCGATGCGATACTCGATGAGCTCAGAACTATTAATGCGTTCTCAAATCAGATGAGGCGGCCACCTCTATTCCGGAACGAGTTTGACGAACGACCGAAGGACTTTGCCTTCTTAATTCGCCCCACCACTCGAGAATATAGGGCTTTTGCGCTGACCCTCGATCAGATGCTTTCTGACAATATCTCTTTAGATTTCTTCCAGGGCGAAGTCGAAACGACAGAACAAATAGCCAGAAAAAATGGGACCGTGGCTATGCAGCAGAAGGGCACCCTCAAAATGCTCGAAGAGTGGCTCCGACAGCGCTTCACTCCAAAGGAACCGGAGTTGTTTGGAACTATCTTCACCGGATTTCGAAAAATCCGAAAAGAACGCCAGACGCCTGCGCATGTTGTGGAACAGGAAAAGTACGACAAAGTGTATTTTGAGATGCAACGAGACATGTTGTCAGCGGGATACAATTCATTGCGGTGTCTGCGAACTGCGTTTCAACAGCATCCTGGAGTGCGACCAACTGAAGTGCAATTCCTGCCGCCAGATGACCGCCAAATCTGGATGCAATAGCACTTGCTAGCAGGCGAAAGGCTTAGATTCTGCAACTGTCGACTCCGAGGCAAAACTGCTTCCGTACTTGATTTATTTCTAATCGCGAATTACGAGTTTTCCGCACCGTTAGCCAGTCACCTTACCGGAGGCCGCACGAATAGCTGACCTAAGTGCCAAAGATTATTCCGGGAAGTGACGGCCTTAGCACAAGGTAGTGATCTCCTCGAACGCCGTTTCTAGCCAATTTCCGGATCGCCGATGATCTACCCGCAACTTCGAGCAGTGCAGATCACGCTTGCCCGAGGCGTTTGGATGCTCTGACAAGCTGGAGTAGAAGCATTGCAGGCTACCCGTTGACACTCCCCGACGCCCCCTTTACTATCTGGTTATGGATTCCGTCTCCCAGAGCTACCGCTACATCGTCCGTACCGTCGGAGTTCGCAGCGGCAACGCCGCTGTCGAAGGTACGCGTATTGGAGTACATGACGTGATCGGCCTGCTCCAGAATGGCGAGACCGTAGACTCACTGCGGCAGAACTGTTTCCCGGAGCTTACCCGCGCCAAGATTTTCGAGTGCCTATCGTATTATGAAGACCACCGTGGCGAAATTGACCTCCTTGTCGCCCGGCAGATGGCTTCAACTGCGGAATGAACTTTCTGTTGAATCACGACGTTCCCGATGATCTGAGTTTTCTGCTGATCCAACTGGGCCACAAAGTGACATTTCTCCGTCAAGTCCTTAAGGCGGAAAGTGCCGACGATGAGGTCCTCGACTTTTCCTACCACCGGGGCTGATTTCTCATTACCTGCAATCGAGATGATTTCCTTCGGTTAGCGCAGGGCCAGCCGCATCACGGCATCATCATTGTCATCCGGCGTCGCACTCGTTCCGCAGAGCGCGCTGCCCTTTTGAGCTTGATTGAGCGCGCAGGCACGTCCGGTCTTTCCGCCAACATCAACTTCGCTTAGGCTGAGCTGCCCAAATTCTGGAAGTATGATGTTGGGCCGAAGCCCAGAACGACTTACGCGCAATTCCTTAATTGACGGATCGCCGACAATTCGGGAATTGGTTACACCCCCTGTTAGCCCGCCCTAGCATAGTGGAGGCTGAGGATGTTCAGCATGAATCATCACGGAGTTTTGCACTCAACCTTAAGATTTTCCTGCGGTGCGGTTTCGTCGTATAAAAGGACCATAATCCTCGGGAAGAGTGCTAGGCTAAACCATGTTCGGGGCGCGAGAAAGGCAACGCCCTCGCGAACAACATAATGCTCCCAATCGCTGCTCGGCGCTAGTCTTACATAGTAGCCGCGAACCACCTCCAACCTGCCAATTGGCGAGCCGTCGCATAAAGCTTCCTCTTCTTTGGTGCCGCCGAAGCTTCGGCAACTCCGCCGGACTCCTTTTTTCAACTCCAGATGAATATGCTCATACTTATTTGGCTCGCTCCTCTGAAGGTCCGACCATGAACTGCGTCCGCTGTAGATAGGATCGTGATCTGCTATGCTCTCTCCATCGCCAATACGCAGAACATCATTTCTGTTCAACTTAGACGCATCAATAGTCACGGACTTCATATCAAATGATTTGATATGCCCGGTGATGCACCGACCGTCGCGGATGGCAACGGTATACCTGGATTCCTTGATCGTGTGCTTCAGGTTCCTCCAGCTTTTGTCTTGTGCAGATTCAGCCTTCGCTAAACATGCGAGGAACAAGAGACCGATAGCTCGATTTCCCATTTCTTACTTTTACCACCGACGAACCAAGCAAGTGCATCAGATCGATAGCCCAGGTGAGGCACTGTGGTTGGTCACACCCACAAAGCAGCACGGTCTTGGGCTATCCCGGCCGCATCACGCGCTATCCGGAAGTTAGCGCACTCCAAGTCCCGTTGTGGGAAGTAATCGTTTGCTCTGGGCTTATCGTCGGCGGTCCGTCTATTGATGGATTGCGGTATCTGCTGGTGAGACAATAGCCTGAACTTTCTGATCTTCGGCTATGGAAGCAACAAGAGCGCTTTCTGCGCACACACATTGGCCGACGAGTAAACTGGACCGACCGTTTTTCGCCTGGATGCTGGTCGTGGTCTGGATGGCGATCCTGTCCGGGTTTGGTTACAACAATTACCAGAAGTACCTTGCTGGAAAGCTGACATACCCCTGGATCGTTCACATTCATTCGGTCTTCTTTGTGGGCTGGCTGGTCTTGTTTACTGCGCAGGTGGTTTTGGTGCGTCGCGACCAGGTCGGTGTGCATCGCCGGTTGGGTGTGGTTGGGGCAGGTTTGGCTGCGGTGATGGTGGTTCTCGGGGTCATGACGGCGATCCTGACAGAGCAAATCAAGTTCGGAACTGCGGCTTCGGACCCTCCCTTTTTGAGCGTGATGCTCAGCGATATGCTCGTGTTCGGCGGCTTGGTGGCTAGCGGCATACACATGCGCAGGGCACCGGCCGCTCACAAACGGTTGATGCTGATTGCGACTCTCGTGCTGACGGATGCAGGGTTTGGGAGATGGCTCAGTCCGAAGATCGTGGAGTGGATGGGTTTGAAAAACTATTGGGAGATGAAGAGCTTCGCAGAGGGGGCCTGGCCGTTCGTGCGGTTCCAGCTATTGCCTGTGTACACACTGATCTCTGCTCTCGGTGCGTTCGATCTGCTCACGCGGAAACGGTTGCACCCGGCGTATGTCCGGGCGATTGCGTGGTGTCTCCCGATTCACTTGTTTGCCGGATGGCTTTACTTTCAGCCCTTCTGGAAGTCAATCGCATTGCGGATCATCGGACGGTAAGAGGCGGAGGTTGGGCCAGAATTTGATGGCTGGTGCCTGGGCTGACTCTGTAGTTGGATGGACGGGGTGCCGATAGTTCCCTATGTCTATGTTCTGGCTGGCACAGAAAGTGCTGTTTGCTGTCCTCGCTGTCGGTGCACTTGGGTATTTCCTCTGGGTTGAGATCCCGCAATTCCTGTTTTTCCGATCCACACAGGCGCTTGTGGAACGTGTGGAGCCGGTGTGCTTTGTGTCGGGCGAGGGGCAGGCCTCGGCGGATGACTGCGCGAGCGTGCGGGCGCGGGCGGGAAGGAAGCGGGTTTACCAGATGTATCGGGCCACTCTGCGGTATCCGTCGCCGGCAGATGACCGTGAGCACGTGGAGACGATCATGACGAGGGCGCTGGGGCAGTTGAGGCCGGGAGCTAGCTGGAAGGTGCTGGCACATCGGTCGGAAGCCAACCGTGTGCAGCCTGCGAATGAGAGCGGGCGGGCGATTCTGTTTGGCGTGTCTGTTTTGCTATTTGTGTCCTGGCTGCGGGGGGTGGTGAGCCGCTACATTCGGCGCACGATTCAGGGGGCTCAGGGCTCTTCGCGTGCGGGTGGCGGAATGCTGGGTCGGCCGGGCTGGTTGGTCGGGGCGATTGCTATCGCGATCTTCTTCTTCGTTATGACGCGATCCATTCGGCCGTAGGCTGATTTGGGATGAGAATGGTGTGGCTTGTCGGCAAAGCGGAAGCGGAGCTGTTATTCCCAGATAAGCTCGGCGATGTTGAGTTCCTGAGGGCTGCTGGATGGACGGGCTGCAATCGATTCTTTGCGTAGACCGACCAGGACAGGCTTGTCGAGTTTGATGGTGACCGAGTCTGCGGTTGGGATGCCGGCTGGGACCTCTTGCAGCTCTTTGCCATCGACCAGAACCGGGTCGCGGCCTTTGGAGAAGTAGCCCTGGGGGCGGTGGATGGTGAGCTGACCGGGGCCGCCGCCGACAGGGACGAAGCGGAGGTTGAAGATCGGGTTGCTTCGTAGGAGTCCGCTCATGAAGTAGTTGACGGTGCGGCCTTCTTTTTCGAGGTTGAACTCATAGTTCTTGCCGGGATCGACAGGGAGAGGGCCCCAGGTGCCTGTTTCGTTGGTGGTGGTGTCGAGCAGGGGGTTGCCGTCGCGGGTGGCGCCTTCGGCCTTGAGGGCGAAGATGCGCAGACGGACCCCGGCCAGGGGGCGATTGGTAGGCGCGCCGGCACCGAAGCCCGTGACGAGGCCGCTGATTTGAGGGGTGGCCTCCGGGGTGACTTCGAGTAGCTTGGGTGGTGCGCCGGTGAGAAAGCGATACATGGCAGCGAAGGCATCGCGGTGGAAGGCGACTTCGCGGTGGTCGAGGCCGGGCAGGACGACGTTTTCAGCGCCTTTGAGTTCAGGGCCGTCGTAGCCGACATTGGGTTGGGCGTACTTGTCGAGCTTGTCGCTGCGAAGGGTCATGAATTTGACGCCGTCGACGAGTTCGGAGCCCTCATTGAGTTGACGCAGAAAATGACCTTTGCCATTGAACTCCATGTCGAGGTTGGTGTCCATGGCGAGTACTCCGTGATTGGGAGTGCCGCAGAGGACAGCATGCGATACGACGGCGGCACCTCCGGCGTTCTTGAGGTAGTTGCGGATGGTCATGCCACCGCGACTGCTGCCGACCAAGGCGACTTTGGAGGCCTTGGATTCGAGCAGAACGCGGGTGACGAGGGCAGACAGCTCGGATGCCTGGTCGGTGGTGGAGGAGCGGAAGGGCTCGGGCTTCGAGTTGTCCCGTCGTGCGGAAGGGTCTGTCAGCCGAATGGCATGCAGGCGATCGGCGGGGTAGCCATTGGAGGCGAAGAGCCAGAGGATGGGAGTCCATTTGGTGGCGTCATCGCCGTTGCCGTGAACAAAGATTACTGGTATTTGAGCTGGCGTTTGGGCGCAGGCGGCCCAGGCCAGGAAGATGGCGAAAATGAAGCGCATTGGGTGCTCCTTAAAACTGTAGCTTCAAGGCTAGCTGCAATTGCCTGGCGTCATAGGCCGAGGTGATGGTGCCAAAGGTTACGGCCGAGATGTTGGCATTGGGCGCTCTGAAGTTGGAGCGGTTCAGGACGTTGAAGGCTTCGGCGCGGAACTGCAGGCCAAAGCGTTCGGTCAGGGCAAAGCGCTTGGAGATGCCCAGATCGGTCTGGTAGAAGGCAAAGCCGGAGAGGACATTGCGTCCGGCATTGCCGAAGGGCTCAAAGTATTGCGGGATGGAGACCTTGGTGCGGTCCATGTATTGGCCGACGGTGCGTTGGCCTTCGGGCATGAGGGGGTTGCCGGAAATGTTGGGCCGGAAGATGTTGAAGCCGAGCAGGGTGAGGAAGGGGGCCACCTGCCCGCGGGCGGCGGCGGTGTAGGTCATGTTGAAGGGCTCACCGCTGCGGAGGTTGACAATGGAGTTGACCTGCCAGCCACCGAGGATGAGGTCGACGGCGCGAGGGGCATTGCCGAGGAATTGTTTGCCTTTGCCGAAGGGCAGCTCGTAGACGAGGCTGGTGATGTTGTTGAAGGTGCGGTGGTAGTTGGAGAGGCCCTTGTCGTTGTTGGGATTGAAGACGTCCTGATAGCTGGTGCCGTTGCCGTTGTTGTTGTCAAAAGCCTGGCTGGCGTTATCGAGAGCCTTAGACCAGGTGAAGCTGTTGAGGAAGTAGAGGCCATTGTTGCTTCGCTTTTCGACCTTGACCTGGAGGCCGTGATAGTTCGAGAAGCCGTCGGCGACTGAGCCTGAGATGGAGCTGTAGGCGAGGTTGGGACGCCGGGCTTCGATGTTCAGATTTTCGTCGATGCGATTGGGCCGGGCCTGGTTGATGTCGTTGATCGAGAGGAGCTTGTCGCCTTTGTTGCCGACGTAGCCGAGGTCGAGGACGATGCCGAGGGGAAGTTCGCGCTGGATCGAGAAGAACCAGCTATGGACTTCGCCCCAGGGGGCATTGGGGTCATAGTATTGCACCGTGCTCTGGCGGGGATTGAAGCGATTGCTAGCTGTGAAGTCGGCAGGGAAGCCCTGTTGGGTATTGAGGAAGCCTGGGGTGCCTGGAGTTTGTGCGGCACTGGCGAGGACGAAGCGGGGGCCGTTGTAGGCGAGGTAGCTGGTGCCGGTGCGGTTGAAGCTGTTGAAGCCAAGAGAGTAGCCGGCGCGGAGGACTGTCTTGGGGAGCAGGTTCCAGGCAATGCCGAGGCGGGGGCCAAAGTTGTTGCGGTCGAGATTGACCAAGGCGCGGTCGTAGATAGAGCCGCTCTTGGCCATCAGAATGGTGTTTGATTTGGGATCGAAGTTTGAGAGCAAATTGTCGCGCTCATAGAAGGGGGTTACCAATTCATAGCGCAGGCCGAGATTCAGGGTGATGCTGGAGCTGAGCTTGAAGTCGTCCTGCAGGTAGGTGAACAAGGATTGCTGGCGGTGATTGACGATGCCGGGATTGACCAACTGGAAGGTATTGCGAGCGCCAAACATGAAGTCGGCGAGGCTGTAGAGGCCTTGGGTGACGGGAGTGGCGGTGGAGCCAGCCGGGAGGGAGAACAAACCGGTGTAGGTGTTTCTGCCGATCATGGGGCTAACGTCGAGGGTCTCGACACCGAGCCATTGGTACTCAATGCCGGTCTTGAGGGTGTGGCGGCCCTGGACGCGCGTGAGGTTGAGCTTGGGGTTCCAGAGCTTCGGGTGCTGGTATTGGGGATTGGTGGCCTGCCGCCCGTAGGAGGTGAAGCCGATCAGGGTTTCTGCGGTGATACCGCCGGTGTAGCGCTTGTCGGTGGGCAAGCCGGGGATGCCGAAGAGTTCGAGCATGCTGGGGCCACCGACGAGAGGCGGGTCTTTGCCGGCCTGGCTTTCGGAGTAACCAAGGCGGGCTTCGACGATGGAATTGGAATTGACGGTCCAGGTTAGGCCGCCGGCGTAGGAGGTGAGTGGTACAAACTGGAAGCCGTTGCCGTTGCCGCCAGCGAGGCCGGGGAACTGGCCTGGATCGAAGACATCGAAACGGCTCTTGCTGAAGCGGAAGAAGCCGCGCAGACGTTCGTTGAGATAGTGGTCGAGCTTGGCGTCGCCTTTGTCGCGATAGTCGGTGACGCGGCGGAGGGTCTGGAGGTTGTTGGCGGCGGTGGCAAAGGTGTTTTCAGGGAGGGAGCCGAGGATGGCGCGGGCGTAGGGGATCATGTCGCTTTGCGGGATGACGCCGTTGGGATAGAGGGTACCGGTGATGGGATTGCGGACGGGGACGCCGAGGTTGCCGCTGCGCTGGGCGGCGTTGGGCAAGGTCGCAAAGGAGACGGAAGAATTGACTTCGCGGTAGCCTTCGTAATCGATGAAGAAGAAGGTCTTGTTCTTCAGGATGGGACCGCCGAAGGCGGCTCCGAACTGATTCTGATTCTGGATGGGCCTGCCGGTGGTTGGCTTGAAGAAGCCGACGGCATTCAACTGGGTGTTGCGGAAGAAGTGCCATGCGCCGCCATGGAATTCATTGGTGCCGGAGCGGAGGCTGGCGTTGACGGTGGCTCCACCGGCGCGGCCGAACTCGGCGCTGGTGTTGTTGGTGACGACGCGGAATTCGGCGACCGCATCGGGAGGGGGTTGCACGACCTGATTGGAGAAGCCCTGGTTGGAGGTTCCGAAGTAGTTGTTGTCGAGGCCGTCGAGGATGAAGTTGTTGGCCGTGCTGCGCAGACCGTTGACGCTGAAGGAAGCTTCGCGCTGGGTGGAGCCAATGCCTGAGCTGGGAGTGCGAACGATGCCGGCGCTGAGATAGATGAGTTCGGAGTAGGCGCGGCCGTTGAGGGGGAGTTCTTTGATCTGCTGGGCGGCAATTGTTTGCCCGCGGTCGGAGCTGTCGGTTTGGAGGAGGGCTACTTCGGCAGTGACCTGAACGCTGGTCTGGACGGAGTCGAGTTCGAGGCGAAAATCCACACGTTGTTTGGCACCGATGGTGAGTTCGAATTCCTGGCTCGATTGTGGGCGGAAGCCAGACTGGGTGACGCTGACTTTGTAGCGGCCGATGGGGATGGACAGGAAGTCGTAGGTGCCAGCGTCGCTGGCTTTGGTGGAGAACTTGAGGCCCTTGCGGACGTCTTCAATCACGACATTTGCCGAGGCCAGGGGAGACCGCGTGGCGTCATAAACGGTGCCGAGGACAGCACCTGTATCGAATTGGGCAAAGAGGGAAGTGCAAGACAGAAGACCGAGCAGGGTGAAAATTCGCTTCATTGTCACCAAACTAGCGGCCTGTCGATAAACAGGTAATGAACAGGAGTTGACAACTCTGTGTCAAAGCTAAGGCATCTTGACGATTGGATGACCGAGCCAGCAGGGGTGAGGGGCGACACCGAAGGCAGAGGCAATGGTGGGGGCAATGTCGTAGATGTTGACGGGGGACTTGAGTTCGCCGGCCTTGACGCCGGGGCCTGCGATGAGGATGGGGATCTGGAGGTCATTCATGTTGGCGTTGCCGTGTGTTTTGCGGGTGCCGCCGTGATCGGAAACCACGATGACGATGGCTCCCTGAGTGGCGCGGACCAGTTGGCCGACGAGAGTATCGATGCGGTCGGCTTCGGCGAAGTATTGTGGGCTCTCCCAGGCATGATCGTGACCGGCATGGTCGACGTCATCGAGATGGACGAAGAGGAAATCGGGCTTGCTGGACTTCCAATAGGAGATGGCGGCTTCGGTGGTCTTTTCGCTTTTGAGGACGTGGACGGCGTGGGCGGCGGCGGAGCGATCGAAGAGGCGACCGAAGCCATCCCAATCATAGATGGCTGCCAGGTGGAGCTTGGGACGAGCGGCTTTGAGTACGCCAAAGATATTGGGGTAGATGCCTTCGGGGCCTTTGCATAGGGGCTCGATTTCAAACTTATCGCGCTGCCAGTCGTTGGAAGTGACGCCGTGCTGCTCTGGCCCGGCGCCCATGAGGATGCTGCCCCAATTGGGACTGGAGACGGTGGGAAGGACGCCGCGGGCCTTGAGGGTCCAAGCGCCCTGGGCCATGAGGGCCTTCATGTTGGGAAGCTGCGCTTTGTCAAAGGCGGCCGTGGAGAGGCCATCGATTCCGATGACGAGAACACGCTGGCCGAAGAGGGCCGTGGCGAGCCAGAGAAGGAGGAACAGACGCATTAGGGTCATGTTATCGTGCGAAGGTCACAGCCCTATGAACTCGGAATTTGATTTGATCGTTGTCGGTTCAGGCATCGTCGGCCTGGCCCATGCTTCTGTTGCTGCTCGGCAGGGGAAACGCGTTGCTGTCTTTGACCGCTACCCGCGTCCGCTGGGAGCATCCATCCGGAACTTCGGCATGCTTTGGCCGATTGGACAGCCGGCGGGTGAGCGCTTTGCAATTGCGATGCGAAGCCGTGGGTTGTGGCTGCAGTTTTTGAATGAAGCCGGGATTGCCCATCAGGTGCCTGGGTGTCTGCATGCTGCTTACCGGGATGATGAAACGCGCGTGCTGCAGGAGTTTGCAACACTTGGCCCGCCGTCGGGCTACCAGGTGCAATGGCTGAGCCCCGAGGAAGCCTTGGCGCGCAGCAGTGCCCTGAAGCCGGAAGGACTGCAGGGGGCTTTGTGGAGCGATACGGAAATTACGGTGGATCCGCGGCAGGCTTTGCAGACGCTGCCGCCCTTTCTGGCGGAGCGGTTTGGGGTAACGTTCTTTTACCAGACGGCGGTGACGGCGGCCACGAGCGGAAGTGTTTTGACCGGGAAGGGACGATTTAGTGCCCCGCAGATTTACATCTGTTCGGGGGAGGATTTTGAGACGCTTTATCCGGAGTTGTTGCAGGCCAGCGGGATCACGCGAGTGAAATTGCAGATGATGAGAACGGCACCGCAACCGGAGGGATGGCAACTGGGGCCGTCGCTAGCGGCGGGGCTGACGCTGATCCATTACAAGAGCTTTGGCCTGTGCCCGAGCCTGCCGCAATTGAAGCAGCGTATCGAGGAGGAGTTGCCGGAGTATGTGAAGTGGGGCATCCATGTGATGGCGAGCTCTACGGCGGACCATGCCATTACGATTGGGGATTCGCATGAGTATGGGTTGGCGGTGGAACCCTTCAACCGGGACTTTATTGACGAGCTGATTTTGAAGTACCTGGATGGGTTTGCGCAGTTTCCGGACCGGGCGATAGCCGAGCGCTGGTATGGAGTGTATGCGAAGCATCCGGTGACGGACTGGGTTGACCTGACGCCTTGTGAAGGGGTGAGGATTTTTACGAGCCCTGGAGGGGCGGGGATGACGATGAGCTTTGGTTTGGCTGACCGGAATTTGGGCAGCTGAGCTGTTGCGTTAAGTTTGCTGTCCTGAGTTCCGTGCTGAGCCAGTTCCCCCGTGCATTTTCGCGTCTTGAGTCAGCATGAAACTCATCGCAATTGTTCTCATCCTCGCTTGCACCCTCAACGCTCAATCGCCAGACACGATTGAAAGCTACACCAACTACGTGAGCGGCCTGCTTGGCATCCGCTTCACGCCCACCCAGCGCGAAACGATTCGCGCCCAGGTACAAACCTATTGGCGCGATCGCAACAAAGAGGCCATGGGCATCGTCAACAATTCTGCCCAGACGTGGAATCAATATCGCAACCAACCCGCCGACCTGCTTGACGCTACCTTCCGCTTGATGCGCACTGGCACCTTAACAGGCCTGCAGCAGGCCGCCCGCGGCGGAGCAGCAGACTCGGCCTACCTCCTCGACCTTTATTACCAAACGAACCCAATCCTGGCCCCCGGCAAGCCTGACGGCCTTCCGCTCACACGCGACGCGATCGAAGCTGATCTGGCCATCAAGCACTGGCATGCCACCGAGATCCACCGCCAACCCGCACCCGCACCCGACGCCAAACTGATCGACCAAGCCATCGCCGCCGCCATCCAGCAGCACAACCAACTCTCCGGCCCCGCCCAAATCCAGTTGGCCAAACAGGCTGGCGAGTGGGCCCGCATCCGCTACAGTTGGCCCAAGGCTTCCCCAATCGACAAGCTGATCAGCCGCCGCGACCTTGGCGCTCGGCTCACCCCTCAAGAGGAAGCCGCCGTCCAGCAAGTGATTGCCGGCTTCAACGCCCAGATCAACGGAATGGTGTCCCAGCACCGCAACGCCATGTTTCAGAGCGCCATGGATAACTTCAAGCAGAATACCGACACGATCATGGGCCGGGGCACGGTATGGAACCCCGCCACCAACCGCTGGGAACAACAAGGCGGCATCGTCACCGAATTCAACGGTACCGTCTGCGTCCCCTGACTCTCATCTGCTTGAAACACAGGTATGATTCGATCAAGGAGTTTATGATGCTGGCGCATTGGCTGGTGCTTGTGGGTGTGACGATTTGCTGTATCGTCGCTTTTGGCTACCCGATGTATGTCATACAGCCCTTCAAATACCAGCCGCCGCTGGCGTTGTCGGTTGCTTTGGAGTTGCGGCAGTGGGGGCCCTGGGTTTCGATCCTGCTTTGCGGCGTTGCGCTGTATAGTGCCAAACAGATTTGGCGGTCAGCGCGGATTGTGGTGAGCCTGCTGGCGGTGCTGGCGATTGCGGCTGCGGCACTGACTCATGTGAATGTGTTTGAGCAGATGTTTCACCCGATTGACCAGGTGCAGATGGTTGCTGGTGCCCAGGCCAAGCTGGAGGCGGACGATATGCTGCTGGCCGTGCGGCTGGGCGGGCAGGCTCGGGCCTATCCGGTGCGGATGATGGCGTATCACCATATCGTGAATGACTGGGTGGGGGGCATTCCACTGGTGGGTACTTATTGAACGCTCTGCCACACCGGTCTGGTGTGGAAGCGGCAAATCGATGGGCGGGTTCTGACCTTTCGTCTGGCGGGTATCAACAATCAGAATTTTCTGATGCGGGATGAAGAGACGGGTTCGTTCTGGCAACAGATCAGTGGCCAGGCGATCTCGGGGCCGCTGCGGGGGAAGCAGTTGGAACTGGTGCACTCTGACGAGTTGAGCTTTGGGCTTTGGCGAAAGGAGAACCCCGGGGGTACGCTGCTGCAGGGTGTTGCCGAGTTTGAATCGCAGTATGCGAAGAAAGACTGGGAGAGCAAGATGCAGAAGACCCGCACGGTTCTCGATACGAGCAAGACCGGGATTGCGCCGCGGGAGTTGATGCTGGGGATGGTGGTGGAGGGGCAGGCGCGGGCCTATCCGATGAAGCGTCTGGAGGAGGCGAAGCTAATCGTGGACCGGCTGGGGCAGGTGGGGGTGTTGCTGGTGCTGGGCCCGGATGGGAAGTCAGTGCGGGCGTTTGCCAGCGGGACTGGTGAGTTTTACCGGGATGCCACAGGGGAGATGATGGATGCAGAGACGGGGAGCCGGTGGGACTTCCGGGGTTGTGCGGTGGCAGGGAGTGCGGTGGGGAAGTGTCTTCGCCCCCTTACGGTGCTCAAAGACTATTGGTTTGACTGGCAGCAATACCATCCCGAAACTACGGTGTTTCGGCGCTAGCGGCCACGAAGGCGATTGATGTCGCGGCGATCGCGCTTGGTGGGGCGAGTGCTCTCCTGCCAACCGGTGATTTCCTGCAGGGCTTTGCGCTCTTCGGCGAGCTTGGCCCGGCGGGTTTTGCTTTCGTCGGTCTCGCGATACATGGTTGCGGCAACGGCACCGGAGCCGCGTGTCTCGCCGGCAATCAGGACTTCGAGTTCGTATTCGTTGCCTTCGGTGCGGACGCGGAGCATGTCGCCCACGCGGACTTCACGGGAGGGTTTGGCTGGCTGGCCCTGGCTTTCGATGCGGCCCATGTCACAGGCTTCTCCGGCGAGGACCCGGGTTTTGAAAAAACGCGCGGCCCAAAGCCACTTGTCCATACGGACGCGGTTGATCATGATTCAGAATACTTGGAATTGAAGAGGAAAGAGAAGGAAGACCCAAAGGGCGCCGGGGAGCTAAAGTTGCTTCAGGGGTCTTTCTGAGGTTAGTCTCGCTTTGGTGGGAGTTGTGAGCTCCCCGGCTTAATTCCAATACTAGAATACTCTTTTTGGAATTGCAAGAGTTTTCTACAGAAAATAATAGATGAAGTACTTTTTTACTTTTCTCTAGCCTTGACCTCAACTCCGGTCATTCCCTCTAACACCTTGATTGTAGAGCAGATATCTTCTTCGCCGTGGCCGGTGGCGATGGCGGCCTGGAACATCTGGCGGGTGAGAGAAGTGAGTGGTAATGGTACTCCCAGCTCGGCGGAAGACTCGAGCATGAGGCCAATATCCTTGTGCATCCACTTTACGGAGAAGTTGGTGGAGAAGTCACGGCGGAAGACGTAGGGGGCTTTGAAGGAGATGAGACCGGACTTGGCGGCGGAGTTGTCGAGGATGTCGAGCATCAATTCGGGGTCGACGCCGGCCTTGGTGGAGAGGACGAGGCCCTCATTAAAGGCATTCAACAAATTGGAGAGGACGAGGTTCTGGGTGAGCTTGGCGTGGAGACCCAAACCGGGGCCACCGCAGTAGTAGAGTTTTTTGCCCATGGGCTCGAAGAAGGGCTTCACTCTTTCGAAGACTTCTTTATCGCCGCCGATCATGAAGGTGAGGTTGCCGCTTTCGGCGCCGGGACGGGAGCCGGTGCAAGGGGCATCGAGGAAGTGGACGCCTTTGGCGGCGCAGGCAGCGCTGAGCTTGCGTGAGTCAGAAGGCGAGACGGTGGAGGCATCGACGATGACGGTGCCGGACTTGGCCGTTGTGAGCAACTGGTGGCAGAGATCGCTGCTCATGGCAGAATCGCCAACGCAGTAGAAGATGCAATCTGCCTGGGCGGCCACTTCTGCTGGAGAGTTGCAGGGGGTGCCGCCCTTTTCGGCAGCAAGCTTCTGCGCCTTACCGGAGCTGTGCGACCACAAGAAAACGTTGTGGCCCGCTTCAATCAAATGACGGGCCATGGGATAACCCATGAGGCCCAAACCGAGAAAACCAAGATTCGCCATGGTCTTCTGATTGTATTCCGGCTTAGCTGATGCTTGAAAGCTGCGTCTTGGTCAGTAGTCGGAGGACGAGCAGATCTGAGGGCTGAAAGGTTGTCATTGGGACATTGTTGACGTCGGTGTCTTCGACAACGATATGCCTACGGATCAGCGTTCGCAGGTGCTCCACTGAGACCCCCAACTGCTGGGCGGCCTCAGCTTCGGAGTATTGTGCTTTGTTGACGACTGACTTGGGATGCATACGACTAGGTTGATTGTAGAGATTTTGAGCGTGGAAACTGAGTCGGGTTCCACCTTAAATGAACCGATTTGTCGCCTGAGTACTTTAGCGTCCCAGGTAACGGGAATAGAGGCTGCGGGCGAGGCCGATGTCTTGGGTTCCCTTAATGATGGCGCGGCCGTCGGGGAAGATTGTCAGCTCATAACGGGAGTCCGGGCTGAAGCGGAGAGCAAAGTCGTTGCGGCGGACCTCGCCCAGGCCGCTGAGTTCGAGCTCGAGGGCGGTGAGATCGAGCTTGGCGTGGCGCTCATGGATTTGAACGGCGTTGCGGCCACAGAGGCTGATGGGGGCGCGGCTGCGGCCATCGAGGAACTCAAAGTTGCGGCGCTGGCAGCAGGGACAGGCGGGGTCGATGGAGATGCCGACCTGGCGGAGCTGAAAGTCCCAGGTGTCGAAGGTGGCGAGTTTGAGGGGAATCGTGGCGGGCCCGGCGGCGATTAGTTTTGTGGCGAGGGCGGTTTGCCAGGCAGCGGTGAGGCTGGTGATGGTGTTGAGGACGCCGGCGGTCTCGCAGGTGGGTTGGGTGCCGGTGGGGGCTTCCGGATAGATGCAGCGCAGGCAGGGGCCGTGGCCGGGCAGGATGGGGAAGGAGAGGCCGTAGCTGCCGACGGCCGCGCCGTAAATCCAGGGGATGGCGCGTTCGATGGCGAAGTCGTTGAGGAGAAAGCGGGTTTCGAAGTTATCGGTGGCGTCGAGGAAGAGGTCGACGCCGTCGAGGAGGTCTTCAATGTTGGCAGCGTTTACATCGACGGCGAGAGGCTCGATTTGGATGGTGCTGTTGATGGCTTTGAGGTGTTGGGCGGCAGCGGCGGCTTTGGGTTGTTGCGTGGAGGCATCTGCTTCGTCGAAGAGCCACTGGCGCTGGAGGTTAGACCACTCGACGATGTCGCGGTCGATGAGGCGGAGGTAGCCGACGCCGGCGCGGGCCAAGGCACTGGCCTGGAAGGTTCCGAGGGCACCGCAGCCGATGATGGCGACCTTGGCGGCAGCGAGACGAGCCTGACCGTCCGAGCCGAGAGGCCCAAAACGAATCTGCCTCGAATAGCGGTCAGTCGGCAACACTAAACCTATCTTAACAATCACCTTAATTACGATTGGTAAGATTAACAAAGGTGTTATTGCGGACGCAGCGGGAATTCGTACTTCTCCTGATGGCGGTTGTCGCTTGTGCACAGCCCCATGAGGGAAGCAGAATCACATCGATTCGCTTCTCTCCGGCGGAACAACCGATCCCGGAGGTGGAGCTGCGGCAAATCCTCTCCCTTAAAGCTGGAGAGGTGTATTCTGGCCTCAAATTGCGAGAGGTACTACGGGCTTTATATCGGACGGGGCGGTATTCGAACCTGACGGTGGAAGGGACGAGAGAAGCCGACGGGGTGGCTCTCACGATTGTGACGGAGAACTATGAGTTCAATGGGAATGTGGATGTGGTGGGGACACCGGGGTCGGTGGCTAAGGGTGGACTGATCAATGCAGCCAAGCTTCCGTTGGGAGCAAAGTTTGACGGAGGTGTGCTGAACCAGTCGGTGGAGAGCATGGAGTCCGAGTTGCGACTGGAGGGGTTTTATGAGAGTAAGGTGCGCTATGAGCTGAATCGGGATACGACGCACCAGCAGGTGAATATCCGCTTCTTTATCGAGCCTGGGCCGAGGGCACGCTTTGGGCCGCCGAAGTTGCGGGGGCAACTGGTGCTGAGTGAACCACAATTGGTCAAGGCAACGCACTGGCAGCGCATCTTTAGCGGACTGGGATGGAGATTTGTAAGTGAGCAGCGGGTGCAGGGGGGATTGCGTAACATTCTGCAGAGCTACCGGAAACGGGAGTATCTGATGGCGAAGGCGCAACTGGAGAGGCTGGATTATCAGCCGACGGAGCGAATTGCGATTCCGAGCTTGAAGCTGGAGGCGGGCCCGAGGGTGGAAGTACGGGCGATTGGGGCAAAGATTTCGCGGAGCATGCTGCGCAAGCTGGTGCCGATCTACGAAGAGCAGAGCATTGACAAGGACCTGCTGCTGGAGGGGGACCGGAAGGTAAGTGCTTATTTGCGCGGCAAGGGGTATTTTGATGCGAAGGTTTCTTACGAGGTAGAGCAGGATACCCAACCGGTGATTGAGATTGATCCGGCGAAAGATGCTTTCGTCGATTACAACATTGAACTGGGACAGAGATTCAAGGTTGCGGCACTGGTCTTTGCGGGGAACCGGTATTTTGACCGGAACTCACTGCTGGAGCGGATGGCGGTGCGACCGGCGACCTTGTTGCGGTACCGGCGCGGCAAATATAGCGAAGAGATGCTGGCGAGCGATCGCAACGCGATTGAGGAGTTGTACCGGAGCAATGGCTTCCTGGGGGTAAAGGTCAATACTTCGGTGAATCGGCAACACAATGGGCGAACGGATGAGGTAGCGATCTCGATTGAGATCGAGGAGGGGACGCAAACGAAGCTGGAAGCAGTGCGGCTGGAGGGGATTGCCGAGAGCGACCGTGAAGTGTTGCAGCCGTATGTAAGTGCGAGCGTGGGGCAGCCGTATTCTGTGCCGACGATCAACAGTGACCGGGATCGCATTTTGAATCTGCTGTATCAGACGGGGTTTTCAGAGGCGAGCCTGGAGGTGAAGGTGGAGCGCGGGAGTACGCCGGAACTAGTGGAGCTGGTGTATGTGATCCAGGGCGGGATACAGCACTTTGTGCGCGAGGTGGTGGTGACCGGGCTTGGGAGCACGAGCAAGGCTCTGGTGGATAAGCGGATTCTGCTGAAGCCCGGTGACCCGCTGAACAACAACGAAGTGTATGGGTCGCAGCGGCGGCTGAATGATTTGGGGATTTTTGCGCGGGTGGATACGGCGCAGCAGAATCCGGAAGGGCAGGAGATCTCGAAGATTCTGCTCTTCAATCTGGAAGAGGCATCGAAGGTGAGCTTTAACGGGGGTTTGGGTGCGGAGATTGCGCGTATTGGGGGAGGGGTGACGAGCTTTGATTCTCCGGCTGGTGGGACGGGGTTTTCGCCGCGGTTGAGCCTTGGCGTGAACCGGACGAATTTTCTGGGGATTGGCCACACGATTGGGGCACAGACCCGATTGTCGAATATCCAGAGACGGGTGCTGTTGAGCTATCTGGCACCGCAGTTCCGGGATAGTGACCGGTTTAGCCTGACGACGACCGCGCTTTATGATGATGCGCGTAATGTGCGGACGTTCAGCTCGAAGCGGGTGGAAGGGAGCATGCAGTTGGCGCAGCGGCTGAACCTGTCGAACTCTCTGCAGTACCGCTTTACGGTGCGGCGCGTGACGATTGATGAGAACACGATCAAGGTGGACCCGGCGCTGATTCCGCTGCTGGCGCAACCGGTGCGGGTGGGGAGCTTCTCGTCGACGTTTATTCAAGATCGCCGGGATGACCCGATTGATGCCAAGCGCGGACGCTACACGACGGTGGACTTTGGCGTGGCGAACAAGGCGTTTGCTTCGTCGACGAATTTTCTGCGGCTGCTGACACGCAACTCTACCTATTACAAGCTGGGCCGGGATATTGTGTTTGCGCGGAGCATCAACTTTGGAATTCTCACGCCCTACCTGGCTGCGGGAACGACATCACAGACTGATATTCCACTGCCGGAGCGGTTCTTCTCGGGTGGTGCGTATTCGCATCGGGGATTTCCTGAGAATCAGGCGGGGCCGCGGGACTTGAAGACGGGCTTCCCGATTGGTGGCAAAGCGTTGCTGGTGAATAACCTGGAATTGCGATTCCCACTTATTGGTGACAATTTGGGGGGAGTGTTCTTTCACGATGCCGGTAATGTGTACACGGACTTGAAGCGGATCAACTTCAAGTGGAAGCAGGATGGGCTGACGGATTTCGATTACATGGTGCACTCGTTCGGGTTCGGGATCCGGTACCGGACACCGATCGGGCCGGTGCGAATCGATTTGGCGCTGACACCGAATTCACCGCGCTTCAATGGATTTCAAGGAAGCCGGGAGGACCTGATTTTTGGCAGGGGACGGGCAGCACAGTTGCGCGTGAATCAGTTTCAATTTCATATCTCCCTGGGGCAGGCGTTCTGATGCTGATACCGATTCTGATGTTGGTACTTGGAGCGGGAGAGATCCTGGACCGGCTGGCGTTGAGCGTTGGTGGGGAGATCATTACCGAGCAGCAACTGCTGCTTTACCTGCGGACGGCAGCGCTGCTGAATGGGGAAGCGGCGAAGGAGACGAATGAGGATAAGCGGCGGGCGGCGCAGAAGCTGATTGAGTTGACGCTGATCCGCATTGAGATGCAGAACAACCGCTACCCGCTGCCGGGTGAAGTAGAGGTGAAGGCACTGCTTGAATCGGTGAAGAAGCAGCGCTTTGGCGGCGATGAGGCGGCCTATGCCGGAGCACTGAGCAAGAGTGGGATCAGTGAGGCGGAGCTGAAAGACTCGCTGCGGTGGCAGCTTGCGACCTTGAGCTTCATCGATTTTCGGTTTCGGCCTGGGGTACAGATTACTGAGGACGAGATTCGCGACTACTACCAGTTTGACTATCCCAAGGAGTTTGCCGGACGGACGAAGCAAACTTACAATCTGGCTCGGGCGGAGATTCTGGAAGTGTTGATGCAGCAGCGGATTGATAACCTGCTGGACCGTTGGCTGACACAAACCGAAGCTATTACGCAGGTGCGGTGGGTGGACAGCGTGTTTGGGGGAGGCCGACGATGAAGCGACGCTACAAGGTGCTGCTGGGACTGGTGAGCCTGCTGGCATTGGGAGCGGTGTGGTTTGTCAACTCAGGACGGCTGGAGCAGTATGTGGTGGATCGCCTGAAGAGCGAGGTGGAGCGGAGTCTGGGGGCCAAGCTGGAGATGGCGTCGATGAAGATCGAGCTGTGGCGCGGGCGGGTATCGATTGGCGGGCTGGTGTTGCATGGCAAGGAAGGTGCGGGGGAAGAGCCGCTGTTCCGGGCCAAGAGGATTCAGCTGGATGCCGGGCTGCAGAGCCTGAGTGCATCGCGGGTGGATTTAAGAGCGCTTGAGGTGGTGGAGCCGCGATTGCATCTGATCCATTATGCCGATGGGACCACGAATCTGCCTGGCCCGAAGACGCGTGGGGGCAAGGGGGCACTGGAGCAGCTTGTGGATTGGAGACTCGGCAAGCTGAGTATTGAGAAGGGGAACTTCCAGTGGAACGAGCGGCAGATTCCATTTGCATTGCGTGGAGCAGACGTGGTGGCGAAGATGGATTACCTGATTGCTTCGCGAAGCTATCGGGGCAAGCTGGAAGCGGGTGCGGTGGGATATCAGCAGGGTACGCTGCCGTTGATCGAAGGCAGAGCGAGCATTGATTTTGGATTGGACCAGGAGAAGGTGCGGATCGAGAAGGCGAAGTTCGAGTCTGCGGTGGGGACGAAGCTTAATGCCCGGGGAGAGCTGCTGCATATTGATGGGCGGGAAGAACCGTTTCGAGCGGAGATGGATCTGGACGGGGTTGTGGCTGTCGGGCAGGTGCTGCCGTTTCTGAAGTTGCCAGTGGAGCCCAGTGGTTGGTTGTCTTATGCCGGAAAGCTTCTCTTTGAAGCGGGCCGGGGAGTGGAGCTCCACGGAGAAGCCAAGGGCAAGGAGCTTTACTATCGGGATGCGACTACGCGCCTGGGGCCGTTGGCAGCGAAGGCAAAGATGGACTTGCTGCCGGCGAGGATGACGCTGAGCGGCTTGAAGGTGGAAGGCTTTGGTGGCAGTGTTGATGGGAACTTCCTGTGGGATCTGCAGGAGGGTTGGAGCCTTGATGGAGATCTGTCGCAAGTGGAACTGGGCACGGTGATGCGCCAGTTGAACCTGAAGAATGTACCGTGGAGCGGCAAGATACAGGGCCCGATTGAAGCCAGGGGGGGACGCAAGCCGCTCGAGATGGAAGCCGACCTTGAGATTGTTTCGAGCAAAGGGCCGAGCCCGCTCGAAGGCATGATTTCGTTGAGCTACTTTGAGGCAGGCAACCAACTGCTGGCACGCAGCAGCTACCTGGCGCTGCCGCATACGCGGTTGAATTTTGCCGGAGATTTGGCGAAGGGAATCGCGCTGGAAGTGAGGTCTACGGAGTTTAGAGAGTTGCTGCCGGTGCTGCAGATGGTGGGGTGGAAGGGGGATTCGATGCCCGTGGGTTTACAGCAGGGCAGTGCGGAAGTAAGCGGGCAGTTGAGTGGTTCGATCAAGAACCCCAGATTTCGCGGTCTGATGGCGGGGCATGGGTTGCTGGTGGAAGGCAAGAAGATTGAGGACGTGAAGGCCAGAGTGAATTATGGCGAAGACCTGGCCGTGGTGGAGCAATTGGAGCTGAAGGGGGAGGGCGCAGAGGTGCGCGGCAGCATCCGGGCGGTGCTGGAGGATGGGAAGCTCACGGAGGGCAGCCTGTTGAGCGGGAAGCTGGAAGTGCAGGTGGCTGATTTGAGCAGGGTTGGTTTGCAGGAGCCGATTGTGGGGAGTGGGCAGGGGAGTTTGGCCTTACGTGGGACCTGGGGCGACCCCGGAGTGGATGGGAATTGGCGGTCGGCGGCACTTGAGGTACGCGAGTTTCGTTTTCAACAAGTGAGTGCTGTGTTTAGTGCCTCGCGCAGAGAAGTGATTGTACCGGAATGGGAGGCAAGGTTGGGGCGGCAACCGATGCGTGGGACGTTGAACCTGAAGGCGGGCGGCAATGACTGGAAACTGGGTAGCGGAAAGATGGCCCTTAAGGTTGAGGCTTTGCCTTTGCAATCGATTGCCCAGTTCCGAGAGCAGGGGCTGAGCGTGAATGCGCAGATGACGGCAGACACGCAGGCGGACTTTACGTGGTCGCCCGAGGGAGTTTCGCCGTCGAAGCTGGATGGCAAGTTGACGTTGGCCAACATTACGCGCTTTGGCCGTCCGGTGGGGAACCTGGAGTTTACGTCGCGGAGTTCGGGGCAAAGGGCTTCGTTGACGGCTACCGGGAGTATTCGCCAGTTGCCGATCAAGGGAGACGCCACGATCCAGTTTGGAACGAAGTTGAATACGGAGATGCGGTTGCAGTTTCCGAGGCTCGACTTCCCGACGATTGCCCAATTGTTTAGCGAAGATGTGCTGCCGACCCCACTGCCGTATGAGGGTGGGGCTGAGGCGAGTTTTTACTTTAAGGGATCGCTGAGTAATCCGGAGGACTGGAGTGGGCGCCTGACTATCCCACAACTGCAACTGGCACCGAATAAAGAGTATGTGGCGGAATCGATGCCAGCGGTGGCGGATATTGTGTTGCGGAATGAGCAGCCGATTGTGGTGGAGTTGAGCAAAGGGCTGGTGGCGGCGCGCAATGTGCGCTTTGTGGCCAAGAACACGAACCTGACGACCTCACTGCAGTATCGTACCGATACCAGGGGCGTGACGGGTACGGCGAAAGGAACGATCAACCTCGGGATCCTCTCGACCCTGAAGCCGGACCTGCTGGCCAGTGGAGCGGCGGAACTGGATGCCAGCATTCAAGGCCTGAGCGATGACCCGCAACTGAGCGGCAAGTTGTCTTTTCAGAATGCCAGTTTCTATTTAAGGGACGTGATTACCGGGCTCGATAAGGTGAACGGGACGCTGTTGTTTGACAAGAGCCGGGCTACGATTGAGACGCTGAAGGCGCAGGCGGGTGGCGGCGAATTGCAACTGACGGGCTTTGTGGGATTTGGGAAAGTGTTGAGCTACCGATTGCAGGCACAGGCTACACAGGTGCGCTTGCGTTATCCCGAGGGGATTTCGACGAGTGCCAATGCGAGCCTGGCCATTACGGGTACGACGGCGCAGAGCATCTTGACGGGAACCGTATCGATTTTGAGGAGCAGTATTGGACAGGTGGATACGGCGCAACTGCTGTCGAGCGGGGTATCTGTTGCGGACAGTTCGGCGCAGGTGAAGAATGAGTTTCTCAGGAACCTGCAGTTTGACGTGAAGGTTGAGGCGGCGCAGAATGTGGAATTCTCTACCGCGTTTACGAAGGATGTGAAGGGGGAGGTGGCGTTGCGATTGCGCGGGAATCCGCAGCGGCCGATTCTGTTGGGGCGGATTGTGGTGACGCAGGGGGAAGTGGATTTCTTTGGAGGCCGTTACCAGATCAGCCGGGGAGAAGTGAACTTTACGAACCCATTGCGGATTGAGCCGGTGATTGCGTTGGACCTGGAAACGCGGGTGAGGGGTGTGGCGATTTCGATGAATTTTTCGGGGCCGGCGAGTAAGCTCAACATGACGTATCGGAGTGACCCGCCGCTGCAGTCGAATGAGATTCTGGCGTTGCTGACGGTGGGCCGAAACCCGGGGTCGACGAGTGCGGTGGCGCAGGGGCCTGTTGGGCAGACGCAAGGGATGTTTGGCAATGATTCGAGTGTCATATTGGGGGCTGCAGTCACGGCTGGAATCAATGGACGGCTGCAGCGATTCTTTGGAATTTCACGGGTGCGTCTGGACCCGCAACTGACGGGAATTGACAACGTGCCGCAAGCGCGATTGACCCTCGAGCAGCAAGTGAGCCGCGACGTGACGCTGACCTACATCACGAACCTGAACCGGACGCAGCAACAGATTGTGCGGATTGACTGGGACATCTCGAAGGCTTGGACGGTGGTGGCGGTGCGGGACGAAAACGGCATTTTTGGTTTGGATCTGTTTTTCCGCAAGCGCATCAAGTAGGTGGACGGGGAGGCCCGTGGCCTCTGCCGTTTAGAGGCTTTGCGGATTGGCTACTGTTAGCTCTCCGGGGGGGGCGGTGCCGGTGTTGAGAGTGCCAGCGGGCTCGAAGAGCAGGACGCTGACTTCGCTTGAGGCTACGGGGCGGTGTTCCACGCCTTTGGGGACGATCAGGAATTCACCAGCCTGTAGCGGTATCGCTTGCGGCTGGCCGCTGGGGTCTTTGAATTCCATGGTGAAGCTGCCGTCGATGACCAGGAAGAGCTCATCTTCTGCTTCGTGGTGGTGCCAGACAAATTCGCCCTGGAATTTGACGAGCTTGACGTGCTGGCCGTTGAGTTCGCCCACGATGCGGGGGGACCAATGTTCGTGAAAGAGGCTGAGCTTTTCGGCAAGATTGATTTTGGTCATAGTGGGAAGTGCGGGTACTCTTAAGGAGTAGCATGCGACTGCGATCTACCAATGACCGGCTGAAGATTGAGCACTCGATTGTGGACGGGGTGCGCAAGATGCTGGGGAGACTGCTGGAGAACAATCCGGAGATCCGGAGTGTGGTGCCCGGACGGATTGCGCAGGTGCGGGATGCAAAGGGCAAGGTGAGCGTGCGGATTACGGTGCCCACGATGAATGGCTTTAAGGCGATTGCGTTGAGCGACGGGGCGAGGCAGGAGCTTTTTATTTCTACGACGCTGGGCAAAGAGGAATTAGAGGCGGCGCTGGAGCGGGCAGCGGCGCGGGTCAACGAATAGCGGGCCGCTACTTTTTCTTGGCCTTCTTTTTGTCGGCCAGGTAAGCATCCCAGAACTGGATGTATTTCTTGACGGTCGTCTTCTTGATGGATTTCGCGATCACGTCGAGGGCGAGGTCTTCGACTTTTTTGAAGCGGATGCAGGATTTGCCCTTGTCGAGTTTCTTGCCGGTTTTTTCCCATTCGGAAACGAACCATTCGGCATGCGCTGGATCTCCGTAAATGCCCATCATGTAGAGGGACATGTGGCCTTTTTGTGAGGCGAGGTTTACGAAGGGGAGAGGCTGCTTGGGGTCGCAGTGGTAACCCGCGGGGTAGATGCTATGTGGGATGTAGTAGCCGATCATGCCGTAGCTCATGCCTTCTTCGTAGCCCTTGTCGAGGTTGGCGAGAATCACTTTGCGGACGGCCTCGATAGCGGTGCGGCGATCTTCGGGAAGGCTTTCGAGGTAGTCCTTGACGGTGGTGGCTTTGCTGGTCATGGCGTGGAATCAGTATCCCAAAAAAAGCAAAAGGCCGCAGCCTTTGCGGGCTGCGGCCTTGCCTTAGGAAGGAAGCTGAAAAGGATCAGGCTTCGAAGTAACCTTTGGCGAGTTCTGGACGGGCCTCGAGGGCCTTGCGCCAGTAGATGCGGGCTTCATCCTGCTGGCCTTGCGTCTTGAAGGCATGACCGAGATTGAGCAGTGCTTCGGCAAAACCGGGACGCTCGGCGAGAGCTTCGCGGTAGAGGCGAATGGCGTCTTCTACCTGGCCACCCTTTTGCAGGAGCAGGCCGGTGTTGTAGAAGAGTTCGGGAGAGCGTTCCCCGAGGTCGATCAGTTTTGCCTGGAGTTCGAGGGCTTGTTGCTGATCGCCCTTTTCGACGGCGAGTGCTGCCAGGCCACGGAGAGCATCCATGGAATTGGGTTCGACTTGCAGTACGTTTGAGAAGGCGAGTGAGGCGGCATCGCGGTCGCCGATGCGCCAACAGGCGAGGCCGAGATTGAGCTGGGCTTCAGGCCACTTGGGACGCTTTTCGAGGCAGGTTTCGTAAGCGGTTACGGCACCTTGCAGTTCGCCACGTTCGAGGCGGAGGAAGCCGAGGCGGAACCAGATCTCTTCGGACTCGGAGTTGTCTTTGAGGAGCGCTTCGAGGATATGCTCGGCGTCTTCGCGCGAACCGGTGGATTCGAGAAGGACGGCGAGGTTGTAGCGCACTTCGGTGAGAGTGGGGTTCTTCTTGAGGACGAGCTCGTAAGCTTCGCGAGCGCCTTTGAGGTCGCCGAGTTGCTGGCGCACAATGCCGAGATTGACGAGAGCCTGCTCGCTGTCAGGGCGGATGCGGGTAGCTTCCTGGTAGGCCTGCAGGGCTTGCTCCATGCGTTGGAGCTTCTGGTAGGCGACACCGAGATTGAACCAGCGCTCAAAGTGATCGGGGGTGTACTCGACGAGCTTCTGGCAGAACTTGGAGGCAGCTTCATAGTCGGCCGTGGTGAAGGCGCAGGTGGCGAGACCTTCGAGGGCTGGCTGGGAGAAGGGACGAACCTCGAGCAGCTTTTCGGAGTGGCTGCGGATGATGTTGACGTCTTTGAGAGCGATGCCAATGGTGATCAGATTGACGAGTGCTTCTTCGCTGGAGGGGTTTTTCTCGAGCATGCGATTGTACAGAGCCAGGGCGTCTTCGAGACGATTGAGCAACTGTAAGGAAACGGCTTTGCCAAAGATAGCGGTCTCGTTGTCGGCATCGGCCTTGAGGACCTGCTCAAAGAGGTCGAGAGCCTGGGGTGCACGATCAGTGTGGAGGTAGGCGACGCCGAGACCCAGGCGAGACTGGTTGCTCGGGTTCGGTTGCTCGAGAGCGCGCTGGAAGTTGTCAGCCGCCTCGGACCAACGACCGAGCTTCTCAGAGCAGACGGCCAGATTGAAGTGGGCGGAAGGATGCTTGGAGTTCAGGTCCAACAGTTTTTGATAGCTGCGGGCAGCCTCTTCGAACTGTTCGAGCTCGAAGTGCAGATGGCCGCGGGCGGAATAGAGCTCCGGATCTTGCTGACCGGAGTCGAGAGCATCGTGAATCTCTTTGAGCGCTTCTTTGCGCTTGCCTTCGAGATGAAGAGCCACGGCGCGAGCCAGGGCGGATTGGCCCTCACTCTGACGCCCCCCCGAGGGAGCCCCGTTGGCCTTTGATACCGAAGTTTCCTTTCGCCGAAATGTCATGGCGCAGACCTCACATTAGAATTCGAAACGTTATAGGGGACCAGGTAGGCACAAAGCCGACCCAGCATGTCGTACTGATGAGCGACCTCGAGCCAGCGAAGACGGGCATCTTCGCCCGGCTCACTGAAGAAGCCGACTCCACCATGATTCAAACGGTCATCGGAGAAAACATCGACAACCTGACCTTGAACCGTGGTCACATAATCACTACCGCGGACATCCACACGAACCCGGTAAATCGTATCGAGACGAGCCTGCATCGGCAGGGGGATCGACTTCCGGGCGCTTACCCGACCATTGATTACGGCATAGCGGACCAGTTCTACCGTGGGTAGTGGACCACCACGCGTAATTTCAAGACGAGCAGCGTAGTAGTTCTTTACATCGGCGGCTCGGAAGACCCACGATAGGGCCTTTCGCTCAATTGCGCCTAAGAATTCGAAGCGGTAGTCTTCGAGACCTAAGGACGGAGTATATAGAGCGAGTTGGCGGGGCCGAATGAAACCGGCGGGATCGTAGGTCCAGCCCTTGGACCAATCGCCGGCGCCAGCCCAGTCGCCCAGGCCCTGGCGGAAATCGTCACTCAGTTCTACAGCGGCACGGCGCTGGATGTTCTGCTTGAGGTTGTCGAGTGATTCGTTGTTGAAGGAGGTATTGAGGAAGCCACCAACATTAGGAACCATGGAAGTGATGCGACCCTTTGCGCCGGATTGCGCAGAAGGAGTATTGGCAAACCAGAGGAGCCCGATCACCAGGGGAACGGCGATGGCAATCCAGCGGAGATCGTTGGGGGCCTCATGCCAACGCTGCTGGACAGCCTCCCAGGACATTCTGTAGCCAGCTTGCGAGAAGGGGCTGAGCGCGGCAAAGGGCGAACTGGATACCTTGGCCGGCACGATGCGTACCTGGAGAGTGGGCTTGAGGAAAGTGAGTTTTTCAGGGCTCTGCCATTCACGCATGACGGGCAGAACATTGCCACGATCGGGGTGGACGGTGATGCCTGTCTGGCGGGAGGCACGGAAGGTTTTGGCCAGAACCCCGAGGCTGGAACGCCGGACACTGGCGATGCGGGCCTTGGGCGGGATTGGCTCATTGAACGCGAAGAGGCTGCTCGATGCGGCCCAGCGTCCTTCGACACTCCTGAGGAAGCCGTCGGGGTGAAGATGCTGTTCTGTGAAGGGCTCACACTTGTTGGAGGGGCGGGCGAGAATGGCGCTGGCCCCAGGACTGCTGGCTGGGCCGAGGGCTTTCAGCACTTTAGGCGTCAGACGATCGGCGGCAGTGAGTTGAGCGGGGCGCGGGGCGCGGGCGGACGGGCGCGAGAACAAGCGCTGGATGGCATTGGCAAAGCAAACGATCGTCGGTTCATTGAAGCTGGCATTGGATGGGCCGGCAATCGAGGGTGCCAGTGCGGCCTGGTAGTGGCTGAAGGCAGCCGGAAGGTCTGGAACTGGGGCCAATGTCGGAACCGGGGCGGTATCGGACGCAACACGATCGGTGTTCTGCTGGACGGTGAGCGAGGCAGGTAAAGCGGCCTGAGCCGAAAGCAGTTGCGGCTGGGCCGAGGCGGAAAGAAATGGCAGGAGCAGCGGTGCCCGGAGGGTGGAATCGGGCGATTCCAGGGAGAGGCCTTCTTCGACGGAGACCGGAGAGGCGATGGGTGGCGGTGCTGCGTGGCTGGCCAGGGGAAGCGGTGCTGGCAGGGAGAAGGGGTTGAAGCCGAGGGCTGGAGCCGCATCGAGCGAGGCACCATCATTGGGGGCCAGGGGCTCAAAGCAGCGTGCGAGATCAAAGGGAAGCTGCGAACCGGCTGCCTTGGTGAGGTCAATCGATTCCCAGAGGAGTTGCTGGTGGACCTCGAGCTCGGATTGGGGGAGCAGAAGTTGGGCGGAGCTTTCTTCTGGCCGGGGGGAAAGATCAGGATCGAGCGGTGGGGCCGGGGCGAAAGCCAGGGACACGACACCTTGCACGGAGAGAGGAGAAGCGTCTGGTTGCTGTTGGGCAGGCTCGGCGGGAAAAACCGGAGCGAGCTGCGAGGGCGGTTGCTGGACGAGCGAGAGTGCGGCCATGGCCTGCTCGACACTGGCTTGCCCGAAGGGGGAGACCAGATCGAGGGAAGGATTTGCCGCAGCCAGACCTGCTCGCGGAACAGAAATGGTGGCACAGCTGTGCGGGTGGGTGGTCTCTGGAGCGAAAGTCAAACCCAGGGAGGTAAGCCAGGGCTTGCTTGCAATCGTGCGAGGGACGAACTGACCCTGGAGATGATCGGCCACGGCTGGCGCGGTGGGGGAAGCGGATTGGGGCTTTTGCCGACCGAGAGGCTTGCGGGCCGGCTTGCGACGCTGCTGGTCTTCGACCAGGCGGGCGACAGCAAGTTGTTCTTGCTCATCATGATAGGCCTGACGGTGCGCAACAGTGCAGAACTCTTCATGGGTGAGTTTCTTCACCATGGGGAGTTTCTTACCGCAGAAGAGACAATTCATCTTGGGACACTACCGTCAGGAGTACTATCGGCAGGTGTACGGAGAATCCTTATATCTCTCTTGTCGATTTTGCAAACGAAAAGCCGGGCTGGTGAGCCCGGCTTTTCGAGGAGGATGATGATTCTGAAGGAGGTCTAGATGGGTTCCGGAAAACGGAGTTTGGACTTCTGCAAAGACCGATCGAGGAGGTCAATGGCGTCTTTTTCTGCGACAGAACGGGAGATGGCGACTTCGGCCAAGAGCATTTGGCGGCTGCGCTCGAGCATCTTCTTTTCGCGGAAGCTGAGGGGTTTGTCGCCCTGGATGAGCAAAAGAGTCTTGAAGACTTCTGCGATTTCCAGCAGGGAACCTTTGCCCATCTTGTCGGTGTTTTCTTTAAAACGATGCTTCCAGTCGGGATTCCAGTGGGGCATGCCCGAGGCGAGGAAGTTGAGGACCTTAGCCACTTCGGTGTTGCGGGTGACCTTGCGGAGACCCACTTCATCGGCGTGTGAGAAGGGGACCATGACGGTCATGGCACTGTAGGCTAAACGGAGTAAATAGAACCGCTCATTCTGAGAACCGAATGAACGAACACTAATGTTTTCGATGGTTCCGACGCCATGGTTCGGGTAAACCACTTTTTCGCCGACTTGAAAAGTCATTCGAGGACCCTCCGTACACTTGAGAATGTTGTTACATCGTTGAAACGTGATGGCTATTTGAAGGGTAGATCGCCGTTAGACGATTGTCAACGTAGGAAGTTGCAAAATATTCTATTTTTCTCAAAGTTTGAGCCGATGAGATGTATTTTTCTCGCGTGTGGCCGAACTGAAGAAAATAGCGTAGATACACCACGTCGAGGTGTATAGCTATTGCGCCATAAGCGAACGGATATAGCTGAGGTTTTTTGCCATATCGGCGGGGATATCGCGGGAGGGAGACGAGGTTTCGAGATCGGCAAAGCCCTGGAACTGGATGGCGGCGATGGCTTCAAGGACCTTGGGGAAGTGGATTCCGCCTTTGCCCATGAAGCCGGGGTTGTCCTTCAGATGGAACTGGCAGATGCGGTCGCGGCCGAGGAGGGGGATTTCGCGGTAGATGTCGTGGCCGTTGGTGAAGGAGTTGCCGGTATCGTAGAAGACCTTGACGGCCGAGGAGCGGGTGCGATCGAGGATACGAAGGTTGTCGACGGCGGAGATGGTGTTCTCGAGACCGAGGATGACGTTGGCCTTTTCGGCCTTGGGGGCGAGGTTGCGGAGGAGGTCGGCGACGTAGTCCATTTCAGTGTGGTTGAGGAGGGAGCGGGCCCCAAAGAAGGGGAGGAGGATGTTGCGGAGGCCGAGTTGCTGGTTGATGTCGATGGCATCGGAGACCCATTTTTCGCCCAGGGGATCGTTCTTCAGGCCGTTGACGTGGAGGATATCGAGGCAGGTGGAGATGAGCTGGCAGTTGAGGGCCTTGGCTTTGGCCTGGTAGTCGCGGTGGAGTTGGCGGTCGGCGAAGGGGAGTTTGCCGTCGATGGGCTTACGACCGAGAGAGATCTCGATGCCGGCGAAGCCGAGGCGGGAGGCCAGGTCGAGGGCGGCAATTTGTCCGGGCAGGGCGAGATTCCAATCGGTCACTCCGATTTGAATCGCAGGGGGAGTGGCAGCGGCCAGGGAGGCGGCTGCTGCCGGGAGAGCCAGGAAGTGTCGGCGACGCATGCTTAAAAGTCTATGCGAAGGGCGGCTTGCATGACACGAGCCCCGTTGCCGGAGCTGCCGTTGACGAGCGTGGTGATGCGACCGAAGGAGTTGGGGACCGAGAAGTTGTTGTTGGGATTATCGAAGTTGGCCCGATTGAGGGAGTTGAACATCTCCATGCGGAAGCCGAGCTTGAAGCGTTCGGTCAAGGCGATCTTCTTGGACAGGGCGATATCGAGGTTGTAGAAGCCGGGGCCACGGAAGTTGTTGCGACCGACGCTGCCGGTGCTGCCGGCAGGGGCGAAGGAGAATTGTGAAATTTCCTGGGGCGTGAAATAGAAGACGCCATTGCCCTGGACACGGACCTGACCCAGGGAGCGATCTGTGCCATTGAAGTCGGCGAGATGGCTGGCGACAGAACCGGCAGTGCGGCGGCCGCTCAAGATGGGGAGGGGACGGCCAGACTGGAAGATGCCGATGACGCCGAGATCCCAATCGCCAATGAACTTGTTGACTACGGCAGGAGCGCCGGCGAAGAAGCGCTTGTTGCGGCCAAAGGGGAGGGCGTAGCTGGCGAGGAAATTCATGACGTGGGGACGGTCGGCGGTTGTGCGGGCGTAGTTGGAGCGGAGGTTGAAGTTATCGAGCGGAGAGCCAGCGGCGGTGAAGCCGTTGCCTTCATCGGAAGAATTATCGAGGGCTTTCGAGAAGGTGTAGTTGACGGTCGCGCGTAAGCCGCCGGCAGTGCGTGACATCGACATCTGCAAGCCGTTGTAGTGGCTGCGGCCATCGTTGGTGCCAAAGATGAACTGATTGAACTGGGGGAAGTTGCGGATGTAGTAGTTGCTGATGCCGGCGGCAGCGTAGCGGCTGAAGTTGGCCTGGGAAGTATCGATGGTGTTGGCGGCGGTTCCGGCGAGGCCCTGATCGATGGTGCCGCCGCCGATGGCAGCCACCGCGGCAGCGGGAGAGCCGAAGAGACGGACGATGGTATTGCCTGCGCTGGGGGCGGTGCCGGTGGCGCGGAAGGCCTGGAGCTCGCGGAAGGAATTGAGGAAGTCGCCTTCGAGCCTGGGCTGATTGAGATCGCGATTCATGAAGAGCTTGACGCCCATGGTGCGGACGTAGCCGACTTCAACGACGGTGTTGCGGGCGACTTCATGCTGGATGCCGAAGCTGAAGTGGTGGACATAGCCGGTGCGGAGGTTGGGGTTGGTGAGCACGACAGAGGTTTGGCGGGTGAGGCCGGGAGAGAGATCGGGGGCGCCGGGGCGTTGCGGGAAGTCGTTGGGGCCGAGGCCGGCGACGCTGGCATTGGTGCCGGGCGTGGCATTGGGAAAGGTGTTGACGGTCTGCGAGAAGCCTGGAGTATTGCCATCGACGGTATTGATGGCTGAGCCGATCATGCGGTCATAGAAGAGGCCGTAGTTGCCGCGGATGGAGGTCTTTCCTTTTTGGAAGGGGTCCCAGGCGAAGCCGAAGCGGGGGGCGAAGTTATTGCGGTCGCTTGCGAACCAGGAGTTCTGGCGGGTGATGCGGAAGTCGGGGATGTTGGCGCCGGGGTTGACGTCGGCGGCGCGGTTGAGGGTGCCCTGGAAGCCGTTGATTTCGGTGGGAGCGCCGAGGTATTCCCAGCGCAAGCCGATGTTGAGGGTGAAGTTGGGGCGCAGCTTCCAATCGTCCTGGAAGAAGGTACCGAATTCATTGAAGTTGAAGGTACGGACGCGGGGCTGGCCGGCTTGCTGGAACTCACTCAGGTTGGAATAGAAGGTTGTGTTGATTTGGCCTACTCGACCGAGGACGTCGTTGTAGAGGCTTTCAAACTGTTGGCGGACCTGGGAGGTGACGCCGCTCTGGCTGGTCTGGGGGCCGAAGGAGCCGGGGGCGATATTGCCGTTGACCCGAGCGAGACTGACGTTGGGGTAGATGCCCGCGAAGTTCTGATTGAACTGGGAGACGTGGCGGTAGTTGGCACCGGTTTTGAAGGTGTGCTTGCCGCGGAGGATGGTGAGGTTATCGGTGAAGTCGTTGACGGGGGCGTTGCGGCTGGAGCCGAAGGCGGCGTTGATGGGATCGGTAAACAGGTTTGTGAGGACGGCAGGCCCGGCGGGACGGTCGGGGCGGAGGAAGTCGGTGTAGGCGTATTGACGGCCGGCGCGAAATTCGTTGATGAGAGAGGGAGAGAGGGTCCAGTCGGAACCGATGGAGAAGCCGTAACGATCATTGATGATGGCCCCGTCGCGCTGTGAGGGGAAGGTGCGTTCGGCGTTGTTGAGATTGTCGACGGATTCGGATTTGAGCTTGGAATAGCGGAAGAAAATGCGATGGAGTTGGCTGGCCTGCCAGTCGACTTTGCCAGTGCCCTGATAGGACTTGGCGGGGGCTGCAATGTTGAGACGATGGCCGGCACTGTTGAGGCCATCGCCGACTTCGTTGTTGTTGGCGGGGAGCATGAGGTTGAAGATGTTGCGCATGGTGGGGTCGATGCCGCGGCCAGCAGGATCATTGCGGGCGATGTCGAAGCTCTGGATGTTGCCGGCGGTATCGCGCCAGCGGAAGATGCCCTGTTTGGCTTCGGCGGTGGCGACGGTGCGGTTGCGACTGACATCCTGGCGGCTATCGGTGCCCTGGAAATTGGCGAAGAAGAAGAGCTTGTTTTTGATGGCAGGGCCGCCGAAGGAGCCGCCATAAATGCTTTGGTTGAATTTGGGGCGAGCGGTGCCAGCGGCGTTGTTGAAGAAGGTATTGGAGTTGAGTTTGCTGTTGCGCAGGAACTCGAAGGCATTGCCGTGGTATTGATTGGTGCCGGAACGGGTGACCATTTCTACCTGAGCGCCGGCGCTGCGGCCGAACTCGGCTTTGCCGCCATTGGTGATGATGCGTACTTCTTCTACCGAGTCTGAGTTGGAGGGAGTGAGGGAAAGGCCGAAGCGCGGGACGACGCTGTCGTTGACGTCGATGCCATCGAGGCGGGTATTGTTGGAGCCCTGACGAAGGCCATTGACGCGGGAGAAGGTCTGGTCTCCGGCGTCGACACTGATGCCTGGGTTGAGGGCGGCGAGAGCGAGGGGGCCGCGACCGAGTTGCGGCAGAGTGTCGATTTCACGCATGCTGATGCTGCGGGCAGATTGGGCGTCGGCGGTGTTGACCTGAACCGAGTTGGCCTCGACGGAAATCGACTCGGAGACTTGGCCGAGCTCGAGGCGGATGGCTTGGCGCAGGGTGGCACCGGAGAAGAGTTCAATATTGCCGAGGACGGCTTTGCGGAAGCCGGCAGCTTCGACGGTGAGCTCATAGACGGAAGGGCGCAGGCTGGCGTAGACGAGGGTGCCGTCGGGGGCGGTCGAACCTTCGACTCCAACGAGGATCTGACGGCGGCTATCTTTGAGGCTGACCCTGGCGGAGGGGACGCTGGCACCAGCGGCATCGAGCACCTGCAGCTCAATACGGCCGTTGACGACCTAGCCTAGAACGGGAAGAGACATGAGTAGAAACGCGAGGATGCGCATGATGGACGGATGACCCCTTTGTTTGGGAGTGTAAGGTCATCCGCCCTCACGAGAAAGGCATTTGGGATCAAGCGGGTACTTGCCCGTGCCGAGTGGGACTAAAAGTCAAAGCGGAGGGCGAATTGGAGGATTCGCGCGCCGGATTGATTGGAGGCCCCGGTTGGAGTACCTGAGATGACGCCGAAGGTTTGCGGTGTCTGGAGATTCACGGTCGGGGCCAGGAAGTTCACCGTGTTGAGCAGGTTATAGCCTTCGGCCCGGAACGTGATGAAAGTGCGCTCTGCCAGCCGGAACCGCTTCACAATCGAAACGTCGGTGTTGAAGAAGCCGGGGCCAACGAATACATTGCGGCCCGAATTGCCAATGGATCCTGGCGCGGGAACCGAGAAGAGCGCTGCTTGTTCTGGAGTGAAGAATCTCACGCCGCCTCCGAAGCGCTCGAGTTTTCCGATGCTGCGATCTGTGCCTCTAAAGTCAGCGTTGCTATTGATCGCGTTGTTCGGCCCGGTGGTCAAACCCGACGAGATGTTCAGTGGCTGTCCTGAAGTCAAGATTCCCAAGGAACCGAGCTCCCAGCCTGCGGCTATGCGATCCAACCAGTCGGGCATGTTGCCGCCGATCCATTTGCCCTTGCCGATCGGCAAATTGTAGCTGGCCGTCCAATTGAAGGTGTGCGGTCGGTTGATGTCGGACAATCCACGGTTCAAGCCGAGATTGAAGTTGTCATAGAGGGCTGCGTTTCCGCTTCCGTCGGCCGAGATGTTGTCGAGTGTCTTGGACCATGTGTAGTTGATGGCACCTCTCAATGCGCCGGCCTGACGCCGCAAGCTGAATTGGAACGAATCGTAGTAGGTTCTGCCAGCATTCGTGGTCAGATTCACGTTGGTGAACTGGGGGAAGTTCCGCAGATAAAACTGGGAGACGCCCGCGTTGGCGTAGCGCGAGAAGTTGTTGGTGTCGATCGTGTTTGCTGCGGCACCCAGGCTGCCCTGCCGGACTGGAGTGGCACCAATGGCGGTGATTGCGGCGGCGGGAGTTCCGAACATGCGAACCAGGACGTTGCCTGCAGCCGGAGCCGTGGCGTTGGCCTGGAAGGCCTGCAACTCCTGGAAATCTCTGAGGAAACCATCGTAAACACGGGTCTGGTTGACGTTTTTGTCCAAGACCTGCTTGATGGCGCGGTTGGAAACGTAGCCCGCTTCAATTACCGTGTTTCGAAGAATCTCGTGCTGGATGGTGAAGTTTGTCTGGAGTACATAGGGCTGTCGGAAATTCGGATCAATCAGATTGATGGCTCCAAACGTACGATTCGCCACGGGCGTCAGAGTTGGCGTAGCCGGGGGGGCGGGAAGTGCGAAATTGTCACTGGCGCGCACATCGCTACCTGCGCCTTGATTCGGGAAGATGTTGACAGCCTGCGCAAAACCAGGGGTGGTCGCATCAGGGTCGATGCTGGCGGCACCGATCACGCGGTCATAGAACAGTCCCCAGGAGCCGCGGAAAGAAGTCTTGCCGCTCTTGAAAGGAGTCCAGGCAAAGCCAAGGCGAGGGGCAAAATTATTCTTGTCGGCCCGGTACCAGGAGTTGGTCTTTTGCACTGTGAGGTCAGCGATCTGGCTTACGCTGTTTACCAATCCAGCAGCGTTTTGCACGATGTCTCCCTGCAGCCCATCGCGCTCAAAGGGAACTCCATAGAATTCGTACCGCAGCCCGATATTCAAAGTGAAGTTTGGGCGGATGCGCCAGTCGTCTTGCAAGTATCCGGCGTAGTCTCTGAAGATGAAGTTGCGCACACGGGGGGTTCCGGCCTTCTGGAAGGTGGCCAAGTCGCTATAGAAGGTCGTATTGACCGAACTCACACGCCCCAACAAATCGTTGTACATGTTGTCGAACCGTTGCCGGTCGGCGGCGGCGATTTGAGCGCCTGTGGGGCCGATCGAAGTTGGGGCCGCGTTACCGTTGCCTTGCCCAACCGCAATTGTGGGCCAGATGTTGGCATCGCTGGTTTGATACTGCGTCGTCGTGGAATAGCGAAAGCCCATTTTGAAGGTATGGTTATTCCGAATGATGGACAAATTGTCCGAGATCTGAGGGTTGACTGGCGAGTTGCGTGCGGAACCAAAGCCCGTCGGGATCGGATTTGTGATGAGGTTAAAGCCGATCAAAGATTCGCCTGGAAAATTGGTGCCGCGAACACGGCCAAACGTAACTGAAGATTCGGAATACCCCACAATAAGCTCATTCAGGATATTTGGCGTCGCAGTCCAGGTGCTGCCGATCGAGTAGCCGGAGCGAATGCCGCCTTGCGTTCCATTTGGCTGGCCCGGGAAAGTTGCCTCGGCGCTATTGAGCGAGTCGGCCAGTGTCACCGTTCTGAACCAGGAGTAGCGAAAGTACGTCCGCAGTTTTGAAGTCGGATTCCAATCCGTTTTGAAGGTGTGCTGGTCCCCATTATTGTTTGCGGGAGCATTGAAGCGAAAGCCTGCTGTGTTGAGCCGATCACCCACATCGAAATTGTTGGGCGCGGGCAGGATCGCAAGGCTCTGGGCTACTTTTCTGTCGATACCGATGCGCCGCGGATCGTTTTGAACAATGTTGAAGCTACGAGTCTCGCCGGCACCGGGCTGCCCGGCGGGGACGACCCAACGAAAGATTCCGGACTTGGCTTCCGGGGTAAAGACAGTTCGATTGCGGACCACTTCCTGGGCAGTCTTCGTACCCTGAAAGTTGTAAAAGAAGAAGAGCTTGTTCCTGCCGTTAAAGACCTTGGGGATGAGGACAGGGCCGCCGAAAGAGCCGCCATATTGGTTTTGAATGAATTTCGGACGCAACAGCTCTGTGCCGCTGGACTTGTTAAAGAAGTTGTTGGCGTTGAGCACGGTGTTGCGGTGGTACTCAAACAGGTTGCCGCTAAAGCGATTGGTGCCAGAGCGAGTGATGAGTTCTACAGTGCCCCCGGCGTTGCGCCCATATTCAGCCTTGGCACCGTTGGTGATGATGCGGAATTCTTCTACAGAATCGGTATTGTTGGCGTTCATCGTCAAGCCGAGCCGAGGGAGCACTGCGTCGTTGACATCGACACCATCCAGGGTGGTGTTGTTTGATCCCTGACGCATGCCATTGACGCGGGCGAAGCTGGGGTCGTTGGGGCTGGTGCCGAGTTGGACGCCGGGCTGGTAGGTGGCGAGGGCAATGGGGCCGCGACCGAGTTGAGGCAGAGTGTCGATGTCGCGTATGGTGACCGCGCGCTGGATGGTGGCTTCGGTGGTTTGGACGCGGATCGCATTGAATTCTACAGTGATGCTTTCTCCGACGGCGCCCACTTCCAGTTTGATGTCCTGACGGATGTTGACACCAACATTGATTTCGATATTGGAAAGTGTGGACTTGCGAAATCCACCCGCTTCCGCGGTGAGGGTGTACATGCCCGGTGGGAGAGACGGAAAGAAGTAGAAGCCTTGCGGGTTGGATTCGACGTCGGCCTTGAGCTGAGTTTTGATATTGACGATGGAGAGTTTGGCACCAGCGATCATGGCACCGGAAGAATCGATTACATTGCCTTCAAGACGGGCATTCTGGATTTGAGCAGAAGCCACCAGGCAAACAAACAGGAACGAAGAGAGAGTACGTACCATGTTGATCCCCTTGCGAATTTGAGCGGCAGGAGGTTGGGTCGTCGACCTGGATGGAGCAACGCTGCGCTTTTTTGAGATATTAGCTCATTTGCGCTTGAGCTTGCAAAATCTGGAAGGCCTTACAGGCTAGCGGCGAAGCAGGTAAACGGCGACTTCGGCGGTGAGGTTGGGCATGGTGGTGACTTCGCTGTTGCCGGCGAGGAAGGCGCGCTTTTCGATGACCCAGCCTTCGCGCTTGCAGAGCATCTCGAAATCTTTGATGGTGACGAAGTGGATGTTGGGGGATTCATACCACTCGTAGGGGAAGAGTTCGTTTTGAGGGGAACGGCCACTGACCAGATGTGACCAGCGGACCGACCAATGGCTGAAATTGGGGAAGCCGATGATGATGTGTTTGCCGACACGCAGGATCTCGCGTAGGAGGTCGAGAGGTTGGCGGGCCTGCTGCAGGGTTTGCGAAAGGATGACGTAGTCGAAGGTTTCGGTGTCGTAATCCTTCAGGCCGCTTTCGATGTCGCCCTGATAGGCGGAAGCGCCCCTTGAGATGGCACGGCGGACGAGATCGCGATCGATTTCGACACCGCGGGCGTCGCAGGATTTGTTCTGGCTGAGCCAGCCGATGAGGGCACCGTCGCCGCAGCCGAGATCGAGGACGCGGCTCTCCGGGGCGACCCAGTTGGCAATGACGGCGAAGTCTTTGCGGGAGAAAAGGTTTTCTTCTCCGGAGCCGGGGCGTGGCTCACGGCGCTCCATGCGAAGGGTAGTTTCGAGAAAGCCGGAGACCAGAATGGATTGCTCGTCGACTTCTACCAGGAATGCGTCGTGGCCGTAGTTCGATTCCAACTGGACATAGGCAACATCTTTGTTGCGGGCGCGGAGGGCGCTTACGATCTCCAGCGACTGGTAGCTCGGGTAGAGCCAATCGGAGGTGAAGCTGATGACGAGAAAGCGCGCCTTGGACTGGTCCAGCGCGGCAGGTAGCGTGGCATGCGTCGAGGCGAGGTCATAGTAGTCCATCGCCTTGGTGATGTAGAGGTAAGAATTGGGATCGAAGCGATCGACAAAACGGCTGCCACGATAGCGGAGGTAGCTTTCTACTTCGAACTCGGCCGAGAAATCAAAGGAGAAGCTGTCTTTGCCGCGGAGACGACGACCGAACTTGGTGCGCATCGAATCATCACTCATGTAGGTGATGTGACCGACCATGCGGGCTACGGAGAGACCACGGCCCGGCTTGGTATTGTGGCTGGCATAGTCTCCATCATGGAAATCAGGATCGGCCATGATGGCCTGCCGGCCGACTTCGTTGAAGGCAATTTGCTGGGCGCCGTGACGGGCCGTGGTGGCGATGGCAAGACAACTGGCCACACTGTCGGGGAAGGCGACGGTCCATTCAAGCGCCTGCATGCCGCCCATGGAGCCCCCGGCGACGGCGAGGAGCTTCTGGATGCCGAGGCTTTCGATCAACATTTTCTGGAGGCGGACCATGTCGCCGATGGTGATCATCGGGAAGTGCATGCCGTAGGGCTTGCCGGTTTTGGGGTCGATGGAGGCTGGGCCGGTGGTGCCGCGGCAGCCGCCGAGGACGTTGGAGCAGATTACAAAATACTTGTCGGTGTCGATGGCCTTGCCGGGGCCAATCATGTTGTCCCACCAACCGAGTTGGTTGTCTTCTTCGGAAAAACCAGCGGCGTGGGAATCGCCGGTGAACGCGTGGCAGATCAGAATGGCGTTGGTGTGGTCGGCATTGAGATCGCCGTAGGTTTGATAGGCCACTTCTACCGGAGACAAGATCGTGCCTGTTTCGAGAGGGAGACTCTCGAAATGGGCAATCCGGGTCACGGCCTGGAGAGGCTGGCTGACGGGCGCGGTCATATCGTTTGAGATCAAGTTTAGCAATCCGCCGGGGTCGTGTTAGATTAGTAAAAATCCCCCAACAAGGAGAATACAAGGTTGAACACTGCCTTGCTCGCCCTGGAAGACGGCACAGTCTTCGAGGGCAAAGCCTTTGGTGCGCCCGTAGACAAAGCGGGTGAAGTGGTTTTCAATACCTCGCTCACCGGTTACCAAGAGATTTTCACTGATCCTTCCTATGCGGGACAAATCGTCGTTTTGACGAACCCGCAGATTGGCAACTATGGCACCAATGAAGCTGATAATGAAGCGGGAAAACCGTTCATTGAAGGCCTCATTGTCCGAGAGTATTCCCCGATTGCCAGCAATTGGCGCAGCGACGCTGACACCAGTGAGTTTTTGGCAAAGCATGGCATTCCCGCCGTTACCGGAATTGATACCCGGACCCTGGTGCGCAAACTGCGCATGGGCGGTGTTTTGCGGGGGGTAATTTCCTCGACGTGCCTGGATGCCAGAGAATTGGTGGAGCGCGCCAAGAACGTGCCCTCGATGGCGGGTATGGATCTGGCGACCCGGGTCACTACCAAGCAGCCCTATCTGTGGCGAGAAGGCGTGAGCCCTGTCTCGGAATCTGAAGTGCTGGTTGCCGGAGTTGCCCCGAAGTTCAAGGTGGTGGCTTACGACTTTGGTATGAAGCGCAACATCTTGCGGCGGCTGGCGCATGTCGGCTGCGACCTGACGGTTGTGCCGGCGGGGACGAGTGCGGAAGATGTGTTGGCGATGAAGCCGGATGGGGTGTTTTTGTCGAATGGCCCCGGGGATCCGGAACCGCTCGAATACCAGGCGAAGCAGATTCGCCAACTGATGGGCAAGACGCCGATCTTTGGCATCTGTCTGGGGCACCAGATTCTGGGTTTGGCGCTGGGCGGCAAGACCTTCAAATTGAAGTTTGGCCACCGCGGCGGCAATCACCCGGTATTGAACAAGGTGACCAACAAGGTGGAGATTACGGCGCAGAATCATGGGTTCGCAGTCGACCCGGATTCACTGAATCAAAACGAAATCGACTTTACGCATATCAATCTGAACGACAACACGCTTGAAGGTTTGCGGCACCGCAGCATGCCTTTGTTCTGTGTGCAATACCATCCTGAGGCGGCACCGGGACCTCATGATTCGCAGTATCTCTTTGATGACTTTGTCCGGCTAATGGACGAGTGGAAGGGGAGCAAGTAAGAGATGCCGCGCAGAGACGATCTTAAGAAAATCATGATTGTGGGCTCTGGCCCGATTGTGATCGGACAGGCTTGCGAGTTTGACTACTCCGGCACACAGGCCTGCAAGGCGCTACGGGCCGATGGCTATGAAGTGGTGCTGATCAATTCGAATCCGGCGACGATCATGACCGATCCGGACCTGGCCGATTGTACCTATGTGGAGCCACTCACGGTGGAGTTTGCCACTGAGGTCATCAAGAAGGAACGGCCCGATGCCCTGCTTTCTACGGTGGGAGGACAGACGGGTCTGAACCTGTCGATCGCGCTGGCCGAAGCAGGCGTACTGGAGCAGTATGGGGTGGAGCTGATTGGTGCCAAAGTAGAGAGCATCAAGAAGGCAGAAGACCGCTTGCTGTTCAAGGATGCGATGAAGAAGATCGGGCTGGACCTGCCCGAATCGATGCTCATCACCAATGTGGAAGATGGGTTGGCGTTTGCGCAGCGCATCGGCTATCCGTTGATCCTGCGGCCCAGCTTCACGCTTGGCGGCACCGGCGGCGGCATTGCTTACAACACCGAAGAGTTGATTGAAATTCTGGAGCGCGGCCTTGACCTCTCACCGGTACATGAAGTGCTGGCTGAGGAAAGCATGTTGGGCTGGAAAGAATACGAGATGGAGGTGATCCGCGATCTGGCGGACAATGCCATCATCGTCTGCTCCATTGAAAACTTTGACCCGATGGGCGTCCATACGGGCGATTCGATTACGGTTGCACCCGCGCAAACATTGACCGACCGCGAGTATCAGATGATGCGCGATGCCTCGCTGGCCTGCCTGCGCGAGATTGGCGTCGATACCGGTGGATCGAATGTGCAGTTTGCGATCAACCCGGCCAATGGGCGCATGATCATCATTGAGATGAATCCGCGTGTGAGCCGGAGCTCGGCGCTGGCGTCGAAGGCTACGGGCTTCCCCATTGCGAAGATTGCGGCCAAGCTGGCTGTTGGTTATCGGCTGGACGAGTTGAAGAACGACATCACACGCGTGACACCGGCCTGCTTTGAGCCCACGATCGATTATGTGGTGGTGAAGATTCCGCGCTGGCAGTTTGAGAAGTTCCCGGGGTCGAGTTCGACGCTGGGCACGCAAATGAAGAGCGTGGGTGAGGTGATGTCGATCGGGCGCACCTTCCGCCAGAGCCTGGGCAAGGCGATGCGGTCGCTTGAGACCGGCAAGAGCGAGAAGGCCGATGTTTACGACGAGAGCCTGATTCGGACACGGCTGATTACTCCGAATCCGGATCGCTTGAACTACGTCCGGTTTGCTTTTGAGAAGGGTTGGACGATTGAGCAAGTGCAGGAATTGACGGCCATCGACCCGTGGTTCCTGCGCCAAGTGAAAGATGTCGTCGACGAAGAGCAATCGCTGAAGGGCCGCAAGCTGGAAGACCTGGACGAGGCTACGCTGCGCCAGGCCAAGCGAGACGGTATCTCCGACATGTACCTGGCCAAGGCGACTGGCGCCAGCGCTGATGCGGTGCGCGACTATCGCAAGAGCCTGGGCGTGAAGGCCGTGTTTAACCGCGTGGATACTTGCGCGGCTGAGTTTGAGAGCTTTACTCCTTACCTGTACTCCAGCTATGAGAGTGAGTGCGAAGCAGCGCCAACGACCCGTAAAAAAATCATGATTCTCGGCTCTGGCCCGAACCGCATTGGGCAGGGGATTGAGTTTGACTACTGCTGCTGCCATGCGGCTTATGCGCTGGGAGAGTTTGACCACGAGAGCATCATGGTCAATTGCAACCCGGAGACCGTCTCTACCGATTACGACACTTCGGACCGCTTGTACTTTGAGCCCCTGACGCTCGAAGAGGTGTTGAACATTTACGACACCGAGAAGCCGGATGGGGCGATTGTGCAGTTTGGTGGGCAGACACCGCTGAATCTCGCACTGAGTTTGAAGCGCCACGGAGTTCCGATTGTGGGAACGCAGCCGGAGAGCATTGACCTGGCGGAAGACCGCAAGCTGTTTGCCAAGCTGCTGGATGACCTGCAGATTCCGTCACCCGAGAATGGCACGGCAACCAGTGTTGAGGAAGCTTGCGAGGTGGCGCGACGGATTGGGTATCCCGTGCTGGTTCGCCCCAGCTTTGTGCTGGGGGGCCGGGCGATGGTGATTGCCTATGACGAGGACATGGTGCGGCGCTACATGCAGGAAGCCGTACACTTCTCGCAGGAGCGGCCGGTGCTGGTGGATCGGTTCCTTGAAGATGCCGTTGAAGTGGACGTGGACTGTCTGAGTGACAGTGAGGACGTTCTGATCTCGGGCATCATGGAGCACATTGAGGAAGCGGGGATTCACTCGGGCGACTCCAGTTGTGTGTTGCCGTCTTATTCTTTGACCAAGACCGAACTGGCGACGATTGAAGACTACACGGTGAAGCTGGCCCGGGCCCTGAAAGTGGTTGGGTTGATGAATGTGCAGTACGCCATTAAGGAAGGCAAGGTTTACGTCATCGAAGTGAACCCGCGGGCCTCGCGTACGGTGCCTTATGTGAGTAAGGCGACTGGCATTCCTCTGCCCAAGGTTGCGGTGGGGCTGATGCTGGGCCACAAGCTGAAGGATTTGAAGCACCTGACGGGAGGCCGTACGAGCGGCGTTCTTGAGGTGAGCAAGTTCTTTGTGAAGAGCCCGGTGTTGCCCTTCCATAAGTTTCCGGGTGTGGACCCGGTGCTGGGGCCGGAGATGCGTTCTACCGGCGAAGTGATGGGCGTGGGCGAGACCTTTGGAGAAGCCTTCGGCAAGGCGCAGTTGAGCGCTGGCGTACCGCTGCCTGTGAGCGGCACGATTTTCATTAGTGTGAATGACCGGCACAAGCCGGAAGCGGTTGCCATTGCTGTGAAGCTGAAGGAATTTGGCTTCCAGTTTGTGGCGACGCGCGGCACGGCGAATGCGCTGAAGGCGGCCGGGGTTCCCTCGAAGATTGTTTACAAGGTCAATGAGGGACGGCCCAATGCGGTGGACCTGATGAAGACCGGCGGCTTGCAACTGGCCATCTATACGACGATGGGCAGCGTGAGCTTTGGCGATGAAAAGTCGATTCGACGCGCCGCGATCCAGTATCGTGTGCCCTGCATTACGACGATGTCAGCAGCCAAGGCGGCGGCAGAAGCGATTGAAGCCAAGCAGACCACACCGAATCGCGTGTGGAGCCTGCAGGAAATTCACGCCAAGAAGTAAAACTCCCTCAGCGAAGGAAATGCAGTGCTAGCGGTGCCAGAAAGACCGCTAGCACGAGCCATGCCTGCGGCCGGGCAAAGTTGAGTGTATAGCCGACGCCGGTGCGCTGTTCTACCATGACTGCCGGATCGTCAGCATTGGCATAGAAGATTCCGAGCCGCCAATGCTCGTCGGAGAGGCTATCGGTGGGGGCTTCCTGATCGGCTCTGTCTGCGGCCAGTTGATTGGCAAACCAGAAGCTGTAAAACACCAATGCCAGAGTTGCGGCCAGAATTACGCCAAGAACGCTGCCAATCGAGACCAGCTTTGCCATGGCGACAGCCACCAAGGCGAGGGTGGTGTTGGCAAACAGAAGTGAAACTACCAGCATTTGGATGAGCTTGGAGCGGCGCGCCAACTCACTCTGCGCTGCCTGGCCTACGGCCTGGATGTGCCGGGATTTCTGGATGAAGACCGCAGACAGGCCGATGCCGACGTTGATGGCGAGCAGCACAAACAGCAACATCAGGAAGGGCTCGATGCTCTTGGGCGCCCAACGGTCGGCCTGGCCATCGATGCCAAAGTGGATGGGCATGGGATCGGGGATGCTGGCCCAGCGGCTCTGGATGACCCAGGCGGCCACAGCGGGGGGCAGAAGCGAAGCGGCACCCAGAAGACCTGCAAAGGATTTCGTTGGGGGTGGTGCGCCGAGAGTGGCCTCGCGGCTCAGATCAGGAGCGACACTGTGCGGCGCAACCTGGCGTCTTGCACCTGCAAAACTCAAGAGTGCTCCGATGGTTTGCAAGAATATGCCTGCCATGCCAGCCAAGGGGTGCAAGGCACCGAGGATCAGGCTCAGCAGCGCGAATCCGGCAGTTTGGATCAGATAGCGGCGATAGATGGTGCGGCCCACGGCAAGCTGACGAAACTGCGGGTCAACGCTGATGCCGAAGTAGATGCCGCGCCGGGTCCAACGGGGCAGCAGGGCTAGAGACAAAAAGCACACGAGGGTGGAGGCGGCATGGATCATGAAAAACGGCATCATTGGGGAAGCTCCGCAGCAGCCTGGTTCATTTCGGCTGCGATTTCACTGGTGGAGAGTCCGGCGGCACGCATTCTGGCGATGAGTTCGCGGAGGCTTCGGAAGTAGCGCTGGCGGTCTTCGGCGATGGCGGGCTGGGGTAGATTGCGATCGAGGACAAGGGCTCCGCGGCGGCGCTTAAGCTCGAGCCAGCCCTCTTCGGCGAGGATGCGGTAGGCGTCGGCAACGGTATTGAAATGCACCGCGAGATCGACGGCCAGTTGGCGGATCGGGGGCAGGGTTTCGCCCGGCTTGACCTCGCCTTCGACGAGTGCGCGGCGCAAGCCATCGGCAATCTGACGGTAGGCGGGGGTGTCGGAATTCAGATCGATTTTGAGGATTCCGGGCATTGTCTATTGTACAGATACAATATACAATTTTTGATTGCCGGGATCTAGTGAAAGCTAAGGGTTTCACAGGATTTGGTCGATGCAAGGGTGTGAAGTGGATTGGAATTGGAATCGGCCTGCTTTTGGTGGTGGCGTTTGGGAGCCAACTGCCGTGGCAGCGCGTGGCGCTGGGGCAAAACGATTTTCTGCAATTCTATGGAGGGGCGCGGCTGGCTGGCAGCGGAGACTTGCATTCCATCGAGGCAATGAAGCAGGTGCAGCAGGAGGTGGCGGGGATTTGGCTGCCTGCGGTGCAGTATGTGCGTCCTGATTACTATGCGGTGCTGTTGAAGCCTCTGGCCTGGCTGCCCTTTTTGTGGGCGTATTGGGGCTTTCAGGTCTTGAATTTGGGGGCACTGCTTGGGTTTCTCTGGTTGTGGAGGGAGCGGCAGGAGTTGATCTGGCTGGGGATCGTGTCGATCCCGCTGCTGGTTTGCTTTGTGAATGGCCAGGACGTGTTGTTGCTGACGGTGATGCTTGGGGCTGCTGTTTGGCTGGAGGAGCGTGGACGGGGGTTCGTGGCAGGACTGTTATTGGCACTTTGTACGATTAAGTTGCACTTTTTGATTCTGATTCCGCTGGCTCTGCTGCTGGGCCGTCGCTGGAAGGTGATCGGCGGTGGGGTGGCGGGGATGGCGGGATTGGTGAGCATTGGAGCCTTTTCGGAGGGGTGGGACTGGGTGTTGCGCTATCCGTCGTATTTGAGGCGGCCGGAGATCCATCCGGAGTCGTTCCAGTTTGTGAACCTGCGGGGGATCGCACTCGGGCTTGGAACGGAGGTGGCTGTTGGGGTGGGATTGGTGGTGGGTGTGGCGTTGCTGGGACTGCTTTGGAAGGGGCGTAATGGGCCCTTGCGAGAGCTGATGGCTATATCGCTGCTGGGCGGCATTGTGGGCAGTTTTCATCTGGGAATCCACGACTGTAGTTTATTGCTGGTAGTGGTAGCTATGGCTCGGCCGGGCAGTGCTTTGGGTGTTGGGGCCATGCTGCTGAGTTTGCCGGTGGCTTATTGGCTTTTGATGTTGGATGGAGCGTTGGGGGCGGTGCCGGCGCTGCTGCTGTGCGGGACGATCGTGTGGGAGTTTGTTAAAAGTTTTGAACCAACTGCGATTTCTTCAAGACTGATCTCACTAGAACGATAAGACTTCTAGGTAGGTTGACCTACTGGAACTCATACTCAAGGAGAATCACCCAAAAATGAAAAAGATCCTCACCATGACGCTTGGCGTCGCTCTCGTGTTCGGCATGTCGACCTTTGCTTCTGACGACAAGAAGAAAGACGACAAGAAGGAACATAAGGACCACAAGGACGACAAGAAGAAGAAGGGCCACTAAACCTTCCTCCCGGCAATATTGCCAAAGATCAACCACCCCGGCGGAAGCCGGGGTGGTTTGCGTTTGGGGCAAAGTTGAAACTAAATCCCATTTGTTTTGATAGGCTTGCGATTTCGTGATGTGATCTGCTGGAAATGTTGTGGTGTGGTTGTTGTCGGCGGGAGACCTATGGTCTCATCGCTGATTTAGCAACAAGGCTCGAGGTTTCCATGAGCGATTTCGGAATTATTCCAATCAACGAACTTTACATCTATCCGTCGTTTCAGACGCGAGATGAATATTTCAAAGCCACAGGCGAAGAGGCCCCGGAGTGGGACCCCAATCGTCCGGTCAAGTCCTGGTTTGACCCGGCAGCGCGCAATACCAACAAGCGCACCTTTCTGTACGATCGCGTACTGATGTATGACAAGAATGGGAAGGTGATCCCTGACGAAAAGGGAGCGCCGCAGTTGGAGCAGCTTGCTCTATTGCGGGAAGAAGCGGCGAGAGTGAACATTCTGCCGCGGGAAAGAATGGTGGACTACGGTCCTGGCGGCGTTGCCGCTCCGATCCCGGTTCCGTTGCGGGCGCTGAAGCCCACTGAAGAACTGGAATTCGGCTTCGGTGGCGTGGTTTCGGTACGGCTGAAGGACGCCTACAAGACGTCCTTGAATGCTTTCACAATTGGTGACCGCCAATTGCTGGAAAAGATTGCACAAAAGCTGGGCGTAGTCTAGATTTTGGTCTGCTGAAGAACAAAGCCCCCATGCTCGCGCATGGGGGTCTTTGTTTGGGTGCGGACCCTATACATTTGGGGAAATGTATAGGGGGGGTTGGGAGCTTTTGGAATTCGTACTCGTTCCGTCCCTCAACCTTTGACTAGTCTAACACAGGAATTTCAAAGTTAGCAACAAATGCAGATCTTTTTTCAGGCATGGACCAGTTGGTGCCGAGCCCCTTCCCGGTAAAGGTATTGGCCAGGGTGTAGCCGGCCATAGCGTGGGTTGTCGGGGTCAGGGGCGGATAGTAGGTCGATTCGTGGCGGCAAATCTGATCGGTGGAGACGATGGGGCGAGTTTCGATGGTTGCCAGCTCGCCGGCGCTCATCTTGGCCCGAACGGAGTGCAGGTTGTTGTCTGCAAAAGTCAGGCTGATGGGGCGGACTTCAACGGAGACGACATCGGCAAACAAATCACCGCCCATGCGCTTGGCAAACTTCACCAAAGCGGCACGCTGCAAAGTGCTGGCCTTCTCGTCGACAATCAGTACGCTTTTCGTTGGATTTACGGGATTGGCAATGTCGCCCAGGGTGGTTGTGGCGCGAATGACACCGACGACGCCCAGGCCCTTGAGGGAGATGCCATCGATGGAGCCGGCATCAATCTTCCATCCCATCACGGCAAGATCGCCGACGAGGTTGATCTCGGAGTTGGCGTAGCAGGCACCGGTGTAAACATCTGCATTGCGAGCCTCAATGTAGGAGCCAGAGATTTTCGCGTTCGGCAGACCAGCAGCCGAGGCGAGGGAAACAGTGAGAGCGAAACCCAGAAGGTTTTTCATCGGTACAATCCTCATCTACAGTCTATAACGGCTGATAACACTTGCGTGTCTCATTGCAATCGTACTCATCGACTGCTTTGGAATCAGGCCCGAGGCATTTCTGGGTGTAGTGACACCAGAAAAGCCGATCGTTGGAGTGCGGAACGGTGGGATCCCATTCCGCCTCAATAAACATGCCCTTCCAGCGCAGCTTGGCGCAGCGGTCGTCGTCACGGTCGAGACGAACGATTCCAGGAAGCTCCATAACGACTCCTTAGGCTTTCACTCCAGCGGCTTCGAGTAGAGCCCGCTTGACGGCGACACGAGCGAGCTGAATCTTGTAGGCGTTCTGGCTGAGCGGCTTTGCGCCCTGGACGGCAGCATCGCCGACAGCCATAGCGAGATCGGCTGTGATCGATTTCCCGATCAGGGCTTTCTCTGCACCGGCCGCATGATACGGCGTGGGGCCCACATGGCCCAGGACGATATTGGCCGCAGAAACCGTGTTGCCCTTCATTGTGAGATTGACGCTGGCGGTTGCCAGCGGCCAATCGAGGGCGTCCTTGTGGCGAACTTCGTAGGTTGCGTTTTTGCCGGCTGCCGGAATCACGATCTCGGTGAGGATTTCGTTCGGCAGCAGTGCGATCTCGCGAGCGTCGTTGTTACCGGGAGCGACAAAGAACTTGGCCGCTTCGACGTCACGGCTTCCGGCCGCACTCACCAGCTTCACCTTGGCACCCAGGGCAACAAGTGCCGGGCCGAGACTGGAGGCGCTGACGAAATGAGCCGGGCCTTGCGAGAAGATCGCGTGATACTTGTTTTCGCCTTCGGCCACGAGACTCTTGCCGTCTTTTTGCGCGAGGACCCCATGGCCCAGGCGGAAGTACCAGCAGCGCGGTCGCTGGCAGAGGTCGCCACCGACGGTGCCCATGTTGCGAATCTGCGGGCTGGAAACACCGGCGACTGCCTGCGAGAGGCTGGGGAACATCTGACGGACCAAGGCGCTGGAGGCCAGCTCATCGAAGGTGACCGTGGCACCAATGCGCAGGCCAGTGCCAGACTTCGAGATACCGCCCAGCTCTTTGATGTTTTTGATGTTGACGAGGCGCTTGGGGCTCATGACGTAGTCTTTCATGAGACCAAGCAGGTCGGTACCGCCGGCGAGAACCACGGCATCGGACCAGGACGAACCGAGTGCTGCGGTCGCTTCTTTCAAAGAGGCAGCATTGATGTATTCGAAGTTATTCATTAGGCGCGGCTCCTTTCCATGTTCTTGCCGTAGAGCGTAGTCAGGACGTGATCGGGGCTGAGCGGTACGCGGGGTACCCGGACGCCGATCGCGTTGGCCACCGCGTTGGAGATAGCGGCAATGGTTGAAATCGCAGAGGGTTCGCCAAGGCCGATGACACCCCGTTTGTCATTGTCGGGGTGAACGTCCATGTGAACCTGAATCTCACCGATATCCTTGATGCCGGCGAGCTTGTAGAACTCCATGTCGGCATTGAGTACGCGACCGAGAGTTTCATCCATGACGCGTTCTTCCATCAGCGCACCACAGATGTTCATGATGATGCCGCCGTAGACCTGGCTTTCGGCGGTTTTGGGATTGATGACGAGGCCGCAGTCGGCGACAGCCACCATCTTGTTCATTCTGACCACGCCTGTTTCGGTGTCGACGCTGACGTCGGCAATCTGGACACCACCGGCACCCTGGGTGTTGAGGCCCATGGGGTTCTTCGGATCGTTCTTGCCGGTAGCGGAGATCGAACTGACACCGAGCTTTTGACAGGCGGCCTTCCAGGCTATCGACTTCGTTGGGTCACCCTTGACCTGGATCTTGCCACCCACCGCTTCGAGGTTGGCCGGGTCGGCATTGAGGGAAGGAGCTACTTTCTGGAAGAGCTCTTCGAGGGCATTCAGAGCAGCCTTGCGGGTGGAGGAGGAAACACCGCCGACCGTAGTGGAGCCGCCGGAGGGGCCGCTCACGGGATAGGCATTGTCGCCAATTTTGACCTTGATGTCGGGGACGGTCAGGCCGAGGGATTCTGCGGCGACCATGGCAACGACGGTACGGGTACCGACGCCCAGATCTTGAGTTCCCTGCTCCAGCTCGACGCTGCCATCGGGATTGATCTTGATGCGGCATTCGCTGGGATGGCCTGCGCCGCCCCAGGTGGAAAGAGCCAGGCCCAGACCGCGCTTGATGTGGCCTTTGCCACTGTCGCCACGCTGGTGCCAGAGATTCTTCCAGTCGGCCATCTCTTGTGCCTTGCGGATCTGACGCTCATAGAGAGCGGCTCTGGCGGTCAAGCCCAGATTCTTGATCAGCACTTCGGCTGGATCCATCTTGATCTTGGCGGCGAAATCTTCGAGAGCCGAGAAGGTCAAGAAGCAAGCTTGCTGGTGGTTCGGGGCACGCCAGGCACGCGCGCCGCCGGCGTTGACCGAAATGGCGGCGTGATTGAGACGCCGATTCGGGATGTTGGTAAAGATGTAGGGGATGGGCGGCATGCCGCCACCGGTAAAGCCACCCGTGGCCCAGCTTTCGCTCTGCCAGGCGGTGATGGTACCGTCTTTTTTGCCCGCTACCTTGATGTTGGCGTAGGCGGAAGGGCGAACGCCGGCGATGGTCAATTCGGTGGCGCGATCAAGGAAGAGCTTCACGGCCTTGCCGCCGGAATCCTTCGAAAGGTTGGCGCATTCGGCACCCCAGATGTCTGAGGGGAACTTGGAGCCGAAGCCGCCACCCATATAGTCCATCGAGACGTGAATCTGGCTGGCGGGAATTTTGAGCTGTTGGGCGAGGTCGCCGGCAACGGTCGAGACGGCCTGCGATGAGGGCCAGTATTCCATTTTGTCGCCCTTCCACTCAATCACCTGGCCATGCGGCTCGAGGCAGGAGTGGGTGAGAACAGGGATCGCGTAGTAGCCTTCGGTGACGGCGTCGGCGGCCTTGATGGCTTCATCGACGTCACCGGTGGTTTGCTCTCCGGCGGGCTTGGCACGGGTACCAGCCTTTGCTTTCTTCTCTTCGCTGACGAAGTGGGGCAGAACGTTGTATTCCACCTTGATGGCGCGGACGGCATCCCGGGCATGGGGCTCGGTATCAGCGGCGACCCAGGCAATTTCGGCGCCGGCCCACTGGATTTCTGTTCCAGCCGGAGCGGTGACGCGGATGGCAGTCACACCCGGCATTTTGCTTGCATCGGCAGTATCAATGCTCTTGATCGTGCAATGGGCATGGGGTGAGGTGAGGATGACGCCGTAGACCATGCCGGGGCGGTTGACATCACTTGGATATTTGGCGCGGCCACTCGATTTGGCAAAGCCGTCGAGGCGGTTATGGGGCTTGCCCATGACCTTGCGCTGATCCATGGGGGGCCAGGAATAATTAGGCATTGGTTGCTCCCTTCGTGCTCTTGCCGCGCAGGGCCTTGGCCGCCTCGAGCACAGCTTTTCGGATTCCTACGTAGGTGCCGCAGCGGCAGAGGTTGCCGCCGAGGCCGTCCTTGACCTGCTCGTAGGTGGGGTTGGGATTCTTGTCGAGGAAACCTTTGGCCGCCATGACAAAACCAGGGGTACAGTAGCCGCATTGCTGGGCGTCGTTGTTTACGAAGGCAGGGACAATGGGGTGGGGAGTGCTGCCCGCCGTAAGGCTCTCGATCGTTTGGATCTGTTTGCCCTGGGCATCGATCGCCAGGATGGTGCAGCCATATTGGACTTTATTGTCCACGATCATGGTGCAGGCACCGCAGGTACCACGGTCACAGACGCGTTTGGCACCGGTATGGTCGAGTTTGCCTCGAAGGGTATCGAGAAGGGTCTCGCGCGGTTCGACGCTGATCTTCATCGGCTTGCCGTTCACGGTGAGGGTGATGGGAACGGCGGCTGGGCCCATTGCCTTGACGGCAGACTGAGCCTGGGCCTCATCGGGGGTAGCGAGGATGCCAACGGCACCGGCACCGGCACCCACACCCTGCATAAAGCCACGACGGGAAAACGGATTTTTGGGTTTTGGTTCTTGGGAGTTCAAAGGCGCACTCTTCCTTTCTGGGGATCGTGAGTCAAGGTGAATATATCATGAGGCGACCATAGGCATTTCCGAGGTTACTGCCGATCTGTAAAACTGGGTTGAGTAACCATGAGAACCGCAGATTACGGAATTGACAAACCGGAACGAGTCAGGGGCCTGGCAATGGTGGGGTTCGTGCTGATCGGCACAGGCCTTTCGCAGTTTATTGCGTTGCAAGGATCGGTAGAGGTCTGGCCAGAGTTAATCCTCTCGATTTGCCTATGGCTGGGGGTATTACTTCTGATTGTGGGGGGAGTTATGCTTTGGTCCAGCAAATCCGGCAAGTTTGGCTTGTCCTGGAAGATGCTGGAAGACATGAGGTGGCGGGGGCGTGAGAAAGTACTCGATGTGGGGTGCGGCAGGGGTCTGCTGGCGATTCAGGCTGCAAGAAAGGCCCCGCTGGGTGAAGTGGTGGGGATCGACATCTGGAGCCAGGAGCAACTGAGTGAAAACACGAAAGAAGCTGCCATGGAAAATGCCGAGGCGGAACGGGTTACGGATCGAGTGCGGTTTGAAGACGGGGACGTTACCGATTTGCGATTTGGCCCGAATAGCTTTGATAAGGTGATTTCAGGGTTTTGTCTCCACGCGATAGGGTCGAGAACAGCGCGAAATAAAGCAGTGGCACAATTGATCAAGCTGGTTCGGCCTGGTGGTGAGATCGCGATCCTGGATATTTTGCACACTCGCGAATACAAGAAAGTGTTCGTCGAGCAGGGCCTGACAGATATTCGTCGGTCACCCATGAAATTTTTGTACTGTTTGCCTACGCGATACGTCATTGGAGTAAAACCACAGATTCGAGATTAGGTGTACATGAACAAAACGGTAGAGTGGAAGCGGCTTGAAGAAGAAAAGTCGCGCCAGAAGCACTGGCGGCGTTGGGGTGCCTATCTAAGCGAGCGGCAATGGGGTACGGTTCGGGAAGACTATTCGGAGCATGGCACGGCCTGGGATTACTTTCCCTTTGAGAAAGCGCACTTAAGGGCCTACCGTTGGGGCGAAGACGGGTTGATGGGGATTTGCGACAACCACTGCCGGTTGTGTTTCTCGATTGGGCTGTGGAATGGGAAAGACCCGATTCTCAAAGAGCGGCTCTTTGGACTGGCTGGGCCGCAGGGTAGCCACGGGGAAGATGTCAAAGAGCTTTATTACTATCTGGATGCAACCCCCACGGCTTCTTACCTGAAGGGGCTGTACAAGTATCCGCAGAGGGAGTACCCGTATCAGCGACTGCGCGAGATGGGGCGCATTTCGAAGACGCTGCCGGAGTTTGAGCTGCATGACACGGGCATCTTTGATGACAATCGCTACTTTGATGTGTTTGTGGAGTATGCCAAGGCAGGACCGAGCGACATTGTCATTCGAATCACGGTTGAAAATCGGGGCCCGGAAGCAGCACCGATCCACCTATTGGGGCAATTATTCTTTCGTAACAAATGGTCATTTGGGCGAGGCAGCAAGCCGCGTTTGCGGGCGGATGGGGATTCGCGAGTCCAGGCTCACCATGAGGAGTTGGGGAACTACGAGTTTCTTGCAGAGAACCCTGATGAACTTCTCTTTACGGACAATGAGACGAATAGCGCTGAGCTGTACGGATTTTCCAGCGGGGAACAGTATTTCAAGGATGGCTTTGGGGACTACCTGATTGAGGGTAAAAGCAATGCAGTCAACCCAAGGCGCGAGGGCACCAAGGCAGCGGCCGTGTACCGCGCAGTCATCCCAGCCGGTGGCCGGTTTATCGCAAAAATGCGGTTGCGCGAGCAGGAGATGGAGCGAACCGAATCCCCAGGCCACGATGAAGTTTTCGCGAGCCGCATCCAGGAGGCTGATGAATTCTACACAGCCGTATTGGCCAGGGGAGGGACACACAACAGTGAGGATGCCAAGCGGATTCAGCGCCAGGCCGCCGCAGGGTTGATCTGGTCCAAACAGTACTTTAACTTTTCCATCGAGGACTGGCTGAAGGGCGACCCTGGACAGCCAGCGCCCCCAGAGCAACGCAAGTATGGGCGCAATTCCGAGTGGCGCCACCTCTTTAACGAAGACATCATTTCGATGCCCGATAAGTGGGAATACCCTTGGTATGCGGCCTGGGATTCGGCATTTCACATGATTCCCTTTGCGCTGGTGGACCCCGATTTCGCCAAGCGGCAACTCGGTCTCTTCCTTCGGGAATGGTACATGCACCCCAATGGGCAGATTCCTGCCTATGAATGGCATTTCTCGGATGTCAATCCGCCCGTCCATGCCTGGGCGTGTTGGCGGGTTTACAAAATTGACGCCAAGCTGACCGGCAAGCCGGATACGGCGTTTCTCGAGAGCGTGTTTCACAAGCTCCTGATGAACTTCACCTGGTGGGTCAACCGGAAAGACTCCTCTGGTAACAACATTTTTGAGGGTGGCTTTCTGGGCCTCGACAACATTGGCGTCTTTGACCGATCTCGTCCGCTTCCCACCGGGGGACAGATTGAGCAGAGCGACGGTACTTCGTGGATGGCGATGTATTGCCTGAACCTTCTCAAGATCGCCATTGAGCTCGCCAAGACCAACCCTGTGTACGAAGACATCGCCAGCAAGTTCTTTGAACACTTTCTCTACATTGCGGCGGCGATGAACGGGAGTGGTGCCAACGGCCTGTGGGATGAGACCGATCAGTTTTACTATGACCGGCTGAAGCTGGAGAACGGTGAGCAGTTTCCGATGCGGGTGCGTTCGCTGGTCGGGCTGATTCCGCTGTTTGCGGTCGACACGCTCGATTCGGCGACGATTGCTTCTTTGCCGGGGTTCAAGCGGCGCATGGACTGGTTTATTGCCAACCGGCCTGATCTGGCAGGCAATCTGGCCAGTATGACCCGCGAGGGTGTGGCGGATCGGCGCTTGCTGTCTTTGGTGGGCCGCGAACGTCTTCGGGCGCTGTTGCGCCGGATGCTCGACCCCAACGAGTTTTTGTCTGACTTTGGAATCCGGGGCTTATCGAAGTTTCACCAGCAGAACCCGTACATCCTTCATGTGGGACACAGTGAGCACCGCGTAGGTTATGAACCTGCGGAATCACAATCCGGTTTGTTTGGTGGCAATTCGAATTGGCGCGGCCCGCTTTGGTTCCCGGTCAATTACCTGCTGATTGAGAGCCTGCAAAAGTTTCATCACTATCATGGCGAAGCAATGCAGGTGGAATGCCCGACGGGCTCTGGCAATATAGTGACGCTCGATCGCGTGGCTGAAGAGTTATCTCGGAGGCTCGGTTCGCTGTTTCTGGAGCGCCCCGATGGCACGAGAGCCGCGATGAGTCACCATCCCAAGTTTTCAGACCCGCATTTCAAGAACAACCTGTTGTTCTATGAATACTTCAATGGGGACAACGGCCTGGGCTTGGGGGCGTCACACCAGACAGGTTGGACGGCACTCGTCGCCAAGCTGATGCAGACTATCCACTGCTAGCGCGCAGAGAGTTCTTCGGCGAGGTTTTGAACGGCCTGCTCGATGCGTCGGAAGCAGGCCTCCAGTTGCCGGTCGGTCTGGCAGTAGGGATCTTCGATCTCTTTGGGTGAACCCGGCACGAGGGAGGAGAGAAACGCTACTTTTTCTCGAACCTCAGGCGAATCGGAAAGGATCAGATCTTCATTCAACTGGTCCATGATGTAGACGCGATCAAACTGGGCCAGCAGTGGCCGGGAAGTTCTTTGGGCGCGATGGGATTCGAGCGTATAGCCCAGCCGTGAGGCCATGGCGCGAGCATGCGGCTCGGCACGGTCATCCGGGTAGGCCCTGACCCCGGCGGAGGCGAAGCGGACGGCCTGGAGCGCAGGCCGACTGGCCACTTCTTTGCGAAAGCAAGCTTCAGCGAAGGCGCTCCGCATGATGTTGCCGTAGCAGACGAAGAGGATGGAAGGGGAATGTGTTGCGTTCGGCATCGCGGTGGGTGATTAGGAATGAGGCGGGCGCTTCTGGTGCCAGTCGGAGGCATCCTGGAAGGCCTTGGCTACGCGGGCTAACTTCCCTTCCTCGAACAGGTGTCCGGTAAAGAGCAGCCCGAGCGGCTCATTGTCAGGGAAGCCGCATGGGGTTACGAGCTGCGGCTGGCCGGTGAGATTGGTGATCGTCAGGGAGGCGGAACCGGTTGGGGAAACCAGGGCATCGAAGCCGCTCAGGTATTCGTGAAATTGCCGCATCAGGAGGGTTCTGGCGCGCGCGGCCCGAATGTATTCGACCGCAGGCGTGAGCCGTGAGGAGCGGAATGAATTGGGCCAATCGCTGGCGCGTTGCCCGTTCAGCTTTTCTACTCCGCCATTGCGTGTGAGGTCATCAAAGGCGGCGCCAGCTTCTGCATTCAACATCAGCACCAACTCGCGGGCCGGGAAGTCTGGCAGCTTGGTGTCGATCAGCTTCATGCCCGTTTTCGAGAGCGTGGCGAGGGCTTCGTCGTGCCGCTTGCTGCGGGTGAAGTCTTCGCGCAGAACGCCGATCTTGAGTTCTTTGAGAGGGGCATTGGCTTGCCAGTGTAGAGGGACCGGGTAGCGGGCACTTAAGTCTTTGCCGTCAGGCCCTTCAATGACACGGAGCACCAGCATGCAATCCTCGACACTGCGGCAGATGGGGCCAATCTTGTCCATACTCCAGGACAGCGCCATGGCACCGGTGCGAGGGACGCGGCCGAAGGTGGGGCGCAGGCCGGTCACACCGCAACGCGTGGAGGGAGTGACAATCGAGCCCAGTGTTTCTGTGCCCAGCGAGAAGGCCACCAGACCAGCGGCGGTGGCAGAAGCGGAACCGGCGGAAGAACCCGAAGAGGTCTGCTCAATGTTCCACGGGGTCTTGGTCATACCGCCAAACCAGAGACCTCCCATTGCCAAAGCGCCCATGGAAAGCTTGGCACAGAGTACCGCCCCGGCTGCGTTGAGTCGCTCAATGACGGTGGCGTTGTAGTCAAAGCTTTGTTCTTTGTAGGGCTCAGCACCCCAGGTCGTTTTGTAGCCCTTGACGGCAAAGAGGTCTTTCGCCCCGTAGGGTAAGCCGTGGAGCGGCCCATGATATTTGCCGCGCCGCAAATCAGCATCGGCTTGCTTGGCCTGCTCGATGGCCAGCTCTTCGGTGAGCGTGATGGTGCAGAGCAGGGTCGGGGAATGCTTCTTCAGGCGTTCGAGATACATCGCCGTTAGTTGGGCTGATGTGATTTTCTTCGTTCGAATCAGTTGGCCCAGATGCGTAGCCGGCCAGAAGGCCAGATCTTCGATGTTCTTCCAGGCGGGCAGTTTTCCGGGACGGCTCGCCTGAAAGCGGGCCTTGCCTGCGGGGAACTGCATCCCCGGTAGCTGGGGCGAGAAGCTGAGGCAGGGATCGGTTTCAGACGGAATTTCGATTTTGCGCAAGTTCGCGTAGCTGGCCAATTGGCGCGTGATGCCGGGTAGCATCATGTCGAGTTGTTCGTCCTTGAAGTCGAGCCCCAGCAGGGAGAGGCTCTGCTTCAACTGATCGCGGCTGGGCTGGGTTTCAGCAGCCATGAGTGCCGCGAGGGAAGGAATGAGTTGTGCGAGCGTTCGGCGGGTCATGAATTATCTGGGGAAGAGCGGCGAATAGGCTTCGAGGTATTTGAGTCCGGCCCCGGTGTTGTAGATCACAATTTTTTCGTCCGGGGTCAAGAAGCCACTCGCAATCAGACGTCGCACGGCGGCAACGCAGGCAGCACCTTCCGGGGCAACAAACATTCCTTCGAGCCTGGCCAATTCCACACCGGCGGCGAGTGCTTCGTCATCTGAGATGGCGATCGCAGTGCCCCCCGATTCTCGAACAGCCTTCAAGATCAGAAAATCGCCAAGGGGCTTGGGCACACGTAGACCGCTCGATACAGTTTGGGCATTCTCATAGAAGGTGCTCCGTTCTGCACCTTCGTTAAAGGCGCGTACGACAGGTTGGCAACCTTCGGCCTGAACGGAAATCATCTTCGGGCGGCGACCGGGCGGGATCCAACCGAGTGCTTCCATCTCTTCAAAGGCCTTCCACATACCGATCATCCCGACCCCGCCACCGGTGGGATAGAGAATGACGTCGGGCAGGCGCCACTGGAGTTGCTCGGCCAGTTCGTAGCCCATCGTCTTTTTGCCTTCGATGCGGTAAGGCTCTTTGAGGGTAGAGACTTCAAACCAGCCTTCTTCGGCTTTGCGTTCAGCGACGATTTTGGCGCAATCGCTAATCAGACCGTCGACAAGAGTCACATGGGCTCCGAAGCTCTTGCACTCAATGTAGTTGGAGTGGGGAACGTCTTTGGGCATGAAGATATGGCACTCGATGCCGGCGGCTGCGGCATAGGCGGCCGAAGCACTGGCAGCATTGCCGGCAGAGGGGATGGCGATCTTCTGGATGCCGAATTCCTTACACATCGAGATGGCGCAAGACAAGCCACGAGCCTTGAAGCTGGCCGTTGGGTTGAGGCCTTCGTCTTTGACCCAAAGATCTTTGGAACCGACGGCAGCACCGAGGCGATGGGTGCGCACGAGCGCCGTCATACCTTCGCCGAGAGTTACGATGCTCGATGGTTTAGAGACCGGAAGAACCGGGGCATAGCGCCACATGTTGGAAGGGCCGGAGGAGATCCATTCGCGATTCCAGCCATCGCGGGCTTTCTCGAGGTCATAGCGGACCAGAATCGGCCAACCATCGGGAGAAAGATTCATTGCCTGACCTGCGGGGAAGGTCTTGCCGGTGCCGGAGCACTCAAGGTGGGAAACGGTAGTCATCAGAGAAGCTAAAGAGCTATAGTAACGAAATCATGAAACTGTGCCTTTCTGCGCTGGTGCTTTCTGCCGCTCTTTGCTATCCGCAACAGAAGCTGGATGAGGGCTATTCGGCCAAAATTCGTGAGTTCACGACGGACAAGATGTTTCTGACCGAGCTCGTGGATCATCTTCCCGAGGGCGGCAAGGTGCCCACCCCGGAGAAGGTACTCGGCTATATCGCAGGCACTCCCTTCAAGCTGACCCACGCCGCGAATGTCCACAAATACTTCCGCGCTCTCGGCGCGGCCTCGCCTCGTGTCAAGGTCTTCTCGATCGGCAATTCTGAGGAGGGCCGCGAGATGATCGTTGCCTGTATCTCGGATGAAGCAAACCTGGCCAAGCTCGAACGGAATAAAGAACTGATGGCCAAGCTGGCCGACCCGAGGAAACTGGACCCGGCAGCGGCTCAAGCGGCGATGAAAGAAGTGGTGCCGATGTACTGGCTCACCGGCTCTTTGCATTCCACAGAGACGGGCAGCCCGGAAATGCTGATGGAGCTGGGCTATCGCCTGGCCGTCGAGGATAGCCCGTTCATCGAGACCATTCGCAAGAACATGATCGTGATGATCACCCCCGTAGCCGATGTGGATGGGCGCGAGCGCATGGTGGACCTCTACAACTGGAAGCGGGCCCATGAGAAGCAGGCGGCACCGAGCCTCATTTACTGGGGCAAGTATGTTGCTCATGACAACAACCGCGACGGCATGAACCTGTCGCTCGCGCTGACACGCAATGTCTGGAAGACCTTTTTTGATTACCATCCGCTGGTGTTGCATGACCTGCATGAGAGTGTGCCGTTTCTCTATGTTTCTACGGGCATGGGGCCGTACAACGCCTGGTATGACCCGATCCTGATCAGCGAATGGCAGAAGCTGGCGTCCCACGAAGTGGAAGAAATGACGAAGCGTGGGGTGCCTGGTGTCTGGACCCATGGCTTCTATGACGGCTGGGCTGCCAACTATATGTTTTTGGCAGCCAACGGGCACAATGCGATTGGCCGCTTCTATGAAACGTTCGGCAATGGTGGCGCTGATACGAGAAGGCGGACGGTACCTGGAGCTTCAACGACGCGGACGTGGTTTCGACCCAATCCGCCACTGCCTGAGGTGAATTGGAGCATTCGCAACAACGTCAACATGCAGCAAAGCGGTGTTCTGTTTGCCCTGAACTTTACGGCGCGCAACAAGATGGAGTTTCTGAGCAACTTCTACCAGAAGGGCCAACGTAGTATCGCCAAGGCCACGACGGAAGGCCCGGCTGCTTATGTGATCCCGGGAGACACGCCCCGCCCGGGCCTCGCAGCAGACCTGCTTCGCGTGATGAATCTTCAGGCCGTAGAGGTACACAAGCTTGATGCCGCTGCTGAGATCACGACCAAGACCGGTAAGCGCAGCTTCCCTGCTGGGAGCTACGTGATCCGCATGGACCAGCCCTATTCGCGAATGGCGGACATGTTGCTGGACCTGCAGTATTACAACGTCAACGACACGCGCCCCTATGACGATACGGGTTGGAGCCTTGGCTACCTGCGGAATGTGGAAACGGTGCGGGTGCTGGACCAACAGATCCTGAAGGCTCCGATGAGCCTGGTGCCGGGAGTGCCGCAACTGGAAACCACGGTGCAAGGTAACCGTTCTGCCAAAGCGTGGGCCATTGCGCATACGGCCGATAACAATCTGGCGAGCTTCCGCTTTGCGCTGAAAGAGGTAAAGATGTGGGCGGCTGAGGCGGCCTTTGAAGGGGGCGGGACCAGGTTCAACGCAGGTACCGTCATTATCCCGGCGGAGAATGTGGCGCAAGACAAACTGATGGCCGCAGCCAAGGGATTAGGCCTCAAAATGGTTGGTCTTGACGCGGTACCAGCGGTGGCCAAGCATGAGCTGGCTGCTCCGAGGATTGCGCTGGTTCATACCTGGACGAGTACGCAGAACGAGGGTTGGGTTCGTTTGGCGCTGGAAGCAGCCAAGGTTCCTTATGAGTACATCAGTGACCAGAAGGTGGGCCAGATTGCCGACCTGAAGGCGAAATACGATGTGATCCTTTGGGGCCCGATCAATGGCACCAGCCAGCGAATTGTCAACGGCATCCCCAAGCGGGCGGGCGAACCGGCGATCCCGTGGAAGGCTTCGGAGCTGACGCCGAGCTTTGCCACCGGGCCCGACCAGACCGATGACATTCGAGGGGGCATGGGCCTCGAAGGGGTTCTCAATTTGCGACGCTTTGTCGAAGCTGGTGGCTTGTTCATGACCATCGGCTCGAATGCTTCGATTCCGATCGACTACGGCATCGTCGAAGGCGTGAACATTCAGCCGACCCGGGAGTTGCAGGTGCGTGGCAGCGTGGTGATGAGTTATGTCACCGACAAGCTGAGCCCGATTGTTTATGGTTATGACGAGAAGGTACCGGTTTACTTCAACAACGCTCCGGTCTTTCAGGTGAGTGCGACTGGCGACCTGGCCGCTCCGGCGGCAGGGCCCACGGGCCGGGTGACAGGACGAGGTGGAGTAAACGACCCGGACGTGGTGCAGGGACGCCCCTACCAGGCGGCCCCGCCCCCAGCAGCAGCCCCCGAAATCCCCGAGGCGATGCGGGCCTATCTGCCCCCGACGGAGATGTCTCCGCGGGTGGTGATGAAGTTTGCGCCAGTGCCTGAACTATTGATCAGCGGAATGCTGGCCGGTGGCCAGGAACTGGCAGGGAAGCCGGTGGTGGTGGATGTCCCGGTGGGGAAAGGGCACGTGGTTTTGTTTGCCAATAACCCGATGTGGCGCCATCAGACCCAGGGAAGCTGGTTTCTGGTCTTCAATGCAGCCATGAATTACGCCAACTTGAGTGCGGGCCGCGCCAAGGCAGGGGCCGCAAGAGAAGGAAGCGGCGCAGAAGACGAACTGGACCAATAGTCGAATCCACGAATTGGGGGGCGCGCTCGTCAGTATTGATGAGCAGTGAAGTTTATCCTTCTCATTTTCGCGCTTTCTTTGCCTCTGTTCAGTGCCCGGTTCGTGGTGCTGGAGAGCGGCTTTCACATGCAGGTGGACCGCTGGGAGAAGCGGGGGGATCGCGTTTTCCTCTATCGCGAGAGCGGCACCCTTACTGTTGCGGCCTCCGATATTGTTGATTTCATTGAAGAAACGGATGCGCCGCTGGCTATGCGAGAGCCCGAACCAACGAAGCCAACCGCTGCGCCGGTGCCGGTGAGCCGCGACCCGAGGCAGGTGATCGAAGAGATGGCCGCGCAATACGGGCTTCCGGCGAAATTCGTTTCCAGCGTTGCCCGGGCGGAAAGTGCTTTCCAAACGCAGGCACGCAGCCCGAAAGGGGCGATCGGCGTGATGCAGCTCATGCCGGGCACGGCTAAAGAACTCGGAGTGGACCCCCATGATGTTCGCCAGAACATCGAGGGAGGGACGAAGCTGCTGCGCGATCTTCTGGTGCAGTATCAGAATGACCCCGATCAGGTGCGCAAAGCTTTGGCTGCTTACAATGCCGGGGCTGGGGCGGTAGCGAAGTATGGGGGAGTTCCACCCTACCGGGAAACGCAGAGCTATGTGGAGAAGGTTTTGAAGACGTATCAGGGTGCAAAGTAAATGGCAACAGACCGGGTCGCGCTAAAGAATACCGAGCAGGAAGAGATCGACGCCAAACGATTGGCCATGCGTTATCGCGCTGCCTTTGTCGACCTGCGCAATGCCGAGATTGATCATGATCTGTTTCGAACGATTCAGGTCGATCTGATGTTCCGCTACAACTTTGTGCCGTTGCTTGAAGATGCGGGCGTGCTTGAGATTGCCATTGCCGACCCGCGCAATCTGCAGTTGATCGATGAGCTCAGCTCGCTTCTTGGCAAGAAGCTGCGTATCAAGGTAGCGACGCTGAGCCAGATCTCTGACCGGTTGAAGAAAACCGAGCAGAGCCAGCGCGTACTTGAAGAAGTGACGGAAGGCTTCACGCTCGATGTGGTCGGGGATGAAGAGAATCCGGAAGAGACGCTTTCGATTGACAAGCTGAGTGCCGACAGCGATACGGCGCCTGTCATTCGACTGGTCGATACGACGATCTTCAATGCGCTCGAGCGTCGCGCCAGCGACATCCATATCGAGACGCGCGACCAGGAAGTGGCCATCAAGTACCGCATTGACGGTGTTTTGCACTATGCGATGCCGCCGATTGCCAAGGACTGGCACTCGGCGATCATCTCGCGTATCAAGGTCATGAGCGAGCTGGATATTGCGGAGCGACGTGTGCCGCAAGACGGACGCTTCCGTGTCCGCTACAAAGGCAGGTTGATCGATTTTCGTGTTTCGATCATGCCGACGGTGCATGGCGAAGACAGCGTGCTTCGTGTTCTCGACAAAGAGAGCATGAGTGAGAAGTTCACCCGGCTTTCGCTCGAGGTGGTGGGGTTCTCCGAGAAGGATGTCACGAAGTTTCGCCGCTACATCAAAGAGCCTTACGGGATGGTGCTGGTCACGGGCCCCACAGGGTCTGGTAAGACCACAACGCTCTATGCCTCGTTGAGTGAGATCCAGAACGACGAAGACAAGATCATCACGATCGAAGACCCGGTGGAGTACCAGTTGAAAGGGATTACACAGATCCCGGTGAACGAGAAGAAGGGGCTGACCTTTGCGCGTGGTCTGCGCAGCATCCTGCGTCATGACCCGGACAAGATTCTGGTGGGTGAAATCCGCGACCAGGAAACAGCCATCATCGCGATCAATGCCGCGCTCACCGGCCACCTTGTGTTCACGACGGTGCACGCCAACAATGTGTTTGATGTGCTGGGCCGATTCCTGAACATGGGCGTTGAGCCTTACAATTTCGTGAGCGCTTTGAACTGTATTCTGGCGCAGCGGCTGGTGCGTCAAATCTGCCCTCATTGCAAGGCGGAAGTGCGCGTCTCTGATCAGGAATTGCAGGATAGCGGCTTAGACCCTGCGGTGTGGCGTGATGTGCCGCTTTATGAAGGCAAGGGTTGCTTTGAATGCGGGGGAACGGGTTTCCGGGGCCGGACGGCGATCCATGAATTGCTCGATCTGACGGAAGAAATTCGTGAGCTGATTCTGGAGAGAAAACCGACCTCTCAGATTCGGACGGCAGCGCGGGCGCAGGGCATGAGCACCTTGCGGGAGAGCGCAGTGGAGCGGATGCGTGAAGGGTTGACAACGCTCAAAGAAATCAACAAGGTGACCTTCGTCGAATGAGTGTTCTCGAATCATTGCGCAACCTTCTGGAAGAACCTCCTCCGGCGTTCGCCTTTGAACTGGGGCCGGGTGGCATTGCCCATTGGCAAGGCGGAGCGGCACGCTTTGATGCCAGCCCGCAAGTGGATCTGCATCACGATGCGGGGGCCTTGGCGGAAGCACTGGGAAGACTGACGCCGCCGCCTACCGGGAACCGCAAGAGGGCCGCCGCGCTGATTTTGCCTGATCGGGCAGCGCGTGTGTCGCTGATGGATTTTGACCAGTTTCCCCGCAAAGTAGATGAGCAGATTTCGCTGATCCGTTTTCGGTTGAAGCGCACCGTGCCCTTTGATGTCGACAATGCGATTTTGCGCTACCAGGTGCGTTCGCGCGGCAACAACAAAGTGGATCTGATTGTGGCCGCCATTGCGGTAGAAACACTGGCACCGTATGAGGCTGCCTTTCGCAGCGCGGGCTTCCACCCCGGGTTTGTGACGATTGCGGGCCTGAGTGCCGCCAATCTGGCGGGTGAGAATTCTCTGACGGTGCGGCGCAGTGGCTTGACCCTGACGATCAGTCATTTTGAAGAGAAGAACCTGCGGCTGTTTCGCTGTCTGGAATTGCAGAGCGGATCACTGGAAGAAGTCCTCAATGTGTTGGACCCGACGCTGGCTTATCTGGAGGACGAGAGAAGCATCAAGCTCGACCGCATTGACGCTTGTGGGCTGGGGGAGATCAACCAGGAGTTGGAGGCGCACCTCAGAGAGAACTGGTCGATCGCCTTGCAGCCTTTGCGCAGCCGCATTGGCGCGGTAGATGCCAACAATGCCGGGCTCTTCGGATATCTCGAAGCGATGGGGGTGAATTAGCCAATGCAGGGACTGATTCCTATCAACCTGGCCAGTGACCCGTTTCGGCGTGATCGGGCGATGCTGGTTGCGACCGTAACGCTGGCTGCGATTCTGGCCGTCGCGCTGGTTGGGCAAATCTATTTGATCTTGCAGGAGAGAACGCGGGCCGAGGAGACACGGGTTGCGGTGGAGAAGCTGGAGTTGACCCAGCGGCGGCTGACAGCAGAGCAGGCGCAAATCGATAGCGCTTTGCGGCTGAGCGAGAACGCTGAGGTGCTGGATCGGAACCTGTTTCTGAACACGCTCATCTCGCGAAAGGCTGTCAGCTGGACCCAGCTCTTTGCGGATCTGGAGAAGGTGATGCCTGGGACGGTGCGCCTGGTGAGTGTGCGGCCGCAGATTACCCCAGCCAATCAGGTAGTGCTGGACATGACCGTAGGCGCGATGAGTGGCGAACCGGTTGTGGATATGCTGATGCGGCTGGAGGGCTCTCCCCTGTTTGGCGCAACCACGATCACTACCATGCTGCCGCCCTCGCAGAATGAAACCTTGTACCGCTATCGATTGAGTGTGAATTATGCGCCCAAACTTTAATTTCTCGCAACTCGACTGGCGCAACCCAAGCGTTTATATGCGGCTGATTTTGGGTGTCCTCCTGGTGGGGAACCTCGCTGCCCTGTGGTTACTGGTCTCACCTCCCGGAGGAAGCCTGGAGGAGATCGAGGAGCGGCAGCTTTCGCTGCGGCAGCGCACGCTACAGCAGACACGGAGCCTCGAACAGATGAAGCTGCTGGCGGCCAAGGTGAAGGACAGCCGTGCGGCCGGAGACAAGTTTTTTGCGTCTTACTTTATGGAGCGCCGCAAGGCAGCGAGCACGATTGTGAGTGAGCTGTCCGGCCTTGCCAGGCAAGCTGGCATCAAGCCCAAAGAACATGCCTTCGCACTGGAACCGGTGGAGGGTGCCGAGGATCTTTCGATGATGACCGTGAGTGGTTCTTATGAAGGGACCTATGCCGATCTGATTCAGTTCGTGCACCGGGTGGACCGCAGCCCGCGCTTTCTGATCATTGAGAATCTGACCGCCGCTCCCCAGCAAAGCGCCGGCTTGCTCAACATCAGCATCCGCTTCCATGTGTTTGTGAAAGAGATCCCGGGGACCTAAGACCATGGCACTTGAAATGAAATTTGGTGGTGACCCCAAGCAGATGAAATTGCTGGGAGTGCTGGGTGTGGTTCTTGTGGTGATCCTGTACTTCAACTACTTCAGCGGCCCGGAGGAAACTCCACGATCTCCACAACGCACAGCCAGCACGAACAGCATTCCGCAAACAAACCTGCCCGCGACGTCGGCCTTGGTGGTGAAAAAGAAAAGCCAGGTGGATCGGCGAACGCAGGAATTTCGACCGCGGGTAGGCCCGGCCCGACCGGAAGACCGTCTGGACCCGATGAAGGTAGATCCATCGCTGCGGCTGGAGTTGTTGGCGCGCCTCGAGAAGGTGCAGATCAGCGGCGGGTCGCGCAGCCTGTTTGATTTTTCGAACATCCCTACGGTGGCGGCAACCAACGTCCCCAGGATTATTCCTTCGCCGAAGAAAGGGCCCACGGTGCCGAAAGCATTTATCGGGCCCATGAACAAGCCTCCAGATCCGCCACCCCTGGTGGCGCAGAAGCCGATCGCGCCGCCCATTCCCTTGAAGTTCTATGGATTCACCAGCGGTGCGCGAGGAGCCTCGCGCCGCGGCTTCTTTCTGGACGGCGACGACATCATTGTTGCCGCCGAGGGAGAGCTGATCAAGAAGCGATATAAAGTGATCCGAATTGGTCTGGCAAACGTCACCATGGAAGACACACAATTTGAGCAGCAGCAAACGCTGCCGATTGTGCCTGACAATGGGAGTGGAGGCATCTAAATGCAGCAGAAACCAAGGCAGCGGAGCGGAGAGCGCGGATTTGCGCTGCTCTTCGTGTTTGCCCTGGCCGGTATTGCTGCGGTGATGCTTTATAACGAGTTGCCTCGGGCCGTGTTTGAAAGCCAGCGGGCCAAAGAGGAATTGCTGGTGAGCCGTGGGCAGGAATACCAGCGGGGGATCCAGCTTTACTTCCGCAAGCTTCGCAAGTATCCGGCCACCATGGAGGACCTTGAGAAGAGTAACGGAATTCGATTCCTGCGCCGACGCTATGTAGATCCTTTCTCGGGGAAGGACGACTGGAGGCTGGTGCATGTTGGACCCAATGGACAATTCACCGATTCCAAGGTGATCAAACCGCCACAGCCAGCGCAAGGTTCGGGATTTGGAGCCAATGCTTCCGGCACGCCGGAGGCACCGAAGGAAGACCCCAATGACCCTGCGGCCAGACGCAGAGCCAGCGACGTGAGTGCCAACGAAATTGGCGGGAACGGACAAGGGGGTGCGGGCGCAGTGCCTGACCCGAATCTGCCGCCCGGGCAAGCTCCACCAGCCCCGCCGTCTACGATGCAAAATGGAGCACCGTATCAAGGGAGAACCGGCAACGACAACTCGTTTCCGACAACGGTTGGCGTCGGAGGAGTGGTTGGTAGTGTTGGGGCTGGGCTTCCGAACACAACCTTTCCGAGCTCTGGCATCAATTCGCAAACGGGTGGTGCGATGGGCATGCCGATTCAGGGTGGCAACAACTCTTTTCCGCAGAATCAGAATGGGCAGCGGCCGCTGACGCCCGAACAGCTCAACCCTGCTCTCGATGTGATTCAGCGTTTGCTGACGCAGCCGAGACAGCCACCGCCGGGTGTCGTCACAGGCGGCGCTCCGGGTGCAGCCACCGGGCCGATGACAAACCCTTCTGGAACCTTTCTCACGAGCGGCCCTGGTGCCAATGGCGGCAACGGTCAGTTTGGTGGAGGTGGCATTGCCGGTGTTGCCAGCAAGCATGAAGGCAAAGGCATCAAGTTGATCAATGAGCGGGAGCGGATTGAGGAGTGGGAATTCATTTACGACTACGCCAAGGATAGAGGCGGAAGGCCCGGTGCGAATACGCAGTCTCAGCAACCCAATCAAGGGATGGGAATGGGGCAACAGGGCGGGTTTGGACAACAGGGTGGGTTTGGGCAGCAAGGCGGGTTTGGCCAGCAGGGCGGTGGGTTTGGGCAACAGGGTGGTGGCTTCGGCCAGCAAGGCGGCGGCTTCGGCCAGCAGGGCGGTGGCTTCGGAAACCCCACATCCCCAGGACAGCAAGGCGGTCGGGTCCGCCCTCGGAATTGACCCGCCAGGAACTGCTGGATCATGGGCGTATCGAGGCCAGCAATCTAGCGGAAGCCCTCTCGATTGATTTTTCGACGCTGCTCTCCAGCCAGTTTCCCCACATGGCCCAGGTTGCCTGGGACAAGAGCATCACGCGCAAGATGGCGCAGGCCGCCAAGGCCGTGTTTGAAGCTGGGCAATGGGACGCAATCGAGCGCATTTCCACCTCTCCCTCAGACACACTCCGCGGGATCGCAGCGCTCGCCTCAATGAATCCACCAGAAGAAACTCTGTCGTTGCGCCTGCAGCGCATCCAACCCTTCGCCGATGATGGGCACTTTGCCGTCCGCGAATGGGCCTGGATGGCGATCCGGCCCCACCTGGCTGCAGATCTCACGCAGACAATTGACTTATTGCAGCCATGGACCCAGGAGCCGTCACCCTATTTGCGCCGCTTCGCCATCGAAGCGACTCGACCGCGCGGAGTCTGGTGCAAGCATATTGAAGAATTCAAGCAGGATCCGGAGCGCGCGATTGCTCTGCTGGAGCCGTTGCGGGCCGACCCCCACCGTTACGTTCAGGACAGCGTCAGCAACTGGATGAACGATGCTTCGAAGACACAACCGCAATGGGTTGAAAGTGTGTGTGAGCGTTGGAGCAACGAATCGCCCCTAGCGGAGACAAAGCGAATCGTCAAACGCTCTCTGCGGAGCATTCGCTAGAGAGCGACGTAACCGCGCCGGATGCCTTGTGTGACGGCTTCCGTCCGCGACCCTGCATTGAGCTTCGACATCAGGGAGCTGACGTGAAACTTCACCGTGTGCTCAGTAATGCTAAGGCGCCAGGCAATTTCTTTGTTGCCGACCCCTTCTGCGAGCAAGCGCAACACCTCGCGCTCCCGGGTGGTTAAGGCCGAATCAGAAGGGGAAGGGTTCGGGCTGGGCCAGGACTCCATCTCCTGCGCCGGAAGCACCAACAGGCCCGCTGCCGCCGCTTCCAGCGCCGCGCGAATCTCGTGAGGGCTCGCATTGGGAGGAAGGGCTCCTCGCGCTCCCTGGCGAAGCATGGTCGAAGGGGAGTGCTCCGTCAGGAGCACGACTGGCAAAGGCGGTGGGCCGTTGTGAATGTCATCAAACTGACGGTCAGACAACAGAACATCGGCCAATTCTCCCGACCTGGCCATCTGAACCCCGAGCTGCTGTTCGAGCAATGTGCGAAGCCCAGCCTCTACCACGGGGCTGGATGCATCAATTCGTACGCGTGTCATGCGGCTGCGGAAAGCCTCCCTTCCTGTGTCGGCCCCAGTGAAATGGCCACTTCTCTCGGAACGGGCGTAGTTCCGCGCAAAAACTCCAAGCGAACCAGCCCTCCTTGAAGGAGACGCTGCTCGAGGTGATCTGGTGAAGAAAAATACTCACCGTCACAACCAATTATGACGTCACCCGGCCTCAAAGATGCAAATTGGGCTTTACTGTCAGGCACTATCTGTTGGATGCGGAAACCGAGCTGAAGACGCGAAGCAAATCGGAACGTCATGGGCTGAATGGTGACGCCAAGAACCGGAGGCGATTCAGAAGAGTCTGCACTGGACACAAAACGAGCCACATCGTTCGAGGGCACCGCCAGCCCCAGCGGGCCGGCCACCATCGTATTGATCCCAACAATTTCGCCAGCGGCGTTGGCCAACGCCCCGCCAGAATTGCCGGGTGCCAGACGAATCTGCGCCTGCACCCAGGAGAGCGGCCCAACGGCGTGGTGCGGGCCAACACTGTGAATCACACCGGTAGACAGGGCACCGATGAAGCCGAGGGGGTTGCCCACCGCGAGCACGATCTCGCCCGGGCGAAGCGTTGAGGAATCGGCCCAGCGGGGAACTGCGGCCTGGGCGGGAGGCACCTGCAAAAGAGCGAGGTCACGGCGAGGATTGCGCCGTAGCACTTTAGCCCGCACGACCTCACCATCCCAAAACTCGACCTCCACCGATTCCCCTCGAACGACATGCGCATTGGAGATGACCGTGCCCTGCCCGTTCCACATCACGCCAGAGCCGGAACCTGCCCGGCCTTGATCGACACGAACCTGTACCGTGGACCGACGCAATTGCTCGGCAATTTCGCCAAAGCCGGGGCTGCTCACGCCACCCTCCGGGCAAGCGGTCGACGGCCGATCTCGATTTGCAGGTTCATCTCCTGCCCAGCGCGATAGATGCGTAAAGGGATGGACTTGCCTACGTGCGGTGGTTCGAGAAATTCCTGGATCGCAGCAAAATCTTCCGCCTTCTGGCCACCGATGCTGAGGATCACATCACCCACCAGGAGCTTCGCGGCCGACGATGGGGAGTTTTCTTCCACACTCAAGACAATCATTCCTGCCGGTAAGGGAACCGGTTGCAGGCCGACGCCAAGATATCCCCGACCCAGATCTCCATGAGCCGTCACGCCTTCTACAAAATGGTGAAGGTTTGAAGCAGGGATTGCCATGGCAACCCCGCGCACCAGACCGGCGCTCACCAGGCCGAGAACGCTTCCGTCAGCGCGCATAGCAATACTGCCAGCAACACCGGGATAGAGCGGGAGGTCTAGCTTGATGAAATGCTCCAGTTTGCCCCCTCGCCAAGTGCGCCAGGGGCCAGACAGGGCACCCAGCATGCCCAGGGAAGCATTCGGACCAGATTCGGGAGATCGGGAGACGCCAATCACCAGTTCGCCAAGCACGGCTCCGCCGGCCAAAGCCAGGACTGGAGCCATTTCATAGGGAGCTTGCAACTGGAGCAGTGCGAGATCCAAACCGGAGTCGCGGCCGAGGAGGGATGCGGCCGCAACTTGCCCGGTAGGGAGAAGAACTTGAAGCTCCTCATCTGGTTCGATGCTGAGATCCACAGTAAGGATACGTTTGCTATCAATTAATATTCCGCTTTGGACGCCACTTCTCGGGGCAGAGATGGCGACAACGGATTGGGAGGCTTGGGCGACAGTTTCGGCGATGGTCTGGCTTAGCTCGGTCAAGGGATTGTTCATGATTCTCGGGTCTAGGCTTACAGCATGAATTGTTGTAGGCCGGGAATGCTTCGGCCAAAGGGCTAGGCAGGGCCTAGCAGATTGGCTAGGGGGATGCGGAGTCGTTTACACTGAAAGTGCATGTCGACAGAAGTCAAAAAAGAAGTTGTGGCTGAAGTTCCCGCTACAGGGTGGCTCGTGCCTGTGCTCGCGACCTGGGTTGCCCCAGGGGCAGGCTATTTCTTGTTGAAGAGCCCGACTCGCGGTGCGACGATGGGCGGCTTGTCTGTTGTCATGTTCTTGTTGGGGTTGCTGATGCGTGGGGCGTTCTTTGAAGCGCAGACGGGCGACCTACTCACCACGGTGATCTATAGCGGCGGCTGGATCTGCAACATGGCGAATGGCAGCCTGTATTTTCTGGCGAAGGCTTTTGGCTACAATTCTCCCGACATGGCCGGGCATGTGGTGGATTACGGCACCAAGTTTCTTGTGGGTTCCGGGTTGATCAACGTACTGGCGATGGTCGATGTGTTTGAGATCGCAACCAAGAAGAAGAGCTAGGAGACAAACAGATGCCCAAAATGGCTTTATCTCACTTTGAAATGGCGATTCTGTTTTCGCTCATGACCAGCATTGCCTTGGGAATAACCGGCAAGACAGGGAAACAGGAGCAGATTCGTTATGCCCTGTACTGCTTTGGGTCTTTTGTACTGGCTTTGTTTGGCTTGGGCTGGCTGATGTACTTCGGCCACCGCTAAGCATTTCAGTTTACGGGTTGAGCTTGATTACTTTTTCGCCAACCTTCTGGTAGGCACCCATCTTGGAGTCGGACAGGTCAGGCCGACGGATACTGATCGATTCAATCTTGGTATTGCCGGGACCAGGCTTCACCACCACCAATTGCTGCTCGCGCAATTTGAGTTGCCCATCGGCGACTCTACCAGGAGCAACCGCACCATAGATGGTGATTTCACTGGTGGAAGAACCATCTGGATTCGGAATGTCGATTTTCACACGCTGGCCGCTCAGTTCCATCTTGCCGGTAGGGGCATTGCGGAATTCCTGAACCACTTCTTTGGCCCCTTTACCTTCTGCCGACTTCTCGATCGACTCGCGAACCGCCTCGATGAACTTCCCGTTCTGATCGAGCACGTAGGTGGATCGGTTGGTGAGTTCTTTGCCATCCACGGTGGTGGTTTGGCTGGCGGACTTCTCCACTGCCGCCATGGCACCGCTCACCGTGGGGCGTTCGATGATCGTCTTTGAAACTGTCTGCCCGCCTTGCTGCTGTTTGGTGAGCGTGGTGCGCTCAGCCGGCGCGAGACGGCCATTCAAATCGCTCTGGTAGGTGGTGGTCTCAACAATCGACTCACCGGAAGGCCCCTGGCGCTCCACAATACGAAGTTTCTCAGGGGGGAGCTTGTTGCCATTCACATCGCGACGCTCGATGACTTCTTCACTGACGCGGCCATTGGGCCCGTCCTCGACCACCCGGCGTTCCCGCTTCTCATCGGGGCTCGGCAGCAGGACGCGACGACCATCTACGTCATAGACATAAATTTGGGCCAGGAGGCTGGCCGGAAGCAGGAGTGTTTGAAGGTACCGCATACGTTTCTACGCTAAAACTATCGGCAGAATGGTGCAATCAGTACAGTCCCTATAATGGGAGATGGTTCCCGTATGAAGAAGTTCTACATTGAAACATTTGGCTGTCAGATGAATGCCCATGATTCCGAGAAGGTGATCGGCACCCTGGTGGGCGAAGGCTATTCCCAGGTGCCGGACCCGGACGAAGCCGATCTGGTTCTCTACAACACCTGCAGCATCCGCGACAAAGCGGAGCAAAAGGTATTTGCGCGTCTGAACGACTTCAAGCGGAAGAGCAAGGATAAGGTGATTGGGGTTCTGGGTTGCGTCGCGCAACAAGAAGGGACCAAGATCTTTGACCGCGCACCCCATGTAGGGCTGGTTGCGGGGTCGGCCAGCTACGGGCAATTGCCGCAGATGCTGGTGCAGATTGAAGCGGGAAACCGGCGGGTGACCGGTCTGAGCCTCGACACCGAGGATGCCTTTGAAGTTCCGTACACCAAACGGGATAACCCGCACAAGGCGTTTCTCACCATCATTGAAGGCTGCGATAAGAGCTGCGCGTATTGTGTGGTCCCGATGACGCGTGGGCCAGAACGGAGCCGAACCAGCGCCAGTGTTCTCGAAGAGGCCAGGCAGTTGGCCAAGAGCGGCTACAGCGAAGTCACCTTGCTGGGCCAAAACGTCAATAGCTATCAAGACCCTTCCAGCACGGGCCTTGATTTCGCCATGCTGCTGCGCCGGATGGGAGAGATTGATGGTCTGAAGCGAATTCGCTTCACCACGTCGCACCCCAGAGATTTTGTAAAAGACATCATCGATGCCATTGATGAAAACCCGGCGCTTTGCAACCACGTGCATCTGCCGGTACAGAGCGGGTCGACTGATGTATTGAACCGGATGCAGCGGCTGTACACCCGGGACGAATACATGCGGCGGATCGATTGGATGAAGTCGGCCAAGCGCGACATTGCCATTACCTCGGACATCATTGTTGGCTTTCCTGGTGAGACAGAAGCAGACTTTGAGCAAACACTGCGGCTCCTTGAGGAAGTCCAGTACGATGCCATCTTCAGCTTCAAATACTCCCAGCGACCCAACACGCCGGCCCTGCAGTACGAAGACCATATGAGCGAAGAAGAGAAGAGCCGTCGCCTGACGATTGTGCAGGAGCACCAGCGACAAATCCAGCTTCCGCGCAATGCTGGCTACATTGGCAGAGTGGAAGAAGTGATGGTGGACGGCTACAACAAATCCCTGCAGCTATGGCTGGGAAAGAATACCCAGAACAAGACCATCAGCTTTACGCATTCTGTGATGCCAGGCCCCGGGGAAGATGGTTCGACACTCGAAGGCAGCTATTTGAACGTCCGTGTCACGCGGTCTGGGCCGAGTTCTCTCGGTGGAGAAGCGGTTGTCTAGACTTTTGGGGAGCTTCGCAGTCGGGATAACTTTGCTGTAATAAAGAAGGAGGCACTGCGAAAACCATGGAAGTCGAAATGAAGATCCGCACTTTGATGATGGATCCGGTCACGCAAATGCCTATCGTGGTGTTGCGAGATGTCACCGGGAACACCATCCTCCCCATCTGGGTGGGCGTTTATGAGGCCAATGCAATTGCGCTTGAGATTGAAAAGATCAATACGCCGCGGCCGATGACACACGACTTGATCAAGACAATGCTGCACGGCATGGATGCCCGTGTGGACCGTATTGTCGTGAGCGACCTGAAAGACGATACTTTCTTTGCTGTGATCTGGGTCGAGAAAGATGGCCAGTTCATCAGTATCGATTCCCGCCCCAGCGATGCTTTGGCGATTGCCCTTCGGACGGATTCTCCGATTTTTGTAGATGAGAATGTGCTGAAAAATTCGCGCATGTCTTCCACGCAAGAGAAGGGGAAAGATGAAGAACTGCGGCGCTTGCTTGAAAACCTCAACGAAGAGGATTTCGGGCGCTACAAGATGTAGAGCGGCCTGTGGAAGCTTCCCTCAAAAAACTGGCCGATTGCGGCATCAATCTGCTTCCTGCCCTGGAGCTTACCACCCACTTTGTCTTTGAGCGGGATGGCTTTGTGTCACTTGTAGAGCGGCGAGAGACAGGCTTCGGCAATATTGGGGCTCCGGGCCTGCTCTTTGAAAAAGGCATGGCGCAACTGATCTGGCGTGGCGAGAAAGCATTCTTTGTGGCCAAGGGATTCGAAAGAGAAGCGAGCGAAGAAGAAGTCGTCGGTCTGCGCCGGTTTGCCACAGACCTAAAAATTTCTTTGGCAGAATAGTGCCGGGTCCATCGAAGTCGATATAGACTTTCGCTTATGGATCGAAGAGCGTTTCTGGCAGGCGGCCTGGCAGCCGCACAAATCAATCAGACCCAAGCCCAGGATTGGAAGCCAGTCCCCCCGACGGCCGAGCCCCCTGTTGGCAAGAAGGGTAAGGGGAAACCCAAGCTTGGTACGCAACACGTATCAGACGACCCGACGCTGAAGATCCTAAGTGGGCTGGGCGTTCACAACATTTGCAGCGCTTTGCCCTCAAAGATGCTGGACGCCAACTGGAGTGTTGATGGCTTGTCCAAGTTGCGCGAACGTGTAGAGTCGCACGGGATCCGGCTGGAGATGGTGCCGCTGCCCTTGAGCTCTGCTTACATTACCCGTGCGGAGTACCCGGACATTCTGATGGGGAAGAGCCCGCAGCGGGATAAAGCCATTGACGAGATCTGCCAGATGATCCGCAATTGCGCGAAAGCTGGAATTCCTGCCGTGAAGTACAACATGAGCATCCTTGGGGTAGTTCGCACAGAGCCGAGCAAGGGACGTGGTGGGGCTACCCTCAGTACGTTTCGGTATGCAGGAGCCAAGCAGGATCCGCCGCTGACGGAAGCAGGACCTGTGCCGGCCGACCTCTATTGGGAGCGCATCACTTACTTTCTGAACAAAGTGATTCCTGTGGCCAATGAAGCAAAAGTCAGGATGGCCTGCCACCCGCATGACCCTGGGATGCCTGTAGGCAAGGGCTGGAGAGGGGTAGAGACGGTGCTGGGAAGTGTGGATGGACTGAAGAAGTTTGTCAGCATCCAGGAGAGCCCTTATCACGGGCTGAACTTCTGCCAGGGTACGGTGAGCGAAATGCTGGTGAAGCCGGGTCGCGAAATCTACGATGTGATCCGCTGGTTTGGATCTCGCGGCAAGATTTTCAATGTTCACTTCCGCAACATCAAGGGAGGCTTTCTTGACTTTCAGGAAGTATTACCCGATGAAGGCGATGTGGATATGTTCAAGGCCGCCAGAACCTACAAAGAAGTAGGGTATAGCGGTATGTTGATGCCGGACCATGTCCCCAAGATTGAAGGGGATCAGAGCGGCAGGCAGGCCTTTGCGTTTGGCTATGGGTATATTCGAGCGGTACTTCAACTGATCGAAAGCGAAGGATGAGTTTTTGGGGCCATGGCGCTAAGATAGAAGTACTGTCCTCTCGCAATGGCTCGTAAAAACACAATGGCTGTTACATGTCCTGAATGTGGCAGCAAGAATGTCAGGATGTCGAAGTGGAAAAACCGCTTTGAGCAGGCACTCGACTTGTTTGGGATGCCCCCGATGCGCTGCCTGGATTGCGAACACCGCTGGAAGCACAGTTTGTGGCGCTTGCGTGAGGTGTTCTATGCGCGGTGTCCCAGATGCTATCGCCTGGAGTTGGTGAAATGGGAAGAAACTTACTACCACATTCCGAAGATGTGGAAGTTTCTAACGGCAATTGGTGCTAAAAAAGTTCGGTGTAAACCCTGTCGCCATAACTTCATCAGCTTCCGCCTGGTGAAGGGTACTAAAAAATGGGACAACACAGATCCGACCGAGGTTCCCATTTCTGAATCATCTATCGCGCTAAGCTCTGTCGAGAAAAAATCGCGCGGCCCTGAACTGGATTAGCAGTTTATTTCGCAGGATCAATGACGACCCTAATGGGGTAAATCTTTCCTGTTTGTGCGATGGAAAGTCTTGCTGTCTTCTCCATGACATTACCTGCGGTTGCAGCCTGCTTCGCGGGACGATACGTTACCTTCAATGTTGCCGACTCACCCCGTGAGATCTTGAGGGTGTCGATTTCGAATAGAACTTCTTCAGACGGTGGGACATCGAGCATCAACGTCACCAACCCAGGCATGCCATTCTTGATCGAAATTGTCTCGGTTTTGGCAGTGCCTGCCGTAAAGTGAAGTTCCTGGCGATCTGGCTTGACGGCCGACATCATTGCCTCGATTTTGGCCTTTGTTGGCGTTGCCGACATCTGCCCGGTTGGAATCAGTGGGGCCTCACCCGGCTGAGCACCGCTCTCCATCTTTCCGAATGGGGTATCGCGCAATTCATTGGGTGGACGGAACCAGTACCAGGTGCCGCCCTCTTCCTGCCACCAGGTTTCGATTGGCTGCTTGATATCCATCGCACCAATTCCCATCATCGAGAAGGTGGTATCCACCAACGACATGACCTTTGCGGCCTTCCCCTTGTCGGCATAGTAGATTTTGTCGATGGTATAGCCACGGATTCTTTTCTTAGGCCAGGCAAAGAAGTCTTCTTTGGCTGAATCCGCAACATACAAATCGCTCTGCCTGTACTTGCCACTCACGAAGCCATCCCAGAACTTGGATACGCGAGCCTTGAGCTCAGCTTCCTTTTCGGGAGCAATTTTAATGACTTCCTGCGACAGGCCTGAAAGAGTCAAGGTGAGAAGACAGAGAGTGATACGAGGAAGCATTTGCGGTTTCATTTTGATCCTACCATTGAGAGACGCGGCAGCTTGCGTTTCGTTATCGCGCAGACTGGGGTACTCTGGTGCCTTCCCGAATCTCATCGGTAGCACGCTGGATCACGAGGTCGCCTACAGCGAGAGGCCCAGAGACCTCAACCAGTTCGCCCTGGCTTGGCCCCTTCTTGACGTTGACGTAGCGAGCCACGCCAGCTTCGATACGAATCACGAAACTGCGCTCGGTGTTAGAGGTGACTGCCGTTGCTGGCACCAGCATGGTAACCGCGCCTGCCTTTGCCGGCCACTTCACTTCGGTATACATTCCTGGGGAAAGGCGGCCACCGGGATTGGCAAACTCCAACTCCACCGGCATCGTCCTGGTTTTCGGATCCATCACCCGAGACAAGCGAGCAACTGAGCCCTTAAAGGTCTCACCTGGATAGGCAGATACGCTGAAGCTCACCACTTGCCCTGGCTTGACCGTCGAGACGAAAGCTTCAGGAACCGCAACTTCCACACGAAGACGACTCAACTGCTCCATACGCAGCATGGGCCCGAGATTCGGGCCGACCAACGCACCAGGATGCATCGAACGCTCGCTGACAACACCATCGAAAGGCGCTTTCACCTGCAGAAAACTCCGCATATCTTCGACTTCCAGCACATTGGCGTCTGCAGATCGTTTGAGCGCCACCAGTGCGTCTACCGCCGCCTGTGACGCACGGACGGACTCTTCTGCCAGCGCGACTTCATTGGCGGCCACCGCACCCGGAGTTTGGCTGGCAAGCTTGAGTCGGTTTGCGGTGCTCTGGGCGGCAGCGAGTCTGGCTCGTGCTTCGGCCGTCTGCGCCTGGACGGATAGGACTCTGGCTTGTGCCTCCAGTAGCCTTGAGGCGAGCTCAGGAGCTTGTATAGATGCCAGTTGCTGACCCTTCTTGACCACGCTGCCACGGTCTACGTCGACCCGATCCAGATAGCCTGCGATTCGAGCCACGAGTTCCACAGATTGGAAGGGGCGGAGCTCTGCCGTCAAGGGAACAAACCGATCTACCGGCTTGGCAGTGACGGCAACCGTTGCCAGACTTTGTGCCATGAGGCAGGAAGAAAAAATCAGGCCAATCGAGAGCCTCATGCTTGTTTTTCCTTTCGAACAATGGAGTAGACAGCGGGCAAGACAAACAGCGTGGCAAGAGTCGCCGCAAACAGGCCACCAATCACGGCGAGGCCTAAGGGAGCACTCTGCTCGCCACCCTCGCCAAGCCCCATAGCCATTGGCACCATGCCGGCCATCATGGCACAAGCAGTCATCAGGATCGCTCTCAGGCGTGCAGCCGCCGCCAAGGCGAGACTGGCTTGCGCCTCCGCAAAACTCAGAAACAGAATCGCGTTGGAAATGGCAATCCCCAAGGCCATGATTGTGCCCAGGTAGCTCTGGATGTTGATCGACGTATGGCTGAGCCAGAGTGCAGCGAGTGAGCCACAGAGAATCGCCGGAGCCATCGCAAGAACGGCCCCAGCCAGACGAAAGCTCTGGAAGGCAGCTGCCAGCAAAAGAAAGATACTGATGATGGATAGCAGCAAGCCCGTTTGGAGCCCTTCTACGCTTTCCTTGAGCGCTGTCGCCTGACCTCGCATCTGGACGGTGATGCCGCGTGGAGGCTCTCCCGCCTTTCGAACCGCCTCCTCTACCAGCGGGAGCGCACGTCCGATGGTGATGCCCTGAAGGTTGGCGGCAACACTGATGAGCTTCTGGCCGTTGAATCGTTCAATGACGCCCATCGTTTTTCCCTGCTTCATCGTCAGGACATCCCCACCGAGGGTCGAGGCGGTGCCCATCTGAAGCGATGCAATGTCATCGGAGGACTTCACCTTGTTTTGAGGAAGCTCCACCTGGACTTGAAAGGCATTGCCGCTAGCTGGGTCTCGCCAATAGTTCGGCTCAATGAATCGGCTGGAACTGGTTGCGGCAACCAGGCTTCGCGTCACATCGGCAGTGGTGAGACCAAACTGGCCAGCCCGATCCCGGTTGATCTGCATTTCGAGCGTGGGGTAGTCGTTGGGTTGTTGAATTTGGAGGTCGCGCAGAAAAGTTAGCTTGTTGAGTTCTGCTTCCACTTTCTGAGCAAATTGGTAATCGGCAGGAAGGCTGGGCCCGACAATGCTGACCTGGATGGGGGTGGGAGAGCCAAAGCTCATCACCTGGCTCACAATATCGCCGCCTTCAAAAAGTATGCGGAGTTGGGGCAGCTCTTTGGCTAGCCGCGAACGAATCTGTTCTTGCGCTGAGGCCAGGTCCATTTGCACGCCGGGCTTGAGGGCAACCGTAAGCACTGCTTCGTGCGGGCCCGTCGTAAAGAGATGGATCAGGTTCACGGGATAGCTGGAAGCGTGGGCACCCACAAAGCTTGTTGTTAAGGCAATGCGATCCGGCCCCAGGGTTTCGCGAATCAACTCGAGGGCGCGCAGGGTCAGCGGCTCGGTCCTCTCGATTCTTGTGCCGGTAGGGGCAAAGATTCTCAAGCGAAGCTGCTTGGCCGCAGCAGAGGGGAAAATTTCCAGCCCCAACTGTGGAGGGAGAAGCCAAAGACATGCGACACAAAGGACAGCGTAGCCTGCGACAACCGGCCACCGAAAGCTGGCAATGCGCTCGACAAAATTGCCATAGCGGAGCTGGAAGGCAGACTGCGCACTGGCACCATGGGCCCGCAGTAGCTTCGAGGCAAGCACCGGGACGACAGTGCTCGAAAGCAGATACGAGGCAATCATCGCAAAGCCGACCGAAAAAGCCAGCGGCACAAAGAGTTGCCGGCCAGCGCCAGCCATAAAGAAGGCAGGGACAAACACAGCCAGCACGGCAACCATGCTGAGCAGCCTTGGAATCGCGGTACGCTGACAGGCCGTCAGGATGGCATCCCGTCGACTGGCTCCCCGTTGCAGTTCGGTATGGATGTTCTCAATCTCGACGCTGGCTTCATCGACCAACATGCCTACGGCCAGGGCAAGGCCGGCCAGCGTCATCAGGTTGATCGTCTGGCCAAAGGCCCATAGCGCGATGACAGAGCATAACAGCGAAATCGGGATCGTCGTGACGACCACCAAAGCGGAGCGCCAATCCCGCAAGAAAAGCAGGACCATGATCCCGGTGAGCACTGCCCCGAGAATGCCTTCATTCAGCAGATTCTGGAGCGCTGATTTCACTGCTGGGGTTTGATCGAACTCAACCGTGACCTGAACATCTTCGGGCACAATTTTCTGAAACGAAGGCAAGGCTTGCCGCACACGTTCCATGACGGCCACGGTAGAAGCATCAGCCCGCTTGGTGATTGGAATGTAGACGGTCCGCTTGCTGTTGACGTGCGCGTAGGCCGTGAGGATATCGCTACCGCTCTCGACAGAACCAACATCGCGAAAGTAAACCTGTGTGCCAGAGCCTGTGCGGATGGGGGCAGAACTCAGTTCACTGAGGTCGCCGCCAATGGTTGCGTTTGTGGATGCAATGCGTGTGAGATCCCCCGTGCGAACCACCCCGGAAGGGGCAACGACATTTTGCGCTGCGAGGGCACGCAGAACTTCTTCGGGTGACATTTTGTATTGGCGCAATTTTTCGGGGTCGAGCCTGACCAGAATCGTACGCTGGGATCCGCCAAAGGGTGGAGGAGCCGATACCCCAGGCAGCGTTGCAAAGAGCGGTCGAACGCGATTGATGGCGAAGTCCTGCATCTCGGCTGGCGATCGGGTTTGACTGGAGAACACGAGTTGCCCGATGGCGACACTTCCGGCATCAAAGCGGGTGATGAAGGGCGGTACCGCACCAGGAGGCATGAAGGCCCGAGCGCGGTTGGCATAGCCCACCACTTCGCTCATTGCCGTACTCATGTTGGTTCCCGTATGGAAGCTGATCTTGATCAGAGCTGCTCCCTGCACACTCTTGGACTCAATCTGCTTGACGCCGGCAACGTACAGCAGGTGGTACTCGTAGTAGTAGGTTGCGAAGCCATCCATCTGGGCTGGGTCAAGGCCGCCATAGGGTTGGGCGATGTAAATCGTGGGCTCGCCCACGTCAGGAAAGATGTCGATGGACATCTTGCGAACGGCCATCCAACCTGCCAGCAGTACAGCGATCACAGCAACAAAGATGGTGGTTGGCCGATTGAGGGCAAACAGAACGAGGCGCATGCCTAGGGCTTCTCCGCTTCTGCCAGAAACTCGGTGATGTCACCCTGGGCAATGGCCAAGCCAAGTTGAGCGCGCCAGATTCCTAACCTTGCCAGTCGGTCATCAATCTCGGCGGCAATCAGTGTGCGTTCCGCATCGGCGACTTCGAGTACCGGAATCAGGCCGGCCTGATACCTTGCTTCGGCTTGCGCTCTCAGTTCCTTGGCGGCCTTCAATTGCAAGGGAGTGTTCTTGGATAGCTCAAGAGCAGTCTTCACTTGAGTTTGCGCCTTGAGCCGTTGGGTGGACAGATCGCGAACCAGTTGGTCATATCGAGCCTGCTCTGCTCTTCCGCGTGATACTTCGATTTCCTTGCGGATCCGAAGGCCCGGGAGGTCCATCAAGGAATACGTCATGCTGAAGCCAACGCCCCAGTTGTAGATATTGGGGCCTAAGCCACTGAAAGCGCCGCCGGTGGTGAAGTCAGGATTAGCGCCGGTCCCCCTGGCGTACATCGTGGCTTGCGTATTGAACTTCGGGTAGTAGCTGCGTTCGAGTACTTTGAGGCGCGCCTGCGATTCCTGCTGGGCGAAGCCTTGCTCCACTGCAGCAGGATGTAACTTCAAATCGGCATTCTGATCCAGCAGCGCAGTCGGTTCGAGAAAGTGTTGCCTGGCGATCTTGAGACCGTCTGCGGGTTGATTCAAAAACTGAGCCAAGCCGGTGCGGGCGATTTCGACGGCTGCACGAGATTGGATGATTTGATTCTCGATGGCAGCGCGCTCGGCCTGCGTGCGAGAAAGGTCCATGCCAGGACGCAAGCCGCTATCGACGAGACTGCGAACGATTCTCTCCATCGTCACCAGGCGCTCGCGGCCAGCCAGCGAGGTCTCGAGCGCTTGTTCAGAAGCAAGCAGGGTGAGATAAGAATCGGCTGCCATGGCCGCCACTTCAAAGCGGGTACGCTTCAGACTTGCCTCAGCCTTTCGCTGGGATGACTCGCTCACAGAGACCGTTGCCCGGCGCAGACCAAAGTCGAAGGGTTCCCAGGCGACGAGAAATCCGAGAGCCGTTCCCCACACGTTCGTTCCGGCATTGGCTGCCAGGGGTGGCCCGGAAATGGGAGAAATCACTTGCTGCTGTAGCACCATGCCATAGACGTTGTTTCGAGTGGCACGGTTGACCTGGGCAATGGCATCGGCTTTGGGAAGATATGCAAGACGGGCCAACTGAACGCCAGCAGCGGCGGCTTTTACCTGCTCTTCGTTGATGCGGGTCTGCGGATAGCTCTCAAGAGCGAGCTTCACCACCTGCGTGATAGTCAGGTCTTGAGCAGCAGCAACCGTTGCAAAAAAGCAGCAAAGCAGCGCTGCTAGTTTTCTCGTGCGATGCCTCGTTTGCTTGCTCTTACGAATCTTGCCAGGTGACTTGCCAGTGGACTTTCCATCGATTCCAACTGAAGACATGCTTCTTCTTTTTTCAACCCTCGACGATACAAGATCGAATAGCACCGTTTCAGGGTATCAATTTCATCCTGCTTAAAACCGGCTCTCTTCAGCCCGACCAGGTTTAGCCCCTGCACCGCCACATCAAACTTTGAATACAAGAAGAAAGGCGGCAAGTCTGAATTGACTCGCGTGTTCCCTCCGACCATGGCCAATCGCCCGATCTTTGAGAACTGATGAACAACCACCCCACCCGAGATGAAGGCCTGATCTTCTACCTCGACATAGCCCGCCAGCAGCGCACAGCTGGCGACCACGATCTGGCTGCCCAACTGACAGTCATGGGCAATATGGCCCGAGGTCATGATGAAATTGTTGTCGCCAATGATCGTGCTCGCCTCGGGCTTGGTGGCACGAGAAATTGTGAAGTGCTCCCGGATCTTGTTGTGGTTTCCAATCTTGAGATAGCTTCGTTCCCCCTTGAAGTTTTTGTCGAGGGGATCTGTGCCGAGTACTGTCGCAGCACTGATTTCATTGGCGATTCCAAGACTGGTCCAGCGCTTGATGTAGACGTAAGGCTCAAGAACGCAATCTCGCCCAAGCACGACATCCTGCTCGATGATGCAGAATTCACCGACCACACAACCAGGGCCAATGACAGCATCAGGATGAATTCTGGCAGTGGGCGCCACACGCGCCCCCGGATCTATGGGCATAAATAGATTATGCGCGTTCGTGAACTGGCTGAAAAACTGAGTCTCACTTTTGAAGGAGATGGCGAGAAAGAAGTCCTGTCGGCGGCTGAGCTCGAAAGAGCCGGCGGGGAGGACCTCGCGTTTGTTGGGGCAAAAAAGTTTTGGAAAGCGGCAGAGAGCTCAGCCGCAGCCTGTCTCATTGTGACTGCCGACTTTCCCAGTCAGGGGCGAACCTTGTTGCGAAGCGCCGAACCTCGTGCGGCCTTCGCCGGTGCGCTGCACCTGCTCTATCCCAAACCGGCTCTGCTCTCGGGCGTGCATCCGACGGCAGTGATCGAAGCAGGCGTTACGTTGCAGCCTGGTTCCTGGGTTGGGGCTCACACGGTGATTGGCGAAGGCAGCCGGATTGGAAGCGGCACACAGATTGGAGCAGGTTGCTCCATCGGCAAGCGAGTGAAGATTGGCGAAGGCTGCACCCTGCACCCGCGCGTGACCCTGTACGACGGCGTGACGGTTGGCGATCGCACTGTCATTCACTCTGGAGCTGTGATCGGTGCTGACGGGTTTGGGTTTGTTCCTGCCCATGGGATTTGGCATAAGTTCCCGCAGGTCGGCGACGTCAAGATCGGCAATGACGTGGAAGTCGGAGCTAACACCTGCATTGATCGGGCAGCACTGGGGACGACGATCATTGGCGACGGAGTGAAGCTCGACAACATGGTTCACATCGCCCACAACTGCGAGATCGGCGACCATGTTGTGATTGCAGCGCAGACTGGGCTATCGGGTGGTGTCACGGTCGGCCATCACGCCATCATCGGGGGCCAAGTTGGAATCGGGGACAAAGCAAGAATTGAGAGTGGTGCGGTGCTGGGCTCAGGCTGCGGGATTTTGACATCAAAAATCGTTCGTGCCGGACAACCCGTTTGGGGCACACCGGCCCGACCGCTTAGAGAATACCTGGAGCAGTTGGCTCAGTTCTCTCGGCTGCCTCAAGTGCGGGAAGATGTCGCTCAACTTCAGCAAGCAGTTCGCGATCTTGCGGAGCGGCTGGGACTTCCAATGACAACTCCAGCCGGGAAGGATCCTGCAGACGAATCGTAAGCGGGAGCCCATTCTCTTCGGCCAGTTTCTCAATCCACTCCGTCGTCAGTAATGCGCCTGGAGGCAAGCTGGAATCATCACTGCAATGACCTTCAGCCCAGGCGCGCAGGAAAATCCCGCCGCTCGAGAGCAGCATGGTTTCCACAGCAATCTCGGTACCTGGTTTGGCCAGGGTACGAAACAGGCGGCAAATGGCATGGATGAGTTCCCTGCCCTGTTGGTAATCAATCCAGGCAGGCACAGATCCAAATTGCAAATTAAAGTGAGGGCGCGAGGGATCGTGCTGCATCTGCTCCAGGACAAATTCACTCAACAGTTCATCCAGATCGACCGACTCTGGCTTCGGGTTGCTTTGCTGCATCAAGGAGAGGCTGTCGTTCAAGATCCATCCGCTTTGCTCAACAAGATGGCGAAGACGCGTCAATTGCTCGACAACTCGCGGGTCGGCATTAGGCAAGGCGAGCTCAAGATAATAAGCGATCGATTCGATCGTGCTTAATGGCTGACGGAGCTCATGGGCAAGATTTTGAAGTAAGAAGTCTTTGGATTGCGGCATCGACGAAAATTGAACTTGTGCCGGGGGAGCTTCCACAGTATACATAACTCAATGACCCGAAGAACTGCATTTTTTCTATCTACTCCGTTGTGGGCTCAAAACAGTACCAGGTACCGGACAGCAATCATTGGTGCGGGGTGGTGGGGCAACAATATTTTGCGCTGCGCCATGGAGTCTGGAGAGTGCAAGGTAGTTGCCATTTGTGATGTGGACGAACGCGCCATTGCGGCCACACAGCAGGAAGTTCGCAAGCTCAGCAGCGACACCCCAAACACTTATCGGGACTACCGGGAGATGTTGGCCAAGGAAAAGCCAGAGATCTGCATCGTTGCCACGCCTGACCATTGGCATGCCTTACCGACGATCGCGGCACTGAAGGCGGGCGCTCATGTGTATATGGAGAAGCCAATCAGTCACACCTTGCGTGAAGGCTCTGCGATGGTCAAGGCCGCGAGAGCAGCGCAACGCTATGTGCAGGTTGGAACCCACAGGCGCATGTCACCTCATTGCATTTCCGGCATGGACTTCCTGAAGAGCGGCAAGGTGGGCAAGATCGGCATGGTACGCGCCTTTGTCGGCAGCGCCGGCGGGCCGGGCGTGATGACACCAGACTCTGAGGCACCGAAAGAACTCGACTGGAACGCCTGGTGCGGCCCAGCTCCACTGCGACCCTACAACAAGACCATCCACCCTAAAGGGTTCCGGCAGTTTATGGATTTCGCCAATGGGACAGTCGGCGACTGGGGCATTCACTGGTTTGATCAAATTCTCTGGTCGACCGAGGAGAAGTATCCGAAGCGAGTTTTTTCAACGGGAGGAAGGCTTATCCGGCAGGACAATACCGATGCACCCGACACGTTGATTACCAGCTTTGAGTTCGAGAGTTTTCGGTGCACCTGGGAACATCGCCTGTATGCCAACAACAATGCCGAAAAAGCTGCCATTGGCTGCTACTTCTATGGGACAGAAGGGACCTTCCATATGGGCTGGAGAGATGGATGGACGTTTTATCCATCAGACGCCAAAAAGCCCAGCATTCATGTCGAGCCCCAACTCAATGCCCCGGATGGTCAAAACATTCGCGAGCTCTGGCGCGACTTTCTGGACTCGATTGCGGCAAAACGGCTACCTGCTTGCGACGTAGAGAAAGGCCACCAGGCCACGGCAATGAGCATGCTTGCCATCGCATCGCTGCGCTACGGCAAGAGCCTCGATTGGGACGGAAAACGAGAAGTGTTCGTCAACGAACCTGCTGCCAACAAGTTGCTTTCGAGAACTTATCGTAAGGGCTACGAGTACCCGACTTGAGTGGGTCACTACACTTTCGTATCGCGCGGGGAGTTGGTAGGCCCTTGCAGGATCAACTCTCCGCACAACTCCTGCTTGGGATCCTAAGCGGGAAGTTCCAGTCTGGCGAAAAGCTCCCTTCCCTCAAGCAACTCTCGCGTATGCTGCGAATTCATTCCAACAGCATTGGGATTGTCTATCGGGATCTGATTGAACGTGGGTGGTTGGAGGCCGCAGCAGCGCATGGCATCACTTCCACACAAATGAGAGATTATTTGAACACAGATCAGCCTGCGCTTCCAAAACTGGTGATTGACCCCGATGCTGAGCTGGCGAAGATTCTGGCGGCTGAACTTTCCGAGCTGCTGCATGAGCCTGTTCGATCCTCAAGCTTAGCTGAGTCGACTGCGGCCACACTGGAAGGCAACGAGATTTGGTGCAACCCGGGCCGCATCCAGGACGTACGGCAGCAACTGGGAGACATTCCGTTGAAGCAATTGAAGCTGCGGTCCATCGATCAAATCCTGAGTGGAATTGAGCGGCCCGCTGGGCCTTTTCTTGTGGCGATCGTTTCCGCCTCAGCGTCCATTCGAAGCTGGGCATCGCTGCTGCTTCCAGCGCTTGGGATTTCTAGCGATAGCGTACTACTGCGAAACCCTCGCGAAGAACACTGGCGGTAAGGCTTGAACCAATGCGCCGTGATTGGGGCTGACATCCTGGCCCAGAGAGAACTACCCAGCGACCTCCGGTCGCACACGATTCGCATTGTGTCGCTCTAAGAAACCGCAACAATGCGCGACATGGCAGTCGAATTAGCCCCTAGAGTTGCAGTCATGAACACGATTGCAATCCTGCTGCTGCTTGGCTTTCAAACGGACCGAACGGACCGTGTTGCCTGGATGGATGCGACTCCACATTGCGCAGCGCTGGAGGTGATCGCCACCTTGCAGGATGGAAGGAAATTGAAGGGCTCCTGGATTGAGAACACCGCCAGCCAGTTCAGCATCAAAACCCACAAGGGAATTCACATCCACGAGAGGAAAGACCTGAAGCAGCTCGAGACTAGAAAGCGAAGGGTTCGAGGGCGAGTCATTGGTACGATTGCCAGCTACGCGCTGGGAGCTGGATTGGTGAGTCTGATCTCGCGCAGCGCAGAAGGGGCCCAAGGCCCACTCGCATTCGTGATACTTGGCATGGGGGTGCTGGGCTACTACGTCGGCAAATCGATGGACCTCGACCGAAGGCTTGTCGAGTTCTATTAGAGCCCGGGCCTGCTGAAGAGTGAAATGCCGGCAACCCCGGCAGCACCGACAGCAACACAGCTCGCCGCATTCGAAGGATTAACTCCACCAAGGGCGATGACAGGAATGGTTGCGGCTTTTGCCGCGGCCTCAAGTACGCGTAAGCCAAGCAGTGGGCCATAGCCCGGCTTCGAAGGGCTTTCAAAAATTGGGCTCAGGTAAACGTAGTCTGCGCCTTCCTGTTCGGCCCGCAGCACTTCATCGAGCGTGTGACACGAGACCCCAATTCGCAACTGCAAACCAAAGCGCGCCTTCAGCAGACTTGGGGCCACACGGTGCGAGGGCAGATGCACGCCATCGGCTCCTGCGGCAAGGCACACGTCGATACGGTCATTGATGATCAGGTGTCCGCGAAACGCTTGCCGGAGCTGTCGGGCCCGAAGCAACAATGCTGCCGCGTCCAGAGACTTCGCCCGCAATTGAACTGTATCGACCGCGAGATCAGCAGGCAGGGCAAGTTCGGTGATGCAGTGCCGGATCACAGGATTCTGAGGGTGGTTGTTGGCAAGGTGAGGATCCATTCTCGATGATGGCGATTCTCGGCAAATTCATCGAGTGGCAACTCCACAATCAATCCGCCCGCAAAATGCAGCAGAGCGGTTTTTGCAGTCTCGGAAGCCGCTTCGAGGCTAAGCACCAGGGCACCCTTCTCCGGCTTCCCCATTTTGGGCGTAACAGCAATCTCATCGCGCCGCACACACACAGTGACACGGTCACCGAGAAGCCTTGCCGGGTAGTAGGGCCCTTCGAGATCGATGTCGTTCCAGCGAAGCTTGCTCCGATTGGCCCCGGGGTCAAGATGTTTGATCTCTGCAGGCAGAAGATTGAAAAGGCCAAGCAGGTTCGCCACGCTAGCCGAGGCTGGCTGCTGCAGAATTTCCCGAGGAGTTCCCGATTGCGCGATGCGCCCATCAACGAGAACCAACATCTGATCGGCCAGCAGGAAGGCTTCATCCAGGTCGTGTGTCACGAGCAGAAGCGGAGTGGGAAAGTCTTCACGAATCTGGGCCAGGATTTCATAAAACTCATGACGCAAAGTAGTATCGAGCCCTACGGAAGGCTCATCCAGCAGCAGGATGGATGGCTCCACGACCAAGGCTCTCGCAATGGAGCAGCGTTGACGCTGGCCGCCGGACACCTCATTGGGCTTGCGACCTGCGATCTCTGTCAGTCGAAAATTCTCGAGTAGCTGATTTACTTTTCGATGGCGCTCAAGCTTCGGCAATGCCCCGGCGGCGAAGGCCAGATTTTCGCGCAACGTCATATGCGGGAAGAGCGCAGACCGTTGAAAGAGATAGCCACAACCTCTCTGCTGGGGCGGCAAAAAGACGCCAGTTGCAACATCAGACAAGAGTCGGTCATTCAGGAGCACACGCCCGCTATCCGCCTTGGCAAAGCCGGCAATCAGTTCCAGCGTAAGGGACTTGCCAGCGCCACTGGGACCAAACAGCACCGTGGTTCCATTTCCGGCCTGGAACTGCAGATTCAGTTCGAAGCCAGAGGATTCGTTCGATTTTGGAAAGCGCTTCTGTAGTCGGACTTCGAGCATCAGAACTAAGACCTCAAGGCCTGAGGAGGATTCATACGATTGGACAGCCAGACGACCAAGAGGCCAATGAGTGAAACAATCAAAACCAACCAGCGCGCCAGCGAAGCATTGCCAGACTCCACGGCATCATAGATGGCAACAGAAAGCGTCTGCGTCTTGCCGGGAATGTTGCCAGCAATCATGATGGTGACGCCAAAATCACCGAGGCTTCGTGCGAAGGCCAGAACCGTAGCAGCAGCGATCGCTCTTTGGCATAAGGGTAAGATCACTCGCAGGTAAATCGTGAACTCGCTCAGACCAAGACTTCTGGCGGCCTTGACGTAGATGGGATCGACACTTTCAATGGCAGCTCGAAAGTATTTCACCAGCAAGGGAGCCGAATGAACGATGGCGGCAATCACAGCGGCTTTGGGCGTAAAGACCAGTGGGGAGCCAGTGAGAGACTCCCATGCCTGACCGAGCCAGCTTTCGCGGCCAATCACAATCAGGAGATAGTAGCCGAGGACCGTGGGTGGCAACACCAGGGGCAGTGTGATCGCCGCATCCAAAAACTCTTTGCCCCGAAAATCAAGGAAGCTCAAGGCCCAGGCAACAGCCAGTCCCAGGACGAGGGATGCGAGGGTCGCCAGCAAAGCGACTTCTAAACTCAAGATCAGCGGAAAGGTATCCACGCACTACGTCTCTACTGCGCCGGCCGAGGGCGAGGGGTGGCATCGCCTTCAGTGAGCTTGAGTGCCCACTTGATCGCCTCGGTGTACATTTTCCGAATATCAGGACGGTTGAGCGCCTGGTCGTGGTGGCCGAAAGTGGAATAGAACACACGGCCTTTGCCATAGTCCTTCACCCAGGCTACGGCAAAGTCTCCGTCGGTTCGACGGATGTTTTTCGCCTTCATGTCGAGCTTCGTTTCGTCGAGCCGCGCCAGCACTCTGACCTTGTCGCGAGAGTAAGCTTTGGCCTGATAAATTTCATCGTTGATCGTGAAAGCCTTGGGGAAGTGGGAAGTAATCGGGTGATCACGGTCTTCCACAATCACTGGGGCATCAAACGTATTCCAGGGATGGCTATCGAAATAGCCACCAACCATCTCGCCGTACTCCGGCCAGTTGTAGTTGGTATCAATCGCCGTGTGGCCACCGATAAATCCTTTGCCCTCGTCCTTCACAAAGCTCAGCAAGGCCGCCTTCTGCTCGTCGTCCATCACTAGCTCGCCCGTGGTGTAAAAAAAGACCGCATCGAAATAGTCGAGGTTCTTTTTGTTGCCCGTCAATTTTTTCTTGGTAATGAATTCAGAGCTGGTCTGGATATAGGTATCCCAGAGGCCTGTCTCTTTGCCCAGATCGTAAACCATGTGCAAAGCGGTTGAGGTGGCGTCGTGGTGAAAACCCCTGGTTTCTCCAATCGCGAGAATCCTTTTGCGCTTGATTTGTGGCTGCGCCTGAGCACAAGTTGTACAGAGCGCAATGAGAACAAAGAGGGCGGCCGTGCCGCGCAGCAAAAATTTCATTTGGATACTCCGAATGGGAATCATAACGCAGATGAAATACTGGTAGTTTGGAAAGTCAAAAGAAAACGGTTCGGATCGCAGTGGCCGGAGCAGGCGCATTCGGGCGAAATCATATTCGAGTCTTGAAAGAACTGCCGGGGGCGACGCTCACCGGTATCTACGACAAGAACGCCGAGACGGCCACAACTGTGGCCAGTGAGTTTGGGGTTAGGGCCTTTGCCTCGCTCGATGAACTCTGCCAGGCCAATGATGCCTGTATCGTGGCCGTGCCAACCCTGGCACACGCCGAACTGGGCTGCATGCTCATGGAGGCCGGGCTGGACATTCTGGTGGAGAAGCCGATTGCGCTCGACCTCCCGAGTGCCCAGCGATTGGTCGATACGGCCCAGGCGCAGCAGCGCATCCTGCAGGTGGGGCATCTCGAACGCTTCAACCCTGCCGTTGTCGCTCTCGAGAAAGCCATCACGTTGCCGCTCTTCTTTGAGATCCATCGGCTGAGCGTGTTCACGCCGAGAAGCCTGGATGTGGATGTGGTGCTGGACCTGATGATTCATGACATCGAACTTTTGCTAGCGCTGACAGGCAAAGAACCCATCGGAATCCAGGCAGCGGGCATCCATATTCTGAGTGAGAAGGTGGACATTGCCAATGTACGAATGGAGTTCGAGGGCGGAGTCATCGCAAACTTAACGGCCAGCCGCGCTTCTACAGAACGGGTTCGCAAGCTGCGCGTGTTTCAGCCAGGAGCCTACCTCAGCATGGATTACGCCAAGCAGGAACTGTTTGGAATTGAAGTCGGACCGCAACGCCAAATCCGGCTCAAGCCACATCTGGTTGTGAAAAATGAACCCTTACGCCTCGAGCTCGAAGCATTTTTGGAAAGCGTAGTGACACGACAGAAACCCAAAGTAGACGGGGAAACGTCTCTTAGAGCACTCAAGGTTGCCCTTGAAGTCGTTGATAAAATTGAAACGCATGCCGACGTTGTGTCGCAAACCCTAAAGGATGCCGGTTATCCAGCCTTCTGAGCCTCATCAATTGCAAGTGGAAGATCTCAATCTCATCCGGGATTGGGATGATGATGCTTTTCGCCCCAAACTCGGCTTGGCCACCGTGCTTTCCATCTGCTTCCACGTTGGTATTTTCGGCATTCTGCTGGTAACCCCGAAAAGCTTTTTCGAGAGCAACCCCAGGACTCCGATTGACCTCGCAAAGATCGAGCGCAAGGTGACCACACTCGTGGCTCCCCGCTTCGAGTTGACGCAGAAGGAGCCCAACAAGGGCCCCATCAAGCCGGAAGTCAATCTGGACGACCTCAACGCCAGCCTGCAGCAACGGCGCGCCCCCAAAACCTACGTCCCTCCTCCTACGCCCGCTCAGAAGGCCGAGCCCGCACCAAGGCCCGTCGAGGCTCCACCCCAATTGGAGACGGCATTTCCCGATACGAAGCAATTGGCGCAATTAGGGACTCCCCAACTTGTCCCGCCTGAAATCAAGCCGCAAGAGCAGCAGAAGCGCAGCCCCTTTGAGAACCCCGGTCAGGTGGCCGGAGTTAAAAAGGGAACAGAGACGGGCAAGATTCCGCAGATGCAAAGACAGAGCATCGATGAGTTGATGCGCCAGAGCATTCCAGGTTCACAGGGGACCAGCGGGCAGATTGTGACTGACATTCCGTCACAGTCCAATCCGATGCAGCCGCAGAGCCAGATTGGCTCCAGTCTCGAATTGCTGAGTGATCCACAAGGCGTAGACTTCCGGCCCTACCTGCGCCGCATCCTGGCCATTGTGAAGCGGAATTGGGAGGCGGTTGTCCCAGAGAGTGCCCGCTTTGGTCGTCGGGGCCGAACGTTGATCCAGTTTGCGATTAGCCGTGATGGGCGGGTGCCCAAGCTGGTCATTTCAGGACCTTCGGGGACAGAGGCTCTGGATCGGGCGGCCGTTGCGGGCATCAGCGCCTCTAACCCCTTCCCACCGCTTCCTCCTGAGTTCAAGGGAGACGTGGTCAGGCTACAATTCGGCTTCTCCTACAACATGCAATGATTTCCCGAAACAAACTCTACGGGGCCTTGCTGGCCTATGGACTCATTGCGTTCTCTGCGTACTTTACGCTAGACCGTGACATGCGACTGGCAGTGTGGGTCTTGATGGGCGGACTTGCCCTAAAGACTCTGGTTGCGGCCCAACAGCTTCGCACCCAGCATTCCGCCGAGGCTGCTGAGAGTCGTGGCACCCACGAAGTAAATTCCCATGAAGAGCACGATAGAAAGTGAAAGCATGACGGGATTCTCGAAAATCTCTTTCAGCTTTTGCATGTCTGCCTCTGAAAAACTCCCCTTCAACGCAGCTTCCTGAATCTTCTGCAATTCTCCCGATTCGATGGCAGGCACGAGGGTGATGGTAAAGAGCACCAGGAAAAGGGCAAAGATAAAGACCCCCGTGATCCAGCCCATGCGAGCCCCAGCGAGCACTGTGAGAGGGGTACCCGTTCTTCGCTGATAAAACCAGACGCTCAGGACACCTGCAAAGAGAGTGGGGAGCACAATACCAAACAGGGACATACCCGCCAGATTTGCCAGTGGGATCAGCAGCACCATAGAGATGGCGGCAACCAGCAACGCTACCCGAACCGCAGCACCATTGCTGAAATTGATCTCAGGAGGAGCAGAGGAAAGCTCCACACGATCCAGTAATTGTTCGATTTCCTGAGGAACAGGCTCCTGGATCTCTTCTTCAGGAGCATCGAAGGTAGGCTTGCCGCAACGATGGCAAAAAAGGGCCTTTTCGACCAGTTGTGTTCCGCAGCTACAGACTTCCGCCACATCTTCATCGTAGCAATGGCGGAAGGCACGATATCCTAGCAAGTTAAAACTATGTCTTCTTTGAACTTGCTGGTCATCGCCGACCCCACCGGACAATACCTGAATCTTCTGCCCCAACTCGGGGCTGCTGTGAAGTACGAAGTCACCAATGACATAAGCCGCGCCGAGGAGTTGGCAACCAGTGCAGACATCATCCTCACCGGCGTCGGGGCTTCTGCGCAGGTGGTAAAGGCAGCCATCGACAAGGCAGGCCAGCTGCGTTGGTTGCACTCCCTTTCAGCCGGGGTCGACCATCTGATGGGGACGCGCCTCAGGGAATCTGAAATTCCAGTGACCAATGCCAAGGGCGCCTATAGCCAATCGCTGGGAGAGTATTGCATCGCGGCGATGCTGTTCTTCGCCAAAGATCTTCGGCGCATGCAGAAGAGCCAGCACTCCGGCAAATGGGATGTGTTCAACGTGGACATGCTCGAAGGCAAGACACTCGGTGTGCTGGGCTACGGCGATATCGGCAAGGCTTCGGCGCGACGGGCGAAAGCCTTCGGCATGAAGATTGTGGCCCTGCGACGACGTCCAGAAAAATCAAGCGGGGATGAAATCGCCGACGAAATCTGGGGCATGGAACGCAAGCTGGAATTGATGGCCACCTGCGACTACATTCTGCTGGCGATGCCAGCTACACCCGACACCAAAGGCATCGTCGGCGAGGCAGAGCTAAAGGCCATGAAGAAAGACGGCGTCATCATCAACCTGGGCCGTGGCAATGCCATCGACGAGAAGTCGCTGATCGTGGCGCTGCAGCAAAACTGGATTCGCGGAGCTGCTCTCGATGTCTTCGAAGTCGAGCCGCTTCCTGACGGTCACGTCTTCTACACTATGGAAAACATTCTCGTCAGCGCCCACACGGCAGACCATACCAGCACCTGGCTCGAAGACTCGATGCAGATCTTCCTGGCCAATTTCGGCAGGTTTAGCAAGGGAGAGCCGCTCCACAATCTCGTCGATAAAGGAGTGGGCTACTAGAATGGTTTTGCAACCACCCACAGCACTCGACGTTCGCTCCGCAGCAGTACGCCTCACAGGCTTCACCCATCGCACCCCGGTACTCACCTCGCGTGGGCTCGATCAAAGCACCGGCCTCAACTGCTACCTCAAGTGTGAGAATTTTCAGCGCACGGGCAGCTTTAAGCTACGTGGGGCGACCAACTTCGTCCAGCAGATTCCAGAGCAGGACCGCAGCAAGGGCGTCGTCGCGTATTCGAGTGGCAATCATGCGCAGGCTGTTGCTTACGCCAGCCGCGTAGCTGGGATCGATGCCACGATCGTCATGCCTTCCGATGCCCCGAAGACGAAGATCTTCAATACTCGAGACATGGGAGCCAATGTCATTACCTATGACCGGCTCAAGGAAGATCGTGAGGCCATCGGAAAGCAAATCGCGGCAGAGCGCGGTTCAACGCTGATCCCGCCCTATGATCACCCCTATACGATCGCAGGCCAAGGTACGCTGGCGCTGGAGTTAATGGAAGAAATTCCTGATCTGGACGCGCTGCTCGTTTGCCTTGGCGGCGGTGGCATGCTCAGTGGTTGTGCGCTGATTGCCAAAGAGATCAATCCTGCCATACGAGTTTTTGGAGTGGAGCCAGCTTTGGCCAACGACTATTGGCTGAGCCTCCAAGCAGGCAAACCCGTTCGCGTGGATGCCAGCGCTACGATCGCCGATGGCCTTCGCACGCCGCAACCGGGCGAGATTACGTTTCCGATCATTCAGCGATTGGTCGAAGACGTTTTGCTGGTCAGTGAAGATGAGATCCGCGCGGCGATGGTCTATGCACTGACCCGCCTGAAGATTGTGGCAGAACCGAGCGGGGTCGTTTGCATCGCGGCAGCGATGGCAGGCAAGCTTCCGGTCGGAATTCAAAAGGTTGGCATCGTCGTCAGCGGCGGCAACGTGGATTTGGATTTCCTGGCTAGCCTTGCCTAAGCGCAAAACTCTCGCGCTCAAGGGATTCGCGAAAGTCCGGGTGGGCGATTGAAATCAGAAGCTCGGCGCGCTGGCGAAGATTCCTGCCCTTGAGATTGACGGCACCAAACTCCGTCACCACCCAGTGGACATCACCCCGGGAAGTAACAACCCCGGCACCCGGTTTGAGGTGCGACACGATTCGGGACAGCTTCCCTTTTTTGGCCGTGGCCGGTAAGCAGATAAAGGGCATGCCGCCTTCGCTGCGCGCAGCACCACGGATAAAATCAACTTGCCCACCGATTCCCGAATAAGGCAATTCGCCCATGGAGTCAGAACAAACCTGTCCGGTGAGGTCGATTTCAATCGCAGCATTAATGGCGCATACCTTGGGATTGCGAGCAATCTGAAAGGGGTCGTTCGTGTAGCGCGTCTGGCGAAACTCGAAAATCGGATTGTCGTGGATGAAGTCGAGCAACTTCCGCGAGCCAAGTACAAAACCGGCCACCACTTTATTGGGATTGATCTTCTTCTGGCTGTTGTCGATAACGCCTTTTTGAAGCAGCGGAATGATACCGTCTGAAAACATTTCGCTATGCACCCCAAGCTGCTTATGATTGCCCAGCAGTTGCAGGATTGCATCTGGAATGGCCCCGATTCCCATCTGCAGCGTTGCCCCATCGGGAATCAGATTGGCGACATGCCTGGCGATGTGGCGATGCTCTTCGGTCGAAGCTCTGGGTTCGAGTTCGGCCAGCGGAAAATCACCCTCAACGAAAGCATCGATCTCACTGACATGCAGGTACGTGTCGCCATGCGTGCGAGGCATTTGCGGATTGGTAATGGCAACTACATGCCGGGCAACCTTTGCAGCGGTCAGAGAAACATCAATGCTGGGCCCAAGACTGACAAAGCCATTACGATCAGGCAGTGTGGTCTGCAGTAAAGCGACATCGATGGGCAACGTGCCACCGAGAAACAGCGACTCGATTTCGCCAAGAAACAAAGGGATGTAATCCGCGCGCCGGGATTGGACGGCCTCGCGAACATTGGCCCCGATAAAGAGAGCATTGTGGCGAAAACTATCCCGATACTGAGGAGCCGTGTAGGGAGCACTGCCCATAGTCGCCATGTGCACTACTTCCACATTACGAAGCTCCTCGGCTCGCTCCACCATCGCAGCGATGAGCGGCTCGGGCTCAGCACACCCCTGATGCACATAGACCCTTTGCCCGGAACCAATTACAGAAACAGCTTCAGCCGCACTCACCATATCTCACCAGTATCGATGGAGAGGATGACTAGGAGGTAACAGAAAGTGTCATTTGATAGCTGATTTTTCGCTTGCTCTTCGCAGGCAGCCACACCGCCGTGGGCGCGGCCCACATCATGCCGCGGGTGGCGCGGCGGAAGCGATATTCGGGGTAGGGGCTGGCTCCAAACTCAATACCCCAGGTCATCGTTCGTCCATTCCAGGGGGCATGCTTGCGCTCGAAGTTTTCTTCCCAAATACCCAACCAGGGGAAGTCCTGTAAATTCCATTCATAGGCAAGGCGAAGCCCGAGCTTGGGGTTGGTCACTTTGACCTCACCCTTGCTCAAGAGGTGGGCATGATAATCGGAGCTCATCGCCGAACTGGGGTAGCGCCGATCCTTCCATTCAAACTCGCCTTCATTGAGCTTGGCGCTTCGAAGAATCGGGGCTTCGAGCGTCGTCACGCCCCGTTCCAGAAATGGTGGCCCCAGCGTGACATGCTCCTGCCAGGCGATGTGGCGATCAAAGGGAAGCAGGTTTTCCACTTCTTCGGTAAAGAGAATCTGGTTGCCCTTCAGCTCCATCGTTCGGCTCACGTTCAATTGCGAAAGTGGGAGGTGGGCTTTGAGATTTTCATCATACGCAACCAATGATGCTTCGCCATGCACCGTGTAGCCCGCAGAGGCTTCTTCCTCCGAGGGTGGGCCAAAGAAGTCGACACACCAGTTATGCCCCATGATTCCGGCCAACAGCTTTGCCTCGGGCCCGGTGCCGTATTCAGGATGGGTCGAGGGCGAGTAAACGGAGGGCTCAATGCTCGGCCAGGGCGGAGTCCAGAGTGGATTGACCCCGCGTCCCTTGTGAAAGATCTCTGCGATGTGCCCGCCTTCGACGGTGACAGTGACGCGGAGTTGATCGTTCTCCCATTGATACGCTTTGCGGCCTCGATACGTAATCGGTCTCATTGTGGATAGCATATCGATATGGCGAAATGGTTTGCATTGCTCGGTCTGCTGGCGGCAGCTCCCTACTGGGAATCCGCCGATGTCAAGGATTGGTCAGAAGAGCAGTTGATCGACTTCTTTGCCAACTCGCCCTGGGCGCAGCCGGCTGAATCTTCAGCACAGAATGGGGTGATGACGTTTCTTGCCACGGCCCAGCCTGTGCAGTTGGCAGAGAAGGAAATGCGCCGACGCCGCATCAAGAAGATTGCAGGGGTCGATGTAGTGGCTGACCCGGCGTGGGAAGAGTTTCAGGAATTCCTCGAAAGGGACGCCGCAAAGTACATCGTCCTTGCCGTGGCAATCCCGGTGGAGGCGACACAGGATGCCTCGGAGATGGCGCTAATGGAAAACCAGAGCGTCATGAAGATTGGCAAGCAGAAGATCAAGATGAGCGGCTACTTCCCTCCCTCACCTACGGACTCAATGACAAGGCTGATCTATCCGAGGGCTGGCACGGAGGGCGCCAAAGAAATCGTGTTTGAGTTGTTCCTGCCAGGTACGGGAACACCCTATCGCCTGGCAATCTACAGCAAGAAAGGGATGAACTACCGCGGGAAGTTGGCAATGTAGCGGCAGAGCCGTTCCATCGCCGGCTCCAGGATGGAGCGGTCTGCTGCATAGCAGATACGGATCGAGCCTTCTCCACCGGGGCCAAAGGCAACACCGGGAGCAATGCCGACATGCGTAGCCTCCAGGCATTGTTTGGCAAACGAGAAGGAGTCAGTCAGCCCGTCGATCGAGGGAAACAAATAGAAAGCACCTTCGGGCGCGGGAATGTGGACACCAGGCACCTGCTGCAACATGCCCACGCAGAAATCACGATTGGCCTGAAGCTGATTTCGCAGTTGGGCAACAAAGTCTTCGCCCTGAAGCAGTGCGCTTTCCGCAGCCTTCTGCGTAAAGCCCGCCGGGCAGGAAACCATAAACTCATTGAGCTCGGTAGCACGCTTCACCAGGTCAGCCCGGCCAGCCACCCAACCCAGCCTCCAGCCTGTCATGCAGTAAGCTTTCGAAAAACTCTGCACCACGAAAACGGCATCCTCAGGAGTAGCGAGCTTCAAGATGCTGGGAGCATAGGGCATCTCATAGGTGAGTCGCTCGTACACTTCATCGGCAAGCAGCCAGAGCTGATGCTTGCGGGCAAAATCGAGGAGCTGCTGCTGTTCTTCCACCGTGGCAACCCAACCCAGCGGATTCGAAGGAGACGTATACAGCAACAGCTTCGTCTTCGGGGTGACAGCGGCTTCCATCGCCGCGAAATCGATAGTAAACCGATTGCCCGAGAGGGGCTGCGGGATCTGGATTGGCTTGGCTCCAATGAGGGAAGCAATCGAGGCACCGTTCGGCCAGGCCGGGGTCAGCACAATGGCTTCGTCGCCAGGATCAAGGACGCAACGGATGCTGACGTTCAGTGCCTGCACGCCAGAGGCAGTAACCAGCACTTCACTCGAAGGGTTCAACGTAACAGCGTGCTTCTCGTTGTAGTAGCGGGCAATCGCTTCCCGCAAACTGAGCAACCCGGCATTGGAGGTGTAGTAGGTAAATCCGTCACGCACCGCTTTGTCGAGTGCGCTCTTGATGAAATCAGGAGTCGGAAGATTTGATTCTCCAAAATAGAGCGGGTAAACCTGCTCCATCTTCATCGCGATTTCTGCAATGGCCCGTACTTTGGAATACGGAACTGAATCTGCGATCGGAGCAATATGAGGATGGGACATGAACTGACTAGCAGCGAATCTTGGTCGTCATCAACTCTTCGATGTTGATGAGGTGCGTCGGATAGTTGCCGGTGTAGCAGGCGTAGCAGTATTCCTGCTTGGAATCTTCGACCGCTTCGCTGAGAGCAGATAACGGCAGATAGCCGACGGAGTCCGCTTCGGTAAAGCGCCGAATTCCTTCGAGGTTATTGTTTGCCGCAATCAACTCTCCCTTGGTTGGTGTATCCACACCGTAGAAGCAAGGGGAGATCGTCGGCGGGCAGGAAATGCGCAAGTGAACTTCTTTGGCACCAGCACTACGAACCATGCGGACAATCTTGCGTGAAGTCGTACCGCGCACCAGTGAGTCGTCAACCAGCACCACGCGCTGGCCTTCCAGCAGATGGCGCACGGGATTGAGCTTGAGCTTCACCCCGAAGTCGCGAATCGTCTGCGAGGGCTCAATAAAGGTACGGCCCACATAGTGGTTTCGAATCAGCGCCTGCCGAAAAGGAAGTTTCGATTCTGCGGCAAAGCCAAGTGCTGCTGCCACACCAGAGTCGGGCACGGGCACGACAATATCGGCGTCGGCTGGACAGGTCTGGGCCAACAGTCGCCCCATACGCTCTCGCGACTGGGCAATCGACTTTCCGAACACCAGCGAATCGGGCCGGGCAAAGTAGACGTGCTCGAAGACGCAATGTGCTTTGTCAGCCACAGGGGCATAACGTTCGCGCGTGATGCCTTCCGGCCCCACAATCACCATCTCGCCGGGTTCCACATCAGAGATGTAGACAGCATTGATGAGATCAAAGGCACAAGTCTCGCTTGCAAAAACGTAGGCGATGCGGCCACCGCTCAGCTCGAGCTGTCCCAGCGCGAGCGGTCGAAACCCATGTGGGTCACGGGCCACAATCAAGCGATTGGCAGCAAGAAAGACGAGCGAAAAGGCACCTTCCAGTTGCAGCAGGGCATCACGAAGAGCCCCTGACATCGTCTTCTCGCGGGATCGTGCCACCAGATGAAGAATGACTTCGGTATCGCTGGTTGCCTGAAAGATCGAACCGTCCTGCTCTAACTCATTGCGCAGGTTGGTGGCATTGGTGATGTTGCCGTTATGGGCCACAGCAATCGGCCCTTTGTTACAGCGCACAGAGAAAGGCTGCGCATTCAGCACCACCGTGTCTCCAGCCGTTGAGTATCGCGTATGTCCAATTGCGGCTTCGCCTTGCAGCTCAGAGAGCACTGCCGGGTTGAAGATGTCAGCCACATGTCCCATCGCCTTGTGGCACATGATCTCGCTCTCGTGCAGTGAGGCAATCCCAGCGCTTTCCTGGCCGCGATGCTGCAAAGCATGCAAGCCGAGGTTGGCTACTTTAGAAGCCTCTGGATGCCCGTAGATCGCGAACACGCCACATTCGTCGTGGAACTTGTCAAACATGCAACGATTCCTCCAGTGCTTCATCCCAGGTTTTGTAAAGCTTATCGACGCCGACTGTCAGCAGATGAGCCCCGTTGAGGCTGATCTTCAAATGACTTGCCGTGGTCTTGCCAATCACTTCTGCCGGGATGGCATGGCGCTGGGCCAGGGCGAGTACTTCTTCCACTTTGGATGTCGCGACCAGCACTCGGGATGCACCCTCATGGAAGAGTGCCAATTGCGGTGACAAGGTCGAGGTCAACGCTACATCCGCCCCGATACCAGAAAACGTGCACTCGGCCAATGCGACGGCAAGACCGCCATCGCCGAGATCATGGGCTGCTTCTGCCAAACCTTGCAAGGCAACTTCGCGCGCTGCACTGTGAACCCGCTTCTCCAGTTCCATATCGAGCTTCGGCGGCAGACCCCAGAGAGACCCAACCACCTGCTTGGCATACTGTGTGCCGCCCATGCGAACAGGATCAGAGTCACCCAAGCCACCGAGGAGAACGAGATCCAGACCGGCCTTGGGGAAGGCCATCGGCACAGGAGCCTGCGTCGGAAGCAATCCGACAATGCCCACAACCGGGGTCGGGAAAATCGATTCGCCCAGAGTTTCGTTGTAGAGGCTTACGTTGCCACCCGTGATCGGCGTCTCAAAGAAGCTGCAGGCCTCAGCCAGCCCTTCAATGCCCTCAACCAATTGCGCCATGATTTCAGGCCGCTCCGGGTTTCCGAAGTTCAGGTTGTTGGTAGCCGACACGGGAAGGGCGCCGACGGTCGAGAGATTGCGGCAGCATTCAGCCACGATCAGCTTGGCACCTTCGCGCGGATCCAGATAACAATAGCGGCCGTTGCCATCAAGAGACATCGCCACCGAGGTGCCGGTTTCCTTGATTCGTACGATAGCCGCATCCCCACCAGGGCCCGCAATCGTATTGGTGCGGACCATGTAATCGTATTGCTCCCAAATCCATTTCTTCGAGCAGAGGTCGTTGCTGGCCAACAGCTTCAGCAGGTCCGCCTCTGGACTGGATGAGGGAAGGGCAGGAGCCTCCATCGGGGCATTGCGATAGGGCTTGGTGTAGGGGCGATTGTAAATGGGAGCTTCATCGGCAAGATCACGATTCTTGATCTCGGCGACAACAACACCGTTCTCGCGCACGCGCAACATTCCGTCATCCGTTACGGTGCCGATGACAGCACTTTCGAGTCCCCACTTATTGAAGACATCAATGATCTCCTGCTCACGACCCTTTTCGGCCACCAGCAGCATGCGCTCTTGCGACTCCGACAGCATGATCTCGTAAGGCGTCATGCCGGTCTCACGCTGGGGAACATGCTTGAGATCAAAATCAATACCGGTCTCTGCGCGCGAACCCATTTCGCTGGTGGAGCAGGTCAAACCAGCAGCGCCCATGTCCTGAATGCCGACGATCGCGCCGGTCTTCATCGCCTCAAGACATGCCTCCAGCAGCAACTTCTCCATGAAGGGGTCGCCAACCTGTACGGTCGGACGTTGTTGCTTTGAAGCTTCCGTGAATACATCAGATGCCATCGAAGCACCGTGGATTCCGTCGCGCCCCGTTCTGGCCCCAACATAAATCACGGGATTGCCAACGCCGGTGGCACGGCCGTAGAAAATCTCGTCGTGACGAAACACACCAAGGGCAAAGACGTTCACGAGCGGGTTGCCGTCATAGCAACTCTCAAACACGGTTTCGCCGCCCACCGTGGGCACACCGAAGCAGTTGCCGTAATGCGAAATCCCTTGCACCACACCATCAAGAATGCGGCGATTCCGCGCCCCATTGGCAGCGCTATCCAGAGGACCGAAACGGATCGCATCCATCACCGCGATAGGACGGGCACCCATCGTAAAAATATCGCGAAGGATACCGCCAACTCCCGTTGCCGCTCCCTGAAAAGGTTCAATAAAGCTCGGGTGGTTGTGCGACTCAATCTTGAAAGCGATCGCGTAGCCGTCACCGATATCGATGATGCCGGCATTCTCGCCAGGCCCTTGCAACACGCGCTCACTGTGTGTGGGGAGTTTGCGCAGATGAACCTTGGAGCTCTTGTAGGAGCAATGCTCGCTCCACATGACAGAGAAGATTCCCAGTTCTGTCAGATTCGGCTCACGACCAAGCAACTGAATGATCTTCTCGTACTCACCCTTGGTCAGCTTGTGTGTCTTCAGGAGGGCGTCGAGTTGGGTCGGATTGTTTTCGCTCATCGGGAGTTCTGTGCCAGGGCCGTCAACAAAGATTGAAAAATGCCCAGGCCATCAGTGCCGGGCATCAAGGGGTCGGAAACTCGTTCCGGGTGGGGCATCATGCCCATGACATTGCGGCCCGCAGAAAGAATGCCGGCAATATCGCGCATGGAGCCATTGGGATTGTCCTGATAGCGGAACACGATACGGTCTTCCGCCTCCAGCTCATCCAGCGTTCGGGGGTCTGCCGTGTAGCAGCCTTCCCCGTGAGCAATCGGCACTTGCAACACCTGGCCAGGCTTCAGCTGGTTCGTAAAGGGCGAGTTGGAAGTTGCCGTCACCAGCCCAACGGTTTTGCAAATATAGCGGAGGCCCTTGTTGCGAATCAGCGCGCCGGGAAGGATGTGCGCCTCGGTGAGGATCTGAAAGCCGTTGCAGAAACCTGCGACGACCCCGCCCTCATCGGCGAACTTCTTGACGGCACGCATCACGGGAGAGAACCTTGCGATCGCACCGCATCGCAAGTGGTCTCCATACGAGAAGCCACCAGGGAGAATGACAGCGTCGAAGCCGTTCAGGTTCTCACTGTCATGCCAGATAAAATCTGCTTGCTGCCCGAGATTGCGCGTGACGGCATAATACGCGTCGTGATCGCAATTCGAGCCGGGAAACACTACGACTCCGAACTTCATGTGGGGAAACTTGAGTGTAACAGAAAGGGCCGCTTTTCGAGCGGCCCTTTCTGGTTCCAGTGATGTTTTTGCGGTCAGAAATCTATGCGGTGGCGGCCTTCTTGCGCGCGGCGCGTTTCTTCTCTGCGGGGGGTTGACGATCCGACTTCTTCAAACTCGGTTGGACGATGGAGAGGACGAACTTCTTTTCGCCGTGTTCATCAAATTTGATGCGAATGGAATCTTCTGTACATTCCAGCACCGAACCAAGTCCGAACTTGGGGTGCTCCACCTGGGCAGCGGTGGCGAAAGCGGGTTTTGCAGCCATTTCAAGGAGCTCCTCTAAAGGATAAACTTTATCCATTCTAGCAAATCGAGGGAATATGTCCAAGCGGCTCAATCGAGTAGAGAGAATTCGTAAGTTTTGCCTGTCATTTGAAGACTCCAAAGAGGTGATTCAATTCGGTTATCCCTTCTTCAAGTGGCGCGATAAGCCCTTTGCCATCTATAGCAATGACGATGGAGAGCAGCTCAGCATCAAGGTAGAAAAGGAGTCGCAAGCTGTCTTTTTACAAGATCCCCGATTCTGCATCACTCCTTATGTCGGCAGACACGGATGGATCAACTTGAAGCTCCAACAGAAGATCGACTGGGAAGAAGTGGAAGAGCTGATCCGGGGGAGCTATGAATTTGTAAGGAGCAATCCGTGCAAGGCGAAGAAGAGGCAAAATAACCCTTGACTTCGCCCTTTCTTCGCACTATTCTGACAACAAGCGAAGAAGAGGCGAATATGAATCTCCCATTAGCAGGACCATTACATTGCGGGCCTTCCGGTTGGGCACATGCCCAATGGCAAGGTCTCTTCTACCCCGAGTCCCGCTCGAAGGATTTTCACCAACTGGAGTACACTTCCCGCTTTTTCAATAGCGTGGAGCTGAGCTCCAGTTACTTTGCCCCACTCAAGCCAGAGCTCAGCCAGTTGTGGTGCCGGCAGGTACGCAACAACAAGAACTTCCAGTTCACGGTTCGAGCCTGGCGCAAGCTTACCTTCGAATCCCAGCTTGAGGCCAAGGACATTGTCGCTTTCCGTGAGGGGATTCGCCCGATCGAGGAAGCGCAGAAGCTTGGAGCTGTGTTGCTGCAATTTCCAACAGGCTTTCGATTTACTCCTGAGAACCGCGCCCGCTTTATCCAATTGCGGCGAGAGCTACGCAATTTGCCGCTCGTGGCAGAGTTTCGCCACTCCAGTTGGATGGAAGAAGACGCACTCGCCATGTTGATCGACTACCATGTCGGGTTTTGCAATATTGACCAACCAGACCATTCGCGGGCAATGCCTCCGACCGCCTTTTTGACAAGCCCGGTTGCGTACGTCCGCCTCTGTGGACGAACGCATTCCGGGGCTTATCAATACTCACTCGATGAGCTTTCCGATTGGACCCACCGCATCCGCAAGGTCAGCCGCTATGCCAAGCGCACCTTTGTCGTGCTCTCAAACGATGCCGGGGCGCGCAGCCTGGTCAATGCCTTCCAGATGAAGCAGATGTTGGGGCTCGAAGATCTCCGCGCTCCCAGAGATCTGGTGCGGCGCTTCCCGCAAGAACTCAATCTGGTGCGGCCCGACAAGCCACTGCAAACCGGTTTGTTTGATTCTTTGGCGGCCTAGAACTTCGGCCCATCGTGGGTGCTGATCGCAAGCCCGCGAGCGGCAAGCTCTTCCAGCAGCGTTTTTACGGCGGGGTTCAAGGCCTTTGCCGAGCGCAGCAGCACCGCCCACTCGATATCTTCCCGAAATTCACGCGTGGTGATTTTCCAGTCGTCCTGCATCGGCGGGGAAATCCCCAAAAGGTCTTCTGTGGAAGGAAAGATCCAGCGACGGACAAGATATCGTGCCATCTCCGGTTCCGGTTTGGGGCCGCGAATCAGGAAGTGCTCTTCGCCAAAAACGATGATTCCGAGGGGAGTAGGCAAGGGGTGGGGAAAGTTTGGTAGCGCCAAGGGGAATCGAACCCCTGTTTAAGCCTTGAGAGGGCTCCGTCCTAACCGCTAGACGATGGCGCCACACGCATCCGACATTCCGATCTTAGCACTACCTACTTCACCTTGAAATCAGGCAACCTTCCTGGAGTAGACGGGGCACCTGCCGCATCCAGCTCTTTCTCAAACTTCTTGAGATCCACCTCAAGCAGCACCCTGAGCTTGTCCAGTTCCTTCTCAAACTCCCGAGCCGTCAGGTTATAGTTATCGATCCAGAATTGAGCAGGCCGGGCCGTGGACATTCTCATGTTGCCAGCCACGCTGCGAATCCGGTCTGCGAGCGAAGGCACGCGGTCTTCATAACGACTGGCGGCGAAGGGGTCGCCACTAATCACCATTCGCAGTGCGGCCAGACGATCTTCCAGTGTTTTCAGCTCGGCCCGCAACTTCAATGCGCTGGGCGTCAGGTCGATCGCGGTTCGCATCGCCGTTATTCGCCCCCTGGTTGCCTCGATGTTCTCGCTGGCACCAGTCACAGCTCTCTGCAGCCGTGTGACCTTTTGCTGAAACTCGCTCAGAATCTTGAAGTCTGCCTCGTTCATCGCGTTCGTGCCTTCGGCAACCACTTTGAACAACACCGGCTCGCCCAGCGGAGTCAGCACTCCCCCAATGCGCTTCGCCATCTGCACCTTGTAAGTGCCAGGCATTCCCAGTGGCCCCGTCTGCGGCGGGCCAAATTCTTCCAGCGCCTCCATTCCCGGAGGTGTCGGTCGCGGCAGGTTGGTCGCCGGCTCGCGCAGATCCCAGGTGGCGCGATTGATTCCCCGGACGGCTGGCCCAGTAAATTGCCGCACCGCTTTGCCACTGGCGTCAGATATCGTAAACACAATCGATGGCGCTTCTTCTTCCGTTTCGGCCCGCAACTGGTCGAGCGTCGGGTAGGCCGGAGTCTCCTTTTTGGCCACCGCAGCCCGCTCAGCCTCGCGGCGAAGATCCCGCTTCGACTTCAATCCCTCTTTCAGGTAATAAGTGAACGTGGCACCAAAGGCCGGGTTGTCGGCGATGTAGTACGCCTCGCCCTGCGTCCCCTTGACCGTACCTCCCAACCGCCGATGCTGCACATAGAGCAAGGCATCCTTGACGGGAAACAGCTTGGCCTCGCTCGCCAGTACTTCAGGCTTCATAAAGCGCAGCGAAGAGTAGTCGTCCAGAATGTAAATGCCACGACCAAACGAACCCACAACCAGATCGTTCTCGCGCTTCTGAATGGCGAGGTCATGCACACTGATGGTCGGCATGCCACCCGTCAGCTTGGTCCACTTGGTACCTCCATCGAGCGAAACATAAACTCCAAATTCAGTCCCGACAAAGAGCAGGTTCGGATCCACGTGATCCTGCGCAAACGCTTTCACTGCGCCGTTCTCCGGCAGGTCGCCCATAATCGGCGTCCAGTTCCGGCCAAGGTCGGTCGACTTGAACAGATACGGCTTGAAGTCAGCGTTCTGATGGTTGTCGAAGGCAGCAAACACCGTATTGGGATCGATCGTTGCAGGCACTACTTTCTTGACGTAGGCATTCTCCGGCACGCCCGCAATCGGTGCCACCTTGCGCCAATCGGTCCCGGCATTTTCACTCACATAGATCAGCCCATCGTCGCTACCCGTATAGAGCAACCCTTCCTTTTTGAGTGATTCCGCAATCACACTCAAATTTCCGTAGCTAGCCGTCGACTGGTTCTTCGCAATCGCCTCGGGCCCCCACACCTTCCCCATCACCGGCAGAGCATTGCGGTCCAGGGCCCGTGTCAGATCACTACTGATCGCCTTCCAGCTCGACCCGCGATCATCGCTGCGAAAGACCCTCTGTGCTCCAAAGTAAATGCGCCCGGCCTTATGAATACTCACGGCAAAGGGCGAATCCCAATTCCACCGAAGTGGTGTCTCCCCTGGCAATTCCAGCGGCTTAATGCCCACCGATTCTCCGGTGCGCTTGTCAAAGCGCGACAGCCCTCCATTCTGACTCTCGGCATAAATGATGTTCTGTTCGAAGGGGTCCGCTTTCGAAATAAAGCCATCGCCACCACGGGTCACATACCAGTCATCATTGGTCACCCCGTGTCCACTGCGCGTTCGGGAAGGCCCGGCCAGCGAATTGTTATCTTGCGTGCCTCCATAGATGTTGTAAAAAGGCTTCGCATCATCGACGGCGATATCGTAAAACTGCGTGATCGGCAGGTTCGCCTTGTAGATCCAGTTCGCGCCCTTATCCCAGCTTTCATACAGTCCGCCGTCGCAGCCTACCAGATAGTGGCTCGTGACCTTCGGGTCAATCCAGATGACGTGATTGTCGACATGCTTGTTTTTCTCACCTAGCGGCCGCACGTTACGTCCCCCATCATCAGAGACGCGAAAGATCACATCAGGCAGATAAATCCGCATCGGATTTTTGGGGTCGACATACACTTTGGCGTAGTACATCGGCTGGGCCAGATGATCATTGACCTTTGCCCAGTTCGCGCCCCCATCATCACTCCGGTACAAGCCGCCCAGCCTTGCGGTAGCTTCAATCGTGGCGTAAACGATATTGCGATCACTGGGAGCAAAGGCAAGACCGATGCGGCCAAGCTCACCGGCCGGAAGCCCGTTGCCCGATAACTTCTGCCAGGTGCCACCCCCATCTGTGGTCTTGTAAATGGCGCTCTCAGGGCCACCGTTGATCAGCGTCCAGAAATGGCGGCGGCGCTGCCAGGCGCTCACAAACATCACGTCAGGATTTTGAGGGTCCACAGCAATATCGGTGACCCCGGTATTTTCACTGATGGCAAGCGATGCCTTCCAGGTTTTGCCACCGTCTACGCTCTTATAAAGACCGCGATCCCCACCAGGGCCCCAAAGCGGACCGGATGCAGCGACAAAAACCACATTCGAATTACGAGGATCGACGACAATCTTGCCGATGTGCTCGCTCTTTTTGAGCCCCATGTTCTTCCAGGTGGCCCCTCCATCGTCACTCCGGTACACCCCATCCCCATAGGCAACACTGCGCTGGCTATTGCTTTCGCCCGTTCCCACCCAGACGGTATTCGGATTCTTCGGGTCCAGGGTGACATACCCGATCGAATAGCTCGCTTGACGGTCAAAGACCGGGGTCCAGGTGGCTCCATTGTTCACCGTCTTCCAGACGCCGCCACTGGCAACGCCCAAATAATAAACGCCAGGATTCTCCGGATGTACCGCAATCGATTCAATGCGCCCGGACATCAGTGCCGGGCCGACAGAGCGAAGTCGAAGTCCGGCCAGGGTCGATGCCAGCGAGGCGGGTTCCTGCCCCAAACCAATCGAGGCGAGCAGGCAAACAAGGGCAACTAAGCGCATATCGCCTTAGTTTACGCTAGCGGAGTGATTCGAGAGTCTTGGTCAGGAAGGCGATATCTTCGAAGGGTTCACCACCCACGCGAGACCAGCGGAGCTTGCCTTCCTTGTCAATCAGGATGGTGGCGTGGAGCTCGATTTCCTCAAAATCATCGTAGGCAAGAAAGCGTTTCGCATTCGCTTTATTGCTTTCCTGAAGCAGCCGGATGCCCTCATAGCCATCGGCCGGCGAATTGGGGCTGATCGCAAGAATGGCAGTATTCAGACGGTTAAACTCTTCTGATTTTCCCTTGAGATCTTTGAGCTGCTTCAGGCAATGCGGACACTCTTTGCCCAGGTAAAACACCAGGATGACGTTCTTACCCAGATAGTCTTTCAGCGTCACCACTTTGCCATCTTTGTCGGTGGCTTCGAGCGACGGAGCCTCGATGGGCGACCACTGTGTGGGGCCATATTTACCGAGCGTGGCGGGTTCGTACTTGCGCTCGGGCTCAGGCGTCTGGATCGAGGTCGGCTTCCCTGCCCGCTCCAGGCCCTTAAGGGCAAAGTGGTCATTGCGAGTCAGCGTAAGGGCCTTCTCAAATGCCTTGATGGCCAGCTCTTTGCTGCCCGCCTTGAGATAGGCTTCGCCGAGGGCATTGAAGAGCACCTGCGGGTAGTGCGGTGGGTCGTTGTCAGACTTCTGGAGTTCGTATTGCTTTTCGGCAGCATCGGTCATGAGGCCCAGCCCGAGCAGCGTGTCGCCCTTGGCCAAGGCAAGGCGCGCTTTGAGCTCAACCGACATGATCTTGTAGGTGCGGGCCAGAGACTTGTCGTCCTTCAACTTCTCAAGGGCTGCGATTGCCTTCTCTGCAGCATCCAGATCATTCAGGCCGAAGTGAGCACGCGCTTCCACATAGGCCTTCAAAAGATCATCCTGCGGGAGCTTACGCCAGGGAATCGTGCGGGTATCGAGAAGCTCCTTCCAGCGTTCGTACTTCACCAGAACGCGGGCCATAGACCGAATACCCTGCGAATGCGGGCTATAGGGAGATTTGTCGTTCGACTTGGGATCTTGCGGCGCTTGAATGAGGTCTTTCGCGCCAGCAATGGCAAGCTCCGGCAGGCCGAGCTCTTCCTGAATGTAAGAGAGGTACGCACGGTTATGACCCCAGTTCCAATAGTTAAAGGGGTAGACCTGACGCTCATGCATGTGGCGGACTTCAGTGCGCGTGGCCGCATCCATGGCGGTAGCGGCTTCGTTCCACATACCAACGGTGGCGTAGATGTGGCCAGGCATGTGTAGGGCGTGACCAATGTTGGGGGCCACCTGCCCGTACTTCGCAGCAGACTTCAGCGCCTGTTCCGGCTCGTGGTAATTCCAGTTGTGTATGCGGTAGTGGTGGACCCCGGGATGATTGGGCAGTTTGGCTTGCACTTCACGCAGGATCGTCTCCGTGCCATAGCGCGAGTCGCCCATATTGGCGAGGGCCAGCAGCAGCTTGGCCTCCATGTCGTCGGGATACTTAACGCAGATGGACTCGAGAATCTTCTTATAATCGCGGGCACGGTCTTGATAATCATCGCCACGGTCGCGCAGGGTGTCGGTACGCTCGCGGGCTTCCAGCGCTTCAATATAGAGGCGTTCGCGGTCGCTCACAGTAGCTTTGCGCTTGGCCGCTTCTTTGATGAAGGCGGCACTGCGTTCGTCACCGGCGGCGCGCGCCAGGCCCCAGTAGCACATGGCGTTTTCAGGTTCGAGCTTGAGGCACCAGCGGAAGCTACGCTCGGCTTCGTAGTCCCAAAACGAATGCAGCAGCGCGTTGCCCTGGTTAAACCACTTCTGGGTTTCGGGGTTCTTGTGGGTGATGGGGAAGTTGGCGACCCCGATGTCCTTCATTTCAACCGGACGGGTACGAGGGCCGACATCGAAGGCTTCGCCGTGAGGAGAGTGGCCTGGGCGAGGCTCGGCGGCCGTGAGGGTGAGGGCTGTTACAAGAAGGAAGAAACGCACACTGACAGGGTATCGAATTAAGATAGAAAGATTCTGACTGAATTGACTACATTACTGGCGCGGGCGAGGGCCGGTGAGGCCGGGGCCGAACCGTTGCTCTTTGAACGCGTCTATCCGGAATTGCATGCCATCGCGCGGCAGCGGCTGGCGGGGGAGATGTATGCGTCCGAGAGCACGGAGTCGCTGGTGCATGAGTGCTATCTGCGGCTGAAGAAGGGCGGGCTGCCGGAGGTGGTGGACCGGGGGCATTTCTTCGCGGTAGTGTCGCGGATTATGCGGCAGATTCTGGTGGATTTCGCCCGGTTGAGGATGGCGCAACGACGGGATAAGCGACTCGAGTCGCCGCTCGAATCGGCGAAGGAATTACGAGATGGGCAGGCGGAGCGGATTCCGCAGTTGCTCGAGATCGACGAGCAATTAAAGGAGTTGGAGAAAGTGGCGCCGGAGGCGGCGCAGATGGTGGAGCTGCGATTTTTTGGGGGCTTGACGGCCGAGGAAATGGCGGAGTTTTTGAAGCTGGATGTGGGGTACGTGCGGCGGCGTTTGCGGTATGGGCAAGGCTGGTTAAAACGGGCCATGACACAAAAATGAGCTGTGGATTGCGCATAGCTTAATGAGGTAAGGATTGTGCCAATTAGCGCAGAGGAAGAAGCGGAACTCTTTGGGCGGCTGATCGAATTGGAAGATACGGATCGGATCGCCGTGCTATCCCGGGTGGAGTTGGATGAGGAATCGCGAGGGCGGCTGCTCGAATTGATTGCGCTTGAGGCTGGCGCCGAGGATGAATTGGGGCTGAGCGTTGCGGCGGCGATGGAGATGTGGGGCCAGGCGGGAGTGCTTGAGCCCGGGATGCGGGTGGGGCGGTTTGAGGTGGTTCGTGAGTTGGGTCGCGGGGGGATGGGTGAGGTGTGGCTGGTTGAATTTGAACAGGAGGGCGTGGGGCGGCGGGGGGCATTGAAGGTGTTGCGGCGGCATCTGATGGCACCGGAGCAGTTGGCGTTGTGGGATCGCGAACGGCGGCTGGTGGCGCGGTTGTCGCATCCGTACATCGCGGGGATGCTTGATAGCGGAACGCTCGAGAGTGGGGAGCCGTACTTGCTGATGGAGTATGTGGAGGGGCGGCGGCTCGACGAAGCCGTGGAGGGGATGGCGATGGCGGGGCGGGTGGAGGTGATGCGGAAGGTGTGTGATGCGGTGGCGGCGGCGCACCGGCAGATGGTGGTGCATCGGGATTTGAAGCCAAGCAATGTATTGATCACGACAGATGGGTTGCCGAAGCTGGTGGATTTTGGGATTGGGCAGGCGCTGGATTTGGGGCAGGGTTTTCTGGGGGCGGGGACGAGGGCGTACGCGAGCCCGGAGCAGATGGCCGGGGAAGAGCCGACGATGGCGATGGATGTGTATTCGCTCGGTAGGATGCTGGAGCGGGTGGCGGGCGAGGGTGGGGCGGAGTTGGCTTCGATCGGCAGGAAAGCAACGGCAGCGGTGGCTGGGGATCGTTATGAATCGGTGGGGGAACTTGAGGAAGATCTGAGGCGGTGGCTGGAGAAGCGGCCGGTGGAGGCTTATGGCGATGGGGTGGGGTACCGGTTGCGATGTCTGGTAAGGCGGCAGCCGTGGGCGACGGTGGGTGGGGCGGTGGCAGTGGCGCTGACGCTGGTGGCGCTCGCGGTGGCCTGGAAGCAGTATGAGAGGGCGCAGAGACGGGCGGATGATTTGCGATCGCTGGCGGGGGTGGCGATTTTCGATCTCGACAGGGAAGTGAGGAAGCTGCCGGGGTCGATGAAGGCGCGGCAGATGTTGCTTGAAACAGCAACGAAGTACCTGGCGGATCTGGAGGCGGCGGCGAGCTCGGATCTAGGGTTGCGGGCGGAGTTGGCGGATGCCTATCTGGAGACCTCGACGCTGATGTTTTCGTTTGCGTCACAAAGCCTGGGGAAGCAAGCCGAGTCGTTCGCTTTGATCGAGAAGGCATACCAGTTGAGAGAGGCGTTGAAGCAGTATGAATCCCGCGACCCCAAGATCCGCAGGGCTTACGCGGACACGCTGCGGACTTACCGCAATGGTCTGAGTGGGACGAAAAGTATGGAGGAATTTGATGCGGTAACCCTGAAGTTGTCACAACACGGGGATCAATGGCTGAGGGATGAGCCGAGGAGTTGGGAAGCGCTGGAGAACTATCAATTTCTGGAGAACGCAAAGACCCGGTATCTGCGGAGGAGTGGAGTGAATGCGGCGGTTGAGAACCAGCGAAAGGCGGTGGCGAGGCTGTCCGAACTCTCAGGGCTCGGCATGCCAGAGCCCAGGTATTTAAGGCTGATGGCGGAGCAGTACCGGCTAATGGGGGGCATCCTGACGCACGCCTCGCTGAAGGCGCACTCCGCGGAGCAGCTCGATGCATTCACCAAGGCGATCCGGTACGCGGAGGAATGGAACCGGGTCGAGCCAACGGTGGCCAGCACGAGAACGATGCTGATGATTTATGCGGAGTTTATCGAGGCGACTGTGGATATGGATGTGCCTATGTTTGGGGAGATCGATCGAGTGCTCCGGAGAAGCGACGAGGTGCTCTCTTCGCCGGGGTTGCCGGATCGGGATGCGGAGTTTTGGGAGGAGAACCGGGTGCAGGTCTTGAAGGTGCGAGGTTGGGCCGCGATTGCCAGGAAGGATTATGCGGAGATGGGACGGTGGTTTGGGGAAGTGCGGAAGAGGCTTGATCAGGTGAAGGATCAGAAGCAGTGGTGGGTGGTGATGATGAGGGCACAGTTGGGGATCATGGAAGCGGAGATCAAGGGGCGGAAGTAATTTTTTTGCTGGTGTGAGGAAAAAACGGTTTGGAGTTACGCAGAGATTCTCAGGAGGGATGAATTTATGAAAATGATCCAACTGGGAATTTTGGGACTGACTTTAGTGGGGTGGGCGCAAGGTGCGTCGATCGCCATCACCAACGCATCGTTTGAAAACAATACGCCGCTGGGCTTTGGCTGCGGCCCAGGCTGCGACTATCAATTCGGATTGATGAGTGGATGGACGATCGATGGATCCGCATTGAGCGCTGGAACCTGGAGGCCCGCCCCGGCTACCACTCCCACCTTCTTTAATTCGGTTCCCGACGGAATCAATATCGGCTTTGCCCACGATGGCGCGAGCTTGAGGCAGGTGGTTGGAGTGACCGCCGTGGACGGTCAGACCTATGAACTGCAGGTGGATCTCGGCTACCGCAAGGACCTCGCCGCTTTGGGCTATTTCGACAGGCTTGGGATCATCGAGCTGGTTGTGGGAACGACACGAGTTCTGGCAACCGGTACGGCACCGACATTGGGAAACTGGTCCACTTACACGGCCTCCTACACAGCGGTCCTGGGCGACACCGGCAAGCAGATCGAAATCGTTTTGACCGGCCGTGATGCCTCAAACAATAACACTCTGGGCAATTTCGACAACGCGCGCCTGACCAGTTTCGGGCCACCGCTCAACGAGCCGACCGATGCGGTACCCGAGCCAGCCGGGCTGGGCATCGCCGGCCTGGCAGGCTTGATGCTGGCGGGCCGCTATCTCAAGCGTCGCAGCTAGCCCAGGGTCGAGACCCAATTCGTAATCACGTCGATTCGATTGGGCACTTCAACCTGGGGGTGCCGGGCCAGCAGAAAACGCTTTTGGATCGGATCGAAAACGAAGAATGGATGCCAATGGTTGGGTTCAACAAAGTCGCCCTCGAACAAGAGCGTAGAGGCACCAAGCCTGCCGTCAGAAACCTGAACCTGGCGGATCTCGCGTGCTGAGCGGTAATAAAGGGTAGAACTGTCGGCAGACCAAAAGGGGGCAACCCCAACGCCGGGTACGGTTTGCGGAGAACGGGAAGGGTTCTCCAGGTCCTGGATCACAAGCTCACCAGCGCTGGAACGGTTCGAGAAGGCGAGCCAGCGCTGGTTGGGCGAAATGCGCGGATGAACCTGCGAGTCAAGGCCGCCCACAAGCAGGCGCCGGGACTTCGCATCCCCAAACGTAACGCTGTAAATATCAATGTTCGTCTTGGGGTGGAAGCCTTCGACGAAGACGATCCGGTTGGACTGGGAGACCCACTGCATCGCGTATTGAGCCAGCCCGGTGAAGGGTTGCTTCCACTCCACTTGACGAGAGTTGACGTTAAGCACATGCAGACTGGCGAGCCAATCGCCCGGGCTCTGGCGACTGAAGGCGATGCGACTGCCGTCCGGTGAGAAGCAGGCGTAGGGTTCCACATCAGAAATCAGTTCCATCGTGGCACCGGTTTGCAGGTCATAGCGGAAAATCGTCGCCAGCCCCTGATTGAGTCGGCGGATGAGCAGGAGATACCGGGAGTCGCTCGAGATATCAGCCACGTGGAAAGGCCCAGGTGGGACCTGCAAGGGCGAAGCTTTCCCATCGAGACCCACCCAAACGGGTTTCCAATCGGGGAGGTTCGATTCCGGGATGAAAACCAGGCTGCCGTCTTCAGAAAGGTCAGCATCGGGTCCAGCCCAACCAGCATAGGCAACACCAGAGAGAACTGCCCTCGGCTGGCTGCGAAGTTGCATTTGGTTGCGGTCGAAATCGGCAATGTAGAGGCTGCCAGCCCAGAAGTAGAGCAATCGGTCGCCAGGGAGAAAACGCCCCCCCATGGCGGGACTCAGGATCTCCTTGTTCGCCCCGGTGTTGAGATCGAGACAGCGAAGCGAGCGTGCTTGCGGACCGATGATCGAAGAGTAGAGCAGATAGCGCTGGTCAATCAGGTCTTGAGGTATCAGAGTTTCGAGACCTTTACCGCCATAAGGAATGTCGATCAGGCGCGGTTGCTTGGCACCTCGCGGCCAAATGGCGCAAGTGGAGGCGAGTCCAGAATTGCCTTGATCAGAAACTGCCCGTGGAACAGGAAATAGCAGGTCCCCAGAGGCGGTCGCGTGGAGCGAGACGACGCTCGGGCGAAAGGGCCAGCGGTAGATTTCCTTCAGTGAAGAGCCTTCGCGGCGATAAAGCCCAAAGGCATTCGCAACAATGAGGGACTGCGAGGACTCGATGAATTGCGCCGAGATCGGATACTGGAACGCGGGGAACGTTTGGGACTTTCCAGAAACCAGCTCCCGCAGATGAAATTGGGGATGGTTGGCAATGTTGGAAATATAGGCGAGTTGCTGGGCGTCAGGCGAAATGGCAACGACCTTGCCTACACTGCGGGCGGTAGATTGCGGGAAAGGCAGGAGGATCGAAGAACGGACGCTGAGGGGTTTGGCCGGTTTGCGGAAGACAGTCCAAGAGATGGCGGCAGCGCCTGAGGCAGCAACGCCCAATGAGGTGTACAGAAAAGTACGCCGACGAGAGGGAATGGGCTTCTCCGGTAGCACTGGGGGTGGCTCGGCTTGGATGACCTCCACTGCGGCAAGAAAGCGGTAACCGCGGCGAGGGATGGTTTCGATATAGCGTGGGCGCTCGGCATCATCAAGCAGGGTTTGGCGAAGACGCCGCATCGAGGAATTGAGACCACTTTCGAAATCGACGTTGACACCTTCAGGCCAAAGCAGATCCTGCAGCTCTTGCCGGGTGACCAACTCACCAGGTCGCTCCAGCAACATCGTCAGGATGCGCGCGGGTTGATCCTGAAGCCGAATCGGGCTCCCAGACTTCGAAAGGATGCCCGAAGCAGGGTCAAAATGGAAGGCACCAAAGCGATATTGGGCAAGTGGTGGCGATTCCATAGGTTTATTTTAGGCAGAAACACGTGTCAGCTTGAAGAACAAAATCAATCTTTTCAATAAATTAACCCGTTATATGCAAACTAGTGCATGGTTAGAACGAGAAATTGCCAGCTTGGGCTAGTTTGGCATTCATGACACCACAAACACGTCAAGTACTAGCCATGATCTTTCTGGGGGCGCAGGTGATTGCCGCTCAGAATTTATTCGCACCAAAACAAAGTTATGCGGTACCAAACCCCTCCCGGCCCGCTTTCGCGGATTTCAACGGGGACGGGCTGATGGACATGGCAGTGCTTTCCATCGTCGAAATCAATTTTGTATCGACACCCAGCATCTACTTTTTCCCAGGGCACGTACTGAACAATAATCTCTTCGGCTCGCCGATCATTCGATCCATCAGTCTTCCCACAAATATAACTGCGATCGCCCCCGGCGGGTTGTATGCGGCGGATTTCGACAAAGACGGCAAGCAGGATTTGCTGTATGGCGGGGGGTCAGCGGGAGTATTTATGAAGGGGAATGGGGACGGCACCTTTTCGCCACCCTCGACTCAAATCTTGGGTCTCTACAACGCCTTGACTCTGCGTGACTTTGACGGCGACGGGAATCTGGATGCATATAACTGGAATACCGGAGTGATCCGGTACGGGAATGGCGCGGGAGGGTTTCCGCGCAATACCATGGTTTTCCCCGCGTGCGATCAACCGTCCGATCCCGTGCGAACCAACCGGGGAGCGGCAATAGGAGATCTGAATCGGGACGGGCGCGAAGATTTGGTAGTAGACTGCAGCGGGACAAATCCTGCAGTGGTGGCTTACCGCAACACCGATGGGAGTTTTGCAGCGCCGGTTGCAGTCAGTAGCATCTCGGGCAGGGTGGTCATAAACGATTTCAACTGGGATGGAATCAACGATTTGATCGTGATGCGAGACAGCCAGTCGTTTGTGAGATATGGAGCGCAAGATGGAAGTTTGCTGGCTGAGACTTCGGTGACAATTCCCCCCGCCTCAAATTCGAGCTCGACCGGAGCCTATAGTGATATAGTAACCGGGGATTTCAATTTTGATGGCATTCAGGATCTGATTGGGCTGACCAATAGCCTCGCCTCCACTAGTAACTTCAAGGTGTTGCAGGGAAGTTCGCCAGGACTGTTCACGCTGCAATCCACAACGGATCTCTCTCTTCTATTTGGCGGGACACAGTCTCGTTTCGCGCCGGAACTATTGGACCTCAATGGAGACGGTGGTAAGGACTATTACACCTGGGACCTGGTGCTGGACGAAGTGAGCGTGTATCTGACGCAGCCACCCGCAGTATTTCTCTCGAGCAACACCAACCCGATCGCACCAGGGATGACGGTGACCTTGAACGCAGTGGTGGCATCGCCAGCGACGGGCGTCGTGTATTCCAATGGCGGATTTGTCACCTTCTTCCGGAATTCCGGAGCGCTGGGCGCCCCGGTGGCATTGGTGAATGGGCAGGCACAATTGCCGGTTTCATCGCTGCCAGTCGGCATCCATTACCTGACCGCCAGATACCAGAGAACGGCGAACGCGCCGATTTCGTCTTCCAATCTATTGACCGTAGTCGTGACTCCAAACGCGTGCGGGCTGACAGCAAACCTACAACCTGGAATGGTAGTGAATGCCGGCGGATTCCGCTTTGACCGCAACACGAATCAGTTTGTGCAGGATGTAGACCTCACCAACCGGTCGACGGTACCGATTGCAGGGCCGATCGCGGTGATGGTATCCGGATTAAGCGCCAACGCGACGCTCGCCACGCCGCACGCGCAATCCACCTGTAACGAGCCGGGTGCCCCGGTGGTCGATGCAGGCATTTGCCCCACGGGAGTGCTGGCCGTCAACCAGACGGTAAGGGTCACGCTGCGATTCAACAACCCCAGCCGAACGGCAATCCGATACACCCCAACGATGCTCGCCGGGTTGGGCCGTTTCTAGGAGCCGCACCAATGAGACTACTATTGGTGGGCTTATGGATGGCGGTGTTTCCGCTGGCAGGAGCGACGATGTACAACTTTCAGTGGGATACATCGGCGCTACAGTCAACAAATGAAAACTACATCCTGGATGTGCTGCTGATTGGAGACGGCGGCAATCAGGTGACCCTGAACAACTTCAATTTCGGCGCAGGAGGCAGCGGGCCCAACCTCCAGTTGACGCTCGATACGAACCTGCAGTTCGTTTCCCAGTCGATGATCAGCTTCACCCCAGGCTCGACGCTCAGTTTCCGGTTGACGGTAACCAGTATTTCTTCACTGTTTCCCGACACGTTTTCGCTCTACCTGCTCGATGCAAATCAGACTCTGCTCGGGACGACAGATACCTTTTCATCGGCCATTCTGACCTTTGATTTGGATCCGGTAGCGATTGCAACCTACTCGGGCACAAGCCCGCTGGAGTTTGCGGCACCCAGCCTGACGCTGGTGCCGGGTTCCGGTGGGACGACGCCGGCACCGCCCGGAGAGGCAATTCCGGAACCGAGTTCACTAAGCCTGACCCTTGGTGCTTTGGCATTGTGGTGTCTTCTCTCCAAAAAATCGGCTTAGCTGAAGAGAGGCCCGGGTGAAAGCCCGGGCCTTTTGGTCAGACAGGCAACAAAGTGAATTCAGGTCTCGGTTGTTTGGAAGCGGTAGCCGATGCCGGTTTCCGTTTTGAAGAACTTGGGACGGGCGGGGTCGGCCTCCAGCTTCTGCCGGAGTTGTTTCATATAAACCCGGAGGTATTGGGCCTGGTCAATGAGCTGGGGGCCCCAGACAGCGTTCAGTAGAAACCGCTGAGTCAGCACCTTGCCGCGATTCTCCACAAGCGTGGCGAGGAGCTTGAACTCAGTGGGGGTCAGATGGACCTCCTGGCCAGCGCGGTGGACGGTAAGCGCGGTGAAGTTGATGGTGACACTCTCAAAGGTGTAGGTCTCTTCGTTGTTGTGCGTACGCCGGAGAGCGGCACGAAGGCGGGCATGGAGTTCGCCGGAAGAAAAGGGCTTGGAGATAAAGTCGTCTCCCCCGAGGTCAAGGGCAGCAATGCGATCGGCTTCCCTGCCCCGGGCACTGAGTACTAAAATCGGGGCTTTGGTAAAGGCTCGGAGCCGGGGGATAAGCGTGAGACCATCGCCGTCGGGCAGTCCGAGATCAAGCAGAAAGAGGTCTGGCTGGCGGGATTGGGCTTCAACCATGGCTTGGTGGATGCTGGCAGCAAGATAGACGCGGTAGCCCGCAGCCGACAGTGAGGTCTCAAGCAGGCTGGCAATTTCAGGATCGTCTTCGATGATGAGAATTTGGTGGGCGTTGTTCATGGCCGGGCAATCGGGAGGGTGATGTCGAATTGAGCCCCTTTGAGCGGACGGGTGAAGGCGCGAACCTGGCCGCCATGGGCCTTTACGATGGAGTTTACGATGGCCAGACCAAGGCCAACTCCCCGCAAAGAAGCGGTCGAGATGCCGCGGTGGAATTTCTCGAAAATCAGTTTCTCTTCGCCCGGTGGCAGACCGGGGCCTTCGTCAAGAACAGAGAGGAGTATGTTGTTTGCCGAGCGGGAGGCGCGAACCTCGATGGCAGTTCCTGGCGGGGTGTGTCTGAGCGCGTTTTCAACAAGATTTTGGAGGGCTTGCGCGAGCAGTTGCGGCTCGGCTTGAATGAGCGGAAGATCAGGTTCAATGCGTGTGGTGATGTGGGCGGCGTCGAACTGGTCGAGAACGCTGGCAATGACCTCTTCGATCGCGCACCAGTCGAGAGAGAGCTGAATGCGGGAGTCTTCAAGGCGGGTGATATCGAGGAGGTTGGTGACGAGGCGATTGAGGCGGTTGGCTTCCGAGTTGATGGTGCCAAGAAGATGGTCTTGTTGATCGGCGCTGAGCTGGGCTTGTTGTTCGAGTAGCGTGCTGGAGGCACCAGCAATGGAGGTGAGGGGAGTTCTGAGGTCGTGAGAAACAGAACTGAGCAGGGAGTTGCGAAGATGTTCAGACTCGGCGTCAAGAGCCGATTGGCGCGCCTGTTCGCGAATGATCAATCGCTCCATGGCAAGGGCAGTCTGATTGAGGAAAGCACCGAAGAGGGCTTTCTGATCCGGTTCGCGAGGAGGGTTCTCGATGGCGAGCACAGCATAGGATTTTTCGCGAACATGCAGAGGATGATATTGAGCCGTGGCTCCGGGAAGGGTGTTGGCATCTTTACCCGCGCTCTGGGAATGGTCGAAGCACCATTGGGCGATGCCTTCCTCCTGGGCAGGCGGAACAAAGGACCCTGGGAGGCGGCGGCGGAAGCTAAGCTTGCCATCCGCATCGGGAAGGAAAACATTGACGCGGGTGTTGAAGGCCCCGGCGACAATGGAGCCGAGAGCTTCCGCGGCTTCAAAAAGACGTTGGACATCGGCTAGCGAGCGGGTGAGGCGGAAAAGGCTTTGGGCGCGATGCTCCCGTTCAATCGCCGCAGTGGCCTGGGTACGAAGCCGAACCGTGAGAGTACTGATGACGAGCGAGACAACCAGCATGACCGCAAAGGTGAAGAGGTACTCGATGTCAGAGACAGCGAATGTGAGATACGGGGGCACGCAAAAGAAATCAAAGCTGGCAACCGAGAGGATGGAGGCGAAGATGGCAGTCTCGCGGGAATACCGTGCGGCGATCCCGACCGTGGCCAACAGGTAAATCATGATGAGGTTGGTGGGGGCCATGATGCCACGCAAAGGAAGGGATATGACCGTGGCGACACCAATCCAGAGGGCAGCGTAAAGCAGTTCGCGGCGTTGGGGAATTGAGATGGTAGGGAGTGCAAGGCGCTGGCCTTTGGCACCCCCGTCGAGGGCCACGACAGAGATTTCGCCACTACCTTCAAGGAGAGCCCCAACGAGTTTGGAACCGGGAGACTTGCCAACGACAATGCGGGTGACATTGCGGATGCGGGCAAATTCCAGAACAGCTTGTGCAACAGATTGACCGCCGACACTCGTCGTTTCGGCCCCAAGCGATTCCGCCAGCGACAGTGCGTCTCGGACACGCTCTTTGACGGGCTCAGGGGCATTGGCATACTCGCTGGTCTCAACGTGCAGAACAAGCCATTCGGCTTCCAGTTGAGAGGCCAGGCGTTTGGTAGCGCGGATGAGATTCTGCGAGTACGGTGAGGGGCCGATGGCGAGCAGCAGGCGCTCGGCGACGGGCCAGGTCTTATCCCCGCGGAGGGCGATCACGCTCGAGTCGACGTGCGCGGCGGTGCGGCGCAGCGCCATCTCGCGGAGGGCGTTAAGGTTGCCAGGACGGAAGAAGTGAACCAGAGCGCGCTCAGCCTGCTCAGGGATGTAAATCTTGCCTGTGCGCATACGATCAATCAGCTCTTCCACAGGCAGGTCGATGAGTTCCATCTCAGAGGCAAGCTCGATCACCTGATCAGGGACGGTTTCGCGGACGATGACCCCTGTGATTTGCGCAACGACGTCGTTCAGGGATTCAACGTGCTGCACATTCAGTGTGGCGTAGACATCGATGCCGGCGTTGAGCAGCTCTTCCACATCTTGCCAGCGCTTGAGGTGTCTCGAACCTTTGAAGTTCGTATGAGCAAGCTCATCGATCAGAATGAGCTCGGGGTTGCGGGCGAGGGCAGCGTCCAGGTCGAACTCGTTCGTGCGAGGCAGAAGCTCAAGCCCAGTGAGTTTCTCGGCGGTCTCGGCGCGACCATGCGTCTCGATCACGCCGACGACGACATCGACACCAGCGCGCTTTTTGGCATGCGCGGATTCGAGCATGGCGTAGGTTTTTCCTACACCAGGCGCGGCACCGAAGAAGATCTTCAGCTTACCCTTGCGAGCAGCGTTCTCTTCCCGCGTGGCTTGCTCCAGTAGGAGGTCGGGATTAGGCCGGGAATCGGAATCGTTTACCAAGCGCCTTGCTTGCCTCCGAACCACCAGATTAAGCCCAAAAGAGCGGTGTCCATGTTCTTTTTGAGCTCACCGGGGCGATTCGTCGTGAAGAAGGGGTTGTTAGACATATCACGGCGGTATTCCCAGCGCATCTGGAAGCCTTCTGCCATTTCAAACGTGGAGGTGAGGGTGACCTCGCGGAGGTTCTGTGAGGCTCCACTAAAGAGTCCGCCTTTATCGTTGAGCGCCCCGAACCGTGAGGCGAGCGACCACTTGGGCGTAAAGCGGTAGCGGGCGTAGCCGACACCCCCCTTGACCCGCCCAGGGCCCTGACGGACATAGTCGAGTTCTCCGGCAAGAGTCAGCTTGGAATTGGCGTTCCAGGACCAGTAGGTATCGAAGATCTCGAGCCGGGCAGGCTGCCTGCCTGGGATCTCACGTCCGTTGTAGTAGTTAAAGTTACCTGAGACCGCTTGCGACGGGTTGAAGTTGAGAATCATGGCCTGGCTCTTGAAGCCGTTGAAGTCCTCGGTTTGATTGGCTCCATTCACAAGCCAGTACGTGGCATTCATTTTGGAATGGACAGGATAAGTGGCACGAAGACCCGTGTGGTAATAGGGCAGGTAGTTGAAGTAGTAGCTTCGAGAATAGTTCATCTGGTCTTTGGCGTAGTTAGTCTCAATGCCCAGTGCACTGGCAAACTTGCCCATGTCCACGGTGATACCTTTCCCCACCGGAGCGATGAGAGTGCCGTAGGCCTGGAAAATGTTTTGATAGATGCCCGGACGAGGTTCATTTGCCGCACTGCCCTGCAGCGTGTTGGTAGCTTGGCCGAATTGGAGGTCGAGGCGAGCACCGAAGTAACGCTTGTCCGCAAGAGAGGCGGCCTTTTCGACCACCATCGTGCCCTGGCTGAGCGTAAAGGAGTTGTGGGAAACATCAAAAGCGCGGAGCGCATTGGTGGCAGAGGCCGGGCGGTTGAAATTAAAACCGTAGTAACCGTCGAGATAGAAGTTGACGGTGGTGTCGGACGGCTTGGTCGCCTCGGCAGGCGCGGGTTCGGGCTTTGGCGTGGCGACCGGCACAACAGCCGACGCCACTTGCTTTGCCTCCAGTGCAGCGAGACGTTGCTCCAGCTGGGCGATCTTCTCAAGCAGCATCTTTTCAGTTGGCGTTTGAGCCGCCAGCACTGGCAGGAGCAAAAAGGAGATGAGGTATTTCATGAAACTATTTCTTTCCGTCGAGGGCCTGAGTTAAGAGGAGCACATTGACGCGCTCTTCTCCAAGGACACCAAGCTGCCGACCCTCCACAAAACGGTCGATGAGCGCAGAAACTTCAGCGGTGCTGAGCTTCCTGGCCTGGCTGACGCGGGCCATTTGATAGCGCGCAGCCTCGGGCGAGATGTGAGGGTCGAGCCCGGAGCCGGAGGCAGTCCAAAGATCACGGGGCATGCCGGGGACGGTCTTCTTGAGATCAGGATGCAGCGGGCCCATGTTGGAGCCGGAGCTGAGTTCGGCATTGTAAGGCTTGGGGCCGGTGGCCGAGGGGCGGGGCCAGAAGTATTGAGGCTGGTCAAAGAACTGACCGATTAACTCAGAGCCGGTGATTTGATCCCCGCTGCGGAGGAGAGACCCGCTGGCCTGATGAGGGAACAGCAGTTTGCCGATGCCGAGCAAGACGAGCGGATAGGCAAAGCCGGTGATCAGAGTAAAGAGGATGAGAGCGCGGATAGCAGGCATTTAGAAGACTCCCAGAATCATATCGATGGCTTTGATACCAATGAAGGGGACGATCAGTCCGCCGACACCGTAGATGAGGATGTGGCGCTGCAACAGGGCGGCAGCGCCGACGGGTTTGTATTGGACGCCCTTAAGGGCGAGGGGGATCAGCGCGACGATGATGAGCGCGTTGAAGATGACCGCCGACAGAATGGCGCTCTCTGGTGTGCGCAGCCCCATGATGTTCAGTGCCCCGAGTTCGGGGTAAGTGACAGCGAATGCTGCGGGGATGATGGCAAAGTACTTGGCGATGTCGTTCGCGATCGAAAAAGTGGTGAGGGCGCCGCGGGTGATCAGCATCTGCTTGCCGATGGCGACGATCTCAATGAGCTTGGTGGGGTTGGAGTCCAGGTCAATGAGATTGCCAGCTTCTTTGGCGGCCTGAGTGCCAGAGTTCATGGCGACAGCGACATCAGCCTGAGCGAGGGCGGGAGCGTCATTGGTGCCATCACCGGTCATAGCAACCAGGCGGCCCTCGGCTTGCTTCTCTCGAATGAGGGCAAGTTTGCGCTCGGGAGTCGCTTCAGCCAGAAACTCATCAACACCAGATTCGGCGGCAATCGCGGCGGCAGTGAGCGGGTTATCGCCCGTAATCATGATGGTCTTGATGCCGGCAGCGCGCAGTTCGCCAAATCGCTCTTTGATGCCACCCTTGACGATATCTTTGAGGTGTATGACTCCCATGGCGCGCTGGTCGGCGGCGACGATCAGAGGAGTGCCGCCCTGGCGGGCGATGTCTTCGGCGGCGCGCTTCACCTCTGCGGGAACGTTTCCATTGAGGTAAGTGGCGATCGAATCGATGCTGCCCTTGCGGATCTCGCGGTCATTCAGATTGACGCCAGACATACGGGTTCTGGCGCTGAAGGGGACGAAGTGGGCCCCAAGTTGGGCAAGGTCCCGCTCACGAATGTTGAATTTCTCTTTGGCGAGGACGACGATGCTGCGACCTTCGGGCGTTTCGTCGGCCAGGCTCGAGAGCTGGGCGACACTTGCCAGCTCCTCCAGCTTTACGCCGGGCGCGGGGATGAAAGCGACAGCCTGGCGGTTGCCGAGGGTGATCGTTCCGGTTTTGTCGAGTAGGAGAATGTCAACGTCGCCAGCCGCCTCGACAGCTCGTCCCGACATGGCGATCACGTTGGCCTGCAACATGCGGTCCATGCCGGCGATGCCGATGGCTGAAAGCAATGCGCCAATGGTAGTGGGGATGAGGCACACAAGCAAGGCGACGAGAACCGTGACGGAGACCGCAGCCCCTTTGCCCGCTTCTTTCACCGCGAAAGCAGAGAACGGCTGCAGCGTGACAGTGGCGAGCAAAAAGACGATCGTGAGCGATGCCAGCAGAATGGTGAGAGCGATCTCGTTCGGGGTCTTCTTACGATTGGCACCTTCGACGAGGTTGATCATGCGATCCAGAAAGGTTTCACCGGGTTGGGACGTGATCTTGACGACAAGCCAGTCGCTGAGGATGCGGGTGCCACCGGTGACGCTGGAGCGGTCGCCGCCAGACTCTCGAATCACGGGGGCGCTTTCTCCAGTGATCGCGCTTTCGTCAACAGTGGCAGCACCTTCAATGACTTCTCCATCCATCGGGATGTAGTCGCCGGCTTCCACCAGAACGTGGTCGCCGCGATTGAGGTCTGAGCCGGAGACGTGAATCCAGGTTGCGCCGTATTGGGCTGCATGGAGCCGCTTGGCTTGAACAGATTTGCGGGACTTGCGCAGGGTATCGGCCTGTGCCTTGCCACGGCCTTCGGCAATGGCTTCAGCGGCGTTGCCAAACAGCACCGTGAACCACAGCCACAGGGCAATCCATCCCGAAAACGTGGAGGAATCAACAACCGCAATCGCGGTGGTGAGGATGCTTCCAACGAAGACAACAAACATCACAGGGTTCTTGACCTGATGGCCAGGAGTCAGCTTGCGAAAACTTTCAATAATTTGACTTTGATTCAACATTTGGGGATGCTCCTAGCGCAGACGGAATTGTTCGACCAAGGGGCCGAGGGCAAGGGCGGGCAGGAAGGCCAACGCACCGACGATGAGGACGGTGGCGGCAAGAAAGCCGATGAACAGCGGGGTGTGGGTCGGCAGCGTACCAAGGCCAGTGGGCGTTTGCTTTTTGGCTGCCAGGCTACCTGCAATGGCGATAGCCGGAATCGCCACGCCAAGCCGCGAGATCACCATGATGAAGCCACCAAGCAGGTTCACCAGAACGGAGTTGGCGCTATAGCCACCGAAGGCAGAGCCATTGTTGTTTCCCATGGAGGTGAAAGCGTAAAGGATCTCGGAGAAACCGTGAGGGCCGTGGTTGAACAGTCCTCCGACGCCCTGGGGATGGACGACAGCAATGCCAGTGCCGATCAGGACGCACAGCGGAGGAACAAGGATCGCAATCGAAGCCATTTTCATCTCAAACGTTTCGATCTTCTTGCCAAGATATTCCGGCGTACGCCCGACCATTTGTCCAGCGATGAAGACGGTGATGATCGCGAAGATGATCATGCCGTACAGCCCGGAGCCAACGCCCCCAAAGATCACCTCCCCCAGCATCATGAGAAACATGGTCACGAACTGGCCAATGGGTAGAAACGAATCGTGCATCGCGTTGACGCTACCGTTAGAGGCGGCGGTGGTGGCCGCGGCCCAGATGCCGGAATTGACGGTACCAAATCGGAGTTCCTTGCCCTCCATGTTGGATGCTTCTCCCCAGCAGACAAGCAATAGGAGGGGCACAAAGATGATCAGCATGGTCGAGAGCAGTGCCCAGCCCTGGCGCTTGTCCTTGATGAGCGCGCCGAAGGTGTAGCAAAGAGCGGCGGGGATCAGAAGAATGGAGAGCACCTGGAAGAGGTTGGAAAGAGGAGTGGGGTTCTCAAACGGGTGGGCGGAATTGACGTTAAAGAAGCCACCACCGTTGGTGCCAAGTTGTTTGATCGCGATCTGCGACGCGGCGGGCCCCATGGGCAGAACCTGACCATTGGCCGTCTTGATATAAGGGTCGAGGTTGTCGATGACGCCCTGTTGGATCAGCACGACAGAGAGGAGGATCGAGAGCGGAATGAGGATGTAGATAGTGGAACGTGTGAGATCAACCCAGAAGTTCCCAATGGTAGAAACGGACTTACGGGTGATGCTGCGCGCGACCGCCACAAGGATCGCCATACCCGCGGCAGCGGAAACGAAGTTCTGGACCGTGAGAGCGACCATCTGGGAGAAATAGCTGAGCGTCGCTTCGCCGCCGTAGTTCTGCCAATTGGTGTTGGTGGCAAAGCTGGAGGCGATATTGAACGCCGTATGCCAGGCGAGCGGCGGGAAGCCCTGGGGGTTCCAGGGGTGCCATTGTTGTGTGATCAGGATCACGAAGACAGCAACGATGCTTGCCACGTGGAACCAGATCCAATCGGTTATGTATTGACGCCAGCCTTGCTCGCGTTTGGGGTCGATCCCGATCAGTGGGTAGAGCCAGCTGTCGAGGGCGGTGAAGCGCCCTTCGTAAACAGCAGCCATGTAAGCTCCCAACGGCTTGACAGCGGCCAGGAGGAGAATCAGAAAGATGGCTATCTGCAGCCAGTCACTTGTGCTCATGAGAACCTCTCTGGTTGAATCAGGGCGATGATCAAATAGATCAGCAGCCCGATCGAGAGGAACAATCCAATCAGTTCCATGGTTTTAGAGTGAATGGTTGCGAATAAATGCCGCATAAAGATTTTTGAGCTATTCTGCCGCTTTGCGACGCGATCCAGTAGTGGAACAATAGAATCGTTCACATGGACCCGCAAACACAGGAATGGTTGAATCAACTTCTGGCCTACACGGCGCAACTCCCCGCAGAGCAGCGGGAAGCAGCGGTGCGCGAGGCGTGCACAGGGCGGGACGATTTGCTCGAGCTGGCTCTGGGCATGGTGCGCAGCGGCCAGTCTCCCACCAAAACGATTGTGCCCGGGCCGAAGACGCAGATGATCGGCCCTTACCGGGTGCTGCGAGAGTTAGGCAAGGGCGGGATGGGTGTGGTCTATCTGGCGGTGCGCGATGACGGTGCCTTCCGCAAGAATGTCGCCATCAAGCTTCTGCGTGGCGATGCCGTAACGCCCGAGTTCGTGGGCCGCTTCCGCAATGAGCGGCAGGTGCTGGCAAATTTCGATCATCCCAACATTGCCCGCATCCTCGATGGTGGAGACACCACCGAGGGCATGCCCTTCTACGTGATGGAGTACGTCGAAGGGCGACCGATTGACAAGTACTGCGATGAAGACAAGCTGAGCCTGAATGATCGCCTCAAACTCTTTCAGAAATTATGCGGAGCCTTGCAGTATTTGCACCAGAACCAGGTGATCCATCGCGATTTGAAGCCCGGCAACATTCTGGTGTCCAACGAAGGCGTGGTGAAGCTGTTGGATTTTGGCATCGCCAAGCAGTTGGGGCCAGCAAGCATGGAGCTCACCACGGCCGAGGGGACACCCCTCACGCCAGCCTATGCAAGCCCCGAGCAGTTTACCGGCCGGGCCGATGCACGCAGTGACATCTACACACTCGGTGTCATTCTGTACCTCATGCTGACGGGCAAGCTGCCCGACCAGGGCACAATCAAACCGCCCAGCGAAAGTGTGCGTGAGGATACCAATCGCACGCAGGAGACAACCAAACAACTCAAGAAGCGCATGATGGGCGACTTGGACATGGTGGTGCTCAAGGCAATGCACCGGGAGCCGCGGCTGCGCTACGGCTCGGCCCAGGAATTGGCAGAAGATCTGGATCGCTTCATGAACGGCCAGGCCGTGCTGGCGCGGCCCAGACAAGGCCTCAACGCAAAAGCAATCGGCATTGCCGCAGCACTGCTGGTGGTGCTCGGTGGCGGGGCGGCATTTTTCCTGAATTCAGAAAAGCCAGAAAAGACAGTGGAAACACCACAGCCAACCACCGATCGTGGCTACACCCCGCCGGTGGTGGAAACCTCGCCCCCGAAGTCCGAACCACTGAAGCAAGACCCAGTAGTGGCCCCCATCGAAAAGCCTGCCATCACCAAGCCCGCTCCTACAGGAACCACACCTCCCGTGGTGAGCCAACCGATTCCTTCCACTCCCGCGCCCGCGCCCGTGCCTCCCGCGGCTGTGGTCGAAGGTCTGGACGAAGCACGTGATAAATATGCCAACGTAGCCGGCAAGGTAGCTGCGGCTGAAGAGATGTTTCAAAAGGTAAAAGCAGACTTGGCGGCCAAAGGCCTCTCGATGCGCGCGGATACAGCGTCACGGGTGCTCTCCATGAAGATGAATCTGGAGCAGGCCAAACAGGATCTGGACCGGACCAATGTCGCCGGTGCAATGAAGAATCTGACTGCCGCGGAAGCTCAGGCGGCTCGCGTCAGCAAAGAATTTGGACGATAGTGAAAAGAGGAGTGAAACGAATGCGTACTCAATTGGCTTTGATTCTGGTACTCAGTGTGGCATCCATGCAGGCACAGGCACCTGCGGCAGCAGCAAAGAAAGCCGCGCCGAAGACCACAGCAAAACCGGCGGGCACCAGCCCCCTGGCGAAGATCATTCAAATGATCGAGATGAAATTACCAGAGTCGGCAGTGCTCAGTGCGATCCAGGGGGCAGGCAAGCTGAATCCCTCCCCCGATGACTACATCAAGCTCAAGCAACTCGGGGCGAGTGACGCCGTGTTTGCCGCAATCGCCGGAGCACCGGCGGCAGCCCCGGTAGCTGCAGGAACTCCACGCAATGCTCCCGTTGTGGCGCCGATTGAAACCAGCTTGAACACCGATTTCTCGACGCTAGCCTGCTCGAAGACAGCATCAAGCGCCAAGCGCGTAATCGCCATTGACGAGTTTGACTTCGGGTCGGTGCGCACTGCAGTGGCAGCGATCTTTGGCACACAAGTGGATATCGGCAAAGGCATTCTGGCGCTCCTCACGAAGCGGCTTGCCGAAGATGGCAAGTACCGCATCGTCGAGCGGAAGAACCTGCAGAAGGTTTTGTCAGAGCAGGACCTCGGCGCTTCCAACCGCGTGAAGCAAGGCACCAACGCCAAGATCGGCAAGGTGGTCGGGGCCGATGCCATTTTGATGGGTACGATCACCGTCTTTGGCCAGGACACGCGAAGCAATGGCGTGAACACGGGCGCGGTGACGCGCGGTCGTTTGGGCGGCGTGCTAGGAAATGTAAACGTAGGCAAGCGTTCCGACAAAGCCATCGTCGAGATCAGCTATCGCCTGGTCGATGCCGAGTCAAGCGAAGTGATTGCAGTGGGTGAAGCCCGCGGCGAATCGAAGCGCAACTCAAGCGGCGTAGGGCTGGCCGGCTATGGCAATGGCAACGGCGGCAATGTGGGCGTGAACATGTCGAGCTCCAACTTCCAGGAGACGATCATCGGCGAAGCCACTGTCGACTGCATCAATAAGCTGGCCGGCATTGCGAACTCCAAAGAGCAAAGCATCGCCTCAAAGTCGAGCGAAGTAGAGGCCAAGATCGCCGAAATTTCCGGCACCAAGATCTACCTGGCCGCAGGCAGCAACGATGGCGTACAACAGTGCGACCGCTTTGAAGTATCGCGTGTGATCAAAGAGATCAAGGATCCCTCGACCGGTGAAGTGCTGGACCTTCAGACCGAGAAGGTGGGCGAGTTGATGGTGATGGAAGTGCGCGACAAAATCTCGATCGCCTACTTCAATGGCAGCTCCGCACCGAAGGTGGGTTATGTTGCTAAGAAGATCCTGTAGCTTTTTCATCATCTCGGCAGCTTTGCTGGCCCAGCAGGTCAGCAATATGGACGGCATGCTCACCCAGTTTGAAGCCCAGGGTCAGCCGAGCCCCGCCCAGCTGCAACAAAATCTCATGCAGATTTCGGGAGGCTTGCGCGCGGGCGGCACGGTGAATCCGCGCCTGCGCGGCTATCTGGGAAACGTGCAGGGGATGGTAGGCGGAAACCGAAATCTGGGGCTGGCCATGTCGGGAGTGTATCGCCAGTTGGGCGGGCTCGAATCGAACCCACAGATGGCTTGGCTCAACTACCGCAATGCCTTTCTGCTCTTGAATCAATTCCCGATGGATGGGCAGATTCGTGGCGAGATCCAGCAGATTCGCAAAAGCCTCGAAGTCATTGAAGCGAAGATGCCGCAATTGCCGAAGCTCGATTGGTCAACTCTCGATGCCGCAAGCCAGAAAGAATTTGACTCCGCCATGGACCGCTACATCAGCGTCAGTGCCATGGCAAGTTCCGCCGAGGTCACGGCCGAGACGATGCGACGGTCTATGGCTGACCAGGGCCTGGCCGTGCGCTCCGAGGTGGTCAGCGCCATGACGCGAATGAAGCTGAAGGTAGAAGACGCCAAGCGACTGATTGAGCAGAAGAACTATCAGGGGGCCAAAGACAGGCTGGCCTCAGCCGAAGCTGAGGCACAGAAGATCCTGAAGTCGTTTGGGGGCTAGCCTACCGGGCGGCAAGAAGGGCGCGGAGGTGACGGGCACGCTCCGGACTGCGAAGCTGCCGCAGAGCTTTGGCTTCGATTTGGCGGATGCGCTCGCGCGTAACGTCAAATTCCTGACCGATTTCTTCAAGCGTATGCTCGCGCTCACAACCAATCCCGAAGCGGAGGCGAATCACCTTTTCTTCTTTAGGCGAAAGCGTCTTCAGAATATTGGCAGTTTCTTCGCGAACGTTAGCATCGATGACGGCATCGACAGGAGATCCCACCCAACGATCTTCGATCAGATCGCCGAGAGCAGATTCGCCGTCGCGACCGACGGGAGTTTCGAGCGAAACCGGATCACGAGAAATCGTCTTGAGCTTTTGGACCTTTTCCACGGGAATGTCCATCCGCCGTGCGATCTCTTCATTCGACGGGGCACGACCAAGCTCTTTTTCGAGCTCGCGTGTAGCCCGCAGAAACTTGTTCATCGACTCGTTCATGTGAACGGGGATGCGGATGGTGCGGCTCTGGTCGGCGATGGCACGCGTAATTGCCTGACGAATCCACCAGGTGGCGTAGGTTGAAAACTTGTAGCCGCGGCGATATTCGAATTTGTCGGCCGCACGCATCAGGCCGATATTGCCTTCCTGAATCAAGTCCAGAAGGTGGAGGCCACGGTTGACATACTTCTTGGCAACGCTGACTACGAGGCGAAGATTGGCCTCGACCAGGTCTTTCTTGGCCCGTTCCGCTTCATTTTCGCCGTTACGGATGTTGTGCAGCGAAGTGCGAAGATCCGACAGCGATGCAGCGGCAATCTGCTCGCGCTTTTTGACTTCACGCTTCAGTTCACGAACGCGGGCCTGGATCGGAGGAGTTTGCTTGCCGCGCTCCAGCTTTTCCAGTTCCTGGGAGAGATGATTCATCTCCTCCACCGCATGCTCAAGGCTCTTGGTGAACTGCTTCCAACGATGGATATTCCACGGGATGGCGCGAATGCCAAGCGAAAGCTCAACGCGGGCACGATTGTACTTGCCAAGAGCCTTCTTTTTGACTTTCTTGTTGGCGGCAGGAGCAGCTTCGTACTTATCGTAGAGGGGCTGTAGCTTGCGCTCAAGAACAATCACCTGATTGAACTGCTCAAGCACCTGCTTGGCCTTTTTCTCCTGCGCTGCAGTACCTTCCTCGATGTCGACTCCAAGGTCGACCAGTTCATCGATATCCGTTTGGCCGCGCTTGGCTTCTTCCATCAGGCTCAAAACCATCTGGTGCACCAGAGGGGAGCGGCTGAGGGCTTTTTGGGCACGGACCTTGCCGCGCTCCATTTTGCGCGCAAGGGTAACCTCACCCTCGCGGGTGAGAAGGGGGACTGCACCCATTTCGCGCAAGTAAACGCGAACAGGGTCGTCAGTATAAATGGACTCTTCTTGTTGGGGTTGGCCGTCTTCTTCTGAGTCTTCCGCCTCTTCAGCGGCAAAAAAATTAGGCTCCTCGTCCAGGGCCAGGCCCAGGGCTTCCGGCGCTTCTTCTACTAGGAATTGATCGTCAAACGTATCCACTGCTGCTCACCTCACCGCTCACACACGAATGCTGAGACCTCATTATGGGCTCTGTTTTTCTTTTAAAATCTTGATTTTGAATGACTTTTGTGGTGGGTGGCGTTCCCTGCCGGCTAAAATTTTTGGTGCACGGCGTTATGACAAGGTCATCCAGTTTAGTCTAACATCGATGTACGATTTTGTTAAACCCCTATTTCAATTGATGCTGGCAAATTGAAATAGTTACAGTTTCTAAGGTCTTCCTTTGTCCTTAATCAAACGCCGGATCTCGTTAAAAAACGCTTCTTCGTCCTGGAAGTCACGGTAGACACTGGCAAAACGAACGTAGGCGATCTTGTCGAGCTCCTTAAGGCGGCTCATCAGAATTTCGCCGATCGCGGTCGAATTGAGCTCGCGTTCGGGTTCATTCATCATCTCGCTTTCTACCTGATCGACCAGTTCCGCCAGTTTTGGAATCGGAACCGGGCGTTTTTCGCAAGCCTTCAAAAGCCCGTTCAAAATTTTCTGACGGTCAAAACGTTCGCGGCGCCCATCCTTTTTGACCACCATAAAGGGGATTTCTTCGATTCGCTCATAGGTCGTGAAGCGCTTTTGGCAGGCCAGGCATTCGCGCCGGCGGCGGATATTGTTGCCTTCCTTCGATTCGCGCGAATCGATCACTTTATCCTCGAGATGGCCGCAAAAAGGGCAGAGCATGCTAGGCGGTCTCCTGTTCCAGGTTGCTCAATTTCTTGAAGCTGAGGCCTTCCTGCAAGGCAAGTAAAATTCCCAGGGGCACCACCAGAAGGAACGAGATGGCCCACAGAAGAATGGCAAGAGAAGTGGCAAGTTCAAGCGGCAGCGAGAAAAGCTGGGTGAGAACGGCAATGGCCGCCACCTGCATTCCGCCGCCGATGCCAGGCAGTTGGATGATGGCCCCAAAGCTGACCAGGCCCACCACCGTGGCAATGTCAGCAAAGGAGAGCACCGCTGAGGCCGGGAAGGCCTGGAAAATCGCCCAATAGCACCCTCCGATGATCAACCATTCCACAAACGTGTAGAAAATGACCAGCCACTGCAGGCGTGGATCGCAGCAGGCAGCTGCCCCTATCAGAAAATTACCAGCGAGCGGGGCGAGCTTTTGGGCGAGGGGCTCAGGGAGTTTGTGAACAAGGCCCACCAGCGACTGCCGCTGCGCGTCATTGAGAAAGCGCAAGGCAAAAATGCAGACCAGGCACACCCCGGCTCCGGCCAGAGCGAGGGTGCCACCGCTCGAAACCACCAAACGCAGTTCCGGGCCAGCCTTGGAAACAATCCCCGAGCTGGCCAAATGAATTAAGCCAAACCCAAAAAATAGAATCACCACTAAAAGATCGTAGATGCGCTCAAAGAGCCAGACCGCAAGTTGAGACGAGAAGGCGGTTTTGGATTCGCGGGCAATCCACCAGGGGCGGACAAATTCGCCCGGTCGCCCGAGCAGCACAATGGCGGTAAAGCCAATCGCCGTACCAATCGAAAGACGCCAAACCGAGGGGGTGGGTCCAAGCGGGCGCATCATCACCTGCCAGCGGATCGCGCGGCCAAAATAAGTGAGTATTATGAATAAGATAGCGAGAGCGGCAAATTTGGGGTCGAGGGACCCGATCGTGGTGCTGAAACGGACCCAATCAAACCCTTCGGCACCCGCTGCAGCCCGATAAAGAATGAAGCCAACGACGCCCAAAACGAGCAAAGCCACCCAGGGGATGCTCTTGCGTTTCGGGGGTTGGCTCAGCGAGTTTGAAGAAATTGTTCCCAAGTGTGAACTTATCATGATAAAACCTCGTTTCTCTAATCGGAAGACAGCTCATGATTCATCTGACCAACAGCACCGCAGCAACAACCACTTGGGCGGGACCGTATTTTCAGACCGGAGCTGGACAAACTATCTCTCAAACCTCTCGCTGGGAAACCGCATTGGACGCCGATTCAATACTGGTTGAGCGCTGCCTGGAAGGAGATCAGGGATCCTGGGAAGACCTGGTCAAAGCCCACACAAGGCGCGTTTATGCCATTTGCTACCGCTTCGTCGGAAAAGACGAAGAGGCCCAGGATCTGACGCAGGAAGTGTTCTTGCGAATTTTCAAGACACTCCGAAGTTTTAGGGCCGGAGAGGGGAGCTTCGCTGTATGGCTCACCCGTCTGACCCGTAACCTGTTGATCGACAACTACCGCCGGACCAAAGGCGAGCGGATGACCGATTCGCTCGAAACCCAGTTGCCGATGATTGAAGAGACCTCTTTGGCCGGAGGCCGCACCGACGGCATGCTGGCCGGACGGGAAGCCAGTGAACTGTTGCAGGCTGCCCTGCAGAAGCTCTCACCCGAATTGCGGGAAGCAGTCATCTTGCGTGACCTGCAGGAAATGGAATACCGTGAGATCGCAACCACGCTCGCGGTACCCGAAGGAACTGTAAAGAGCCGCTTGAACCGCGGCCGTGCAGAACTGGCGCGCATTTTGAAGCGCCACAAGGTGGTGATCTAAGATGAACGAACTACACTGCCTCCAAATCGACGAATTGCTTTGCGACTACGTGGACGGCACCCTCGACGCCCAACAGAAGTCGGCCTTTGAAGCCCACACCGCCCACTGCAAAGCCTGCCAGGAATTGGTGGCAGATGTCACCGGGGCCATGCAGTTCATGGAGCGTGCCGCCATTGTCGAACCGCCCAAAGAACTGGTAACGCGGATCCTCTATCACACTCCGAAGCAAGCCCCCATCCTCGCCGCCATGGCCAAGCAGGACTGGCTGAAACGCTGGATCGCCCCCCTCGTGCAACCGCGATTCGCCATGGGGATGGCAATGACGATTTTGAGTTTCTCGATGCTCGGCAAGTTTGTTTCCCCAGCGAGACAACTGAAGCCCAGCGATCTTGACCCCGTAAAGGTGTGGCGGAGCGTAGACGATTCCGCACATCGCACCTGGGACCGATTTGTAAAGTATTACGACAACCTCAGACTGGTATACGAAGTTCAAACCGCCATCAGTGACATGAAGGGCGACTCTGAGGAACAGGCTGGCGCAGAAAAATCCAATCCAAAGAAGAGTGGAGAGTCAAAATGAACCCCACCGAGAATCAAGCACCTCAACCGGAAAATCCCAGCTCACCGATCGTCGGCTATTGCCGCGCCACCGGGAAGGCTTTAACTGCAGCGGATGCCGAATATGTAAACGGCATTCTGTATTCGAAAGACTATGCCCAACAGAACCAGCTGAAGGCAGAACCGGCTTCGCCCTATAGCGAACCCATGCTCAGTGTTCCCAAGAGCACCGCAGAAGTTTCGCCAGGCTGGGCGTTCGTGCTCGGTCTGATCCCTGGCGTGGGCGCAATCTATAACCAGCAATACGCCAAGGGCTTATTCCACATCATCGTCTTTGCTGCCATGATTTCGATCATTGATCGACCTGGCGTGGGGGGTCCGTTCATCGGCTTCCTCATGGCTGGCTGGTACTTCTACATGCCCTTTGAGGCATACCATACCGCACAGAAGCGACAGCGCGGCGAAAAGGTAGATGAGCTCAGCGGAATGGTAAATTTACCTCCCGGGCTTCAGAAGCTACCCTTGGGCCCCTTCCTGCTGATCGGCTTCGGCTTCCTCTTCCTGCTCGACAACTTGGGGCTGCTTCGCATCGACGAGATCCTCCGGTTCTGGCCCGTGTTGATGATCGCAGCCGGTGTGATCCTGCTGATGCAGCGCTTTCATGCCGTGGAAAGTATCAAGGAGGGCGGCCATGTCGAATAGTGTTGGGCTAGTGTCAGCCATCCGGGGACCCGTCATTCTGATTACCCTTGGCACCTTGATTGCCATTGACCATAGCGGTGGTCTGAGCTTCAGCCGTACCTGGCCCATTCTGATCATCATGTTTGGTGTCTTGAAGCTGGCCGAATACATGAAAGGAGGGCAGGTGCAATGAGACAGTCCTTTGTCGGACCGATTATTTTGATTGGTGTTGGCCTGCTCTTTCTGGCCAACAATCTGAGGCCCGATCTCTCCCCCTGGAGATTGCTGCTCGACTATTGGCCTTACCTCTTGATCATCTGGGGTGTGGTGCGATTGGCTGAGATTGCCTTCTTGGCATCGCGCAATCAACCCCTGCCCAAGCGTGGAGTCAGCGGTGGCGAGTGGGGCCTGATCATCTTCATTTCGCTCGTGGCCGGCGGCATGTGGTTCACTCTGGATACCAGAGACAAGATTCGTTCGGGTCGCATCAACATGCGCGGCTTGCAGATCTTCGGCGAGACCTTTGAGTATCCGGTATCGGCGAATCTGAACACCACAAAGACCCCGCGAATCATTGTGGAGAACCGACGCGGAAACGTCAGGCTGGTAGGCTCAGACCGCGAATCGATCCAGGTCAGTGGCCATACCTCCATCATGAATCTGGACCGCGCCGGTGCCGATCGTATCAACGACCGCATCAAGCTCGAACTCACAGCGCAAGGCGACCAGGTAGTGATCCGGACCAATCACGAAAGAGGCGGCACAGACAACCGCGTCGAAAGTGATTTGGAGATCCAGGTCCCCAAGGGCTCAACGGTGGAATGCCGCGGTACCTACGGTGATTTTGATGTCAGTCAGATTGCCGGCAACCTCGAAGTGAATTCCGAGAATGCCGGGGTACGAGGCCAGGACATTGGTGGCAACGTTCGCGTCGACCTGCGCCGAAGTGATGTCGTCAGGCTGACCCGCGTCAAGGGTAACGTCGATGTCAAGGGAGCCCGCGCCGACGATCTGGAACTGGTAGAAGTGGCCGGACAAGTGATTGTCGAAGGCGAGTTTCGCGGTTCGCTCGATTTCCGAAAGATCGACAAGGGATTGCGCTTCACCAGTGATCGCACCAACTTGAATGTAGAGCGGTTGCGCGGCCGGGTTCACATCTCCGATGGGGATATGGAAGTGGAAGACATTCTGGGCCCGATGAAGCTGCGGAGCCGATCAAAGGATGTGCGGGTAAGTGGCTTCTCTTCCCCGATGGAAATCGATCTGGAACGCGGCGACATTGAACTCTCGCCGGGCAGTTCCACCCTGGGCACAGTCATTGCGAAAACTTCGAGTGGCTCTGTGACCATGCATCTGCCAGAGAACTCGAGGTATGACCTCGATGCAGTGACTCGGCGCGGTGAGGTCGACAACCTCTTCGGGAGTCCGCTCGAGCGGAGAGAAGAAGACCGCGGAGGCTCCATTCGTGGACGCAACGGTGGCCCCAGAATCATTCTGGAAACCGGGCGCGGCAGCATGACCATCACCAAGGGCGGGGCCATGAGCAGCCGCGTCGACACCGTGCCGCCAGAGGCACCCAAAGCACCTCTGGCCCCCAAGCCCCCCACGGCCGTCGAGCGATAACTAGGCGCGATCGAAGTCGGCGCGCCAGTTCTTCACTTGCATCTTGATGGACTTCGGGTCCAGATTCTTTGCCAGAGCTTCTGCGATGAGGGGCTGAAATTCTGCATCCGAGGCAAAGCGCAGAGCAATAATTTGCTTCATCGTAAGCCTGGGATCCAGCAGCTTGCCAGTCATCGCGAAGTGGCGCAGGTTTTCTTCCGCACGGATGGCCCGATCCTGCGCCTTGAGTGCGAAGGTGCGGCAGAAAAAGGCAACAAAGAACAGACTCACGGTCAGCACTACAAGCAGCGAAGCACTGTAGATGCGCTGGTGGTCGCCGATCGAGTTGTACAAATTCACCAGCGATCCGATGAAGCTGGCAAAGATCGCTAAGCCGACTGCGAGAAAGCCTGGAACCCTCTGGGCATGATTCTGGTAATTTTGGGTAGACATGGCGACTATCGTCGCATGATCTGAACCAACTTTTGCGAGGTGTCTGCATGAACCCATTTGCAACAACGTCTATGAGTATTGGCTATGCGACTGCCAGGCCTCCCGTACACCGCAAGGTGGTAGCAAAGGCACTCGCCGGCCGCAATGTAGCGGGGCAGCGGGCCCTCGACGTCGGCTGTGGGGCGGGACTTTCCACACGGGCGCTCGAAGGTTTCTTCGACAGTCCAGTAGGCCTCGAGCCAGCAGAAGCCATGCTCGTCATGGCCAAAACGGTAAGCCAGGATTCTAGTTTTGCGGTGGGCCAGGCCGAGAGGTTGCCGTTTCGAGGACAGAGCTTTGGCTGGATGTCTGCCGCAGGCTCCTTGAACTATGTGGCCCTGGATTCGTTTTTTGGGGAGGCCCGGCGGGTGCTCGATCCCGAGGGGAGGCTGCTGGTTTATGACTTCTCCCCCGGACGGACCTTCCCGCACACCGGAGTGCTGGACGCCTGGTTTACCAGCTTTGTAGAACGATATCCGTGGAAGGCTTCAGAGGCGCATGTCCTCGATCCGGCGCGACTCGACGGCTTGGGAATGGGCTTTCAGGTAGAGGCCTCCGAGCAGTTTGAAGTCGGGGTAGAGCTGAACCGCGAGTTTTACGTGAACTACATGATGACCGAATCCAACGTGGCCTATGCGATCCGACGCGGCATCGAAGAGGCTTCGATCCGTGGATGGGTCGAGGAGACCTTACCCGAAAGCGGCTGGGGCAAAGTGATGTTTCGGGGATATTGGGCCATAATGCGGATGTGGAACTAAAGCGCGTTGCAGAACAAAAGGCCGTAAAAGGGAACCCCGATTATTTTCGCGGAGAGGTTTGGATTGAGCCGCTGGTAGCCGGTGGCCTGATGGAAGTGCGTGGCGTGAAAGTATCGTTTGCGCCCGGCGCGCGAACCGCCTGGCACACCCACCCCGGAGGACAACTCCTCTACATCGTCAGCGGAAGAGGCTGGGTGCAGAAGGAGGGCGAAGCACCACTCGCGATGAGCCTGGGTGACACGGTGGTGATCGGTGCGGGAGAGAAGCACTGGCACGGCGCCGCCGCCGACTGCCCGATGGTGCACGTAGCAGTACAGCCTATCGTGGGAGGCATAGATTCCGAGTGGCTCGAACAGGTTGAGGAGAACGTTTATTCCGACCCGCGTTGAGAAAGCAGCAGAAGTTCCGCCCGCGAGCTGGGAATCCGAAATCCATTTCATCAACGTGGACCTGGACATCGTTTCGACGCGAGACCTTACTCCGCTCGTCGCAGCTTTGGGCACAAAGGTCATTGTTTTGTACTGCGAAAAATTCAAAAGAAAATACTACGCAACCTTGGAGATCGCAAACTTCAGGCTCTCTTTGGATGGAAGAATTCGAGCCTTCTGCAAACTCATTGAAGGACTTAGCGCAGCCGATCGAGCGCTCTGGGATCAGGCCAAGACTCGCACATTCAACATTGGGATTCAAGGCTCGGATCGGCCAAGGTCGAAATATTTTGTAGTTCAAGGGACGACAGTGCGAGCGGTCGCAGCAGTGAACGCTCAAATTGCTTTGACTGTGTATGCCCCTGATGTTTCGTTGTGATCACGGGACTCAACTTGGGCCTGGGCTCAGCAAGGGGCCGGTCTAGACCCAGGATCAGGCACGAAAAAAGGCTTCAGATGCAAATTACTTCCAGCGCACTCCTGGGCCACGTGATGCGCACCTTGGCAGAAACAGATGCCTGCATTCACAGGCATGTGAAGTTTAAGGCTGATTATGGTGAATCGCGAAGGCAAGATGACGCCCTATGAAGTATGAATGCTTTAGCGGCGATTGAGAAGCCAGAGGATCAACGAACCGATGGCAGAGGCAAGCAGGCAGGAAGCAAGAGGAAAGTAAATCGTCGTGTTTTTTGTGCGCCACGTAAAGTTACCTGGCAGCTTGCCGCCGACCCAGACCAGCAGCCCAAGGACTACCAGGCCAAGGCCGGCGACAATCAACATTTTGCCGAGTTGAGGCATTAGGCAAGAACGATCAGAGATTCTTCCTGCTTTTGCTCAGGGAGTTGTTGGGTCAATTCCATCGAGCAGAACTTCGGGCCGCACATCGAACAGAAGTGCGCCGACTTCGCTCCATCAGCCGGCAAAGTCTCATCGTGATAAGCCTTGGCGGTTTCCGGGTCGAGCGAGAGATTGAACTGATCTTCCCAACGGAAGGTATAACGGGCACGCGAAAGCGCATCATCACGAAGTTGGGCAGCGGGATGACCCTTGGCGAGATCGGCAGCATGAGCCGCGATCTTGTAGGCAATAACGCCCTGCTTGACGTCTTCACGATTCGGCAGCCCCAGATGCTCTTTGGGCGTCACGTAGCAAAGCATCGCAGTACCGTACCAGCCAATCATGGCCGCACCAATGGCTGAAGTGATGTGATCGTAGCCGGGGGCAATGTCGGTGGTAAGCGGCCCCAGCGTATAGAAAGGAGCATCGTTGCAAAGCTCACGCTGCTTCTCGACGTTCACCTTGATCTTGTGCATGGGCACGTGACCAGGGCCTTCGATCATCACCTGACAATCGCGGGCAAGAGCCTTGTGGGTCAATTCCCCAAGGGTTTCGAGCTCCGCAAATTGTGCAGCATCATTCGCATCAGCAATCGACCCCGGACGAAGCCCGTCGCCAAGCGAGAAGCTGACGTCATACTTGCGCAGCAGTTCGCAGATATCTTCAAAGTTCTCGTAGAGGAAGTTTTCTTTGTGGTGATGCAGGCACCACTTCGCCATAATGGCCCCACCGCGCGAGACGATACCAGTGGTACGCCCAGCAGTGAGTTGGATGTACTTCAGCCGCACACCAGCGTGGATGGTGAAGTAATCAACGCCTTGCTCACACTGCTCAATCAGGGTTTCTTTATAGATCGCGTAGGTGAGATTCTCAGCCTTACCGTTTACCTTCTCGAGAGCCTGATAGATCGGCACAGTACCGATAGGCACCGGCGAGCGACGCATGATGGCTTCACGGGTCTCGTGGATGTCTTCTCCGGTCGACAGGTCCATAACCGTATCAGCACCCCAGCGAATCGACCAGAGCAGCTTTTCGACCTCTTCGTCAATCGAAGAGGTAACGATCGAGTTGCCGATGTTCGAGTTGATCTTGGTAAGGAAGTTGCGACCAATGATCATCGGCTCAGACTCAGGGTGCTTGATGTTGGCGGGAATGATGGCCCGGCCTTCGGCAACTTCAGAGCGGACAAACTCGGCGGTGATCGAGTTGGGACGACCTAGCGATTCGCGCACCGCGATGTATTCCATCTCGGGAGTGATGATGCCGGCCTTGGCATAAGCAAGCTGAGTCACGGCACCATTGATGGGCTGACGGGCATCGATCCAGGGCTGCCGCAGCTTGGGGAAAGGCTGGTTCGGATCGTAGTTCGGGTCAGACCACGTGCCGGAGGTGTCGTAAATCTTGAGAGGCGCTTCCTTGGCCGAGGAGTCAAGCGCGACTTCGCGCATAGCGACTTTGAGACCCTCATGCTGGAGGCCGGAAAGATGGATCTTGGTTGAGTTGGGGTAGCTAAACGTAGTGAGCGTTGTGGACATGCGGATTCTCCTTGATGGGAGACCCGGGAGGGACGAAGGACAGACGCAAATGCCGATTCCTACGCCGGAATGACCCGGATCAGGTTCGAAGGGACTCTCGGCCTTTTTTACGGTTTGAGTGTCTCAGCCCCAGTCGGCTTGTGGCCGGGCGGGGCGCCCCTTGGCTTGACTGTAGTGTATCGCGAGTCATCACTGGATGAGTTGCACGGTTGGCACCTGGCAGTTTGGTTCGGAGGACTTGTTCACCACAATGTCCGATTCTCGAAGGCCAAGATGATGGGACAGCGCAATCACGGCAATCTCGGGAGCCAGCGGGAAACAGAAAACCTGGAGCCGGGGATTAGACTTTTCCGCGCTCAGTTTTGCGGCAGACTCCACCAGTCGTTCGGTCACCAGGGCACGCTGCATAAACTGGTCGTGCTTGAAGATCCATACATAGGACGTATTGGCAAACAAATAGACAACCAGCAGCGCGTGGGCGAGCAGTCGGCGATGGGAGTAGATGATTTGAAAGGCCATCGCGATGATCAGAGCGACACCCAGGCTCGCCAGGTAGACGTGGCGGCTCGGAACACGCGGCTGGTAGGCAATAAACGCATACGGAGCCAGACAGATAGGAATCCAAACGACAGCAGCAATAAGCAACGCGGGACGTACCTTCTTGCGCTGAACCAGCAGTACGGCAAGCGCCGCAAAGCCCCAGGGAAACAGCAGGCGAGCCGTCGAATTGACAATGACTGGAATGAAATGGAAACCAAGCTGGAAAGTGCCATCGTTCCAATGAAGATTATCGTTGCGCGTGAGGATGTTGAACGTGAAATAGACAAGGGACAAAAGCCAAAATGGAATGGCTTTCACAAGGGCTTCCCGCCACCTCCCCACGTCAAAGAGTGCCGGGAGGGCCAGAAGCGGGCACAGAATCACCGCGCTTTCCTTGCTCAATAGGGCGAGGAGAAAAGCGAAAATCGCCCCAGCGTAAAAGCGAAGCTTGCCGGATTGCCACCACTCCAGCCAGCACAGCAAGGCCAGCAGCACAAAGAAGAACACCAGTTGTTCAGGAAGCGCGGCGTACCACATCACCGCTTCGTGGTGCCGTTCCAGAAGCCCCCAAAGCAGGGCGGCAGGTACAGACAGCGTGAAGCCGATGGGGCGCCACCGACCAAGCAAAATGATGAGGGCAACATTCAGTGCATGCAGCAGCATGCTCTGAAGGTTAAAGACCACGGTCGAGAAGCCGAAAACCGCTTCGGTCACTCCAGTCAGCCAGATGGAAGTCGCCCGGCATCGATAAAGCGAATCCTGTGCGAGCAGGTGCCATTGCTCCATGGGGCCGTAGTGGCGTCCCAGCCAGACCTGTAGGTAATCATCAGAGATGGGCGGAAGTCCCAGAGAACGCCAATAGGGCAGCGTACACAATAGGCACACTGCCAACAAATACGCGAACGCGCGTCCCCGCAGGCGCGCAATGGCGTCAATCAAATTTCACCCCGTTGGAGTGGATTTTATGGTGCTGCCTTCTCGATTGTCAACACTCGGCGGTGGAAGCGGTCATGCCGGGAAGCCGAATCCGGTCCGAGAAAGAGCCCCGGGAGGATATGGCGGACAATCTTATGGCCGGCCAGTGCAATCAGTTCCCTGCCAAGCCAGGTACGGAGGTCGGCTGGACTTTGGGCAATTTCGGACAAAAGTTCGGCGCGCCCATCGATGAGGGTGACGATATCGTCGAGGTCTTTACTGATGGCGGGGTCAGCTTTGCCGCGAGAGTCAAAGGCGGCAAGCTTGGTCGCAAGCATCAGGGGTGGCGTGGGGATGCGAATCGAAAGGCCGCCCGGCAGGACATGATGTTGAGGCTGCGCCAAAGCCTCGCGATACCAGTGGTTCGAAAAACCAAGGACGGATTCATCGAGTGACATCAGGTCCACGATAAGGCCAGCTTTCACGAAGCGGCATAAGGGGCCTCGGATGTCATGGCTGAACCCAATGGCAAGCAGTTTGTCGACGATGGTTTGGTAGGCCGCGTACGTAGTAGCAGCGGAGAGGATGTCGATATCGAGCGTGGGGCGGACATACAGCGCGGCAGGATCGGTGATGTAGAGCGGAACCACTGCACCGCCAATAAAGAGGACTTCGTCGAGGAGAGGCTGCAGGTGCGGGATCGCCGATTCTAGAAAGTTGGGATCAGCTTTCATGCCGCTTGTTCAATGTCGAGAGCGGCTTCGATCCACTTGCGGCCCTCATGCACAAGACGAGGGCGACGGAGGCGGAAGACCTCCATCCACGCAAACCAGGCATAGAGGATTGGATCTTCGGCACTGATTTTCGGGATAGCTGGATGGATCGGTTCTATCGAAGACGCAAAGAGTGGGCCACCGTTGCTGGGCCAGATCAGGTTGTTTTCCGGCCCGGCAACGGGTGCGAAAATGCCCTGCAGTGCCGGAGCAGAAAAAGCCGCAGGAAGGCCCTGCTGCAGCGCACCAATCTGAGCTGGCCAGACGCAAGGGAGGCCATTCTCAATAAAGCGCGAGTAGACAACGGGATTGAGACGGAGTTGTTGCTCAGACTTGTAAAGGAAGCCGGCAGCGAGACAGCGTTGCACAGCCGCGTGGGATTCAGAGACAGAGATGTGAAGCTTGGCCGCAAGCTTTGCGTACGGCCAAGCCTGATTGGGGTGAGCAGCAAAGAGTGTAGAAACGACAAGATCTTGCGGCTTGATCATATCCACACTCTAACACATCTTCTTAATTCGCGAATAGCGAATACCCTTAAACAGAGAAAATTCTTCCCTTGTGCTGACCAATCAGAATCTGGAAGAGACGATGAGCCATCAGCTCATGCAAATTCCAGAGCTCCTTATTGGCTTCAAAGATCGTGGTCGCATCTTGTCCAGGAGCAACGCCAGCACCCTCCTTAAGGGCCTTCGCCGCTTCCGCAAGAATCGGATCGGTCATGACCTCACCAGCCATCTCCCAGAGCGTGATAAAGCGGTCCACTGCAGTGGGGAAGCTGATGTCGAAAACTCCATCGTTTGACGTCGTGCGCGGAGGCTTGAAGTCCAGGTTGAACGGGCCCTTGTAGTCGTAGGTGCGCAGCAGCACAAGAATGTTGAGCCAATCGAAGGGGTTCACCAAACCAACCGCGATGTCCACATCATGCTTCAGGCGGTAGCCATCATTGATATCGAAGTGAAACAGCTTGCCGCACATCAGAGCACGGGCCAGAGATGCACGGACAGCTCCACCCCACATCAGCTCGTGAAGATACTCGGGGTTCAAGCCCACCATCTCGGGATGAGTCAGGTATCCAGAAGAAATCCAGGCAAGCATCGCGTCTGAGGTCGGAAGGAGAATCTCGGCCGCAGGCTCAAAAGGCTTGGCTTCCATGCAATGAAGCATCGTGGAGCGGCCCTTAGCCTTGGCAATTTCGATATCAGCTTCACAGGCAGCATTCATGCCTTCCGCAAACCACTTCAGGGTCTGCACCTCGTCCACAATGCCCTGAAACTGGTAGCCCAGAGAGCCGGGCCAGTAAACAACATACGAAGCACCGAGTTCATGGCCAATCGAAACGGTGTTGCGAAGCCGCCACTTGGCATAATCGCGCACCTCAGGCTGCTCGCCGGCAGGGCCACCCGCGAAGACCGCATGATGGAAGGTCTCGGTGGTAACCATCGAGCAATTGAGCCCATGCTTCTTGAGGCTCGCACCGATCTGCGCGACGATCTCGTGCTGACGATCATTGCCGAGGGCCTCATAAGGCAGCACGTCGGTATCGTGAGTAGTCCAATGGTTGATCCCGATTTCAGCGTACTTCTCGATCACGGTCTCAAAGTGGACCGGCTTACGGGTGGGCGCGTGGAAGATCGCATTGCCCTCATAGGCTGCCGCCCACTGGGGGCCCGATATGAAGTACTTACGCCGTTGCTCGGGCGTGTAGGAGCCACCACAGGCGGCGGTGAGGCGCGTAACAAGCGCGCGTTGCTGGTCTGGCGAAAGAGGCATGCGTGACTAGTTTATCTTGCTCCGATTCGCCTGTGAATTCGAACTTTGCTTTCCCAGCATCAGACTGGGTTGATAGAATTGGCGTTTTGCCATGAGTCAAGTGAATGTTTACCCACCCTCTGCCGAGTTCGTCGCCAAGGCGAACGTTTCAGGAATGGAGGCTTACCGGGCGCTGTACCAGAAGGCGGCCGAAAAGCCAGAAGAGTTTTGGGGCGATTTAGCCAAGGAGAAGCTGCACTGGTTTGAGCCTTTCTCCCACGTCTTTGAATGGGAGCCCCCTTTCGCCAAGTGGTTTGTCGGCGGCAAAACAAACGCCTGTTACAACTGCGTCGATCGGCACGTGCTGGCTGGACAGGGCGACAAAGTAGCACTGCTGTTTGAAGGCGAACCGGGCGACACCCGCAAAGTGACCTACGGCGAGTTGCTCGATGATATTTCGCGCTTTGCCAATGGCCTTTTGAAGCTGGGTGTTCAAACGGGTGACCGGGCAATCATCTACATGCCCATGATTCCTGAGGCAGTGGTAGCAATGCTCGCCTGTGCGCGATTGGGAGTCACCCATAGCGTCGTGTTCGGTGGGTTTTCAAGCGAGGCACTAAAGGCGAGAATTCAAGATCTTGGCGCAAAGCTGGTCATCACAGCCGATGGCGGCTGGCGGCGAGGGAAAGAGATCAAGCTCAAGCCAGCCGTGGACGAAGCCCTCACCGATTGCCCGACAGTGGAGAGTGTTGTAGTGTGCGCGAGAACCAAGGGTGAAGTCGCGATGGTACATGGGCGCGATCATTGGTGGCATGCCGTGGAAGCCGGCCAAAGCAAGCACTGCCCTGCCGTACCGCTCGACAGCGAGCATCCCCTCTTCGTGTTGTATACGTCCGGCACGACTGGCAAGCCCAAAGGCATCCTGCACACAACGGCCGGCTATATGCTGCAGGCAAGCATGACCATGGAATGGGTCTTCGACTTGAAGTCGGATGACACGTATTGGTGCACTGCCGACATCGGCTGGGTGACCGGACACAGCTACATCGTGTATGGACCGATGTCCCGTGGCGCCACACAGATCATTTACGAAGGTGCCCCCGATACACCGAACTTTGATCGCTGGTGGAAGATCGTAGAACATTTCAAGGCCACTGTGTTTTATACCTCGCCGACTGCCATCCGGGCCTTGATTCGCCAGGGCAACCATTGGCCAGAGGGCTGCGACCTGTCCAGCCTGCGCTTGCTGGGCAGCGTGGGCGAACCCATCAATCCTGCCGCCTGGGAATGGTATTTCAATGTGATTGGCAAGGGCCGTTGCCCGATTGTCGACACCTGGTGGCAAACAGAAACTGGCACCATCTTGATTGCACCAATGCCAGGCGCCGTGCCTTTGAAGCCCGGTAGCGGCACTTTACCCATGCCTGGAATCATTGCCGATGTCGTCGACTTTGACGGCAACCCGGTGGGAGCCAACCAGGAAGGTTTTCTGATCGTGCGGCGGCCATGGCCGAGTATGGTCAGAACCATTTGGGGAGACCCCGAACGGTTCAAGGATCAATACTGGAGCCGGATGCCCGGCAACTACTTTACCGGCGATGCGGCGCGACGTGATGAAGATGGCTACTTCTGGGTCTTGGGCCGGGTCGATGACGTCTTGAACGTCAGTGGCCACAGGTTGAGCACGATGGAAGTAGAGAGCGCGCTCGTCAGACATCCGGCGGTGGCAGAAGCCGCAGTAGTTGGCAAGCCCCACGAGATCACGGGCCAGTCGGTTTGCTGCTTTGTCACGCTAAAGAAGGGCGATTTCGACCACGAGGCCTTGGGCAAAGAATTGCGCCAATGGGTGGGGCATGAGATTGGCGCCTTTGCGCGGCCTGAAGAGATCCGCTTTAGCGATGCGTTGCCAAAGACGCGGAGCGGCAAGATCATGCGACGACTCCTGCGCGAACTGGTAACAAACAACACTGTGGCTGGCGATGTGACAACGCTGGAAGATTTAAGCGTGATCACAAAGCTGGCAGCACAGCATGATGACGAAGCCTGATTAGACGTTGGCTCGCCTGGGTTCCTCGGTCTTGAGACCCAGGCGGGCTGGCAGCTGTGCAGGCCAATACGCAGTTCCGAAGAGCCAGTCCCAAAGGCTGAACGTGATCGCGAAATTGCGGTCTTGCGGCCCATGGTCGGGGTGTACGTGATGCCAGGTATGCAACTCGGGGCTGTTGATGAGGTAGTTCAGAGGCCCCAGGTGGACATTGAGGTTGGCATGGGCAAAATGGCCGGCAGTGGTGCTGATGACGGCGCAGGCGTAAGAAGCTTCCGCACTGAAACCCAACATATTGGCGGGGATGTAGAGGACAAGCTGGTAGACGAAAATCTCCACCCAGTGGAAGCGCCAGTTGGAAAGCCAATCCAGCTGGGTCGAACTGTGATGCGTTTTGTGAAAGCGCCAGAGCCAACCAAAGCGATGCATCGAGCGGTGGATGTTGTACTGCAGGAAGTCCTTCACGACCAGTAGGACAAGGGCTTGCGCCCAAACAGGCCAAAGACCAATTACGCCCAGGCCAACAGATTCTCGCCAGGCGAGGATGGGCTGCTGCGGGAAGGACCGGGCCAGCAGCGAGGCAACCACCGCACCTACAATCTCGGCATTGAAGAACAAATAGAAGAGGTCGAGAAAAAACCCTTGGCGCACGAGCCGCTGGCTGGCATCTCTGGGCCACAGGCGCTCGGCCAGGCTGATGGCAAGCCCGGAGACAACCAGAAAAATGGAATAAGGGATCATAGCAATCAGGAGTGCAATTTTATGATGATCCAACCAGAACTTCTGGCGCAACACTTTGAGTATTCCCTGTGGGCATCCCAGCAGGTGATCGAGGTGGTTCAGAAATTACCGCAGGAACTCATTGAAAAGGACCGGGGCAACAGCTTTGGCGGAATTCTGGGGACGCTGACGCACGTGTTCCAGGCGGACAGAATCTGGTGGAAGCGATTTACAGGGCAACCCTATCGTGGCTTGGCCGAAGAAGGGGAATCACTCGATGTCGCATCACTCCAGGCGCAATGGCCGGTGATCCTGGGCAGCTTTGCGGCTTGGATTCGCGCACAGCAACCAGAAGCGCTCGAGCAGCGCCTCGAGTGGCGCAACCTGAAGGGCGAAGAGAAAAACGAGGTGAAATACAAGCTGCTCTTGCACGTGGTGAATCATGCAACCTATCACCGCGGGCAAGTAATCACGATGATCAAGCAAGCCGGCGGTGATGTCGTATCCACCGACCTCTTGTATTATCCGGGGATGTAGCTAAACCGCGACGAGAGTGATCTCTTTCTCGCCGGAGGTAAAGGCAAGCCACTTGCCATCGGGTGAGAAGGCGAGAGAGACCACTCGATGCGGGGAAGCAATCGTGCGGGTGATCTTGCCCGCCGCGAGATCCCAGATCTGTATCTTGACGGGATTCTTGACCGTGATGACATCGAAGCCACCGGTGACGAGGGTACGTCCATCAGGTGAAATCGTGAGGGCTGCGATCGTTTCTCCATGGCCTTTGAGCTTGCGAGTCAACGAGTAGGATTTGGCGTCCCAGATGTACACGGTTTCGTCCAGCCCACCCATGATGAGCTGCTTGCCATCGAGAGTAAACGCGGCAGCAAACATCGCCCCAGTCAGATCTTCGACCTTCTTCACAAGCTCGCCTGAGGATGTCTTCCAGATGCGCAGGTCGTTGTCGTAGTTGGCACTGACAACAGTTTCCCCATCGGGCGAGAAGACCAGGCTGGCTGCCCCGCCGAGCCCATCGGGCAGATTATGACGTTCCTGGCCCGTCTTCAAATCCATGACGCGAATGCTACGGTCGGTGGGGTTGGAGGTAGCGAAGAAACGACCGTCGCTGGAGGATGCAGCGTTAGCGAGATCCGCACCTTTCAGAAGGTAGAGCTGGCGGTTGGCCGTGAGGTCCCAGACCTTGGTTTCTTTGGTCTTGCGGTCTACTTCGAGAAGAAGATTCTCTGAGAGCCTGCCGCCACGGGGGCTGAAGGGTTTGTCGCTGAGTAGCTTGCCAGAGGCGAGCTCCCACGAGCGGACATGGCCGTCACGGCACTTGCTCGAGATGGACTTACCATCCTTGGAAAAGAAAAGATCGCCGGGAATTGCGTCGGCTGTGATGGTAGGCATGGGCTAGGCTTTCTCGAGAATGATGTCGAAGGTGATCTCGGCGTGGGCCGGGTCGGTAGGCTTAGCCCCACCCTCGAAGAGCTTGACAGGGAGGATGAGTTCCTTATTGCCGGCGATGCCAGACTTATTCCAGTTCTTGTCAGGATTTCCTTCAAAGAAAGGATCGGTGGCAAAGTAGGCCTGGGTAATCAGCGTCTTGTGGCCAGGTGCAGTGATCAGGTAATGGATGTGCTGCGCCGGGCGGTCGGCGTAATGGCCGGGCATCACCGTGTCGACAGAGTAAAGGCCCTTGGCATCGGGAGCTAGCTTGGCGCGATACTTATAGCCCTTGGTGTCGTAAAGCCCGCCATGATCGGCATGCCAGAGGTCCACTTTGGCACCTTCCACAATTTGCCCCTTGGTATTGAGAACACGACCCGTCACTTTCAGGGGAAAGCCCGGATCACCAGGGGCCCGCAGAACGCGCTGGTCGGGTGCGCCCTTGCGAAAGAAGGGGCCAAGCACTTCGGCAGAGGTGGGCTTGCTGGCCTGAGCTTCAGCACTTTGCCAGTCGGCAAGAAGTTGGCGTTGCGAAAGGATGGAGGCAGATCCAGCAGTGAGGAACCCACGCGAAATGGCAAGCTCAATCATCTGGCGGCGGTTGGGTTTGGCAGGATGAGGCATGATTTGATTCGTAAGTGTACACCAGGCTGGAATGGGAGGCAAACCGGGAGGAGGCTGCCCGGAAGATGTCTCGGTTTTGATACATTAAAAAGTTGAAGCCAGTCGTCATTCATCCGAAGGCTCGAGATGCGATACGAGCGTTTCCCAGGGAGATCCGTGACCGCTTGGGGAAAGCAATTTTCTTGTTGCAAGCTGGGGAACAGCCGGGTATGCCTTTATCCAGACCCATGCCGACTGTCGCTCCTGGAGTCTCAGAGTTGCGACTTCACAGTAAAGATGGTCAATTTCGGACTTTTTACTTCATGAAAAGTGCGAGAGGAATCCTTGTGATTCATGCATTTGCGAAAAAGACGCAGACGACGCCTTCGAGTGAAATTGAGATTGCACGAAGGCGATGGAAGGAGATGTCGTATGAAGAAGACTAAGTCGATCATTGTCCAGACGCCGGAGGCGTTGGCGGAAGCATTGGGACTGGATAGCAACGATTCTCAGGAATGGCAAGTTCAGTGTGCGCTGCTAAAAAAGTTAAGAAACGCGGTCGAGAAGCAGTCCCTTACACACGCTGAGGTTGCCCGGCGGGGTGGTTCGTCGCGAACGCGAGTTACGGCGATTTTGAATGGCAACCTGGACCAAGTATCCAGTGATTTGCTGATCCGGTTGCTGGCTGGGCTGGGGTATAGAGTGCGGGTTAGTGTTTCGCGGTTCGATTCTGCAGCCTAGATGTAGGAACTTCGGCGGCTTTCGTTAAGGGAGACAGATCTCATTCTTGCTGTAGAGTACAGCATGGCCGCCGATCTTGACGCGGTCACCGGCAAGAGAGCAGAAAAGGTCGCCACCACGTTCGGAGATTTGTTTCGCCACGAGTTGCGTCTTGCCGAGGCGGTTCGACCAGTAGGGGATAAGCGTCGAATGTGCACTGCCAGTGACCGGATCTTCCGGAACGCCTTGAGCAGGCGCGAAGAAGCGGCTCACAAAGTCCAGGCCGGGTTCGTCACCAGGGGCCGTCGCGATCACGGCAAAGCGGTGTATGCGGGACAGTGCCAGCATGTCAGGATCCAGGCGACGCACTTCCTCAGCCGTATCGTAAATGGCGAAGTAGTCTCGAGCTGCCAGAATCTGCCGGGCAGGAAGATTGAGACCCGCCAGAAGGTGCTCGTCGGGGCTGGTGGCACTGGGCGGACGCGAGGGAAAATCCAGCGTGTACAGCCCATTCTCGATGGTGAGGCCCAGAGGCCCTGATTTGGATTGAAAGGTAATTGAGCTGGCCAACGGGTCAATGAACTGCTCGATCACAAAGCCCGACGCAAGTGTGGCGTGGCCGCACAGATCCACTTCCGTCTTGGGAGTGAACCACCGGATGTCGTAGCCGTCCGGCGTTTGTACGAAGTAGACGGTTTCTGCCAGGTTGTGCTCCGCAGCCATCGACTGCAGCAGGTCATCGGGAAGCCAGTTTTCGAGCGGAATCACCGCAGCGGGGTTGCCATGAAAAGGACGGTTGGTAAAGGCGTCAACGACGTAGCAGGTGAGGGTCATCCTGACCCAATTATTGCAGGCGCTGGCGAGTCCGTTCGTTCATCACCAATTCGTCGAAAATAGCCAGTACCTGCTTGCGGTAGCTATAGACCCGTTTGAGATTGTCGCGGAAGTTGTTGGCGTAGCGGCGCGTACCCAGCCACTTTTGGAGAGTGTCCTTGGGGACGTCGATGTCTTTACGCAAATCGTCCGCAGAGTGACCACGCAGGAATAGGCCATAGAACATGGCGGCTTCCCGTTGCGGTGCTAAAGGATCGGCTTCGTCCCTAAACAGCATGGATTCTACTCTTCTCTTTTATCGGATGCGAGCGCTGGAAACTTCGCGCGAAAAAATGAGTATAAGGTTTGGGGAGAAGACTGGCAAGTAGCAGCTATCGAAGCGCAACTTCCAGTTGGTCGAGGATGCTCGCTTCGGCTTCGCTCACTTGCACTCCGCCGAAACCAAGGAATCCACCTTCCCGCGCGGCGTTGGCAACTTCCCGAGAAATCAGAAGCAGCCATGCTTTGAATTCAGTAGTTTCCTGCTCGGTCGCCTTTTGATGGAGCAGGCGCGAAACTTCCCGGCAAATTGCCAGTGCTTCCGTGCGCAGCGCATCCGGATTAAAGCTGTCGGCCTTCTGCACGTTAATGTTTTGCTTCAAGTCGATGGCGAGCAGCTTGGTAAGCTCTCCTTGCGCTGCATCCAGGCCGTTGCGAAGCGCAGCCGAAGCAGCAAAAGACTCTTTAACCACGCCAATCGGACCGCTGGGACTTGCCGCCATCACGATCATGCCTGCAAAGAGAGGAGCCTTGCGGAAGAGATCCCATTCGTCTGCGGTGAAGTCAGATTTGTTTGCCACACCCACATCATACAGGTTCATTTATCTGCATGTATGAATTTGAACGGGCTCTTGCAAAGTGCAGTACAATCCTTAATGGGAGGAAGTACCAAAACAATGAAAAAACTATTTGCAGTAGCAACCCTGATGAGCTCGGCGATCTTCGCTGAGTCTTGGACCGGCACGATTGTGGACACATCGTGCAAAACAAAGGATCTCGCCAGCCACACCAAGCAGTGCGTCATGGGCTGCGCCAAGAGCGGGCTCGGTATCGTGTTGAGCGATGGCAAGTTTGTCAAGTTTGACGAAGAAGGCAACGTGAAGGCGTTGGCAGCTCTGAAGGCCAGCACCAAGGACAAGGACCTCAAGGCCAAAGTCACTGGCAAGGTGGAAGGTGAAGTTCTGAAGGTTGCTTCGATCGAAATGATGTAGTTTTCCGGCTTGACCGCTGGTTTAGGAAAGCGCCGCTGGCCCCGTAGGGTGAGCGGCGTTTTGCTTTTGCAGGGATGACCATATCGGATAGACACTTGGATTCTCAAGCCACGTGTTGAGATGGAGCAGCACCAGGCTACGCCAGGGATCGTCCGGAGTACGGGCGAGCAGAATCTGCGCATGGCGCTTGGATTCCAGCACGAGGGCGCGAGCGAGCTTTGGCTCTTCTTCGTAATAATGCGACAGCTGGGTAAGGGTACGTAGAAGATTGGGGAAGCAATCCTGCCGAACTCCTTCTACGGCAGGGTGAAGCGGCACCGTTTGCTCACGGAGGAGCCTTCTCAGATAGGCAGGACTGGCGTTCGTCTTGGCGAGTAATTGATCGAAACACTCAGGGTCGATCAGGTCGACCCCAGCGAGCAAAGCAGGCAGTTGCTGTTTAACGTTTTTGCCCACGCCGGTAAGCCTCGACGGCACGGTTGTGCTCGGCTAGCGTCTTGGAAAAAACATGGTGCCCGGTCGCGCCGGGTTGGGCCACAAAGAAGATATCTTCTGTCTGAGCAGGGTTGAGTGCGGCCTTAAGGGATTCGAGGCCCGGGTTTGCGATGGGGCCGGGAGGAAGACCTACATTTTGGTAGGTGTTGTAAGGGTTGGGGTTGGCGAGATCAGACTTATAGATCGTTCCACGATAGCGATTCTCAACCAGGGCGGCATAAATGACGGTCGGATCACATTCGAGCCGCATGCCCTTTTTGAGGCGGTTTGTGAAGAGGCCGGCAATTCTGGGTCGCTCTTCGGGGGCGGCAGATTCCTTTTCCACAAGACTGGCCAGCGTGACGATGCTGCGCGGTGGAACCGTGGTCTTGAGGGAGCGCCAAACATCTTTGAATTGACGGGTGAGACGTTGGCAGAGCAGAGGACCGGTCAGCTTACGGGGCAGGCGATAAGTGGAAGGAAAGAGGTAGCCTTCAAGGGTCGGGGCAGAGGGATCGAGATCCTGGATCAGCGAAGGGTCTTTGGCGGCAGTCAAAAATTCTGCGGCAGTGAGTAGTTTTTGCTCCTCGACAAGGCGGGCAATGTCGTAGATGGATGAGCCTTCTGGGATCGTGAGCTGGCCATAGTACACGTCTCCCCGCGCGATTTTGGAAAGAATCGCGTCAAGGGTCTGCTCCCTTTTGAAGGAGTATTCACCGGCCTGAAACCGTGTTCGAGGATGCAGAGCGCGCCAGAGCCAGGCCTGCAGCGGACTACGCAGAAGACCCTGCTGTTCGAGAAGCTCACCAATGCGAAGCGTGGATGCCCCCTTGGGGATCTCAACGAATTTTTCATCCGAGTAGGAAGGCACAGGTTGCCTATAGATGGCTACAAGGACGAGCACCGGAAGGCCGAGAACCAATAGGAGGGCAAAGAGCTTCTTCATTGGTGATCCAGAGAGTGAAGGTAGCCTTCAAGAATCATCGTGGCAGCCAGTTGATCTACTTTGCCCTTTCGCTCTTGCCGAGTGAGACCGTATTCGTCGAGAACCCGGTGAGCCTGAGAGGAAGTGAGGCGCTCGTCCCAAAAGAGAATCGGAAGCTTGGTGTACTGTTCAAGCCGGGCAGCAAATTCGCGAACGGCCTCAGATTGCCTTGAGAGATCTCCAGACATGTACTTGGGATCGCCGAAGACGAAAAGGGAAACCTCCTTTTCGCGGGCCAGATCGGCCAGATAGGCAATATCCTCACGAACACGGGCACGAGTATAGGTAGGCAAAGGTTGAGCAGTGACCCCAAAAGGATCAGAAAGAGCCAAACCAATGCGGCGCTTGCCAAAATCAAGGGCCAGAATGCGGCCTGAGGGTTGAGCCATCGTAGCGACTCTTCTAGTATGGAGTAACAGGACAGGGAGTGTCAGCTTTAGCTTCAGCCAGTAACCCGAACGAAACGATGCCGTCGCAAGGAAGCGACGGCGGGTCGAATACCGCGACGCGCCTGATTGCAGTGGCGTGTGGAATCGCCTTGCTTTATTACGGCAAGGCATTTTTTGTGACCATGATCAGTGCGATCATCATCACCTTTATCTTGCAGCCGTTTGTGATCTGGTTCATGAGGTGGAAGCTGCCAAGATCCATCGCCAGCTTTATCGTTTGTGCCATGTTCGTGCTCCTGGTCTACTTCTCTGGTTTGGGGTTGGCCACACAGGCCAGCGGATTGATCGACGACCTCCCGGGCTATGGACAACGGCTGGGACAACTGATTGAAGGTGCCGCCGACCAGCTCGAAGATCTCGAGAAGAGCATGTCGCAAATGATGCCCAAGAAGCTGCAAAATCCGCAGCAGGAGCTCAGCAAAAAGACACGCCGGGCCAGGGCAACGCTGCCACCGCCCGTGGACCCGAACGCGCCCGCCCCAGTCCAAGAGGTGCGAATTCAGGCCGAGAGATCACCGTTGCTCAGCTTTCTCTATGACCGGATCGAAATGATTTATAGCGTGACCTTGATGGCCAGCTTCGTGCCCTTTCTGGTTTATTTCATGTTGAGCTGGAGCGACCATATTCAACGGGCATTCTTGAGTATGTTTGACGGGCAAAGCCGCAGCATTGCCGCCAAAAGCATGGAAAGTGTGGCGCACGTAGCACGAGCTTACATGGCAGGAAATTTCGTTCTGGGGCTCATTCTTGCGGTGTTGAGTACAGTCTTCTTCATGTCGATCAGCCTGCCATATCCTTTGCTGGTAGGGCCGCTGAGCGGCTTCCTCAGCCTGGTTCCCTACATCGGCTTACCTTTGGCCCTGGCTCCACCGGTCTTATCGGCGCTGCCTGTTTACTCCAAGCTGGGTGCCTATCTGATCATTGCCAGCGGCGTGGGGACACTCCATCTGTTTGCCTTGAATTTGTTGTACCCGAAGATCGTCGGGGCCCGGGTTCACCTCAATCCCCTGGCCGTGACGGTAGCCTTGATGTTCTGGGGCCTGATCTGGGGCGGCATCGGACTCGTCCTTGCGGTGCCGATTGTCGCCGGCGTAAAGGCGGTCTGTGATAACGTGGCGGCTTGGAAAGCGTACGGAAGACTTTTAGGAGACTAATGCAATGAAGCGTCGGGAAATGATGTTGGCACTGGGTGCTGCGGGACTACTGGAGGCACAGGGCCTCGACTGGTCTCGGTTTGCCGTACTCACGGATGAAGTCGCCGGAAGCGAAGCCGATGCCATTGCCTTTGCCAAACAGTATGGGCTGAAATGGGTAGAGCTCCGCGACACTCCCAGAGCACAAGATCGCACCCGCAAGAGCGAGACCTACTTCCGCATGAACGAGGCGAGACTCAAGCAGGAAAAGGGCGATCTAAAAGCGGCAGGCCTAAAGATCAGCTTCCTGAATACCGGGCTCTTGAAATTCGGCCTACCAGGGACAGAGTTGAAGATGTCACGTCCCGAGAGCGCCGAGAACAAAGTGAAGCGGGAAGCACGACAGGACGCGCTCTACGCCGACAGAATGAAGGACCTTGAGCTGGCCATTCGTGCCGCACATGCTCTCGATGTCAAGCAATTGCGGGTCTTCGCCTTTGTTCGCGCGGTAGATGTACCAGCCATCTGGGATCGTGTTGCTAACGAATTGGGCGAATACGCGAAGGTTGCTGAAAAGGGTGGCGTGACGCTGTTGCTTGAGAACGAATCGAGCTGCAATGTAGCCACGTCGAAAGAGTTGGCCGACATGACGCTCAAGGTGAACTCCAAGGCGTTGGGAATGAATTGGGATCCAGACAACACCTATGCCTTCGGCGAGAAGGCCTGGCCGGACGGGTACAAGGCTCTTCCGTTGAAGAAACTCGGCAATGTACAGATGAAAGCCGGCAACGTGATTGGGCCCCGCAAGATCGACTGGACCTCGATCATCCAGCAGCTGAACAAGGACGGCTACCAAGGTTGCATCGGCCTTGAGACACATGTTTTTGACGGAACACTCATCGAAAAAGCGCACCTCTGCATGAAAGAGATTCAAGGCTATTTTGGGGTGAAGAGCTAGCGGACGGCTCAGTTGTCTTTACACTAGTAGTTAATGCACGATTTGCACTTGTTCCGCGGACTACTGGATGAGACAGCCGAGAAGTTGGCGACGCGGGGATTTGATCTGAACAAAGACGCCTTCCGGGCGATCGACCTGCGACGCAGGGAGGCGCTGACTGAGGTAGAGCGACTTAAGGCAGATCGCAATGAACGCTCCAAGGATATCGGCGCTCGCAAGAAAGCCGGGGAAGACACCACAGAACTGCAGGCCACCGTTCGCGGGATCGGCGACCGGATTGCAGAACTCGAGAAGGGTTCTGAGCAATTCGACGCGGAGTTTCAAGACCTGCTGAAGGGGATTCCAAATCTACCGCATGCCAGCGTGCCTTTGGGCGGCGGGGCTGAGGACAATGTCGAAGTCAGGAAGGAAGGCACTCCACGTCCGATGGACTTCGAGGCGAAGCCGCATTGGGACCTGGGTGTCGATTTGGGGATTCTTGATTTTGAGCGTGCCGCGAAAACCACAGGGGCCCGCTTTGCCGTTTACTTCGGCCAGGGAGCGAAGCTCGAGCGGGCACTAATCAATTTCATGCTGGATACGCATACGGGCGAGCATGGCTATATGGAGACGCTGCCGCCATTCCTGGTGAACAGCGATAGCTTGTTCGGCACAGGACAGTTGCCGAAGTTCGCCGAAGACCTGTTCAAGTGCGAGGGCTTTGACCTTTGGCTTGCCCCTACCGCCGAAGTGCCCGTTACCAACCTGCTGCGCGATGAGACCGTGGACCTCGAGAAGTTGCCGATCAAGCTTTGCGCCTATACACCCTGCTTCCGCAGTGAAGCAGGTTCGCATGGTCGCGATGTACGCGGCATCATCCGGCAGCACCAGTTTCAGAAAGTAGAGCTGGTAAAGTTTGCCCACCCCGAGCAGAGCTATGCCGAGTTGGATGCACTCACACATGATGCAGAGAACATCTTGCGCAAGTTGGGCCTGCCCTTCCGCACGATGGCCTTGTGTACGGGCGACATGGGATTTTCCAGTGCCAAGACCTATGACATTGAAGTCTGGCTGCCAGGGCAGAATGCCTTCAAGGAGATCTCGAGCTGTTCAAACTTTGAGGCGTTTCAGGCTCGGAGGGCCGGAATCCGCTTCCGCGGGGCGAAGAAGAACGAGTACCTTCATACGCTGAACGGCAGTGGCCTGGCAGTGGGTCGCACCTGGGTGGCCATTGTCGAGAACTACCAGCAGAAGGATGGCAGTGTGCTGGTGCCAGAGGTGTTGCGGCCCTACCTGAACGCCGAAGTCATTACCAAGCAGGGTCTGCTGGCTTAAAAGTACAGCTTGATGCCGAATTGAAATTGGCGCTGATTCTGGGTACTGGTGAAGGCCAGCGGCGTCGAAGCGGCATTGCGGTTGCCCATAATCGGTGCTCCTAACGTGGCGTAGGGTACATCTCCGACGATGTTGTTGATCGTTCGGAAATTCGTCCGGTTGAGCAGGTTGAAGCCTTCGGCTGTGAACTCTACAAATCGACGCTCGCTCGATGAGAACTTGAAGCGCCGGGAGATGCGAAGGTCGGTCGTGAAAAAGTTTGGCCCCTGGCCCATGTTGCGGCCCAGGCCAGCAGGGCGCTTGTTGCTGACATAGGTATCACCCTGCGCATCGAAGCCGGTGAGCACGTTGAAGGGACGCCAGGAGTTGTACTGCACGATGGGAGCGAAGTTCCAACCCCACCGTTCGATCACAGCGTTGAAGACAACACGATGCTTTTGGTGGAATGAGGACAGAGAGCGCTCTGCCCGCGCATTCAACTGATCCTGGGGGGAGTAGTCTGAGTTGAAGTCGGTAGACTCATCGATGGCCTTGGAAAGGGTGTAGTTGAAGTTGAAGGTAAAGCCCTTTGAAAAACGCCGTGAGGCTTGAACCATACCGGCGTGATAGAAGCTATTGGCGCTGGACTCGAAAATGTTGTCCTGCAGGACGAGCGGATTGATGCGCTCAAAGAGGGGACGGCCATCCGGGAGCCTTGAGCCCGAGTACCTGACATTGCGACCGATGATGCGACCAATGTGTGTGCCGCGATTGAAGTTGTAAGCAAGGCTGACCGCGAAACCGGCAATCTGCTTCTCCACTTCAAGACTCGCCTGTTGGGCGTAGGGGTTGACGAAATCTTTGTCGATCCCAAAGGTGACCGAGCCTGGCAAATTGGGACCGACCGTGATGCCGAATGGCCGCAGATCATCCTGAGAGATGGTGCGGCGACCAAGAATCCCTTGGCCCAGCATGGACTGGAAAATGCTGGTCGAGGTGACAAACTGACCGTTGCGAGGATCACGAAAGAGGGTGGAGGCTGGCGTCAGCAAGATCTGGTTAATGAACTTGCCGGACAGAGGAACAGCAGTCCCGACGACATTTGAGTTGATGGTGGAGAAATAGATTCCGTAGCCACCACGAACTACGAGGGATTGCGTCTTGCCAGGAGACCAGGCAAAGCCGAAGCGGGGCCCGAAATTGTTGTAGTCGCGGGGGAGGGCTTTCTCCGATTGGAGCTGCACTTCATAGCGAAGACCAGCGGTTATGGTGAGGGCGGGCGTCAGCTTGAACGCATCCTGAATGTAGAGATTCTGATTCCAGGAAGTGTTCGTAAAGGCGGGGTTGCCAAAGCCTTGCTGATACAGCTCAGGGATGCCGAGGGCAGCCGATTGGAGGGCCGTAACCGGTGCACTCAGGTTGGCCAGCAAGCGAGTCTGACCCGCAGCGGACAAAATCTGCCCTAGCTGTGTTGGCAGGTTGGGATTGCCTGTGGCGGCAATCAGCACGCTGGCGAGGGGGATCCTGGAGCCGAAGGTAAAGCGGCCGCCGAGAAAGGTCTCGTTAATGGCGTTGTTTCGAATGGGGTTGAAGTCGTAGCCGAACTTCAGCGTGTGGCGCCCGGAAGAACGAGTGATGTTGGTGAGGGCCTGATAGTGGCGCTCGATGTTAATGCCTGGAAGAAAGATCTGCCGACCGAAGAAACCAAAGCCGTTGATGTTGATCTCAGGCCCCTGCTTGTCGACGGGATAGACATCAAAGCGGTCGTAGCCAAACATGGCGCGAGATTCGATGATCCAGTTGGGAGACGGCGCCCAGGTGTCGCCAATGGCTGCGGTGGTGTCGCCGATGTTCAACTGGCGACCGCGATTGAAGCCATCGAGCGCGCCGAAGCTGGTGTTGTCCTGACCGTCAAAGGTGGAGTTGGAGCGGAAGAAGAAAGAGTGGTTGTCGGCGAAGCGATGATCGAGGCGCAGAGAGAACGTGTTGAAGCGCTGCGAGAACGGAAAGGTGCCGGAATTGGCCGTGAACAGATTATTGATAAAGGGGCTGGAGCGCGGCTGCAGGAGCACACGTCCCTGAGCCGCCAGACCACCGAGAGTGGGATTGCCCGAGGCTTCAAAGAAGCGGAAGAGTTCGTCCTGGGAGGTGGTGATGCGGTTGAAGACACCACGGTCCTGGAGGATGGGGATGAAATTGGTTTCCTGGCGACCGAGGAGTTCGTAAGCGGCAAAGAAGAAGGTACGGTCTTTCTTGATGGCTCCGCCCAGAGTGGCACCGCCCTGGAAGCGGGTGAAAGCAGACTTGCCGGGATCGAAATAATTACGGGCCTGGATGGAGCGATGGCGCAGGAAGCCAAAGGCGTTGCCGTGCATTTCGTTGGCACCCGACTTTGAGATGACATTGACGATGCCGCCCAGCGCATTGCCGAACTCGGCGGAGAAAGAGTTTCGATTGATCTGAAATTCCTGAGCCGCTTCCTGACTGATCGAGGGTCGGACACCGCCCCCGGCGTTGGAGTAATTTTCAAGACCATCAATGAAGAAGCCGTTGCCACGGCCATTGGAGCCGCCGAAGGAGATTCCGGAATTGGGAGTCTGGATGGGGCGATAGGAGGAGTCGTCGACCAGAGAAGTGGTCTCAACGACACCGGGAGCGAGGAGGGCGAAGTCCAGATAGTTGCGCCGGTTGATGGGGAGGTTGTTGATGCGGGTCTGCTCGATGGTGTTGGACTGCTGGGTTCGCTCCACTTCCACCGAGGAGATGTCAGCAGTGATGGTGACTTCGGTTTGGACTGCGGAGATGGGAAGGTCAATCGTCAGCGAGATCACGTCGCCAACCCGGATTTCCACGCTTTCAATGAGCTTTGAGGCGAAGCCCGCTGCTTCGGCGCGCAACTTGTAGACCCCAGGGGGGATCGAAGCCAGAACGTATCGGCCTTCGCTGGTGCTTGCTGTGGACCGGCTGAAGCCACGGTCCTGGTTGAGCAGTGTCAAGGTGGCTTTGGGAATCGGGTTGCCGGCTGGGTCAACAACGGAACCGCGGAGGTCACCAGAGGTACTGGTGGATTGAGCAAAGAGGCATGCGCTGGTAAGGATAAGCCCCATCGAAAAGTAGAATCTAGACATCATGGTCATTTGGACGAGGGTATCAAAGTAGATGAAAAACCCAAACCTTCTTAAGGAACTGTAACGCGACCACGTGATAGCCTAGTGGATTGACCGCCAGCGAAGCGATCGTGCTTCGGACCTTTCCCCTCAAGGAAGCAGATTTGATCGTCAGCTTCTTCACACGCGACCAAGGGAAATTGCGAGGTGTGGCCAATCGGGCGCGAAAACCCAAAGGTGGCTTTGGGAGTTCACTCGAACGGTTGAGCCAAGTGCAAATTCACTATACGGTGCGGGAGAACCGGGAACTGGTTCGAATTGACCACTGCGATCTTCAACACTCGCAGTTTGAGTTGAGCCGCGCGTATTCGACAGGGCTGGCGCTTGACGTAATGGCTGAAATCAGCGAGCAATTGCTACCGATGGCGGAAGTGAATGAGAAATACTTCCGGCTGATGGGTCGTGTTCTTGAGTTTTTAAGGGGGCGCGGCGAGAGCGGGGTTTGGCAGGCGATCACCTATTTCGAAATCTGGGCAGTGCGACTGAGCGGGATTCTCCCGGAAGTCTCGGTGAATCCGGAATCGAGGGAGATTCTGGGAGAGGTTCTGAAAGCCAGCGTAGAGCAGATGCCGGAACGAGAATGGACCCCGGGGACGGCGAGAGATTTGCGTAAGGCGATGGTGCGGCTGATTGAGCAACATATTGAGCGGAGGCTGCTGGCGGCCCCGATGCTGGAGGATTTGGCATGAAGACGTATCAGAAAATGATTTTCCGACTCAAGCAGTATTGGGCGGAGCGGGGCTGTGTGATCACGGAACCCTACGACGTGGAAGTGGGTGCCGGGACGATGTGCCCGGAAACGTTCTTGCGGGTGCTGGGGCCGGATGAGTATCGTGTGGCTTATGTGCAACCAAGCCGACGGCCGGCGGATGGGCGCTATGGGGAAAACCCGAATCGTCTTTACAAGCACTCCCAGTTGCAGGTGATTCTGAAGCCTACGCCGACCGACGTGCTGGAACAGTATCTGGGGTCGCTCGAAGCCATCGGGATTGACCTGAAGAAGCACGACATCAAGTTTGAAGAGGACAACTGGGAATCGCCAACGCTTGGTGCCTGGGGGATCGGCTGGCAGGTGATGCTGGACGGCATGGAGATCACGCAGTTCACCTACTTCCAGCAGTGTGGTGGGGTGGATCTGGATCTGGTTCCGGCAGAGATTACCTATGGCCTCGAGAGGCTTTGCGCCTTCCTGCAGGACAAAGAAAGTGTTTATGAAATCCAGTGGACCGATGCTTTCAACTACGGCCAGGTGCGGCTGAAGGAAGAGCAGCAGTTCAGTGTCTACAACTTTGAGATGGCCGATGTGCCCACTTTGTGGAAGCTGTTTGAGCTGCATGAAGGCGAGTGCCAGCGGTTGATTGACATCTATCGTGGTCTCGAGACGGGCAAGGAGCGCTTTCCCGTTTTGCCTACCTATGACCAGGTTTTGAAGTGCTCGAACCTCTTCAATCTGCTGGATGCACGTGGGGCGATCAGCGTGACGGAACGCGTGGGTGTGATTGGCCGGGTGAGAAAGCTGGCCGTGGGAGTGGCTGGGATTTGGGTGGATCAGCAATACACAAAGAGTGAGGTGGCAGCATAATGGCGACTCAGGATTTGCTGCTCGAAATCGGCGTTGAAGAGATTCCGGATTGGATGATTGTCGACGGGCTGACGCATCTGTCGACCAAGCTGGGAGAACTGGTTGCTGGCCTGGGTGGACGTGTGGCGATGGCAGAGGCGACGCCGCGACGCCTGGTGGTGAAGCTGGAAGGCCTGGCCGCGCGGGAGCAGGATCGCGAAGAGTTGATCAGCGGCCCGCCAAAGCAGGCCAACCCACAAGCCGTGGAAGGGTTTGCCAAGAAGAACGGCGTGAGTGCGAGCGAACTGGAACTGGTTGAAACGGCCAAGGGCACTTACTATAGCTTTCGCAAGCAAGTGGCGGGCAAGGCTGCTGCAGAGATTCTTTCGAGCGCACTGCCGGGTTTGATTCTTGGAATTCCCTGGCCCAAGACGATGTTGTGGCCGGGCAAGGGTGGGGCGCGCTTTATCCGTCCGATCCGCTGGCTGCTTTGCCTGCTGGGAGAGGAAGTGGTTCCTTTCTCGATCAACGGCATTGCGTCCGGCAATGAGACGGGTGGGCACAGGCAACTGGGCCAGCACCGGATTGCCGTGACGATCGCGAACTTTGAACAGACGCTGCGAGACAACTATGTGATCTTGCGGGCCAGCGAGCGGCGGGAGCGCATTGTGCAGAGCCTGCCAGCCGGAGTGAAGGCCGATGCGGCTTTGCTCGAAACGCTCACCTACATCACGGAGTATCCGACCCCGATTGTGGGCGAGTTTGCTGAGGATTACCTGCAGTTGCCGGAAGAAGTTCTGGTGACGGTGATGCGCTTCCATCAGAAGTACTTCAGCGTGAATGATGCCAGTGGCAAGCTGGCGGCCAAGTTCGTTGCAGTGATGAATACGGCTGGTGATGCGGACGGCCTGGTGAAGCACGGCAACGAGCGGGTGCTGCGGGCGCGGTTTAACGATGCACGCTTTTTCTACGACGTGGACCAGCAGAAAAGCCTGGCCAGCCGCGTTGAGGACCTGAAGGTTGTGACGTTTCAAGCCCAGCTTGGCAGCTACCATGCCAAGACGGAACGTGTGGTTGCACTGGTGAAGGAACTGGGTGGGGATGCCGATGCCGTGCGTGCTGCCGAGTTGGCCAAGACCGATTTGACTTGCGAGATGGTGAAGGAGTTCACCGAGTTGCAAGGCATTGTCGGTGGTCTCTATGCGAAGGCGCAAGGAGAAAGCAGCGCTGTCGCGGATGCGATTTACGACCAATACAAACCGGTGAGCATGGAAGACACGATTCCACGCTCTCGTGCCGGGCAAGTGATGAGCCTTGCCGATAAGGTGGATACGTTGCGCGGCTGCTTTGGGATTGGCCTGGTGCCGACGGGATCGAAAGATCCGTTTGCGCTGCGGCGGGCGGCACAGGGTGTGATCAAGATTCTGGCTGAGGGCGAGTTGCGCATTGGTTTGAAGCAACTGGCTGGCGGAGTCGACAAGCTGGAAGACTTTCTGGTGGAGCGGGTGAAGTACTACCTGAGCGAGATTCGCGGGTATGCATTCGATGAAGTCATGGCGGTGCTGGCGGCTGGCGCCGATGATATACAGGATGCGCTGGCGAGGCTGGAGGCACTGAAGACAGTGCGGGCCAGTGAGGATTTTGAGCCGCTGGCGGCAAGCTTCAAGCGCATGAAAAATATTCTTGACCAGGCGAAATTTGCGCCCAGTGGCAAGGTGGATGTGGCGCTGTTTGAGGATGCTTCTGAGGGAGCGCTTTGGACGGCATTTCAGGCAGTGGTGGCACGCGTCAAGGGTGCCAGCTATGCCGAGGTTCTGGCTGGGATGGCAACGTTGCGACCGGCTGTAGATTTGTTCTTTGAGAAAGTGCTGGTGAACGCGCCGGACATGGCCGTGCGCGCGAATCGGCTAACATTGTTATTTAGCCTCAAATCGGAGTTTTCGGGTATCGCCGAATTCTCCGAAATCGTTCCCAAAACACAGGAGACCCACGCTTCATGAAGAAGTATGTGTATTCGTTCGGCGGCGGCAAAGCCGACGGCGACAAGAGTATGAAAGACCTTCTCGGCGGCAAAGGTGCCAACCTCGCCGAGATGTGCCGTTACGGCTTGCCCGTTCCGGGTGGATTCACGATCGCGACGGAAGTATGTAACATCTACTTCCAGAACGGAAACAAGGTTCCGGCTGACATCCAGCAGCAACAGCATGACGCACTGGCCAAGCTGGAAGCACTGATGGGCAAGAAGCTGGGCGATGCGAACGATCCGCTGCTGTTGAGCGTACGTTCGGGCGCCAAGTTCTCGATGCCCGGCATGATGAACACGATCCTGAACCTGGGTCTGAACGATGTGACGACGGCCGGGCTGGCTAAGAAGAGTGGCAACGACCGCTTTGCTTATGACTGCTACCGCCGCTTCATCCAGATGTTCGGCGAAGTGGCTCTCGGCATCGAGATGGAACACTTCGACCACATCTTTGATGAGAAGAAGAAGAAGCGCAAGATCAAGATTGACTCTGATCTTTCTGCCGACGACTTGAAGTCGATCATTGACGACTACAAGAAGCTGGTGAAGAAGGAAACGAAGAAAGAGTTTCCGCAGGATGCGCTGGAACAATTGAACATGTCGCGCGATGCTGTGTTCCGCAGCTGGCATAACGACAAGGCTGTTTACTATCGCAAGATGGAGCGCATTCCGGACGATATCGGTACGGCTTGCACGGTACAGGCGATGGTGTTCGGCAACATGGGTGACGATTGCGGCACCGGTGTGGGCTTTACGCGTGACCCTGGTAGCGGCGAGAAGGTGTTCTACGGCGAGTTCCTGATCAATGCTCAGGGCGAAGACGTTGTGGCTGGTATCCGTACTCCGCAACCGATTGCCGATTTGCAGAAGGTGATGCCCGCTGCCTTTGCCGAGCTCAAGGAGATCACAACGAATCTCGAGAAGGCTTACAAGGACATGCAGGACTTCGAGTTCACGATCGAAGCCGGCAAGCTGTACATGCTCCAGACCCGCAACGGTAAGCGTACGGGCCCGGCAGCAGTGCGTGTGGCCGTTGAGATGGTGAAGGAAGGCCTGATCACCAAGGACGACGCGATCACCCGTGTGGCCCCGAGCCAGCTCGACCAGTTGTTGCACCCGGTGTTTGATTCGGCCAGCCTGAAGACGCTGACCAAGTTGAGCAAGGGCATTGCGGCCAGCCCCGGCGCAGCCGTGGGTATGGCAGCCTTCAGCGCGCAGGGCGCGGTGGAGATGTCGAAGAAGGGTCCGACGATCCTGGTTCGCAAGGAAACGACTCCGGACGACATCGCAGGCATGGATGCTGCGAAGGGTATTCTGACGGCAGTTGGTGGCAAGAGCTCGCACGCCGCGGTTGTGGCGCGCGGCATGGGCCGCCCCTGCATCGTGGGCGCCGGATCGATTTCGATCGATGAGAAGGGCAAGAAGTTCACCGTGAAGGTTGGCGAAAAGACCATCACCGTGAAGGAAGGCGACTTCATCTCGATCGACGGAACGACTGCTGACGTGTACCTTGGCCAATCGAAGACGATGGAACCGAACACGAAGAGCGGCTTCCTGGCTGAGTTCATGAAGTGGGCTGATGAGTTCCGTGGTGACTTTGGAGTTCGCGCGAATGCCGACATTCCGAAGGATGCCAAGGCTGCCCGTAACTTCGGCGCAGAAGGAATCGGCCTTTGCCGCACGGAACATATGTTCTTTGCCGAAGACCGTCTGCCTTTCATGCAGGCCATGATTATGGCTCGCGACGAAAAGAGCCGTCGTGCGGCACTGCTGAAGCTGTTGCCGATGCAGCGCAAGGATTTCGCCGGATTGTTTGAAGCGATGGAAGGCTTCCCGGTTGTGATCCGTACGCTCGATCCGCCTCTGCATGAGTTCCTGCCGAAGCGTGAAGACCTGATGGTGGCGATTGCGAAGTTGCCCCATGCTGGCGCGAAGGAAAAGAAGGAAATGGCCGAGAAGTTCGGCTGCAAGGTGAGCGAACTCAAGAAGCATCTGCCTCATGTGTTGCACCGCGTGGAAGAGCTTCACGAAATGAACCCGATGCTTGGTCATCGCGGTTGCCGTCTCGGTATCACTTATCCCGAAATCACTGAAATGCAGGCGCGCGCGATTTTCGAAGCGGCTGTGATTGTGGCGAAGAAGGGTAAGAAGATCATTCCGGAAGTCATGATTCCGCTGGTTGGCGGCTATCGTGAACTCGATAACCAGAAGGAAATCGTCGTTCGCGTGGCGACCGAAGTACTGGAGAAGGCCGGTATGCCGAATCTCAAGTATTACGTCGGTACGATGATCGAAATCCCACGGGCGGCCATCACGGCTGATGAAGTCGCGCAGTATGCGGAATTCTTTAGCTTTGGCACCAACGACCTGACGCAAACCACGATGGGTCTGAGCCGCGATGACTATACGAAATTCAACGCTCACTACGAAAACCTGAAGATCTTCAAGACCGACCCGTTCGGTTCGCTGGATCAGGAAGGCGTGGGCAAGTTGATTGCGATGGCGATCGAATTGGGCCGCAAGACGCGTCCCGATATCGAAATCGGTATCTGTGGCGAGCATGGTGGCGATCCGGATTCGGTGGCGTTCTGCTACCGCGTTGGGATGAACTATGTGAGCTGCTCCCCGTATCGTGTACCGATTGCTCGATTGGCGGCTGCGCAGGCAGCGATTGCCAAGGGTGGCAAGACGGAAAGCCGCACGGCTTAAGTTCGAAGTACAGACTGAGATGGATGGCGAAGGGCTCGAAAGAGCCCTTCGCCATTTTTTGTACGTCCACCTGAAGCTGTGGCTTACGGAAGCAGTTCGAGAATACAAGCAAATTGTCAAAGAGCCTGCGCGGCGGCCAGAGGGCTTGTGCCCCTGCTGGCGCTGCCCCGCGCCGTTGGAAAAGATATCGATTGGGTTCGTTTGTTTAGCGGCCGTGTTAACGACCCTGCTGGCGGGCTAGCTCCGCAATTTGGGTTGCTGTGACGTGCGGGACGCCGTTTGGCTTCGTTTGGTTTTCGACGATGGAGCGGGCTTCTGCCGTTGTGTTCAGCGCCATCATGGCGAGGACGAAGGGGGAAGTTTGGCTTTGTTTGGTTTTTCGCATTTCGGCGACGGGGAGCGTGAGGGGTAGGGGGACTTTTTTCTCGAGCAGGTAGAGTTCGTTGTGGATGTCTAATGCTGAGATGCGGTCGCGCTGGAGGCGGCGGAGTTCGTTCAATGCTTTGTCGGCGCGGCGCTCGAGCATGCCGGTGATCTTGACCATGCGTTCCATTTGAGCGAAGTATTTTTCGTCGCCGGGGTTGTCGAGGAACTTGTCTTGCGCTTCCACTTCGAGGCGCTGGGCTCGCATGACCTGATAGGTGTTGAAGGCGTATCTCAGGAAGGCCTGGTGTTCGAGTTCGGAGCCGGGGAGGCATTCTTTGAGGAGATTGTTTTCCAGTTCTTCGTAGTCACGTTGTTCGGCTTCGGTGAAGTAGGCGCCGGAGGCAGAAAGGAGGCCGTGGCGGCGGGCGTTGGCTGAAGATTTGGCTTTGCCTTCGTCGGTCTTGGGGCCTGTTGAATTTTGAGCATTGGCTCGGTTTGCATCTATTTGGGCTTGGGTACTCATCTTGAAAATCCTTAGGTTGCAGTTGTAATGGAGACATAAGATTGACTCCGGGCACAAGCTATCAAGCAGAAGGTCGAACCCGAACCATGGGTTTCGGTAAGTGATTGAGGGGTGAGGAAATAGAGTTACAAAAATTCTGGCAACCGAAGAAACGGGACGCTGTTAATCTCGCGGCAAATGGAAGGTCATGTCGCGATCTTCGTGGAGAATCCGAAGGATCTCAATTCGCCGCTCCTCTTCGTGGCGGCGATACATCAGGAAATGCCTGGGGGAGCGGACTTTGCCGACGCTCGCGGAAACGTTATCGCGACTCAAACTCAGGGAATAGGTTCGAAGGCCGACACGAAGCTCGCTTCGATCCCTGGAACCGGGAGGGTTTTCGTTTGCTGCAATGTCGCGGATGGCTTGGAGAATCAGTGCTTCGTATCGCCAAGCGGCCTCGTGGCCAAAATTTTCGAGGGTCCAATCGAGTAGCTCGTTCAGGTCGATTCGAGCCTGCGGCGCAAGAAGTGGCTTAAATTTGATTCGCTTGTCAGGCAAGTTTTCGTCCGCGATTTGAGGTGGGTACAGACTTTGACCGCATGTCGCGAACATAGAGGGCTAGATCATCAACCGATTCGAAGGCCAGGCCTTCCCCGCGTGCGATGGACGCCGTTGCATCGTCGGCGGCAGCACAGAGCCAAGCCAATTTCGCTTCGTCTTCCTGCTGCCGCTGCTCGAGAAGTCTCAGACCTTCACGGACGACTTCACTGGCGTTGCTGAAGCGGCCAGATTCGACGGCGGAGGCGACCAGACGATCAAGATGGTCGGTGAGGTTGATGTTTCGAGTTGGCATGGGTTGGGCTTCTTTTTCAAGGTAGCAGAATTGGCAAAGATTGCCAGTTAGGGATGGTTCTGGTTGCGGCGGAAGTTTGGGAAGGACTGGGGTTGGTTTTTGGATTTGACGCTGAGGGTTGAGAGGGCGATGATGCTGCTCCATTCGACGCTGGAGTAGACGTCGATGGGGGAGGGGCGCTTGAGGGAGACGGCTTCGAAGAAGGCTCGGAGGGTGAACCAGTCGGCACCGCCGTGACCGGTGGCGCTGGCTTTGCTCTTTTCGTTGCGCCACATGGGGTGTTCGAAGCGGTCTTCGTATTGGGCCCAGTCGCCCCAGGCATTTTCTTTGTGTGTGCCTTCGAGCCAAAGCTGCTTCTGGCCTTCGGCATCCCGGTAAGCGCCCTTCGTGCCCTGGAGCAGGTAGTGGGTGGTGCTGACGGTTGGCCTGGCAGAGACGGTATCGAGGCGGATCTCGATCAGTTTGCCTTTGGCGGTTTGGATGAGTGAGATGTTGGCGTCGCCCTGGTAGGGGATGATGCCTGCGATGCGGGCGGCGGGGGATTGCATCGTTGTGATCGTTTCGAATCGATCTGACTTGCCGATATCGAGCCATTGCGCTACGGGGCCGATGGCGTGGGTGGGATACCAGTTTGCCGTATCATTCATGAGCCTGCCGCGCCAGGTGGGTTGGCCGGGTTTGGTGTAGCCCAGGCCGGGGAGGGAGTGGAGGTAGGCGCAATCGGCATAGGTGAGTTCGCCGAAGAGCCCGGCTTGGGCCATTGCCAGCACGGCGAGATTGGAGCGGTAGTAGCAGCAGTTTTCGGCCATCATGTAGAAGCCGCGCGTGCGCTCGACGGCTTCGATGAGCTGCCAGCATTCCTCGATGGTTACGGCGGCGGCGACTTCGCTCAAGACGGCTTTGCCGTGGTTTAGTGCGTCGATGGCGATACTGGCGTGGGTTTGTTCGGGGGTGGCGATGAGGACGGCGTCGACGTCGGAGCGGTCGAGGAGTTGGCGGTGATCAGTGGTGATGTAGGGGCTGTTGGTGGTTTTGCTTGCGAGGCGGGCGGGCTTGGTGGGATCGATGTCGCAGAGGGCGGTGATGGTGGTGTTGGGGATGTTGAGAGAGACGGCGCCGAGCGAGGTGCCGCGGTTGCCGGTGCCGATGATGCCGAGGCGGATGGGTGGCGCAGCGAGAAATGCAGCGAGGAAGTGACGGCGCAGCATGATCTCGCTATGGTCTCAAACTTCGAGGCTTCTTCGTTGAACCCAAACCTGAAGAAGTTCGCAGGCCTTGGAAGGAAGCCGATGGGAGACGGAAGCTTCGCTCTGTATGAATTTCTCCAAACTATTCGGGATGAACGGTAAAATCATGGTTGAAGCCAATGGATTCGCTGTCGCCATCTCAAAGGTCTGAAGTGATGGCTCGTGTCAGATCCAAAGACACAAAGCCTGAAATGGCTGTAAGGCGTTTGGTTCACTCTCTCGGTTTTCGATTTCGGCTGCATGACAAGTCGCTTCCCGGCACACCCGACCTGGTGTTCGCTGGCCGGAGGAAGGTGATTTTCGTTCACGGGTGTTTTTGGCATCAGCACAAAGATAGCTGCCGCCTTACAAGAATGCCGAAGTCGCGGCTGTTTTTTTGGGAACCGAAACTTCTAGAAAATCGCCAAAGAGACGAGAAGAACAGAAGGAAGCTTCGAGCAAATGGATGGCATGTCTTGACGATTTGGGAATGCCAGATTTCGCGCATCGAAGTGTTGAAAACACGTATCATCAAATTCTTGGGAGGGCTGGTTTGACTTCAGTGGAGCTATTTGCGGGTGCCGGGGGACTTGCCCTAGGAGTCTCTAAGGCTGGATTTCGTCATGAAGCGGTCGTGGAGTGGGACCACGACGCATGTGAAACGATTCGAAGAAACCAATCGGCAAAAGTCGAAGATGTCGTTAAATGGCAACTTCACGAAGCCGATGTTAAAGAGTTCAGTTTCAAGTCCATCTCCAGTGAAGTCGACTTGCTGGCTGCCGGCGTACCCTGTCAACCCTGGAGCATTGGGGGAAAGCACCGAGGCTACGAAGATGATCGCAATCTTTTTCCCGATACGATTCGAGCTGTTGTCGAGTTGAAGCCCAAGGCAATTCTCATCGAAAATGTGAAGGGTTTGACGAGGCAGTCTTTCGCCAATTATTTTTCGTACATCCAATTCATGCTTATGTTCCCGGAACTGAACAGAGCGAAGCGGGAAGATTGGACGCATCATAGAAAACGGCTTGAGGAGCTCGTTTCCTCTGGTGGGAAAGGGTATGGAGGTCTCCGATACAACGTAGTCCCAAAACTGGTGAACGCCGCAAACTATGGCGTTCCACAACGGAGGGAAAGAGTGTTCCTAGCAGCGTTCCGATGCGATCTTGGGATTGAATGGTCTTTCCCTAACGAAACTCATGCGCAGGATGTCTTACTAGCGGATCAGTGGCTGACGGGGGAATACTGGGATCGCCACAAAGTATCGAAGAAGCATCGCCCAAGTAAGCCAGTCGGGATCGATGCACGATTGGCGGAAGCACCGCTTTTTTCGCTTAAGCCTTGGAAAACCGTGCGGGACGCGATCTCGGACTTGCCCGAGCCGGAACCTCGTCCGATCAGTTCCTTTGCCAACCATATCCTTCAGCCTGGAGCGCGAGTCTACGTGGGACATACAGGTTCGCCGCTCGACGAGCCAGCAAAGACCATCAAGGCCGGCGATCACGGGGTTCCGGGAGGGGAAAACATGATCGCATTTTCCGACGGCCGGGTGCGATATTTCACGGTTCGAGAAGCAGCGCGCATCCAAACGTTTCCGGACAACTTTGTTTTTGCCTGTTCCTGGTCTGAGAATATGCGCCAACTTGGAAACGCCGTTCCGGTGGAGTTGGGACGGGTGATTGCAAACGACATCAAGCGAGTGCTCCAATTCTCGAAGAAGTTGAAAGAGAATGGAAGTCATGCGAGTGGAGCAGCCCTTCAATCCGCTGGACAAACGAAACTTAGGCATTAGCGTTGCGGAGGCATTGCTGGAGCAGCCCCGCAGCGCATTGCCTCCACGTGAGAGATTTCTCGCAGCAGGCGTTTATGCAATTTACTACCAGGGATCATTCGAACCGTATTTGCCGATCGCGGTTCGAGATCAAGCGAATACTGGAGAAGACATTCCGATATACGTTGGCAAAGCGGTTCCACAGGGAGCGCGGAAAGGCGGCCGCGGCTTGGAAAGCGAGCCTGGAGAGGTCTTGTTCAAGCGACTCGCAGAGCATGCGGAATCCATTCGTCAGAGCAACAATCTACTCATCGAAGATTTTTTCTGCCGTTATCTTGCCGTCGATGATATTTGGATTCCACTGGGGGAAAGTCTCTTGATCGAAATGCATTTGCCACTTTGGAATCGAGTCATTCAGGGGTTTGGCAATCATGATCCGGGGAAAGGGCGCCACCAAGGAAAGCGACCGGATTGGGACGAGGTCCACCCAGGAAGACCGTGGGCGAGAAAGTTGCAACCGGGAAAGGATCGGGAGCAGATATTGATTGCGGCGAGAGATTTCCTCGCAAGATATCAGGAGCGGTAGTTGACTGTTAAATCGGCAAGAAGCATGGGTGGCCGATTTGAGCGGCAAGGGCAGTACCTCAGACTTCGAGGCCGACGGCGCGCATGAGGGCGATGGCGTTGGAGTGGGTGACTACGCCCGCTTGCATTTTGTAGTCGAAGTGCATTTGGCCGTCGATGAGCTGATCTTCGAAATGTACATTTGCGGCGCGGTCGCCCAGGTCGTCCACGATCTGCGTGAGGGCGAGGTCGTGGGTGCTGGTGAGGCCGATGGCATTGCGCTGGACCAGACCCTTGACGATGGCGGCGGCGCCAATGCGGCGGTCATGGGAGTTGGTGCCGCTGAGGACTTCATCGATGAGGAAGAGGACGGGAACCGGGCCGGCGGCCTGGGCCATGATGTCACGCAGGCGCAGGATCTCGGCGTAGAAGCGCGAGGTGTTGCCCTGGAGCGAGTCGTGGGTGGAGATGGAAGCTCCGACAGCGAGCAGACTGAGGCTGAGGCTGGTGGCTCGCACGGGAGCACCGGCCAGGGCAAGGACGGTGTTGACGCCAATGGTGCGCATGATGGTGCTCTTGCCGGACATATTGGAACCGCTGATCACAAAGGCCCGGCAGGGGTCTCCCAGCTTGACATCATTGACGACCGCTTGCGTACGTGGCATGAGGGGATGGCCGAGGCCCTCACCGTCAAACAGAGGCGCTTCGGCCACCAGATTCGGGAATACATCGGAAGGATTTTCCCAGGTGTAGTTGGCGATGGAGCTTAGGGCTTCGAGTTCGCCGACGGCGGCGATCCAGTGGCGCATGGCGTGGCCCGATTTTTTGCGCCAGCCTTCGAGGGCCAGAGCGAGGTGGAGGTCATAGAGAACGAGGGGGCCGAGGAGGCGGACGAGAAAATGGTCGCGCGAATCTGTTAGTTCCATGAGTCGGCTTAGCTGAGCGATTCGGCGGGAAGGAGGAACCCCATCCACATCGAGATGCGCGCGCAACTGAGCAAGCAAGGGAGAGGTGAAGCGCTCCTGCTCGATGCGCGCCAGGACGGAGGCCAGCAGAGCTACTTCCTGGGCCGCACCTTCTGCGCCGTGGAGGACGGCGTGGGTCTCGATACGGTGTCGCCAGAGGATGGCACCGCAGAGCAGCGCGACGGGGAGGTAGAAGAGGCGGGCGAAGGGTAGCCCCTCACCGAGGATGTCCCCAATGAGAACGAGGGCGGCGGTTGCGCCGATGAAGGTAACGATGCGTATCAACCAGGGTGAAACTTGATCGAGGGAGGTGGGTGGCGCATCGCCCCAATCGGCGAGGAGGGTGGCGCGGAGTTGGCGCTTGTTCCCTGCCCCGATGACAGCCAGGTCTTCCCGGAGGTCGAGCTTTGTGCTGAGTTCCTGAACGGCTTGCTGGCGGTGGCGAATGGTATCGATATCGGTGGGCTTGAGCAGCCAAGCGGCGAGGGTGGCCATGCCGGAGCGGGTACGCGCCTGGCACAGAAGCTCAAAGAGTGAGGCTCGGCCGAAGAGATCGAGATCACGCGCGTAGAGGTGTTCTTCGGGGAGGCACCATTCGCCGCCTTCGCCCTGACCAGCCCACTCGCCACGCAGGCGAGCGAGGGATTGCTGGTAATACTCGATGGAGCGCTGCCAGCCTTTGACTTTGTCGTTGAGAGCCTGGATTCGAATTCCGAGCAGGATGAAGGCGAGAACGAAGAAGATCGCGACCCACCAATTGGAGTACCAGAGGGAAGCCAGAAAACCCACGACGATGAGCAATCGGAGATTGCCGAAGTTGGCGGCGCGATCGTCCGCCTGTTTGTGAGAGTTCTTTCGTTCGGCGAGGCGTTTTTCGTATTCTTCGGCTACCATCTGCTCCGATTGTCCCATCGGTTGCTAGGCCAAGGCTTGCAATTCGGCAGCGAAGGCGCGGGCCTGTGGGGTGTCGGGCATGGCGATGAAGATGGTGTCGTCGCCAGCGATGGTGCCGACGACGTTGGGATAGTCTTCGGTGTCGAGGGCGATGGCGAGCGACATGGCGTGTCCGGGTGAGGTGCGGATGACGACGAGATTTTGCGCGGCGACGGCAGAGACCATGAACTCGCGGGCGAGCGAAAGGAATTTCGGAGTGGGGTTGCCGAGATCGGAATAGCCTTGCGCGGTCTTGACCAAGCCGAGTTCGCGGATGTCTCGCGAGAGGGTGACTTGCGTGGCTTCTGTGCCGCTACGCTTGAGCAACTGCGCCAACTGCTCTTGCGTGTGAACTTCTTCTTCCGCAATGAGCTTGAGGATTTTCTGGTGGCGCTCGCTCTTGTTCATAGCTTCTCTAGACGGCTCTTGGCTTCGCGCATCGCAGCAGCGACGCTTTGTGGTGCGGTGCCGCCGGGCACGACGCGGGTTTGCATGCCGTGGCGGGGGTCTTTGAGGATGAATACGAAGTCTGGGGTGAAGTGGGGGTCGAAGGCATGGAGTTCTTCGGCAGTGAACTCGGCCGGGTTCTTACCGGTTTTGATGCCATGGAGGACGAGGCGGCCTGCCAGCTTGTGGGATTGATGGAAGGGGAGGCCAGCGCGGGAGAGGGCTTCGGCGATGTCGGTGGCGACGACCCAGGATTCGGCACAGGCTTTCTCGGGAATCTCGGGTTTGATCGAAACATTTTGCGCCACAATTGTCGTCATGTTGAGGCAGGAGATGGTTTGGTCGGCGGCATCGAAGAGTTGCTCTTTGTCTTCCTGCATGTCGCGATTGTAGGTGAGCGGCAGGCCCTTCATGGTGACGAAGAGGGCGGAATAGGCACCGAAGACGCGGCCACATTTGCCGCGGATGAGCTCGAGCGAATCGGGATTCTTTTTCTGCGGCATCAGGCTGGAGCCGGAGGTGACGGCGTCGGTCAATTCCATCCAGCGGAATTCTTCACTCGAATAGAGGATCCAATCTTCGGCCAGGCGAGAGAGATGGAGCATGACGAGGTTGGCGGCATGCATGTAGTCGAGAACGAAATCGCGGTCGGCGGAGACGTCCATGGAGTTGCGCGTGATGGAGGCAAAGCCGAGATCTCTGGCGATGGCGTTGCGGTCGAAGGGGAAGGCGCTGCCGGCGAGAGCGCCGCTGCCGAGCGGCAAGACGTTGGTGCGGGCGTGGGCCTGCTGGAGGCGCTCTACATCGCGAGCGAACATCTCGAAGTAAGCCAGCAGGTAGTGGGGCCAGAGGACGGCCTGAGCGCGACGCATGTGCGTGTAGCCGGGGATGGCCGCTTGCGGGTATTTGTCGGCCAGTTTCAGAAGCTCGGCCATGAGGCCTTTGGTGGCGGCGATGGTGGTCTCGATGGTGGAGCGAAGCCAGAGGCGGGTGTCGAGGGAAACCTGTTCGTTGCGGCTGCGGCCGGTGTGAATTTTGTCAGCCAGGAGGCCGGTCTTCTCTTTGAGCTGGCGGATGACGAAGGAGTGGACGTCTTCGTCGGTGGCACCGTTGAAGTAGTCGCTGCGTTTGGCTTCGGTCTGGATTTCTTCAAAGGCTTTGACGATGCGAGCGCGTTCGTCGGCGTCCAGAATACCGACGCTTTCGAGGGCGCGGGCAAAGGCTTTGGAGCCTTCGAGATCGGCCTCAATCAGGCGTTTGTCGAAGTGAAGGGACTCTGAGAATTTTTCGAAATACTTGTCCTGGCCTGCTTCGAAGCGGCCTCCGTAAAGCTTTTCTTGCATCTTTTCTATCCTAAGCGAGGAGCATGAGCAGCAGCGCTTTTTGGGCGTGCAGACGATTTTCGGCCTGATCGAAGACGGCGGACTGCCGGGATTCGATCACTTCGTCGGTGACTTCCTGGCCGCGCTTGGCGGGCAGGCAATGGAGGAAGATCGCGTCGCGGGAGGCAGCGGCCATGAGGTCCTGGTTGACCTGGTAGGGAGCAAAGGTCTGGATGCGTTGTGCGGCTTCTGCTTCCTGGCCCATGCTGGTCCAGACGTCGGTGTAGATCACATTCGCTCCGTGTGCACCGGCCAGGGCATCCTGCGTGACGCTGACGCTGCCACCGGCCTTGGCGGCAAGGGCGGCAGATTGTTCGAAGACGTGGGCGTTGGGTTCGTAGCCTTTGGGACACGCAACCACGACGTGCATGCCCATACGGGCCCCATTGATCATCAGAGAGTGGGCCACGTTGTTGCCGTCGCCCACGAAGCAGAGGCGGACTCCGGCCAGAGTTTCGAAGCGTTCTTCGATGGTCTGCAGGTCGGCGAAGCTTTGACAGGGGTGGTACATGTCGCTGAGCGCGTTGATGACAGGGACGCTGGACCACTCGGCGAGTTCATCAATGGTGGATTGCAGGAAGGTGCGGGCGACGATGGCGTTGGTCCAACGGTCGAGATTTCTCGCGATGTCTTTGGTGGGTTCGCGGTCGCCAATGGGGCCGATGGAGGCTACGGAGTCTCCGCCCAATTGTTTGATGGCGAGTTCGAAGGTGAGCCGGGTACGGAGGGAGGGCTTCTCGAAGAGGAGGCTGAGGTAGCGGTGGCGCAGGGATGTGGCGAAGCGGGTTGGGTTGCGCTTGAGCTCTGCGGCGAGGCTGAGGAGTTCCTGGAGTTCGGTGGTGGTGATGGAATAGTCGCTGGTGAGATCAGCGGAGGCGATCACGGGAGCCTTTGGGGCGGCGTCGGAAACAAGTGCAGCAGACATGACTGTATTTTTATTCAACCCTTATGAATAATAATACAATTCGCGGCGCTTGTGGGGAGTTAGAGACCCAAGAGGCGGAGGACGAGCGGAGCTACATCGATGGAGCGCATGCTGACAGGGCGGGATTGCAGGTCGGGGCCGCTGGCGATGAAGAGGGCGAACAGATCGGGGCGGGTTGGATTGGGGCCGTGGACGCCTTTTGGCTTGTCGTAGTGAATGATGGCGGGTTGGGCGCGAGTCCAGGTGGTGGTGTAGCCGGGGGCGAGGTCAAAGTACAGGTCGCCGCCCAGATCGCCGCCGATGCCGAACTTTGCGGCGGCTTCGTCGGGCCAATACCAGTTGGTGAAGAGTTGGGTGTCGCCGTCTTTCAGAGTGCTCAGTTTGGTTTGGACTTCTTTGAGGAGTGCTTTGTCGGAGCGGTCTTTGAGTTGCAGGAACTGGTCTTGGGCTACGACACGGTCGCCCACGCCCATCGTGTCGAGGATCGTGTTCAAACGCACCTCATGGCGAGCCACGGTCATGCCGTGGTCGCTGACGATCAGAAGGTGATCTTCGGGCTTGCGCAGTTGATTGAGCTGATCGATGCGCCAGTCGATGATTTGATAGCCCCAGCGTCGATAGGGTTCCTGGAAGGAATCGCCGTCCTTCATCAGGCCCCACCAAACGTGCAGCATGTCGTCTGGAGTGCTGATGTAGTCGACGAGCAAGCGCGGCTGATACTCGTCCATGAGAGCGCGGGTGTGGCGCATGGTCTGGCGGGCGTGGAGTTCGAGAGTTTCGAGCCAACGTCGCTCCGCTACGCCATCGGTACCGCGTGGCCCGAGGCGCCCGGCCTCAAAGTGGCCGCCTGCGCCGTTGCCGACAAAGCCTCCGGCAGTGTTCAAGAGGCGTTGCTTGAAGGCGACCGCTTGTGAATCGCCATCCTCACAGACACTGAGCTCTTTGCCTTCGCTCTGGTAGAGCAGAAAGTCTTTGGCGTCGGAGGTCAACTGAAAGAGCCGAAAGTGGACCGCAGCGAGGTTGGCGACGGGCAGGGCCTCGCTGAAGAAGCGGGCGAGGGGGCGGGTTTGCTTGCCGAAGCGCGGGGAGTCGGATTCGGCGTCCTTCCATGCGGCATCGACGTAACGCTTGCCACTGAAGGCGGTCATGCGAACAGTATCGTAGCGAAGCCCTTTGGCGAAGATTGCTCCGACGAATTGAATGCGGCCGGCATCGTAGCGAAAGTAGCGGATGGGCTGGCGCGACTTGAGCGGGCTGACGAAGCCGGGGGGTGGGGTCTCGAGCCATTTCACGTCCTTTGCGGTGAGGAGGCGGGATGGGGCTACGGTGGCGGTCTGGTAGCCATTGAAGAGGGTGACGCCGGGGGCGGAGTTGAATGGATTGCAAGGGAAGCCTTGCGTTGGATTGTGGGCTACGGACTTTACGCCGGAGCGCGCGGCCTTGACCCAGAATGTTTCTGCCTTGAGCGATTCGGCGCGGAAGCCGTTGACACGCTGCCCGAAGCTTACGGGAACGTTGTTGGAGGTGACTCCATTTTTGTTGCCGTAAACGCCGGTGAAGATGCTGGCGTGGCCGGGGGCGGTCAAGCTGGGGAAGGCCGCCTGCATGGGGGCATAGATGCCTTGCTCGGCGAGGCGGCGCATGGATTGCAGTTCTTCGGCCGCTGGATCTTCGGAGAAGGCCTGGTAGCCGAGGCCATCGAGGCTAATGAGGAAGACGCGCCCTTGCTTTTGAGCCTGACACGCTGCGACGAGAATGAGGCCAACCAGCAAGGGGCGCAAGACTTTATCCTTTGACTACGATGTTCACCAGTTTGCCAGGGAGAACGATTACCTTGGCGATCTCTTTGCCTGCGATGAAGGCGGTGACCTTTTCGTCGGCGAGTGCGGTTGCTTCGAGGGCTTCTTTGGTGGAGCCGGTTGGCACGATGATTTTGCCGCGGAGCTTTCCGTTTACCTGCACCGGGATTTCCATCTCGTCTTCGATCAGGTACGCCTCGTTGACGGTGGGCCAGGAGTGCTTGAATACGGGGCCGGCTTGACCGATGGCTTCCCACATCTCTTCGGCGATGAAGGGAGTGAACGGTTCCATCAGGAGGATGATGGTCTTCAAGATTTCCGGTATTGCTCCTGCTGTTAGACCTTCTTCGCAGGCATAGAGCTCGTTGGTGAGCTCCATCAAGGCGGCGATGCAGGTGTTGAAATGCCAGCGCTGCTCGAAGTCCTGCGTGATCTTGGCGATGGTTTGGTGGAGCTTGCGGAGGGCCTTCTTGTCTTGTGGGCTGAGCTCTCCCACGGGGCCGCTCATGCGATCTACGTTGCGGGTGACGAAACGGAACACACGACCGAGGAAGCGGTATTGGCCTTCGACGCCAGACTGCTGCCAATCCATGTCTTTGTCGGGTGGTGCGGCAAAGAGGACGTAGAGGCGGCAGGTGTCGGCTCCAAATTCGGCGATGAGTTCTTCCGGGTCGACGATGTTGCCCAAGCTCTTGGACATCTTGGCGCCGTCTTTGAGGACCATGCCCTGGGTGAATAGTTTCTTGGCCGGCTCGGCGTTCTGGATGAGGCCGAGATCGCGCATGACCTTGGTCCAGAAGCGCGAGTAGATGAGATGGAGGATTGCGTGTTCGACGCCGCCGATGTACTGATCGATGGGGAACCATTCGGCGACGACCTTCGGGTCGAAGGGAGCGGTGCTGTTGTGCGGGTCGCAGTAGCGGTAGAAATACCAGGACGAATCGACGAAGGTGTCCATGGTGTCGGTTTCGCGTCTGGCGGCGGCACCGCACTTGGGGCAGGTGGTCTTCCAGAAGGATTCATGCCTGGCCAAGGGAGACTCGCCGGCACCGGTGATCTCCACATCGAGGGGAAGCAGGACCGGGAGATCCGCATCCGGGACAGGCTGCAGGCCGCAGGTTGCGCAATGGATCATGGGGATCGGAGTGCCCCAATAGCGTTGGCGGGAGACGCCCCAATCTTTCAAGCGATAGGTGATGGCACCTTTGCCGAAGCCTTTTGTTTCGGCAAGAGCCGTCATCTTCTTGCGGGCCTCGGCGGTGGGGAGGCCGGAGAATTCGCCGGAGTTGATGCTGACGCCGTAGTCGGTGAAGGGTAGGTCGGCTTCTCCTTCGGCGGGCTTCACTACGGGAACGATTGGAATCCCGTACTTGGTGCAGAACTCGAAGTCCCGTTCATCGTGAGCGGGGACGGCCATGATGGCTCCTGTACCGTAGCCCATCAAAACGAAATTGCCAATCCAGATTGGAGTGCGTTCGCCACTGTAGGGATTGATCGCGAAGTGACCGGTGGGGAAGCCATCTTTGTCGAGGTTGCTGGGGTCTTTGCGGGATTGGTCATCGACCATGGCCTTGAGCCGGGCCTGGCCCTCGGTGCCTACGAGCGTGGAGGCGAGAGGATGCTCGGGGGCGAGGATGAGGCAGGTTGCACCGTGGATTGTGTCGACTCTGGTGGTGAAGACACGGATTTTGTTAGCAGAGCCCTCGAGGGTGAAATCGACTTCGGTGCCCTCGCTCTTGCCGATCCAATTGCGCTGCATGATGAGGACACGCTCGGGCCAACCTTCGGTGAGGTCGGCGATGCCGGAGAGAAGTTCTTCGGCGCAGGCGGTGGTCTTGAGGAACCACTGTTCGAGGCTGCGCTGCTCTACCGTTGTATCTTCGTGGCGCCAGCAGCAACCATCTACGACTTGCTCGTTGGCGAGAACTGTGGCGCACTTGGGGCACCAGTTGACGAGAGATTCTTTGCGGTAGGCCAAGCCTTTCTCGTACATGCGCAAGAAGAACCACTGGTTCCAGCGGTAGTATTCTGGCTCGCAGGTTGCGATTTCGCGCTCCCAGTCGAGGGCGAAGCCGAGGCGCTTGAGGCCCTTCTTCATTTGGGAGATGTTCTGGAGGGTCCACTCGCGGGGTTGCCGGCCGGATTTCAAGGCTGCGTTTTCAGCGGGTAGGCCGAAGGCATCCCAACCCATGGGATGGAGCACGTCGAAGCCGCGCATGCGCATGAAACGGGCTAGTGCGTCGCCAATGGAATAGTTTCTGGCGTGGCCCATGTGGAGGCGTCCGCTTGGATAGGGGAGCATCTCCAAGACATAGAATTTCTTGGTGGGATTCTCGGGAGTGCGGTAGAGAGCAGGGTCTTGCTCCCAGCGGGCATGCCACTTCTCTTCGATCTCTTGGTGTAGATATTGCTGTTCTGGCATTTTGGAGGGTGAATCTTCAATGTAACGCGGGGGGGCGATTAGTTGGAAGTGCACTCAGTGGAGTGGCCATGGGATCGTTGCCTTCGGCCATTGCCGCTTCAAGGCTGACGCTGTGTTTTTCGAGATTGGCCCGCTCCCTGCAAGGGTTCGATGGAGGCCGGGGTGAAGGCGTTGAGGTCGGGTGGGTTTGTTTCGATTCCTTTGCGGGGGACGTCGCGGCGGGTAGTCCAGACGATGCCGTTGAGGACGAAGCGACGGAAGTCATCGACTTTCCAGTTGCGGTAGAAGTGGGGCATGACGATGGCGAAGCCGCGGCCGCCGTCGGGGCGCTGGACGCACCAGGAGATGACTTCGCGTCTGGGGTTCTCGGGGGGAAGCATGGCAGTGGCGAGGGCCGTGACGTTGGGAGCCATGCGATTGCCGTCGGGGCCGAAGTAGTTGTTGTAGTAGGGTTCTTCGTCTTGCGTGAATTCTTTCCAGCCTCGGGAGATGGGGTGACTGGGTGAGGCGGGAGTGATGGTGACGGCGGAGAAGACCTTTGCCACGGACTTGTGGTGGGTGGCACCGCCGGTCGAGAAGTAGCCGCCCAACCAGCGGAGCAAGGGGTGATCGCCATTGGGGGGGAGATCTTTGGCTTGCAGCCCGGTGGCGAAGTGGAGGCAGGTGATGCCGCAGCCGCGTTTCATCATGCGGTCGAGGTCGGACATGATGCGAGTGGAATCGGGCATACGGACGGGAGGGAAGACGTCGCCGATGAAGACGACGGTGGCGACGCTGCTGAGGGTGGTGGGGTCCTGCGGCCACTGGTCGAGGGCGGTGGCGCGGAAGCCGGGGAGGTTCTTCATGTGCTCCAGACAATGGGCGACGAGGCGACCGCCGGCACCGACTTCGTGAGTGCCGGGCGGGTGGCTGGAGGGGCCGATGATGACGAGGACTTCCGTGGGCTTTTTGGGGGCGGCGGGGGTGGGGAGCGTGGAGAGGGCACCAGTGATCAGGAAGGTTCGACGCTGCATAGGGGTCACGATATCAGGAAACCCTGTTATGGGATTGAGTTGATAGCACCAAACTGATTAAGCTTGTCGGATGCCAGCGAAATTGAGCGTGCGAACAAAGCGCTTGTTTGGCTTGTTTCTTTTATTAGGGATTGTGGCGGCAATTGGATATTGGAAAGTAACTGAGAGCCGTGATCGAGAGACATTGAAGAAACGTGAAGCCATGTATGCCGCAACGCTGCAGGATTATGTGAAGGAATTCAAGAAGGGCATGGATCGTGCTGCGGCACAACAACGCTTAATGGCTCGAGGAGTTGCTTTTACAAGTATCAGCGTGGGCTACTCAAGGGGTGATTACGAGGCGGATCTGATCACGATCGGGAAAGAGAACCCTCCGTGGTATTGCAGCGAGGCTTACGTCTTTGTCGCCTTGGTGTTTTCGCCGAATGGGGGTGGACTCGACCGAGTTGAGCTATACCGACCCTTGACAGGATGTCTCTAAAGGAGATCAAACTTTGTGGACAGTTTAGGCTGTCGCAGTTGCCGCCGATCTTTGATTCTAGCGGTAGTAGTTCTTGAGCCAGACGTGGCGGCGCATGACGGCGAGTTCGTCGCTCGAGAGGGGGCCGAGGTCACTGATGGCGCAGTTGGATTCTACGGTCGCGTTGCGGCGCATGCCGGGGATGACGGTTGAGACGGCGGGATGGGTGAGACAGAAGCGGAGGCAGCGCTGGGCGAGAGTGCCTGCGATGTGGCTGGTGGCCTGGTCGAGATCGGCGACTCTGGGGATGACTTCGTTGAGGCGACCATCGCGGAAGTACCAGGCGCGGAAGTCGCTCTCTTCGAATTGAGTGTCCAGAGTGAGGGAGCCAGTGAGGGCACCTTCGTCGAGGGGGACGCGGGCGAGAACGCCTACGCCGTGTTCTTCGCAGGCCGGGAAGAGCCAGCGCTCCGGGGATTGCTCGAAGACGTTGTAGATGACCTGGACTGTATCGATGAGGCCGCTGGCAACGATGTCGAGCGCGGACTCGGGCTGGTGGTCGTTGATCGAGATGCCGAAGTGTTTGACCTTGCCGGAGGTCTTCAGGTCTTCGATGGCGCGGCGCCAATCGTCCTGGAAGAACCAGATGGGGTTCCAGACGTGGAACTGCTGCAGATCGATCTGCTCGACACCGAGGTTGCGGAGGCTGGTCTCGGTGGATTCGATGGCGTAGTCGTAAGGGAAGACTTCATCGACGGGAGCACCGACCTTGGCGGGCCAGATGCGGTTCTTGGGGGGAATCTTGGTGGCGACCCAGACTTTGTGGCCGGCGTCTTTGACGACCTGGCCAACGAGGGTTTCACTGTGGCCTTCGTTGTAGGCGAGGGCGGTGTCGATGAAGTTGAGGCCGAGTTCGATGGCTCGACGCATTGCCGTCAAGCTGCTGATGTCGTCGCCGCCAAGCCATTGCTTGCCACCGACGCCCCAGGCTCCATAACCTATTTCACTGACTTCAATTCCGGTCTTGCCAAGTTTGCGATATTTCACAGCTAAATTTTACCTGTATGCTGTGGGCATGAGGCGAAATTTCCTCAGAATGCTTCTGGCGGCTCCCTTCCTGGGGGCGGCGCAGAACTATCGACTCTATTTGAAAGAGGGCGGGCACCATATGGTGCGCGAGCACAAAGTGGAGGGGGATCGGGTTCGTTACTACTCGGTGGAGCGCGGAGACTGGGAAGAAATCCCCATGGAAATGGTGGATTTGAAGAAGACGCTAAAGGAGCTGGGAGCGCGCGAAGAAGCGGCTAAGAGCGAGCGGCAGATGGCATCGGAAGAGGCAGCACTGGAGCGCGAGATGCGGCGCATTGTGGCCAGTATTCCGGAGGAGCCGGGCCTTTATAAATTGGATGATGCCAAGAAGGTGGTGACGCTGAAGCTGGCCGAGTCGACGCTGGTGACCGACAAGAAGCGGCAAACGCTGAAGCTGCTTTCGCCGATCCCGATTGTGGCCGGCAAGAGCACGGTGGAGCTGGCTGGCGAGAAATCAGCAACGATCTATTCGGAGCGACGGCCTGAGTTTTACCTTCGATTGTCGAAGCCGCAGCAGTTTGCCCTGGTGCAATTGACCCCGAAGAAGGGGGCTCGGATTGTAGAAGTGGTGCAGACGATTCCGGTGAGCAAGGAGCGGATGGAGGAGCGTAAGGAGCTCGAGATCTTTCGTCAGCAACTCGACGAAGGGCTCTTTAAGGTGTGGGCACAAGCAGATATGGCCGTCGGTGAATATGCGTGGCTCGAATTCACTGACGGCCAGGTTAATCTGATGATCTGGGATTTCCGGATCGAGTAGCGGCCACGGGTCGCTTGATCATCTGAATCTTGGAAGCATCGCTCAGAATCCCCTGAGCAAGAACATTATTTAGCGAGGGGACCAGGGATATTTATTTGTAGGCAACATACTTCTACTTGAGCTCATGTTGCTGCCACAATTCATCTAAAGACAAATTTCTTGCACCAAGGCGGATCCGCACCGACTTCGCAGAATCTATTTTCCGGGTATTTGGTGACCTGCTCCCCGTAAACTCCACCAGTTAAAACTAGAGAGCTCCTAATAATGTAGAAGGAAGGAGCTTTGGAGATGAAGAAGAGCCGGTACACGGAAGAGCAAGTGATCGGAGCGGTCAAGCA
>JBIITX010000007.1:0-216835 GCA_044340255.1 Bryobacter sp. | reverse complement strand
CGGGGTAAGGGGGCTCAGACGCCACCCCCTTGCCCCACACCCCTATCCCCGCTAACGGCGGAGCAAATGGGCTAAGATCTTTGAAGTTCTCTAGTTATGGCTGGAGGAGTCATTGGGGGCAGGTCAACTCTGGCACTGCTCTCAGGATCATTTCTCTGCGCACAATCATCCGCAACTAGAGAAGGGGATTTTATTGAGCGAGTGCAAAAGTCTTCAACACTTGCCCTTAAAGGCTGTAAATCTAAAGCCTGTTCTGAATCTGCCGAAAAAGCATTGGGAAGTGCCAAAAATTGGCACAACCTTCCAGATTTTTCTAGTAATTCAGAGAAAACAAGGGTGTTTCAAGAGGCTGCGAATGCACTTTTGAAAATGCGGCGGGTTCTGGAGCAAGAACTACGAGGCGCAAGTATTACTTCATCGGAAGCCAATGGAGTCGGGGATAATTCTCAGTCTTGCAAGGTCGGCAATGGGGGATTGATCCAACTAGATATACCCTTGACCAGTGACGCTTGCAATGATTGCTCTGCCGAAATGACGGCTGCGACAGGGTTATGCATAGTTTACGCATTTGTGAATCCGATCGCTGGTGCAATTTGTGAGGCTGCTGCGGCAGCTGGATACTTGGACTGCTTGTGTCGGAACCGTTGCAGCCAAGTCGCCTGCGGGATTACCGGAGGAGGACAATAGAAGTTGTCATGGGAAATCCCAAATTGAAAGGCCATGTTGATTGGAATACTGGTTTGCTTTGCTCCTTCATGCAAATTGGGGTATGTCTCTATTCTGGTTCTTGGTTGCTTGGAAGCTGTTTGCTCGCGTGCTTGTTTGTGTTTCTATTCCTGAAATACAAAAAGTCTCAAGGTCAACTGCAACCAACCCTTGCTATTTTTGGACCACCTCTGTTTCAATCCATCGGAATGGTAATTGCATGGATGCAAGCCTACTTCATCTTGCTGCCACTCTTGTCTAAATCAGGTTAGTGTTGTGTGAGTGATTTGACTCCGTGAATGAGAAGCGAGCGGAAATTTAGCGCTCCTATCTTTCAAAGCCGAGTCCGGAATTCTGAATCGTCATAGATCGTTGCTCGGCTGAAGAAATTGTTCGCAAATTCTGATGAGATGGCAAAACTTGGGACAAAGCCTAACTTTGCACACACCTGAATACAACTGGAAGTGGTTACGGCTTTTCGCCGGGTTTGATCCGCCGGAAGCCGCCCGTTTTGGGCTCAGGCTCCTCTGCGGCCTTTGGTTCTGCCTTTACCGGTTCGGCAGCTTTCACTTCCGCAGTTTTGGTGGCCGCAGTGGAATCTACCTTACGCCACCCTCCGGTACTGCCGGGCTCATCCACCGCCGGGCGGCGGCGCGGTTTGGGGCTATCTGCCACCGTGTCGTCTGCTGCAGCAGGAGGTTCAGGGGCGCTGGCCCCAGGGTTACGGCGTGTCACCGTTGGCGTATCGTCAGAGGAACTACTCGGGCCACTCGTGGTGCCTCCCTCAGAAACAACATAAGTGGGACGGTAGCGCAGTTCGGCATTGGGGAAGCGTCGGCTGGCAGAGGCGTTCAAAGCAATTTGCAGATTCCGCTTCTCTCCCTGTTTCACTCCCTCGGGTGCATTGAAGTACAGGGCGTAGCTTTGGCGAATCCGCTCCAGTGTTTCTTGCAGGGCCGATGCATTATCTACCGTCAGGCTGTCTCCGCCAGAGGCGCGGGCAATCTCAGCCGTGCCAGCAGACTTCAAGCGGCCATTGCCAAGCACTACCGGTCCGTTGCCACCGGGCATCCGGCCCGAACCGGGGATTCCCGGGATTCCACCGCCGAAAATGATGCCGCCCAAGCCTCCACCCATCCCACCCCCTCGGCGCGACGAACCGGGAAAGCGTTGATTGACTCCGCCGCCAATGGCATCCGGCGTGATCAATGCGCTCATTACCGTGTTGGTGTCTTCCAGCGCGCGCCCCACCCCGAAATCGTCCCGATTAAACTCGGTGCGGTCATCGGTGAGAATCACGATCGCGCGGCGAGACCCGGGTCGGGCGTACTTGCGGATAAAGTTTGTTGCGTCGTACATGCCGCGGGTGATGTCGGTCCCGCCATTAAAGTGCTCCCGGTCGAGAAGTTGCTCAAATCCACGCACAATCTCGTCATGGTTCTGTTTGAACGGCATGCTGGTACGAGTGCTGCGGTCAAACACCAGAATCGCTACCCGGTCTTCATTTCCAAGTTCCCGCAGGGCTTCATGGCTGGCATTGGCGATACGTTCCACGTGAGGCCTCATGCTCCCGCTGACATCGAGCAGGAGAACCAGGTCGAGGGGTAGATTTTCCCGCCCAAAGTTCACAATCTCGCGCACGGTCCCGGAATCCCGAAGTTCAAAGTCTTCCCGACGCAATCCACTCACAATCTGGTTCGTCGAGCTTAATACCTGCACGTCCACCCGAACCAGCGAAACCTCACTCTTGAATACAACCGGAGGATCTTGGTACGCACTGAGCCCTTGAGTCAGACCCAGCGCCAGGGCAGTGAGAGCGAATTTGGAACAGACTGTGCGGCGCATTCACTCATTAGAACGCGCCCCACCCCTGCAAAGTTTCTTTGTTTACAATCCGGGGGCGTTTTTGGCGACTTCCGGGGCCCGCTTCCCCGTTTTGTAGCGGTTGTAGCCATCGAGCATCGCCTTGTAGAGCAAATTCCCGATGATCTTGGCTCCGCCCGGCATGGGATGGATAAAGTCAGCACCCACCAGCCTCGGCTCAGAGTTGTACCACTTCGCCATCGTTCCATTGCCGCCCATCGCCTCAAAGGTGTTGAAGAAGGCCACCCCTTCTTCAGCCGCCACCCGGCTCTCAATTTCAACCAGGCGTTGCAAGGCGGGTACGGTTTCAATGTCTCCGCTGCCGTTGCGCTCTCCCCGATCCATCGGGCTCATCACCAGAATGCCCTTGCCCGGAAGCGCCACGCGGATCCGGCGAATGGCCTCGCGCAGTTCTTTCTCAAACACCTTGTCGACAAAGGCGGCATAGACGCTTTCGTTGGTGCCGTAGTTGATGATCACCACGTCAGGCTTATAGTGCTGTAGCTGTCCCTGCCAGTGTTCTTCTTTCAGGAATTTCGACAACACACTGATGTAAGCTCCGTTCAGACCAAGGCTGTCGTAAATCACCCCAGGGGCTGACTTGCGAAACTCAATCCCGTACAGTCGTACCTGCCCTGCCTCCACACGCAAGGTCCAGTCTTTGCAAGTATCGGGTACGGGAAAAGCGGCAAATTGATCGACCGGTTCGCCCGCCGTGCTCTGCTCACCCACAAGCTCGCCGCAAGCCTCCACTACCAGATTGCCGCCCCCGGCAGCTTGACGGTAGGCGATTTCAAGGCGAGTGGTGCCAGCCTCCTTCAAGCGGAACCGGGCCCGCGACCCCGGGCCACCTCGTACACTCACCCCGCCATAGCCATACAGGCCGTCTTTGTTGCGCACCAGATTGGAGGCTTCAATTTCCCAGCCTGTCGAGTCGCTATCCACACCGCGATGGCCATACCAGGCCCACGGCTTGGCCATCAAATAGAAGCCATGCCCGCGGTCGCCAAATCGCTTCTGCAGCAGGCTGCGAATATCGGCTGTAATTAAGTCGGCCGTCGTCGGAGAATCGCCGTAATGGGCCAGCCGCACTTGCGCTTCGGATTCACCGGCCTCGATGCGCTCAATGGCTTCATAGAATGCCCCCAGGCTGTTGGCCGGGTCGCTCAATGGTTCTACCTGCCCGAGACGCACCGCTTTTTTGTCTGATTTCGCGGCACCCGGCTTTGGCTTAAACTCAGCCTCGGCAATGGGCTCGAGCGGCATTGCCTTGCTCTGTTGAAACTCCGCGACCTTCATGACGCTTTCCAGCCCTATCAATCGGTAGCTACGTAGTTCTGGAATGAACTCAAGCGCCACCACCATCAACACGATGGTCACAAGGGCCCAGAAAGTTTTGCGTGGAAATTCCATGGAGCTGCTAAAACTGCGTATACACAAAGGGCGCACTGCCCGTTGCCGCTACATATTGGATGCTGAAGGCCAAAAGCAGCAGCAGTGCGGCCTGGGCAAAAAAGGGCGAACGCGCGAACAGCGCTTCAGTCTCGTCCAGCCACTTCTTCGGAGCATAGTGCCCGAGAATGGCGAGTGCGGCAATGAACAGAATGGTGGCGCTCAGGTTTGCTGCCGAAACAGTGAGGCTCGCAATCTGGGTCAGGATCTCGAGTGCATTCTCAAGACTAGTAGCCCGGAAAAACACCCAGCCCAGGCAAACAAACTGCACCGTCCAGAAGCAGGCCAGCACGCGGCTCACAGGGTGATCCCACTTCTTGGCCCCGCGCCAGGCCTGCCAGCCACGACAGGCCGCCAGCCCAAGCCCGTGCAGAGCACCCCAAATCAGAAAATTCCAACTCGCCCCGTGCCAGATGCCACCAATCACCATCGTTAGCGTCAGCGCCACATAAGGCATCCAGGTTCCGCGCAGGCCAGGGAACGAGAAGTAGACGTAATCGCGCAACCAACTGGAAAGGCTGATGTGCCAGCGACGCCAAAACTCAGCAATGTTCACAGCTGCATAAGGCATATTGAAGTTTTGCGGAATCTTTAAGCCCAACAGCAACGCACTGCCCAGGGCAATATCGCTGTATCCCGAGAAATCGAAGTAAAGCTGTAAGGCATAGCCATAGACGGCCGCCAGCACTTCGAGGCCACTGTAGAGTTTCGGAAAATCGAAAATGCGGTTCACCAGGTTCTCAGCAAGATAATCGGCCACCAGTAGCTTTTTCATTGCACCCAGCCCGATCAAAAACAGCGCTCTGCCCCCATCGGCGGCGCTCAGTTTCTTTGGCTTTTCCAGTTGCGGAATCAGGTTTGAAACGCGCGTGATCGGCCCGGCCAGAATCGTCGGGAAGAAACTGACTGCCGTGAAGTGGGCCAGCAGGCTTGTGGTCGCTTTGGCGTCCCGGCGGTACACGTCCAGCGTATAGCTGAGTGCCTGAAAGCAATAAAAACTAAGGCCAAGCGGTAAGGCCAGAGCCCAATTGCGATCCCATATCGGCATGTACTTGAGAGAACCGAGGATCGCAAGATTGGTCACCAGGCTCAGGCCCAGCAACACTCTCCGCCACCACACCCGCTTGCTCGATTGCATGCCGCGACCGGCAAGGTAATCCACCATGCTGGCAAGCGGGATCAACGTCAGGTAGAACAGATCCCACCGGGCGTAGAAGAAGTAGTTTGCCCCAAGCACTACAGCCAGTGCCGGCAATCTCCAGCGGGCGACGGCCCAATAGCAGAAGAAAACGCCCGCGAGAAATACGAAATACGCGGACGACGTATTGAGCACTCTAGTAACTCTTGGTGAATTTGTTTCTTTGGTTGACTACGGTGAAGTGCCCATCCGCTTTGGCCGTGACTTCGAAGTGAAAGCCACCGGGCGAGGTGAGATTGGCAATGTAGGGATCTTCGACGTTATGATCTTTCCCTGCCTTGATCGAGTAGTGCAACTGCCAGAAATTCTTGAGCCCAGGCGCTGCCCGCATGCTGTCGATCGCTGCGGCATCGCCGCCCTTTTTGTCGCCGTTGTTCATGATCGTGGCCTTGGCCTCAATGGCATGCACGAGGGCCGGGTTATTGCTGGCCCACAAACCATGATGGTTGGTGAGGTACAGATCCACCTTGCCGACTTTGTTGAGCGGGCAGGCGACTTCCATTTCTTTATTCCACGTCAGGTCGGCCAAATCCAGGAAGCGGAATTCGCCATACTTCAACAAAAAGCCGATGCTGCGCGCATTCTCGGTCGGGTCGTTCTCTTTTTTGGTTGCCGCCCCACACAGAGGGTTATCGCCTGCCCCTCGCGCTAGCGACGAGGCCTTGCCCAAAACATCGCCCCGGGCCGTGATCACTTCGATCTCGAGGCCGGCCAGCGGGATACGATCTCCCGGCTTGACGATCAGTTCTTTGGTTTTCTCTTTCGCTTCGGCGTATTGCTTGCTCAACTGGTCTGCCCCTTTGCCGGTTTCGGTATTCGGGCCATGGCTGATCAGGTTGACCACTTTCATTTTGTCCATCAGGGTCGTGATGCCCCCGACATGGTCAGTGTGATAGTGCGTGATCAGCAGCCAGTCGATCTGCTTGATTCCTGCTTTCTTCGCCTGCAGGGCAATGCGCTCGGCGTCGCGGCTATTGTTGCCGGGCCAGCCCGTATCAATCAGCAGACTCTCGCCCTTCGGGGTCACGATCAGCGTACACTGGCCGCCTTCCACATCGATGAAATAGATCTTGAGATCTTTCGCCATCACACTCGAGGCCAGCAGTACGGCCATCCACATCAAACCCAAAAGTCGTCGCATAGATCCAAACTATCATCCACGGCGGCGAACTATCCACTTCTCCACAGCGTATAAACTGTTGAGTACGCCCCAGGGAGTAGGAAAATGCCCTTTTGTAGCAAATGTGGTTTTGAAGTTCAAACGAACGATGCCTTTTGTGGCCGTTGCGGTTCACCGCAATCCGTGCAGTCTCCCAAGGCCCAGGCAAAAGACACAGACCCTTTTCAAGGCATTGATAACAATACTGCGGCTGTTCTCTGCTACATTCCTTTTCTGGGTTGGGTTGCCTCGATCTATATCCTGACGGCCGACCGCTTTCGCACGGACAATACGGTGCGCTTTCATGCCTTTCAGGGCCTGTACCTCTTTGTTGCTTATCTCATTTATGACTGGGTGATCGAAGGCATTCTCTGGGATGTCATGAACCGGGCCTACCTCATCACCAATATGGTGAAATTGAGTCTGACCGTAGGTTGGCTCTTTATGCTGTTCAAAACCAGCCAGCGCGAATTGGTTCGTATCCCCTTCATCAGCGAACTCGCAGACAAGTCTGTCGCCGAGCAGCGCTAAAAGTAGTATAATTATTCATAGTCATTGAATAATTAATCATGTCCAGCTCCAAGTCGCTCCGTGCGGGCATCGTCGGGTTCCGGGGTTACTCCGGCCAGGAATTGATCCAGATTCTGAATCGGCATCGTTATGTTGCCGGTGTCGCCCTGGAGCATCGTTCCGACTCCACCACCGCCGCCCCCTTATCCGGGCAAACCGTGAAAGATCAAGAACTTGCCGTCGTTTTGCTGGCAACCCCGCCAGAAGCTTCGATGGAGCTGACGGCTGAGTTTTTGTCTGCGGGTGCCAAGGTGATTGACCTGTCTGGTGCCTTCCGCCTCCGCACTGTAGAAAACTACAGCCGTTGGTATAAGGAAACTCACACCGCTCCTGATTTGTTGAATGAGGCCGCATATGGGCTGCCCGAGTTCTATCGCAACACGATCAAGCATGCGCGCCTGGTGTCGAACCCTGGCTGCTACCCCACCGCCGCCAATCTGGCCATCCGCCCGCTGGTGAATGCAGGCGCGATTCATTTGGAAGCCGGCATCATTTGTGACGCCAAAAGCGGTGTCTCTGGTGCCGGCCGCAAGCCGAGCATGAAAACTTCCTTCTGCGAAGTAACGGAGAACTTCTCCGCTTATTCCCTGCTCGACCACCGCCACGTCCCGGAAGTGCTGCAGAACTCGAAGCTCGAAGAATCCCAGTTCAGCTTTACAGCGCAACTGATCCCCATCGACCGCGGCATTCTCGAAACGATTTACTTCCGCCGCTCGACGCCTGACTTCACGCCCGATCACCTGTATCAGATCTACCAGGATGCTTACGCGAACGAACCTTTTGTTCGCATCCACGCTCCCGGTAAGGTGCCTGATCTTCACTCCGTGCGCCGTACCAACTTCTGCGACATCGGTTTCTCGCAGCAACCAGACGGCCGAACAGTCGTCGTCGCCGCCATCGATAACCTCGTCAAGGGCGCTGCAGGACAAGCCGTGCAGAACATGAACCTGGTGCTCGGCTTCCCTGAGGGAGAAGGCCTGTGAAACTCCTGGTAAAGCTGGGCGGAGCGCTGCTCGACGACCCTGCCTCCCGGCAGAACATTGCACGACAGCTTTCTCAGCAGAAGTCAGAAACGCTGGCCGTGGTGCATGGCGGTGGAAAGCAGATGACGCGCTTTCTCGAAGAGCGTGGCGTCAAGAGCGACTTTGTGGAAGGCCTGCGGGTCTCGAGCCCCGAGGTGATCGATGCCGTTCTCAAAGTCTTTGCCGGAACCGTCAACCATGAGCTTGTGGCCGCCCTGGTCGCCGCAGGCCTCGATGCCGTCGGCTTGACCGGCATCGATTGCGCCCTCACCGAATGTGAGATCGTCAATCCCGCCCTCGGCCAGGTGGGACGCCCTATCCGCGCCAATACCCGCATTCTCGATACCTTGTGCGCGGCTCACTTTCTACCTGTCATCGCCTGCGTGGGCGGAGACCGCAATGGTAAGGTCTACAACGTGAATGCCGACCAGATGGCAACCAGTCTGGCGGCGGCCTGGAAGGTCGACCGCTTGCTCTTTCTGACCGACGTTGAAGGAGTGCGCGGCGCAGACGGACAGCGTATTCCTGTGCTGAGACAACCAGAAGCGCTGAAGCTGATTGAAGACGGCGTAGCCACCGGCGGCATGCTGGCCAAGTTACGTGCGGCGCAGTTTGCTCTGGAGAACGGTGTCGGCGAGGTACGCATCGTGAGTGGCGCAACCGAAAATGTTCTGGCCCGTGTGCAGTCTGGAGAAGCCCTTGGAACCGCATTCCTCCTCTAAGACAATCCGAAAGGCCGGAATGGCCGATATCCCGGCTATTCTTGCATTGATTAACGGATATGCTGCGAATGGCATCATGCTGTCCAGAACTGAGTTTGAATTATCAGAATTCATTCGCGACTTTACCGTTATATATGACGGTGATCAGTTGATTGGATGCGCCGCACTGCACTTTTATGGCCCCACCGTCGCCGAACTACGGTCCTTGGCGGTCGATCCTCGGGCTAAGGGTACCGGAGCGGGTAGACTTCTTATGAAGGCTATTGACGAGGAAGCCGAAGAGTTTGGTCTTCACTCTCTCTTCGCCTTTACGTACGTCCCCGACTTCTTCTCAAAAATGGGCTATTCCCTTGTAGACCGTAACGAACTACCCCTAAAGGCATGGAAAGACTGCCTTCGCTGCCCCAAATTCCAGGCCTGCGACGAAATTGCCGTCTTGAAACGACTCAAGGACGCCCCGCCCGCTAAGCCTTCCACAGAGCCCTTTCGTATTTTCTCCGCCGATTCAACCCCTGGGAGAGCGTTCCAGGAGTTTACCTTACCCGTCCCCACCGGTCAGTAATCGCTAAAGGTGCACTTGTCAGAAAAAAATTGAGATTTTTTCTTGCTGAGAGTACTAGAACGATTATAATCGGGTTGTTATTTTGGTCGAATTCGAAGCGACCGACAGCCCTTAATCAGGAGACCGTTGCCATGCGGGCGCAAACTGTAGACATTCAAGAATCCTCTGGGCGCATTCTTTGCTGCACCATTTTCCGGCCTTGCGGGAAAAAGCTACTCTCTAAGGGCCATATTCTGAGCGAAGAAGATGTTCGGTTACTGACCACCGAGGGGATGTCGCAGGTTTGGGTCACCCAACTGGAAGAGGGTGAAGTCTCCGAAGACGATGCCGTGATGACGGTGGGTCGGGAAGTGGGTTGCGGCTGCATTGAATTGCGCCCTGCCCCGGGTGGTCGGGTTAACCTGGTTGCCACTGAAGATTGTTGCGTCCTGGTGGACGATGAGTTGCTGAAGCAGATCAATTGCACGGCAAGCGTGGTGATTGCCACCATGCCGAACCTGAGCTACGCGCAGGCTAACCAGCGCATTGCCACGATCAAAAGTACTCCCTTTGCGGTGGCGCAGTCACAGCTTGAGGCCATTACGAGCATTCTCAAGGAGCGCGGGGCCATTCTGCAGGCCCGTCCGATTCGCAAGCCCACGATCGGGGTGCTCTATTCTGACCCGATCAACGGCGAGCGCGGCAAGATGCTGTTTGAGGGCATCGTGCGGCAGCGCCTGGAGCGCTATGGCGCCAGCAGCACCTACGCGCTGGCTTGTCTTGAAGACGAAGAAGAAGTGACTCGCGGCCTGCACCATCTGGTGCGAACCAAGCCAACCATGATTCTGGTGGCTTCCACGACTGCACCGGCTGGGCCGGAAGACGTGATCGGGCGGGCCATTGCGCGCCTGGGTTGCCACATCGAGAGATTTCTAGCGCCTGTTGAGCCCGGCAACCTGCTCTTGCTGGCCTATAAGAACGACATCCCCATCATCTCCGCGCCAGGCTGCCATCGTTCGGCCAAGCCGAATGTTGTCGACCTTCTCATCCCACCAGCCCTCGCGAAGTATCGCGTTTCCGGCTGGGAGGTGGCCTGTCTTGGACACGGCGGCCTGCTTGGTTAGGTTACCCTCCTCAACCTAACCAAGCCGCTGCCGGAGAAACTTGGCTCCCTCCCAGGCAATCTCCTCCGGGGAGGGGGCTAAATCTCGCCAGATACAGGCAGCAGCAGCAATTTCCTTGATGTTGAAGCCAAAGCTTTCAATCACACACCAGCCGTCGTAACCCGCCGCTTTTAACCCCTCGAATAATCCATCCCAATCGACATGTCCGCTGCCTGGTGCGCCGCGATCGTTCTCGCAGGTGTGCACGTGGAAGAGGCGTTTGCCGAGGCTTGCTGCGGCTGGGCCGATCTTCTGCTCTTCGATGTTGGCGTGGAAGCTGTCGTAGAGGATTCCGATGTTGGGGCTGTCGACGGCATTGGCCAAAGTCAGGGCGTCGGCAGCGGTGTTGAGAAAGAAGGTTTCGAAGCGGTTGAGCGGCTCGATAGCCATGCGGATGCCTGCGGCTTCAAAGTGTGGTGCCACTTCTTTGAGACCTGCGATGACTTGATCCCATTCCGCAGCGGTGCGACGGCGACCGGGGAGATAACCCACAGGCGAACAGAAGGGGCCAACCAGTGAAGCGGCTCCGATGGAGTGAGCGGCATCGCAGGCACGGCGGAGAAAGTCTTTGGCCTTGGTGGGGTTGTCGCCGGCCAGCGACAGATCGCCGGTGAAGGCCGAGCAAAGAATGAGTTCGAGGCCATGGTCGGCCGCGGCCTGTCGGATGGCCGTAGCCGGGAAGTCGTCAAAGTCGAAGCGGGCCACCTCGACCCCATCAAAGCCGTGGGCTTTCATCTCAGGGAAGAGTGCAAGGTGTTGGGCTTCGAACCTCGCGGTCCAAATGAGAGTGTTTACGCCGAGTTTCATGCTTAGTTTGTGTTGCTGCGCTTAACGCGAAGGAGGATCGCCTGAGGTGCAGCGTAAATGGTTTGCTGCGGGCTGCGCGTTTCAATGGAGCCACCAACGTAGATGATCTGCTCCAGAGTTTCGCTATCGGGCAGGGCAGCAAGGGTAAAGCCGCGCTGGGTTTCATCTTCGTTGATCAGCACGCCATTGAGGCCCACATCGAGAACACGGACCGAGGGGGGCAGGTTCATCACATTGACCGGGACGCGGCCCTTGAAGCCATTGTTGCGGGTGATGCTGAGATTCACATCGGCAGTGCCGCCTGCTTCGATTTCAACAACCTTGGTGATGGCGGACATCGTGATGTCAGCCTTCGGCATGACCGAGAGCAGCTTGAGGTTGTCTTCCTGGTTGGCGAGGCGGACCAATTGATTGGCCTTGCCTGCGATTTCGATCGGGGTGGCCGCGGCAAGCTGGCGACCATCACTGCGCAGCAGCACCGTTGCGAAGACCTGGCCTGCTGGAACTTGCGTGGGGGCCGCCGTGATGCCGGGCGGCAAGCCCTGCACTTCCAGTTGGATCGGGCCATCGAAGCCGTCCATGCGGAAGGCTTGCACCGTCACGGGAACCGCGCCACCGACAGGAACGGTAGGATTGCGGGGTGTCATGGTGAGGCGGAAGTCTGGTTCGGGCCGACGTGCCGTAAGGCGGAAGGGTTGTGGCGTCTTGAGCTTGCCACGAACATCGCGGAGCACCAGTTGGTATTCGCCATCGGCCGGTGCGGAGAAGTGAAGGAGTGAGTCTTTTCCGTAGCCGGGACCACCATCATCATTGCGGTAGTAAACGCGCATGAGGGGAAGGCCATTGGGAGTGAATTTAGTGCCAGCGGGATGTACCTGGGCCTTGTAGAGGCTCTTGTCGATGGCATGAGCTTCGGCTGTGGTGTCGAAATAGGTGAGACGTTGGCCGTTGAAGTTTTCGAAGATCATGTCGTCATCGGGAGTTTTGGGAATGGCGCTGATTTTGAGGACTTCGTTGCCAATGAGGACGTAGTCGCCAGCCTTCATGGCATTCCAGGAATTGATGCGGATGCCGCGGGTGGCGCTATCGTGATCGCGCAGGGTCGTGGTTGTCTCCCAGACGGGGCGCACAACGGCCCGCTCAATTGGTTTGCCCTGAGCATCGAGCACTTCGAGGAAGGCATCGACGTCGCTACCCGCGCGGCGGGCCATAACTTCGAAGACCAACTCTTCCCCGCGCTTGGCATTGAAGCGGAAGCGGGAGGTGTCAGAGAGTTTGCCGTTGACGGTGAGTGGGAAGCTGAGGCGTTCGACAGCCGTGGCTTCCGGGTGTTGGCCCAGCTCAAGGCGGACTTCGTTGAAGGATTTGGCGGGGCGCAGGGTGACGCCGAAAGCATCGCGCGCATCGGCTGTGCCTTTGGCCAGCAGCTTGCCGTCGCCTAAATTCCAGCCCTCGAGTTGGACAGAGGCAGCTTTGCCAGCCTGCAAGCCGAGAGGGTAGGCGCTGGTGACATAGGCGAAGTCGCCTGCCTTAAATCGGTAGGTGTGGCTGGCGCGACCGCTCTGCTGGAAGTCAGTGATCTGCAGGTAGTAGAAACCTTCTTTGTCGAAGCGATGGGCGAAAGCGCGAACGCTCTCGGCCCCGTCGGTGCCAAACTCAGCGACCACGCTTTGGTCTTCACGCAGGATCCGGACGATGGGTTGGAGGCTGCTGCCGAGCATTGGGGCGCCGTTCTCGAAGACGAGTTGCTGCCCGGCGCGGACTTTGATCTTGTAGTTGTCGACATCGCCGTTGCGACCGATGGTACCGACGAAGATGGCGGGGAGGAAGACTTCTGGAGCAGATTCGACAGCGTCATTCGGCTCGGCATCGGTGGCTTCGCCGTAGAAGGGTTCCACGAGCATGGTGCCAACAGGGCTGGTGCCGAGGGGCGTGAGAAGGCGGAAGTTCACCGGGCCCACTTTAGCCTCGGTCGAGATATCGACTTCGACGGTGACCTGGTTGCGAGACGGCAAGGGGCCGAGGTCGATGGAGGACGTTCCGCCGTTGGCACCGAGACGGACTTCGGCAACGTCAGGGAGCTCTTTGATTCGCAGAATTTTACCGGTGATGCCCTTCTCGCTGAAGTAAATGGCCGAAGCTTTGGCGAGGTTGAAGCCTTCGATTTCCATCTCGACGGTCATGCCGCGGGCGATGCCCTGGGGGGCGATGCGGGAGATGGTGGGCGGAGTGGTGCGATTGCCGCTCGGCCAATCGGTGGCACTCTGGGCGAGGATTAGGTTGGCGCCCAACAATCCAAGGGAAAGCAATTGCTTCATGGCTTGATCTCCGTAATGGTCAAGGATCCGTTCATGCGGCCCAGCGCGACGCGCGAGCCATCAGGGGAATATTCGACGGCGTAAGCCCAGTCGGGCTGTGAGCCGATCATTTTGAGTTCGGTGAGGTCTGTGGCGCGGAAGAGCTTGAGGCTGCGATCGGCTGAGCTCGAAAGCAGTGTCTTGCCGTCCTTGCTCCAGACGATTTTGAGGATGGCATCCTCGTGGGCAATCATGGAGGACTCGAGGGTGGCACCCTTCTCTTCGAGCACCCAAACGCGGATTGTTTTGTCTTGTCCGGCGGCGGCAATGCGCTTGCCGTCGGGCGAGATAGCGACGGTGTTCACGCCGTCGGTAGGTTCGCTCATGGTGAAGAGGCGTTCGCCGGATTCAGGATTCCAAACCTTGATGGAGCGGTCGGCAGCACCACTGACCAGACGCTTGCCGTCGGGTGTGAAGGCGAGAGCGTAGATGGCGTCGATGTGATCTTTGAGTGTGCGGATTTCCTGCCCGGTTGTAGCGTCCCAGAGCTTGATCAGTTTGTCGTAGCTGGCAGTGGCAATGGTCTTACCGTCAGGCGAGATAGCGAGGCCATAGATGCAGTCGGCATGGCCGCTGATGGTGGCCTGTAGTGTGCCATCGGCTTTCCAGATTTTGACTTCGCCCTTGCGGCCCGGGCTGCCGCCGGCGGCGGCGAGGAAGCTGCCGTCTTTGCTCCAGGCGACGGCGCGAACGGCATCGGCATGTCCCGTGAGCTGGGCGGTTTCGGTTTGGCCGGTTGCGTCCATGAGGCGGACGATCTGGTAAGCGCCGAGGGCAAGCCCCTTAGCGTCGGGACGCCAGGCGAGCGAGTAGATTTGTTGCGGCTTGGTGGCAGCAGCGGCGGGGGCACCTTCGTCGATCCATTCGCGGATGGCTTCGGTCTCGGCCTCGGGCATGACTTCATTTGAGAAGGGCATGCGACCGATGTCGGGAGCTTTGCCGACCACGCTGAGATAGAGCGTGCTTTCTTTCGATTTGCCGGGAATGAGGATCGGCCCATTGTTACCGCCCTTGAGCAGGCCCTCCCAGGTTTCGAGGTTGAGCGAACCCATGGTGGCCGTGGCGGAGTGGCAACCCACGCAGCGCTTTTCAAGGATGGGCTGGATGTCGCGCGTGAAGTCTTTGGAGGCGCTCAGCGGAACTGTGAGGCAGATTGCCAGCCATTGGCGTCTCATTGGTTAAAGAGGAACTCCTTGCTGGTGAGGAGGGCCCAGAGAAGGTCTTCTGCCCCCTGGCGGCGGGCCTGGAGCATGGCCTCGGGAGTGCCCTTTTCGAGGCGGGAGGCCCGGAGCAGTTCAACAGCGCGTTGCTTTTCGGCTTCTGAGGGGAAGCGGGAGAACGCCGAGAGATAGACCTGCTCAATCATGCGCGCATCACTGACGCCGAGTTTCAGGAAGAGGTTTACGGCACCGGTGGGATTCATGAGCTTGCGGTTCAGGGTTTCGCCGTTAATGACATGGAGTGCCTGGGCAATGCTGGGGTCGCTGGAGCGTTCGCCGGCGTCGCAGATGACGCGTTTGGGGCGCCCGAAAACGTTGAGGAATTCACTCTTGATCTGTACGTCGGGCAACTGCATGGCGCGGGTGCCCATGGCGTAGCCGTCGAAACCGGAGGGGACGCCGGTGACCTGGCTCATGGCATCGAGAAGCACTTCGGCGGGGAGGCGCTTGAGGATGTAGTGCGAGTAGTATTTGCCGTCGCTTTGGTTGGAGGCATTGGGGTCGCTCGAGAGCTGGTAGGTCGAGCTGTTCATGATGGTGCGAATGAGGCGCTTGACGTCGAAGTCTTTGGTGAAGTCGGCAACCAGGGCATCGAAGAGATCGGCGTTCGACGCGGGGTTGGTGGCGCGGACGTCATCGATCGGGTCAGTAAGGCCGCGGCCCATGATGCTGCCCCAGACGCGGTTGACGAGGTTGCGGGCAAAGAACTGATTCTTCGGTGAGGTGAGCCATTTGGCGAAGTGCGCACGGCGGTCTTCGGTGCTGTCGAGGCTCATCTCGTCACCGTCGAGCGGAGTGGGGTTGAGCGGTTTGAGCAGGCGGGGGTGATTGACGTCGCCGCTGGTGCGGGCGAAGACTACGGTTTCGCCCATGGCGTTGCCATTCTTCAAGCCAACGCGGGAGAAGAGGTTGGCCATCTGGTAATACTGCTTCTGGGTCCACTTCTCGAGGGGATGATTGTGGCAGCGGGCGCAGGTGAGGCGCTGGCCGAGGAAGGCCTGGGTGACGTTTTCAGTGAGGTCGATGGGGTCTTTGTGGAGGACGAAGTAGTTGAGGGCACCATTCTGGCGGGTGCTGCCGCTGGAGGTAAGGATCTCGGTGGCGAATTTATCCCAGGTCTTGTTTTCTTTGACGCTGTCGCGGATCCAGTTGTAGAAGCTCTGCATGCCGACAGCACCGAGTTTGCGAGAGCTGACGAGCATGAGGTCGCTCCATTTGTAGGCCCAGTAATCGACGTACTCTTCTTTGTTGAGGATGTAGTCGATGAGCTTGGCGCGCTTGTTGGGGCTCTTGTCGGCGAGGAAGTTCTCGACTTCTTCGGCGGTGGGAAGGACGCCTGCTGCATCGAGGAAGGCGCGGCGGGCGAACATCTCGTCGCTGGCCAGGGGCGAGGGTTCGATATTGAGGCTCTTGAGTTTGGCTACAACGAGATCGTCGATGTAATTGCTGCGCGTGAGCTTGTTGTATTTTTCAGGAGCGACTTCGTTGGTGGAGGGAACGGCGAGGCGGGTATAGAGAACCTTGCTCGAATACCAGACGGTGATGGCAGCTTCGCCGTAGCCGAGCATTTTGACGCGGCCGGTGCCGTCATCGACCTGGGCTACGCCTTCATCGTTGGAGCTGTATTTGGCCCAGCGGGTGACGTCTTCCATGCGACCGTCGCTGTATTTGGCGCGGACAACGAGTTGCTGTTCAGAACCGTTTTTGAGGATGGCGCTCTTGGGGAAAACTTCGAGATCGACCACTTCAACATCGGCGGCGGAGGGGGCGGGAGCACCGTTCTCAATCCATTCGCGGATGACGCGGTATTCGAGGGAGTCTTTCTTGATGAGGCGTCCGCCACCGTGGGGGATGCCGAAGCTGGCCTTTTGGAGGACGAGGCTTTTTTCGGGGTCGGCCAGGATGACGCGACGGCCCTGGCTTTGGCGGGTGAGGACGTCGTAGTCGACTTCGGGATCATAACCGCGGAGGGTGAGCTTGAAGCCATTCTTGCCGGCGAGAGCACCATGGCAGGAACCCTGGTTGCAACCGCGCTTGCTCAGCACGGGGACAACGTGTTCGCGGAAGGCCCAGGCAAAGGGCTTGGTGTAGCCGTTGACTTTGACCTTGAGTGTGGCCGAGGTATCGCCCTGGCGCGCCGTGATGGTGGCCTCGCCATCGCCCTTGGGGGCGAGCATGCCTGCCGCATCGACTTCGACGATGGCGGGATTGGAGCTGGACCATTGGGCGGTTCGCGTCCAATCGGCACCGACACCATCGACGATGGCTTGGGCGAGGAGTTGCTGGCGGCTTTCGCGGGAATTGAGTGTCACCGATTCGGGATACAAGGTGAACTTGGCCGAGGCAGCCGAGAGGCTGACGGCCAGCGTCAATAGACTAATGAAGCGCATACGTGTGTTTCCTAGGCGAAGAGTTGCGAGATGGGTTCGACGCCGCGTTCGACGATGGGGATGGGGCGGCCTTGTGCGCCAGGGAGTTCGAGGTGGAGATCGATGCCCAGGCCTTTGTAAATCGTGGCGGCGACTTCGGCTGGAGTGGTGGGACGGTCTTTGGGGTAGGCACCGATTTCATCGGAAGCTCCGACGATGGTGCCTCCTTTGAGAGGGCCACCGCCCATGAGGATGCTCCAGCATTGGGGCCAGTGGTCACGGCCACCGGCGGGGTTGATTTTGGGGGTGCGGCCGAATTCACCGCAGGCGACGACCATGGTGTTTTTGAGCAGGCCACGCTGGCTGAGGTCTTCAAGCAGCGAGGCGTAGGCGTGATCGAACATGGGGCCGACGAGATCTTTGTAGCAACTGATGGGGGAGAAGGGCTTGGAGCCGTGGATGTCCCAGGTGATTTCGTCGAAGACGGTTTCAAACATGTTGACCGTGACGAAGCGGACGCCGGCTTCGACCATGCGACGAGCGAGGAGGCAGCTTTGGCCGAAGCGATTGAGGCCGTATTTTTCGCGGACGGTTTCGGGTTCGCGATGGAGTTCGAAGGCTTCGCGGGCTTTGGCGCTCGACATCAGTGTGTAGGCCTGATGGAAGGTATTGTCCATGAGGCGGGCATCCTGCGAGGTCTCAAAGCGATTGACGGCTTTGTCGACGGCTTCGCGCCAGTTGCGACGGCGGTCAACGCGCAGGGCGGAGAGGTAGTCGGGCGGCAGCATGTCGGGGACGCGGAAGTTGGGGTCGCTCGGGTCGGCGTTGAGGACGAAGGGATCGAAAGTCTTGCCGAGGAAGCCGGCGCTTTGGCCGTGGGGCATGTTGCCACCGGTGTTACCGATGGGGCGCGGCAGGAGGACGTGGGCAGGGACGTCGCCGTTGGGGCCCTTGAGTTTATTGAGGACGCAGCCGATGTGGGGGTGTTCCACACCACCCTGGAAGAGGCGCCCGGTCTGCATCATTTGATGGCCGGTATCGTGGACGGCGGCCGCAGTGTGATACATGCCACGGACGATGGAGAACTTGTCGGCATGCTTGGCCATGCGGGGGAAATTTTCGCTGATTTCGATGCCGGGGACATTGGTCTTGATGGCCTGGAAGGGTCCGCGGATTTCGCTGGGGGCATTGGGCTTCATGTCCCAGGTGTCAAGCTGGCTGGGAGCACCGACCAGCATGAGGAAGATGCAGTTGACGTCCGTTTTGGACTGGTCGACCGCGCCAAGGGCTTTGAGGGCAGTGAACTGGGTCATGCCCAGACCCAAGGTAGAGAGGGCTCCAGCGTGGAGGAAGTCTCGACGGCGGGTGCCATCGCAGAATTCGGCTGGTTTATCGGCGTCAAAACGGAACATGGACACACTACTCCAAATTAGGATTTGTCCATATCCTATCTCTAATGCAGATGGAACGCAAAGGATTGTTTGAGGGTTAAGTCTGGGTACTTGTTGGTGTTGGAGTGTTTTGGAGCGAGGGGTTGGAGCGGGGCGGTGGCGGAGCGGCTGGTGGGAAATTTGGTTTCGTTCCTGCATTTTTTCAGATGCAGAAATTGCGGCGCGATGGGGTTTGCCAATGAGGGCGGCAGCTACGTCACTGGGGACGTTGATTGTGAATTGATGGTGCAGCACGGGTTTCTCCTTTCGGGGAGAACCTTAGCATGAGAGGGTGGGCTGTTTGGGGGGCTTGCGGAGGTTATGTATTTAGAATGAAGGAGTTAGCTGCTGAAAGAAATCGGGAAATCGTTGTGGATGACTCAGCATGGTAGAGGAACTGGTTCTGGACTTGCTTCGTCCTGGTGCTTTTCAGCTCACGCAGCCGGGCGGGGCTCGGCCAGGGCGCTGCGCTTGGGAATGCGCTGAATTTCCTTGCCGTTCTGCTGCCGGGCCAGGTCCAGTTCATAAGTGCTCTGGAGGTTCATCCAGAAATCAGCGGACATGCCGAAGTATTGGCTGAGGCGTAGGGCGGTGTCGGCGGTCAGGTTCCGCTTGCCCGCGAGAATCTGGTACAGCCTGTTCGGCGGAACGCCGATCACGTCGGCCAATTTTTTGGCGGTGAGGTTGATCTCTTCCAACTCGTCGGCAAGGATCTCACCGGGGTGGATGGGTGTGCGTGCCATAGCTCTAACTCCTCTCTTCCTTTAGTGATAGTCCACAATTTCAACATTGATTGGGCCTGGCGCAGACTTTGGCCATTCAAAACATAAGCGCCACTGATCATTGATCCGAATGGAAAACTGGCCTTTGCGGTCGCCCTTCAGGCCTTCCAGGCGATTGGAGCTTAGGGCAGCCAAGTCGCCGAGTGAGGTTGCAGCATCCAGGATTCGCAGCCGTTTCTCGGCTTGCTTTCGGAATGGTTCCCACTGGCGAACTTTATCTCCTGCCGCAAGTCGGGCCGTGTCCTTGTCGCGATAGCTCCCGATCATTGTTTCTTACACAACATGATAGATGTTTGACGTCAAACGTACAAGTTTGGCGATTTCGCAAATTGGCGGGGAATTCGGTGCCTCGCTATTTGGAAGTGAGGTTGCGAAGCTAAGCTAGAAGAGATGGCTGGCGCACTTTCTCATACACAACTGAAACACCTTCGCGGGCTGGCGCACAATGCTCCGCCTGCTTTGCAGCTTGGCAAGAAGGGGCTGACGGCGGAGTTTTTGCAGGTTTGCGAAGTGGCACTGGCCAATCAGGAGCTGATCAAGCTTCGCTTTGCCAGCTTCAAAGAGGAACGCAACGAATTGTCTGCTTCGATTGCGGCAGCGACCGGGGCAGAGCTGGTGTCGCTGGTTGGCCATACGGCTGTGTTTTACCGGCGGAATGCCGACCCGGAGAAGCGGAAGATTGCGCTGCCGGGGGCCGCTGCTTAGTTCAGGACAAGTTCGAGGCCGCCGAGGATGGAGCGGCCGGGCATAGGTATGCCGACGAATTCTTCATAGCGGGTGGCAGTGAGGTTGGAGAGCTGGAGGTAGGGGCGGATGCGGTGCCGTTGCCAACTGGCGAAGGCGTCCCAGACGGCGTAAGGGGAACGACCAAAGCGCTCAAGAGCGCCGAGGCGGCTGCGGGCGATGATGCCGTGGGGCAGGACGGCTTGCCAACTGGCCAGGCCGGAATGGCGGGGGTAATTGAACACGTATTTTGACTGGAGGCCGCCGAGTTGCGCCTGCGCGCCGTGGAGGCTGGTGTAGGCGAGTTCCAGACGATGGATGCGGCGGAGGGTATGGGTGAATTGCGCTTCGACGCCGGTGAAGTTGAGGGACTGGAAATTCGTGGCGCGCCAGATGGCGGTGGGGGAAGTGCGGACGAAGTCGATGCCGTCTTTTTCGCGGCGCTGGAAGGTGGTGAGCGAGAAGCGGGTCTGGGTGGCGAGTTGGTAGTCTAGACCCCCTTCAAAAGACCAGGCGCGTTCGGGACGGAGGAGGGGGTTGCCGACATTGGCGGGGTCGCGGTAGTAGAGGTCGGTGTAGGTGGGGAGGCGGAAGGCGCGACTTGCGGACGCGCGGAGCTTGGCGCGGGAATTGAGCCAGTAGCCCAGGCCGAGGGAGGGGTTGAACTGGTGGAGACCGTTGCGATAGATTTCGTCGCGCAGGCCGAGGTTGAGGGAGAAGCGCTTGAGGGCGCGGATGTCATAGGCGATGTAGAAGGCAGAACGGGCGCGGGAGTGCTGGCCGAGGTTGCTCGAATCGATGCGGTCGGCGAGGAGCTCGGCACCGTAGTGGAGTTTGGCTCCGGCGGGCAGTTCGCTGTGGCGGCGGAGGGAGGCCTGGTAGGTTTCTGCAATGTGGCGATTGGTAAAGACCTGGGGACGGTCGCGATAGAGGACGAAGAGGTCGGTGTGGCGGCGGTAGGCAAAGCTGGCTTCTGTGTTTGCGCCGAAACCCTGGCGGAGGGCGGCGAACCAGGATTTGGTGCGCTCCCAGGAATTGAAGTTGCCGTAGAACTGCTCGGCACCGAAGGGGCGGTCGTTGTGGGCGAGGAGGATGTCGGTTTTGCGGAAGCGGGTTTGGGAGGCGAGGGAGAGGTTGCGATAGTCACGGTTGGGGAGGAAGCCGGTGGAGAAGTCGCGGGAGGCGGTGAGGTGCTGGGATAGGCCGCGCCAGAGGAAGGCGGCGGAGGCATGTTGCTGCTGGGTGCCGAAGCTGCCGTAGCCGGAGCGGAGGCGGAGCTCTGAGGATTCGGGTGGGGTGGTGATGATGTTGAGGACGCCGGCCGTGGCGTCGGAGCCGTAGAGGGTGGAGCCAGAACCCTTGAGAACTTCGACCTGGGAGATGGCTTCGAGGGGGATGGGGAGGTCCATGCTGAGGTTGGAGGTTTGGACGCTGTTGAGGCGGAAGCCATTCCAGAGAACGAGGGTTTGGCCGAAGGTGCCGCCGCGAATGGAGAGGCCGCTTTGGACGGCGTTGGGGGCGCGGCCGCGGAGGTCGAGGGAGGGGTCGAGGTGGAGGAAGTCGGCGACGGAGGCGCTGAGGGGGATGAGAGGGCGGGCCGCGATGGAGCGGACGGCGCGCTCGGACTCTTCGAGGGGAATGGGCTGATAGGCCCCGGTGACGATGAGGGTTTGTTTGGGTTTGGAGCCGGATTGTGCAAACAGGGCACAAGCGGAGAGCAACAGGGCTATTCGCATGAACCCTTTGAGGATAGCGTTAGAGGGGTGGGAAGGCGTTGGTGTAGTGGATGGGGCTGTGGTCGCTTGCAGGGTTACTTATAGTCGGCTGGCTGTTGTCTAGCGGGAGGGCCGCAAGGTATCTGTCGACGGCATCAAGCCAAGGCCCAGCCGCTGCACTTGGGAACACCTCAAATGACAGTTTCAGTCCTTTGATAGCAATGATTGCACTATTCCTGAGCACAGGAAAGGCGGCTTGTTCCAAACGTTCGAGCAGCGGGGCTGCGTAGTTGAGAAGAGCGGGCGGAATGCTCGTCTTCATGAGAAGAATCGAGCCTAAGGCGTCATTTAGGTCTTCGGCGTGCGTTGAAATGAGCTGCGGTGCGTTGTTCTGAATTAAGTAATGGGCTCCGAAGTGACGGAACCCAACAGAAAAAGGTGGAATCCGAGCTACGAAGTCCCTCTCGTGAACGAACCTGAAATAACTCTTGGTGAAGAGGGCAGAGGCATTTATAGAGAAAGCTTTGTTGCCTACTCTTGGTTGGCCGAAGGTGTAGACGGCTGGATGGAGGTGGTGAACCCTTGTGGCGGCAATTACGGCGAGAGCTCCACCGAGGCTGTGCCCGGTGATCGCAAGCGGTAGCCCACTATCCTTAGCAAGCCATAGCTTCAAGTTATTCCAAATTCTTTCGAGTGCTTCAACAATTCCGCCGTGAGCTTGCCCAAAATCGCCCTGGGGCACCCAGTCGATCGCTGCATCTGTCGCCCAATTGTCCAGGTTGTTGGGCATGGTGCCTCTGAAAACCAGGATTCGTTGGGTATCGCTGGTGCAACCGTATGCTTGGATCCCATTGTGTTGGAAGCCCTCAATATCGTAGCCATGAAGTTGAAAAGTTTTGTCGGCGTAGGCTTGTTGCGAGGCTTCGGCGAGGAGGCGGGCGAGCTTGGGATCGTACATGGTGGCGGGAATCCTCAGGGTTGCTTTTTGAAGTCGTGTGGTTGGTGGCAGCCGGCGCAGCGGAGCTTGGGGTTTAGCTTAGGGGTTGCAGCGCAGGCAGCAGGGAGAGTGGCGTGGCAGCGCTCGCAGGAGCTTTGCATCGCCTTGATGGAGCGCAAGGAATGATTGCCATGGCAGGTGGCGCACTGGGGGGCTTTTGCAGATGCTTTGAGCGCTACCCAGTGTTTGCTGGTTTCGAAAGACTTGAGCTCTTTGGGGTGGCAGGTGCCGCAGAGCGGAGGCACTTGCTCGCGGCTGGCTATGCGATCAGGCGGGGCGTGGCCGCTGGCGTCGCGGTGCTTTTGGCTGGTGCCGTGGCAGGAATCACAAGTGACGCCCTTGGCGAAGTGGGGGTGTGATTCGACGTCGGTGGCGGCCTCGGTGTGGCATTGCTGGCAGAGCTGGTGCGTGCTCGGTTGCTGGGCCAGAAGGAGTAGGAGCAGGAGCGTCATGCCTGTTTACGGACGAGGCGGCGGTGGATGGTGGAGAGTTTGGTTTGGCCGGCCAAACCCATGGAGAGCTTGAGCTCGGCAGAGAGCATCCAGAGGACGCGTTCGACGCCAGCCTGGCCGGCAGCGGCGAGGCCCCAGAGTGGGGGACGGCCCACGAGGACCGCCTTAGCGCCGAGGCTGAGGGCCTTCAAGATGTCACTACCGCGACGGATCCCGCCGTCCATGAGAACCGGTACTTTGCCGCCGACAGCATCGACGACATCTGGCAGGGCATCGAGCGTGCCGATGACGCCATCGAGCTGGCGGCCCCCGTGATTGGAAACGATGATGCCGGAGGCACCGCGCTGGACGGCCGTTTCGGCGTCTTCGGGAGCGAGGATGCCTTTGAGGATGACGGGAAGTTTAGTGGCTGTGCGAACCCAATCGATGTAATCCCAGGTGAGGTTGGGGGTGTGGGGCTTCCACATGACGGGCGTTGCGGGGTTGACTGGTTTGACTTCTTCTCCCGGCTTGGGGACGCCGCGGACCATCATGCCGTAATCGAAGCGATTGCGGTTGTTGCGGTCGCGATTGGACTGGTAGGGATTGTCGACGGTGAGGACGATGCCTTTGCCGCCGATGTCTTCGGTGCGTTTGGCGTAATCGACGGCGAGGGCTTTAGTGGGTTGGCCGATTCCGTTGGTCATCCAGTTGAGGGGTTCGCCGTCGTCGAGAAGTTTTTTCGCGCCAGTTGCCGAGCAGAGGAGCGTTTTGGACTTGAGAGCGGCTTTGGCAACGACTTCGTCGGCACCGGGCATGACGAGTTCTTTGCCGCCGGTGGGAGCAATGATGATGGGGCTTTCGAGCTTGAGGCCCCAGAGTTCCAGCGAGGTATCGATGTTGGAGACGTCGACCATGACGCGCGGGACGAGCGACCAGTGGCCGTAGGCTTCGCGGTTGGCGCGGAGGGTGCGCTCGTCCTCAACGCCGCCGGCGATGAAGTCGTAGGCGAGCTTGTGGAGCTTGCGTTTGGCGACCTCTTCAAATTCGTGGACATTGACGGGACCGTTGAGATCGTCCTCAGCGGCGAACAGAGGAGAGGCGGCCACGTAAGCGGCGAAGGTGCGGAGGGCAGAGCGGCGGTTCATCCCGGTTGTGATTCTATCGCGCCTTTCGAAAAGTTTACTGAGACGGAATGAGGGTGGCGAGAATCTATAGAGTATGCGCAATCTGATTTGGACTTTAGTGTTTGCTGGAATGACCTTGGAGGCGCAGTCTTCCCTGAAGGCGCTGTCAGGGCAGTTTGAAGGCCTGGTGGAAAAGACCGACCCGGCGGTGGTTCAGATTATTGTGCGGGCCTTCACGTCGTCTGAACAGGAGAACGCTCCGCTGCTGCGGAGTGCGAAGGGGAACGGGTCTGGGGTGATTGTCTCGCCCGATGGCTACATCGTTACCAATTCGCACGTTGTGGCGAATTCGCGGCGGATTCAGGTATTGTTGCCGCAAACGGTGGCACCGGGGCAGCGGATCCGGTCGGTGCTGCGAGCCAACGGAAAGCTGGTGAATGCGACGCTGGTGGGGCAAGACCGTGAGACCGATATTGCGGTGTTGAAGATTGAAGACGAGAAGAAGCTGCCGTTTCTCGAATTTGGAGATAGCGAGATGCTGCGTGAGGGGCAGTTGGTGTTTGCGTTTGGGAGCCCGCTGGGGCTGGACAACAGCGTGACGATGGGGATCGTATCCGCAACAGCCAGACAGGTGAAGCCGGAAGACCCGATGATTTATGTGCAGACGGATGCGGCGATTAACCCGGGCAACTCGGGAGGGCCGCTGGTGGACACAGAGGGGCGGCTGGTAGGGATCAATACGTTTATCCTTTCGAACTCGGGGGGGTCGGATGGGATTGGATTTGCGGCACCCTCGAACATTGTGAAAACGGTGTATGAGCAGATTCGCGAGAGTGGGCGGGTACGCCGGGGGCAGGTGGGGTTGCTTGCCCAGACAATCAATCCGTTTTTGGCGGCAGCCTTGAAGCTGGACCGGGATGGTGGGGTGTTGATTGAAGATGTGTCGCCGGGTAGCCCGGCCGAGGCGGCAGGCTTGAAGATTGGTGACGTGCTGCTGAGCGTGAACGGAAAGCCACTTGAGAATGCGCGGCAGTTTGGGGTGAACGTCTACCAGAATGCGGGCAAGACGGTGGAGCTCGGGATCTTGCGCGGAAAGAAGGAGATGACGTTGGGGGTGGCGGTGCTGGAGCGGCGTCGAGACCCGGACCGCCTGCTAGCCCACCTGCAAGGAGAGTCGAGCCGGGTAAGGAAGCTGGGGATTCTGGCGGTGGAACTGGATGAAAAGGTGTTGCCGTTGTATCCGGAGCTCAGGGTGTATACCGGTGTAGCAATTGCGGGGATTACTGCAGACCTCTCGATGGAGTCGAACAGCCTGAAGCCGGGCGATGTGATTCACAGGGTGAATCAGGATGATGTGCTGAATTTGAAGGGGCTGAAGGCATTGCTTGAGGAGCACAAGCATGGCGAGGTAGTGGCAGTGCAGGTGGAGCGGGGTGGCCAGATGCAGTTTGTGCTGGTGGAGATTGACTAGGGGTTGAGCTTCTTGGCCGCGACGAAGAGAGCGTTGCATTCCTGCTCGAGAACGCCGCCGGTGAGGGTGCATTTGCGGAAGCGGGTTTGGCGGATGATTTCGGCGGCACGGATGTCGATCTGCCACCAGCCGAGGCTCTTGAGAAAGGGGATGGAGGTGCCGTAGACGACGGCAGCGATTCCCGTCCAGGAGACGGCACCCTGGCACATGGGGCAGGGTTCGGCGGTGGTGTAAAGGGTGAGAGTGGACCAGTCGATGCCGGGGTTTTGGGAGGCGCAGCGATGGATGACGTCCATTTCGCCGTGGAAGGTGGGGTCCTGGCCGGAACGGTTGAAGCCTTCGGCGATGATTTTGCCGGTAGCGGTTTCAACGAGGAGGGCACCGAAGGGGAAGCGGGGTTCGTTGCGGGCGAGCTCAATGGCGCGTTGCATGAAGCGGGTGTGGGTGGGGGAAGAGGCGGGGGCTAGAGCGGCGGAGAGGCAGGTGCGGCGGGTAAAGAGCTCCATGAAGATAGTGTAAGCCTTCAGAATCTATTAGATAGAATGCCCAAGCTTGACTTCTTTTCCATAATCACTGATAATATCAGTGATTATGGAAAATCAGGCCACTTTGGTTCCTCTTCCTGCAGACCTACCAAGTTTTACAGAAGCTATGAAAACTCTCGGACGTGTCCCTCTGGTTCTGTATCAGGTGCTTGAAAGCGGAGCTGCTAAAACTGCATCATTTCGTGAAGCGGAATGCCCAGGCGATACGTTGGACGCTGGGATGGCTGCAATGCTCTTGCGATTCCATGCAAAACGCGGATTGAAGGAAAAAGGCATAGAGGCCGAGCTAGATGGAGATTGGACCTTAGAAGCATTGCCGTTTTTGGGGATCTCGTTCCATTGCAACGGATATCACGTACGTATTCTTAAGGGCTCTGGCGGTGTGCTTCCTGGTTGTGGAACATCCGAGAAAAAAAAGAACTTTTACGGGCAGCTGCCATCAATGCATCTTTTGGGTACGACGCCGACAAGAACCTTGGCAAACCTATTGGTCCTTTGGGATTTTGATGGCTCATACGGCTTGTCTGCCCTTTGGCTCGCGTTGCCAGCCGTTGGAGGAGCGCGGTCTGAGAATGTATCTGCGTTCTGGTGCGAAAGGATCCCGCATCCGGCTGAAGGGCTATTGGGTATACCTCAAGCGCCATTTCCTCCGAATGATGATTTAGCTGGCTTGCTTGTTCCGCTCAATGAGGAAGAAGTTGAGATTAGAAAGAGCACGGTAAATGAACGGTGAAAGACTACGACAAGCCCGAGAGTTGTGCGGATTTAGGCAGCAAGAGCTTGCTGAGCTAGCAGGTATTGCACAATCTGCAATCGCACAGATGGAAGCCGGAATGTTCCAGCCGTCCGAAGAACTCGCTCTTTCGCTTGCGAGACATACAGGATTTGATCTTGCCTTCCTGAACAAACCTGAGTCCCCCGGCGAATTTCCTGTTGGGTCCTTACTTTATCGAAGCAAGTCAAGAGTTTCGCCAAGAGATAAGACTAAAGCGCACCGAATGGCCCAAATGGTTTTCGAGATGGCGGTTTCTTTAAGAGCAAAATTTCGACCTATCCCCGTAACACTGCCTCGCCTCAATAATGAAATGCCAATTGAAGCCGCAAGAATTGCTCGAAGCCAGTTAGCGCTATCCCCGGATACCCCCATACAAAATCTAACCGCCGTTCTTGAGCGTGCAGGCGTTCTGATTTTTCGTATTCCATTGAATGTGGATGGCCTTGATGGATTTTCAGCTTGGGTAGGTAAAGACCGAGATATCCCAATCATCTGTTTAGTTGGGTCAAGTGTTGGTTATCGGAGTCGATACACAATAGCAGAGGAAACGGGACATCTACTGATGCACTCTCCCCTCAGAGTAACCGTTGAGCAAGCCGAAAAAGAGGTAAAGCCGTTTGTCGGCGAGTTTCTGCTGCCCGAAGAGGCAATGCGACGAGAGTTATGTCCGCCGGTTACTCTGGGCTCGCTCGCGCAACTCAAGCCTCGCTGGGGTGCCTCGATTCAATTCTTGGCAGCAAGATCTAGTGAGCTTGGGCTCACAACCGCCAACCAGTACAAATATCTAATGCAGCAAGTTTCGTCCCGTGGGTGGAGAACAGCCAAAAGTGAGCCTGGGGACGCTGCAATTCCTCAGGAAACCCCTCAATTGCTTCTGAGAGTTATCCAGGCGACATATGGGGACCCGGTTGATTTAAAGCGTGCAAGACGCGAACTTGGTTTACCGATGTGGCTTGTTCGGGAAATCGCTCTTGCTCATGGGGTATCGGAGATGGTTCAATCCACTTTACTTGAGATGCCGTCAAGACGCTTTTGATCAAACTTGCCTTGCCATGTTGTCAAATCATGCCCAAGAATTAGACGCAGATGTTGATGTGCAGCTAACATGCAGAGAGGAATCCAAAGATTTCTTAACTTGAATTGTTGAGCCAACCTAGTGCCTCAACCACATCACCTGCTCAGGTTGACATGATTGCTAGTCGGATCTGATCGTTAATGTGCCCCACAATTCCGAATTTAGACAAACAATCTTCCCATCGCTCAAAGTAGCAGAAAGGGTCAACTAACATGGTTCAGAAGGTTCTTGAGGAGCGATATCTAACGCTTCATTGGTGGTGAGTTGACAGGTGGAACCATTGGTGTTCTTGGGGCTTGGGTCGGCATCGTATTCACTTCAGCCGATCTTGGTCCAAATTGAGACAATGCATTGAGGCCTTGATTAATGAGCCAGCCTGAAAATGTGATGACCGCAGCAAGGATGAATCCAACGACCTTGACTGTGGTTTTGGCTGCATGGATATCTTGGCTAATCTGCTCTAATTTCGTCCCCTGCGTTGATCCTTGTGCCTTGAGTGAATCCACAGCCTCCATGAGCTTTCCCATGGAAACCTGCATGTTCATAACAATCTCAAGAACGTAGGTGTAGTCACCAGACGTGGTCGGAGGCGGAGTAGAAGGGAAGCTAGTTGGGACCGATGGTGGTCGTTCATCTTGCCGTCTACCCACGTGGCACCTCCAGTCGGGATTTCAACCATTCCCAAATCTGGGGGTTCGCTCTTCCGTAGTAGTTGCTGAAGGCGACAATAACTGCAGTTCCAATCGATGACTCAGAGGAGATTCCAAGGGCATCGCTGATTTCTTTGGTTGTTTTCCCAGGCGCGGCTAGCAACCACTGCCCATGAGCAAGCTGTAGGTATTCCCCGGTATATTTACTCGCAAGTGCAGCCCCAATCTGATCAAAGTTTGACTGCCCAAGGATCGCAAACAGGCCTGGATTCATTAGATTGACTCTTCCGTGCAACGACATTAATCGTATAGTAGGCTATCGGTTTCTCGCAACTTGTTCTTTAGCCTTAATTATATGGTAGACCGAATGTAAACCTCAAAACCGATTTTGCGTTGGGACTACCGAATTAGAGCTTGACGCCAAAGACGTTGCACATCGATACAAGAGGTCACACAAGCGTTTGCGCAGATTGGCAAAAGCTTGGGCCATCGCATCGATCCGCTGCCACCCCTCGACAATCGGTTGGGGAAGAGCGACAATAAAGGCTATGGCTGAAACCAAGCATGCTACCCGCGTTAATGCGAATTTTGTGATTCCGGATGATCCGGAACTCTCGACATATCGCTTCATCATTGTGGCAGCCAAGCGTGCACGCCAACTGCAGAGCGGCCAACGTTCGTTCCTGCCGACGATGTCGCGCAAGGCTACCGTGGTTGCGATGGAAGAAACCCGCCGCGGTCTCGTGCAATATCACAACGTGGGCGCCCCCGAACCGAGCACTGAAGAAGTACTCTAGACCCAGATGCCTCAAGAAGGCCCGGGGCCTGGCAGCACAGCCCGCATCATTCTCGGAATTGGTGGTGGCATTGCCGCCTACAAGGCTTCGGAACTAGCCCGGACTCTGGTGCAGCGCGGCCACGCCGTGCAAGTGGTGATGACGCAAGGGGCGACGCAATTCATTACGCCGCTGACGCTGGCGTCGCTGACACACCGCAAAGTAATTACCAGCCTGTTTGCCGAGAAGGATGATTCTTCCGCGACGCTGTCGAGTGCCATTGAGCATATTGACGTTGCCCTTGAGAACGACCTGCTGGTGATTGCCCCGGCAACGGCAGACCTGATGGCGCAACTGGCGCATGGGCTGGCAGGGGATTTTCTCACGACGATGCATTTGGCCTTTACCGGTCCTGTTGTGCTGGCACCGGCAATGAATACCAACATGTGGAATCACCCGGCGACCCAGGCCAATCTGAAGGTCTTGCGGGAGCGGGGTTATCACATCGTGGGCCCGGATGCCGGAGATTTGGCCTGCGGGATGGTGGGGGCGGGGAGACTGGCTGAGCCGCTCGAAATTGCGAATGCCGTGGATGAGGTATTGCGGCGGAAGCAGGATCTGGCGGGGGAGACGATTCTGTTAACGGCAGGCCCGACCCAGGAAGCGATTGACCCGGTGAGGATGATTACCAACCGTAGCTCGGGCAAGATGGGGTACGCGTTGGCCGAGGATGCCGCGCGGCGTGGGGCGAAGGTGATTCTGGTGAGCGGACCGGTAGCGCTGAGTGCGCCAAACGGGGTGAGGGTGATTCGGGTGGAATCAGCTCAACAGATGAAGGATGCGGTGCTGGCGGAACTGGAAGCAGCGACCATCTTCATCGGGGTGGCAGCCGTAGCGGACTACAAGCCCGCCGCACCGGCCGAGCACAAGATGAAGAAGACAGCGTCTCGCCTGACGATTGAACTGGAGCCAACTACAGACATTCTGGCGGAAGTGGGTCGTCGCAAAGGGGATCGCATCGTGATTGGCTTTGCGGCGGAGACGCAAAACCTGGCGGCGGAGGGAAAGCGCAAGCTCGAATCGAAGCATTGCGACATGGTGGTGGCAAACCTGGTGGGGCCGGATGGCACAGGGTTTGAAGGGGACGAGAATGAAGTGCTACTGGTGCGGCGGGATGCCGAACCCGTAGCGATTGCCAAAGCGGCAAAGAAGCAGATTGCGGTGCGGATATTGGATGCGGTGACACAACTGCGACTGGCAGCGAGGGCCAAGCAGGGATGAGCCCGGAACAGATTCGACAATATTTGGAGTACTATCGGGACCTTGGGATTACGCACTTGAATTTGCCTTCGGTGCCGAAGGTGGTGGCACCCACTGTGGTTGCAACCCCGGTGGTTGCTCCTGCTGCTGCAGTGATTGCTGCCCCCAAAGTCAGCCCGGAAACAAAGCCTCTCATGGAACTGAAACTCCCTACTCTTGCCCCGGAAGGGGACACACTTGCGAAGATTCGCGAAGACATCGGTGACTGCAAACGGTGCCGGCTGTGCCAGGGTCGGAATTCGATTGTATTTGGCAGCGGGAATGAGAATGCCCGGGTTGTCTTTGTGGGTGAGGCGCCCGGAGCAGACGAGGATGAACAAGGTTTGCCGTTTGTCGGGCGAGCCGGACAGCTATTGACGCAGATGATTGACGGGACGGCGGCAAAGGACAATCTGCCGTTGCGGCGGCAGGACGTCTACATCTGCAATGTAGTGAAGTGCAGGCCACCAGACAACCGCACACCGCAGCCTGATGAGATGGAAGTGTGTGGGCAGTTTTTGTTTCGCCAGTTGATGGTTTTGAAGCCGAAGGCGATTTGCGCTCTGGGAGCGACGGCGGCCAAGGCTTTGCTGAATTCCAAGGAAGGCGTGACGAAGATGCGGGGCAACTGGCAGCGCTGGCACGGGATTCCGCTGCTGGTGACCTACCACCCCTCCTACCTGCTGCGCGCCTACAACGTGGAAGCGAAGAAGGAAGCCTGGCTCGACTTGCGCAAGCTGTTTCACTTTGTGCTGGATGAGTCGCGGACAGAACCGGAGTAGACGATGGCCGGGGGACTCTTTCTTAGCATTGAAGGCATTGACGGCAGCGGGAAGTCAACGCAGTTGGCGCGCCTGACAGCGCGGCTGGAACAAGAGAAGATTGCGTATTTGCTGAACCGCGAGCCGGGAGGCTCTGAGGTGGGAGTGCAGATTCGGCAGATTCTGCTGGACCCGAAGAACCCGGTCTCGGCAACGGCGGAATTGCTGTTGTATTTTGCGAACCGGGCCCAGAATGTTGACGAGATGATTCGACCGGCGCTGGCGGCGGGCAAGCTGATTATTTCAGACCGCTATACGGATTCGACGCTGGCCTACCAGGGGGCGGCGCGGGGGCTGGGGCAGGAGCTGGTGAGGAACCTGCATTCGATTGCCTGCCGGGGCACAGAGCCGGGGCTAACGATCTATCTGAGGATCCGGCCCGAAGTGAGTGCGCAGCGGTTGAGCAAGCAGAAGAAGGATCGGCTGGAGGGGGAAGGGGCGGCCTTTCATCAGAGCGTATTTGAGGCGTATGAGCAGTTGGCGGCGACTGAGCCGGGACGGATTGTAGTGGTGGATGGGGAGCGGGCAGAAGAAGCCATTGCGGGTGACATCTGGCGTATTGTGATGGAGAGGTGGCAAGGCGGTGATTCGTAATTTTCATGGCAATCCGGAAGCGGTGGAAACGCTGACGGAGATGCTGGCTACGGACCGGATTCCGCAGACGCTGCTGCTGGCAGGCCCGAGCGGGGTGGGCAAGGCGACGCTGGTGCGGCGGTTTGCATCGGTGATTCTGGATGCGGGGGAAGGGGATCTCGAGAAGATTGAGCGGGATGATTTGTTTCTGCCGCACAACGTGGAGATGCTGGCCGAGCGGGAGAAGCTGGCGAGTGACAAGAGGTCAGATGACCCGTTGATGCTGGCTACGCATCCTGACTTTTTGACGTTTGCTCCGGATGGGCCGCTGCGGCAGGTATCGATCCAGCAGATACGGTTGTTGAAGGATCAGGCGCAATTGCAGCCGTCCAAGGGCAAGCGGCGGGTGTTTCTGATTGATCAGATTGACCGGGCGAATGAACAGGCGGCGAATTCGCTGTTGAAGGTGCTGGAGGAGCCGCCAGCGCACCTTTTGATCTTCATGACGGCTGAGAATCCTTATGATTTGCTACCCACGATCCGCTCGCGATCGGTGACGATCCGGATGCACCGCCTGGCGGAGGAGGAGACTGCGCGGTTTCTTTCGACGCGGGGGCTGGATGCGCCGGAGCGCAGGGCGAGGCTGGGGAACGGGTCGCCGGGCGTGGCGGCAGCGATTGACCTCGAGGTGTATGACAAGCGGCGGGGAGCGATGCTGAACCTGCTGGAAGTGGCAAGCCGAAGGGCGAGCTTCGGGAGCTGGCTGAAGAATGTCGAATCTATTTCGGCATCGAAGTCAGAGAAGCTGGAGTATTACCTGGAAGTGCTGTTTCTGCTGCTCGAAGACATCCTGATGATTGCGCATGGCTTTGAGCAGATTCGCAACCCGGATCTGGCGCGGCAACTGAAGGCGATCGCGGATGCGGTGAGCCTGAAATGGATGTTGAAGGCGGTGGAGTTGACGGACGAAATGGCGAGGCTGTTGCGGCGGAACATCCAAAAGGGGATTGCGCTCGATGCGTTTGCGATTGAGCTGCGGGATATGGTCCCAGTGGGCAATTAGATGGGGTTGAACCTTTTCCGGGCCTGAAGCGTCTCTTGTTCAACAGCTGTTCCGGCTTATAATTAGTAATTTATAAGGAGTCATACCTTGGATACACCAATCCGTCGTGGTTTGCGCGCCCCTCTCGCTGAGTCGCGGGAGAAGGTTCCGGCCTCGGCTAAGTCTTCGTCGGCGGTTCCCAAGAAGCAGATCCCCCCGGATCAAACCAACGCCGAAAACTTCTATTACATCAAGCAGATGAACACCAAGACGCCGATGGTGATCGTGCTGAAGGACGGGGAAATTCTACACGGCGTGATCGAGTGGTACGACAAAGGTTCCCTGAAGGTGAACCGCGATGGGGCACCGAATTTGCTCGTTTATAAGTCGAGCATCAAATACATGTACAAAGACGAGGACGACTCTTAGTTTTTTTCGCTACTCAGTCGCTTTTTCATTTCAAGACGGTATTCGCGGCGGGCTCCCGCCTGCTCGTACCGTCTTTTTTCGTCTTCGGTTTCTGGGATCACCGGGACGACCTTGATCTTGCCGCCTTTGCCGTCCACGGCTACGAAGGTGAGGTAGGCGGAGGTGGTGTGGCGGACCTCGCCGGTCATCAGATTTTCCACATGGACTTTAACGCCGACTTCCATCGAGGTGTTCCAGGCGCGGTTGACGGCACTGCGGACGACCACGAGTTCGCCGATCTGGATGGGTGTGAGGAAGTTCATGTAGTCGACGGAGGCAGTGACGACGGGGGCGCGAGCGTGGCGGCTGGCGGCGATGGCACCGGCGATGTCGACGAGATGCATCACACGACCGCCGATGAGATAGCCGAGAGGATTGGCATCGTTGAGCAGGGCGAGCTCTGAAATTTCGGAGGTGCTTTCGCGAACGGTGCGGCCCTGTTGGGGGGCGCTGTGTGAGGCATCCAACTTCCAGACTGACATTCTGATCTGACGCTACCATGAGAGGAGTGTCAAATCGAATTGAAGCTTTACAGAATATGCTGGTGCAGTCGCCGGGAGATAGCAGACTGCGCTATATGCTGGCCAATGAATTCAAGAATGGGGGGCAGCTGGAAGAGGCGGTAGCGCAGTTTCGCTCGATCCTCGAAGGGGACAGCAGCTATGGCCCGGCTTATTATCACGGCGGGCAGACGCTGGAGAAATTGAACCTGCTGGATGAGGCGCGAGCGATGTATGCGGCCGGGATTGAGGCGACGCGGAAGTCTGGGGATGCGCATACGCGCGGAGAGCTGGAGGCGGCGCTGTCGATTCTGGGCTAGCGGCCTGCGGCCATGCGTTGCTCGGTAGGTTGCGGGAGTGCGGTTTCGCGATTGGGACGGATGCGTTGCTGCTGGGTGCCGGAGTCGAGATAGTCGAGCCCCAACTTGCGGAGGAGGGCGTCTTCAATGGCTCCGCGGAGGACGGGGGATTGGTCGAGAGCCTCGCGGGCTTGCTCGCGGCCCTGGCCGAGGCGCTGCTCGCCGAAGCTGAACCAGGAACCGGATTTCTGGATGATGCCGTGGTCGGTGGCGGCATCGACCACTTCGCCAAGACGGTCAATACCTTTGCCGAAGCGGACTTCGAATTCGACTTCCCGGAAGGGTGCGGCCATTTTGTTTTTGACCACCTTCACTTTGACGCGGTTGCCGCGGACTTCGTCGCCGTCCTTGACGGAGCTGAGGCGGCGCACGTCCAGCCGTTGGGAGGCGAAGAATTTGAGGGCACGGCCGCCGGGGGTGGTCTCCGGGCTGCCAAACATGACGCCGATCTTCTCGCGGATCTGATTGATGAAGATGATGGTGCAGTTGCTGCTTGCGGCCAGGCCCGTGAGCTTGCGCAGGGCTTGCGACATGAGGCGGGCATGAACGCCAACGAAGGTGTCGCCCATTTCGCCATCGAGTTCGGCTTTGGGCACTAGCGCGGCAACACTATCGAGAACGACGAGATCGATTTGTCCGGAGGCGACCATGGATTGGGTGATGTCGAGGGCTTGCTCGCCGTAGTCAGGCTGGGAGAGAAGGACGCGTTCGGGGTCGATGCCGAGCTTGGCGGCATAGCCGGCGTCGAGGGCGTGTTCGACATCAACGAAGCCGGCGTAGCCGCCCTGCTTCTGGGTTTCGGCGATGGCATGAAGGGCGAGGGTGGTTTTGCCGGAGGATTCCGGGCCGAAGATTTCAATGATGCGGCCGCGGGGAAGACCGCCGCAGCCGAGGGCGTGGTCGAGCAGAAGTGAGCCGGTAGGGATGACGGGGATGGACTCTGCCGCACGAGAGCCGAGGACGACAACGGAGCCAGTGCCGTTTTTCTTTTCCAGTTGTTGGGCAATCAGGGCGAGTGGGGAAAGGGTGCGTGTGCTCACGAAGCAATAGTGGGCTCGGGAAAAAATTGTCTCAAGAATGTTTACCCGCTGCCGAAAAGGGGGGAGAAGAGGCGAAATAGTAGCTATGGGCTTAGCACCACTTACATTCAGCGGCATCAGTCAGTACTCGTCAGACTTTCAGACGATTTTGCAGCGGGTGACGACGATTGCGTCGTTTCCACTGAACCAGTTGAAGAATGAACAGTCTGATATTGCGGCGAAGCGGCAATTGACGACCGAGCTGAGCGGCAGCGTGAAGCTGCTTGGAGACCGGATTCGCACCTTGCAGGAGGTAGCGGCCAACCGTGCCGTTTCTGCCAGTTCTACCAACAGCTCCAAAGTGGCAATCGATACCGTGAACACGGATACCCTGACGAGCTACAACATTACAGAAGTGACGTCGACGGCGAAGGCTGCCTCGGAGACCTCGGTGATTTCCTATGCGGACTCGACGGCAACGCAGGTATCGGCATCCGGGAATGTACGGCTGACCGTTGGCAGCCAGGATTTCGACATTACCTTGGGCCCGGGGCAGAACAATCTGGTGGGGCTACGCAACAAGATTAATACTCTGGGTGCGGACGTGACCGCCACGATTCTAACAATTGATGGCAATACGAACGTCTTGAGTGTAACCGCCAACACGGCGGGCGCGAGGGCATTGACGCTCAGGGAAGACCCGTCGGGAGCCAACACGAATTTACTGACCAGTGCCAATCAGGGCAGCAACTTGAACTTCAAGTTGAATGGAGTTTCGGTAAGTCGGAATTCGAACCGGGTGAACGATGTGATTCCCGGGGTGAGCTTTACCGTCAAGGACACTACGTCGGTGAATGAGACGGTTTCGATCAATTTGACGAGCGACCGCAGCAAGCTGTCGAGTGCGATTAGTGGCTTTATTGATGCCTACAACACGGTGCAAAACAAGGTAACGGCACAGGTTGGAAAGACGGCTGGGTTGTTAAGCGGTGATTTTCTGGTGCGCGAAGCGCAAGATATTCTGCGCAAGGCTTCGAGCTTTGACATTGGGAGTGGATCGGTAAAAAACTGGTCTGACCTGGGTGTGAGCTTTGCCCAGAGCGGAGAGGTGAGTTTCGACCTCAGTGCCTTCAACGCGCTGGGGGAGACGAAGCTGCGTGACAGCTTTAACTTCTTCAAGGCTGACACTGGACTGGGAACGCTCTCAAGTGCAACCGATGCCTTTAGCGAGGATGTGACGGGCCTGGCTGAGGTGCAGGTGGCACAGTATGACCGCACGGAGGACCGACTGGCAGACCAGATCGCAAGACTTGAGGATCGTATCAACCTGATGCGCGAAAGCTACCAGGCGAAGTTGCAAGCGGCAGATGCCCTGCTGGGACAATTTGAGTCGCAAAAGAACATCATTGGAGCCTCGGTAGATAGCTTGAACCTCGTGCTGTACGGAAAGCGGGATGGGTAATTGACGGCGCTGGGGGCGGTACAGGAATTACTCAACGGCCTGCGGGAGCTCGACCAGAAACATTTTCTGGGATCGGGGGATTGGGGGGATTGCCAGGGGGCTTTACTGCAGCGGGAATCCATGCTGCAGGCACTTCGCCAGCATTGCGAGATGACCCCGGAGAGTTTGCTGGGTTGCCTGGGTGAGGTGGAAGCGCTAGGGGCGCGCACTACGGAGGTTGCGGCGCGGGTGCAACGGCAGCGGCTCGAATGGATTCAATCGTTGCAAGAGATGGAAACCCACCTGAAGCAACTGCGGGCCATTGAAGAGAAGCGTCCACAGGAAGCACAGATACTCAATCGACTGGCTTAACAATGAACCCGCGGCAGGATCATTCTCTCGCGAGAGTGACTGCCGCGGATACACCCCTCCTGGATCGACTGCTCTAATCCAGTTCCTGGATGGCTTTTTTGATGTTGTGGATGACGGTGGCCCAGTCTCCGGCGATGGGTTGACGAAAGAGTCTCATCGTGGGGTACCAGGGGGAATCCTCTCGATGCAGGAGCCAGCGCCAGTCTGGGGCGTAGGGCAACAGAGTCCACACCGGTTTGCCGAGAGCGCCAGCCAGATGGGCAACGGCGGTATCGACAGAAATTACGAGGTCCAAGTGTTGGATGGCGGCTGCGGTCTCTGCAAAGTTCGTCAGGAGCGGCGAGAGATCGAGGATATCGCCGGGGATCAGACTGCGATCGACGCCTTTCTGCAGGCCGACGAATTGAAGGCCGGGGAGGTTGAGTAGCGAGCCGAGCAAGGCGATGGGCAGGGACCGATTGCGGTCATTGCGGTGATTGGGATTGCCTTGCCAGGCGATGCCAATGCGGCGGACATTACCGGGCAGCGAGGCAAAGACCTGACGCCAGTTGTCGAGACGCTGTGGATCGAGGTGGAGATAGGGCACAGCGCTGGGGATGGTTTCGAGGCTGGTGCGGAAGCAGTGGGGGAGGCTCGGGAAGGGCACTTGCCAATCGACGAGTTCGAGATCTTCGATTTGGGTGACGCAGCGTTCGAGGCCCGGTGTCGCAGCCAGGAGCGGTTGGATGGCCGGTTGGCAGAAGATGTGGACCTTCATGCCCTGCTGCTGGAGCAAGGGGAGGTAGCGGGTGAAATGAATGGTGTCACCGAAGCCTTGTTCGGCATGGACGAGGATGCTTTCGCCGGGGCGGAATTTGCCATCCCAGCGCGGGATTTTCCAGTCCCATTTTTCGATTTCGCGTTGGGCGAGGCGGTGCTCGTAGCCGACCCAGCCACGGGGGAGGTCGCCCATCAGTAGCGTGGCCAGGCCGAGATTCATCGGTGCTTCGCGGTGAGAGGCATGGATGGCGAGAGTCTCGTGGTATTGGTTTTGCGCCTCCGCGAGGCGGTTCAGTTTGAGATAGCAGTTGCCGAGGTTGTTGTGCGCTTCGCTGAAGCCGGGGTCAATGGCAATGAGGCGCTCGTTAAAGGCGACGGCCTCCTGGAGGCGTTCTTCTTCCTGGAGAAGAATGGAAAAGTTATAGAGGGCCTCGCGGTAATCGGGCTTGACCAGTAGGGCACGGCGGTAGGCGGCTTCGGCCGCCGAGAGGTTGCCTGAGGCGACTTCCAGCAGAGCGATATTGTTCCAGGCTTCGGCATAGCTGGGGTTGATGCGGACTGCCTGCTCATAAGCATGGCGTGCATCGTCGGGGCGCTTCTGGAGGGCGCGGGTCACCCCGAGGTTGAACCAGGCTTCGGCATGGCGTGGGGATTGGGCCAGGAGGAGTTCGTAGTTTTTGGCAGCCTGCTCCTGATCGCCCTGGAGGTGGAGCAAATTGGCATAAGCCCAGCGGAGGTCGGAGCTGGAGGGTTGGCCGACGAGAGCCTGGCCGATGCAGGCTGAAGCGCTGCGGTAGTCGCCGAGGCGGGCAAAGGCTTCTCCGAGGTGGACGCAGTAGCTGGGGACGGGGCCATCGAGCTGGATGGCTTTGCTGAAAAGATCGATGGCTTCGCCGGCCGACTGGTGGTCGAGGGCGAGAACGCCGAGGGCGTCATAGGCGGCGCCATCATTGGGGTTGGTTTCGAGTCGGCGGAGGAGGTGCTCTCCGTGAGCTTCGATGGAATTCATGGTCATTGAGGGGTTCTCCTGATTCAAAAAGACGAAAGCCCCCGCACGGTCAGACCAGAAGGGCTGGCCGCCGGGAGCAATTCTGACTTTGAGTTGACTAGCCGGTTAAGGACTAGCCTCGGAGAAGACTCAGGACCTGCTGGGGAGCCGAGTTGGCCTGGGCCAGTGCAGCGATACCGGCCTGCAACTGGATCTGGGCCTTGGACAGGTTCGCAGCTTCTTGAGCGAGATCGGCATCACGGATGCGGCTTTCGCTGGCGGCGAGGTTGGTCAGCTGGCTTTGGGCCAGGTTGACGGCGAAGCTGAACTGATTCTGACCGCGACCGACGACGGCTTGGGCATCGCCCAGAGCAGTGACGGCGTTGGCGAGGGCAGTGACGGCAGCTTCAGCGGCAGCTTGCGTGTCGATGGAGGAGTTGGCACCGGTGCCAACCACGGCGGACTTGTCGATGCCGCCGACGGGCTGGGTGAAGCCAGTGCCGCCGGCTGTGGCACCGATGGCAACTTCAAAGCCCTTGACGGTGGACAAGAACTTGATCCTCTCGGCTCCGCCAGTGTTTTCTTTGACGGCGAAGATGCGCTTCAGCGTATCGTTGTTGGACTGCTGCAACGAATCGTTGATGGCCTTGACCGCTTCGTCAATGGAGCGGCCGGAGCGGCCGGTATTGTCGTTGCGGAGGGTGACACTCAAGCTCTGCTTGGCGCCGGTGGTATCGCTGGCCGTGACACTGACGAGCTGATCATCCCCACCGTATTCGATCGCGTTGAACGTGAGTGAAGTGGAGGAATCCGCGCCGCCCGAGTTGACGGTAGCGCTGGTCAGGGAGGCACCCTGTGCGGTAGCACCCGTAAAGCTGGAGCCGTTGGTTCCGAAGCCAAAGTCGTTGTTACCGAAGGCAGTGAGACGGAAGTTGGTATTGTTGCTCGAAGAGAAGGTGAGCTGATTGGAAGTGAAGCTGGCTGTAAGACCGGCTTTGCTCAGCTCAGAGTCCTGGGCAATCCTGGTGTTGATCTGGTTGACGAGATCGTTCTGGATGGTTGCCGTCGAATTGCCCGTACCGCTCTGGCCGACGGTAAGGCCGAGGGCAGAGGCGGCGTTGTTGGCACCTGCAGTGACTACGATGGAGGAATTGGCACCAGTGGAATCCGAGCGCAGACGGAGCCTGGCATCAGCACCGGTACCCACGATGTCAGCCGTGCCAGCGGAACCGAGGGCGGTGTTGATGGTCGTTGCAATCTGCTCCAGCGTGTTGCCTGTAGTGAGGGTGATGGCCGTAGTTGCCGCACCGTCAATGGTGAGACTGAGCGTCACGTTAGTGCCGAGTGTGATGGCACCAGAGCCCACTGCTGTGCCGGTAACCTCACCCTGGTTGGCCAGGGCGGTGACGTCAATTTGATTTCCACTGCTGGCACCGCCGTTCAGCGAGATCTGGAACGAGCCAGAGCGGTTTGCCGGACCCGCATCGAATGCACCGGTGAAGGCGCTACCGGTGATCGAAGTGTAGTCAAAAGCGGCGTTGGAGGCCTGGAATGCGCCGAAGCCCAGCTTGTTTTGCGTGTCGCCAGTCACCGATACCGAGAAGGTTTCTCCGCTGGCACTTTCAAACACAAGGTTGTTGCCGGCGCTGGCCGTGCTGAGCGTGATGCCTGCGGCCTGCAGCGAGCTGTTGTTGGCAACGCGGCTGGCGAGGTCGGTCAGAACACTTTCGACTGTGGTGGAACCTGCCACCACGGGGTTCAGGTCGATATCAACCGGACCCTGCAAACCACCACCCTGCAGACGAACCTTGATGTTGTCGGCAGTAAAGAAGGTATTGCTGTTGGAGACGGTATTGGCAGTGACACCAATTGTGGCGTAAGCATTGTTGGCAGCGGTATTAAAGGCAACGGTTTCGCCGGCATTGCTGGCCGTGAAAACGAGCTGGTCGTTGAGGACGCTGACGCTGAGCTTATTCTCCAAGGAGGTACCCACAAAGGAGGCATTCAGGTTTTGCGCCAAACGCTCCTTGGTGATGCCTGTACCAGCATTGAGAGTGATAGCCTCCGTAGAGCCACCTACTGTGATGCTCAGAGCCGCGTTGCTTCCAGCAGTGATGGTAACGGTGCTATTGGTGTCGGTGCCGATATAGTTGGCACCACCAGCGACGGCGCGGCCGGCCTGCACTTTCGTGGTGACGTCAGCACCGGTCGAAGCATCGGCCGCAGTAGCTGGCGTCAGGCTGAGGCCAAGGTTGTCGGACCCATCTGTCTGTGTGACGGCGATACTCGAGTTGGCTGAGTTGCCTTTGGACTTAATCACAACCTGGTTGCCTTCGAGCGTGGCGACTGCGCGATCGTTGAAATTGCTCAAGGAGTTCAAACGCTCGACGATTGCACCCTTGGAGGTGGTGCCACCAGCATTATTCAGACCGATGTTATAGGTGACTGCACCCCTGCCATCGATGTTCAGGGTCAAATCGCCTCTGGTACCACCGTTGGTGTTGACAGAGACGGCAGTATTAGAACCGGTGAGGGTGGCATTGCGCTCAAACTTGCCGAGCAGGGCGTTGGCTGTACGATCACCGCCTTCGACCTGGAAAGCCGTGGTGGGCGAAGTGAAGGCGATCTGCTGACGACCGGCAGAATCGGTCACCACCGAAGCCTTGATGTTGGCGTTCTTGAGGGCCGTGGCAGACTGGGTGCCGGCATTGGCTGCGCCTTCGATGGCGGCATTGATACGACCGACCAGATCGGAGGTGCTGCCGACAGCATTGGTGTTCACATTAACGTCGACGCCCGCACCAGAAAAGCCGGGGCCACGCAGAGTGAATCTTGCCGTATTGGAAGCCGTTTGCGAGTTGATGTTGCTGGTGTTGGCCAAAACCTGCGCGAGGCTGGTAGTGGTGGAACCGGTGCCGAGGTCGGTGGCGTCGGTGCCCTTGGCTTGCACACCCTTGAGGCCGAGACTCTGGGAATCGACGGTGGACTTGCTGAGATCGACGGCGGCTGAACCGTTGGAGATGGCCGAGATGCCATTGGAAGTTTTGCCACCACCAATGAACACTGACAGGGAACGCGCAAAATCACCGCCGGTGTTCAGACCAATGGCCTGTGCCTGGCGGTCGACTTCTTGCAGAACGCTCGAGAATTCGCTGTTCAGTACGGCGCGGGAACCCGTGAAGGTGCCAGAGGCGGACTGCGTCGCCAGGGTGCGGGCGCGATCGAGAAGCTTCGAAATGTTGTTGATACCACCATCGACGATCTGCAACTGGCTCAAGCCGTCGTTGGCGTTACGGATACCTTGGTTCAACACAGCCTGATCGCTGCGCAAACCGTTGGCAATCGCAAGACCCGCGGCGTCATCGCCCGAGTTGACAATACGCAAACCGCTGGTGACACGGTTGATCGTCTTGCCCTGAAAGCTGCTGCTGTTGTTGATGTAGCTCTGCGCCTGTAAGGACGCAATGTTTGTGTTCGATGAAAATGACATAATTCACTCCTTTGTGTTCAAGCACCCGGAAATCCTCTCCAGGCGAGTGGCTTTTCACCACCTCGGCTTAGTAGCTGATATGTGCCATATCGGAACACCCCGGTTCGGCTTGAAACAGAAATTTGCCTTAGGGGCGGATCCTTAGTCCTTGTTTGGTGGGGGGGTGAGGCGAAGACGCTTCGAAGCTTGCTCCAGTGCCTTGGCTTCGACGGTCTGTGCCGAATCGAGATTGGTATCTCGTGTCGCTACGATTTCTTTGCGCAGGATGGCGGTTTCGCGCGGGGCGCGGATACCAATTTTGACCTGGTTGCCATCGATTTCGAGAATGTCGACCTCGATCGATTCTCCGATGCGGAAGCCTTCTCCCTGGCGGCGGCGGATTACGAGCATGATTGGTTGCCCTCCGCGCTAGGACCTGAGAAGAGCGGCTGCCGTGCTGAGTAGCGAGCATCTTCACGAATCGATTGGACCCCGAAGCCCACGTCGCGACGGATTACGACCGGACCCAGCAAATTTGCAGTCGGCTCTTCGGGACGGGCAAAGCAGAGGATGGCAAGCCACTCAAGAGCAGCTGTGGTTGTTGAGTTTGGCCCAGACAGCGCCAGAGTTTCACGGTCGGCCTGCGGCAAGCTGGTGTCATAGCTCGAACAAACCAGACTGATCGGCGCACAAACGAAAGACAACTGTGGTGTGGCGACGCTTTGCAGGAACTTGAGCGGCACACTTTCGGCAGCTTCGATCAACAAGAAACGGTGTTCTTGTTCAAAGCCGGGAAGGCCCGCTGGGAATTCAATCACTTCATTCTCCTGGAAGCGTACCGTGCCAAAGCGCACCGTTTCGATGGACTGCATCAAAGGGCTTATCGGACGAGGAGCTTCGCGCTTTAACGGCGGCGGGCGCGATCGAGGCGATCAAGGACGCCAGCCCAGGCTGGGTCGGCGGGAGGAGCTTCGAGAGCCACCCACGGCAAGCCTTGCTGATCGATAAGGTGAAGACGACTGTAAAGCGCGGCGGCATAAGCTGCAGCCTCCGGCGGCATGGCTTCAGAAGCGATGTCGGGGCGAGGCTGCTTCCAGTAGAGATAGAGCCCGCTACCTGGGGCAGGCAGGGGATCACCGGGATGCAGCAAATAAAGTGGAGTCTGAGGAGCGTAGTGCTTGGGGTGCAGGCCTGGGGCTGCATGTGCTCCGCTGCTGGCCGTCACCACCTGGAGTGGGCCAATCAGGGATTCGATTTCGGCCTGGGTGATCATGCCAGGGCGCAGCAGGACGGGGTGCTCTCCAGCGAGGCTGACAACCGTAGATTCAATGCCCACCTCGGTGGGACCCCCATCGAGAATGTAATCGACTTGCGGGCCGAGACTCTGGCGAACATGCTCGGCGGTGGTTGCCGAGAGCTGGGTAAAGCGATTGGCACTGGGGGCGGCGATGGGCAGGCCGGCCGCCTCGATCAGCGCCTGAGCCACGGGGTGGGCGGGCAGGCGAAGCCCGACGGTATCGAGGCCAGCAGTGAGGCCCTCGCCAATGGCGGCCGTCTTGGGTAGCACCAGCGTCAAAGGGCCAGGCCAAAAGCGGCTGGCAAGTCGCTCTGCCGACTCCGGCCAATGCGAGACAAGAGACTTCGCCATGTTGACACTGGCAACATGAACGATGAGGGGTGAGGTGCGGGGCCTCTGCTTGATGGCGTAGATTTTGTCGATGGCAGCGGGATTGAGCGCGTTGGCACCGAGGCCGTAGACGGTTTCGGTGGGGAAAGCGACGACCCCGCCTTGCTGGATGATTGTGGCAGCGTGGGCGATTTGTTCAGGATCGGCCATTAGTCTGGCATCTCGTCCTTGCCGTCGCCAGCGGTTTTGCCGGTTCTCTTGAAGACGAGCCAGGCGTGCATGAAGCCATCGATGTCACCATCGAGAACACGGTCGACGTCGCCGACACTGAACTTGGTGCGGTGGTCTTTGATCATGCGGTAAGGAGCTAAAACGTAGCTGCGGATTTGCGAGCCGAAGTTGATTTCGAGCTTGGAGTCTTCGCTCTTTTTATCTTCGACGCGGCGCTTTTCGAGTTCGTGTTCGAAGAGGCGGGCCTTGAGCTGCTTCATGGCGCTGGCACGATTTTTATGTTGGGACCGTTCGTTTTGGCACTGGACCACGATTCCGGTGGGGATGTGAGTCATGCGGACGGCGCTTTCGGTGCGATTGACGTGTTGGCCCCCGGCCCCAGAGGCGCGGAAGACATCGGTACGAACGTCTTCGGGCTTGATCTCGATCTTGATCTCGTCATCGATCATGGGGAAGACATAGGCGCTGGCGAAGCTGGTGTGGCGGCGGGCGGCCGAGTCAAAGGGCGAGATGCGGACGAGGCGATGGACACCGATTTCGCTCGACATGAGGCCGTAGGCGTTTTCGCCTTCGATTTCAATGGTGACGCTCTTGATGCCGGCACCGTCACCATCAAGCTGGTCGGTGATGGTGGCTTGGAAGCCTTTGCGTTCGGCCCAGCGCAGATACATGCGCATCAGCATTTCGGCCCAGTCCTGGCTTTCGGTACCGCCGGCGCCAGGGTGGATGTTGAGGATGGCACCGCGGTGATCGTGCTCGCCGCTGAGCAACATGCCGGTTTCGAGCTCAGCGAGGGCATCGCGGAAACCGACGAGTTCACCACCCAACATGGCGGTGACGTCTTCGCCTTCCCGAGCGAGCTCAATGAGGGCAGCAACGTCAGAATTCATGGTGGCGATACGGCGGTCCTGGCCAAGCGTCTCTTCAAGCCGCTTGCGCTTCTGCATGACCTCCTGGCTCTTTTCGGGGTTGTTCCAGAATTCTGGATCGCTAATCAGCTTTTCCAGATCGTCAAGTTGGGTTTTCTTTTTGGGGGCGTCAAAGATAGCTCCGCACAGATTCGGCTTGCTGGCGGAGCTGATCGTACTCCCGCTCGATTTCTTCGAGGGTCATAAACCTCTAGTCTACTGTGAGATCGGGGTAAAGGCCGGGCGGATGTGGTTTATAGCCCATCCATTCGGTTTGGCCGATGTGGCTCAAGCGGTAGCCTTCGACGGTGTGAAATTTGAGCAGCTCAAAGAAACGCTCCAGCGGATTGGTGGGTGCCAGCTCGTGGGCCGAGGCGATTTCAAGCAGGGTGGTTCTTTGCGCGCGATCGAGGTGAGAGAGCGGGTGGCCGAAGCGGGATTGTGCCAGGGAATCCATTTCGCGCAAACCCTCTTCGAAGGCTGCCTTGACGGCAGGGACGTGGAAGGCAACCAGATCGATGTACTGGCTGACGCGGGCATCGTGGGCACCGCCCGAGCTGGCATCGCGAGGAAGGATGATGTCGGCGAGCTGGTCGAGGGCTTCATTCTGCTCGGCACTAAAGGCCTGCAATTTGTACTTGTCGGTGGAGACGAGAGCTGGTTTGTGGTGCTCATGCTGGGCCTCCAGCGGGACCACAGCAGCGGCAGCAAGAATCGGGAATAATTCGCGACGGTCCATGGCTAGATTTCCTTCCGGCGCATTTTCTCGGCCAGTTTTTCAGACATACGCCAACTGAGGGCGATGTTGGTGAGGGTTGGGTTTTTCTCAGGGTAATGAGGGAAAACGCTGGCGTCACCGATGAAGAGGTTGGGGATGTCATGAGACTGGCAGTCGCGATTGACAACGCTGTTCTTCGGGTTGGTACCCATCTTCGCGGTACCAACCCAGTGATTGGAATCAATCACCAGATCTTCCCGCTTGACCTTACCCGGTAAAGAGAGGACCTGGCCTCCGGCAGCACGGATGATCTCTTCGCAGACGTTGGCGACGTCCTGAGCCATGGCGAGGTCTGAATCTTCATAGTGAAGGTGGATCTTGGGGAAGGGGATGCCGTTCGAGTCCTTGCGATTAGGATCGAGATCGATGAATTTCTTGTCGCTGATGAGCAGCGAACCTTGCATGTTCATGCCGGCATGGCAGACGTTCTTGCGCAGGAGCTCTGCTTTGAAGCCAACACCGAAGCCCTTTTCGCCGCGGTAGTGGAGGCGTTGGGGCGGCAGGCCTGCGCCGCACTGGACCTGGTAGGTACCTTCAAAATTTGGGTTTGGTTTATCCCAATACATTCCGGTGAGCAGCGAGTGATAGTAGCCGGTACCGGCATCATCGCTGCGGTTGCGATTGGCCAGTTCTGGAAACATGCCGAGGATGGTGATGCCGAAGTGGCTGGTGAGGTTGCGACCGACCTGGCCGGAAGAATTGGCAAGGCCCTGGGGGAATTGGCGGGTGGTATTGGCCAGCAACATGCGGGCGGTTTCGACGGCGCTGCAGGCCAGCACGAGGCTACGGCATTCGATCTTTTCGGTTTCCCCATTGCTCTTGACGTATTCGATGCCGGTGATGCGATTGGTCTCACTAGCCATGAGGATGCGCGTCATGGTGGCGTTGGTGAACAGAGTGAGGTTGCCGGTTTTGAGAGCAAGGGGGATGGGAGTGTTGGCTGAGGTGTATTTGGAATCGATAGGGCAGCCGCCACAATTGCCGCAGTATTGGCAGATGGCGCGGTCGGAGGCGTGCTGGGAAGTGGTCATCGCTTTGCGCAGAGCGATGAAATCCATTTTGCGGCCCTGTTTTTTGAGGCGCTTGACCCCGCGTCGGAGCAGGGATTCTCCGGCACGCATGGGGACCGGAGCAAGATAGTCTCCATCAGGGAGATTGGAAAGGCCGTCCTTGTAGCCGTAGACGCCCATGAAGCGTTCGGCACGGGAGTAGTAGGGGGCAACCTGGTCGTAGCCGATGGGCCAACGCTTGAAGTCCTGAGGGCCAAAGCGGAGGGAGTGGCCAGCCCAGCAGAGGCTTCTGCCGCCGAGCGCTTTGACGAGGCCATGGAGGGGACGATCGCCGACGGGAGTGAAGTGATCTTGCTCGCGGTAGTCCCAGGCGGAGTCAAAACCACCACTTTTGCCTTCTTTGAGGCGCCGAGCCAGAAGGTCGAGCGGGGGTAGGTCGCGACCGTAATCGCGGCCTGGGATCAGTCTTCGGCCAGCTTCCACCAGCGCCACCTTGAGGCCCTGCGTGGCCAAGGAGTAGGCAGCGATTCCGCCACCCGGGCCACTACCAACCACAATTGCATCGTACTGCATGCCTAAATCGTACCTGCTCTGTCGAATTAGTGGAAACGTAGAAGGTTCGGCGATAATCAAAATATAGAGACAAGGAGACTTATGAAGAAAACGATTGCCCTCGCCGGGTTGTTACTGACTGGTGGTTTGTTTGCGCAAAGCAATGAAGAAAAGCGCTTGAAAGCCGCTGGTGATGTGCTGCACGAAATCATGGAGGTCAAGGATAAGGCGATCCCGCAGGAGTTGCTCGATAAGAGTGAATGCGCCGTCGTCATACCGGGCTTGAAGAAAGGTGCCTTCATTGTGGGAGGCAAGTTTGGCAAGGGTTTTTTCACCTGCCGCAACGCGAGCGGTGATGGGTGGGGCTCGCCCGCCAGCATTACGGTGGAAGGCGGCAGCGTTGGCTTCCAGATTGGTGGAAGCGAGAATGACGTGATTCTGCTGGTGATGAACAAGAAGGGTGCCAACCGGCTGCTCAACAACCAGTTCAAGCTGGGCGGTGAGGCGAGTGTGGCGGCAGGCCCGGTGGGAAGAACCAGCAGTGCTCAGACCGATGTTCTGCTGACCGCTGAAATTCTCAGCTATTCGCGCAGCCGCGGAGTCTTTGCCGGACTTTCTCTCGAAGGTTCTACTTTGCGTCAGGATCTGGACGGGAATAAGGCGCTCTACGGCAAGACCATGACCAACAAAGAGATCATTGAAGGGAATCCGAAGCCACCTGCTGCCGCGGCAACCCTGGTTGGAGATCTGAACAAGTTCTCTCCGCGCAAGGCGAAGTAAGCGAAGCTTCAGAACGAGAACAAGCCCCAGCCCTCGATGAGGGTTGGGGTTTTTTCTTAGAGACGCACATAATGTAAGGATGCGAATTGTGTTGGAGCGAAGCACTGTGGCCCTGGCGCTGCTGCTGCTGGCCAGTTGTGCCCCGAAACTCGAAGAGGTGAAAACTACGGTGTCGATTGAGAAGGACGATCATTCTTATGCAAGGCCGAAGGAAGCCTATGTGGAACATAGCGAGCTCGACCTGCGAGTTGATTTTGACCGCAAGGTACTTGAAGGATCGGTAACGCACCGGATCAAGGGAAAAGACCGGCTTATTCTCGACACGAAGGATTTGACGATCTCCAAGGTAGAGAACTCCACCAATGGACAAAACTTTCAGGCCGCCACGTTCAAGCTGGGCGCAGCCGACAAGATGTTGGGCGCACCGCTTGAGATTACGCTGGCTGAAGGAACCACACACGTCCGTGTGCATTATGTAACGAGCCCGACTGCGGTTGCTCTGCAGTGGTTGACCGCCAAGCAAACGGCAGCAAAGAATGCACCTTACCTGTACACGCAGGGGCAGCCGATTTATACCAGGAGCTGGATCCCCCTGCAGGATTCTCCGGGCATCCGCATCACTTACCGGGCGCGGATTCGTACGCAGCCGAATTTCTTTGCGGTGATGAGTGCGAACAATGATCAGAGGACGGCTTCACCGACCGGCGATTACTCGTTTGATATGACGCAGGCTGTGCCGCCGTATCTGTTGGCTTTAGCCGTGGGTGAGATTCAGTTTCGCAGCATTGGAGGCCGTACCGGGGTTTATACCGAGAAGCCGATGCTGGATGCGGCAGCGAAGGAATTTGAAGATCTCGACCAGATGGTGAGCGCTGCAGAGCGGCTGTTTGGCAGCTACCGTTGGGAGCGTTACGACTTATTGGTGTTACCACCCAGCTTCCCGATCGGTGGGATGGAGAACCCGCGTTTGACCTTTGCGACGCCCACGATTATCGCTGGGGACAAGAGCCTGGTTTCACTGGTGTCGCACGAGTTGGCCCATAGCTGGAGTGGCAACCTGGTCACCAATGCCACCTGGAGCGACTTTTGGTTGAATGAGGGCTTCACAGTGTATGTGGAGCGGCGGATTCAAGAACTTCTCTACACCAAGCAACGCAGCGAGATGGAGTTTGCCATCGAGGTTGCCGAGCTGAAGCAGGAGATGGCGACGCTGCCGGAGAAAGATCAGCTCCTGTATATCGACCTGAAGGGTCGTGATCCGGAGGAGGGCGTGACACTGGTGCCCTACATCAAAGGGGCTCTGATGCTACGGGCGATTGAGGATGAAGTGGGGCGGGATCGCTTTGATGGCTTTATCCGCGGCTATTTCGACAAATTCGCCTTCCAGAGCATCACCACGGCAGTGTTTGAAGCTTATTTGAAAGAGCAGATTCCTGAGCTGAAGCTGAACGTGAAGGAGTGGATTTATAAGCCCGGCCTGCCCGCATCGACGCCTAAAATCCAGTCGTTTCTGCTGAACAGTGTGGATGAAGAAATAGCCAACTGGAAGCAGGGCAAGCCGATGAACACCAAGGATTGGGTGGCCCAGCAGTGGCTGCACTTCTTGCGCGGACTTCCTGCCGATTTGACGGCCGAGAAGATGGCCAAGCTCGATCAGGAATTCAAGTTTAGCCAGAGCAAGAACAGTGAAACTCTCGACGCTTGGTTGATTCTGGCGATTCGCCACCGGTATGCCCCAGCGCAGCCTGTCGTGGAAGAATTCCTGGGACGGGTGGGACGGCAGAAGTTTATCAAGCCGCTTTATCAGGAGCTGGCCAAGACCCCGGAGGGCAAGGTTCGGGCGAAGGCGTTGTTCGCCAGGAACAAAGAAAACTACCACCCGATTGCAGCTTCTGCCATTGAAGCTTTGCTGGCGAAGTAGTTACTTGCGCAACTGAAACTGGCCAACAAACATGACATCGATGCCGCTCGAATAAAAGCTGCGGACGGCATCGCGAGGGCTGCAAACCAAAGCATCACCAAAGAGGTTGAAGCTGGTGTTGTAGAGCACCGGAAGCCCGGTGGCCTCGCCTGCGGCCATCAACAAGCGATGGAACAAGGGGTTTTCGTCGGCATGCACAACATGGAGGCGAATGCTGTCGGTGCCCAGCAGGGCGGGAGCAAAGCGCTCGATGTATTGCGGCTTCACGGTTGCCACAGTGGCGAGGCTGGCCGCGTTGGGGCTGGCATCGAAGTATTGTGCGGCGTGCTCGGCAGGTACGGAGGCGGCAAACTTACGAAAGGCCTCGCGGTGCTTGATGAAGCTATTGAGATTTTCTGTGGCGTAGGGATCGAGCGGTGAGGCCAGAATGCTGCGATTGCCAAGGGCGCGCGGGCCAAACTCCATGCGGTCTTGAAACCAGGCAATGATGCGGTGCTCGGAAAGTTCGGTGAGAGCCGACTGGATCAGTTCATCGGTGCTGAGGAAAAACCTCGGGCTGAGTTTGCAGTTTTCGAGAACCTGCTTGATGGCCTCGGAGTTATAGGAGGGGCCCAGGGCGAGGCTGGCGAGGGGCTTACGGTGGCCGGGGCTTGCCGCATAGGCTGCACCAATGGCAGTGCCAGAGTTGCCGGCAGCGGGTTGGACGTAGATCGTCTTGAAGTTGCCCGAGCGCTCAAAGGCACGAACCAGAAGCACGTTGAAGGCTACGCCGCCAGCGAGGCAGAGGGCATCGCCTTTGCCGGCCATGGCGAGGGCGCAGTTTTCAGTAGCAGTTTGCAGGCCGCGAGCGATGTGAGGGGCGAGGCTGGAAGGAACGGGCTGCCCATCCGTCAAACCAAGAGACTGGTAGAACCGATGACTGAAGCCGCCAGAACCCAGGCGGTCGCGGTCAAAGTAGCTGCGCTCGAGCGAAGGCCAGCCACTGGGGCGGAAGCCGAGAATATTTTCGAAGAGTTCGATGAAGCGCTCGTCACCGCTGGCGGAAAGCCATTGCACCTTGTGCTCGTCGGCACGAGCAGTAAAGCCGAGCAGTTCTGTGACGCGCCCGTAGAGGTCGCCGAGGGAGTCTGGAAAATACGATTCCTGTTCGAGTTCCAGCTTGTCGCCCGTAGCCTTCCAGCGAGACGAGCAGCGGAGGTCGCCGGCACGATCGATCGTGAGGACTGTGGCCTCTGCCAGGCCCGAAGCATAGTAGGCGCTGGCGGCATGGGCCATCTGGTGATCGAGAATCACAAGCCTGGCATTGGGGAAGATCTGTTTCACTCTGACGCTAAGCAAGCTGTCTGGAGAGGAACTCAGAGGGCGTGCAATCGCAACGCAATCGACAGCAGCTGGCGTGAGGCTTGCGATAGATAGAGTGGCCTCAATCGCTTCGAGTGGCAGCACTCCAGGCTGATGACGGCGGGCAATTTTTTTCTGCTCAACGGCAGCTACAATGCGGCCATCGACGGCCAGGGCACAGGCGGCATCATCGAGCAAGCCACCCAATCCAATAACGTTCATACTCTTTTAAGCCTCTCCAGGGAGCGGATGCTGCCCAGTTTTGAAGCTAAAAATTCTAGGCATCAAAGGGTCAGGATAGCATCGGGCCTGAGGTGGCGAGGCGGGTTTCGAGTGCCTGCAACTGGGCTGGAGAAAGTTGTTCAGCGCGGAGACCCGCTTCGGGTTGGGCGTCGAGGGCAGCTTTTCCGTAGAAGGGGGCGAGGTTATTGCGAAGCGTTTTGCGCTTGTGGGCAAAGGCCCGCGAGGCAAATTTGAGAAAAGACCTGGCCGCGATGGGATCGACCACCTTGGGTTCGAGCAGAATCACGGCAGAATCTACCTTGGGAGGCGGCGAGAAGGCTGAAGGGGGCACGTTGAAGAGGATTTTGGCCTCAGAGTGCACCTGAGTTTGAACACTCAGATAGCCATAATCGCGATTGCCATGAGGGGCTGCCATGCGGAGAGCAACTTCTTTTTGAACGAGAAAGACAGCGCGGCGCCAAACACCTGTGGCAGCAAAGACCTGATTGGCGATGGGGGAGCTGATGTAGTAGGGGAGGTTGCCGGCGATCACGCAGGGAGCAAACTCGTCAAGGCGGGCCTGGAGGATGTCCATATGGCGCACTTCGAGCTTTTCTTCTGCGCCAAAAAATTGCTGGAGGTGGGCGACCATAGCGGGGTCCACTTCAATGGCGACCACCTTATCGGCACGGGGCAAGAGAAAGCGTGTGAGTGCACCGCGACCGGGACCGATCTCAACCACCAGGCCGCCTTCGCCCTCGGGGCAAGCTGCTTCCGCGATACGGGCGAGTATCGACTGGTCTCTGAGGAAATGTTGTCCGAACTTACGAGGCAAATCAGCCCTTTACCGTAATGGCCGATGCTCCGCGCCGCAGGCTCAGGCGAAGCTTGGAGGGGATGGCCTGGCCAAAGCTGGTGGCGGGCGTGAATTCTGTGAACAGAAGGGTACGTTCGACGCTGCGTCTGACTTCAATGTTCAAGCTGGGGTTGCCCTTAACGACTTCATAGTCAGCTACGCGGCCCTGCTCATCGATGGAAACCTCGATTTCCGCATCGGCTGTGGGAGGCTCAAAGGGGGCCAGTGTCTTGGCAGCCGCTTCTGTGTAAAGGCCTGTTGGGCGATCTTCCACCAGGTCATTGGCACGAACCGGGTGGATTTGCACAAACATGGCAAAGCCGAGTACGGCCACTGTGATGCCACCGGCACAGGGCAATGCCAGGGGGCGCATCATGTTGGCGCGCCAGAGATCAAATCGGTTTTTGAGGACTACCAACGGAGCCGGGGCATTGGCCCATTTTTGCCGGCGAGCTGCTTCTTTGCTGGCAGCAATCTGCAAACCGAGACTGAGCTCATGGCTTGCTCGACGCCGGGGCAGGGCTTTCAGTAAAGCGCGAACTTCGTGGTGTGCGTTTTCTGTTTGCATAGGCTCTCCCTTAGGACTGACCTGCAGCGGTTTGCGTTGACCAACCAAAAGCATGGGCTGGCTTCAACATGGTTTCCAGTTCAAGCCGCAGGGCTTCGCGGCCGCGCAGGATGCGCGACTTGACAGTGCCTAGCGACAATTGCAGAACTTCGGCGATTTCTTCGTAGCTCAAATCTTCGATATCTCTTAAAACGACTGCGGAGCGAAATACAGGGTTGATCTTGAGGAGGGCCTCTTCAATCAAGGCGCGGGTTTCATGATCGGCAGTGAGGTCAAAGGGGGAGCGACAACGGTCAGGCAGGATATCTGCCAAACCAGCGGTGCTCTCTTCGCCGGAGCCGAGGCCGACTTCCTGCTTCTTGTGGCGGGCAAACCAACGGCGTTGGTTATAGGCCTCATTGACAGCAATCCTGTAAATCCAGGTTTTCAAAGTAGACTTGCCTTGGAAGTGACCGAGGTTTCGGTAAACCTTGACGAAAATCTCCTGGACGACATCTGGTGCATCTTCGGGTTGGTTGAGCAACCGGTAGACGAGGTTATAAACGGAGTCTTCATAAGTTCGCAAAAGCTCTTCGAACGCATCGTCTTCGCCTTGGCGCAGACGCTCCACAAGGAGCGCGTCCTTAAAAACCTGTGCGGCTGGCTCTCCGCCTTCGTTACGAAATCCCAAACTGTTCTCGGCCATACACGGCTCCTAACAGTGATCTTACCGCTCTTGTAGGGTTGGACACCGGAGGGGGTCGGCAAGTTCCTGCTAACTTCAACTCATGTTTGATTGGCAGCATGAAGCTGAAATACAGGCCAGCCGCTACGGTACGGAGCGAATGAAAGGAGCGATTGAATCGCTCTCTGAGGCCTACCGGGCTGGACGATCCACCGCCGCGCCGCGTCTGGATGATGGATTGCTGGTGGCTGCTTACCTGGCCGTACGCTTTCCGGCGACGCAGGCGGCCAACCTGGCGGTAAACCGGCAGATTGAGGATGCACTGGCCAGCCGAGCGGCAGATACGGCATTTGAACCGGAATCGCTGTTAGACCTTGGGGCTGGATGCGGGGCGGCAACATTGGCTGCGAAAGCGGTTTGGCCGACACTGAATACGCTGACAGCGGTGGAGCCGATGACAGCCATGGTGGAGCTGGGCCGGCAAATGGTACCTGAGGCCACCTGGAGAACGTTGCGATTCGAACAGAGCAGCGAATTTGGTGTGCATGATGTCGTGGTGTCGAGCTACGCGATGGGCGAGGGCCGAGCCGACACGCTTTTTGTGGATAAGGCCTGGAAGGCCGCAGGCAAGCTGCTGATTCTGATTGAGCCCGGAACGCCGCGCGGCTTTGCGGGAATTCTGGCGGCGCGCCAGAGATTGATTGAGCTGGGGGCTTCACTGCTGGCACCTTGCCCAAATGCTCTCGCCTGCCCGACGAAGGATCTGGATTGGTGCCACTTTGCGACGCGATTGAACCGCACGGCCCTGCACCGCCGTTTGAAGGGTGGCACGATCGGGTGGGAAGACGAGAAGTTTAGCTATGTGGCAGCGTGGCGGGGGCCGCTGGGAGAAGGTGTGCCCCGGGTGTTGCGTCATCCGCTGATTCAGCCGGGTCGGATTGAAGTGGAGCTTTGCACTGCGCCCAGCCGCCGCCGTGTCGTCACAACCAAACGCAACAAGGATCGATTTCGAATTGCGCGAAAGCTAGGATGGGGTGATGTACTGGCTATCGATCCTCATGCTGGCCCAGAGCTTTCCGCTCGAGACGATGGAGAATCTGAAGGAGCATAAGACTGCCATCGCTCCCGTGATGTACAGAGGCCTGAAGAGCATCCAGGTGACCGAACCCCCGACGGCAGTAGCCGGAGAGGACCGCTTGGTGCTGCTAACGAAATCGAAGTTTCATAACGGCAGCATAGAGCTGGAACTCGCCGGAGCACCTGGGGCTGCGGCCGGAGGCGGGGCCCGGGGGTTTGTCGGCCTGGCGTTTCGCGTTGCCGAAGACATCTCACGCTTTGAAGCGTTCTACCTGCGACCAACCAATGGCCGCGCAGAGGACCAGGTGCGGCGCAACCACAGCAGCCAGTACATCTCGTTCTCGAACTTCCCCTGGGAGAAGCTGCGCAAGGAGTTTCCCGAGAAGTATGAAAGCTATGTGGACCTGGAACCCGGTGCCTGGACCAGGGTGCGCATTGAGGTGGAGGGCGACAAGGCGAAGCTGTTTGTGCACGGCAACAGCCAGCCGACGCTGGTAGTGAACGACCTCAAGCATGGCGACACAACGGGTGCCCTTGCGCTCTGGATCGGCCCCGGAACGGTGGCCCATTTTCGCAATCTACGAGTCAGCGCTCGCGACTAGCGCATCTTGTCGAAGGTGACTCTCGTACCTTTGCGGTATGCCATGTTGCACATGTGCGCGGCGGCAGCAGCGTAGTGGCCTTCTTCGGCATTCTCGCGGCTGGGCTTGCCGTTGACGATCGAATCGATGAAATACCAATTGTGCGATTGGCCAGACTCGATTGGAATTTCTTTGGGCTCGCTGCGAGTGGGCCGTGGATCATTCGCAAATTGCGCGAGGTACTCATCGCGCAGTTTCTTGGGAAAGTTGAGACTGCCATAGAGCTGGGCGTTGCCAGCCTTGGGTTCGGGGATGAGGGTCAGCTTACGGAATTCGACCTGGAGCGTGCCCTGATCGCCCATGATGAGAATGCCGCGGGGCGCGAAGGAATTGGCTTGCGTCACATAGACGTCGACGAGAAAGCCTTCCGGATACTCAAGCAGACTGTTCATGATGTCGGGCACGGTGCGACCGTCTTTCCAGCGGAAGATGCCGCCCTGGCTGACGGCAGATGAAGGTGCCTTGGTGCCCATGATTTCGTGCATCTGAGTGAACTGATGGACGAAGAGGTCTCCGGCCACGCCGGCTGAATAATCCCACCAGCAGCGCCAGCGGAAGAAGCGCTCTGCCGCAAAGGGGATCTTTTTGGATTTGCCGAGGAACCTGGGCCAGTCAATGGTCTTCTCGGAGGCATCGGGGGGGATCGGGTAAACCCAGGCCCCTTCGGCATTGTTGCGATGGTTGCCCATGCGAATCATGTTCACTTTGCCCAGTGCGCCAGAGGCGATCAGCTCTTTTGCCTTGGCAGTGAGAGCAGAGGTTTTGGCCTGGCTGCCGACCTGGAGTACTTTGCCACTGGCCTTGGCGGCGGCGATGATGCGCGGGCCCTCAGAGACAGACCAGGTCATGGGTTTTTCCACGTAAACGTGTTTTCCGGCAGAAAGGGCATCGAGAGTGATGCGCTCATGCAGGTGATCTGGGGTAGCAATCACAACCGCTTCGACATCTTTGTTTTCGAGAAGACGGCGATAGTCTTTTGTGGTGGCAATCTGGTCGCCGAGTTGTTCTTTTGCGCGCTGTAGGCAACCGTCGTAGAGGTCGGCCACGGCAACGCCTTTGGCACCGGGGACGGCCATGAACTCATCGATCAGTTGTTTGCCGCGGATGCCGCTCCCGATAAAGCCAAGATTGACGGTGGTCTTGTTCTGAGGAGTCTGGGCGGCGCCTTTCAGGGCGAAGACTATGGGGGAGGAAGCGAGGAGGGATCGGCGGGAAACACTCATAAGCATTAGACTATCGAATTGGACCCCTTATACGTCAAAGTGAATCCACGGGACAACGTGGGAATTGTGGTGAACCCGGGCGGGCTGGCGGCCGGAGCTGTATTTCCAAGCGGCTTGCGGCTTTGTGAGAACACTCCCCAGGCACACAAGGTCACGCTGCAGGATGTGGCTGCGGGCGAGCCGATTGTGCGTTATGGCCAGATCATCGGGCACGCGCTGCGGGCCTTGCCGGCGGGATCCTGGGTGCGGGAAGACCTGGTGGCGATGCCAGAGGCACCGGAGCTCGGGCAGTTGCCTTTAGCGACAGAAGTGCCCACTCCATTGCCAAGCCTGGAAGGATTTACGTTCGATGGGTATCGCAATGAAGATGGTTCGGTTGGCACCAAGAACATCCTGGGGATTGCGACGACGGTACAGTGCGTTGCCCCGACGGTTGAGTATGCCGTGCGACGAATCAAGGCTGAGCTGCTGCCACGATTCCCGGGAGTAGACGATGTCGTGGCGATCACCCATAGCTATGGCTGTGGTGTGGCGATTGATGCGCCGGGAGCGCGGGTACCGATTGCGACGCTCGGTCACATTAGCCGCCACGCCAACATTGCGGGCAAGCCGCTTACGGTGAGTCTGGGTTGCGAGAAGATGCAGCCCTCACGGCTGTTTCCGCTCTATGACTTCAATCCGGATTTGATACGGCTGCAGGATGAGCTGGGCTTTGGTCAGACGGTAGCAGCAATCCTGAGCGCGGCGGAGCGGCGGCTGGAAGAGCTGAACCGAAGGAAGCGGCAGAGCCTGCCGGCCTCGGAGTTGATTGTGGGCTTACAGTGCGGCGGGAGCGATGCGTTCTCCGGGGTGACTTGCAATCCGGCAGTGGGCTTTGCGGCAGACCTTCTGGTGCGAGCCGGAGCCACGGTGATGTTTAGCGAAGTGACAGAGGTGCGGGATGCAGTGCACTTGCTGACGCCACGCTGTGTCACGCCTGCCGTGGCTCAAGACCTGATCCGCGAGATGCGCTGGTATGACGAATACCTTGCCCGAGGCTATGCAGATCGCAGTGCGAATACGACGCCGGGCAACAAGCGCGGCGGGCTTGTGAACATTGTGGAGAAGAGTCTGGGGAGTATCGCCAAGTCCGGGACGAGCGCCATCCATGCCGTAGCGACGCAAGGAGAAAAGGTGACCGCCAAGGGGCTGGTCTTTGCAGCAACCCCTGCCAGCGATTTCATTTGTGGCACCCAACAATTGGCCTCGATGAACATGCACGTTTTTACGACCGGGGAGGGGACGCCATACGGGTTGGCGCTGGCTCCGGTGATCAAGGTTTCATCGCGTACGGCACTGGCAGAGCGTTGGCCCGATTTGATTGATCTGGATGCTGGAGGAATTGCCACCGGGACAGCGACGATTGAGAGCGTGGGCTGGGATTTGTTTCGTCTGATTCTTGAGGTTGCCAGTGGACGCAAGAAAACCTGGGCCGACCACTGGGGCTTGCACAATGCGTTGGCGCCCTTTAACCCGGGGCCGGTTACCTAAGCTCTGGCTGCTCGAGGCCCAGTAGGGCTTTGCGCAATTCAAGTCGACGCGGATCGTTCATGGCGAGCGTTTGCACGGTAGCCCTGCCCATCGCGGTGCGCCCCAGAAGTTGCTCAGCCTCAAAGCGAAAGTGCGCAGACCACTTGTGGCGCCTGGGATGAAAGAGGCCAACCACTTTGCCGGTGGCGGGGTCCATACCCGTAAGGTTCGACCCCTTGTGCAGGTTACAGCGATGGCAGGCGAGAGCAAGATTGCCCAGCGTGTCGGTGCCGCCATGTTTGCGCGCCACGATGTGCTCGAGGTGATGTGTGAGGCTGACGTGCTCCTGCGGGAGCAGGCAATACTCGCATCGATTGTGGGCTCGGGTTTTGACGCGGTCCCTGAGAGTTGGGTCCATTGTCAGGCAGTAGAGGTGCGCAGGCGCTGTCGGGCTTTGAGCTGGAGGATGGCAATGAAGTCGACAGCGTTCAGGATCGCTTCATATTCTGTCTTCTCGGCGGGTGTGAGCAGGTCTTCGTTGGCCTTCTCGGCGAGGGTCGACATTCTGGCCTGGACGGCTTCGGAGGTGCGCAGGTCGAGGAGGCGTCGGGCAGACTCGGCATCGAGGCATTGCCCGAGCGGTTCCATCAGTTCTTCGATGAGATTCAGGCCGTCCACCTCTCTGAAATTACCATGGCTAAGGAATCTGGAGTGCCGACCGGATGGCGTTTGCCACTTGCCCGGCAAGGGCCTGTGAGCCGTCGTTGGTGAAATGCACATTGGCTGGTTGCTGGATTTGCGCCAGGCGCGGCAAAGCGAAGCCAAAGAGGTCGTTTACGGGAATAGAAGCCTCTTTCATTACTTCACGCGCGACCTGGTTATAGGCGAGGACGTCTTCGCTCTGGCGGGGAGGGCTGAGCTTGCCCTGGGGCACCGGTGTGGTGGTGGCATAGATCAGCTTTGCGTTCGTCTGTTGCAGCCTTTTCACGACCAGTCGAAGGTAGCGGCGGTAGGCATCGATGGGCACCTGGGGTTGGTTGTCATCGAGGCGCTTTAGATCGTGAAGGCCAAAGTTGAAGTGGATCACATCCCACTTCTCTTTGCCCAGCCAGCTATCGATCTGAAACACCCCGTTGGAGGAAGGCCCGGCATTGCCAGGGATGCGATGGACATTGGCCTTGCCCGCGAGAAGGTTTCTGACGGGAAGGCCGTAGCCAACCGAGATGGAATCGCCAATGAGAAGTACTCGCGGCAGGCCAGGGGTGTCAACGATTGGCGGCACGGGGACCCGGTAATCCTGCGCCAGCAAGGGAGCGACAAAGAGGAAGAAGATCAGGCCCATAGTGGTGGCATCATCTCCTGATTGAGCGCTTCGAGTTCGGCCTGCATTTCTTTTTTGCGTTGTGGCTGCTGCGCGGCGAGATCGTTCGTTTCGCCCACATCTGCGGCCAGGTTGAAAAGCTGGAAGTCGGGGGTTCTTTGTTTGACGAGTTTCCAGTCGCCACGCCGTATAGCAAGGCTGGGGCCGTAGCGCCAAAACATTCTTTCTCTGGGGATCGATTGCCTGGTGCCGGTGAGGTGGGGAAGCAGGTTCACTCCATCGAGCTTTGAGGGGCCATTTGCTCCTGCGGCGGCGAGGGCCGTTGGCAGGATGTCGAGCGCGCTAACGGGCTGGGGGCTTACGGTGCCGGCGGGAATTCTGCCTTTCCACGAGCAGGCAAACGGAACGCGGATGCCACCTTCGTAGAGCTGGCCTTTCCCGCCTCGGAGGGGCAGGTTGGATGAGGTGAGCTCGGCAGTTGGGCCCCCGTTATCACTGAGAAACACGACCAGCGTGTCTTGCTCCAGACCTTTGTCGCGGAGGGCCTTGAGTACCTCGCCTGTCGCGTTATCCATGGACCGCGTCATGGCAGCAAAGAGCCTTCGTTGTTCGCCGCGAAGGCCCTCAAATTCTTGGAGCATGGCTACCGGTGCCTGCATAGGACTGTGGATGGCGTTGAAGGCGAGGTAGAGAAAGAATGGGGCTTGGTGATTGCGATGGATGAAGTCTGCGGCCTCGCGACCGAAGGCGTCGGTGAGGTAGGCCTTTTCTTCCACGACTTCTTTGCCACGCAGCAGAGGATTGTTGTCGTCATACGGCGGCTCGTTGGTGCGAAGCCGGGTGAGCGCCCCGCGATAAGGGGGTGGATAGTAGAAATGCCCTTCGTGCAGGAAGCCGAAGAATTCATCGAAACCGCGGCTGAGGGGATGGTGGGCATCAGAGGTGCCCAGGTGCCATTTACCAATGAGCCCGGTGCGATAGCCAACAGCCTTAAGCTCATCAGCCATCGTGCGTTGTTGGAGCGGAAGGCCGATCGCAGGGTCGAGGTTGCTGTTGCCTACGACGTTCATCTCATGACCAAAGCGGGTTTGGTAGCGGCCTGTCATCAAACCGGCGCGCGAGGGGCAGCAGAAGGGAGCCGTTACGTAACCTTGTGTGAAACGGACACCGTTTTGGGCAATGGAGTCGAGGTGGGGTGTAGCGAAATCGGAACGGCCCTGGAAGCCGAGCTCTCCATAGCCAAGATCGTCAGCCAGGATCACAATGATGTTGGGCTTGCGGCCAGGCTGGGCGAGCAGCCCGGTTGCTGCCCCGGCCAGAAATTCTCTTCTTCGCATGACGCCCACTATCTTAGTTGGACGGAGAGTCGTCGGCGACGGCAGGCAGCTTTCTGCGGAAAAGGATCCCGATGATGCCACCGATGAGGACAGCACCGAGAAGGGCGATTCCGGTGACGGCGAAAAAGGGAAAGCCCTGGCTTTCGGTGAGGAGGATTTCCTTCACTGGCTCATCTACGTTAAAGCGAATGGATTTGTGGGTGGGGGTTGTCGTTTCATCGCTCTCGACGAAACGCCCGTCAAGACGGACGTGCGAGAGCTCGCGACCGAGGCCCAGCATGGTGCGTGGGAAGGCGATTGAGACCATCGTCTTGCGAGAACCCGCCTTCAGTTTCAAGCGGAGCTCGCGCTTGATGGCATCGAAACTCAGTTGATCGATCGGCGAAGATTCTGGCCAGGCAACCGTGTACTTGCCAGCGGTCTGGGGGGCAACGTATCCATCGACGTCCTGCTCTACGATGCGGTAGCCCTCGTCGGCGAGCGCGGTGAGGCAGGAGACGCGGTTGGGATCGAAAGTGCGCTCAGGCAGGTTTTTGCCCATGGTGGCTTTCGGATCGTTTTGCCGCAAGGTCTGCAGGGAAGAGCCATGCACGGCTTCAAAGACGCGGACCCAGCGCCCGGCAGAATCCTGCATGGCGCGGGTGGCGTACTCGGTCAGGCGCTGGCGCTGCAGATCGTAAATGGCGTGGTGGCCCATGCGGGCGTCCCAATTGTGGTGAAAGAAGCGAAGCAGACGTGGAGTGCGCAGCCATTGGCCTCCATTGGGGAGAGCTGCTTCGTTGACAGGGCCGGAGTGCTCGACGCCGACTGAGCTAATGCCATCCGGTAGCTGGCAGCGATCCAGAAGGCTGGAGTTGCCCCCAGGGCCAACAAGCCGGTATTGGTAGTTGTAACCGGAAGCTTCTTTGGCGCAATAGATGTCAATTGCCTGGCCGGTGGGGTCTTGTACGCGGAGCAACAGGAAGCTGCCGTCTGCTTCGGGCTTGGGGCGAGGGGTTGCCGAGGGCCCGGCGCAGGCCGGTAAATTGGCAAAGCGCATCGGCAGCACATCTTCAGCGTGTGCGGCTAATGCCAATGCGGAGAAAAGCAGGAGGCGGATCACGAGTCGAGCTTTGCCTTCAGCATCTCGTTGACAGAACCGGGGTTGGCCTGGCCCTTGGTGGCCTTCATGACCGCACCAACGAGGAAGCCAATCACGGTAGTCTTGCCGCCCTTGTACTGCTCTACCTGCTTGGGATTGGCTGCGAGCACTTCGTCGATGATCTTTTCGAGTGCACCGGTATCGGAAATCTGCTTCAGGCCGTCGCGCTCCATAATCGCCTTCGGAGCAAGCCCTTCGGAGAACATTTTGGGGAAGATCTCTTTGGCCAGTTTGCCGGAGAGTTCTCCGCTTTGGATGAGGCCCACCAGTTCGCCGATGTGTTCGGCGGGGATCGGGGATTCTTCGATGGATTTGCCTTCGGCGTTGAGAAGCCCGACGAGGTCGCCCATCACCCAGTTGGCTGTGATCTTGGGGTCTGGAGAGGCTTTGGCCGCGCGCTCGTAGTAGTCGGCGATGGGGCGAGTGAGGGTGAGCACCTGAGCATCGTACTCGCGGAGCCCGTATTCATTGATGAATCTGGCGCGGCGGTCGGCTGGGAGCTCAACCATTTTTGCCTTCAACTCATCGCGCCACTCGGGAGTTACGACCAATGGCAGGAGGTCGGGCTCGGGGAAGTAGCGGTAATCGGCGGCTTCTTCCTTATCGCGCATGAGGGTGGTTTCACCGGAGTCGACGTTGAACAGGCGAGTCTGCTGGCGGACGCGGCCGCCGTTTTCGAGCAGGCCGATCTGGCGCTGGATCTCATACTCGATGCCCATCTTTACGTGGCGGAAGCTGTTGAGATTCTTGATCTCCACCTTGGTTCCGAACTTCTCGGCACCTTTGAGACGGACGCTGACATTGGCGTCGCAACGGAGTTGGCCTTTCTCCATATCGCAGGTGGAAACACCGATGAACTGGATGGCCTGCTTGAGTTCTGTCAGGTAGGCATAGGCCTCGTCAGAGCTGCGCATGTCTGGTTCGCTGACGATTTCGATCAGAGGCGTACCGGCACGATTCAGATCGACGTAGCTGTACTTTTCGGAATCTTTGAAGCCATCGTGCGAGCTCTTGCCCGCGTCATCTTCCATGTGAACCCGAGTGACGCCGATGCGTTTGGCAGTACCTTCCACGGTGACATCGACGTAGCCATTCTCGGCAAGAGGCTGATCGTATTGGGAGATCTGGTAGCCCTTGGGCAAATCGGGATAAAAGTAGTTTTTGCGGGCAAACACAGATTTGGGTTTGATTTCGCAATGGAGAGCCAGGGAACCCTGTACGGCGAGTTCAACGGCTTCACGGCTGAGGACGGGCAAGGCACCCGGCAGACCCAGGCACACCGGGCAGGTGTTGGAATTGGGGTCTTCGCCGAAGCTGGTTGGGCAGCCGCAGAAAATCTTGGTGTTGGTGTCAAGTTGGCAATGCACTTCAAGGCCAATTACAGGTTCGTATTTGGCTACCTGTTCAGGAGTTGGAAGCGCCACATCAGCAGTGGACATAGCCTTTATTCTGGCATAGCTGATAATCTGTACCGCTATGAAGTGGATTTCGCTTTTTCTGACTGCTGCGCTGGCCTGCCAGGGGCAAATTGCTGATCTGGTGCTGCGTAATGGAAAAATTTGGACGGGTAAAGGCACAACGAATGCCGTGGCCATTGGCGGGAAGAAGATTCTGGCCACAGGGAATGCCGCCTTGAAAATGCAGGCCAAACGGACGATTGAGCTCGGTGGGCGCTTCGCCATGCCAGGCTTTAACGACGCTCACATTCACTTTCTCGATGGAGCACTCGGGTTGAGCAAGGTGGATTTGACGGGAATTTGTACGCTCCCGGCGATTCAGAAGGCGATTGGGGACTATGCGAAAGCCCATCCAAAGGCGCCCTGGATTACCGGCGGGGGGTGGGAGTACACCTGCTTTCCGAACCTTCGGCTGCCCACGAAAGAAGATATCGATGCGGTGGTAGCGGATCGACCCGTGTTTCTCGAGGCTTACGACGGCCATACGGCTTGGGCGAATTCGAAGGCGCTGCGAATTTCAGAGGTCGAGAACACTCCCTTCAGCGGCTTTGGCGAAGTAGTGAAGGACGCTGCGGGCAAGCCGACTGGAGTATTGAAGGAGTCAGCGCAGTCGCTGGTCTCAAGGCACGTGCCGAAGGCGACGCCGGAGGAGAAGCGAGCGGCACTGGCGCAGGGTATGAAGCTAGCTGCCTCGCTCGGAATTACCAGTATTCAAAATGCAGCGCGCGGCGCCGAGGACTTGCCTCTCTATCTCGAATTGCTGAATCAGAACAAGCTTACGCTTCGGGTGTCGCTCGCTCTCAGTGCCGGGCCGACAACCGACTTCACCAAGCTGAGCAAGATGCAGTCGTCGCTGCTCTCGGTCAGGGCGGTGAAGTTCTTTCTGGATGGGGTGATTGAAAGCCATACCGCCGCAATGCTCGAAAACTATGAAGATGGCACCAACTCGAAAGGGCCCACCTCAATGCCGCCGGAGCAGTATCTAGAGGCCGTAGAGAGAGCTGACAAAGCGGGCTGGCAAGTCTATACGCACGCGATTGGAGACCGGGCGGTGCGGCTGGCCCTCGATGCGTACGAGGGCGCAGCTCGCAGCAACGGCAAGCGGGATGCCCGCCACCGCATTGAGCATATTGAAGTGCTGCACCCAGAGGACTTGCCCCGTTTTGCCAAGCTCGGCGTCTTGCCGGTGATGCAGCCGATCCATGCCTATCCGGGCACGATTGAGGTTTGGGCCAAGGCTGTCGGGCCAAAGCGTCTGGCGCTGGCCTTCCCGTGGAAGAGCCTGGCAGATACCGGGGCCCGGGTGACGTTTTCGAGTGATTGGCCGGCATGCATCAGCCTCGACCCGATTCGCGGTTTACACAATGCGGTGAACCGCCTCACAATCGACGGCAAGCCCGAGGGTGGGTGGACGCCAGCGCAGCGGGTAAGCCTCGAATATGCGCTGCGAGCTTACACACAGGGCGGGGCTTATGCCAGTTTTGAAGAAGGCCAAAAGGGGGAACTCGCCGCTGGTCAATGGGCCGATGTGGTGATTCTGAGTGCCGACCCCTTTGCGATGCCGACAAAAGACCTGCACAAGCTCAAGGTGGAGACCACTATCTTCAATGGCAAGGTGGTCTATCAGAAGTAGGTCTTGGCGGGCTTGGGGGCACTGAGCAGGGGTTTATTCAGAAACTCTACCAGGGGAGTAGCAGCGGCAAAGCGCGAAGAGACTTCGTGTAGCAGGGTGGTGCCGTAGGCGAGGTCTGGATTGAGCTCGGCCCAGACGATGTACATCTTGCGTTTGAGCAGATCTTCAGCAGGATGCGGGGGGAAAAAGCCCTGGGGCAGGCGGGTCATCGACTCGCCCTGCAGGCCGCCCATCCATTTGCGCAATTGGTTGTCGGCGAGAATTTCGCGTAGCTCGGCGTGGTGCAGGGCGATGTGGTTGCGCATCAATTTCATGGGCTCGGGGGGCGGCATGTAGATGCCGGCACCAATAAACAGCTCTTTACTGCTGAGGTGCATGTAGAAACTGGCGGAATCGTTTTTATTCAGGTTTTGCCGATGCCAGCCGGCGGCGATGTTGGTCTTGTAGGGGGTTTTATCCTTGGCAAAGCGGACGTCGCGGTGGATGCGGAAGACAGCTTTCTTGGGCTCGGTGATGTAGTCTGGCGCGTAGTCGAGCATTTCCTGCCCGACGGCCTCTACCAAGGCCAGCATTGGCCCCTTGACGCTCTCTTCGTAGACGGTCTTCTTTTTCTCAAACCACTCCCGGTTGTTGTTCTTCTCAATGCTGCGGAGGAATTGCAGCGCTTCTTTGGGAAATCCCGGGAATGTTGCCTTGGTGCGAGCCATACTAATTAAGAATGCAGGGCATTGACAATTTACTGCAACGTTTCCCACAACAAATCTCAATTTGCGAGAACGAACCGTTGCGGAAACACACACGCTTCGGCCTGGGCGGGCCCGCGCGATATTTCGTCGATGTGGCAGACCCGGAGCTATTGCCCGCTACGCTAGCAGCATTGAAAACGCTGGGCCTGCCGCTGATCACACTGGGCGGGGGTTCAAACCTGATCGTGGCGGACGAGGGCTTCGACGGGATCGTGTTGCGGTTTACCGGGAAATCCATTCGGCGGGACAATGGCCTGACCACGGCGGAATCGGGCGTGGTTTGGCAGGATCTGGTGGATTATCACAGCGAGCTGGCACTGACAGGGATGGAGCGGATGACGGGAATTCCGGGTTGGCTGGGCGGTGCGCTGTATGGAAATGCCGGTGCCTATGGCCAGACCATCATGGATTTTGTCGAAAGCGTCCGTATTTTTGATGGCACGGGGTTTCAGGTGATTCCGAATGCTGATTGTGGCTTTGCCTACCGGACCAGCGGCTTTAAGTCGCACAAGGATTGGATTTTGCTGAGTGCGCAAATTCGCCTGGCCCCGGGAGATGCGATCGAGATCCGCCAGACAGCACACGAAATTCTGACCACCCGCAACGAAAAATTCCCCCCAACGATGAAGTGTGCGGGAAGTATTTTCAAGAACCTGTTTGTGGCAAATTTGCCCGAAAAAGCCCTAAACCGGGTTCCGCAGGGCGTGATGCGGGCCGGAAAGGTGCCCTCCGCCTGGTTTTTGGAGCAAGTTGGATCGAAGGGGATGAAGCGCGGTGGGATTGAAGTCGCCAGCTACCATGCCAATCTCATCTACAACACGGGAAGCGGCACAGCCCAAGAGGTCTGCGAGCTGATCGATAACTTGAAATCGCTCGTCTTTAGCGAATTCGACCTCATGCTGGAAGAAGAAGTGCAGTATATCGGCTTTAAAAATAGAGCTAGCCACTAAAGTCTATTCCCCTCACTGCCGATATCTCGTGCACAAATGATCATCAAGCGTCGGCGAAGCAGCACTGCTGCCAAGACTGGCTACTATCGCATCCAGGGTGCTGGCTCCCAGTGCATGCATGGGTTTGGCGACGGAGACTTTATTCGTCTCCGCGATGAATTTGGGCGGGAGTGGCGCGGTGTGGCCTCGGTGTTTGAAACGATGGTTCGCTTCACGTTTCGGGACGAAGCAGGAAACCACATTTCCGGTGTTTCCACGGCAGGCAGCGACATTGTGCTGCGCGATGCCAAGGGAAACACCTGGCGCGGCTTTGTAGATTAGTTGATCTGCCAGACGGTGGTGGTGCCACTGATTTCGTTGGCTACGACCAGCAGTGGCATGCCGTTGGGGCTTTCGCTGGCGGGAATGAAAAGGACACCCTCAGGGCCCAGGTCTCCTGCCGCAGCCGTGTTGTTGGCTGCATTCGGGTTTCGATTCCACCACTGGCTCGAGAAACGCACCGCCTTGGGATCGGTCACGTCGTAGATCATGATGTTGGACTGCCGTTCATTGGCAATGAAGGCGTAGGTGCGGCCCCGGATCACACCGGTTGTGACCGCTTCGGGTTCGACCCCTTTATCGTCACTGCGATCATCCGCAGCATTACTGGTGTGGGCCAGGTTGTGAAGGCCAGGATAGTCGGTGAAGAGAATACGCTCAAAGTCGTTCTTGCTGTCGTAAACCATCTTTGCTTCGGCGTCCCAGATGGAAAACGAGCGGGCACCGAAGACATGAATCAGGTCGATATCGCCATCCCCATCGGTATCACCGGTAGCAGTTGTGATGTTGAGCCGACCCAATTCGCTAGGCAACTTCAGTTCCGCTTCGTTGGGGTAGAAGCGTGAATCGAGGCGTACATTGTTGGCGCCTACGCGAGCCACTTCGCTGTAGCCGGGATAGTCGCGCGAATCCCCTTCATTGGCAGTGACGAGGTAGAGTTTTCCATCAGAGGCAACATAGGGAGCAATGGCATCGGGCATGTACATACCCCAGATCGTCCAGGTGCGCATCCGAAAGCCAAGGTCGCGGTCGCTTGCGTCCAGCGAGTTCTCAGGCAACCAGTGTGGCTTGAGGCCGAGGGGAACCAGTTTGGTCACGCGGGCGGAATCGACATCAATAATGGCGATGGCGTTGGCTTCCTGGATGGTGGCATAGGCAGTTTTAGAGTCGGGCGAAACGGCAATGTACTCCGGCTCCATATCCTGTGCAACGCTGGCACCAGGGCCGAAGGCACGAACACCGGCGGGTAAATTTTCTTTGGTGAAAGCTCGAAAATCAGCAGTTTTCACATCAGCTTGCGTTGTGGCTTCGATTCCCTTGCTGATGTCGATGATGCTGATGCTGCCTTCGGGGTCCACCTTGTAGTCATCGGAGGGCTCTCCTTCGTTGGCCACGAGAACCTTCTTGCCATCGGGAGAAAACGTGAGCATGTCTGGCAGAGCGCCCACCCTGACTGACTTCAATAAGCGGCCTTCGGCGTTATAGAAAGCAACAGTTCCTGGGTTTGTCTTGGGGTCGGCCTCGATGGCAACGGCGACGATTCCATTCTTCACGGTAACACTATTGGCAGCAGCGCCGAGTTCTGCGGGGATCGAAATGCGCCCGACGCGCGTCATGTTCGCTGGATTTCGCATGTCGAGAATGTCAACCACCTTGTCGGCCCCATTCACTACGAAGAGGCGTTGGGTGGCAGGGTCGTGTGCAGCAATCTCGGCAGCGCTCACGTTGTAGGCCCCCGTCCGGTAAGTACCAAGGACATTCATGACAAGGTCTTGGGCGAAGAGCGGTGCGATCACAAAAGGCAGCAAGGAGAGACGGAACATAGACTTGATCCTACTGTTGGGCGTGTTTCAATGGGTTGAATTATGAGTTACATCTTCGTGACTGTGACAGTTTGATATAAGATCGCCCCTAGGATGAACCTTTGTGAAACGACGTAGCTTTTTACTCAGCTCTGGCCTGGCCTATGCCCAGCAGGCGTTGCCGTCGAGTACCGTGCATTTAGGTGTGATTGGCGCTGGGAGCCGCGGCACCTTCATGATGTCGGTCTTCCAAAAAGATCCTGCCTTACGTGTCAGTGGCATCTGTGACGTTTATGAGCCAAACCTCGAACGTGGCCTGGCGGCCGCAGCCAAGGGGGGAAGCTCGGCCCGGGCCTTCCGCAACTACCGTCAGTTACTGGACGACAAATCGATTGATGCCGTGTTGATTGGAACCCCGGAACATTGGCATGCACGCATGGTGCTGGACGCCATTGCAGCAGGCAAAGATGTTTATGTCGAGAAGCCGCTTTGCCGTACGCCGGAAGAAGGGGTAGCTCTGGTAGAAGCAGAGAAGAAGACCAGACAGATCATCCAGGTTGGGATGCAGCGCCGCAGTTACGATCTTTATTTGCAGGGGCGGGAGCTGGTGGCCTCCGGTGTGCTTGGCAATGTACGCATGGTGAGATCGTGGTGGCTGAACAACTACCTGAAGGGCAATCCGGCCTCGGCCAAGCTCGATGGGCCTCTCGATTGGGAGCAGTGGCAGGGGCCACTCCAGAAGCGGGTACCTGTAAATGCCGATCTGTTCCGCAATTGGCGCAATTACAGAGATTATGCCGGAGGGATCGTCGCCGACCAGGGAGCCCATGTCTTTGACGGCATCCATTTGTTGATGGGGGCCAGCTATCCAAAGGCCGTTACGGCGGCGGCAGGCAAGCCGCATCGGGAAGGTTTTGATACTCCAGAATCGGTGGTGGTTACGGCAGAGTATCCGGAAGATTTCATTGGCGTGTTTTCGATCAATTATGCAGCGATGAAGTACAAAAGCCGCAACGATCAAATGAGCCACCTCGACGGCGATCAAGCCCGCATGGATATTGGCCGTGAGACCTGCCGCGTTTTTGCGGAAGGTAAAGAGGAAGCACCATCGATCGAGCGCACCTCTGCCAAGGGTTTTGGCTGGGCGACAGACCTGCACGTGCAAAACTTTCTCGACTGCGTACGTACCCGCAAGAAACCGACGGCACCCATGGCGCTTGGCTTTCAGGCCGCGCTAGTGGTGCAGATGGCCAACCTGTCGCTCCGGCAGGGGCGACGCCTGAAGTGGAATGCCGCGACATCAAAGGTGGAAGCCTAGCCCGAGCTGCTTGCAAGTTGCTGTATGATGCCACACAGTCAGGAGCATCTCAATTGATTACCCGTCGCCAACTTTTATCTGCTGCCGGTAGTGCCACTCTCGCCACAGCGGCCGCACAACGCAAGCGGCCGAACATCATTTTGATGATGGCCGATGACATGGGGTTTTCTGACATCGGCTGCTACGGATCGGAGATCGCCACCCCAAATCTGGATCGGCTTGCCAAGGGCGGTGTCCGATTTACACAGTTCTATAACTGTGCGCGTTGCTGCCCGACGCGGGCATCGCTCCTGACCGGCCTGTACCCGCATCAGGCTGGTATTGGACACATGGTGGAGAACCGTGGCACCCCCGCCTACCAGGGTTACCTCAACGACCGCTGCGTCACCATCGGCGAGGCCCTGCGGGAGAGTGGCTACAGCACTTTGATGACTGGGAAGTGGCATGTGGGTGAGCAGCGGCCACACTGGCCCAAGGACCGTGGCTTCGACCGCTACTTCGGCCTGGTGAGTGGATCCAGCAGTTTTTTCCGGGTTACAGAAGCTCGGCCCCTGGTCAACGAAGATCAACCGGTGCGCCCGAAAGACGATAGCTTTTACTTGACCGATCTGTTCACCGACCACGCGGTGAAATTTCTCGATGAGCATGGCCGCAGCGAGAAGCCCTATTTTCTCTACACCGCCTTCACCAGCCCGCACTGGCCACTTCATGCAAGGGAAGAAGACATTGCGCGCTATCGCGGCAAGTACAAGATGGGCTGGGACGAATTGCGTCAGCGTCGGCATGCCCGCATGATTCAGATGGGGATCGTGGACAAGCGCTGGCCGCTGGCAGAACGCGACAAGGATGTCCCGGCCTGGGACCAGGTCAAGAACCGTGAGGAACAAGACCAATTGATGGCCGTCTATGCCGCGCAAATCGATCGGATGGATCAGAACATTGGGCGCATTCTCGCCAAGGTGAAAGAGCAGGGCCAGGAATCGAATACCCTGATTCTGTTTCTGGCTGACAACGGGGGTTGCGCCGAAATCATTAACCGGGGCAAAGCGGGTGTGGCCGCCGGCGGGCCAGAATCTTTCTTGAGCTACGGCCCACCGTGGGCCAATGCCAGCAACACTCCGTTTCGGCTCTACAAGCATTGGGTGCATGAGGGCGGCATCGCCACGCCCTTGATTGCGCACTGGCCCGCAGGCCTGACCGAGAAGGGGAAAATCTCGCATGAGCCCGGCCATCTGGTAGACATCATGGCCACATGCCTCGATGCTGCCGGTGCGAGCTACCCGACAAGCTTCAAAGGACAGACCATACAGCCGCTCGAAGGGCGCAGCCTTTTGCCGGTGCTGACGGGAAAGAAGCGCAAGGGTCATGACCACATTTGCTGGGAACACGAGGGCAATCGAGCCGTGCGCCAGGGCGACTGGAAGCTGGTAGCCCAATCCAAACAAGCCTGGGAGCTGTACAACCTCAAAACGGACCGGACAGAAACTCATGATCTCGCTGCCGCAGAACCGGCACGAGTGCAGGCAATGACCGGGCTCTATGAGACCTGGGCGAAGCGTTGTGGCGTGCTGCCTTTTGAGCAGTTGCGGGCGATCCCACGCAAGAAAGCAAGTGCTGAGGAGTAAAAAATGATGAGTCAGCCATTCCCTGCAGGTTGTCGAATTGTTGTTCAACGCCCCGGATCGGGCCTCGCGAGATCGGCTCCCCCAGCGATCACTTCTTTCTTTTTGTAGGGTTTTATGAAGCTAACAGATTTCCTAAGAGGATCCCCCAAAGCAAGATCGATCGGTTGCGTTCTTGGCATAGTCGGCGCGATGGTAGAGCTTACACTTCTTACGCTAGGCATAGCGTATGAAAGCCTTCCTATTCTTTTTGCGGCAATGGCTTTCACTTTGGTCATGGCACTGCTTACTTTTTTCTTGAAACGTCAGGATAAGCCTGATGAGATCGATATCTCCCAAAAGCGGGTCCCCGTGCTGAACCTGCAAGAGCCGCCTGCTGACTAATCGTCATACACTCCCCCAGTGAGACAGCAGGGGCAAGAGCCAGTTTTTATTGCCAGGCGAAGGCACAGTCAACTACCCTAAGTATTTTGCATGCCTGAGAGCAATACGTTAACGGGGTTGGTTGCTGGACTTCGTCGTTAGGATAGGGTGAGGAATGTCGAAGGACAAAATGGAATCAAAATGCCCTGCCTGTGCGAGTGGCGAAGCCATGCTGGTTTCAACCAGGGACCGCCGGGGCGAACCCCTGCGTACCGTCGCTTGCCTGGGTTGTGGCTTGTACCGGAACGAACCGCTACCCACCATAGAAGAGCTGAAGGCGTTTCATGAAGTGGAGTACCGCGAAAGCTACAAGGGTGTGCGGGGGCCCAAGGCCAGGAATGTCTTTCGCTCGGCAAAGCTCGCCGTGGCGCGACTGAAGGATTTGCGGAAACAGTTTCCGGCAGGCTCGAAGGTGCTCGATGTCGGCAGTGGCTCGGGCGAAATGCTCTGCGCGCTGCAAGCCGGCGGCTACCAAGTGACTGGCATCGAAGCCGATGGGGTCTATGCGGAGTACGCGCGGCAGCAGTACGGCGTGGATGTGCGCGTGGGCGGCGTACTCGATGTCGAGCTACCCGCTGGCGGCTTCAATTGCATGACCATGTTTCATGTGCTGGAACATCAGCCGGAGCCTGTTGCTGTCCTGGTGCAGATGCGGGAATGGCTCACCGAAGGCGGTCTTTTGTTGGTGGAAGTGCCCAATCTGGATTCCCCGCACCAGCATCCAGCCCGCCGCTTTCACTATGCGCATGTGATGGGCTTTACCCCATCGAGCTTGAAGCTGGTGGCTCAGAAAGCGGGCTTCCAGGTGCTGGAATCCGGGCTGAGCTCGTTTGACCGCAATTTGTTTGTTTTGCTTCGAAAAGCCAGTTCTGTGCCGGTAGAGCGCGCGGCCGCAGAGAAGCCGATCCCGAGTGATACGGCTCAAGTGATTCTCTACTACTTAAGACCAACCACCTATGTGCGTTGGGTTTTGAGAATGGTGCAGTTTACGAGTGAACTGTTGGGCGTGAAAAATGCTGGCAGTACGAAAGAGTGGATTCGCGCAGAGGTAGGGTAAAGAAACTGGCGGTGAGGGTGGGATTCGAACCCACGGTACCCTTTCGGGTACGACGGTTTTCGAGACCGTTCGATTCAACCACTCTCGCACCTCACCGCTCACCAGTATAGCGGATTCGGCTCGCATAGGGCTGCTGGAATCCGTGAGCGAACGGCTTCTAAATCGACAGATCCCCCGAGAGTTACCGAAGGCTCCCCATCTCAATGAGCTGCCCGGCATACTTCAGCGCTTCTTCGGTCAGGCGCTGCCCGCCAATCATCCGGGCAATCTCCTTGATGCGCACCTCGCCATCCAGTTCTTCCACCACACTGTGTGTGCGCCCTTTGCTTTCTTTCTTCGATACCGAGTAATGGTGATCGCCGAAGGCAGCAATCTGGGCCAAATGCGTGACGCAGAGCAACTGGTTCGTGGCCGCCAGCATCTTCAGCTTCTTGCCCACCTGCTCAGCTGCGCTGCCGCCAATACCCGCATCCACCTCATCAAAAACCATGGTGCGACCGCCCTTGGCGGCGAGCGACACCTTGAGAGCCAGGGCGAGCCGGGACAATTCCCCACCGCTAGCTACCTTCTCGAGAGGCCGCGGTTCTTCGCCGAGGTTGGTTGAGATCAGGAAGTGGATGTCGTCCATGCCGCTGGGTCCCCAGGCTGCTTCTTCCATCGCGATCACGAAGCGGCTGCGCTCCATGTTCAGATCTTTCAATTCGCCTTCTACTTTGGCCGCCAGCTTGGCGGCCGCTTTCTTGCGGCGTCCAGAAAGCTCGCTGGCAGCCGTCCTGAATTCTTCGCGGAGTTGCAACACTGCTTTCTTCAGCTCATCCCGACGCTCATCTGCACCTTCAACCAGACTCAGATCGGCGCTCACCTGCGCGAAGAAACTCAAAATCTCTTCCACGGTATGGCCGTATTTTCGGCGCAACTTGTCGATGTCGGCCAGACGCGTCTCTACAAATTGCAACCGTTGCGGGTCAGCCTCCAGCCGGTCCACATAGCGACCCAGCTCGCGTGCGGCATCGTCCATCGAGACCTCGGCGCTCTTAAGCGAATCCATCACGCCAGACAAACTGTCGTCGATCCGTCGCAATTCGTTCAACCGCTTGATGGCGAGACGCAAGACGGAGAGCGCACTTTCGGGCCCTTCCTGCAATGCCTCATAGGCACCACCGGCCTGCTCTTTCAGCTTGACCACATTGGCGAGAACGCGCAGTTCGTGTTCGAGGCTTTGGTCTTCATTCGGCTTGAGATCGGCTGCTTCAATCTCGTGTTTCTGAAAGCTCCACAGATCCCGCTGCCGCAGCATCTCTTGTTCGCGCTCTTCCAGTTGGCGCAACTCCCCCTCAGCAGAGCGCAGGCTGGCCCAAAGGCTGCCCACTTTTTCAAGCAGCACCTCGTTGCCTGAAAACTCATCGAGCATAGACCGTTGTTCGGTTGCGCTGAAGAGCCGCTGCTGGTCGTGCTGCCCGTGGATGTCACCAAGATGAGGCTGCAGCTCTTTGAGAAAACCAGCGGCCACGGCCCGCGAACCCACAAAGGCCCGACTCTTGCCACTCGATAGAATTTCCCGCTCTACCAGCAGCTCCCCATCTTCCATTTCAAGCCCGGCACCTTCAAGCAAAGCTACCAACTCTTTGCTGCGGACCGCCTCAAAGATGCCCGCAATCCGCGCCCTCTCCGCACCACTTCGTACCGTTTCGGCGCTAGCTCTTCCGCCGAAGAGCAATCCCAGCGAATCGACAATCAGGCTCTTGCCGCTACCGGTTTCACCAGACAATACATTCAGACCCTGACCCAGGCGCACCCGCACCCGATCAGCCACCGCAAAATTCTCGACCAGCAATTCGACGAGCATCAGCTTGATTTTACTGGCAGTTGGCAAGCTTTGGCGGTCATAATGTAGTTTGATAATGATTGCCTTCCTCCTTCAGCTCAAGCTGACCGAGCTCTTCAACCCCGCAAAGCCCATTCCCTTTGCCGTTTTACTGATGCTGATCGGAGCCTCGCTCCTCAGTTGGTCGATCATCTTTGGCAAGTACAAGCTGCTGAAAAACGCGATGGCATCCAATCGCGCCTTCTTGCGATCGTTCCGCAAAGCCACCGGATTTGAGGCCATCACTGCGGCGGCCGAACAGAACGCCGCAGCACCCATGGTGGCTGTTTTTGATTTTGGCTACGCCGAGGTGGAACGCCAGGCCCGCGGGCGCAATCAAATCCGTAACAAGCCAATGATTGAGCGCAACCTGCAATTGGGCATCAGCGAAGAGATCCAGAAGCTGGAGCGCAACATGAACTGGCTCGCCACAATCGCCTCAGTCACTCCCTTTATTGGACTGTTTGGGACGGTTTGGGGCATCATCGACGCCTTTGAGGCGCTCTCGATGTCGGCCAGTGTCAGCTTGCGCACGGTTGGGCCTGGCATTGCGGACGCCCTCATTGCCACGGGTGCCGGCCTGGCAGCAGCCATCCCGGCAGCCATCGCTTACAACTACCTGGGCGGGCAGATCAAAGAGATCGGCAACCGCATGGAAGATTTTGCTTTGGAGTTCATGAATCTGGTCGAGCGTACTTTCGAAGGGTAAACGAAGATGGCATTTTCGATGGATAACGGCTCTGGTTCCCGGCGAGGCCGCCGCTACGGTGGCACCACTCTGTCGGAGATGAACGTCGTGCCTTTGGTGGACGTCGTTCTCGTATTGCTCATCATTTTTATGCTCACGGCCCAGGCCATGCAGTTTGGCCTCGAAATTGAAGTGCCAAAAGTAAAGACAGAAAAAGCTTCCGCACAAGACCTGAACGTCGTGAACATCACCAAAGCCGGTGAGCTCTACTTCAACGACAAGCCCGTCAACATCAACGCCCTGGCCGACATGGTGAAGAACAACAAAAAGGCCAAAGAAAACCTGGTTTACATCCGCGCTGACAAAGCGACCACTTATGATCCGATTGCCAAGGTGGTGGCAGAATTGACCGATGCCAAGATTGGCGTCCGCCTCGTAACTCAAACCGATGACAGCTACCCAAGACGGCGCTAGCCCGCACGGATTTCGCAACTCGATCTTGCTGCATGTAGGCGTAATTGCTGCGCTGGTGGCTTACGAGTATTGGAATCATCGCATGCGTGATCTCTTTGGAGACCCGACTTCATTGGGAGCTTCTGCCGGTGTCTCGGCCGTAGCCCAGATCCCGATCCCTCGCCGCGAAGGCCGCGTCAATCGCGTCGCCAATGACACCGAGTCGCAAGTCGCCCCGCCCGAAAAGACCGAGAAGAAACCTGAGGCCAAGCCGGATGATGCCGACGCCATCCCGCTCAAGCGCAAGCAGAAGAAGACGAAGCAGGAAGTAATTGCCTCCAACCAGAAGTATCGCGAAGACCCGACTCTGCCCAATCAGGTGACCTCCAACCTGGGTCAGGCGGCAGTAACACCCATGATCGGGGTGCAGGGTTCTGGCGGCGTAGGAGCGAGCGCCTCGTCTCCTTTCGGCAACCGCTTCGGCTGGTATGAAAAACTGATTCGCGAAAGAGTAGCCCAGCGCTGGCGTACCAACGATGTAGACTCGCGCTTGCGCACCGCCCCGGCGGCGATTGTCACCTTTACCATCGCCAAAGACGGTAACATTTCGAACATCAAGATCTTCCAATCGTCTGGCAACTATGCACTGGACCAATCGGCGCAACGTGCCGTTTACGAAGCCAACCCCATGCCACCCTTGCCACAAGGCTTTGAAAAGAACTCTGCGAACATAGAGTTTTGGTTTGAATTGAAGAGGTAATTCCCAACAATGAATCGTCGCTCCGCACTGCTCACCTGCCTGGCTCCTGCTCTCTATGGGCAGGACATCATCTCGATTATCACCGGCGGTAAGCAGCCTGCCATTGCTATTCCGGACTTTCGGGGCGCAGGGGACGCGCAACCCTGGATGCCCATTTTCAACCTCACGCTGTTCGATGAGATTGCCGGTGCCGGCCTGTTCAAGATGGCACCCAAGAGCTTTTACCCGCTGCAAGTGCCGCAGCAACCGACGGACTGGAAGGCTCCCGTTGGCGGCCGTAGCGCCGGGCCCTGGTTGACCGATTGGTCTGGTCCAGTGGTCAAGGCGAACTATCTGGCGATGGGTTATACGGCAATTCAAAACGGACAGTTGGTGCTCTTTGGCTGGCTGTATGACGTTACCCAGCCAGACCTCACCAACGCGCAAATGTTTGGCAAGCTTTACTTTGGGCCCATTTCTGAAGATGGGGCCAAGAAGATTGCCAGGGAATTTGCAGCCGACATCCTGGCAAAATTTGGCGCGAAATCTCTGCTGGGTTCAAAGATCTACTTCGTTTCCAACCGCAGCGGGGCCAAGGAGATCTGGTCGATGGATTATGACGGCTCCAATCAAAAGCCCGTCACGCGCTTCAACAGCATTTGCACCACTCCTGCTCTGAGTCGCGATAATTCGAAGCTGGCCTTTACGAGTTTTCTACAGGGCAATCCCGGAATCACCGTCATGGCCGCTGACTCTGCCCGCCGCCTTACCTTCGTCAACCCGGTTTCGAGTATTGTCGCCTCGCCCGACTTTACTCCAGATGGAAAGCAAATCTTGTTTGGCACCAAAATTGGTGGTGGATTTCAGAACATTTTCAGTGCAAATTCGGATGGTTCCAACCTCAGCCGCATCAGCACCGCCCGGGCTGTAGAAACCGAACCGAAGATCAACCCGCAAAATTCTTCCGAAGTTGTTTTCGTTTCAGGTAGATCCGGGCCTGCACAAATCTATAGAATGAATATAAGTGGGTCAGACATTGAGCGGCTCACAGATGGCACGGGGCAAGCGGCAAATCCGTCGTGGCACCCCAAGGGCCAGATCATTGCATTTTCTTGGACCCGTGGTTTCGAGCCCGGAAATTTTAATATATTCATGATGGATGTTGCAAAACGCGAACTCACGCAGTTGACGCATGGCGCAGGCCGCAATCTGAATCCCGTTTGGGGACCAGATGGCCTGCACATTGCATTCTGCTCGAATCGTAGTGGCACTCCTCAGATCTGGACCATGCTTGCGGATGGCACTCAAGTCCGCCCTCTCACCACCGTGGGTCGAAATGAAATGCCAGTCTGGTCTCACTAGAATTTGTTTTGTCGCTTTAGAAGTCTCAAACGCTGCCTGTTGAACTTTGGAGGTCTGTTAAAAATGTCGCGTAAACAACTGAGTATCGCGCTACTCGCTCTTTCTCTGTCCTTGTTCGCGGTGGGTTGCAAGAAGAAAGCCCCCGCTCCTACCCCACCACCACCCGCTCCACCCGCTGCAGCGCCAGTTGCTCCGAAGCCCGCTCCAGCCATCCGGTCTTTCGCGGTTGAGCCATCGTCGATTCTTGCCGGGCAAAGCGCCACGCTGAGCTGGGCGGTTGAAAATGCTGATTCTGTAAGCATCTCGGCTGGCATCGGTGCAGTCCAAGCCACCGGCAACCGTTCGGTGAGCCCGTCATCTACAACCACCTATCGCCTTACCGCGACTGGCCCCGGTGGCACCACCGAGCGCAGCGTCACGCTGAGCGTATCGGCTCCGCCCCCGCCACCGCGCACCGCAGCCCCGAGCGCAGTGACCAAGAGCCTCTCCGAGATGGTGAGCTCTCTGCTGACTGACGTTTACTTTGATTACGACAAGTCCGACATTCGCGATGACGGTCGTTCTGTGCTCAACAAGAACGCCGAAGCCCTGAAGCAGATCTTTGAGGCGCACTCGAATGGCATTGTCACCATCGAAGGACATTGCGACGAGCGCGGCTCTGCCGAGTACAACCTTGGCCTCGGTGACCGCCGTTCTTCCTCCGTCAAGGATTACCTGGTAAACCTTGGTGTGCCGGCAGACAAGCTCAAGGTCATCAGCTATGGCAATGAAAAGCCGACCTGTTCTGAAGCAAATGAATCCTGCTATCAGAAGAACCGTCGCGCCCACTTCAGCGCCAACTAATCCAATCTAAGGGAAACTATGCGTCTATTCGCACTCTTCACGCTCGCCTCCGTTCTTGCCGTTCCGGGTTTTGCCCAAAAGGACAAGATCCTCGAAATTCAGCGCGATCTCGCGCTACTGCAAAACGAAGTGCGCAGCATGAAGAGTGCGATGGACGAAAAGTTTGCCGGTCTCAATGTGTTGGTACAGCAGTCTCTGGATACGTCGAACAAGAGCAACACTGCCCTGGCGATTCTCGACAAGACCCTGGGCGACAAACTCAAAGAACAGCAAACTTCCCTGCAGGCACCGGTCGCTGGTGTGAATACCAAGGTCGATCAAATGACCACGGAGTTTGCCTTGATGAAGGAGTCGGTTTCAGAACTGGCAGAATTGATCAAGAAGCTCCAGGGCCAATTGAGTGACATCAAGAATGCGGTAACCACCATGTCTGCCCCGCCCCCAGCCCCGGCCCCGGCCGCTCCGAGCGGGCCCCCGGCAGGCATGACCAGCGAGAGCCTATACACTGCGGCTCTCCAGGCGCGGAATGCAGGCCAACTGGATTTCTCTGCCAAGCAGTTTGAGGATTACCTCAAGTTTTATCCCACCGAAACCTATGCCCCCAATGCCCACTTCAACCTCGGCCTGGTACTGGTGAGCTTGAACCGCTTTGATGATGCGGTCAAGTCGTTTGATGCCGTCCTCGAAAAGTTTCCTGACTTTCCCAAGGCCCTGGATGCGCAACTGGAGAAAGGGCGAGCCCTCGGTAAATCTGGCCAGCGAACGGCCTCGGTGAATGAGTTTCGCAACCTGATCAAGAAGTCGCCTGCTTCCCCGCAGGCCAGTCTGGCGAAAGATGAACTGAAGGCACTCGGCATGCCCTTTAGCGCCCCTGCAGCCCCCGCAGGAAGGAAAAAGCGCTGATCCGCGCCTTCACTGCCTTCGTCTTTTTGGCTGCCACTCTGGCGGCCCAGCCCAAAAAGTCTCTCGACGCCTATCCTGGCAAAACCCCAAAAATGGATGGCAAGATCGCTCCCGGTGAATGGGCCGATGCCACTCCTATTACTGGTGTGCTCGACTGGGCACACACCTTCACACCCACAACAGACCCCAAGGACCTCAACCTGAAGGGCTGGGTCAAACATGATGGCAAGCGCCTCTATTTTGCCTTCGACATCGATGATGATCTGCTCTACGGCATCGACACCCCGCGCTGGTTGCCCAAGGAAAACCCCAAAGCTCATGAGTTTGTGGATGGCAAGCCTTCCCGGGAGGCCTTCCCCTGGTTCGGAGATGAGATGGAAATCCTGCTCAACGCCACCAACACCTTCAAAGGGGATGAGTCTGTGGAAGGCAATGGTCGTTCCTGGCAGATGGTCGTAAACCTCACCAAGAGCCGGCTGGGTGGTTTGGGCAAGGGTGGCTTACTCGAAGGGGAGCCACGTCGGGACCCCAAAGCGTTTGCTCAATACTCTGCCTGGATCGATAGCAAAGCGATGGTTGCCGCTACCAGCGTCAAGCCCAGTAAGAAGGGTTATGTCATTGAGTGGTCCATCGCGTTCAACCCCTGCGTAGAAGTGGAACCCAATCTCTTCTGGTCGCCTTCGCTGGGCGATCGCGAAGTAGGAATCAATATTGCCCTCGGCGACCTCGACACCCCTGAGGCTGGCCAAGGCAACTTCGGCAATTTTCATCACGAAGACTGGTTCTCGGGTGGAGCCAAAACTCGCACACAACTCAACAACTTTGGAACCCTAAGACTACACGCCCGCCCGAAAAGGTGACAAGCCATGGATACACGCCGGGTTTGCTTATGGACGCTCAGCGGCGCTCTTCCGCTGGGGGCCCAATTCAAGGGAATTCTGGATCGGCTCAGCGGTGACAAGAATGCCAGCGGCATTCGGGAGGCCCTCCAGGTTGGCCTCACCAATGCCATCCAGCTTGCGGCAAAGCCAGACGGCTACTTCGCCAATGCCCTGATCAAGATTTTGCTTCCTGAAAAGCTGAGGCCCGTAGAACGCGGCCTGCGGCTGGTAGGAGGTGGCAAGCTGATTGACGACTTTATCCTCGGCATGAACCGGGCAGCCGAACAGGCAGCCCCAAAGGCGAGGGATATATTCATCACTGCCTTGAAGAAGATGACCATAACGGATGCGCTGCAACTGCTGAAGGGCGGCGAGACTGCCGCCACAGACTTCTTCCGCAAGACAACCAGCGATTCACTTTCTCAAGCCTTCCGACCGCCAATCTCAGAATCGATGAAGTCAGTGGGCGCGATCCAAAGCTATGAGCAAATGATCGGGCGCTTCCGTCAGATTCCGTTTATGAAAGCAGAATCCCTGGACATTGAGACCTACGTGACTACCAAAGCGGTAGATGGACTGTTTCTGCTGGTAGCTGAAGAGGAAAAGAAGATCCGCAAGAATCCTGCGGCTCGCGTGACCCCACTACTGCGTGAGGTCTTCGGCAAGTTGTAAATGCTGATATGATCGGGCCACCTCAGGGTCTATCATGTCAAAATTCAGAATACTCGCCTCCCTCGTCTTTGCGGCCAGTTTAGCCTTCCCGCAAGCCTCCTCCCAGCAGATTTCCGGTGTCGTCCGAGATCCATCCGGACTCGCCGTCGGTAGCGCCAAGGTTACCGTGCGCAACACCGGGACCGGCTTTGAACGCGAAGCCTCCGTCAACGAAACAGGAGCATACACAGTCACCGGCCTTGGCATCGGCCTCTATGACATCGAAACCACTGCCACGGGTTTCAAGAAGAATGTGCGCAAGGATGTGCGTGTGGAAGTAAACGCCAAGGTTGCTGTCGACATCCAGTTGGAAGTAGGTACCGTCAACGAAAGCATCACCATTCGCTCTGATGCCGCCAATGTAGAAACCAGCACCGGAGAGATTGGCCGCCTGATCACCGGCACGCAAGCCACTCAGCTCCAGCTCAATGGCCGCAACTACATTCAGCTTCTCGCGCTGATTCCTGGGGTCTCCACCAACTACTCCAGCAGCTTTGGCCTTGCTGGTGGCTTCGGAACCAACGCCAGCGGTCAGTCGGCCAACGGTGGCCGCAGCGACTCTTTCTCCTGGAATGTCGACGGCGTCGACAACAAAGACAACGGCGGCGGCGGCAACAATTTTGTCAACGTCAACCCCGACGCCATTGCCGAATTCAAGGTGCTGACCACCAACTACAGCGCCGAGTATGGCCAGAATGCAAGCGCCATCATTAACCTGGCGCTGAAGTCCGGCAGCCGCAGTTTCCACGGCAGTGCTTATGAGTTTGTCCGCAACGATGCCTTCGACGCCCGTGCATTCAATGCGTTTCAAAAGCAGAAGCTGCGCTTCAACAACTTCGGTTGGAATCTTGGCGGCCCCATCTACATCCCCAACAAGTTCAATAAAGACAAGTCGAAGCTCTTCTTCTTCTTCAGCCAGGAGTACAAGCGCCTGCGGCAGGGAAACATCAATACCTGGGTGGTGCCCGTACTCGATCAGCGCGCCGGTAACTTCTCTGCCCTGCCAGCTGCCTCGCAACCCCGCGACATCACTACCAACGCCCTCTTCCCTGGCGGTGTCATCCCAAGCTCACGCGTCAATCGCAACATGGCCAGCCTGCTCAGAAACTATCCCAACCCCAATTTCAGCGGGGCTGGCGGCAATCTGGTCTTCCCAACCACCACACCGTCCAACACCAACCAGAACATCCTGAAGGTCGACTACAACCTCAGCTCCAAAGACCAGCTCTCCTTCCACTACCTGGCTGACCAGTTCTATCAACTGCAGAATCTGGCGGCACTGGTCTTGTTCGACCGCAACATCCCTGGCAAGAGCTACAAGGCGCAATGGACCCGCGTGATCAATCCTTCCACCGTCAATACATTGCAGCTCTCGACCAGCGGCAACGTGATTCGTCAGGATGGTTACCGGCCGAACCCGAGCTTCACCACCGACACCACGCGCCGCGGCTCCGGCTACGGTGCGCCCTCGGTTTACGGCATCACCAACGACATCCCTACCCTCAACATTGCTGGCTTCAATGGCTTAAATGCGGCCCCCCGCCAGTTCAACAACTTCAACCGCATCATCAACATCAAAGAAGACTTCTCGAAGTTGATCGGCAAGCACAACATCAAAGCTGGCTTCCTGTACCAGCGCAGCCGCAAGAATCAGGACAACATCCCGGCGATTAATGGCGTTCTTACGTTCCAGGCGGGCCATACCTTCAGCTCAGGTAACCCGTTGGCCGACGCTGTGCTCGGCAACTTCCAGCAATACCAGGAGGCCAACACCAACCGTGAAGGCTGGTATCGATTCGGCCAGTTTGAACCTTATATCCAAGATGACTGGAAGGTCACTTCCCGGTTGACGTTGAACCTGGGTTATCGCTTCATGTACATGGGCCCGCAATACGCAGCCCTGCAGAACACCACTTCGTTCCTGCCGGAATTCTACAATCCGGCCAATGCCCCGCAGATCCTTGCCTCCAACGGATCTATCGTCCCCAATACAGGCGACCCCTTCAATGGCCTGGCCCTCGGTTCCAGCGGCTTCCCGCAAGCGGCGCTGGATCGTATTCCCGCTTCGATTACAGGCGATCCGCGGGTGAAGGCTCTCTTCCGCGGCATCCCGCAGGGCGGAGCCAATACCTTCTGGGGTACCCATGCACCCCGGCTCGGGTTTGCCTATGACATCAATGGCAAGCAGCGCACGGTGCTTCGTGGTGGCTATGGTTTGTTCTATGAGCGCACGCAAGGCAACTTCATCTTCAGTGCCATCAATAATCCTCCGTTTATCCAGCAGCAGACCATCCAGAGTGCCAACGTTGACAATCCCACCAGTGGCGCCGCAGCGGCGTTTCCGGCCTCGATCACCAACTCGCATCCCGTCGATTTCAAGGTGCCCCGCATCATGAACTGGAGCTTTGGCGTGCAGCACAAGGTCGACAGCCTCACCACACTCGACGTCGCCTATGTCGGCTCCAGTGCCGCCAGCCTCACCCGGGCCCTCAACATCAATCAGCTCCCGGTTGGCACCTTGCAGCGCAACCCTGGCGTGAACCTCAATGCCTTGCGGCCTTACCGTGGCTATGCTGACATCCAGCAGTTCGTCAATGGGGCCAACTCCATTTACAATTCACTGCAGGTCCAGGTACGCCGTCAGATCAAGGGTGGCGGGCAGTTGAGCACCTCTTATACCTGGTCCAATGCCATCACCGACGCCAGTGGCTTCAACGAGCAACCGATGGATAGCTACGACGCCAAGCGCGACCGCAGCTTTATGTCTTTCGACCGGCGGCACAATCTGATCATCAGCTACGTCTACCCCATCCCCTTCTGGCTGGATGGCAAGGAATGGTACAAGAAGGCATTTGGCGGCTGGCAGTTGTCAGGCATCACCACACTCAATACCGGTTTGCCTCTCAATCTGGGCATTAACGGGGACCGCGCCGGCACCGGCCTCGGCAACCAGCGTCCCGATGCAGTAGGCGATTGGAAGCAGGGCGGCGGCACACGCTTCCAGTGGTTCAACCAGGCAGCCTTCGCCCTACCCGCTCTGGGTAACTTCGGCAATCTGGGACGCAACATTGTTCGCGGCCCCGGCACCAACAATTGGGACGCATCGCTGCAGAAGAACTTCAAGGTGAACGAGACGTTCAACGTGCAGTTCCGTTCTGAGTTCTACAACGCCCCACACCACTTCTCGTGGCTGGGCGTAGGCACCACGCTCGGCGCTGGTAACTTTGGTCAAATCACCAGCGCCAGCGATCCGCGTAGCTTGCAGTTCGGCTTGCGCCTCGATTTCTAGTTGAAACTCAGGCTCTCGGCGCCATGGCACTGTTGAGGTGCTCGATCCCGTAAACAGGCATTGGCGCCGGGAACGTCCCATCACCCAGCACTTCACGAATCGCCATATTCGTATCGAAGTACACCTGCCAGTAGTTGTCGTTGCTCGTGTAGGGGCGTATGGCCAGCACTGGGCCGACTGCCGTAAATGAGGCGATGACAACTTCGACTCCCGGGTTCTCGGCAACATTGGCAATCGTCGAGATTCGCTTCTTTAGAGCTTCGGCAACTGCCTTCGGATCGGCTGCCCCCGAAATCTGCGCTGATAGGTCGACGCGACGATAAGGGTTGGCAGTGAAATTTTGGATGTTGTCGGAGAACACCTTGTTGTTGCCGACGAAGGTGCGAATGTTGTCGGGAGTATCAATGGAGGTAACAAAAAGTCCAACTTCCTGTACGGTTCCGGTGACGCCACCTGCTGAGATAAAGTCACCCACCTTGAAGGGCCGCAGCACCACCAGAAAGATACCCGCCGCAAAGTTGGCAAGCAGGCCGCCCCAGGCAGCACCAATCGCCAGGCCAGCCCCGGCCAGAAGCGCTGCAAAGCTGGTCGTCTGCACGCCAAAGTAACCAAGAATCGCAATCACCAGAGTGATGTTCAAGACTACGGCGACCGTGTTGCCGATAAAGCGCAGCAAGGTTGGTTCCAGCTTCTGCTGTAGCAACGCCTTTTGCATCAGGCCGATAGCAAATGAGATCAGCCAGCGGCCTACGATATAGAGAGCAAGAGCTCCAATGATTTGCATGCCAACCGTAAGAGCGGTTGTTTCCACGACTTTAAGAATGTTGTTCCAATCCATAGTGCTTGAAAGTATAGCCGAGCAGAAATCAACTTACTTCCAAACTCTCCCCACTGGGTCCAGCTTGGGGGTGGGCAGCACTTTCATCCGCTGCAACATCGCAGCGTCCGGGGCCTCCCGGCAAAGATCCCAACGTTGCTGCAGCGGGTAACCACCCACCACCAGAAAGTCAGCGCTTGCCGACACCCGGCAATGCCCTGTCCCACAGGGCAGCACGGCAAGGTCTCCCGCCTTCACTTTCACCGCCAGGCCCTGCGGCAGCTCCCCGCCGAGCAACAACTGGGCTTCGCCTCTGGCAAACCCAAGCACCTCGTGTGCCGTCGAGTGGTAGTGATGGAAAGGATAAACACCGTTACGCCACTCCGGTGCCCAGCCATTCTTTTGCATCAAAGCTTCAAAGTCGGCTGCCATATCGCGCGAACCTGCCCCAAACAATCCCCGGTAGAGCAACAGCGGCAGCCGCGGGTTGTTCGGTACCCAACCGTTTCGCTGTAGCAAATGCACTTCAGGCTCTGCGGCAGCCAAAGCATTCCCAAGACCCAATGCCGCCAGGGCCTTCGTTAACTTTCTGCGCTCCATTAGAGCCTCCCCGCCAAGCGTTCCCGACTCCACCACCACCAGTTACACTTCTCGCGCTCCAGTTGCGGATCGCGGGCCTGAGCCACCGCACAGCGAAATACGTCCAGCACACAAGGGTCTTGACGGATTGCTGTCTTCTTCTCGAGGGCACGGTAGAGCTTTTCTCCGTCGAGCCGCGCGAGTTCTTCCACCGTCTTCACTCCCAGCAGTTCAAAGTCACCTAACATTGCTTTGCCGATACCATGCAAATCTGCAAGCTTCCTCATAACTCAGATACGATAGCAACCAGCGGTCATGTTTCCAATCCTTTATCTACTGCTAGCCCAGGATGCGCCGCCGCCGCCGCTCTCTGCGTTCCTGAAGCAGAACTGCAACGGCTGCCACCAGGGCACTTCTGCGCCGATGGGCCTGGACTTCACTCGCCTTGATTTCAACCTCAGCAACAAAGAAACGCTTTCGCGCTGGGTTCGTGTTCATGATGCAGTCCACTCTGGCTCGATGCCTCCAAAGGCATCGAAGAGTCTCGATCGTGCTTCGTTCTTGAGCGCTCTTTCGACACCCATCAAGGCATTTGAAACCGCAAATGCCGCCAACCAGGGACGCTCGGTCATCCGGCGCCTCAATCGTTACGAGTACGAAAATACCGTTCGCGATCTTCTCTCGGCACCCTGGCTGCAACTGCGCGACAGCCTCCCCGAAGACGGCATCGCCCATCGCTTCAACAAGTCTGGCGAAGCACTCGACATCTCACATGTCCAGATGGCCCGCTATCTCGATACCGCAGAGCAGGCCCTGCGCGATGTCCTCACCGCCCAGGCCGCCAAACCATCAAACCGCCGCTACTATGCCCGCCAGCAAAACCGCATGATCCGGCGCATGTTCTACGGGCCATTCAACAACCACCCGGAACGCGCCATGATTCCTGTACTGGGCTTCGACGCGCAACCAGACGTCCTGACAGAAAAGGCACCCATGACGGTGCCTTCACAGCGGGATCAGGAGGGCTTCGCCACACCCGCCGGCACCTTCAATGGAAACGACTACTCGTTTGATCAGTTCAAGGCTGCAGCTCCCGGCAGATACCGCCTCCGCTTTCACTCCTACAGCCTCTGGATCCACACACTCTGGCAACCACTCAACAACAAGAATCGCCCTCCCTATTGGCGTCCCAACCGCGAGAAGACTGAGCGGGGCCGCACCCTGGAGCCCCTCAGCATTTATGCCCTGCGGCCGGGAGGTGAAAAGAGGTACCTCACCACTTTCGATGTGGGCCCCGAACCCAAGGTGCATGAAGTCGAAGTAGAGCTGCTCGAAGGCGACTCGATCTCACCCGACGCTGCGCGCCTCTTTCGCTCCCGCCCTGGCTTTGTCGGCAGCCCACATGCCTCAAAAGACGGTATGCCTGGGCTCGTCTACCGCTGGATGGAAGTAGAAGGCCCGACGCCCGCGACCTATCCTCAACTCGTACCGGCCTCTCGCGACCAGGTGCCGCAGGCGCTGAAAGAGTTTCTGTCCAAGGCTCTCCGTCGGCCCTTTACGGAATCGGAATTCCGGTCTGCTCTCAAGATCGTGAGTACCCGCCTCGACAAGAACCCCGCCGAGCTCAAAGAAGCCATGATCGATGGCTATACGTCCATCCTTTGCTCTCCTGCATTCTTGTATCTCGAAGAGTCCCCCGGCCCTCTCACCGGCTACGCTCTGGCGGCAAGGCTCTCTTATTTCCTTTGGAACACAAGCCCCGATGCCGAGCTCCGTCGCCTCGCAGCCAGCGGTGACCTTCGCAAACCCGCCATCCTCAAGGCCCAGACCGAACGACTGCTCTCTCACTCGCGCGCCAAACAATTCACGAATGCGTTTCTCGATTACTGGCTCGACCTTCGCAAGCTGAACGACAACACACCCGATCAAATTCTCTACCCGGAATATTATCTGGACGACCTGCTCACCGAATCCGCAGAGGCCCAAACCCGGCGCTACTTTGCGCATCTCATCGAACACAATCTACCGGTGGCAAGCCTGGCCCAATCGAACTTCACTTTTGTCAATCAGCATCTGGCCCAGCACTATGGTCTGGCACCGGTCGAGGGTTCTCATCTGCGCCTTGTCACATTGCCCGCGGGCAACCCTCGCGGGGGCTTGATGACCAACGCCAGCATCTTGAAGCTCACTGCGAATGGCACAACAACTTCACCCGTTTTGCGCGGTGCCTGGATCATGGAGCGCATTCTCGGTATGCCCCCTCCACCACCTCCGCTAGGCGTCGGCTCTGTAGAACCCGATACCCGCGGTGCCACCACCATACGGGAACAACTGGATAAGCACCGCTCCAATCCCGCCTGCGCCGGTTGCCACAGCAAAATCGATCCACCCGGCTTTGCCCTCGAAAGTTTTGATGTCCTGGGCGGCTCCCGCACGCACTACCGCTCTACCGAAGAGGGCACCACGGTCGAAGGCCTTGGTAAGAATGGCCACGCCTTTACCTTCCGCAATGCCAAACCTGTTGACGCGAGTGGTGAATTCTTCGGCAAGCCTTTCCGGGGCATCGAAGAGTTTCAATCGATTCTCGCGAAGGACGATCGCCAGCTGGCCCGCAACATCGCAAATCAATTCATCACTTACGCAACGGGTGCACCAGTCAGCTTCGCCACCCGTCCACAAATCGAAGCGATTCTGGACCAGGCCCAGCGTGACGGCTACCGTCTACGCACACTCCTCCACCTGATTGTTCAAAGCGAGTTCTTCACCCGCAAATGAGGTCTACCATGCGAATCAGCCGCCGTTCCATCCTGCGCGCCTCGGGCGTTGCCTTTGCCCTGCCCCTGCTGGCAAACGATGCTCCACCCCCACGCCGTATGCTTGCCATTTGCAACAACCTCGGCTTGCTTGCAACGGGCTTTTTCCCGAGCACCGCCGGCCGCGACTACAAGCTCTCTCCCTACCTGGAGAACCTGAAGGACTTCCGCAACGACTTCACCGTGTTTTCTGGGGTCTCGCATCCTGACGTCGATGGCAGCCATAACTCTGAGGTTTGCTTTCTCACGGCTGCACCTCATCCTTCGAATGGCGGCTTCCGCAACACGATCTCGCTCGATCAATTCCTCGCCGAGCACATCGGCGTTCAAACCCGCTTTCCCTCGCTTACCCTCGGTGTCAACGTTCAGAAGTCGCAGCGCAGCCTTTCCTGGACCGGATCTGGAGTCATGATTCCCTGTGAAGATTCTGCCGCCAGCATCTACCGGCGTCTCTTCATCCAGGGCAGCGCGGCTGAAATCGAGCGGCAGATTGAGCGCCTTCGCCTCGGTCAAAGCATCATGGATTCCGTCGCAACAGAAGCGAAGTCGCTCGAGCGCAATCTCGGTGCCCGCGACAAAGAGCGGCTCGATCAATACATGACCGGCGTACGCGAGCTGGAGCGCCGCCTCGTTCTGGCCCAGGCCTGGGAGAAAAAGCCCAAACCCCAAACCGCCGCAAAAGAACCAGTTGACCCCGCCGACCCTCGCGCCTACATGGCCAAGGTCCGCCTCATGTACGGCATCGCACGCCTCGCCTTTGAAACCGATTCGACGCGCCTCATTACGCTTTTCCTCGATAGCGTCAACTCGCCCGCCATCGACGTCGAAGGCATCAACATCACCGACGGCTATCACAACCTTTCGCACCACGGTCGCAACGAAAGCAAGCTCAAACAACTGGAGGCCATTGACCACTGGCACATGCGCCATCTCGCAGAACTTCTGTCAAGGCTCAAAGCCTCAGGCCTGCTGGACCAAACCATGGTGCTCTACGGCTCTAACTTCGGCGATGCCAACAAGCACACCACGACAGACATGCCAGTGATCTTCGCCGGCGGCGGCTTCCAGCACGGCCAGCACCTCGCCTTCCCCGGCGACAAGAATTATCCGCTTCCCAATCTCTTTATGAGCATCATCGAACGCATGGGCGTCGAGGCCAAGCGCTTCGCCAGCGCCACCTCTACCTTCCGGGGTTTGGAGATGAAGGGCTGATCGCGCAAGTGACCCGACGCACTGCCCTCGCCCTATTCGCCCCCTCTCCCGATTCGCGAGCGCTGCTGGCCCGCTCCATCACGCATGACGAAGAGAACTTCAATCTCTTGCGTAGCTATGTCTTCGAAATTTTCAATCTTGGCGTTCGGTCCCGCCGCTCTCGCTTTACACAAACCTTCGAGGTAAATCTCGTGGGCCCAGGAATGTACTTCCGCAAGCTGGCTACCAATGACACCCCCTTGTCGGCAGAAGAAGCAGCCTTGGAACAAACTCGCCTGCGAATGCACCTCGCTCAGGCCACAACCAACGATCCCAAGGCGCAGTGGCGCAAAGAACGTGAACTACTGCAAATCTGGCTTGAAACACACCAGTTCTTCTTTAAGGGTGAGACGCAAATCGAGAACCGCCCTGCCTGGATCATCGAGTCAAAACCCCCGTCGCGCACCCTCGCGCCAATCGGCTATCTCACAAACGCCACGACGCGCCTCATAATCGATCAGGAATCAGGCCACTGGGTGGAAGCCACTTGCAACTTCCTCCGCCCCACCAGCTTCGACATGCAGCAACTACTGATGGGTCGTATCTCTTTACCGTACTCTCCGGGTCTGGTCAATCGGGATAACAGCCCTGCGGGCTCCACCCTGAGGTTTACTCTCAAGCGCCTTGAGGATGGCCTGTGGGTACCCGACCTCTACCGTATAGACCAACCCGGCTTCTTCACAGAACTTCGATTCTCGAATTTTAGAAAATTCACTGCTGAGTCACAGCTTCTCCCCGCTCCACAATGACACGCCGTTCCGCTCTGGCTCTCTTCTTCGTCAACCCTGATCCGTACGTGATCCTTGATCAATCTGTCACGCTCGACAAGCTGAACATGGAAAAGCTCCGGGGCTATGTATGGAGCTCTGAAGAGAAATCCTATTCGAAGGGTGTACTGCAACGCCAGCAGGCTTATGAGATCAACCTCGTATCAGGTGCGATGTACTGGCGCAGGGTGGACGCCAATGGCCAACCCCTCACTGGCGCTGAGCTCGCAGCCGAGCGCCAGCGCCTCGCCCGTCACCTCGCCGCACCGGGCCCAGGCTTCAATTGGCGTGCCGAGCGGGAGTACCTGGAGCTGCTCCCCCGCGTACACACGGCCCGTTATCTCGGTGAAGAAATGATCGACGGTCGCCCCAACCACCTCATTGAGACCAGTCCTCATCCCAGCGCCACATCCCGCTTGCTTACCGCCTTCAGCTACAAACTCTGGATCGATAAAGCAGAGCTGCACTGGAGGCGAGCTGAAATTACGGTGGTCAAGAAAGTGGAATGGCTCCTGCATCAGCTTGCGATTGGTCGCATCAGTTATCCCTATTCGAACAACATCGTCAACCAGGGCAGCTTGAAGCCAGGAGCCAAAACCACAATCGAATTGCAGCGCTTGCCCGAAGGCATCTGGACGCTCGCCCGCTACCATACGCAGTCAGGCAAAGACTTCTCCAACGAATTGCGCTATTTCAATTACCGGCGTTTCACCTCAGAGTCGCAACTGCTCACCGATCCTCTCTGATTCCGGTGGCGGGCATAGAAGCAGCAGAGAAGCCCAAGTCCTCCCAGTGCTAATGTTCCGGGTTCTGGAACATCACCCAGTGCTTGGATTTCATCAAAATGCATGTAGTCTTCGCCTGGAATGCGCGCCCCAGCCAGGAACTCAACCTTCAGTTTGTTGGCCATCTGGTTGATGTTGCTAGCCGTGAGAAGCAGGTTGGGAAAGCCCCCGTTCGTAAAGTAGTTGTTGCTCCAGACTGGCGTGTTGCCGCCATCAAGAAGCGAAATGCTAAAGTTCGTCAACCGGCTCGCGCAGCAATTACTGCGGTTGAAGAGATTGATGGTTTGAATGTAGGACTCCCCGGCAAACGTGACTTCAAACACATGAGGAGTTGGCATGCCTGTCCAGGAGCTGAAAAACTTGTAGTTCGTATTAGCGTTGGCGTAGTCGGTTGGAGTAATCAGCCCGTCGATGGCGTTTTGCGGTCCGAAGGTATTGAAGTCGAGTTGGTAGGTGGAGCTTGCGGTAGCGGTCGCACCGTTCGCAGCAGCGGCATAGTTGATCGTTGTGGCACCGAGTTGATTCCATGCCGCAAACAGGAGGAAGATGAGGGTCTTGTTCATACTTGCCACTGCGCAGCAATTCCAAACCTGGGGTCAAAATATTTTTACTTCACCCGGACCTCACGAACGTAAATGGACTTCCTCCCTGTCGGAGGGCGAAACCAGGAATAGGCGATGAGAAAGCGATCTTTACCGAGCGCCACCATCGAGGTGTATCCGCAAGAGTCCACCTGAGGCTTGGATTCGTCGGGCACCGGCACCAGCCGCTCCGCCTTCGTCCAGCTTCTTCCTCCATCGCGGCTGCTGCGCAAATCCACTCCCGGTCTCCCCGACGACATCACCAGCACGCCATTGCGCAATTGCAACAAACGCGGCAAGACCCCCGTCTCGGTGAAAGCTTCAGGTGCAGTCCACGTCTTGCCCCCATCGCGAGACCAACTCCGGTACATCGGCCCCACCCCATTGCCATCGGTCGTTCGAAGCACAGCAAATAAGCTTCCATCTGGCAGAATCTCAAGAGCGGGCTCTGTGAATCCGTCTCTGCGCTTGTCGGGCTCTTCATACAAAATCTGTCCCGTTTTCTTCCAGCTTCGCCCCTCATCGCGAGACTCATAGGAAGCCACAGAAGTATAGGGCAGCTTCTGGCTCAAGTGATAGTAAGGATACGTAAGCGCCACCAGCCGGCCGTCGCGCAACCGCTTCATATCGCCCCACCAGATTTGTGGAATCAACCCACCCGTCGCATACCGCATCGCCTCCGGGTCGTCCAATCTTTGGCTTTCGCCGTGCCAAGCCCCATTGCGAAAACGCTGAAAGAAGATTTGTTGCAGACTCTCCGGCAGCTCCATCATTCGGTAGAGCTGAAACGGTGTTCCGTAGCTGGCCCGCTCCGCTACTTTCGCAGGCAACCGAAGATCCTTCACAGGAGTCGCCGCCACGGTATCTGTCCGAAGCCACTCTCCCTTGCGCAGCTTCAGACCGTAAGCGCCTGGATTCTCTGTTTCAGTCCAGGTCTTGCCCCGGTCCCGAGAGGCGAAGGTCTTGCGAGCCTTGCCGTAAGAGGCCGCTGAATCCGGCTCCACATGCACAAACAGAAACAGCGCTCCGTCAGGGCCTTCCTCCAGGGTAGGGAACTGCCATCGACCCCAACGCTTTTCCTCAGCAGGCCCGGCAACAACCAATCGCGGCTCACCCAGTTCCAACTGAGCCGCCATCCACATCAAAAGTAATAGATTCATTTCGGTCTCGCCATCCACGCCATTCCCGCAGCCAGAATCACTAAAACGCCTACCCCAGCAAACACCCCGTCCAAGCCCCAGTCTGCTTTGAGATAACCTGCCACCAGCACTCCCGCACCACCCGCCAACGTGTTCAAAGTATTCATTAGACTCTGCGCCGTAGCTCGCCCCCTGTCGGTCACTACTTCACACAAGGACGCCGCTTCATTGGCTGCTCCAATGGCTTTGATGACTGAGAACACGATGACACCCGCCGCCACCACCCATACTCCGCCACCCGTCAAGAACACAAGCAGGCAGGGCGCGCAAAGCAGGTAGCAAAGCGTCATCAGCCGCAGCCTGCCATCAGCACTTCGTTGCGCAGCACGATCCGACAGAATGCCTCCCGTAAACGTGCCCACAACCGAAGATAGCTGCACGACTGCCGTCCCTGATAAACCCGCCACAGCCAGGCTGAGCCCAAAGCTCTCGCGAAAGTACAACGGCATCCAGTTAAAAAACATCCACGTGCCGACGGCAATCAGCATCGACTGCATGGCAATCAAAAGAAAGCGTCGCTCCTGCAAGACTTCGAGCAGCGGCACGCTCGCTACGATCGTCTTCTCGCCCTGCTGTGCTTCACGCAACAACACAGCGCAGACCATAGCCATCACCAGACCTGCTGCACCAAGGCACCACAATCCGGCCCGCCATCCATACAGCTCTCCCAGATAACCAGACAGCCAACCACCGCCAACCATCCCCGCATAAAGCCCACACATATGCACTGCCATGGCCCGCGCTCTACTTTGAGTGGGATGATGATCGGCAATCAGGGCAATCGCAGCCGGTAGATAAAAACACTCCGCCAGCCCCAGCAACACTCGGGTAGCAAGCAGTTCATTGGCACTTCGTGCAAAGCCGCTCAGCACGGTAACCAGACTCCATCCGAATAGACTCCAGGTCACTACCCGATCTCGCCGCATCCGGTCTGCCAGCCTGCCGGCAAAGGGAGAGCCCAGTGCATAGCTCCAAAGAAATAATGTCCCAACCCCGGCCAGTTGCAGATCACTCAACCCAAGGTCTTTTTGCAGCAAGGGAAACACCACAGACAGCGCCGTGCGGTCCGCATAATTCAGGCCAGCCACCACCGCAAGCAGGATGACTGCCTGCCAACGTGCCGGCATGCTTAAGGCACTTCCGCAGTGAAGGCGGCTTCTACCTTCATGCCCGATTGCAACTGCACCCCATAAGCACGGCGCACCACAGGGTGGTCTCCGAAGTAGGCCTTCCAGACTGCATTCACCGCAGCGATCTCACCCAGAACATCCTGCAAGTAAAGGCGCGCAGTGCATACTGCTTTGCGGTCTACTCCCGCTGCTGCCAGCAAGACATCCAATTGTCGAAAGCACTCCTGCATTTCGGCGGCCGCTCCTCCCGCAACGGGTTTCGATGCTCCATCGGGTATCCCCGTGACTACAGCTTCAAACACGCGTCCGCTATGAACCACCGCAGAGCTGATGGGAAACTCGCTATCGGAATCAATAAAGTGCATGTGTCTCTTTTCGAAATTCGTACAATAACACTTCGCTCATGTCATCGCTTCCCATTCAACAAAAGGCCTGGCAATCTGCTTCGCGCGGTTGCCACTGGATTCTCAATTTACTGGCTTCCGACGGATCCATTTCCGGCGGCACCGATTTACGTGCCTACTACAAAACCCCTGCGGCGTTGCTGGCTCACGGGCATACCCGCGAGGCCAATCTGCTCTTGGATTTCGTTGAGGCGCGCTACCTACTGCCCAATGGCGATCTCGAAGGAAGCGGCGTACCCTGGTTTTCGATCTATCGCACCTACCCCCACTCCTGGCTCTGTTGCGCAGCAATGATGTCTGGCCGCTTTGCACTCGCCCGCCAGCTATCGGAAACCATCGCGACCTTCCACAACCCGGCAACCGGCGGCTTCTTTGCCGACGAAGCGCGCACCACGGAAGAGATCATGACCACCAGCATGGCTGGCCTCGCTTCACTCTGGGCAGGCAATCTCCCGCTTGCGGAAGCAGCGGGCGCGTGGCTCAGCAATCTGCTTGCCGCCCAGCCCGACCTCAGCAAGGGTCTCTACACCACATGGCGTCAAGGCTTGGTCACCACCTTCCCGGAAGCAGAAGCCCCTTCTTACTTCATCGATCCTTCGAAGCCCAGGCAGTATTACTTCCAGTACGGGATCGCCGCCGCTTTGCTGAGCTCGCTCAGTGCGCGCACCGGCAAGCAGCACTATCTGGAGTTGGCCCGCCACTTCCTTCATGCCAGTGCTCACGCGGGGCCAGATCGGTATCAAACCCCCCAAAGCGGCAAGATCGGTTGGGGTGCCGCCTGGACCTTCCGGCTCTCGCGCCAAACAGCAGACCTCGAACTGGTACAACAGGTGACCGACGGGCTTTGCGCATTACAGAATGACGATGGCTCCTGGCTCGCTACCGGCGTATACGGAGGAGCCAGCGCCGAGGCCGACAGCGTCACCATCGACGTCACCAGCGAGTTTGTTGCCCTCCAATCCTTCATGGCACAGGTACCTCATGCATAACAAAGTGAAACAGATCCTGGCCTCAGGCGGCACTGCCTGGGGCGCCTCTACGATGAGTACCTCTCCGTTGGCAGCCAAGCTGACAGCGACGACGGGAGTTGATTTCGTCTGGATCGATACCGAGCATGCGAGCTTCGGTACAGAATCGATTGAGATGCTGCCACCTCTCGTGCGGCAATCGGGCGCGATGCCGATGGTGCGCATCGCCGGTCTGGATTCCAACCTCACCAAGAAAGCCTTGGACATTGGTGCCCAGGCCATAATGATTCCTCAAATCGACAATGCCGCCCAAGCCCGCCAGGCGGTTCAATTTGCCAAGTATCCGCCCCTCGGCACCCGCGGCATCTCGCCCATGTGGACCTTCTACAATGACATCCCCTGGAGCGAATACCTGCCCATAGCCAACGACGAAACCATGATCGTGGCCCAGGTGGAATCGATCGAAGCTCTCGATCAGGTAGAGGAGATTGCGTGCGTCGAAGGTGTAGATGTAGTGCTCGCCGGCCCCATGGATCTCTCAGCGGCTCTGGGCCATATTGGAGAGATTGGCCATCCCAGGGTGCAACAGTTTCTCGCTGATTTTCCGGCACGTGTCGCCAAGTCAGGCAAAGCCGCCGGCATTGCCCTGGGCGGCTTCGAGGCAGCCGAAAAGGCCTGGCAACAAGGCTACCGCTTCATTGTCTTCGGCAACCTCTTCTTTGATGGCGTCCATGGCATCAAGGCGAACCTGGCCAAGCTGAAGGCCCTCTCGCAGAGCTAGGGAACAAATCCGGGAGTCGAAGCGTATTCCACTTCGACTATGAATCGCTTCACCGATGGCTTGCTCCACCAAACCGCCCGCGTCTGGTTTGCCACAGCTGCTTTGGGTCAACTTTTTTTCGTTGCCTACATCATTGCCTTCTATGCCCGGGCAGACCTTGCTGCCATCAATAAGCACCTCCCTCACGGCTACGACCCAGGCCCGAGCTTCGGCAACATCGCCTTAACAGTACACCTGATTTTTGCGGCTTACATAACGGCCAGCGGTCTGATTCAAATCACACCGCAAATCCGCAACCGCTTCCCCGTCTTTCACCGCTGGAATGGCCGCCTCTACATGGTCACGGCACTCATCATGGCGCTCTCTGGCCTCTACCTCACGCTCTCGGGTAGGAAGCTCATCGGCGACATGCCCCAGCATATTGCCATCAACCTGAATGGCTTGCTCATCCTTGCTTGTACCGGCATGGCCTGGCGCACTGCCGTCCAACGCAACTTCGCCGCACACCGCCGCTGGGCACTGCGACTCTTTCTCGTGGTCAGCGGAGTCTGGTTCTTTCGTGTCGGCCTCATGTGCTGGCTCTTGATCCATAGGCGCCCGGTTGGCTTCGACGCCAGCTCCTTCACCGGGCCTTTCCTCAGCATCTTGAATTTTGCCCAATACCTGCTGCCCCTGGCGGTTCTCGAGCTGTACTTTTGGGCACAACAAAACAAAACTGCATCGCTCCGACTGGCAACTGCGGCAACGCTCGCTTTGTTTACGGTCGTAACGGCAATCGGTATTTTTGGAGCAGTCATGGGGATGTGGCTCCCCCGGATTCGCTAGCTCTGCCCTAACCCAGCGCCCACTCTCTTCATCACTTCAGGCACCATCGCCGCCACTTGCTCACGCGACATCTTCAAAGTGCAAAGGGCATCACTTCTCAAAATGCTGGCCAGCCCATGCATGGCCGACCAGACATACATCGCATCCATCTCGGCAGCCTGATCGCGCTGGCGTCCCGGCAGTCGCAGCACGGCCTCATGCAGCAACGCAAAGGAGTGCTGCGCCTCGCTCAACATCTCGGGATGTTGCTCGGGTTCAGGCAGCGTGGTCTCAAACATCAGCTTGTAGTGCAGCGGATGCTTGCGCGCATATTCCAGGTAGGCGAGGCCCATGGCGCTCAGGTCTGCTTCGGCATCGTCAGTAGGGCGCTTCCGATCGAGATAGTGGGCAAAGGAGGCAAAGGCTCTCCGGACAACTTCAGCCAGAATATGGTCGCGGCTCGCGAAGTGTTTATAGGGTGCCTGGTGCGAAACCTGAAGCCGCCTTGCCACTTCTCGCAGGCTCAGCGCCTCAAGCCCCTTCTCCCCAATAATGGCCAGTGCTTCTTCCACACAGGCTTCCCGCAGATCTTCAGGCCGCTTTTTTGGCTTTGCCATCCTCTCGTTTACTCATCCCCTCCATAATCTGGCTCAACAACAGGGTCCGGCCCCATCGCGGCAGCGTCATCAGCGAATAGCCCAGTAACTTCGAGAGCCATCCCGGCCTCACCGTGCCGCCCCGTTCTAAAGCATTCAGTGTATCTTGGGCCACCTCGCGTGCGCTCATCGTGTTGCCCATGTTCATCCCGGCCCGCGCCGCAAAGCCGCTCGCCGTGGGCCCCGGTGCCGACGCCAGCACCTGCACCCCAAACGGCTTCATCTCCACACGAAGCCCCTCAGCCAGCGTCTGCACATAGGCCTTGGTTGCTGCATAATTCGCCGACTTTCCCACACCCTGAAACGCAAGAATGGAACTCAGCAAAATCAATCCACCCCCACCCCTCTCCTTCATCTGCCTTCCATACACCCAGGCCATTTCAGCCAGCGCCATGCAGTTGAGCTGGATCATCTTCATCTCGGTTTCGACGTCGCTGTCGATAAAGTTGCCACTACTTCCAAAACCGGCAGCGGCGACAACCAAGCCGATGTCGAGGCCTTCCGTCTGCTGGGCCAGACTGGCAACAGCGCCTGGCTCGGTGAGATCCAATGCCACAACCCTGGTTTCAACTGCAGTGATTTCACGCAGCAGTTCTGCCCGCCGCGCCACCAGCACCAGCTTCATGCCGCGCGCAGCAAGGCAAATCGCAATCTCTCGCCCGATGCCATCGGATGCTCCCGTGACAAGGGCCCATTCTCCCCACTTCTTCATCGCCCCAGCTCCAGTTCCAGCTTGAGGGATTTTCCTTCAGCGAGTGCAAAGCTGGCCTCTTCAAAGCGCGGGGCACGCAGCTTCGGGCGCACATTATTCGAAACAGCCCAATCTTCAGTAGGAATACCGAACAGTTTCGTGTCCGTCTTGCCGTTGTCATTCGCATCATGCGAGACCGAAACGGCATAGGTACCAGCCGGGAGACCTTCGAATTTGCAAACCAGCGTTCCGGGCTTGGCCTTTTGCCGCACGCCCTGCGCCACACTGGCATCCATCGGAAACCCCTTCGCGCTTTTGAACAACGCACACCCGACGCTGCCCTCCGCTGACTTCACCCCTTTCACCAACACCTCAATGTCAGCGCCCTGACCGAGCGCCAAAAACAAACTGGCAAGAAATAGTTCTTTCATAAGTTGACACCGCCAACCATAGAATCTCAAAATCGGTGGACAGTGTCAACCATTACTTCCTGATCCCTGGGCCGCGAACTTCCGCTCCAGGGTACTTCTGCTTGCCACCCTCACTCAGCTCCACCGTGGGCACACGGTCCGCAAACTTCTTCTCCACGCAATACTGCAGTGTCACGCGCTGCTTCAATCTCTCCCGCATCGCCTCAAAGAATTCGGCCCGCACGTAGGCCTCTGAAGTCCCACCTGTCGCCTCAGCCAGCATCGTGACCGACTGCTGCCCTACCAGCGCAGGCCGCATCGCCGGAGAATCATTGCCAACCGTCGGTGGCGGCACGTTCAGGCGAGGAATCTTGCGCGACGGTGCCGGGTCAATTGCCAAATCCAGACTCACCCGTTCCTCCATCAAATTGGCCGCCAACTGCTCTACCCGAATCTGCGACCCGCTATCGAGATTGTCACCAAACATAAAGATCGCCCGTTGCCTTCCTGCCTGCGGTTTCCCAAACAACTTGTAGGCATCCACTACGCCGTAAAGCGGCCGAGCAATCTGCAGATGCGTTCCATCCGCCCCCTTCTCCATGGCGAGACGGATTGCCTCTTTGTCAGTAGAAAATTCCAGTTGCTTCTTCGTCGAAACACCGTAGGTGATCACAGCCACCTGGTCTCCAGCAAGCAAACTCTTGACGAATAAATCGGCAGCGCCTGCCAGTAATCCCCCTCGCCCCCGATCTTCAATCAGCACCACAATATCGGCTGGCAATCCGGCAGCCAGGCCAAGCGGTGCTCCCTCGACCCCCTTGCCCCGCAACACCAGATCCTCGACGCTCAGCCCACGCACCGGCTCCTGCACCCCTCGCTCCCGTACTTCCACCGTCACGTGCGCAGGTACCTGTTTCGCCGGGCAGGCCCCGCTTTGTGCCTGCAGTCCCGCAGCTAATACCGCCAATAGCAATCCCATCCACTTCATTTTCGCTCGATTCTTGGAACTACCCGCTCAAAACTGGTGTCTAGACTACATGACGCTGCGCACCCCCAGCTTCGTTCCATTCCTCATCCTCCTGGTGGTGGGCGCGCTGCTTTGCTCGTTCCTTCCTTTGGCAATTGTCATGAGCAATGCCACCTGGGCCACCCTCTTGATTCTGGGTGCTACCGCCATTTCAGCGATGCTGATTGGGCTAACGCGCTTGTGGGAGTCTGACCTCCAGTTCTCTCCCACCCTCACCGCCTGCCTTTGGCTCATCCCATTGCTCTACGGCGCATTTCAAAAGAACCCGCTGGCGCTGCTGGCGCTCATTCCCATCTGGCGCAACCTCAGCCTCTACCTGCCAGACGGTACCCCACCTCTTCGCCATGCTTTTATCTCCTCCGTTCTGGCTCAACTCTCCCTGGTCGTCTCCCTGACGGGCCAACTTGCCTTCGCCATCGTTCTGGCCTCAGTTGCCCTCGTACTCATTCTTTGGGCGAAAGAACCTCATGCAGCAAAACCGCTGGTGCGCATCCCCTCTGCAGTCCTGGCAATTCTGATCGCCTTCGTCCTGTTCAGCCCACCACCTCCTCCTGGGGCCGGCACCAGCACCGTACGCTCGACCGTGATCGCCAAAAATCCAACCTCGCCAAAGGCAGGCTCGAGCGACGACGCTCACCTCGGAATCGTAGTGCGTCCTGAGGTAAAGCGAGAAGACAAAAAGCTTCCACCCCCGCCCAGTTTTCGCCCAACCGACAATCGAATCTCGCGGTCAATCCCGATCGATATCCCCTTCAGCGGCGTGTATTGGATCTTCCAGCGACCACTCATCGCCCCTCCCGCATCTGCTCCGGAATTCAAGGGTGCCCCGGCCGACTATAAGTTTCATTCTGACGACTCCACCCCGCTCCGCCTCGACGCCTACCAGCGTTTTGGCGTCTCCTACCCCACCCGCCGCATCCGCGCCATCGACGTCAAGCTCCGCAGCACCGACACTGAGCCCGAATCCCTTTGGCTCCAACTGATCGTGCTCAACTCCCAAACGTCGCAGTATCGACAGAATCTTGGCGAACACCTCATCGAGGTGACATCAGACACACAAACCTTCCACTACGAGGTCCCGCCCGCCGGTTTCGTCGATGAATTCGATGAAATCATGCTTCGGGTGAAGATCCACTTTCGCCGTGAACAGATCGCCCCACGCATCGCGATCCAAAGCTTCCGCCTCTACCCTCGTTAAAACCAGTGAAAATCACAGGAAAGCTTCAAGAGGCAATCCGAAATGCTGCGATAGCTTCTTGGCCACACCTTTCGAGATCTCCCGCTTGCCACTAAGAATCAGTGAAGTTGTAGATCGCGTCACTCCAAGCAGAGCCGCCAACCCCACCTGCGACAGCCCATTGCTCTCCATCAAGTGACGGAGCGTGGCGAGTGGAGACGACTGAAATGACTCCGGGTTCTTCCGTTTGTCGTAATCTTCGAGTGCCAGGAGCATCAACTCCGCCAGTGCCTTTTCTTCCCGAGTCGAACCCTTCCCAAATTGCACTCCTTCGATCCAATCGGCCCAATAGTCATACTCAGCGTCAGACCTAATTGTCTGTGGCGTCTCCCGACGAAGTAATTCCCCATACCGCTCCAGGTTCATTATCAAGCCCATTTCAACCACTCCTTTCGGTCGTACTCTGCATGAGAAAGCAATGCCTTTACGAACATCGTTCGCGATGCGTATTCCACCCGAACGATCAATCGATAGGCATTCCCTCGCAAATTGAAAATCAAGACTCGACCAACCTGATCAGCGGAACTATACGTTTTGCGAACATCCTGCAAATGATGCCAATTCGCTAATCTGGCAGTCCGAAGCCATTCCAGCGCTGCGTTTCCACAATCTGGGTGTTGTTCAATTTGTCGAAGCAATCCTCGCTTGCTGATGACATGCACTCACTAAATGTTAACAAAATGTCGACGCCACCCTAAACGCTAAACTGGGACTTCCCTATGGGCGACAAAGCTCCCTTCATCCACCTCCACTGCCATACCGATTACTCTCTGCTCGACGGTGCCTGCGAAATCTCCCAAATGATGGAAGTAGTCGCCGAGCAAAAAGCTCCCGCCATCGCCATGACCGACCACGGCAATCTCTTCGGCGGCTCAGAATTTTACAATGCCGCCAAAGGCCAGGGCATCAACGGCATCATCGGTTGCGAACTCTACGTCACCCAGCAACCCTACACCGTCAAATCAGCCGCCAACCGCTACAACCACCTCGTCCTCCTCTGTGAAAACCAGGAAGGCTACCGCAACCTCATTGAACTCGTCTCTACCGGCTACATCGACGGCTTCTACCAAAAACCGCGCGTCGACAAAAGTCTGCTCGCCCGCCACTCCAAGGGCATCATTGCCCTCTCCGGCTGCCTCCGCGGCGACGTGCAGGAAGCTCTCCTCGCCAACAAGTACGACGAAGCCAGGCGCCTCGCTTACGAATACCAGGACATCTTCGGCAAAGACAACTTCTACCTCGAGCTCCAGGACCACGGCCTCGAACCCGACCGCAAAGTGATTCCCGAAGTCGAGCGCCTCGCCCTCGACACCGGCATGCCGCTGGTCGTCACCAACGACGCTCACTACCTCCGCGCCTCAGACCCGCACGCCCACGAGGCGATGCTCTGCATCCAGACCGGCCGTACCCTCTCCGACCCGAATCACATGCGTTTCGATACGCCCGAGTTCTACCTCAAAACTCGCGCCGAAATGGAAAAGCTCTTCGGCCATGTACCCAAAGCCCTCGACGCCACCTGGGATATCGCGCAACGCTGTAAGCTCAAACTCGAAAGCGTCAAAGACCCCTTCCCTGTCTTCCAGATCCCCGAGAATCACACCATCGACAGCTACTTCGAATGGGTAGCTCGCGCCGGTTTTGAAAAGCGCCGCTCCAAGCTCGAAGTCCTCGCCGCACAAGGCAAACTCCGCTACCCGCTGGAGGTTTACGAAGAGCGCCTCACCCGTGAAATCCGCATCATCCAGCAGATGAAGTTCCCCGGCTACTTCCTCATCGTCTGGGACTTCATCCGCCACTCCAAGCAATCGGGCATCCCTGTCGGCCCAGGCCGCGGCTCTGCCGCCGGCTCTCTGGTCGCCTACGCCATGGAGATCACCGACATCGATCCCCTGCCCTACAACCTCCTCTTCGAGCGCTTCCTCAATCCAGAGCGCATCTCAATGCCTGATATCGACATCGACTTCTGTACCCGCGGTCGTGGCGAAGTCATCAAGTACGTCACCGAGAAATACGGTCGAGAGCAAGTGGCCCAGATCATCACCTTCGGTACGCTCGGTGCCAGGGCGGCGATCAAGGACGTCGGTCGCGTCATGGACATGAGCTTCGCTGATGTCGACAAACTGACCAAGCTCGTCCCCACCCAACCGCTCAACATCAAGCTCAAGCAAGCCATGGAGATGGAGCCGAACTTCGGCGAGCTCTCCCGCAAAGACCCCAAGGTCAAAGAGCTGCTCGAGATCGCAACCCGCCTCGAAGGCATGGCCCGCAACGCCAGCATCCACGCCGCCGGCGTCGTCATCTCTCCGCGACCGCTCAAAGAACTCGTCCCCCTCTACCGCACCAACAAGGACGAAATTGTCACCCAGTACGACATGGTGGGCCTCGAAAAACTCGGCCTGCTCAAAATGGACTTCCTGGGCCTCACCACGCTCACCATCATTGCCGACACCGTGGCCCTGATTGAGCGCCATCAAAACATAAAGCTGGTGGTCGAAGACATTCCGCTCGACGATGCCGCTGCCTACAAAATCTTCTGCGACGGCCAGACCTCCGGCATCTTCCAGTTTGAATCTGACGGCATGCGGGACATTCTGATCCGCTACGCCCCTGACCGCCTCGAAGACCTCATCGCCCTCAACGCCCTCTACCGCCCCGGCCCCATGGACATGATCGATGACTTCATCGATCGCAAGCATGGCCGCAAGCAGGTCACCTACGAAATCGCCGACATGAAGGAGATTCTCGAAGAGACCTACGGCGTCATGGTCTACCAGGAGCAGGTCATGCAGATGGCCAACCTGCTCGCTGGCTACTCCCTTGGCGACGCCGACCTCTTGCGCCGCGCCATGGGCAAAAAGAAGCTCGAAGAAATGGCCGCCCAGCGCGCCCGCTTCCTCGAAGGTGCTCTCAAGAAGGGGTACAACGCCAAGAAAGCCGAAAAGGTTTTCGACCACATGGAGAAGTTTGCCGGCTACGGCTTCAACAAGAGCCACTCCGCCGCCTACGCCTACCTCGCCTACGTTACGGCTTACCTCAAGGCCAACTTCAAGCTCGAGTTCATGAGCGCGCTGCTCACCTCAGAAACGGGCAACACCACCAAGGTAGTCCGCTACATCAATGAGTGCCGTGAGCGTCAGATCCCCGTCCTCCCGCCAAGCGTCAACATCTCTGATCTCAACTTCACTCCATCCGGAGATGGCATCCGCTTTGGTCTCGGTGCGATCAAAAATGTCGGTGCCGGTGCCGTGGAATCGATCGTCAAAGTCCGCGACAAAGACGGCAAGTTTGAATCGCTTTATGAATTCTGCGAGCGCGTCGACATGCAGGCCGTCAATCGCCGCGTCATCGAATCGCTCATCCGCTGCGGTGCCATGGATGAACTCAAGGGCACGCGCTCTCAAAAGATGGCCATCCTCGACGCCGCTATCGAGACCGGCCTGCGTGCCGCGCGCGACCGCAATTCCGGCCAGTCTGGCCTCTTCGGCGACCTCTTTGGCGGCGGCGAAGAAAAGCACACCGAAGGCGAACTGCCCAATGTGCCCGATTGGGACGCCCCCCAAAAGCTCACCGGCGAAAAGGAACTCCTCGGCTTCTACGTCACCGGCCACCCCCTCGACCAATATCGCGACAAGGTAGCCGACCTCGGCACCCACAATTCCAGTACCCTCATCGGCGTCGAGCGTGGAGTCGAAGTAAAGGTTTGCGGCCTTCTCACTGGCATCCAGCGCAAGCGCAATCAGAAGCAGGAACTCTGGGCCGCCATGCAGCTCGAAGACCTCCACGGCACCATCGACTGCATGGTCTTCGCCAGCAAATTCGCCGACTTGTCCAAAGAACTCGTCGAAGACAAAGCCGTCATGGTCACCGCAAAAGTGCTGGTGGACGAAGGCTCCGCACCCCGGTTATCGATCCAGGATATGGTGGCCCTCGACAACGCCCGCGTCAAATTACCCGCCATGGTGATGCTGCGAATTCGCCTCACAAACGACGAAGACGCCCGCTCGGCTGCCTTCGAAGAACTGGTCCGCCGCAAGCCGGGCCCAGCCAGTGTCAGGGTCGTGCTCGAAAAATCGCGCGACTTTTCGCTAACATTGGATTTGACGAGCAAAGTTCGGGCCGACAAGGAATTTCAGGGAGAGCTGGCCAAGCTCTTCGGTTCTACTTCCTTTGAAGCTTCGGGCGACGCCTAAACAATGGCCAACAACGACATCTCCGCGCGAATCCATGCGCTCCACCCCGATTCTGCGCCCGCACCTGTGGCTCAGGGTCCCAACCCCGCTTACCAGCGTGTGCAGTTGGCACGACACCCCAAGCGTCCTCACGCCTCCGATTACATCGAGCGCATCTTCACTGACTTCACTGAACTCCACGGCGACCGTGCCTTCGGCGACGATAAAGCCATCCTCGGCGGCTACGCCTTCCTCGACGGCAAGCCCGTAATGGTGATCGGCCAACAAAAGGGTCGCGACACCAAGCAGAAGCTCGCCCGCAACTTTGGCATGCCCAAGCCCGAAGGCTACCGCAAAGCCATGCGCCTCATGTTCATGGCCGACAAGTTTCGCCGCCCCATCGTTACCTTCATCGATACCCCGGGCGCTTACCCGGGCCTTGACGCCGAAGAACGCGGCCAGGCCGAAGCCATCGCCTACAACCTGCGAGAAATGGCCCGCCTCGGCGTTCCCGTAATCGTTGTCGTGATCGGCGAGGGTGGTTCTGGTGGCGCCCTCGGCATGGGCGTTGGCAATCGCATTCTCATGATGGAGAACAGCTACTACAGCGTCATCTCGCCGGAGAGCTGTGCCGCCATCATCTGGCGCGATTCCGCCAAGGCCGAACTCGCCGCAGCCGCTCTCAAACTCACCGCTCCTGACCTGCTCGAGCGTGGCATCATCGACGAAATCGTCCCCGAACCCCAGGGTGGCGCACAGGAAGACCATGATGCCGCCGCTGACCTGCTGGGCCAGTCCATTCGTAAAGCTCTCAACGATCTCTCTGCCCTCAGCCCCAAAGAACTGGTAGAACAGCGCTACCAGAAGTTCCGCCAAATGGCACCCTTTTTCTCAGAATGAAGAATCTCAAGTGGGGCCTCATGATCGCTTTGGCCGCCATCGCCTTCATCGCGGCTTTGTTCTATAACTCTATGTCTTACAGTCAGTTCCGTGTCGAGGTGTGCATGGAGTTTGCCGGTCGCACCAACTGCCGCACGGCCCTCGGCGCCACCGAAGAGCTCGCCCTGCGCACTGCCGTCGACAATGCCTGCGCGACGATTTCTTCCGGCATGACCGATTCCATGGCTTGCAGTGGCAAGCAACCCCAAAGCATCAAGTGGCTGAAGGGCAAATAAGCTATGCCACACTGTAATATGCGGACGATTTAAGCGTCTCTGAACACAGAGAGCAAAAGTTTTCGAACTTCTCACCCCTTGTTATCGTCCAATCTTCTGGAGTCACCCTTGAAAACTAAGTGGAAAGTCGCCATCGGCGTTGGCGTACTGGCAATTGGCGGAGTCGCCGCATTTGCCAATTACAAAATGAAGCAGAATGCAATTCTGTCCGTTACTACGGCCAAAGTTGCCCGGCAGGACCTTGTCTCTCTCGTCACCGCATCGGGAGAAATCAAACCAAGAAACTACATCAACATTGGTTCAAACGCCAATTCCCCCGCTCGCATCACCGACATTAATGTGGTCGAAGGCCAGCGTGTGCGCAAGGGTCAGCAGCTTGCCAAGCTCGAATCGGTGCAGCCTGAAGCCCAGCTTGCCGCCCAGAAGGCGAACGTCGCGACAACCGAAGCGGAATCCTCGGCCACAGAAGCCGGTCTGCGCGCTGCCGATGAAAACATCAAGTCAGCCCAGGCTTCGATCGACCGTTCCAAGGCCGATGCCGAGCGCTCCCGTCAGGACTTTGAACGCTCCAAGCTGCTCTTCGAAGAAAAGCTGATCGCCCGCCAGGAATTTGAGACCAAGAAAAGTTCCTATGACTCCACCATGGCCGCCGTGCGCGAAGCCGAAGCCCGCCTCAGCCAGTTGCGCGCCGCTCGCATCCAGCAGGCAGCCCAGCTCAATGCCGCCCAGCGCCGCGTCGCTGCCAGTGAAGCAAACCTCCGCTCCGCCGCCGACGTGCTGCAACGCACCTTTGCCACCAGCCCCATCGACGGCGTGGTCACCAACCTCCCCGTCCGCGTCGGCGAAACCGTAGTCCCTGGTATCCAGAATTCTGCCGCCAGCCTCATCATGACCATTGCCGACATGTCGATCATCACCGCTGAGGTGAAGGTCGACGAAACAGACATCGTCAATGTGGCCCTCGGGCAAGTCACTGAAGTCACCATCGACGCCATCCCGGGCAAGAAGTTCGTGGGCAAGGTGATTGAAATTGGCAATACAGCCATCCTCCGCTCCACCGGCCTTGCCGCTTCGCAAAGCGCCATCTCTTCGCAGGAAGCGAAAGACTTCAAGGTGGTAGTGGCTCTCGAAAATCCCCCCGACGAAATTCGTCCGGGCCTCTCCTGCACCGCTCGCATCACAACGGCCACCCGCCCCAAGGCGCTCTCGATTCCAATCCAGGCTCTCACCGTCCGCCAGAAGGGCGACCTCGAAGCCATCAAACCCGGCGAGAAAAAGTCTGATTCCATGAGCACTGCCGACATGAAGGCCGCCAAAGAAGAAATCATGGGCGTCTTCGTCATCAAGGACGGCGTGGCCACCTACAAGAAGGTCGAAACCGGCATCACCGGTGCCACCGAGATCGAGGTGACCTCCGGATTATCTGAGGGCGAAGAAATTATTACCGGTTCCTACAAGATCATTCGTACCCTCCGCAACGACGCAAAGGTTAAAGTAGACAATAAGACCACTACAAAGGCGGAATCCTAAATCATGTCTACGGCCGTTGCCACTGACCCCAAGCTTCGTGGCGAACAACTGAAGCGCGATGGCATCGTCATCCGTACCTATGACCTCAAGAAAACCTACGTCATGGGCGATCAGGTGATCAATGCCGTCAATGGTACGGACATCGAGATCCGCCGTGGCGAGTATGTCGCCATCATGGGCCCCTCTGGCTCAGGCAAATCCACGTTGATGAATCTCATCGGCTGCCTCGATACCCCGAGCTCCGGCGATTACTACATCAACGGCAGCCTGGTCTCCAGCATGTCCGACGATGAGTTGGCCCGCATCCGCAACAAAGAGATTGGCTTCGTTTTCCAGAGCTTCAACCTGCTGCCTCGCGCCACTGCCCTGCACAATGTCGAGTTGCCGCTGATCTACGCCGGCTTCAACGCCACACAGCGCACCGAGCGTGCCAAGCAGTGTCTGGAGCAAGTAGACCTCGCCAAGCGCATGTACCACAAGCCCAATGAGCTCTCGGGTGGTCAGCGCCAGCGTGTTGCCATTGCCCGTGCCCTGGTCAACAACCCGTCCATCCTGCTGGCTGACGAGCCGACAGGTAACCTCGATTCCACCACCAGCGTGGAAATCATGGCCCTCTTCGAGCGCCTCTACGCCGCTGGCAACACGATCATCCTCGTTACCCATGAACTCGATGTCGCCATGCATGCCCACCGCATCATTCACGTCCGGGACGGCAAAGTCGAGAAGGATGAAAAAACCCGCTAGTTATCTGTTGAGTCTGCCAGAACGCAGCATCCGGGCCCTCACTGCTCTCAGTGCGGGCCTTTTGCGTGAGGGCACAGAAATCTCACTGCCGCCCCACTTCCGCCGCACCCGCCTCTACCAGTCGATTGTCGATTCCACCTTGCGCTTCCTCATCGAAAAAGTAGGCAAAGTAGAAGGCACCTACGACAACGCCGACCAACTCCCCGAAGACTTTCTGGTGCGCCGCACAGCCGGCAACGGTCTCGACATTGTCTCCCTCGCCGTCTTCCACGCTTCTCCCGTTTGGGTACTAGCCGCTCTGGCCGACGTCTCGGGCGCAGGCAACAAGCTGCTCATCGAAATCGCCACAACCCTCGAGGCCGAAGGCTGGCTGACGGGTGCTTCCTCGGTGCGCTCCCTCACCGACCTGGTCGATGCCCTGGAGCGTGGCACCAGCCACCTGGCAGAGAGCTTCAATACGCCGCCGCTCAACCGTGAGGCGCTCCTCAAGGAATGGGAATCGCTCAAGCAAGCCGTTGCCACCAAAGACCAGGTAGAAGCCGATTGGCAGAAGCTCAAGCAAACCGCCGCCATCCAGAGCAAACCCCTGATGGAAGTTTCCACCGCAGTCGCCTTGAACACCCTTCGCAAAGGCCGTCAGCTTTGGGCCGACCCCATCCTCGACCACTACTCCAAAACACTCACCGAACTCAACGAAATCGGCTTCGCCACCTACGCCCAACGCGAAATGGCCCCCTACTGGCAAGGGGCCATCGCCAACTTCAAATCCTAACCTTCCGTTCCAAACCCGGCTGGCCCCTTCGGCTGGTCATTCGGTTTGGATATCCCAAACACCGTCCTGCGACCTCCATCCGAAATCGCCTCGCTACCCACAATCCGGTAATGATGCCCGTCCATGTCGAACTCCAGCACCGCTCCATCGACCCATCCCACTGGCACCATGTCTTTCTTCGGGCCCTCATCGAGGCTCAACTTGATGTTCTTTTCGCCGGGGAACCAGACCACAGCACGGGTGCCAGAAACCCCTCCCCCCTTCTCCTCGATTACCAGTTCGCCATCCACAAACAGCTTGGCATCAAACAGCCGCATCGGTGCCTTCCGCATCGTCACTTCAATCGGCTCAAAGTTCCCTGTAGCTGCCACCGCTTCCAGCAGCCGCGCGCTGCCTTCCTGCTTTAGCTCCACCTGAACCACCTCACTCTGCCCCACCACTCGTTTCGCTGGCAGAGCATTCACTCCCGTCCAGCGATACTGTTGCGATTTTGCGTCGCGAGGGTCTTGGCGCAGCGCTTGAAATTCCATTTCAAACTTTCCGCCTTCCACCGGTTTCACACTCACTTCATAGCCAAACACTTCCTGGCGATTTCGGTCATAAAAGACCCGTGTGGTCCAACCGGGAGCTCCCCCGACCACACTGTCCGTACCCATCCAGGTCAGTCTGGAATACATGGGCTCTACCCGCATCGTCATCGAGACTTTCATCTTGTCGTTCTGCGTCGATACAGTTCCGAGATCCCCATCGTGAAACGCGGCACCCAGCGCGGCGCACGCGGCCAACCCGGCAATCAACATCCTTCGCTTCCATGGCTTCTTCGTCATTTTGGTCCTCACTTTCGATTTCCATTCTTCGCGAGCGACAGGCACTTCAATCTGCCGCAAGGCCTCGTCCATCTCCCAATCAGTCATGGCTACTCACCTCCATTCCCAACTTTTCTCTCAATTGCTTTCTGGCTCGATGCACCCGCACCCGCAGGCTGCCACTCTCCACCTGCAAAATTTCAGCCGCCTCTTCGTAGCTAAAGCCTTCAATGCAAACCAGCACCAGCGCTTCGCGCGACGCCTCGGGCAACTGCTGCAACGCTTTCATCACATCCCCACTTTGGTCTGCTGCTATAGAGACAACGTCCAACTCGCTCGTCTTCCTCGCTCGCTGGAGCGCCTTGAAAACCTGGTTACGCACCGCTCCGTACAAATAGGCTCGCAATGGCCCGCGGAGCGGCTTCGCCAGTCGGCCCGCTTTCACCCAGGAGACAAAACACTCTTGCACGGCATCCTCTGAAAGCTCCCGACTCCCACACAGCCGGTAGGCAAATCGATAAAGAGCCTCCCCGTGCGTTTCGAAAATCTCAGCCCAATCCTGCGTCACTATCTGTATGTTCTTGCGAAAGCCGTCTTCGTTACAAACGAAAAAAGGCCGCACCCGAAGGCACGGCCCTTTGTCTCGATTTGAAAATGATGCTTACTTGCGTCGGCGGGAAGCTACAGCCAAACCAGTCAAGCCGAGGCCGATAAGGGCTACGGTCGAAGGTTCAGGAACTCCAGGCTCATTGCCGGGTGTGAAGGGGTCACCGATATCCCGGCCTGTACCAGAGTCACCGTCGAATGTGGTGCCACCGCTGGTCCCGTTAATCGACTGGTATCGGACACCAAGAGAATTGAAGGTTACCGTGTTGGTTGGGTCGTCGAAAGTAAGTGAGAATCGTACGGTCTTGCTGGTTCCGTTCGCTACACCGCCTCCGCCGCCACCTTGGCAGTTGGGAGGATTCGAAAGGCATGCCTCCAGTGATCCGAAACTATTGGGGAAACTTCCGCCAAGGAGGAAGCTCCAAGTCGATCCATCAGCAATGATTACGCTGCCACTAATGGCGTTTTCGGAGGGGATGTTGTCGTCGCTGATGTCCACGAAACCAAGCCCACTGACACGTGCATCCAGTGACCCGGTTTCAGTGACCTTAACATCAAAGGTCCAGGTGGTGCGGGCCACATTTACGCTGACCAGGCTAAACATGGCAGTCGCTCCCAAACCAGCAACTGGATTGGTATCCACGCTGCCGTCGAAGCTGGTGCCCTTGCTTTGCGCTCCGAGGTTTGCAACATCCCAATTAAACGAAAGCGCCGCACCCATCATGTTGCCAACGCTCAATGTGAAAAGAGCTAACAGTGCTCCAGATAGTTTCATAAGCCAATTCCCTCGATCCGATCTTGTTGATTGATTGTTTTTTTATGGAGGTATTCCTCTCCGCTTATGCGGTTAGCTGGATCTGGGCAAGAAGAATATGAATTTTGCTCGAGAAAGTCCTGGTACTTTTTCGTTTTGGTACTGAACCCAGTGCTTCCTCAACCCACTACAGATGGCGGATCCGCCTCGGTTCGTACCAGCGGCACAGCGGGTAAAGCACACAGCAAACCAGAATCGCCAGGGGTGCAGTAGCCCACACCGGAAAACCCACTTCGTTCGGGATTCCTCCGAATCGCCCCATCAAGTCAATCCTTCCCCCAGCCCACCAACCCACCAGCAACGCTGTGGCATGCAGAAAGACGAGATGAGTCACATAGAAGAACATTGCAGTCCGCCCCAACTGTTCCAGTTGCGCTTGGCGCTTGTCCCGGGCCCAATCCAGAAAGAGCAATGCCGGACCCAAAGTCATCAACACAAATTGCAGTGACAGCGGGTACTTCGTCACATTGAATACCGACTGCAGCGACCCATCCCAGGCATGCAGATCTCCATACCAGTTCGTCAAACGCAACAGCAAAAACAGCGCGATCGACCCCAACCCCAAACGCCGCAAGGGTGCTGTACCATCCCGCATCATCGGCCCCAGCGCATAGCCGCAAAAAGCGATCCCCACCACGGGCAGAACGGGGTAGGTTGTTCGAAACTCAAAACCTCCCCACAGCGGCAGCACATTCTTCTCATGAAGCATCGACCACACGTAATGAAGTGCCGTCCCTGGCGCAAAATGAACCCCGTCCAACAGGTTGTGCCCAAAGACAATCGCAAGGCCGATGCCAGCCACCACTTGCATCGGCAACTTTCGAACCACGGCCAGCCCAATCATCCCGCAACCCAATGCCGCGATCACCTGAAAGAAATAACGATGCCAGAAGGGGTTAAACGTCCAGGCCCAGTTCATCACTGTTGCTTCCAGCACCAACAGCACCAATCCTCTTTGCAGCAGCTTACGACTGCTGGCCCCGCTCAGGTAGGCACTCATTCCCATCAGGAGGGCGAAACACGGTGCGCAAAAATGCGCCAGAATCCGCCAGAAGTAGACCAGCCCGGGCGTCACCGCCAGATTCATCGGGTCCGTCACCAGGCCCCGCCCCGGCCCCGCCTGATACTCCTGCGTGTGATCGATGACCATCAGCACCATGATCAAGCCCCGCAGCAGATCGAGCGAGTAGAGCCGGGTCTTGGCCATCAACGTCCTTTGGTGGCCTTAAAATGCAAACCCATCGTGAAGGTCCGCGGTGCCCCAGGCATGTTGCCCGCCCGCGCCGCAAACAGCGAAGCGGCGGCATACAAGCGATCTGTTGCATTGTCGAGCTGTGTGCGCAATTCGAGCCTTGATCCGATCCTTTGGAAGATACCAAAATCAGCGATGGCATATCCACCTGCCGCAAATTTCGCATAGGGTTCAAATCGCCGCCCGCGTAGCTCGCTACCGACATGAAAACTGGTCCCCGTCTTGCGCAGGTCGTAGCGCACAAACGCGGCCCCTGCATGACGAGCCGCATTAGGCAATGCCAACCCAACTGCAGCGGGGTCAAAGCGGTCAGCCAGAATCTTTGAATCCAGGTAAGCGTAGTTCAGAATCACGCTCAGATCTCGAGTCACCTTGCCGGTCATATCAAGCTCAATGCCGCGGTTTCTTACCCTGCCGATAGGAAACACAGCAGAGAAGTTATCCCCATTGGGCCCAAACAGGGGGTCGAGCCGCAATACGTTGTTTTTCGAGATCTGAAAATACGAGGCATTGATCAACACCCGCCCCTGGCTCACTTCGCTCTTGAGCCCGGCCTCAAACTGGCGTCCGCGCTCTGGGTCATGCGGCCCATTGGCAAGCTGGGTTTGCGCCAGTGAAGGCGCCCGGTTGAACGAATTGCTGTAGCTGCTAAACGCGGAAAGCTGCGGCAAAATCCGGTACACAGCCGCAATACGCCCCGTCAATGCCGTCAGCTGCGCCCGCAGCGGCAGGTTCCCCGCCCGACCTTCATCGGTAAAGCGCTCCACGCGGCCACCAACCAACAGTTGCAACCGTGGGCTCACTTCGATCTGGTCCTGCACAAAGTAACCCTGGCGGTTCGCCAGCACCGTCTGCAGCGTAAAGGCTGCCGGGTTGAAGTTATAAAAACTGCTGCGGCCGTAAACGGGCGTCAGCATATCAAGCCCTGGCACCGGGCCTCCCCGTTCTGCCTCTCGCGCCGTCGCATAGCGTCCCACCCAATCCTGTCGTACCGCCTCAAACCCAAAGGTCAGATTGTTGCGCTTCACTCGCGCATAGCCGTTCGCCGTCAGAGAAAGGTCTTCGTTGCCGCGAAACTGGTCGCGATATTCGCGCCGCATCGTACGTCCTGCTGTAATGCCACGCGGTTCGTGATAGCGCTCCGGTCGGTCATAGTTCAGGTAGCGGAAGCTCACATCCGTACGCAGTGTAGAAGTAAATGCATGGTCGAGCCTGGTTTGAAACACTCTGGCCTGCAACTCAGATCGGTCCGTGGCCTCCGATGCCGTCCACTCCCGAGCCGTAAGCCACCTGCCGCTCGAATCCACCGGGATCCCGCGCAATCGATGCGCCAGCAAATTCTGGTCAATGTACTCGGCTTCTACCCCGATCGAGGTCGATTCAGCCAGCTTCCACGAGAGGCCAGAGGCAAAATGCAAATTCTCGCTGCCGGAGTTGTAGCGGAAAATCCGCCGGTCTTCTCCATACACAGCCGCCCGGTAAAACAGGTTTCGCGCCCCGGGTAGTGGGCCGGTAATTTCCCCGTGGCCGCCTCGCTGCGCAAACGAGCCCCCTCGAAAGCTCGCCTCTGCCGTCGGCACATTGCGAGGCTTGCGCGTCACAAAATTAATGACACCACCCGCTTCTCCACCTCCGAACAGCACACCCGCCAGGCCCTTCAACACTTCCACAAATTCGATATTGCTCAGCCGCCCCTGGCTCGTCGAAAATCCGGCGTCATTGATGTCGTTATCCAGACTCCCGTAAGGATTGCCCCGAACTCCATTGAACAGCACTTCCCGCTGCGTAAAGCCCCGAAAGGTCATCGCCGAATAGGGCGAATCCGTAATGCCGCTAATGTTGCGATAAAGGTCCTTGATGTCCTGAATGTTGCGGTCTTCAATCAGCGCTTTCGGGATCACCTGTACGGCGTAGGGCAGATCAATCAACTGCGTTGGCGATTTCGTGATGCTCACCGATGCCGTGGCCAGGAAGTCGCTCGATTCTCCCCTCACCTCAATCGTGCTCTGCACGGTATCGAGCTTCAGCACCAGCTCCCGACATCCCCCCGGCATCGTCAAATTCAACACCTGCGGTACGTAGCCCTTCCCGCTGGCCGTCAGTGAGTAGGTGCCGTTCACGACCCCCTGGAGTGCAAACTCCCCCCTACTCCCGCTCACGACGCGTTGCCCCGTCGGGCTCAATTCCAGTTGAATCCCAACCAGAGCCTCCCCGCCGGCGTTGGTGACTTTGCCCTCACAGGGACCTTGTGCATAAGCTGTTAGGGGAAGAAAAAGAGAAAACAGAAGAAACTTCATTGCGATATCGAGTTATCAGTATCGCAAGAAAACAAAAAAAGGGACAGTGGCATGATCCCTCCGGAACGCCACTGCCCTTGAGTGCAGATTTCCCTCATCTTCTTAAGCGGTTTAGCGGAGGAAAACAGATCAAACTTTTTTCAGTTTTTTTCGAAGGCTCTTCCGCAATCGCTCCAGCTCCGCAATTTTCGACTCGACCCGCACCAGTGCCTGCTCCATCTTGACGGCATCCCCGGCCAGCCAATCCTTCACATCCTGCAGGCTGAACCCCACCCCAATCGCCCGCTGCGCCAGCCGGATTCGTTTGGCATCGCTCACTCCATAGAGCCGATAGCCATTTGCCCCCCGCTCCGGGTTCAACAGTCCCGCCTTCTCGTAAAAGCGCAGAGTCTCGCTATTGACGCCACAGGCTTCGGCGAGTTCGCCGCGTTTCCATTTGGTTTCTGCAACGGCCATGTTGCCTATCCTAGCGCTAGAATAGAAGAATCCCCAATGAGCCGTATTTCGCTCGCATTTTCATCCTTCTTTGGCCTGCTCTTCGGCGGCCAACTTCCTGATTCGGTCGTCGCCGCCCTCGGCTTGTCCAAGAGAGCTGCCAAAGCAGCCGCTCCTCCACCAGCCCCGAAAGTCGATGTCACCGACGGAGCCCTCCAGTTGCTGGCCCTGCTGCAGCGCGACGCCCGCCTGCTCGACTTCCTGATGGAAGATGTTTCCCCCTACTCGGACGAACAGGTCGGTGCCGCCGTGCGCAACATCCATGAAAGTTCTCGCGCCACCCTGCAACGCTATTTGTCGCTCCAGCCCGTGATTGATGGTGTCGAAGGAGCCGTCACGCAATTGAATGCCGCTGGTGCGCTGAAAAACGATCCGGGTGCCATCAAGCTGCTCGGCAACGTCCCCGCCGATGGCAATGTCAAAGCCGGCATCCTGCGCCACAAGGGCTGGAAGGTCGAGAAAATCGAACTGCCCGCCCTGCCTGCCAAAGCCAATCTCAAGATTCTTGCTCCAGCCGAAATCGAAGTCGAGTAGGTGCCCTTGGTCATCGGGATCGATCTGGGGACAACCAACAGCGCTCTCGCCTTTGGCGAGGGCGAAGCAGTAGAAGCTTTTGCTGTCGAGCAAGTGGTGCAACCCTCCGAGGTGCGCGCCGAAGCACTGCTGCCTTCCTTTGTTTATTTGCCGGGTCCCAAAGATTTTCCAGAGGGGGCGACAGCGCTTCCCTGGGATGAAAGTCCCCGCTATGTCGTGGGCACCCTCGCCCGCCGCCGTGGTGCTGAAAGCATGGGCCGCCTGGTGGCCAGTGCCAAGTCCTGGCTCAATTACTCCAACGAAGTCCAGCTTCCGGTACATGCTCCCGATGGCGTAGCGCGCATCTCTCCCGTCGAGGCCTCGCGCGCCTATCTCGAACATCTCAACGCCGCCTGGCAACACGCCGGCCACCCCGCCCTCGGCGAACTGGACGTAGTGCTCACCGTACCGGCCAGCTTTGACGCCGTCGCCCGCCAGCTCACCGAGAAAGCCGCCCGCGAAGCAGGCCTCAAGAATCTGGTTCTGCTCGAAGAACCCCAGGCTGCCTTCTATGCCTGGATCGCGAAACACCCCGATTGGCGCGAGCGCGTGGGCCCCGGCGACCGCATTCTCATCGTCGACATCGGTGGCGGCACCACCGACTTCACCCTGATCGACGTCAAGGATCAAGCCGGGTCTTTGACCCTCGACCGCGTCGCCGTCGGCGATCACATTCTGCTGGGTGGCGACAACATGGATCTCGCCCTCGCCCGCCACCTCGAAACCAAGCTCCCCAAACTCGGCGCCCAACAATTGCAGGCCCTCTGGCAGCAATGCCGCGCCGCAAAAGAAGCCTTGCTCGAACCCTCCTCTACCGTGACAGAGCAGCCGGTGACGATTCTCGGCCGCGGTAGCAGCCTCATTGGCGGCACCATCAAGTCAAAGCTCACCCGCGAAGAAGTAGAGCAGATCCTGATTGAAGGCTTCTTCCCCCATGTCCCGGCAGAAGAGACGCCACAGCGTGCCCGCCGCTCCGCCTTGCAGGAAATGGCTCTGCCCTATGCCAGCGACGCCCGCATCACGGCCCATCTGGCCCACTTCATCAAGCAAGGCGGCGCTCCACCCACTCACGTCCTGTTCAACGGTGGCGTCCTGCGGGCCGGCCTGGTGCGCGATCGCCTGCTGAACACTTTGAACCTTTGGCTCCCCAGGCCCATCCGCGTGCTCGATGGCGAAGACCTCATGCTCGCTGTCGCCCGCGGTGCTGCCTACTATGGCCTGGCTCGTCAGGGAAAAGGCATCCGCATCCGGGGCGGGGTACCCAGAACCTACTATGTCGGCATTGAAGACGCCATGCCCGCCGTGCCTGGCATGCCCGCTCCCATGAAGGCCCTGACCATCGTGCCCTTTGGTACCGAAGAGGGTTCCTCACAAAGCTTCCCCGGTCGCAAATTTGGGCTTTATGTCGGCGAGCCCGTCGAGTTTCGGATTTTCAGCTCGACCGAGCGTCGCGGCGACGAAGCAGGCATCCTGCTTGACCCCATGCCGCGAGACCTCAAAGAGCTCCCCGCCATGGAGATGACGCTGGCACCGACCGACAAGACCCCCGGCGGCCTCGTTCCGGTCACACTGGAAGCACAAGTTACCGAAACCGGCGTCCTCGAGTTGTATTGCGTTGCCGCCAGCGGAGACCGCTGGAAGCTCGAATTTAGCGTAAGAGAACGGAAATCATGAAGATCGGCATCGACTTAGGAACCACAAATTCCGCACTGGCATGGGTAGACCCCGTCGAGGCCGCAGAGGCCGACTACACCCCCATCCACGTCCTCGACATCGAGCAATTCGTCGCCCAGGGCCGTCAGGAAAAACGCCGCACGCTGCCGAGCTTCCTTTATCTCGACCAGCAGGAATTCGTCGGTGTGTATGCCCGCGAGCAAGGCGCGCTCGTCCCCACCAAAAGCGTCTACGCCGCCAAGAGTTGGCTCTCGAACAGTGAAGTCGACCGCAATGCCAAGATCCTGCCCTGGGATGCCCAGGAAGCCGGCCGGCTCTACTCTCCGGTCGAAGCCTCAGCCAAGTATCTAAGCCACATTGCAAAGTCATGGCAAGAGGCACACGGCTCTCCCATTAGCGAGCATGACGTTGTACTGACCGTGCCAGCCAGCTTCGATGAAGAAGCAAGAGAGCTGACCGTGCAGGCGGCCCGCTCTGCCGGCATGGAGAAGCTGACACTGATTGAAGAGCCAGCGGCAGCCTTTTATTCGTGGATCGCCAGGCACCTCTCCCAATCGCAAAAGCATCTGACCGACGGCATGAATGTGCTGATTGTCGACGTCGGCGGCGGCACCTCCGACTTCACGCTGATCCAGGTCAACCGCACCGGCGATCACGTGCAGTTCACCCGCACCGCTGTCGGAAAGCACTTGCTGCTGGGCGGCGATAACCTCGACCTGACACTCAGCTGGCTGGTTGAAACCAAGCTCAATACCCAACTCTCGCTACGCCAGCGCAGCGCCTTGCGCCGCCAGTGTGCAGCCGCGAAAGAAAAGCTGCTGGCCGAAAACGGCCCCGATTCGGTAGAGATCACCGTGCTCGGTGCCGGTAGCTCTTTGATCGGTGGCACGCTTCGCACTGAGATCACCCGCGAAGAAGCCCGCGAGCTCGCCCTCGACGGCTTCCTGCCCGTCTGCGCCCTGACCGACGTACCGAACATCGACAAGAAGTCGGCCTTCCGTGAACTGGGCTTGCCCTATGTTTCTGACCCCGCCGTCACCAAGCACCTCGCGCAGTTTCTCTCTGAAAGCGGCAATGTCCGGCCAGACGCCATCTTGTTTAACGGCGGCTTCTTTATCCCCGACATCTTGCGCGACCGTGTCCGCGACGTGGTGGCCAACTGGTTCGGCCATAATCCGCTAGTGTTTGAGAATCAGGATCTTGATCTGGCCGTAGCCCAGGGTGCTGCCTACTATGCCCACGTGCGCGGCGGCGGTCAAGGCATTCTCGTGCGCGGCGGCTTGCCCCGTGCCTACTTCATCGGCACCGGCGACAAGCAATCCATCTGTTTGGTGCCGCGCGGTTCTGAAGAGGGTTCAACCATCGAGCTGGATGTACCGGGCCTGCAACTGCTGGCCAACAAGCCCGTCAGCTTCCGCCTCTATAGCTCGCTTACCCGTACCGAAGATGTCGCAGGCCAAGGGATCGAGCTCGACGAGAGCTTCCACCTTCACGCCCCTCTCGATGCCGTCATCCGGTTTGGCAATCCCAACATGGAGCGAAGTGTCCCCGTGCGTTTGCGGGCCCACCTCACCGAAGTCGGCACGCTTGAAATTTTCGCGGTCAGTAAAGCCAGCGAGCACAACTGGCGCCTGCAGTTTGAGCTACGGCGTCAAAGCGCAAAGGGCACCGTCTCCAAGCCTTTGGCCACCGTCAGCGAGGCAGGGCTCGACCAGGCCTGCCAGCTCATCCGCGACACCTTTACCGGCGATACGCTGCACCCGGAAGAGCTACCCCAGAAGCTCGAACAATGCCTTTCTCTGGGACGCAGTTCCTGGCCGCTCTCTGCCATTCGCAAAATGGCAGATGTCTTTCTCGAGTGCGCCGAAGGGCGCAGGAAGTCTGCCGCCCATGAGCTGCGCTGGTTGAATCTGACTGGCCTCTGCCTGCGTCCCGGCTTTGGTGCTGCCGGGGACGATCTGCGCATTGAGCAGGCCCGGCGCATCTTCGCCAGCGGCCTCATCTTTGGCAATCAGGCGCAGAATGAAATCGACTGGTGGATCTTCTCGGGCCGCGTCTCCGGTGGTCTCAACCGCAACCAGCAGCAGGATCTGTACCAGCGCCTTTCGGGCTCGTTGATCCCCAAGGGGCCCAAGCCCAAGCGTCTCAACCCTTCGCTCGCGCGTGAGATGTGGCGCTGCGCCAGCTCGATTGAATTGCTTCCTGTAGGCACCAAAACCGAACTCGGCAATGCTCTTCTCAAGAAGATCCGTGCCAAAGACTTTACCGCCAGCGAGATCTGGTGTCTCGGTCGTCTTGGCGCACGCAAGCTGCTCTATGGCCCCAACAACCTCGTGGTTCCTTCCACCACCATCACGCGTTGGATTGACCAGTTGCTTAGCCTGCCCGAAGCCGCAGAAGCACTCGCTGGGATGGCTCGCCAAACCGGCGATGCTTCCCGCGATGTGCCCGCTGCTTCCGTCGATCTGGTTCGCAAGGCTTTCGAGAAGCACCCCAAGCGCGCGCAACTCGAATCCATGCTCGAGGGCGAAGGGCAGGATGAACTCGCAGCCCTCGGCCGTGTCTTTGGTGAAGAACTCCCCAGCGGCCTCGTCATCCAATGAGTGAACGCAGCCTCATCGACTGGCTCCGCAAGCGCACTCCGCTGACGCAGGGCATCGGTGATGACTGCGCCGTCTACACCCCGAAAGCAGGCGAAGATCTCGTCTTCACCACTGACTTCACCATCGAGGGTCGTCACTTCACCCTGCCTGAATACACGCCGCGCGAGGTGGGCTACAAGGCCATGGCTCGCGGTCTGTCAGACATTGCAGCCATGGGGGCCGAACCTCGCTTTGTCCTCTGCTCCCTTGCGGTACCGGACGAAGCCTTCGCCAAGCCCTTCTTTCAAGGCCTGTTCCGCCACAAGGTGGTGTTGGTAGGCGGCGATCTCTCGCGCAGCGAGAAGGTACACGTCGACATCACCGTCTGTGGTGCAGTCCCCAAAGGCAAGGCGATTCTCCGCAGCGGCGTCAAGCCCGGAGATCGAATCTACGTCAGCGGCCCGCTGGGCCTGTGGAAGAAGAAGCCCAAGCCACGGCTTGACCTGGTGCCAACACTGCGCCGCTACGCCTCGGCCGCCATGGACATCACCGACGGGCTTTCGATGGATCTCGATCGCATGCTCATTGCCTCGGGCCTCACCTGCGAAATCACTGCGGCCCCCCCGGTGCTGCGCGGCGCCACTCTCGAACAGGCCTGGCACTTTGGAGAAGATTACGAGCTGCTCGTGGCCAGCGCAAAGCCCCTTGGCAAACCCTTCCATGAGATTGCCGTCGCTGTTGCCGGCAAACCCGGTTCACCATTGCCTCCCAAGGGCTGGGACCACTTTCGATAAGCTAGGCTTGATGAAAGTTGACAAGATTGCCTATGGTGGCTGGCCCAATTGCTACCGCATCAGCGACGGCGAAGTAGAACTGATTCTGACCTCAGATATAGGCCCACGGATCATCCGTTACGGCTTTGTCGGTGGGCAGAATCTCCTCAAAGAATTCTCCGAGCAGATGGGGAAGTCGGGAGAAGCCTCCTGGCAGATTCGCGGTGGCCATCGCTTATGGATCGGCCCTGAAGATCTCAGATACACCTACGGGCTCGACAATGCTCCGGTCGAAGTAGAAGTTTTTGACACCATGGTGCGCGCCACCCAACCCACAGAGCCTGAGACGGGCTTGCAAAAAGTGATGGAGATCCACTGGGGTCAGGGCCTGCGCGTCGTACACCGGGTTTGGAACCGCACCCGCATGGCTCTCGAATTCGCCCCCTGGGCCCCAAGTGTCATGGCACCGGGTGGCATCGGCATCACTGGCTTTCCCCCGCGTGGCACACATCCCGAAATGCTGGCCCCCACCAACCCGCTGGTGATGTGGGCGTATACGGACTTGGGCGACCCGCGCTGGATCTTCATGAAGAAGTACCTCGGCTTGCGGCAGGACCCCAACGCCACCTCTCCCCAGAAGGTAGGACTTTTCAATCCGCACACCTTTGGGGCGTATCTATTGGGTAGCGACCTGTTTTTGAAGCAGTATCACGCTGAGCCCGACAAGACGTACCCGGAATTCTTCTGCAGCTTCCAGACCTTCACCAACGCCGACTTTCTGGAACTGGAAACCTTTGGGCCTTTGGTGAAACTGCAACCAGACCAAAGCGTCGAACTGATAGAGAACTGGAGTTTACACAAAGACGTTCACATCAAGCACTGGACCGACGATGCAGTCGACGCCGTGCTGCTGCCGCTCTTAAAATAGAACCAATGAAGTATCTGATTGCCTTTGCCCTAGTGGCTCAAACTCTGGCCTTCGGCCAGTACAAGCTGGAGACCGCCGGTGCTGCTCCGGCAGCGGCTGACCTCGTCGCCAAACAGGGCGCCAAGGTGCTCGATGCCGGGGGAAAGGTGATCTGTGAACTTTGGCTGCGCAGCCCCATCCCGACCGGCCCCAAATCAGACCAGCAGGCAGTCACCCTGCCTGAGGTCGAACACGGGACCTTCATGGGCATCATCCAATTTGCCACCAAATATTCTGACCGCCGCGGCCAGACGGTGCAGCCTGGGGTTTACACCATGCGCTACAGCTACTTCCCGCAGAATGGTGACCACCAGGGTGCGGCACCGCAGCGCGACTTCCTGCTGTTAACGCCGATTGCTGTGGACAAGGATTTCGCGGCCAAGCCCGCCTTCGCTGATCTGATGGAAATGAGCCGCAAGGCCAGCGGCACGCCGCACCCGAGCGTCTTTAGCTTTTGGAAAGAAGAAGAGAGTTTTGAGCCCGGCCTGAAGTTGCTTGGAGAGCACGATTGGGTGCTCTACACCAACATGGGCGGTATCAAGCTCGGCATCATCCTCGTCGGTCGCGCCGAAGCCTGAACTTAATGGCGGAAGTGCCGGAAGCCGGTGAGCACCATTGCGACACCCAGGCGATTGGCAGCGGCAATGACTTCTTCGTCCTTTACGCTCCCACCGGGTTGGATAAACGCTTTGGCTCCATGAGCAGCCGCAGCCTCCAGCCCGTCGGGGAAGGGGAAGAACGCGTCACTGGCCACAACACAGCCGTTGAGGGGCAGGATTGCCTTACTGGCACCAAACTTCACGCTGTCGACACGGCTCATCTGCCCGGCCCCTGCCGCAATCAGTTGACCGTCGGTGGCATACACAATCGCATTCGACTTGACGTGTTTGACGACACGCCAGGCAAACTCAAGGGCGCTCCACTGGGCCGGCGTTGGAGCGACCGTGGTGGCCACTCTCGCTTCGCTCGATACAAGGAATTTGCGATCGGCACCCTGAACCAGGTAGCCGCCGGTGATCGTCTTCACGACAGGTTCGTCCAGCCCGCCGCCGGCAACCACCAACAAACGCAGGTTCTTCTTGGAAGCAAGGATGGCTTTGGCCTCGTTGGAGTAAGCCGGAGCAGCAATTGCTTCGATGAAGGTTTTGGCGATCTCGGTTGCAGTGTCAGCATCGACTTCCCGATTGAAGGCGAGCACTCCGCCAAACGCGCTAATCGGATCGGCCGCAAACGCTTTGCGGTAGCTCTCAGCCAGAGCGACAGCCGTCGCGCAACCACAAGGGTTGGTGTGCTTGATGATGGCACTGGCCGGCAGGTCAAATTCACAAACCAACTGCCAGGCAGCATCGAGATCGACGAGATTGTTGTAGCTGAGCTCTTTGCCCTGAAGTTGCTCGGCATTGGCAATTCCGTGACTGCCCGCAGCGTATAGCGCGGCAGCCTGGTGCGGATTCTCACCGTAGCGCAGGGGCATCTTCTTGGCCACGTTGATGACAAGCCGCTCGGGCATGTCGACCGGAGTTGGAATCTGCTCGAGGGTTCGCGTGATGGCAGCGTCGTAGGCGGCGGTCGTGGAGAAGGCTTTCTTCGCGAGGTCCCAGTGCGTGGCAGCCGAAAGATTCGCTTCGTTGGATTCGAGCTCGGCCAGCAGGGCAGGATAGTCTTCGGCCCGGGTGACGACGGCAACATCCTGGTAGTTCTTGGCGGCAGCGCGGATCATGGTGGGGCCGCCGATATCGATGTTCTCGATCAGTTCTTCGAGGTGTACCCCAGGCTTGGCTGCGGTTTTTTCAAAGGCATAGAGGTTGACGACCACCATGTCGATGAGGGGAATCTGGTGTTCGGCGAGCGAGGCCATATGGTCAGGCTTGTCGCGCATGGCCAGAACGCCGGCCGCTACCCGGGGGTGAATCGTCTTGACGCGCCCATCGAGCATTTCAGGGAAGCCGGTCAGTTCGCTGACATCCGTTACGGTCAGGCCAGCCTCGCGCAAAAGCTTGGCAGTGCCGCCGGTAGAGATCAGAGAAACACCGAGAGCAGCCAAACCGCGGGCAAAGGGTTCAAGGCCTGTTTTGTCGGTCACGCTCAACAGAGCGCGCTGGATCTTAGCCATGCTATTTGTGGCGGTAGGTGATACGACCCTTGGTGAGATCGTAGGGTGAAAGCTCAAGAGTGACGCGGTCGCCAGCGAGTACGCGGATACGATTCTGCCGAAGCTTGCCTGCCAAGTGCGCCAGCACCATTCTTTCCTGGTCGAGCTGTACGCTGAATTTACCGTCTGGCAGTTTTTCGATCACAACGCCAGTAACTTCGATTGAATCTTCCTTACTCATCAGTCTCCTTAGCCAAAGTAGCGCCACAGTACGGCGCGAGCGAGTTTTTCCACATTGAGTATAACCCACATAAGGTAAACTCCGAATGGCGATGCATTCGAACGCATATCCCGTTGAGGGACTCAATGTAGTGATTACCGGCGCTGGCCGCGGGATTGGAAAACGTTTGGCAATCGGATTTGCCTCGCGTGGAGCCAAGGTGGGGCTGATTGCCCGTACCGGAGCAGAGCTGGATCTGACAGATCTTGAGATCAAACATGCCGGGGGCATCAGTCATAAACTGGCTGCCGATGTGCGCGACTTTGAGCGATTGAACGGCGTGGTAGAGCTGATGCGGCACCGCCACGGGCCCGTGCAGGTACTCATCTGTGCCGCGGCGATTCAAGGTCCCATTGGGCCCTTCCACAAGGTTTCGATGAAGGCCTGGGCCGACACGATGGAAACCAACCTGATGGGAGTCGTCAACTCCTGCCGGGCCGTGGTGCCGAAAATGATCGAGAATCGGCGCGGCAAGATTGTCATTCTCAGCGGCGGTGGGGCGGCAACGCCAAGACCCAATTTCACGGCTTATGCCTGTTCGAAGACGGCGGTCGTGCGCCTGGGCGAGTCGCTGGCTGAAGAGCTGCGTGATCACAACATCCAGGTAAACTGCATGTCTCCGGGTGGTGCTTACACTTCGATGACCGACGAGATCTTGAGCGCTGGCGATGCTGCCGGCTGGAAAGAGATTGAAGGAGCTGAGAAGATTCAGCAGACTGGCGGCATCAAGCCAGAGAAGCAGATTGAGCTGGCCTGCTTTCTGGCTTCAGAGACTTCCAACCACATTTCGGGCAAATTTCTTCATGTCGACGATGACTGGAAGCGCCTCGAAAATGCCCAGTCCAATCCCGATCTGTTTACCTTGAGACGCCTCAAGAAAGCATAGTCTCTTCCGGCTAACTGTCGGCAGGGGCAAAGCCGACCATGGCGATACCGGCGGCATCGGCGGCTGTGATCAGGGCGTCTTTATCAAGCAGCAGGGTTCGCCCCGCATCGACGGCCAGGACTTTCGCATTGCATTCTTTCATCACCTCGATGGTCGTAGGGCCGGTGACTGGTACATCAAAGAGCATGTGCTTGCGGCGACGCGAGACCTTGACCAGCGTGAGCTCTTTGCCGTTGACTAGCGAAGCGGCACGCCGCAGCATCGCATCGGTGCCCTCCATGGCCTCAATGGCAACACACGCCCCGTCAGCGATGGCGACGCTTTGGCCAATGTCCTGCCCGGCGATGAGATTGGCAATCTCGCGGCCATAGGCAACGTTGCCTTCTTCTTCACGAGACGGTTTGCGCCGCGTCATGGGGCCAGCCGTGGCCAGCAGGCTGGTCAGTAAGCGTGTCGATTCCACCAGGTGAATGCCTTCGCCGCGCAGCTCATCGACCACGACGCCGATGAGTGAATCGGTATTCTTGGTGGCCAGCTTGCCCAGCAGCTTGAGCAACCGCCAATCGGGAGTGATGGCCGAGAAGATGCTGACATGCTTCACCTGCCCGGCCATCATGACTTCACTGATTCCTTCTTTGTGGAGCGTGTCGATCAGCTTCGAGAGCTGGCCGAGTGAGATCCAGTGCGTACGGCTGGCAAGAGACTCAATCGCGGCGTCGGCTTCTTCTTTGATCCCGAAGGCGACAACCTCATCGCCCTGGCGACGGGCTGCCTCGAGGGCGAGAATCGGAAAGCGGCCATTGCCGCAGATGATGGCGTAGCGGGAGGGCATTACTTGACGAAGCCGCGTTCTGAGCTGGCGATAAAGGCGAGCAGTTCTTCACGCTCGGCTGTGTCGGGCACTTCAGCGCGAATCGCCTCAACCGCTTTCGTAGTATTCAGCTTCTTATCGCGCAAGAGGCGGAAGCACTTGTGGAGCGCTTGAATTTGCTCAGGGCTGAAGCCGCGCCGCTCGAGGCCCACCTTATTGACATCGAAGAGCTTGATGTCGCGGCCTGAACCGGTGGTGAGCGAAAACGGCAACACGTCCTGCACGACCACACTGAAGCCGCCAATCATCGAATGCCGACCGATGCGACAGAACTGATGCACGGCCGAGTGCGCACTGATGACAGCCCAGTCGCCAATGGTGACGTGGCCGGCGAAGGTAACGCCGTTTGACAGTACGCAGTGGTTGCCCAGATGGACGTCATGCGCCACGTGGCAATAGGCGAGCAGCGAATTGTCATCGCCGATGCGGGTGTGCAGGCCGCCGCCTTCGGTGCCGCGGTGGATCGAAACAAACTCGCGAATGCGGTTGCGGTGTCCGATATGGGTGAAGGCTCTCTCGTTGTGATACTTCAGGTCCTGTGAGGCGACGCCCACTGTCGAGTAGGGGTAAAAGACATTGTCTTCGCCAATCTCGGTTGGCCCTTCGGCATAGACGTGGGCCATCAGACGGGTGCGCGCGCCAATCGTGACCTCGGGGCCGATGACGCAGAAGGGACCGATCTCGGCGGTCTCGTGGACTTCGGCCTGGGGATCGACGATGGCCGTCGGGTGGATCGGCATTGCTGCCCTAGAGGCCACCCTTGTCGCGGAGAACGCACATCACAGTGCATTCGGCGACGAGCTCGTTGTTGACGCGGGCTTCTCCGCGCATTTTGGCGACAGAGGCTCGCTTGGAGATGACGGTCATCTCAACACGCAACTGATCACCCGGAATGACGGGCTTGCGAAACTTTGCACCTTCAATGGTGGTCAGCAACACCACTTTGTTCTTGCGATCTGGAATCTGGCTCAATACGAGAACGCCGGCGGTCTGCGCCATGCACTCCACAATCAGCACTCCCGGCATGACCGGGAAGTCGGGAAAATGACCCTGGAAGTGTGGCTCGGTGGCGGTGACATTCTTGAGCCCGACCACACGAGTCTCTTCCAGTTCGAGAATTCGATCCACCAGAAGCAACGGATAACGGTGCGGGAGAATGTCCTGAATTTCAACAACATTTAGTTCAGGCATGCAAACAAGCTATTATATCCGCCGATGGATCCTATTCTGGCCTGGATGCAGGCAAAGCAAGAAGAACTGCTCGTGTTTCTGCGCGAGATGGTGGAGATTGAGTCTCCGAGCGGCGATGAAGCGGGGGTGAATCGCTTCGCGGATTTGCTCGAAAAGCGGACGAGCGACATCGCCAAAATGAAGCGCATTCAAGCGAAGGGGCTTGGGCCGCATCTGCTGCTTGAATTTGATTTGCCGGGCCCGCGCAAGCGGGGGCAAATTTTGGGCCTGGCTCATTCCGACACGGTGCATCCTGTCGGTACGCTGGCGAAGTTTCCGTTCTCTGTCCGCAATGGGCGTGTATACGGCCCGGGAGCGCTCGACATCAAGGGCGGCATTGCCTTGTTTGTGTATGCAGCCAGGGCCCTGAAAGCACTGCAGATTCCGGTGGCGAAAAAGGTGGTGCTGCAGATCAACAGCGATGAGGAGATTGGTTCTGATTCGTCGCGGGCTCTGACTGAGAAGATGGCGAAGCTTTCCAGCTGCGTCCTGGTCGTTGAACCGGGCACGGGGCTGAGCGGCAAACTGAAAACTGCGCGCAAAGGGACTGGCGACTACACGGTACGCGTCAAGGGAATCGCCAGCCACGCTGGCGTCGATTTTTCTGCCGGGGCCAGTGCCATCGTCGAGCTGGCGCGACAGATTGAAGTGATTGCCGGATTTACCGACTTGAGCAAAGGTTTGACCGTCAATCCGGGCGTCATTCATGGCGGCACTAGAACGAATGTTGTGGCCGAAGAGGCTGAAGTTCAAGTGGACATCCGGATTGCCAGACTTAAGGATTTTGAAGCGCTCGACCGGAAGTTTCGCAAGCTGAAAGCCTTCGATAAGCGCTGCACGATTAGCGTCGAGGGCGGCTTGAACCGGCCCCCGATGGAGCGTACCAAAGCCATTGCCGAACACTTTCAATTGGCGAAGAAACTGGCCTGGGAGCTGGAGGTCGCCCTCGAAGAATCTTCGACCGGCGGCGGCAGCGATGGCAACTTCATGGCTGCCCTCGGCGTACCAACTCTCGACGGGCTGGGTTGCGTGGGCGAGGGAGCGCACACGCTGAACGAAAATTTTTTGGTGGAGCGAATTCCCGACCGGGCCGCACTGCTTGCCAAGTTGATGGCAGCGCTCTAGCGCTATCCTGAAGGTTAATCCCACTGGTCTGAGGTATTGTCTTGTCGAATCTGCCCTTGGCCGCCTTACGAGGCGTGCGTCTTGAAAAGATTGCTTCTCTGCGTGAATTGGGTCTGAACCCCTTCCCCGCGAAAAGCTATCGCACCCATATGACTGCCGAGCTCACGGGCAACTATGAGAAATACGAAGGCCAAACGGTGACCGTTGCCGGTCGTCTGATGAGCTGGCGCAAAATGGGCGGCATGGCCTTTGGCAACGTGCAGGATCAAAGCGGCAATATGCAGATTGCCTTGCGGCGCGGTGAGCTGCAGGGTACAGACGCGGCTGCCGGCACGCTCGGCTTTGAGAACTTCAATTTGCTTGATGTCGGCGACATTGTTGAATGCAGTGGCAAGGTTGGCAAAACCAAGACCGGCGAAATTTCGGTGATTGCCGACAGCTTCCGCATTTTGACCAAGAGCCTGCGCGCCTTCCCTGATAAGCATTTCGGCATCAAGGACCGCGAGATCATTCTGCGCAAGCGCTATCTCGACATGACGGTGAACCCGGAGAACCGGGTTCACTTTGAACAGATCGCGAAGATGCTGTTTGAGATTCGCCGCTTTCTCAATTTGCGCGGATTTTTGGAATTCAATTCGCCCATCATCCAGCCGCAATACGGCGGCGGTACCGCCAAGCCCTTCATCGCTCACGTCAATGCGCTATCGACCGACATGTACCTGGCGATCTCGCATGAGCTGTATTTGAAGCGCCTGGTAACAGCGGGCTTTGACAAAGTTTTTGTGATCGGTCGACACTTCCGCAACGAAGGCATCGACCGCAGCCACCACCCGGAATTCGTAATGCTCGAGACCATGACGGCCTACGAGAACTACGAATACAACATGCAGTTGATTGAAGATCTCTTCCGTCATATCGCTACCAACGTCTTCGGTCGGACGCAGTTTCAGGTGAAGGGCCACGAAGTGGATTTTGCCAACACCTGGCCGCGGATACTGATGGCAGATGCCGTGCTCAACGCCACAGGAATTGATTTCAGAACCATCACTACGGTCGAAGAGGCGAATGAAAAATTGGCTTCGATTGGCATTCGCGATGAGCAGCCCAGTGTGGGCAATGCAATGGTGAGAGCCTTTGAAGAAAAGGTCGAAAAGTCGCTCATTCAGCCGACTTTCATCTACGGCCACCCGATCGAAATCTCTCCGCTTGCCAAGCCCATGCAGAGCGACCCGCGTTACGTGGAGCGCTTTGAGATTTTCATCGCCGGTATGGAGTGTGGCGACAACTGGAGCGAACAGAACGACCCGGTGCAATTGCTTGAAACCTGGAAGAAGGCGTTCAAGCCGGAAGACCGCGACGAAGGTGAGTTTCATCCGCTGGACTACGACTTTGTCGAGACCATGGAACATGCCATGCCACCAACCACTGGCATCGGGCCTGGCCTTGAGCGTATGGCAATGATTTTCACCGGCAAGGAAGACATCTATGACGTGATTTTCTTCCCGCTGATGAAGCCGCATCTCGGCGAAGTGAACAAGGTGATCTACGACGTCAAGGACGATGAAGCAGAACAGGCGAAAGTGGATCTGCTGCTCAGCGTCGAGGAGTTTGCCGCCTGGCTGAAGCAGGGTAAGCTCAAGCCGCGGGGCGGGGCTGTCGCGCTGACCCCAGTGGAGACGGAATGGGAAGGCGCCAAGCTGAAGCACTACGAGATTACCGGTTTGTCGAATGGTGGAAAGGTGACTGTGCGCGGAGCTGATGTCAGCTTTTTGCTCACAGAGACTTTCCCTGAGATTGAACTCAAGACCAGACCGACACGTAAGGCCAACGGCTAGAGAGGTTTGAGTTTCAGGGCCTGCCTGAACACACTTCGGGCGAGGGTGTTCAGGGGCAGTTGGAAAACAAGCAGGATTTCAAAGAGCGGTGGGCCTCTATTGGGCCCCGAATTGGGTTCGTTTGTTTTAGCGGCCCTACTGGCGGGCTAGCTCGGCGATCTGGGTTGCTGTGACGTGCGGGACGCCGTTTGGCTTCGTTTGGTTTTCGACGATGGAGCGGGCCTCGGGGGTGGTGTTAAGGGCCATCATGGCGAGGACGAAGGGGGAAGTTTGGCTTTGTTTCGTTTTTCGCATTTCGGCGACGGGGAGGGTGAGGGGTAGGGGGACTTTCTTTTCGAGCAGGTAGAGCTCGTTGTGGATGTCGAGGGCGGAGATGCGGTCGCGCTGGAGGCGTCGGAGTTCGTTGAGGGCTTTGTCGGCACGGCGTTCGAGCATGCCGGTGATTTTGACCATGCGTTCCATTTGGGCGAAGTATTTTTCGTCGCCGGGGTTGTCGAGGAATTTTTCCTGGGCTTCGACTTCGAGGCGCTGGGCGCGCATGACCTGGTAGGTGTTGAAGGCGTAGCGGAGGAAGGCCTGGTGTTCGAGTTCGGAACCGGGGAGGCATTCTTTGAGGAGATTATTTTCGAGCTCTTCGTAGTCTCTTTGCTCGGCTTCGGTGAAGTAAGCACCGGAGGCGGAGAGCAGGCCGTGACGGCGGGCGTTGGCTGAAGATTTGGCCTTGCCTGCTTCGGTCTTGGGACCAGTGGATTGTTGCGCATTGGCGCGGTTTGCATCGATCTGAGCTTGGGTCGACATGTTGATAATCCTTAGTTTGGAATTGTGATGGAGACATAGGATTGACTCCGGGCACAAGCTACCAAACTGAAAAGCGAATCCGAACCATGGGTTTCGGTAAGTGATTGAGGGGATGGGAGATATAGGTGAAAAATCGTTCGTAACGGGCTAGAGGGCACTTGGATGTTTTTGCCCTGGACAATTTGGGCGCTACCGCGAAGAAGGAAACTCTACGCTATGCCGTTGATCGTGAGTTATCGCTGAGAATACGTCACTATGGGTGCTTGCGATAGCCTAAATCATTGTGACCATTACAGAGATTCTTGTAGGCACTGCCGTTGAGCTATTCTTTGTCCTGATAGCGGCGGCCGTCCTCTACCGGTTGTGGGGCTGGTTCTTCCCGGTTCCGACCAGGCAGATCGTGCCAGCCTTCCAGCGTGGCGTTGTGCTGCTTGATAATCGCGTGGAGAAAGTTCTCGACCCTGGGGCTCACTGGATCGGCCCGAAGCGAAGACTCTTGCTCTGTGACATGCGGCCAACACCCTTTCAACTCCCTTCCCAGGAACTGCTGACGGCAGATGGAATGGCAGTCCGAATCAGCTTGGGCGGCGAGTACCGAATTTGCAATCCGAGCTTCTTCGTAACTCAGAGTAGCGATGCCTTTGGAGCGTTCTGTGTCGAATTGCGACAAGCTCTTCGTTCGTCGGTGGCCGACTTAACCAGCGAAGGTTTCAGCATAGGGCAGGCCCAGATTACCGCTCGAATCAAGGAGCTTATGATCCCGAAAGCAACGCAACTTGGGATCGAGATGACTCAACTCGATGTGTACGAAGCTGTGCCTATCGGCTGGGTACGACCCCTGTGAGGACAGCTATCCAGGTTGAGACGAACTGCGCAGACTTGCCACGGGAAGACGGCTCAGCGGTAAACTCCTCCCTTGTCGCAAAGTCGTTATCTAACCAGTACTAGGCTCGACGCTGGTTCGGTCAACGGGTAGCAAGGTTGTGTCAATCTCGCGATGCGCTTGGTGCCTGGTCCCAGCAGAGCGTTGCCAATTGCGGCTCTGGCTTATAGTAGGTCGGGAGTTGGTCTAGAGTTCGCCCAGGGCGGCGAGCACTTCGGCGGCGTGGCCGGCTGGTTTTACCTTCGGGAAAATTTTGGCGATCTTGCCTTCTTTGTTGATCACAAAGGTGCTGCGCTCGACGCCCATGTACTTCTTGCCGTACATGCTTTTCTCCACCCAGACGCCATACTTTTCGGCAGCAGCATGCTCTTCGTCGGCCAGTAGCGTGAAGGGTAAATCAAACTTGGTACGAAACTTTGCCTGGGCCTTTACTGGATCGGGCGAGACACCAATCACCACCGTATCGGCTTTGGCGTAGGCGGCGTTCTGGTCGCGGAATTCGCAGGCTTCGGTGGTGCAGCCGGGAGTGTCGGACTTGGGGTAGAAGTACAGGACGACGTTCTTTCCCTTGAGGCTCGACAGTTTGAACTTTTCTCCGCTATCGGTAGCTAGGGTGAAATCGGGGGCTTTGGATCCTTCTTTGAGTGCCATGGCCTTTAGATGTCGTGGGCAGGCGGGGCGACCAAAAATTGATTGGCCTCGAGCCAGCGTCTGGTGCGTAACGGAACGGGCTCAGTCACCAGGCGAACCAGATCAGCCGGGGAGTCGATGTCATACCAGAGCGGCCCGAGCTCGACGCTGAGGCCCAGCTTTTGGGCCGCCGCGATGCTTTGGGCCAGTGTGTGTTCGGTACTCCACTCGACGCCGTCAAACAGGCCGGTTGGTACTTTGCGGAAAGCAATGGCGTAGTAGCCACCGTCTTCTGTGGGGCCAAAACTGAGATCGGCCTGGGAGTTCAGCAGGAATTCGAGGTGCGCCTGGGGAAGCGTGGGCGCATCACTGCCGAGGATCAGAATTTTGGTGTTTCCTGCTTCGAGTGCGTTGCGGGCGGCATTCCACATGCGTTGCCCGAGGTCTTCGCCCTGCTGTAGCTTACGCAGGTTGGAGAATTCTCCCCAGGCCGCTGTGGGTTGGTCGAGGTGGAGCTCAACAGCAGCTTGATCGATGAAACCACCGAGCGATTCGAGTACGTCTCCTACAAAGCAAGTGTGTATTTCGGCGGCTTCGGCGGCCGAGAGCACTGGCTGAAGCCTGGTCTTTACCCTGCCCGGTATTGGCGCTTTGGCGAAAAGCAAGATGACGGAGGGCATATGAGCATTGTAACATTAGATGTAATGAAGAAGACTGTCGTTCTTTCGCTCGGCACCGCCTCGCTGGTGGCTCTGAGCCTGATTTCTGTTCCGGGTTCGGCTGCTCAAGCTGGCAAGGCCGACAAGGGCAAAGAAGTATTCGAGCAATGCTCGGTTTGCCATAACGCTGATTCTGACGAGAAGAAGATGGGCCCCGGTCTGAAGGGTCTCTTCAAGAAGGAAAAGATGCAGAACGGCAAGAAGCCCACCGAAGAGAATGTGCGTGGCCTGATCAATCAGGGTGGCAACGGCATGCCGGCCTATGAAGAACTGCTCAGCAAAGAAGAACGCGACGATTTGATGGCTTATCTCAAAACTCTCTAGTTGAGGGCTGACTCTTTGCTATACTGAGCAAATGTGGCTGTAATGGTCACATAACTCTTGCGTCCCCATCGTCTAGAGGCCTAGGACACCGCCCTTTCACGGCGATAACCGGGGTTCGAATCCCCGTGGGGACGCCATACAAGTTTTACAAAAACGCTCCGCGCCAGCGGGGCGTTTTTGTTTAGAATTTCGGGAAAACGACAGGGAGCGCTTTGTCGGAGGTCCACACGCAGCGCGCATTGTGGCCACACAAGGGTACAGGAACAAAGGTGTGATCTTTGGCCTTCAGTTTTGTGACATGCGCAAAGTATGCTTTGGCACGGTCGAAACGGGAGGGCCCTTGCGCCATGGAGATGCAGCTGGAATCGAAGCCTGCAATGGGGAGTGTGTCTAGTTCCCCCATGAGATAGGTCACCGGTCGCTCGAGATATTGTTCGCGAATCTGGTCGGCGCTGAAGGCGGCGGCATAACCTTTCAGCTTGTCGAGCCCGTGCATCCAATCGTTGTAGGTGGTGCAGTTGCGGCGGTCGGTGTAGGTGCGGAACTCTTCTTCACACTTGCCCTTCGTATCGCAATGAAACTCGCGGGGAAGGCGCAGCGCATCGAGATAGACGTAGCTGGAAGGGTTGGAGACGACATAGCGCATCGGGACATGAAGCTTCTTGTGCATCTTGTTCACGGCGGCGTAGCGGTTGACGATCTGACCGCCGGCCGAGTGGCCGCTGACTACGATGCCCTTGAGATTCGGAAACAAATTGGTGTCGTCGAGTTTTTTCAAAATCTCATCGATGAAGTCATAGGAGTAAACGCCTTTGTGGTTGATCGCTTCAAAGCCGTTTTTCCAGTCGCCACAATCCCAGGCAATTTCGCCCTCGGCAATGGGGTCTTTGCAACCGGTGCCCGTGTTGCCGGCGAAGCGTGGGGAAATCACGATCGTGTTTTCGAGTGCGCCAGCCAGGAGAGCTGCAGCCATCCCGGAAGAAAAATAGTCATCGGCGTTGCGCCCGGCCCCGTGAATGATGATCATGGCTCGTTCGATCTTCTCGTTTTTTACCTGCAGCGGATAGTTGCGATACAGCAGGGAAAATTTTTTTCCGTCGCCGAGTGGTAGCGGTTCCGTGCAATTTGGTGTTGCCGTGGAGCAATACTGGGCGAGTGCGACGCTGGCGGTCAGAAAATATAGAGTGATCTTTTTCATAGACTCTGGAATCCTACCAGTATGCGACAAGCCGTTCTTGATCATGCTTTCGGAATAGACAAGCTGGGGTGGCGGGATGTTAGCTCACCGGAGCCGGGTGCAGGGCAAGTATTGGTGACGGTGCGGGCGACCTCGCTCAATTATCGAGATTACCTGGTGGTGACTGGACGGTATAACCCGAGGATGCCGCTGCCCCGGGTGCCGCTGAGTGACGGGGCTGGGGAAGTGGTTGCGGTTGGGGACGGAGTGAAGCGCTTTGCCGTAGGAGATCGCGTGGCCGGTGCCTTTATGCAGGGCTGGCGGCAAGGCCGCTATCGGGATTCCTATGCCAGCTCTGCTTTGGGTGGGGCCATTGATGGGATGTTGGCCGAGTATGTGGTGCTCGATGCCGAAGGTCTGGTGGCAATGCCCACTCATTTGAGTTTTGTCGAAGCCGCTACCTTGCCTTGCGCTGCGGTGACTGCCTGGAATGCCTTGTTTGAGAGCGGCGATGTGAAACCCGGTGACACGGTTCTGGTGCAGGGTACGGGCGGAGTCAGTATCTTTGCCTTGCAGTTTGCCAAGGCGGCAGGCGCTCGGGTGATTGCCACCTCAAGCCATCCAGACAAGATTGAAAAGTTGAAGGCGATGGGTGCCGACTGGGTGTTGAACTACAAAGAGGTGCCAGATTGGGGCAGGGCGATTCTGAAGGCGGGCGGCGTGGATGCCGTAGTGGAGGTGGGCGGTGTCGGGTCACTTGAGCAATCGTTGATTGCTGTGCGTGGTGGCGGGCAGGTGAACGTAATTGGGATCTTGAGTGGTGCTTCTGGTTCTCTGAATATTGCCCCGATTCTTCACAAGCACATCACCATGCAGGGGATTTATGTGGGCTCGGTGGAGATGTTTGAGAACATGAACCGCGCGATTACGCAGAATCAGTTGCGGCCCGTCGTGGACTCTACCTTTGAGGCCGATCAGATTCAAGTGGCCTTGCGCTACATGGAAAGCGCTGCTCATTTTGGCAAGATTGTCGTCGAGTTTTAGACGTAGCTTTTGCGGGTGGGATCAAAGACAAAGGGGTGGTCGTTCTGATCGAGAAGATCGAGTAGAGCCTCTGTGCCCTGGTTTAGCTTGAGATCGCATTCGGCGCTGGTGAGAGGAACCACCCAAAGAAGTTCTACGTTGTCTCCGTCGAGGACCAATTCATCGGCGACCGTAATGTCGGACTGGAGAATCGGTGGGAGCAGCACGAAGCTGTTCAGCCCATTGGTGCCTGGAATTTCGTCGGGCGGATCGCCCCCGTAGAGGAGCGTGTGCATGCCGCCGACCCAGGTGCGGTAGTCGTGAGGGAAATGCGCCAGCCAGCGCAGCATTTGAATGTACTCTTCGCGTGGCTCCTGGCAGTAGAACACAAGCTCCACCCGGGAACTGGCATCCACGCCTTTTTCGAGAGACATTCGGACGTCGCTCATTCCTCCTGTTACCAGTGTGTAGAAGTCGCGATCGAGGGCTGGACAGGGCGGATGGATGAAGACATCGATATGGGGGATGACCGGGATGAGCTCATGCGATACCTTCTCGCAGGGCCCAAATGTGGCTTCGTAAACCTGGTGTCGCAGCTCGGAATAAGCCTCTGTATCTGCATCGGGGATGCCGAATTTCGGACCTGCCGATGAAGCACGGAGAATCACGGAGCCACCTTCAGTAATCTCCTGCCGTTTCTTTTTGAGCCATTCAAACATGGAAGGCTGATCGGCATGGCTAAGCCCTCACTTTACTGGTTGCCAAACAAAATCGCCGTGACCCAGGAGGTCACGGCGATTTTTTTTAGCTCTGCAACTCGGCTGCAAATTGGCTGTAACTTAGATGTCCAAGTTGCGAACGTCGAGGGCGTTGTCTTCGATGAACTTGCGGCGATTCTCGACGTCGTCGCCCATCAGGGTAGAGAAGATTTCGTCGGTTTCGACAAGGTCTTTCAGGTCGACCCGCAGCAGGGTGCGCACTTCGATGTTCATCGTTGTGTCCCAAAGCTGCGAGGCATCCATCTCTCCCAGACCCTTATAGCGGGTGACGTTAGCGCCACTCATGCCTTCTTCTTTGGCGCGAGTGAGCAGGGTACGCCAGTCGCCAATTTCTTCGCGGCTGCCGGTTTCTTTGACGATATAGAACGGCGGAGCGTTCTGTAAGGCGACCTGCTTGACGATGGCGCGCATGCGGCGATACTCGGCCGATGCTGCCAACTCGATCCCGATATTGCGCTGTGCCTTTGTCGAATCGAGGAAGTGCAGGAAGTAGGTGGAATGCTCTTCATCCTTCTCGATTGTCGATTCAATGCCGAGCTTGGTGAGCGCGGCCTGCAACTTGAGCAACTGGCTATCGTCGGCGAAGTGGTCTTTGCTATCGAGCTGGAAGTCTTGCGAAAGCAAGGCTTCGACGACGCGTGCGTCTCGCACGCGGCGCTCCGTTTTTCGGGTCACTTGGAGCAGTTCGTCGAGGGCACCGAGATAATTGCGCATCTCTGCGCCTTCGATCTTGTTGCCGTTGGATTCGAGCGTAATGTTATCGCTCGCCCGACGCAGCACTTCTTTGGTGAACTCGGCTTCGTTCTTGATGTACTTCTCGCTCTTGCCCTTCTTGATGCGATAGAGCGGCGGTTGTGCGACGAAGACATGGCCCCGGTCGATCAACTGCTGCATGTGTCGGTAGAAGAAGGTGAGCAACAAGGTGCGGATGTGGCTGCCGTCGACGTCGGCGTCGGTCATGATGATGATCTTGCCGTAGCGGAGCTTGGCGACATCGAAATCATCCTTGCCAATGCCAGTGCCGAGCGCTGTGATCATGCAACGAATTTCTTCGTGGCCGAGCATTTTGTCGTAGCGGGCTTTTTCGACGTTCAGAATCTTACCGCGGAGCGGCAAAATTGCCTGGTATCGACGGTCGCGTCCGCCCTTGGCGGTACCGCCTGCCGACTCGCCTTCGACGAGGAAGAGTTCGCAACGGGTTGGATCTTTTTCCTGACAATCGGCGAGCTTACCTGGCAGGCCAACGCCGTCGAGCGCGCCTTTGCGGCGAGTGAGGTCGCGCGCTTTGCGTGCGGCTTCACGAGCTCGTGCGGCGTCGATGGCTTTGCCGACGATTTTTTTCATCACGGCAGGGTTCTTGTCGAAGTACTCCTGCAGCTTTTCATTGATGATTTGTGTCACCTGGCCGGCAATGTCGCTATTCAGCTTGCCCTTGGTCTGGCCTTCAAACTGGGGTTGCGGCAGCTTTACGCTGATCACGGCAGTCAGGCCTTCGCGAACGTCGTCTCCGGAGAGCTTTTCTTTGACGTCTTTGAACATGCCGGCGGCATCGCCACAGGCATTGATGGTGCGGGTCAGCGCGGTGCGGAAGCCGGTGAGATGGGTGCCACCATCCTTGGTGTTGATGTTGTTGGCGAAGGTAAACAGGGTTTCGGAATAGCCATCGTTGTACTGCAGGCCAATTTCCATATAGACCTTGCCCTGGTCACCAGCGAGATCGCGCTCGCCTTCAAAATAGATGGGCTTCTCGTGAAGGGTCTGCTTGCCCTTGTTGAGATGCTTGATGAACTCGGCGATGCCGCCTTCGTACAAAAACTCGTGCGACTTGCCTTCTTCGCGCTCGTCAAGAATGTTGATCTTGAGGCCCTTGTTCAAAAAGGCGCGTTCGCGCAGACGGGTGGAGATGGTGTCGAAGTTGAATTCGATCGTATCCATCACCGTGTTGTCGGCTTTGAAGGTGATTTTTGTTCCGGTCTTTTTGCCGCTCTTGCCAGTTGCCTTCAAGGGGGCTTTGGGGACTCCGCGCTCGTAGTCTTGTTCCCAGGTTTGGCCACCACGCCAAATTTCGACGTGCAGCCATTCGCTGAGCGCATTGACGCAGCTTACGCCAACGCCGTGAAGACCACCGGAGACTTTGTAACTGTTGGAGTCAAACTTGCCGCCGGCATGGAGTTTGGTTAGCACGACTTCGGCCGCAGAAACACCTTCTGTGGCGTGGATGTCTACGGGGATGCCGCGACCATTGTCAGAGACCGAGATGGAGTGGTCGGTATGGATGACCACGTTGATCTCGGTACAGTGACCAGCCAAAGCTTCGTCTACCGAATTGTCGACAACTTCATAGACCAGGTGGTGAAGGCCCATCTCACCGGTGGAACCGATGTACATGGCGGGACGCTTTCGTACCGCCTCAAGGCCTTCGAGAATCTTGATACTGGTTGAATCGTAAGTCTGATTTTCAGCCATTTTGTGGGTTGTCAGATGCGCATCGGCATCACGACGTAGCGGTAGGTATAACCTACCTCTCCCCCTTTCTTGTCTCCATCGCCTGCCGCAGCAGGACGCATTTCTCCAGCGCTTTGCGCATCGTTAAACAGGAAGCTAAAGGCACCCTCGGCACTGGCACCCAGGAAATCGAGCAGGTATTGCGCGTTGAAACCGATATCGGTTGCCGGACCGGAATAATCGATCGCAATGGTTTCTTCGCTCTCGCCCGTGTCTGACATCGACGAGAACACTTTCATTTCGCCATCGGCGAATTGCAGGCGGATTGCCTTCGAACGTTCTTCAGAGAATTGGCTTACCCGCTGGATGGTCGATTTGATCTCATCCTTGCCGAGATGGACCTGATGAGTCTGGGTCTTGGGCAGTACGCGGTCAAAGTCGGGGAAGTTGCCGGTGAGTTTGCGGCTCAACAGGAGGCGCTCGCCCAACTGGAAGAAGAGATGGTTGTCATCTCCGCTGAAGGAGAAAGCGGCACCTTCGGCGGCATCGGCGGCGAGCTTCAGAAGCTCCTGCATCGCCTTTTTGGGCAGCAGCGTTTTGTAGACCCCTTCGACCCCAGGGTTGGCAACCTTGTTCTCTACCAGGGCCAGACGGTGGCCGTCGGTGGCAACCATGGTGAGCGTCTTGTCGGTCATCAGAAGCTGGGCGCCGTTGAGCGTAAAGCGGCTCTCTTCGCTGGAGATCGAGAAGATCGTCTTCTGGATCATCGCCGAGAGAACGCTCGCTGGGATCTCGCCGAGCGAGGGTGGCATTTGCGGCAACTCGGGGTAGCTCTCGCGAGACATGCCGGCAATGCGCGAACGCGAACGACCGCAGACGATGTTCGCCCACTGGTTGTCCATCACCTTGAAGTTGACTTCAGAATCGGGCAGAAGCCGAATGTAGTCGAGCAGGCGGCGCGCGGGCAGCGTCCCTGAGCCTGCCTTCACAATTCTGGCAGGGCAGGAACAGCGCACACCGAGCTCTAGATCGGTCGCCGTGAGGTGAATGACACCGTCACCCGTTTCAATCAAAACGTTTGAAAGGATGGGGATCGTTGTCTTCTTTTCGACTACACCCTGAGAGAGGTTTAACTCTCGAACCAGGTCTGATTGCTTAACGCTGAATTCCATTCGTTGGTGGTCCTTAGCTTGGTACTCAACACACTCTTAGCTACTACAAGAAGACAAGATATCTATCTATTGTTCTTAGAACCGTAATAGTCGGTCCTGTTAAAATGTGGATATCTCTCTAAATTATACAAAACAAAAATGCTTCCCGCTACGCCATACTTTGAAAAGCCTGAGGTAGCCTCTAACAAAAAACTCCTCCACGTTCCGTTTTCCTATTCTTTACTGGGAGCGAATAAGTAGCGAAACTGTGGAAAACTCATTATCACGAATGGAATGAGTCGATTAGGCTGTGGAGAAGTCTGTTCAAATCCTGGTCTTTCTGCCGAAGTGCATCGATTTTGTGGATCGAGTGCAGCACGGTAGTGTGATGCTTGTTGCCCATGGTTCTGCCGATTTCGAGCAGAGAGGCAGTGGTCAATTCTTTGGCGAGGTACATGGCGATCTGCCTGGGGTAGGCGATGCGGCGCTCGTTGGACTTCTGTTTGAGTTGGTTTGGCAGCAGTTCAAAGCGTTCTGATACGGCTTTGATGATGGCTTCGATCGAGATGCGCTTCTCGCTGTTTTGGGTGAGGTGCTTGAGAAGCTGCTTGGCCATCTCGAGGGTGATGGGTGTGCCGGTGACTGAGGAATAGGCCATCAGCTTCACCAGGGCGCCTTCGAGCTCTCGGATATTCGATTTGGTGCGGGTGGCCAGAAAGATGCGGACATCTTCTGGCAGGTTCATCCCCTCATGCTCGGCTTTGTGATCGAGGATGGCCATCTTGGTTTCAAGATCGGGGGGTTGGACGTCGACAATCAGGCCCCATTCGAAGCGGCTGCGCAGACGCTCTACCAGCCCGGAAACTTCTTTGGGTGGGGAGTCTGAGGAGATGACAATCTGCTTCTGGTTGTCGAAGAGCTCGTTGAAGGTGTGGAAGAACTCTTCCTGGGTTCTTTCTTTGCCGCCGATGATCTGGATGTCATCGATGAGCAGGACGTCGGCCGAACGGTAGAACTGATGGAAGTAGCTCATCTTCTCCATGCGGATGCACTGGATCATCTGGTTCATGAACTTTTCGCTCGTCGTGTAGACGATTTTCATTCCAGGGTGTTCGGTGAGCAGGTTGCGGCCGATGGCGTGCATCAGGTGGGTTTTCCCCATACCGACTCCGCCATAGATGAATAGAGGGTTGTAGCTGCGCGAGGGGCGCGTGGCGACAGCGTGTGCTGCAGCATGGGCAAACTGGTTGCAGCTTCCCACGACGAAGTTGTCAAAGGTAAATTTTGGATTGAGGTGAGCGACGGGTTGCGAGAAGAGGGACTCGATACTTTGCGGAGAGTCGGAGTAGGCGTGGCTGACGCCGTTGCTTCTGCCATACCCAGCGGCTGCACCCATGGTCATTCGCTCGGGCAGTACTTCCAAGTTGTAGACGACATTACGGAAGGGGAGGCTGAGATGAGTCATCGCATCTTGCACCTGGTTGGAGTATTCCCGCTCCATCCAGTCCCTGGTAGCTTCGTTTGGTACGGATACGAAGATGGTGTCGCCGTCGGTCTTGGCTAGCGAGGTTCGAACCACCCAGTTTTCGAAGCTCTCTTCACTGAGAGAGGCCGCCAGCGTTTGTTTGACTAATTCCCAAGCATTCATTTTTTAAGCTGCATTTCCACCGCGTACAGGCCAACAGACACTCCAAGCACAAAAATCCCACAATTTTTCCACAACTGTGGAAAAGTGGGGGACGATTGAATTGAAGTGGAGATCTATCAGGCTTAGAGGATGCACCAAACAGAGCGACTGTTACGTCGTTGTAGGCCTGCGATTACAAAGTCTAGCACAGTTGGCGAAGAGGGCAAGCAAAAAACTTTCAAAATTTGAAGTATTTATTATCAATAACTTACAAATTAAAATCGACAGATTGAGATAACGGATCTGTTTGTCCTGTAATGTGGTTTTCACATCCATTGCAGGCTCTGATTTGACAAGCCCCCGGCCTGTCAGCGATACTAGCTCTTGGGCAACGCTTCGGTAGCTGCCCGGCTCCTGTGCGGGAGTAACTCAGCTGGTAGAGTGCAACCTTGCCAAGGTTGATGTCGCGAGTTCGAATCTCGTCTCCCGCTCCATTCCTTCCTTTTCTTCCCTACCATTTCCAGGCTTTTAAGAATTGCTGCAGAAGTTTTCTGACAGGTAGCGACTGGTGTCCGCGGGCCAGGGCATAGCCGATACGACGGACGGCGTGGGGTTCGAAGGGCAGGAAGCGGCAGTCTGAGCGCCCGTCGGTTGCTCTTTCAGGGATCAGGCTTACCCCGTAGCCTTCTGCCACCATTCGCAAGATGCTTTCGAGGTGGTCACTTTCAAAGACCTGGCGGAACTGAGCTTTGGCCTTGGTGCAAACGGTTAGCACCTCGTTGCGCAGGCAATGGCCTTCTCGCAGTAGCAGCATCTTCTCGACACCCAGCATCGGAAGCAGAATTTTGTCTTTGCTGGCTAGCTCATGGCCGAGTGGGACGGCTGCGAGGAGTGGTTCGCGAAACAGTTCGCTGCACACAATTTCGGCGTGCCGGATGGGCAGCGCCAGGATGGCAATATCGAGCTCTGCCCGACGCAGGCTCTCGACGAGATCATCAGTCATCGCTTCGGTGAGTGTGATCTGAACCCTGGGGTACTTGGCTTGAAAGGCAGCTAGCGGTTTGACCAGTGAGTAGGGCAGTACGGTTGGAATGACACCGACTTTGATTTCGCCGGCGTCTTCTGCCTTCAGGGCTTCAATGGCGGTGCGGGCCTCTTCTACTTCACGGAGAATCTTCTCTGCTGAGATCTCCAGACTTTGCCCATAGGCGGTGAGCTTGAGGCTGCGGCCGAGACGATCAAAGAGTGCCACGCCCAACTCTCGCTCCAGCTTTTGGATCTGCTGGGACAGCGAAGGTTGCGCGATGCCTAGCTGGTCGGCAGCGCGAACAAAGCTACCACTGCGGGCTACGGCCAAAAAGTACTTTAGGGGTTGAAAGTCCATCTTCGACTAACTACCCATCGTAATGCTTCGGGGAAGAGAGCTGCTATCTTGATTTGCATGAATGGCTCAGCCATCACTGGCGTGGTTGCGATGCTGGACGTTAGCGACGTGGAGCGCTCCAGCGAATTCTATAAGCAGTTGGGCTTTGAGGTGGGCAACAGGGATCCAGCAAGCGGCAAGATGTTTTGGGCATGGCTGTATTCGCCACAGGCCCCCGATTGGCGCCGGGGTGCGAACCTGATGCTACGAAGCAGTGAAGGTGAAATCAGATCCACAGAGCAGAGGATTGCCCTGTATCTTTATGCGAGCGAATTGACGGTGTTGCGGCAGGCTTTAGTCGATGCGGGGCTGTCACCTTCAGAGATTAGCCATCCCGCCTATCTACCTCTGGGTGAATTCCGGTTGTTTGACCCGGACGGCTACTGCCTGATGATCGCGCAGGCCAGTTCCAATACTCCCTGATCGCGACTACCAGTCTGTGACGGAGCCATCGCTGCGGAAGGCGGGCATCAGCACTTCTTCTTTTGCCGAATACTTGCGGGCCTCTGCTTCGTTGACATCAATGCCAAGGCCGGGTTTGGTGGGGGCCTGGACGTAACCGCGTGTCACGTCGTAGCCGCCGGTGACCACGTCCATTCTCCAGGGCACATCATTCCAGACGATTTCCTGAATCAGGTAGTTTGGAGTGGCGAAGCCGACGTGCAGGCTGGCTGCCGTAGAGATTGGCCCTTGGGGGTTGTGGCAGGCGACCGTGATGGAATACGTTTCGGCCATGGCGGCGATGCGGCGGGCCTCTGAGATGCCGCCGCAGTGAGATACGTCGGGTTGGATGATGGCGCAGGCCCGCTTTTCGAGCAACTCGCGGAATTCCCAACGGCCCACGAGGCGCTCGCCCGTTGCAATGGGGAAGCGTAAGGCCCGTGACACTTCAACGAGCGCATCTACGTGCTCTGGCCAGCAGGGTTCTTCATACCAGAACAGATTGTAGTCTTCGAGCAGGCGACCAAACTGGATGGCCGCTGCAGGGGTGCAGCGAGCGTGAAGGTCGAGCATGATGTCGAAATCATCACCAACCGCATCGCGCATGGCCTTTACACAATCGGCGGCCCGGCGCAGGGTAGAGGCGCTTTCAATGGGTTCTGAAATCGGAATCGGCATGCCCTTGGCGGTGGTAAAGCCACGCGCCTTGCTTTCGCCAATCAGGCGGGCAAAGTCATCGGGGGCGCCAGTCTTATACATGCCTTCGAGCGAGCCGCCTCCCAGGTGATCATAGAGCCGCAAGCGATCTCGCACGGGCCCACCCAGCAGCTCGCAAACTGGCTTGCCCAGCTCTTTACCCTTGATGTCCCAAAGGGCCTGATCGATGCCGCTCATGGCCGACATCGTGACGATGCCTCCACGCCAGAAGTATTGGCGATTCATGATCTGCCAGATGTGCTCGATGCGGCGCGGATCCTGACCGAGAATCAGCGGCTTCAAATCTTCGACGGAGCCGACTACGCCTTTGGTCTTCCATTCGAGAGTGGCTTCGCCCCAGCCGTAAAGACCAGGCTGGTCGGTCTCCACTTTGACAAAGATCCAGTTGCGCATGCGCGCATTGACGACAATCGTTTCGATATTGGTGATCTTCATACGTAAACCCTGGTAACCCTTGTTGAGATGCCGCAAAGAATGGAATAAGCGATGGTGCCTGCCTGGCGCGCCATCTGGCGGGCATCGATGGTGAGCTCGCCTTCTGAACCAAGTAAAGTCACGGCCTCGCCGGCCATCATCTGGGGAGATTCTGTGAGATCGATCGTTGTGACATCCATCGAAACCGCACCGAGAATGTTGGCAAATTTGCCTGCTGCAATCACCTGGCCGCGGTTGCCAAGACGGTGGGGCAGACCATCGGCATAGCCCACACCCAGGATGCCAATGCGCATCGGCTTGTCGGCGACAAACTGCGCTCCATAGCCAACCGGGGCGCCGGCCTCGATGTTCTTCACCAGAAGAATTTTCGCCTTCCAGGATAGGGCCGGAGCCACGTCGAGCAGCTCGTCAGGGGCCTTGCCTTTGGCCCTCGATACATAGCCATAAATGGCATAGCCAGGACGGACGAGATTGCGCCAGGTGGATGTGCTTCCGAAATGAAGGGGATTCGTGCTGGCTTCGTGCAGGTAGGTAGGCTGGATGCCAAGGCTCTGTAGTGCTTGCCGCACTTGCTCAAAGCGCTGGTGCTGCTGCTCTGTTTGATCGCTTTGAAAATTGGCCGAGGAGGCGAAGTGTGTCATGAGGCCTTCGAGGCGCGTCCCCTGCACGGCTGCGGCAATTTGGTCGATGCTCGAGTTGGTGCCAAGACGGGCCATGCCGCTGTCGATTTTCAGGTGATAGGGCTGGTCGGGAGCAAGCTGGTGGATTTCATTGAGGTCATGAATGACCGGGGTCAGGCGATGTTCTTTCCAGGCTTTGGGTTCGGAATCCAGGCGATCGGCCATGACAAGGATGCGGGCGCGGATGCCGGCCTCGCGCAGTAGCTTTCCTTCTTCGACGTTACTCACGGCAAGCCACTGAGCGCCTTCATGCTCGAGGGTCTGCGAGACGGCGGTGGCTCCATGGCGATACGCATCGGCCTTGACCACGGGCATCAGTTGGATGCCAGCCCCTACTGTTCGCTGGATCATGCGGAAGTTGAGGGCAATGCGATCGAGTGAGACTTCTAACCACGTCCTTGGCATAGGTTCCTCAGGAGAGTTTCGTATTGGTCGGTCACTACTTCCCAACTGTAACGCTGCCGAACTCGTTCGAGGGCCGCCTTACGTAGCGCCTCTCGATCGGCTTCTTCCATGGACAATACCTTCTGCATGGCCTGAGGCAATTGGTCGGCCTGGAAGGCGATTCCAGTCTCGCCGGCTACCTCGCGATTCTCCGCTGTATCGAGATAGAGAATCAGGGCACCTCGGCCCATGGCTTCAATCAAGGCCGGATGGGTACCTCCTACCTCGGTGGCATGAACGTAGGCAAAGCAATGCGATTGCAGGATGCGATAGCCTTCGCCGTAAATGGCTCCCGGGAGGATTACACGCGGGTTGGTTGTGTTGCGGATTTGCGCGATGTAGTCGTGAGCGTAAGGAGCGTCACCGATGAGAGCCAGCTTCATCTCAGTCTCGACTTTTTCAAAACTTTCCCGCACGAGCAGCGGATTGTTTTCGGGTTCGAAGCGTGTGACGTAGAGGAAGTATTGCTTTGGTTCCAGCCCAAGAGTGGGCTTCCAGTCGACTGGGCCCAGGTCGGCCCCATAGGGAATGAAGGTAGAGTCAGCGCTGTAGCTTTCGCGATAGTAGCGCTCGATTTCCTGGGCATCGGTGATGATGCGTGTGGGGCAAAAGGTCGAGAGCCATTCTGAAAGGTGGTACCACTTCTTTGCCAGTTGGTTCCACTTCTTGCGTTTGCGTTCGAGCCCATCGACATTGAGTGCAACAGGCATGCCGAAGAGGCGCGGCATCCAGGTGTAGATGGCGTTTGCTCCGTTGCAGTAAAGAGCCACGTCCACCTGGTTGCCCAAGAGATGTAGCGTGGAGAACCCGGTGTGGGCCAAGGTGTCAAAGTACTTGTGACGAATCGTTGGAAGGTAGCGCCGATCGACGCCTCGATAGAGGCCGGGGGGGTCCTGCTCGCGGCAATAGACGGATACAACATGCCCACGCTCTACCAGGCGTGTGGCCAGTTCTTCGGCGAAGGTCTCAAAACCTCCATAGCGGGCAGGGATGCCCCTTGTTCCCAGGATCGCGATGCGCAAAAACCAGTGTAGGTCAGCCTGCGGTTATTCGGTATTCGTGGATGCAGGATAGGGATGCCGAAACACTCGCAGTCTGCGTTGAGATGATCCAATGATTCAGGTTTATGGCTGGGACCCGGCTGAGCATCTATGAGGGGAATGCTCGAAAAAGCGCTTAACCGCGAACGGCTTTAGCACGGGCGGGGACGCGGACAGTTTTTGGGGCGGGTTGGCTCACCGGTTGGAACTGGAACCAGCTTGCCAGGTACTCATCAGAGACGCGACGGTTGGCCATGATCACCTTGCGTTTGGCCATGAGGCTGTTCCACTTCTGGGCCAGGATCCAGAAAGCCTTCAGGGAAGAGTGTTCCTGAAGAATACAGGCACCGATCACGACCAGGTCACGAAACGTGATGTGGAAGAAGTTTCGCACGTACAGGTCTGTGGTCATGTTCTTGACCCGCATCAGGAAGCGATTCTTCACCGAGTGCATGTTGATCGCCGAGGGCAGAGCGCGACGGTTACCGGGCAGAACGGAACGGACGTGATAGCCACGGGCGTGTGGGGTGTAGAGAGTCTTCCAGCCGTAGATCTGTGCGCGCCAGGCAACATCAGCATCTTCCCGGTAGACAAAGAAGTCGCTATCGAAGAATTCCCCATCAATCGAGATGTCGTCAATCATCTCGCGACGATAGAGAGCGGCGGCGGCAGTGGCACCGAAGACATACTCAAAGTTCAGGTAGTGGCCATTGTCGACATCGCGGCTACCGCGATCGAGGTGGCGCAACATCGGGTTGAAGTAGATTCCGGTGGAATCGACCAGCGGCTTCTCTGGCAGATCAAAAGTTGCCATCATGGCCAACAGTTTTCCGCAGACAGTGCCGATCTGAGTATCACGGTTGCCAGCGTCCACTAAACTCTGTATGAAATTCGGCATCAGCAGAACATCAGGATTGAGAGTCAGAATCCACTCTCCGCTGGACATGAGGATGGCTTGATTTTGAGCGGCGGCAAAGCCAACGTTTTCATCGTTGGTCACGATTCGTACGCGATCGGCGAATTGGTCGAGGATGTCGAGCGTACCGTCAGTCGAGACGTTATCGACGACGATGACTTCTTTCAGTGGATATCGCTGCGCCAGCACCGATTCCAGGCATCGTTTGATGAAGCGTCCGCTATTGTACGTAACGATCGTGACTGATACTAAGCCGTTATGCATTTTAGAGATGTTTTGCGCCTTCCCACCGTCCGGCAGGACGGCTATGTTCCACCCGGTCGTGAACAAGGCTTACCCACGCTAGGCGAAACACACCCGCATAGACATTCAGGGCTTTAACACCCTGACGCCGGAAGAAAATCCCCGTAAAAGCTCTCAGGACGGACGCAGCGGCAACAGCCAAACCAACCAAACGCCGGGACATCCACCCAAAATGCTTGGTGGCATACCTTAGAAGGCTAGCATACCAAGCCAACTCTCTGAAAGTCCAAAGGATCTTCTCAATACTTGCCGCTCCTTTGTGGGTTGCTTTGGCCTCCGGGCAGTACCCGATCTGGTACCCCGCCTGCCTGAGCCGCAGGCAATAGTCGACGTCTTCAAACCAGACTGGCCAGAACGCTTCGTCCATTCCTCCTAAATTGATGAAGATAGGACGGTTCACCATGAGAAAGGCTCCTGGAGGCTGATCGACTTCCTGCGCGCGTGAGGGGTCAAAGTCGAGACAGCGGTAGCGCTGGTTCCAGGGGTTGGCTGGCCAGAGCCGATTGATCCCTAGAACTTCCAGTGCCAGGGTGGTGGCTGTGGGGAAGCTTCTGACCGCAAAGCCAGCCTGCAGCTTGCCATCGGGATCCACCAGCATTCCTCCAGCCGCTCCATTTTGTGCGGCTCGCGCCATAGAGGCAAGCCCAGACATTACAAAACAGTCTGGATTTAGGATCAACACTGAATCAAATTGTGCTGCTTCCACGCCGCGATTGACTCCCCCTGCAAAACCAAGATTCTCGGGGAAGTAGAGGAGTTTCACACCGGGCAGTTTTCCGACGATTTCTCTGGTTTGGTCGGTGGAGCCATTGTCCACAACCAGGATTTCGGCAACGCCGGCGGCCTTGGCGGCGTGGACGCAGCCTTCGATTTCTGCCGCTGAGTTCCAGCTCACAATCACAGCCGAGACTTCACTCATGCTGCCAGCGTCCAATACCACTGCCAAAACCGATCAAACCCCGTTTCGGCGTTTATTCCGAAAATCTCTGCCTCCAGGTCTTTCAGTTCACTGCCATCCTGCTGGCATTCGGGTAAGTTCCGCAATGCTTCCCATTTGCCCTGCCACCAGGGAGCCAGGCAACCATGACGGGCTGCGGCGATTCCCCAAAGGCCTTGCCCGACCAGGACACGCCACCAGTCTGGATTGCTATGGCGGGCGATCAATCGCAACTGATTGCGCGAGCTCAGCCGCACCTGCCGCGGATGCCACGCGCCGAGAGTGGCGCTGCCTCGATGCCAGCAGACGGCGGCTGGTTCGTAACGGCCCCGGAAGCCCAGACGCAAGCCGCGCATGCCAATATCTACATCTTCCAGATAGCTTTCAAAGCTTTCATCGAGGCCGCCCGTCGCTTGCCAGTAGTCGCGGCGCAGTACGATGGCGGTCCAGGGTGCGAGGTTGATTTCGCGCGATTGACTCCAAAAAGACCCATCTGGTTTGCCATGGCCCGCCCGCATGGGGATGCCGCTACGGCTGAGCAGATCCCAGGTGGCGTCAATTCTGGTGGGCTGATCCCAGGCCAGCACTTTGCCGACTACAAACGGAGCATCTACGCGCTGCATCTGCTCGATCCAGTCTGGAGCCAGGCGCAGGTCGTTGTTGAGGACGGCTACCCTTTGGCCCTTGACGGCTGCCACCCCCTGACGCACGGCGTGGGCAAAGCCACGGTTTTCACCCAGGTTCAGAAAGCGTGCTCCGTAGGATTGCGCGACTTCCTGGCTTTTGTCCTCCGAGCCCCCGTCGACAATCAGCACTTCAGCCGGGGCGCAGGTCTGCTCGGCCAGACTCTGGAGCAGCAACTTCAGATGCTGCTCTCCCCGCCAGCTTGGAATTACGACGTGAAGCGCTTCTTCAGCAGGAACCATAAGTTATAGAAGCCGTCTCGCCAGGGATTGAGCTTGATTTCACCAAGCCGGGATGTGTAATGGATGGAGATTTCAGCGAAGCGAACGTTCTTGCTTTTGAGTGCTTCTATTTTTATTTCTTCGCTGAACGCCATTCCATCGCTTTCGAGCGTCATTTCAGAGAGGATGCTTCTGCGAAATACCCACATGCCGCTCTGCGAGTCGCTCACCCAGCGAAAATACAGCAGACTCATGGCAATGGATAAGATGAAGTTGCCCATCTTGTGTTTGAAGCTCATTGCCTTCGGGTCGCGAACCGGGAAGCGCGACGCATTGAGAAAGTCGACCTCCAGATGACGAAACGCCTCGAGAAGATAAGAAATTGCGTCCGGCGGATAGCTATGGTCGCCGTCGAGGGTGACAATAATGTCACTGGTGGCAAAAGCGAAGCCCTTTTTGTAGGCTCGCCCATAGCCGCGGGCGTCTTCGCGAATGACGCGAGCCCCGAAGTCAGCAGCCACTTCGCTGGTGCGATCCGTCGATCCGTTATCGACAACAATCACCTCGTCCACAAAGGGAGGCATTCGACGCAAAACTTGCTCGATACCCTGCTCTTCGTTGAGACAAGGCATGATAACGGTGATGCTTTGGTTGTTATACATCAGAAAAGGAAATTCCAGAATTTCATGCGCACACTAGCACTACTAGTCTCTACTACTCTCGCCTGCCTGGTCGGCTTTGCACAAGGGAATGCGGAATTGTCCCAGGTCCAAACTGTCTACCTCATGCCCATGGCCAATGGCTTCGACCAATACCTGGCCAATCGTTTGCGAGAAGTGAGCCAAATTCGTATCGTAACCGATGCCTCCAAGGCAGATGCGATTTTCACGGACAAATTGGGCCTGGCCTTTGAAGCCCGCCTTGAAGAAATGGAAGCGATGGCCAAAGAAAAGGAAGAAGCTGCCAACGCCAAAGACAAGAAGATGGAAGACGGCTCTGGCTTCAAGCTGGCATCGAAAGTGGTCTCGAGTATTGGTCGCGGCAGGGGCACCTACTTTCTGGTCGACCGCCGTTCGAAGATCGTGCTGTGGTCTACCTTCCAGAAAGCAAAAGATGCCCAACCGAAGACCATGCATGCCAACGCCGGCCGCGTAGTGGATGAACTCGCAAAGGACTTCAAAGGGAAGAAGTAAGCCGCTTGGCTTCGAGCCGCTTTCGGTATTCTGCGGCAAGCCGTTCAATCACCCGCTCGGCACTCCATTCGGCCTGGACGTAATCATAAGCCCGGCGAGCCATGGCGCTCGCCTCATCCCGATTCTTGAGTAGCTCTTCGATTGCGGTTGCGTAGTCTTCTGCGCTGGCTGCCAGCCGGCAATACTGCTTGTCCTGCTCGGCCAGCCCCTCTGCCCCAATGATGGTGGAGACGACGGGAATGCCATAAGAGAATGCTTCGAGCAACTTCACTCTGACTCCACTCCCACTCAGGATGGGGCACAAAAAGACACTGGCAGTTTGCAGATCTTCTGAAAGATTCTCCCGGAAACCTGCCAGTTCCAGAATGCCCTCTGAATGTGCGAAGGCATAGCTGGGTGGTGGGTCCTGCCCAATGGCCAGCACCTGGAACTCGACTCCCCGCGACTTGAGAATCGGAACCACATCGTCGAAAAACCACTGCAGGGCTTCGAGGTTCGGCACATGGCGGAAGCCGCCGACAAAGAGCAGGGTGTTGCCCTTTCTTGGTGCCAGATTGGGTTTGCCGTCGAGACGAATGGCGGCTCTTAAGCCCGCTACCACTTTGGTCGCCAGCCGGGGACTCATCTCCACCAGATACTTCGAATTGACCTTGGTGCAGGTTTGGATCAGATCGAAGCGTGGCAGCATGTGAAGTTCCCAGTGGATGCTCTTGAGGTATTCGACCATTGCTGGTATGCGAAAGAGCAGGCTGGGGTTGGAACGCATCTGCCGCTGGATCGATTGAAAGTAAATGTCGTGCTCGAAGATGGTCGAAAGTATGTGGCGGAACTCGCACCCATACTGCCCCATGTTCGTGTACTCAATCTGAACCACGTCGATCTTCTCGTTCAGAATGGTTCGCTGCAACATCCACTCCAGATCTCCATTGGAGAATTCTGTGACGGCACCGGGGCGCAAGCTGAAGGCTGCCTGCGGTTGGCCGGTCATTCGAACCATGAACTGCATGCTGGCGGTAAACGGCCTTAGCTCTTCATGGGCCTGGCGCTCCCACTCCTCATCGAGCAAGGCGACCAGATGCACCTCGGCATACTTGCTGAGCTCTCGCACCGCCAACTGCATAAACACAGCACCACCGTGTGTGGCCGGTGCCAGCCCATAGGGCGACACAAACAGAACTCTGGGCCGCTCACTGCGGATGTCTCTGGCTTCGAAGTGGTCTCGGTAGTAGCCTCCCATTGGCCGCCGAAAGGCTTCGCGGTCGGTGATGGCAGCGAGGCTCCTGGCCCGGAAGCGCGCGCGGCATGCTTCGTGCAATTGGAAGGCAGCGCGTAACAGGCCGGGAAAGTTTGCCTTGCCGGGTTGGTCGCCGACTAGCAGGCTCATCAGCGCTGAAATGTGGCTGGCTACAAAATGCTGCAAGAGCATTTGCGGGGAGTGGATGTTCTTCCAGGCGAAGAGGATGAAGTTCTTCTTGACGACAGAGTTGATGTAGTGCTGAGAAAACTTCTTGCCAATCGTGCCGCGGTGCTCATGCCAGACATGGCTTTGTGGCTGGTAAAGGACACGCCAGCCTCGCTTCCAGGCCCCATAGCCAAGGTCGGTATCTTCGAGATAGAACGGCCGCAACACTTCATCAAAGCCACCGAGCGCCAAAAACTTACGACGGTCAAATGCACACGAGCCACCGCCGCCATAGAAGCAGGGATAGAGGTCTGTCACTTGTTCATCGATACGATGCCGCAGCTCCAGCACACCGCCGCTCCACTTGCCTTGCGTCAACCCGGTCTCTTCTCGCAGCTTGTTGGGGTCTGAGAAAAAGATCTGGCAGGACACGGCAAACACATCAGCATCGGCAAAGCCCTTTAGCAGCGGAGCCAGAAAGTCACTCGCCACCCGCATGTCGCTGTTAAGCAAAACCACGATGTCATTCTTGGCTTCACGAAAGCCACGATTGGAGCCGCCCCCAAAGCCAAGATTGTGATCGAGTGCAATCAGGCGAACGGATGGAAAGCGAAACCGGACAAAGGCCGCACTGCCATCGGTGCTGCCGTTATCCACCACAATCACTTCGTTGTCGGGGTGGCCTGACATGGCCTCGATGACGCTCGGCAGATATTTTTCGAGAAGGTCTTTGCCGTTCCAGTTCGGAATCACGACGCTGGCTGAGGCAGCGTTGGCCGGTGAATCAGCGTCGAGGCGCCTGCTGCCAAACAGTAACCACAGCAGGTCTGTCGCCCATAAGGCGAGCAGTTCCACCAGGGCCAGGATCGGGCTGAGCAGCAGGATCGGCCCCTGCCGCAGCAGCCTCCGCAACAGGATCATGAAATCTTGGGTCCGAGCCCGAATGCCTTCCCCATTCGGATCCAGCGTGAGGACTCTACAGCCGACAACTTCCCTTCAAACTCTTCGCGTTGCTTTTGCTCGTTTTGAGCCCAAAGGGTTCGTTCAATGACCAGAGCTTCGGCTTCGTCCAGCTTCTTCTGGTACTCGGCAAGTTGCTTTGCTGCCTTGGCCATCTCGTCGTCGAGCTTCTTGACGTGCGCTGAAATAGTGGCCATCTCTTGCGTGAGACGCGCTTCATTCTCGGCAGCCCAGTTGGCCTGACGGGCGCTTTCGGCCTCCAGCTCTTTTAGCCTGAGCTCATAGGCTTCTACTACCGCAGCAGAATCAGAGTGCTGTTTGGCCAGTTCTGCTTCCATCCGATCGAGCGATGCCTTGGCCTGCTTCACGCGTTCGTTCTGTTCGAGAGCCCACTGGTTCTTGGCTTCCATCTCGGTCTTGAGATCGCGGAACTGCCCGACTAATTTCTGGTGCTCTGCCTTGGATGTCTCAAGCCATTCGTTCTTGGTGATGAGCTCGCCTTCAAGACGCTGGATGTGATGCTCGCGCTCGCGCAGTACATTCGCTGCGGTTGGGATGTAGACAAAAGACGGGGCCCCCGTCATCGGCTTTGCCGCACAGACCGCAATGAAGAAGTGAGCTTGCTCCGGATCGGGTGAACCTGCCTCCAGGCGCAATTCTGTACCCACGGCACCCTCCAGCGGCAGAAAGACCAGCCCACTGGCATGATTCTGCACAAAGAAGGTTTGGTGTTCGAAGAACTCGCTCAGGACTTCTCGAAACTCCTGGTAGGAAAATTCATGCTCGTGGAATGGATTGGGTCCATTCAGTTTGCGACTCTCGGCGTAGTATTCGATGTTGGGGGTGGAGATCACCAACTGCCCACCCGGCGCCAGCACCCGACGTGCTTCGGAGAGAAGCTTTCGATACTCCTGAAGATGTTCGATGACTTCAAAGCAAACTCCAAGCTGAAAGCTCGCATCCGCGAAAGGCAACTGATCGAGGCTCCCTACCTGAAACTGCAGGTTAGCTAGCGGGTATTGTTCGCGGGCCTCGGCGATGGCTTGTTCGGAGAGGTCGACACCAACTACGCTCTCTGCTTTCTTCGCGAGTTCGGCGGAACCATAGCCGCTGCCGCAGCCGAGGTCGATGACTTTCTTGAACCGACACAGCCGCGAAGCAAACAGATATCGCGACAGATGCTCGTTCCATAGGTCGACATCTACTTTGCCAGGAATGACCCTTTCGCCGCTAAACTCAGCCACGCTTCACCTCAAGCTCCATCGCACCCAGTTTCGCATTCACTTCCACGCGACAGGGAAGATGCAGGTAGCCGTAGACCTGGCCTTCACCGTGCCCCATCTGCAGCACGATGGCGTTCTCAATCCAGTCGCAATTCTTGTAGTTCACCAGATTGCCATCGGCGATGGCTGGCGAGAAAGAAAAGTGTGTGGGGTAGAGATCAGGCAACTCCAGATGAAAATCCACAGTCACGGTATCTCCCGGCCCCATCGGTGCCAGCTCATAGCCCTCGCGCAGGGTGTTGGAACCCGCAAAGTCGAGCCCCATATGGTTTCGCATCATGAACCCGATGTTGGGCGAAGACACCCATTCGTTGGCCTGGGCGCTGATGCGTAGAATGCACTTCGAATTGGGTTCGAGCATGCCGGCAGGCTGGCCTTGCTCATTCAACACAGCAATGCCAAGGATGCGTGCCCTGCCATCGCCGTGGCGATGGTCTACGTTCGGGATGGTGGTAACCAGTTCAGGTGCCTGCCCTGCCCGTTGTTCTGACTCGAGCTTCAATTCGGCCTGGTGTTCTACGAAGCTCGAATCCTTTGCCGTCATCTCGGCGAGGTACTTGGCCACTACCGTCTCGGTGCTTCCCAGCTCTCTCACCTTGCCGCGGTCCAGCCAAAGCACCCGATCTCCGATGGCCTTCACATCACCCATGGAGTGGCTGACAAAAAGAATCGTCACTCCGCGTTGGCGTAGCTCATGTACCTTCCGCAGGCAGCGCTGCCTGAAGTACACGTCGCCGACGGCCAGGGCTTCGTCCACCAGCAGGATTTCCGGGTCGACGTGAATGGCAACCGAGAAGGCCAACCGGACGGCCATGCCGCTTGAATAGGTTTTGACGGGTTGATCGAGAAATTCACCGATCTCGGCAAATTCTTCGATGCTCTGAAATCGTCGGTCGGTCTCTGCGCGCGTGAGCCCCAGGATTGCCGCATTCAGATAGACGTTGTCGCGTCCGCTGAATTCCGGATTGAATCCCGACCCGAGCTCGAGCAATGCTGCCACGCGCCCATCCACCTTGGCGGTGCCGCGCGTGGGTTGCAGGATGCCGGCGATGATCTGCAGCATCGTACTCTTGCCGGAGCCGTTTTCTCCGATGATGCAGAAGGTCTCGCCCGGCTGTACTTCGAAGCTCACCTGATCGAGCGCCTTGAACTCCCGGTGCTTCTTCACCCGGTTCAGGGTGAGCAGCTCTTTGAGACGATCTGACGGCGCGTCATAGATGGCGTAGCTCTTCGATACGTTGTCGAAAGAAATTACCGCTTTTTTTGCTGCAGAACCCACAGATTTGAACTTAAGGTTTCCCTTCCTGTTTGACAAGCATGCCGCTTCGCCTCTAGCCTGAAAGAGTGACACTTTGTGTGTCACATCCGCCGGCGTAGCTCAGAGGTAGAGCGAGGGTCTCATAATCCCTAGGTCGTAGGTTCGAGTCCTACCGCCGGCACCACCCACTGCCTTCCTTAATTCTCTCCTACCAGCATCTGATAGAGCCTCTGTAGTTCGTCTTGAGAATAATATTCAATTTCAATGCGGCCGCGCTTGTCGTTTTTCGCATTGATGTTGACTCTCGTACCCAGCACACGACGTAACTCTTCTTCTGCTGCCTTCACGTTGGGATCAATCTGTACTATTTGGTCATCTTTAATCTCTCGTGGTTCGGTCATGCTTTGCACCAGTTTTTCGGTGGCGCGAACTGACAGGCCCTGGCTCACGATCTTTTCGGCGACGCTGCGTTGGAGCTCTTCTGTTGGCAGGGCGAGAATGGTGCGGGCATGGCCCATCGAAATTCTGCCATCGCTCACCATGGTTTGCAGGTCTTCTGGCAAACGGAGGAGGCGCAGGAAGTTGGTGATGGTGGTGCGATCTTTGCCGGTGCGGCGGCCGATCTCCTCGTGCGTCAGATTGAGTTCCCGGCTGAGGCGATCAAAGGCGATTGCGGTTTCGATGGCGTTGAGATCATCGCGCTGGATGTTTTCGATCAATGCCAGGGTGAGCACGTTTTCATCGGCGACATCCTGCACCACTACCGGGACCGTAGCCAGGCCGGCGAGACGTGCGGCGCGCCAGCGGCGCTCCCCGGCGACGATTTCAAAGGACTCTCCCTGTCGCCGCACCAGCAGGGGCTGAATGATGCCATTGGCCTTGATGCTCTCGGCCAGTTCATGGAGTTTGTCGGCGTTGAAGGTGGTTCGGGGCTGCCTGGCGTTGGCGATGATGGCGTCGATTGCCATTTGCTGCAAGCCACTGGTGCTTTCGTTGACTACTGGTGCTGCGGCGATGGGGGCAGCAACCGGCCCACTGGGACGGTTGGGCAACAGGGCGGAAAGTCCCTTACCCAATACTCGACGTGGATCTTGCGGCTTGTTCATTGGCCATGATCTCCTTTGCCAGTTTGATATAGCTTTCTGCGCCTTTGCTGCGGACATCGTAAGAGATGACGGGCTTGCCGAAGCTGGGTGCTTCGGCGAGGCGGATACTGCGGGGGATGACGGTCTCGAATACCTGTTTGCCAAAGAATTCGCGCAGGTCACTGGCGACTTGTCGGGTCAGGTTGGTTCGGTCATCAAACATGGTTAGCAGAACACCCTCGATGGGCAATTCATGTTGGAATGCTTCCCGAATGCGCTGCACGGTATCGATCAATTGCGAAACCCCTTCGAGGGCGAAGAATTCGCACTGGATAGGAACAATGATCGAGTCTGCTGCGACCAGTCCATTGAGGTTGAGCAGGTCGAGCGCGGGCGGGCAATCGATGAGGATGTAGTGGTATTTGTCCCGCACGGCGTGCAGGGCGTCTCGTAGCCGAAATTCTCTTTCTGGCACATCCACCAAATCAATATTGGCAGCCACCAAATTTTTATCGGCGGGGATCAAAAAGAGCCCTTCAAACTCGGTTGCCACGGTGGCTTGGTCTACGGTGCAGTTTTGGGTGAGGACGTCGTAGATGCTGTGAGGAAGAGCCTCTTTGGAAACCCCAACACCACTGGTTGAGTTGCCTTGAGGGTCACAGTCGACTAATAGTACCTTGAGCTCATTTAGCGCCAGGGAGGCAGCTAAATTGATCGCAGTAGTTGTTTTCCCGACGCCACCCTTTTGGTTGGTGATCGCGATGATTTTTCCCACGGGCTTATCTTAGCACTCCCTGCAAGCCCTCATGGTTCCACGTGGAACGGTGAGGGCTGGTGTTTCACGTGGAACGGTGGGGCTGGTGTTTCACGTGGAGCGGTGAGGCTGGTGTTTCACGTGGAACGGTGAGGCTTGGTGATTCACGTGGAACGGTAGGGCTGGTGATTCACGTGGAACGGTGGGCTTGGTGTTTCACGTGGAACGGTAGGGCTGGTGATTCACGTGGAACGGCGAGGTTGACTGTTATATCTACTGCGAATGTCTATTGCGCAGTCTTGGGCATGCTCAAGTACACGTCGAGAATTGCGATCGCGGCTGGCGTTACGCCGGGAATTCTGCTGGCATGGCCCAAGGTCTCAGGCCTGACACGCCGCAATTTGTCCTGTACTTCATTGGAGAGCCCTGGAATCGACCCAAAGTCGAAGTCGCTGGGGATTTTTCGGGCTTCCCCTTCCTTTAGCCGGTCCACTTGGCGTTGTTGCTGTGCCAGGTAGCCCTCATACTTCAATTCCGTCTCCACGGTCGTCAGTAATGCCGGTTTGAGTGCGCAACCAAACTGTTCTTCCAGCCAGGGACGAATTTGCTGGATCTGGGCCTCCGGACGACGCAACCAGTGGGCCAGCAGGGGTCGATCATCAAAACCTAGCTCCAAACCCGCAATTTTGCCCGGTGCGACCCGCTGTTCCAGCAAAGTTGAGATCAAACGCTGCTTCTGTGCCAGCTTTTCGTCAAAACGGCGAGATCGCTCCCCACTGGCCAAGCCGATACGCTGCGCGATCGGGGTCAGCCGCTCATCGGCGTTGTCGATTCTCAAATGCAAACGGAACTCTGCGCGCGAGGTGAACATACGGTAGGGCTCGTCTGCCCCCTTGCTCACGAGATCGTCTACCAGAATTCCCCCATAAGCCTCATTTCGGGCCAGGACAACCTCGCCGCCAGAAGAAATCTTCAATGCAGCGTTCAAACCCGCCAGCAATCCCTGGATCCCAGCCTCTTCATAGCCGCTGGTCCCGTTGATCTGCCCCGCCAAAAACAAACCCGGATATCGCTTTACTTCCAGGCGATGGTCCAGCTCTCGCGGGTCAATGGCGTCGTACTCGATCGCGTAGCCGGGACGAATCATCTCGGCATCTTCCAAACCCTCGATCGAGGCAATCATCGCCGCCTGCACATCAATCGGCATACTCGTTGACATGCCGTTCACGTAAACTTCGTTCGTATCCAGGCCTTCCGGCTCCAAAAAGATCTGGTGGCGGATCCGATCTGGGAATTTGACGACCTTATCCTCGATACTCGGGCAATACCGCGGACCCACCCCCTCAATCTGCCCGCTATATAAAGGACTCCGTGGAATCGCCTCCGAAAGCACGGCGTACGTCTTTTCGTTCGTGTAGGCGAGGAAGCACTGGATCTGTTTGCGGGTAATCGAGTCAGTCAGAAAACTGAAGGGGGTCGGAACTTCGTCGCCATCCTGCGGCTCGAAGCGCTTCCAATCAATCGTCCGCCCATCGAGCCGCGGCGGTGTGCCTGTTTTCAGCCGCGTCCACTGCAAACCAAGACCGCGCAGCTGCTCTGCCAACAAATTGCTGGGTGCCTCCCCATTGCGCCCACAAGAGTAAGTGGTCTCACCCACATGCGCCATTCCCTTCAGAAAGGTCCCGGTGGTGACTACCACTGCGCCCGACAGCAACTCCCGTCCATCAGCAAGACGAACACCGTTCACCTTGCTGCCGCCCTCAATCACGAACGAAGCCACTTCCGCCTGCAGGATCCGCAAATTCGCTTCCTGCTCCAGCACTTCCTTCATCCGCATCCGGTAGAGCTTCTTGTCACACTGCGCCCGAGGCGACCACACGGCCGGGCCGCGGCTGGTGTTGAGCAAGCGAAACTGAATGCCCACCGCATCGGTCACTTCGCCCATCACGCCACCCAGCGCATCGATTTCACGCACCAGATGCCCTTTGGCAATGCCGCCAATCGCTGGATTGCAAGACATCTGGGCAATCAAATCAATGTTCATCGTGATCATAGCGGTCTTCAGGCCCAGCCTCGCGCAAGCGCGCGCGGCTTCGCAGCCGGCATGTCCGGCCCCCACAACAATCACGTCATATCGGGTTTGCTTCATCGGAAACTGCATTTTTGGTGCTCTTCAGCCTTATTCTAGCTTTTGGAGGCTTTTTCTCTCTTGAACATATTGATCGTTGGTTCTGGCGGACGCGAACACGCAATCGCCTGGCGTTGTGCACAGGAAGGTCACAAGGTCTTTTGCGCACCAGGCAATCCAGGCATTGCCGAGGTGGCCGAATGCGTTCCGCTTGAGGCGCAAACGCCCGCCCACTTCCTCCAGGTCGCCAACTTCATCAATGCCGATCTCACTATTGTCGGCCCTGAGGTGCCATTGGTTGCCGGTATCGTCGACCACTTCGAAGCTCACGGCCGCCGCATCTTCGGGCCCACCAGTCGTGCGGCGCAACTGGAAGGCTCGAAGGCCTTCTCCAAAGAGTTCATGGCACGTCACGGGATACCGACTGCCCGCTTCCAGGTCTTTGAAGATCTCGCCTCAGCCAAAGCGGCTCTGGCCCGCTTCGACTACCCTGTTGTTCTCAAGGCAGATGGCCTCGCTGCTGGCAAGGGCGTGGTGATCGCCAAGACCAAGACCGACGCGCTGCAGGCCCTCGAAGATCTGTTCTCCGGTTCGCTGGTCGGCGCGGCTGGCTCTCGCGTGTTGATTGAAGATTTCTGGCGCGGAGAAGAAGTGAGCTTCATCGCCATCTGCGACTACGACAGCGCGATCGCTCTTCCGCCAACGCAAGATCACAAGGCCATCTTCGATAATGACGAAGGCCCTAACACCGGTGGCATGGGTGCTTACTGTGATGATCGAATTCTCAGCCCAGAGACCAAAGCTTCCATCATGGAGAACATCATTCTCAAGACGCTTCGCGGCATGGCGCAGGAAGGTGCGCCCTTCCGGGGCTTTCTCTATGCCGGCCTGATGATGACCAGCGATGGCGTGAAAGTGCTGGAGTACAACGTCCGACTTGGCGACCCTGAGACCCAGGCTCTGCTGACCAGAATCGAAGGCGGCTTTGTCGAAACCATACTGGCGGCCACCGAACGCAAGCTCACTCCCAACAGTCTCAAGCTACACGCTGGCGCTACCGCCTGCGTTGTGATGGCGGCTCATGGCTATCCCGCCAAAGTACGCACTGGTGATGTCATCGAGGGCATCCAGAATGTGTCAGGAGCAATGGTGTTTCAAGCCGGTACCAAGGCCGACGATGGCAAGTTACTTACCGCGGGAGGCCGCGTGCTCGCGGTCACAGCTTCTGGCAGCGATCTCAAGGCCGCACTGCAAAGTGCATACCAGGGCGTCTCAGCCATTCGTTTTGAGGGAATGCAGTTCCGCAAGGATATTGGACAAAAGGGCTTGAAACGCTACACTGTTTAACAAGTGGGGACGTAGCTCAGCTGGATAGAGCGTCCGCCTCCTAAGCGGAAGGTCGGCAGTTCGAATCTGCCCGTTCCTACCATTCCACTCACTTAGTGCTTGCGAAACTTCTGGGGTTTGTCGGGATCAAACTTTCTGAGCTCCAGGTAGCCCTCTTTGATTGCCAGTACTTCGCCCTCAAAACGCATTTCCATAATGGCCCGGCCATTCACTTCAAAGCCGACAGACTTCCAACCGCTGTCTACATCAAAGTATACTTCTCCGTCCATATTCGTACGACTTCGCAGTGCTCCCTGTGGCCCTTCTACAATCACATCGATGTCAGACACGCCGCGCCGATTCGCGCCCACAATCGAAATCTTCAAACCCTTGCCTGCATGTTTGCCGCTCCGCCGCAAGACAAAGGGCTTACCCAGGCTGGGGCCACTCTCGAGTCGGATTGCATTGCCCACCTGCTTCCAGCTCCCAGCACCCCAGTAATCAGCAGCCCCATAGATCAAGGAAAACTCAAAGGTGCCATTGGGCTTCAAGATCAATTCGGAGGCAGCCTCCCGCAATCCCTCCATCACGTACCGACCATGCAAGTCTTCAGCACATGCTGCTGAGTAAAGAGTCATCAGGGCTAACACCGTCCATTTCACAAAGAGTACCTGTATCTCAATATGCGAAAAACGGAGGCGAAACCGATCACCTACCCACTATTTGGAAGACTTGCGGTAAATCAGCTCAAAGCCTGGCTTGCTCGAGAAACCAACACCGCTTGAATAAGAATCCAGTTGCGGCGTAGGCTTGCTACCCGGCACGGGCACCTTTGGTTTGGCCAGCTCTGCCGAGGCATCCGTCTGCTTTACGGTCGACTCTTTCGTCACCCGCCGCCCTGTCCCAGGCCGAGCCTCCAGGGTCATCACATCAGCCCGATCAATCGCCATTTGGGAATTCTTCAGTACTAGCAGGACACGCTCGTCGTTGGCCTCATCCATCTTTCCTACCCAAACTTCCTTAGCGCCAACCCGGGTAATCTTGATTTCGGTGCCGCTCTTCAGCTCCTTGACCTTAGTCCACGGATCATCTGCGCCAAACAAAGCCGAAATCAGGAAACAACAGGCAAGAATGAGTCTCATAGCGGCCATTATGAGGCCAATCCTGGAGCACCGCAAGCCTTAGATAGAGCTCCAACCTCAAACCCAAATGAGAGAAATTGGCAAAAGGGTAAGTATCTTTTCCAATTGTTTCTAAAACTCACCTACCCGTACTATCACCTTCAAGCGTTATGGTACGAAAATACTGGCAACAAACATCCCTACTGGTCCTCGCGCTCGCCCTGCCCATCGCCGCGCAAACTGTCTCCATCTCTCCAACAACGGCAAACGTTCCTCTGGATACCACCCGACAATTCACCCGAACAGTGACAGGCTCCACAAACACCAATGTCACCTGGGCGGTGAATGGAGTTACGGGTGGTAACTCTACCTTTGGCACCATTTCTACTTCGGGGCTCTACACACCTCCAGCCGTGTTGCCCAACCCTGCCTCCGTTACAGTGCGAGCAACCAGCGTGGCCAACACCGCCCGGTTCGCCAATGCAACCGTCAATCTTCAGAATCCAACCCCAACCACGACGAGCATTGAACCAACCGACCTCAACATCGGTAACACCACCTTGATCGTTAGAGGGACCAAGTTTGTATCTGGCGCCAGAATCCTTTTGCAAAACGTCGCGCAAACGACGCAGTTCATTAGCTCCACAGAAGTGCGCGCGGCTGTCAGTTTGCCTTCCGCCCAACAGTACTGCGTGGTCATTCAAAATCCTGCTCCCGCCGTTGCCAATTCATCCCAACGCTGCTTTACGGTACGGGCGGCCATCACCGTAACCACTTCGCCCACAACGGCCACAGTGCGCGGTGGGGCAACCCGGCTCTTCACAGTGACGGTTCGCAACACCAACACCACAGGAGTAGATTGGACCGTCAACGGTGTCGTTGGTGGAAATGCCACCACGGGCACCATTGGCACCGATGGCACCTACACTGCACCGCTCAACATCGCCGCTGTTGGCGGCACCGTGAAGGTAGGGGCAACCAGCAGGAAAGATCCAGCCGCCAAAGGCGAATCTACGGTCACTCTACAAAACCCCGTCCCCACCATCTCCTCTCTCACCCCCACAGTGATTCCGCTCGGTAACGCCAATTTCGTGATCAACGGCAACGGCTTTGCACCAGGAGCCACGGTGAGTGTGGGCGGTGTCGCCATGTCGGCAACCGTGAACTCGCTAACCAGAATTACCGTGACCGGTGTCACCCGACCGGTTCCTGGCGGAATCGCAGCCATCACGGTTTCGAATCCCGCACCAGGGCCCACCACCTCAGCCCCCATGATTGCCAACATTTCACCGGCTAACCCGAGGGTCTCCTACACTGCCGCCAAGCGCTTCCTGGAGCAGGCCACCTGGGGCGCCTCCCCTTCAGAAATCTACCGTGTCATGGAAATGGGTTTCGAGCCCTGGCTCAACGAGCAGAGGACTCTCGCCGATTCCGCCTACACCATGCCAACTCCGAACGGCGACATTCCTATCTCTGACATGCAGGCAGAGTTTTTCAACAATGCCATGAATGCCCGCGATCAATTGCGTCAGCGCGTTGCCTGGGCACTACATAAGACTCTCGTTGTCTCAGCTGTCGAAGTAGAGACCACACGCGGCCTCGTCCCCTACCATCGCATGCTGCTTCGCGATGCTTTGGGCAACTATCGAACCCTGCTTCGTGACATCACACTGGACGTTGCCATGGGCGAGTACCTCGACATGGTGAACAATATCAAGGCCAACCCGGCGAAGGGCCTCGAGCCGAACGAAAACTACGCCCGTGAAGTGATGCAGCTCTTCGCGTTGGGCACCTTGTACCTGCGAGCCGACGGCTCACCACTGCGAGACCCGAATGGTGTCCCTTACCCCAGCTACGGCCAAAGCGATGTGATGGATCTGGCCCATGCCTTCACCGGCTGGACCTATCCTCCTGGCAAAGGCACAGGAGCCAACGGCAACAACAAACAAAACTATGGTGCTCCGATGGTTCCCGTGCAAGCCAATCACGACACCCGCGCCAAGAACTTCCTGGGACGAACTATCCCTGCTGGTCAGACTGCTGAACAGGACCTGGAATCGGCAATCAACGTTCTTTTCGAGCACCCGAACATTGCCCCCTTCCTGTCCTTCCGTCTGATCCAGAGCCTGGTGACTTCCAATCCCTCTGGTGCCTACATCATGCGCGTTAACTCTGCCTTCTACAACAATGGCCAGGGAGAGCGCGGCAACCTCTTCGCCGTGGTGCGCGCCATCCTGCTTGACCCGGAAGCCCGCGCTGGCGACAATCCCGCCACGCCCAATCCCTTCAGCAACTTTGCCGGCCACCTTCGTGAGCCCGTGCTTTCCTTCCTCCATATGGTCAAGGGTCTTGAAGGAACGATCGTTCAGGACAATCCCATCGAATCTGACCTTGAACGGATGGGCCAAAAGCTCTTCTACCCGCCGAGCGTCTTCAGCTACTTCTCCCCGATGACGCGCGCACCAGGCAACCCGGGTCTCTACGGTCCTGAGTACCAGGGCTTCACGCCGGTCACTGCTCTGGAGCGAGTCAACTACGTCGACTATCTTCTGAAAAATGATGCCAACTCTGATACCCGTCTGAACCTCGCACCCTACATCGCCCTGGCTACGGACGTGGAGTCATTGATTGCCGCAATCAATGCGCACTTCATGAATGGAGTCATGCCCGACCTGCTCAAACAGGGCATCCGCGATACGGTTGCCGCCACGACAGATCCCACACGTCGCGCCAGACTGGCCCTCTACCTGGCGTTGTCCTCTGCCCACTACCAAATCCAGAACTAGCCAAACAGGAAAGAGAAACATCATGCAAAACTTCAAACTCAACATCAGTCGGCGCGCCCTGTTGCGGCGCTCCATCGCTACCGCCAGCCTGGGCTACTTCGGGGTCCTCGATGCGCTGGCGCAGGCAGGAGACTATAAGGCGCTTGTCTGCGTCTTCCTGTTCGGCGGCAACGATTCCAATAACACCATCGTTCCCATGGGGGTCCGCTACAACGATTATTCGAAAGTACGCGGAGCAGCCACGGGCATTCCTCAGGCCTCGTTGCTTCCCATCATGGATCGAGGAGAACAGTACGGCTTCCACCCGCAGCTCACCCGCATCCAGCAGCTCTATAACCAGGGCAAAGCATCGGCTGTGCTGAACGTAGGTCCGCTGATTCGCCCCATCACCAAAGCACAGTACCGCCAGAATATGGCCGTCCCCTCCAACCTCTATTCGCATTCTGACCAGCAACAGGCTTGGCAACAAGCCTCGACCAGTGGTGCTCGCTCTGGCTGGGGCGGTCGCACTGCCGACACGATGCAGCCTGCCAACACCGGCTCCTTGCTGCCGATGTCCGTGTCCACCTCAGGCGGTGCCCTCTTCACCGTCGGTCAGGTCACTGGGCCTGCCATCGTCAATGGCTCGCTGGGTTTGGGCCTTAGTGGTTCAGACGGCTCCCCCACTGCCATGGCCCGCGACAATGCCTTCCAGCAGGTCATCAATTTCCAGTCTGGTCTCACGCTGGTGCAGGCGGCCAACCGCACGATCAATAACGGCATCCAGGTCGGCAAGGTGCTCAACAATGTGCTGACTGGTCCGAGCGGCATCACTACAGTGTTCCCTCAAAACGGTTTGGGAGGTCAGTTGCAGCAGGTGGCGCGCATCATCCGGTCTCGTCAAACCCTCGGTGTGAGCCGTCAAATCTTCTTCGTCTCCACAGGTGGCTATGACAACCACGATGGCTTGCTCCCCGCCCATCAGGGCCTCTTGACAGGTCTCAACTCCGCGCTCTCTGCCTTCTACGATGCCACCATTGAGCTCGGCATGGAGAACGCTGTGACGACCTTCACCGAGTCTGACTTCAATCGCACCTTCGGCCCGAACGGCAATAACGGAACCGACCACGCCTGGGGTGGCCACCACGTCGTAATGGGCGGTGCTGTCAACGGCGGCCGCATGTACGGTACTTTCCCCAATCTCGCCATTGAAGGCCCGGATGACGTGGGCAATCGTGGCCTCTGGTTGCCCTCCACCTCGGTTGAGCAATACGGAGCAACGATGGCTTCCTGGTTCGGTGTGAACTCGGCTCAGCTCGATTCGGTGTTCCCCAACCTCGTCAACTTCTCCACCCGAAACCTTGGCTTCATGAAGTAAACGGAATCTACTTCACCACAGCCACGCGTAACTCAGGGCTGGCGGCCCCGCTCACATTCACTACGAGCGGGTGTTCGCCAGCCTCGAGTGTTTCTGGCACCATGATGTTCGCCTGTGCCAGGCCAATAAAGCCCGGCGTGGCACCCAGGAACAATCCCTCCGCTTTCATCCCACCTACTGTTACGTCCCAGGGCAAACGTGTGTTGGTTCCAATACCCGTCAGATAAACGATCAGAGGTCTTCCGACCTTGACGGGATTCGCCCTGCTGTTCAACGCCGCACCATCGAAATTCTGCGCCACAAAGGCAGCTGGCGAGGCTTCGGTCACCCAGAACATTGCTTCCGGGCTGCGCACTCCATCCCTCACCACTTCAAGGCGTGCGCTTCCAATCTGAGCACCGGTCGGCAAAGAAAAATTCACCTGATTGGCCGCCGCCGCAAACACGGTGGCATTGAATCTTCCATTCACAATCACTTCGGTCCTGCCGCCCTCACGCCATAAATCGGTGCCGAACAAACTCACAATCGAGCCCACCGCAACCGGGCGCGCGTCAAAGGTGGCTCCATTCACCACACCACCTCGGGCCACACAAGGCAGTTGGTTGGTGCCGCTCTCGGCTTGTGCGATCTGTACCACCTGGCCGCCGATCTTCAAATCGCCACTGCGTCGGGTGGCGGCAGTATTGGGGCTTACCTCGATCCTTCCCCCGCGAACCTGAATCCAGCTTTCATTGCTCTCCACACCCACCTCGCAGCCGCGCGAGTTTTCGAACTCCACCAGGGCGCTGCCGCCCGCCGCGCCAAAGCAGTAATTGCGGCGAGCCAATTGTATGGAGCAACTCCCCGCCGTCACCTGTTGCCGCAATCCAGGCAAGTAGTTGTAGAGTCCATTGCCGGGGCACTCCGTGGCCCCAGAGGCACGCGAGCTCAAACCGGCATCCCGGTGGCCGCTAATCACATTCAGCGTCAGGCCGCTGGCACCATGCAGGGTTTGACCGCTCGCATCAAGCTTCCACCTGGCGGCCTGCCACCCCAGCAAGCGCCGCAGACTCTCGACAGCAGCCGGCCTTGGCGCAATGGTGCTGTAAGTGCCCACCATGCAGACGCCCATGGTGCCAGTGTTGACGCCAGAGAAGTGCGCCCCAATCACGCCATCGCCGCCGGCTCTGCCCTCATAAATCACGCCATTCGGGTCAATCAGATAGTTGTAGCCAATGTCATTCCAGCCATTGCCCTGCACATGCAGTATCCAGATGCTGCGAATGACGGCGGCCCAGTCACGCACCTCATTGGCCCCCGCCGAATGATGCACAACCAAATGACTCACTGCAGAAAACACGGGCGCTGCCCGAGGGGCACATTCAGTGCCGCATCCCCAACCAGCGCGCACCACCACCTCAGGGCTACCCTCGGTTGCTGCCCTTCGGCTGAGGCTGGCCTTCTGCGTTCCCGGTTCGATGAACACCACGGTGGCCGCAACGGCAGCCTTCCACTCCACCAACCGCACAGGCTCTTCAAACCAGACGAGGCTTCCCCCCTCATGGCCTAACTCCACCTCGCGCCACTCCCCCCAACGCACGCCGTCGAGAGACCCACGCACCTGCCCATGCCCATGTTCGCTACTGATCACACCCAAAGCGCGAAAGGGGCTGGCAGCTTCTGCCCGCTGCACCAGTTGGTCAAAGTCAACCGGCAATACTTTTCTTCCCACCAGGCCCTGTCCACAAAGACACCCGAGGCTCAGCAATAAACCAAGAAAAAGCTTCACTCTCGCATCATAGCTGTCACAACACTCCAAGTAGAGAATGTCTCAGTGGTTTGGGCCAAGATAACCTGTAAGTATGCTGCTCCAGCTCACCAGCACTTCTCAACCAGCAACTGATCTTGGATACCTTCTTCACAAAAATCCCTCAAATCTGCATAAAGTCGAGCTCTCGGTTGGAACAGCATATGTGTATTACACGCGCGCAGAAAATGACCGTTGTACAGCATGCCTACTCCTTGATATCGATTCGGTAGATCTTGTTCGCGGCGGGCAGCAACTCGAAGCTTATGTGAATGACCGCCCCTACTCAGCATCGAGCTATTTTTCTGTTGCGATTGGTCGCTCGTTCGGCACAGCATTGGCAGGCAACTGCCAGCGCCGTCCTGAACTAGTCACCCAAAAGCTACAGCTCGAGATTTCTCTTTCTGTGATTCGGAGCAATGCTGGTGCGGCACGTATCCACGAACTCTTCACACCGCTCGGATATGAAGTGGAGGCCAAACAACTTCCGCTAGACCCCAAGTTTCCCGAATGGGGGCTCAGTCCTTACTTTGAAATTCAATTAAGGGCTCAGGCTACTGTTCATGATGTGCTGAGCCATCTCTATGTTTTGCTCCCCGTTCTCGATGCGGAGAAGCACTATTTCGTCGATGAAAACGAAGTGAGTAAGTTGATTCGCCATGGAGAGGGATGGTTGAAAGAGCACCCGCTTCGCGACTCTATTGTCACTGTATATCTCAAAAGAAAGACCACTTTAATCGGAGACGCGATCGAGCGGCTTCTCGCCAATGAGCCAGCTTCGGAAGCAATCGAAACCGAAAGTGAGCAGAGCTCCGAAGAGAAGTTGGAAGAACCTATCACGCTGCATGCTCAACGGCTAATCGGTGTTGTAAAAACTCTCAAAGAACTCGGTGCGAGGTCGGTGCTGGACTTGGGCTGTGGCGAGGGAAAGTTGATTCAGCGTCTTCTCTCCGACCCAAGTTTTGAGAAAATCGTCGGAGTCGATATCAGCCACCGAAGCCTGGAGCGCGCAGCTGAAAAGCTTCACTACGATAAGTTGAGTGATTTTCAGCGATCGCGCGTCCAGTTGCGACACGGGTCGCTTCTCTATCGGGATCGCTTGCTGGAAGGTTTTGATGCGGCAGCACTGGTTGAGGTGATCGAACACCTGGATTTACATCGGCTCAGAGCTATGGAGCGTGTTCTATTCGAGTTTGCCAAACCGAGATACGTTGTTGTGACTACTCCAAACCGCGACTACAATTCACTCTTTCCAGCTCTTTCAGAAGGATCAATGCGTCATCAAGACCATCGGTTTGAATGGACACGCACGGAATTTACTGGATGGGCACAAGCTCAAGCGAACCGATTCGGCTATAACGTTGAGGTTTCTGGGCTTGGCCCACTGGACGAAACTTTGGGATCCCCCACGCAGATGGCGGTATTCCAGCGGGGAATCGCAGCTTGAAGACCATTGAAATTCCAGAACTGGCTCTTGTGGCTCTGATCGGTGCCAGCGGCTCAGGTAAGTCTACTTTTTCACGCAAGCACTTCCTAAACACAGAAGTACTTTCTTCTGACTTTTTCCGAGGCATGGTGAGCGACAACGAAAATGATCAGTCGGCAACAGCGCACGCCTTCGATGCTCTTTACTACTTGCTTGATAAGCGATTGTCGCTTGGCAAGCTGACAGTAGTCGATGCTACGAACGTCAGAAAAGAAGACCGCAAGCGCTTGATTGAACGCGCCAAGAAGTTCCATTGTCTCGCCATCGCAATCGTCATGAACACTCCAGAAGCATTGTGTCGCGAAAGAAATCTACTTCGGGAGGATCGTAATTTTGGAGCGCATGTAATTCATCGGCAAGTCTCTGAATTGAGAAAAAGCATGCGTGGTCTCGAAGCGGAAGGCTTCCGCTATGTTCATTTCATTGATGGATCGCAAGAAGTCGAGATACGGAGGACAAAACTCTATAACAACCTGAAGCACCTGCAAGGTCCTTTCGACATAATCGGAGATGTTCATGGGTGTTGCGATGAGCTGCGTGAACTGCTTGGAAAGCTTGGATGGCAACAAGAAGAAATAGAAGCTTCAGAACCCTGGGGCACCGAGCGTTGGTTTCACCCGGAAGGTCGCCACGCCGTCTTTGTTGGAGATCTGGTAGATCGTGGTCCTAAAATTATGGACACTATTGGTATTGTCTACAACATGATTCAGGCGGGCCATGCCAGTTGTGTTGCTGGCAACCACGACATCAAGCTTTCCAGGTGGCTGAGGGGCAAGAAGGTTCAGGTTACCCATGGCTTGGAGCAATCCATCGCCGAAATGGCCCAAGTCTCTGAAGAAGGCAAGAACAAGATCGCATCTTTTCTGGATCGGTTAGTCAGTCACTACGTATTCGATGATGGGCAACTCGTTGTTGCCCATGCCGGTCTTGTAGAAGAGATGCATGGGCGCGCCTCAGCTGCAGTTCGTTCTTTCGCAATGTTTGGCGAAACCACGGGGGAAATCGATGAATTTGGCCTTCCGGTCCGATACAACTGGGCAAAAGACTATCGCGGCAGCGCCTGTGTTGTGTACGGCCACACACCCGTTCCATCCACAGAGTGGATTAACAACACCATTAATATTGATACGGGAGCAGTATTCGGTGGAAGCCTAACCGCACTGCGCTATCCAGAGCGGGAGTTTGCCTCCGTAGAGTCGGCCCGAGAATATGCCACTCCATTGCGCCCTCTTTTCACCCCGCCAACTACAAACTTGAGTCCGCAGCAGGAACTGGATGATGTTCTTGACCTGGAAGACGTGAGTGGCAAACGCTTTGTTGCCACACGCTATCGAAGAACAATCACTGTACTGGAAGAGAATTCCATCGCAGCACTGGAAATCATGAGCCGTTTTGGGATTGATCCAAGATGGCTAATTTACCTTCCTCCGACCATGTCTCCGTGTGCCACCTCTGTCGAGCCGGGATACCTCGAGTATCCAGCAGAAGCCTTCGCCTACTTCAAGAAGGAAGGCATCAAGCATGCAATTTGCGAAGAGAAACATATGGGCTCCCGCGCGGTGGTTGTGGTTTGTCGCTCTGAGGAAGCAGCCCAAAAGCGATTTGGAGTCGTAGATGACAGCTTCGGCGCATGTTTCACGCGCACCGGAAGACCGTTTTTTGCCAAACCAGGTTTGGAGAAGGCATTCCTCCTTCGAATCCAGAATGCAATCACTGAATCCGACTTATGGGAGAAGCTGGACTCCGATTGGTTTTGTCTCGATTGTGAATTAATGCCCTGGTCGGCAAAGGCACAGCAGTTGATTGAGAGGCAATACGCTGCGGTCGGGGCAGCTGCGACGGCCGCGTTCGATACGGCCTGCGAATCCCTTTCCCAAAGTCCTTCGGCCCGCCATCTCCTCGAACACTTTGAGTCGAGGCGTCAACGCGTATCGAAATACAGGGATGCCTATCGACGCTATTGTTGGCCAGTTGACACCATAAACGACTACAAGCTTGCTCCATTTCATTTGTTGGCTTCAGAAGGTATGGTCTACGAAGACAAAACACACCAATGGCACATGTCGACTTTGCGTCAATTGGCCGAGAAAGACCCAGAGTTGATTATCGCGACCGCTTGCCGTGAAGTCGATTTGGATGATGATGTTTCGATAGCAGAAGCCACTTGCTGGTGGGAGAATCTCACTCAAAACGGCGGCGAAGGAATGGTGGTCAAACCTTCCACATTTGTCGCAAAAGGAGTCAAGGGCCTGGTGCAGCCTGCTGTGAAGTGCCGAGGCAGGGAATACCTGCGCATCATTTACGGGCCAGAATATGATTCTCTTGAACAACTCCCAAGACTTCGCTCAAGGGGCTTGGGTAGAAAGCGTTCTCTGGCCTCGAGCGAATTTCTACTCGGCCTGGAATCACTTCATCGCTTTGTCGAACGACAGCCTTTGCGAAAAGTGCATGAGTGTGTTTTCGCAGTTTTGGCCCTGGAGAGCGAGCCTATTGACCCGCGCCTGTAGCAATCCGAGATCACTGTTACAGCGGTCGCGTATCGGGCAAGGTCCGGTTCAAGCCACTACAGTCGTTGAACAATCCTGCCAGCCAGGTCTGCTTCCAGTTGGGCCAGGGGTCGTAGCTCAACGACGTGTCTTCCCGCACCACCCACATGTGCACCGTATCGTCCCCAAACTTCCAACCGTTTCCGTATCCGTCCTTACAGGTCACCTTGCGCACCACCTTCATCCCCGCAAAGTCAGTGTGGCCGCTCTTCTCGCCCCAATCTTCGAGAAACTTTTCGTAGCTGTAATACTTGCATGGCTTCTCCGCAGTACATCCCCAATACTGGTAGGCAGCCGCATAATCCTTCTTTTCGAGCAGGGCCCGAAACCCATCGAGCCGCGCCTGTTCTTTCGAGTTGCGCAGGTAAAAGTACCCGCCCGTAACCAGAATCACCAACCCCAAAAAGCCGAGAACGGCGCGAACAATAAGCTTGTTCCGCCGTTCTTCACCAGCTCCGTATGTATCGAGATAAGAAGACATGTCCCTACTTGACGGGATTTGCTTTGTCGTAGGCCGCAGTTGCGTCGGCAGTGATCTCGAGAGTCGTCTTGAAATGAACCGTGTTCGAGGTGTCAATCACCACGTCATAGCCCTTCTCATCGGCCAACTTCTTCACCACTTCCTGCATCCGCTGGCTTGCCTTCAGCAGAATTTCCTGACGATCACGCTCCACTTCGGCCTGCAGGTCTTCCTGCTTGCGCTGCATCTCACGTTGCTTGCGCTGGCCCTGGCTTTGCAGATCGGCTTCTACTTGAGGCGTCAACTTGCCCGCTCCAGCATTTAGACGGCTTTGAATGTCGGCAAGTTCCGTATCCAGCTTCCTTAAATCATCAGTGCGCGGCTTGAACTTCGCTTCCAGGTCGGCCTGTGCCTTCTTGATTTCTGCCGTATCGAGCAGCGCCTTCTGCGTGTTCAAAATCGCAATCTTCGCCTGGCCAAACAGCGCCACTGTCATAAAGGCGCCCAGCGCCAAACGCGTCATCATCGTCTTCATGGTTGCTGACTTCTCCTAAAAATCTTCAGGCTCTGCTCCTTAGCCGAGCACTGCCAGAATTTCACTTTCCCTTAGAATCAAATACTCTTCCCCGCCCACTTTGGTTTCAGATCCAGAGTACTTTCCGAAAAGGATCTTGTCGCCAACCTTCACATCCATGGCCACCCGGCGGCCATCTTTCAACTGTTTGCCAGCCCCTACGGCGACAACTTCAGCTTCTTGCGGCTTCTCCTGTGCGCTATCGGGCACATAAAGACTGCCAATCATATTTCCTTGCGCCTCAAGACGCTTAATGAGCACGTGGTCGTGCAACGGCCGTAGATTCATTGAATAGACTCCCTGGAACATTACCAATTTAGCAAACAAGCAGGCTAATCCGTAGGAATCGCAAATTGGTCGCCCGTATCGGCCACCCACTGCCTCAGCCGCCCAATCAGTTTCTGCCTCTCGGCCCGGTACAAATTGTTGTGCGCCAGGTTCATCTGCTCATAGGGGTCATCGTTCAAATGAAAGAGCATCCAACTGGTGTTCTCAAAGCAGGCGTACTTCCAGCCATCCCGGGTTACGATGCCTCTCCAGGCCTTGTTGACGCTATGGCCATGTCCGGTCGGAATCACCGATTGCAGAAACGCGCTGTCCGGTTGTGCCGCCATCTTCCGCCTCGTCAATCGGTATCCCGAATAATCGAAACCCCGCATCCAGGCAGGCTTGTCCAGCCCGCACAGGCCCAGTGTGGTTGGCGCAATATCAACATGATTCATCGGTGCATTGGGCCGCCCCACCCCACGCCCGTCATAGACCTGCTGTTCGCCGCTGACGATCATCGGCGTCCGAATGCTCTCCTCATGCATCGTCATCTTGCGGAACATCCCGTGGCTGCCGTGCATGTCGCCATGGTCGCTGAAGGTCATCAGATGGGTTCGAAAGCTGATGCCCGCTTCATCGAGCGCCCTGCGCAACCGGCCAATGTTGGCATCCCAGTTTTCGATCATGGCGTAGTAACCGGCCAGGTCCCGCCGCGCCGTTGCTTCCATTTTTGCAATGCGCGGAACGTTAGGCCGCAACTCAATCCGGGAAGGATTGTAATGCGCCATGTATTCTTCGGGCGCGCCATAGGGGTCATGTGGTGGCTGCACGCTCAGGCAGGCAAAGAATGGCTTACCCTTGCCGGCGCGCTGCTGCACCGCTTGTTCCTTCACATAGTCGATCAGCAAATTGGTGAGTGCATCGGTTTCATAGCCGGGCAGCCGCTCCATAAACGCATCACGCCCCACCCCGCCGTGTACCCAGCAATCCCACTGGCTGTTGTTATTCTCGTAGCCCACCCACTTGTCAAAGCCGCCACGCAGCTCTGGCGGCACCACAAATTTTGCCGCTCTTCCATCCCTTTCCTTAAACCCGCCCAGATGCCATTTGCCAAACCACGCCGTCTGGTAACCCGCAGCTTTGAGCGGTGCCGTGATGGTTGGCTGTCCCTTCGGGAGCGGGTACTCATGCCCTGGCACACACTCGTGCGGATATTTGCCCGTCAACAGGCTTCCCCGAAACGGGCAGCACAACGGCATGCCGCTCACGGCATGGGTAAAGTTCACTCCCCCTTGCGACATCCGGTCCAGGTTGGGGGTTCGCACATTGGGGTCGCCGTTCGTCGCGATGGCCTGCGAGCGGTGCTGGTCGGCGAGCAGCCAAATCACATTGGGCTGCTCAGCCGGCAAGTCTCGGGTTGCCATTTGCGCTGCCAATCCACCCAGAAAATCTCGTCGCTGCATCGTTACGTCATTTTATTGCAACGATTCTGCGCACAATATGAATAAGTACCAATGAAGCTCCTCTCCCTTCTACTCCTCTCTCTTTCGCTCTTTGGCAAAGATGAATTCTTTTTTGAAAAACCCTACCTGCAACTGGGTCAACGCTCTGAGCTTGCCAAAGCCGAATCTCTCGAGCTGATGTGGATGGGCCATGACAAGGATGTTGCCTGGCAGGTGGAGTACAAGCCGGCCAAGGCCTGGCGCAAGGTCTCGGCCAACATGCTTCGCCGGGTCGACTTCACCGGTACCGCTCCCCATCGCGTCTACGGCGCCACTCTCAGCGGTCTCAAGCCCGGGGCTGCCTTTAGCTATCGCATCAAGGTCGACGGCAAAATCATTCTCGAATCTTCCTCCATCGCCCGCAAGCCCGCCTCTGCCGATTCCCACTTTGTCGTCTTCGGCGACTGCGCCGCCAACACCGCCGGCCAACGTGCCGTCGCCTACTATGCGGCCCAGCAAAAGCCCGACTACGTTTTCATCACCGGCGACATTGTTTACAGCCGCGGTCGTGTCTCTGAATACCAGACGAATTTCTGGCCCGTCTACAACTCCGACCAGGCCGATCCCAAAGCTGGCGCTCCCCTTCTCAGAAGCACCCTCTTCACCGGCGTCATCGGCAATCACGATGCTCAGCCCATTGTTGACTTCGACAAAACTCCCGACGGTCTCGCCTACTACCTGTACTGGTCGCAACCCACCAACGGCCCCGCCGTTCAAGCTGGCGGCCCCAACGTTCCGAATCTCCAGGGTGATGCGGCAGTCCAAAAGAAGTTCCTCGATGCCACCAAACGCCAATATCCGCGCATGGCCAATTTCTCCTTCGACTATGGCAATGTCCACTGGACGGTGCTTGATTCCAATCCCTACGTCGATTGGACTTCTCCGGAATTCCGCAACTGGGTTCTGCAAGACCTGAAAGCCGCCTCATCCGCCAAGTGGCGCATCGTCGGTTTCCACCACCCGCCCTTTAACTCCTCCAAGGCCCACTTCAAAGATCAACGCCTGCGTTTGATTGCCGACATTGTGGAAGAAGGAAAGGCCGATCTCGTCCTCTCCGGCCACGTCCACAACTACCAGCGCACCCATCCCCTCACCTTCAAAGTCGAACCTGGCTTTGTCCTTGGCAAGAACACCGAAGTTCCCGGCAAGTGGACCCTCGACAAATCTTTCGACGGCGAAAAGAACACCAAGCCCAAGGGCGTGATCTACATCACCACTGGCGCTGGTGGTGCCAACCTCTACAACACCGAACAGAACGCCGACCCCGCCAGCTGGCAGGAATTCACCAAGCAGTTCATCTCCAACACCCATTCCTTCAGCGTCATTGATGCCACCGCCAAGTCTCTCACTCTGCGCCAGATTTCCGCCGAGGGCAAAGAGATCGACCGCTTCACCATCAATCGCTAGCCAGAGCCTGCCGCAAGGCCTCGACGCAACGATCCGCATCCTCGAAGTTCGATTGCCAGTTGCATACGCTGACCCGCATGGCCCGGCGTCCGCCAAAGGTAGTGCCCGTAAGAAACGCTTCTCCGCTGTCACAGACCCGCTGCATCACGCGCTCTGTGCGTAAGTCGTCGCTGCAAGCCAGCATTCCCTGATTCAAAACTGCCCGGCCCACGACTTGCAAGCCGGGTAGCTTGCCGGCCTCGTTGATGATGCGTGCTGCCACATCGCAGCACCGCTCCAGCATGGCCGCAATCCCAGCGCTTCCCATTTCCCGGATGGCCGCATAGGTGGCAAAACCTCGTGCCCGCCGGCTCCAATCCGGATTCCAGTCAATCTGGTCGCGCACTGCATCGGCATGCGTCAGATAACTGGCCCGATGAGACAAACTGGCCCGATGTGCCTCCGGGTCTCGAACGAAGGCGTAGCCGCAGTCATAGGGGACGTTCAACCATTTGTGTCCATCTGTCGCCCAGGAATCTGCCGTCTCCAAACCTTTCGATAGATGCCGCAACCGGGGGCTGGCCTGCGCCCACAAGCCAAATGCACCATCGATATGCACCCAGGCTCCCTTTGCCTGCAACTGTGGAATCAATTCCTCAAACGGATCGAACAACCCGGAATTGATATCCCCGGCCTGCAACACGACGATGGCAGGGCCCTGCACTCTGGCCACCAGTTCCTCCACCGGTACACTATGCAGATTTCGCAAACCAATCCCCACCATCTTCGCGGCACGCGCAATGGACCCGTGGTAGGTAGAGCTGGCATAGATCTCCAGCTTCGGTGCTCCAAACAAACCGTCCATCTCCACATCCCAATCGAGCCGCTGCAGCAATCGGTGCCGCGCCGCCATCAGGCAAGTCACATGCGCCATCTGGCAGCCGGTAACCAATGCAAAACTTGCCTCACCAGGCAACCGAAGCAATTGCTTCAACCAATCGCCGCAAACTTCCTCAACCACTGCCGCTGCCGGGCCCGTCGAATACATCACCGCTGCCTGATCCCAGGTAGAGGTAAGCCAATCCGCTGCCAGTGCTGCTGGCACACTACCGCCAATCACCCAGCCGAAGAATCTTCCACCAGCCGAACCCAGCAACCCGCCTTTTGCCTGCTCGGCCAACTCGCGCACGACCTGCGCCGCCTCCAGCCCCTGCTCAGGTAAGGGCAGGAAGAACTGTTCCCGCAACTCCTCCAGGGTCAACTGGGCATTCACCGGTGCCGTTGCCAAATCGTCCAGATATGCCTGAGCAATCTGGTGAGCCTGATCTAGTGCCGCGCTGTATTTCATCGATAAGGACATCTTCGCAACAATAAGCCGTTTCGTAACGCTCGTTAAACGAAAAAGCAAAAGTTGGATGGAATACTAAGTCCAACGTGATCGTCAACTCTCTCCTCCTCCTGTTGCTTGCGCAATCGCCCCTCCCGCTTGATGAAATCCTGACTCGCATGAAACAAGCCGATCAAAACCGGCTCAGCCGTTTCACCGGCTACACCGGCACGCGCAACTACTCCATCAACACACCACGCATCGGGCTGAAAGCATCGATGAAAGTAGACGTCCAGGTGCTACCCACGGGCGTCAAGCAATTCAAGATCATCTCCATGACGGGCCCCGGTGCCTTGCGAAAACTGGTCTTCCAGAGAATGCTTGATACCGAAAGCAAGGCCTCCCAGCCGGAATCGCAATCCACAACCAAAATCAATCAGGACAATTACGATTTCAAGTTTGTGGAGACCCGGTCTGAAAACAATCGCAACGTCTACGTGCTCGCAGCAGAACCGCGTACAGGCAACCCCCTGCTCTTTCGCGGCAACATCTCTGTAGATGCGGAACACTTCGCCATCACCCGGCTTGAGGGTTCCCCTGCCAAGAAGCCCTCCATGTGGGTCGAGAGCACCAGGTTCGTCCACGAATATGTTCCCGTTGGCGAGCACTGGTTTGCCAGCTCCAATCGCTCTCAAACCAACGTGCGTGTCTTTGGCAAAGCCGAAGTGTTGATCGAGTACAACGATTACAAGCTAGCGCCGTAGGCAAGCCACACCAGCACCGCCATCGCCACCACCACTCCGCGAGGCAGGCTGCGTCCCAGACCGCTGCTTACATCAAGCTCCGCCTTCTCGCGGTAGGGTGCCACACCGCGCCCCAAACTTCGAAGCACAAACCAAACCCGCTTCATGGTTTCTCCCGCCACGCCCCTCCACAAAACCAGGCCAAGCGCCACCACTCCACCCAGCACCGCGCTGATCAGAAACACTCTCAGCCATTGCTCAAAACCGAGCAGCGCTCCCAAGGCGGCCATCAGCTTGACGTCTCCGCCCCCGGTCGCCCGCAGTGCAAACAGCGGCAGGTGAATCGCGAGCGCCAACCCCAGCCCGCCCAGGGCAAAGCGCCAGTCGTTCAACAGAAAGCCCGCCACGATGCCCGCCAAAGACAGCCAGTTGGGGATCCTCCGTACCTGCCAGTCCCACAGCCCCGCGCCAAGGCTCACCAGCAACACCACTCCAATCCGCACTTCAGGTTCCATCTTACTGACGCAACATCTTCTCGGCCCAGGGGATAAAGTACTTCCAGTTTGGGCCGTCCGTATGCTCGCCGTCATGTTGCCGCCAGGCCAGCTTGCCTTCAAGCAAACCCTCATTGACCGCCGGCATCTCTGTCACACCAAGCCCGCGCGCACCAAGCAATCGAAACACTTCCTCTGCGGCAACACTGGCCATAAAGCTCCCCTTTTGATCGAGCCACTTGGCATCTCCCTTCTCAGGAATCCCGTAGCTGATAAATATCGGTCTCGGCGCGCACAGTGCAATCAACTGGTGAGCATCAACTGGAATGTCACCTGCGTTCTTGCTCCCGAAACTGGCCTCCGCCGCACCATACTTCAAAAAGTTGCCTGCCATCCAGTGATACTCGCCAGAGCCCGTCAGGTTCTCTACTGCTTCGCCAAAATTCCTCCGGTGCAACTTGGCTCCGCCCTCCCCCGATGAACCCACCAGCACCACCGCAAAGCGAGAGTCAAACGCCATTGTTACCAGCGCCGCCTTGCCGTAGCGGGAGACCCCTTCAATTCCCACCCTCTTGCGATCCACCCGCGGGTCCGTCTTCAGGTAATCGAGCGCCCGGCTTGCGCCCCAGGCCCAGGCCCGCAGCGCACCCCAATCGTCTGGCTTTCTCCTGGCACCACGATTTGCCAAACCGATAATTCCTTTTGTCAGGCCCGCCCCGTTGTCGGCTTGAATGCTCGAAGGGATGATCGTTGCATAACCCCAACCCGCCGCAAGCAATTGCTCTGTCGCTGGAGGATCGCCGACCACCGGGCGAGGCGGCCCCGGCATGCGGCCAAAACTAAACATCATCATCACGGGCACGGCCTGCTTGGCGCTGGCAGGCGTCACGAGAGTCATTTGAATGTCGACACTGAGATCAGGAAATTTGCTGTTGTCGACATGGCCCACCAGGCGCTTGGAGATCGCCTCGTGCGGCCCCACCTGTATCGTCTCCGTAGCCGCAACCGTCCAGCTCACCTTGGGCACATCTTTCGGAACCCGCCCCACCACTTCGCGCTCAAAATCTTCCACGATTTCCGGACGCCGCTTCTGCCACCAGTCCTTCGAAGACTTCACTCGCTTGCCACTTTTCAACGTCAGCGACTCGGGCAGCTTCGGGTAAGGGTTCGCCTTCGCCTCATCATAGTTGGCCTCATTCGGAGCACCAGCGCGCCCGCTCGGCCCCGGCCGCAACGCCTTGATGCCAAGCTGCTGCATCATCAACCGATGGTCTTCTACTGTGGCCCGCTGCATCGCCTCCACCGCTGCCCGGTCTGTTTGCGCGAATGCCGTCGCCGCAATCAAGGCGAAAAGAGGCAGTCTCATAGCCTCATCTTATCCCCGTCAACAAATCGCTGACATGTTCTATGCATGCCGATGCTTTATAACTGGTGAAATCTGAAGATTGTAGCGGTCGGAAAAGCCTTGACTTTGGTTTCCAAAGAACCTATCCTCTCCCATAAGAATCTTATGGGAAACCAAAGTCAGGACCTACTTCCCGGCACACTCGATCTCTTGATCCTCTCGACACTCCAGGCAGGCCCTGCTCATGGCTACACGATCATGGAGAGCATCTGGTCGTCCTCCGGCGAACTCTTCCGTGTGGAAGAGGGAGCCATCTATCCTGCGCTCCATCGCCTTGAACTCAAGGGGCTCCTCGGGTCTGACTGGGGTCTTTCCGAGGCCAATCGCCGAGCGAAGTTTTACCATCTCACTCCTGCCGGCAAGAAGAAGCTCGCCGAAGAGCGAGCCAACTGGGAACGCGTCTCAACGGGGATGCGGCGCGTCTTCCGCGCCTCAGGAGCATGAGCATGTGGCAACAAATGCGCGCCCTCTTCGGCCGCCGACAACTCGATCAGGATCTGCGTGACGAACTTGAAGCTCACATCGCCCACAAGCAACTCAGCCTCGAACGCCAGGGCCTTCCCCCCCAGGAGGCAGCACGTCATGCCCGGCTCGCTCTGGGTAATGCGTCAACAACCCACGAAGACATCCGGCAGCAGTGGACCTTTCCCAACTTCGAATCGATCCTGCAGGATCTTTCTTACGGCTTCCGTTTACTACGCAAAGACCTCACATTTACGGCCATCATTGTCTTCACCCTGGCTCTCAGCATCGGTGCCAATACGACGGTCTTCCAACTTCTTACTGCCCTTCTCTGGCAACCGCTCCCAGTTGCCCAACCGCAAGAGCTGGTGAGAATCCGCGCCATCAATCTACCGCCTACCGATAAGGCCTGGGCCAACGGCCGCTCCGTAAAGCCGACCGAACGGCTGCAAATTCCCTATCCGCTCTACCGGCTCCTCGCCGATCGCAAAGATCTATTCACCAACATCGCGGGCATCTCAGGCCAGGGGAATTTTGCACTCGATCTCGGCACATCCTCGCAACCCGTCCGCACCACCGTCGTCACCGGTTCTTACTTTTCTGTCCTGGGGCTCAAGCCCGCCGCAGGCCGCTTGCTTCAGGCCAGTGACGACATCCAGGGTGGCCCTCCAGAGGGGTGGGGCATCGTCATCAGCCATCGCCTCTGGGTTCGTCTCTTCGGCCAAAGCCCGACCGCAATCGGCAAGCGTGTGCTGGTTGAGCGGGTTCCCTATCAGATTCTCGGTGTCGCTCCCGAAAGTTTTTCCGGCGTCCACCCCGGCGTCGAAGTCGATCTCTATCTCCCAATCTCCTCTTTTGAAGCCATGTTTCCCGAATGGAATTGGCGCACCAACAACTCACAATGGACCATCCAACCCTTCGCCCGATTGCAGCCTGGGACTTCCCTCGCCAAAGCCAACGCCATTCTCCACAACACTTCAAAAGACCTCCTGCAAGAAGTCCGCGATCCGCAACTCAGCGAAGAAGCGCTCAAGCATCATCAAGCGATCCTGCTTGACGCAGCCGCCGCTGGCAATGGCTTCTCCTATATCGTTAACAACTACAGTCCGATTCTCTGGTTGCTGCTTGGCGCGGCATTCGTTGTTCTTCTCCTTGCGGTCACCAACCTCGCCAGCCTCATGCTGGCCCGCACCAGCGCTCGGCACCATGAGATGGCAACCCGTCTCGCCCTTGGCGCAAGTCCTGCACGTCTCCGTCGCCAGCTTTTGCTCGAAACGTTGCTGCTCTCGCTAGCCGGCTTAATGCTGGGAATCATCTTCTCTCAATGGGCCACGCAAGCACTGCTTGTCGCCATCTCCACCGATGAATCCGCAGTCACACTGCAAACAAATCCAAGCTGGAAGGTTCTCGCGTTCCTCTCTGGTTTGGTCCTAACCGTCATGGGAATCGCCGGTTGGCTCCCGGCAACCAGTGCAGTCTCTTCCATGACGCGGCACAGTACAGCACCGAGGTCTGACACCAGGCTCCGGTCTACCCTGGTCGTTGTTCAGTTTGCCCTGACTCTCACCTTGATTGGCGGCGCATCGCTGATGCTGCTCTCGCTCCGTTCGCTCACCCGAGAACCCATCGGCCTCCGTCAGGAGCAACTGCTTTTTTTCACGCCCGACCTCATCAATGCCCAAGTGGCCAAAACTCGGATGCCACAAATCTATGCGCAGCTCCTCGAAGAGATTCGCCAGCAACCAGGTGTGCAGGCAGCCGCCTGGACACAGAACATTCCCTTGGGCGGTAGCCTGCAGGCCAGCCCGCTGGAGATTCAGAATCAGCGACCCGGCAACAATCTCACCATGGTGCACAACGTCACGGATGGTTACTTCAAAGCCATGGCTGTGCCACTGTTGGCAGGGCAGGATTTTCCCGGCTCCTCTTCGGCCACAAAAGACGTAGCCATTGTCAGCGACGGCCTTGCCAAACGCTATTTCGGTTCTTCCTCCGCAGCCCTCAATCAACGTCTCCGTATCGGCCAGCGCAACTGGCTGACGGTGATCGGTGTAGTAGCCGACACCAAGTACTCGCACGTCCGCGATGCGGCATCGCCCACCCTCTACATCCGCTCCTGGGACAGCAAAACCATCGCAGGCATGAGCCTTGTGATCTATCATGCCGGGCCCGCGAAGCCCATTCGTGAAGCGGTCGACACCCTCCTCACACGGCAAGTAGGTCGTCGTCCCTTTCTCACGGTCAAGACCCCAGAAGAGATCCTTTGGTACCTCCTGGTGAAAGATCGCGTGCTGACGCTGCTTCTCTCTGCGTTTGCGGTCTTCGCTCTCTTGATTTCAGCCACGGGTATTGCGGGGCTTATCGGTTATGTCGTCCAGTTGCGCCGCAAAGAAATTGGCATCCGCCTGGCTGTCGGTGCCACCCCGCGCCTCATCCGGCATCAGTTCTTACGCTTCGCCCTGGGTCTCACACTGCCTGGTCTCGCCCTCGGGGCTGCACTCAGCTTCGCCTTGCGACACAGCTTGCAATCGTTTCTCTTTGAGGCCGAGCCATCCAATCTCTGGGTCTGGCTGGGTGCCGCCATGACCCTTCTTTCCGCCGCCCTGTTAGCCGCAGCACTCCCCGCCGCCAAAGCTGCCGCACTTGACCCCCAACAGGTCTTACGTTCGAACTAACTCAGCGGCCTTCCACGCCTCATAGCCGCCAATCAAATTGGCGATATCCACAATCCCGGCCCGCCGCAGCAGGCTCGTCGCGATAGAGCTTCGGTAGCCACCCTTGCAGTGCACGACAATCAACCCATCGCGTGGCACCTCACCGATGCGCCGCTCCAGCTCCCCCAGCGGAATCGAAACCGAGCCTTCGATCCTGCCCGCCTCTACCTCCGCCGTCTCACGCACATCAAGCACCGTCACCGGTTCTTTGGCCCGCAGCTCCATAAACTCCTGCGCACTCAATTGGGGAATGTACTCCAGTTGCTTGCCTTCGCGGATCCACCCCACCACACCATCTCTCAAATACCCAGAGATGTTCTCTACTCCCACCCGCGCCAATCGCATCTGCGCTTCCTTGGCATGCGCATCATCTTCCACCACCAGAATCAATTCCCGATCGAGACCCAGAATCCGTGCTGCCCAGGAAGCATATTGCCCCACGAGGGCGATGTGCACGCTACCGGGCACGTGGGCCACGGCAAACTCGATCGCCGGGCGGGTATCCACAACCACTGCCCCTGCCTGCTGTCTTTCGAGCACCTGCCCGGAAGTAAAGCCCTCCATTGCTGGCAACTCCGACAAGGCCACGGCACCCTTGCGATTCATGTCCACATCACGGGCAAAGTATTCCGGTCGAGTCGGCATCTGCTCGGTCAGCAACTGTACAAACTCTTCGCGACTCCGCGCCAGCAGGGCATAATTCGATTGCTTCTGCCGGCCAATTGTCGAGGAACTCTCCGAACTCAATTGACGCCCGCACAGCGACCCCGCCCCATGCGCCGGGTAAATCTCCGTCTCATCCGGCAACACCATCAACTTCTGATGCAAGCTGTCGTAGAGAATCTCGGCGAGCTGTTGCGGCGTATGTGTGGCCGAAAGATCCGGCCTGCCCACATCCCCGGCAAACAGCGTGTCACCGGTAAATAAAACCGAAGCCTTCCCAGGCTCACTCAGGTCATCCATCAGGACACAAACACTTTCGAGCGTATGTCCCGGCGTCTCCAGAAAGCGCATCCGGCAATCCCCAAACCGAATCTCACTTCCATCCACGGCTGGCACGTGATCAAAGTGGACCCCGCTATGGGGTCCAATGTAGATCTTTGCGCCGCTTCGCTCGGCCAGCTCCATGTGACCAGACACAAAATCTGCATGCAGATGCGTCTCGATCACATGGGCAATCTTCCAGCCGAGCTTCGCGGCCTCATCCAGATAGAAGTCGACATCGCGTTGCGGATCGATCACCGCCGCGATTCCTCCCGAGCCCACCATATAAGAAGCGTGGGCCAGGCAACCGAGGTAATAGCGTTCGATCTGCACTCCGGACATAAAAACTACTTGGGCTGCGAAACAATCCGCAAGTAGGGCTTCAGCGTCTTGAACCCCTGAGGATACGTTGCCTTCGCTTCTTCGTCAGAGACGGAGGGCACAATGATCACATCTTCGCCGTTCTTCCAGTTCACCGGCGTCGCCACCTTGTGCGTTGCCGTCAACTGCATCGAATCGAGCACACGCAAGATCTCATCAAAGTTGCGGCCTGTCGTCATCGGGTAGCTCAGCATCAGCTTGATCTTCTTGTCCGGGCCGACAACAAACACGGTACGTACGGTGGCATTCGTCGCTGCCGTACGGCCTTCGCTGGTATCACCGGCATCTTCCGGCAGCATGTTGTACAGCTTGGCCACCTTCAACTCCGGGTCGCCAATCATCGGGTAATTCACCTTGGCACCCTGGGTCTCTTCAATGTCTGCAGCCCACTCGCCGTGGCGACCCACAGGGTCCACACTCAAGCCAATCAGCTTGCAATTGCGCTTGGTGAATTCCGGCTCCAGCTTGGCCATGTAACCCAACTCTGTGGTGCACACCGGCGTGAAGTCTTTGGGATGCGAAAAGAGGATCGCCCACCCTTCACCAATCCACTGGTGAAAATCAATCGTGCCCTTCGTGGTCTCTGCCACAAAATTCGGGGCTTCGCTGTTGATACGTAATGACATAAAAATATTCTCCTGGCCTGGCAAGCTAAGCGACGCTCATCGACGGCTTTAGTTTATGCCAGCTACTCTTGTTCTGAAATTCTTTCCCTACCGCCAGAATGGCGTTTTCGGTGAAGGCCCGTCCCATCAAGGTAATGCCAATCGGCAAACCATTCACCAGGCCGCACGGCAAATTCAGCGCAGGCAGCCCCGCCAGATTGCCGGCCGGAACATGCCCGCTCATCCCGCGGCTACTCATCTTCTGCGCCGTTGGCCGGGGCGCATCAATCGCTGCTTCCACCGGCGTTGCCACAAAGGGTCGCGTCGGTGCCACCACCATATCCAACTCGTAGAAGAATTCGCGGAAGGCCTTCTGCACCAGACTCCTCACCCGCATCGCCCGAAGATAATCCTTCGCGGCCATCTCCCCAAAGCCCTTCAGGCCGGCAATCTGCTTGGCATCAGCCAATTCATTCACCTTGCCGCTCGAGATCAACTCTTCAAAAATGCTTCCTGCCTCACCAGCCAGAATGGTGCTTGCCAGCGGCCCATATGGGAAGTCCGGCAGCTCCACTTCCTTCAGCTTCACACCCAGGCCACGCAAGACCCCCAGCGCTTCTGCAAAAGCCTTCCTGGTATCCGGCTCGGCCCACTCTTCCCAATCGACCTTCGCATACCCCACCGTGTAATCCTTCAACGGCCGGGCAAATTGTGGCGCATAGTAAAAGCCTTTACCGGCGCTCATCGGGTCGTTGCCATCCCCACCGGCAATCGCCTCCAGCACCAGGCCGCAATCTTCTGCCGTGCGCGCCATCGGCCCAATCTTGTCGAGCGTCCAGCTCAAGGCCATCGCCCCGGCCCGGCTCACCAGCCCATAGGTCGGTCGCAAACCCGTCACGCCGCAATAGGCTGACGGAGTCAAAATGCTCCCTACCGTTTCACTACCCAACGCAAAGCCCACCATGCCCGCAGCTACAGCTGAACCGCTGCCACTCGAAGACCCTCCCGCCCAGTGGCCCTTGTTCCAGGGGTTCAATCCCGGCCCGGTCAGGCTTGCCTTGGCGTAACGGTAGCCACCCCCACCAGCTAACTCCACCATCGCCAGCTTGCCAATCAATACCGCGCCCTTGGCATCCAGCTTCTTCAGTACGGTTGCTGGCTCATCAAACACCTGCTTCGCATAGGGCTTGGCGCCCCAGGTGGTCGGGTGTTTCGGCCAGGCCAGCAAATCCTTCGCCCCAAACGGCACACCTTGCAGGCGGCCCCGAAAACGCTCGATCTTGCGCTCCCGATCGACATCCTTGGCTTTGGTAATCGCCTCTTTGCGCAGGCTCAAGGCCAGTGCATTGTGCGTGGCACCCAATTTCTCCAGCCGGTCCAGATAGGCTTTCGTCAACTCTTCACACGAATAGTCGCCCTTCTTCCAGCCCGCGTTCAGCTCCCCGGCCGACGCAAAAAAAAGATCCTCACCCGCAATCGACATCTTGCTATGCCTTAAAAATAAAAGCCGGCTCTACGGCCATCGGCAACTTCACCTGACCAATGGCGTCGAGGTTCGCCTTCATGGTTTGTTTGGCCAAAGCTGCCAGCTCGTTCGGTGCTTCCTGCGCTTCTACCTTTACACTTCCCACGGCAGCCGCAGCAAGCAACATCTCTCTACGCTTCCACTTCACTTCAGTGCCTCCAAAGCCGCCTTTTCCATCACGCTTACCGGTGCCGTCTCCCCAGTCCAGATCTCAAACTGCTGCGCTGCTTGCGCCAGAAACATTTCAAGGCCCGGAATCAGCTCGCAACCCTGCGCCTTGGCGCGCTTCAACAGCTCGGTCTCATGCGGGTTATAAACCATGTCGAAAACTACTTCTGAGGGGACATCTCCCTCAAAGAAGCATTCGTTCACATGCGGCCACATCCCCATCGGCGTGGCATGCACCAGCGCATCAAATTTCTTACCGTTCAGTTGCTCGCGGATCACCGCTTCGGCGCCGCACATCTTGGCAAAGGCCCGAACCCGGTCTGCATTCCGGCCCGTTACCATCACCTTGGCACCCGCATCGGCCAGCGCAAACGCGGCTCCACGAGCCGCACCACCATTGCCCACCACCAAGACCGTGCTGCGATTCAACTTCACCCTCTTGCCCAGCGGCTTGGTCACCGCACCCGCATCGGTATTGGTGCCACGCCACTTGCCGGCCTTCTTCCACACGGTGTTCACTGCGCCAATGCGCCGCGCCAGCGGATCCACTACATCGAGGTAACGCAAAATTTTCTGCTTGTGAGGGATCGTGACGCTAAATCCCTGCACCGGCAACGCCTCGCAAAAACCCAGAAAATCCTTGAGCTGCGTCGGCTTCACCAGAAACGGCAGGTACACTGCATCCAGGCGCCGCGCCTGAAACGCGCGGTTGTGTACCGTTGGCGAAAGTGAATGCCTGACAGGGTCGGCCACTACGCCGTACACCTTGGCACCCTTGGTCAGCTTGTCAATCCGGTACAGCTGCCGCAATACCCGCGCGCTGACCTGTCCAGCAGCGGTCCCTTCGATGGCATTCGGGGCGGCATAGGTATAAATGCTCCCCTGCGCATTGCACAACACACGAGTAGCAAAGCCAACCTCGCCCATGGCCAGCAAAATCATGGGCACCTTCGGGTGCGCTTTTTGCAGGGCCAGCACCTTCGAGGCATCGCTGGGCTTCTTCGCTGTCGTTACCAGCTTGTAGGCATCGGCGGGCACCTTCATCATGCGCCGCAATACCGGCTCCAGTGGCGGCGTGCCTTCATAGTTATGCCAGCTCACAATCAGGTGAGCCTTGGCCCGCATGTGCTCCAGCTTGGCAACTGTCTTCTCGGCCGTTTCTACTTCGACGTCAATTGCATGCGCCCCAGCATCAATCGCGGCATCGAGAATCTTGATCTGATCGTCGATGACGCCGTTGTATTTCCCGTGATTCTGGTGACGGCGACAGGTCACCAACAAAGAAACATCAGGATGCTTCGTCAAAAAGGCAGTCACTGCCTTCACCCCGGCTTCCGGCCGGTTCAAATAGTCCAGACGAAATTCGAGAAACCGTTCCCCTGCGGCAACTTCCTTATCTGCCTGCTCAAGCAGTTTTTCGACTGTAGGTAAACCCAGGGCGATGCAAACCTTGGGCAATGCCGCGCGCGTTGACATAGTAATTAGGGAACGTCCCTTAGCTTATCACCGCCGGGCTTACTTCCTCCGGAGGACGCATCGCCTCCAGATGCAACTTCCATGCATCCAGCAACGGGCCTGGATGCCGAACTCCAAATCGAACCACGCCCATTTCTTTCAGTGCCAGCACTTCTTCCAGCGTCTTGCCGTCCACCATCAGTTTCACTTCCACATACGGCGCACACTTTTTCAGCATCGCCTCTACCTGCTCCATCCGATACTCGCTGGCGCTCAGCATCGATACCCCACTCCGCTTGGCCATCTTGCACAAGATCAGAAGTCTCTCTTCATCGAGAACACTCACATCACAACTTGCCGTCAACTTTGCGCCACCCTCTTCGCAAGTCTTGAGCAACTGCATCAATTCAATCTCTACGTATTGAAACTGCCGACTCATCATCTTTGGCAGATTGACCTTCGCCTCTACATCCACCGCACCACGCCGCAACAAATCGCGGGTTTCAAACTGCTTCACCGCCGTCGTCGCATCCCCTGGTGCCGCACTGGTTCTGCTGGCCAATCGCACCGGTGCCACAACCCACTCCTTGGCCAGATCCAGATCACAAGGCCGCACCACCACACTGCGCACTTCATAGCTTTGCGCCCGCATGCAACCCTCGTGCACCTGCTCTTCCGTCATCAACGGACTCGACAGGTGATAATCCACCAAACCAGCCAGATCGCGATATTCCATTCTTTTAGTTATATAAGGGAATCATGCGTCGCTTCCTTCTATTCGCACTTCTGGCCCTGACTTCCCAGGCCGCCAGACAGCCCATCACCCACGAATCCATGTGGCTTCTCAAGCGAGTCGGCGCACCCAGCCCCTCACCCGATGGCAAGTGGGTCGTCTTCTCCGTCGTGCAGCCGGCCTACGACCCGAAAGACCAATCGAGCGATCTCTGGTTGGTGCCCGGCGATGCCGCCAGCCCGCCACGCCAGCTCACACACAGCCGCGCCGCAGAGTCTTCTCCCACCTGGTCTCCGGACGGAAAGCGCATTGCCTTCACCACCACGCGCGACGGCGATACCGATGCCCAGATCTACGTGCTCGATCTCGCCAGCGGCGGTGAAGCCCAGCGCTACACCTCGCTGCCCGGTGGCGCCAGCGATCCCCATTGGTCACCCGACGGCAAGCGCCTGCTCTTTACCGCCATGGTTTCTTCTGAAACCACAACGCGCAAATCCAACGCCCGCGTCTTTGAATCCTTTCCCATTCGCTATTGGGATCATTGGCTCGATTCCAAACACTCCCACATCTTCGTGATGGATGATGCCCCAGGGGCCACGCCCAAAGACATCCTCGCCGGCACCAAGTGGTCTACCACTCCTGGCATGGCTGCTCCCCTGGCCACCGGTGGCGAAGATCTCGGTGCGCAGTGGACGCCTGACTCCAAGTCCATCGTCTTCCAGTCCGACATCAATCGCCATGAGGCCGCCTATGCCCAGGTCAGAACCAAAATCTTTCTCATCTCCGCCGATGGCGGCGAGCCCCAACCGCTCAGCAACGGGTCCTATAGCTATTCCAATCCGAAATTCCGCCCCGACGGCAAAGCACTGTACGTCATCGAGAATCGGGAAGGCACCAACAACATTACCTACGGCATCAATCGCCTGGCCTCCATCCCCTGGCCGCAGGGCGGAGTGCCCAAAACGCTGACAGAGGCGATCGATCGATCCATTGACAGCTTTGTCTTCACGCCTGATTCCAGGTCCATTTGGTTCAGTTCTGACCACGCGGGTCTGGGCAAGCTCTTCTCCATCTCAGCCGAAGGCGGCTCCCTGACCGAGCTTCCCCAAAAATCAGGCAACTTCGCCAACATCGCCATGGGCGGCACGCACCTGTTTGCGAATTTCGATTCCGCCACCCAACCCGCAGAAATACATCGGCTCGACCTCGCTACCCGCCAGGCAAAGCCCCTCACCCACTTCAACGACAAAGCTTTGGCCGACCTCGATCTTTCTTCTCTGCGTCACTTCTACTTCACTTCGAAGAAAGGTCGCCTCATCCATAACCTATTGGTCACCCCGCCCAATTTCGACGAGAAAAAGAAGTACCCCCTGCTTGTGCTGATCCACGGTGGCCCTCACAGCATGTGGAAAGACCAGTTCTTCCTCCGCTGGAACTACCACCTCATCGCCAGCCCCGGCTATGTGATCCTCCTCACCAACTACACCGGCTCCACCGGCTTTGGCGAAAAGTTCGCTCAAAACATCCAGCTCGATCCTCTCGCCACACCTGGGGATGAAATCAACGAGGCCGCCGATGAGGCGCTTCGCCTCTTCCCCTTTACTGACCCCGCCCGTCAGGCTGCTGGCGGTGCCAGCTATGGCGGCCACCTTGCCAACTGGCTCCAGGCCACTACCACCCGCTACAAGTGCCTCGTCTCTCACGCTGGTCTGATCAACCTCGAATCCCAGTGGGGTACCAGCGACGTCATCTATTCGCGCGAACTAAACAATGGCGGCCCCGTCTGGCAGCAAGGCGAAGTCTGGCGCAAACAAAACCCCATCCGCTTCGCAGCCAACTTCAAAACCCCCACCCTCGTGACCGTGGGCGAACGCGACTTCCGCGTCCCGCTCAACAACTCCATTGAGTATTGGTCTGTCCTGCAGCGCCAGAGAATTCCGTCCAAGCTGATCGTCTTCCCGGACGCGAACCACTGGATCCTCAAAGCGGAAGATTCTCGATTTTTTTATCAGGAACTTCTTGCCTGGTTTGCCCGCTGGATCCAGTAAGACTAATGATTAAAAGAAACTTTTGCAGTGTCGATAACACTGAGCATGGCTATCGGCAAAAAAATAATTCTCTCGGCCTTCGCCGCGGTGGCAGTCACCACCATAGCTGGACTGCTACTCCAGCGATCGGTCATCCGAAATCAGGGGATTGAGCTCAACTTCGCCCAGATGCGGGCGACGGTTGTAGAAGCAGAAAGCGTTCGGGAGTCGATTTCACAATTGGTAGAAGCCAAGGCTTTCGACCAGACCCAACTTGCCACCGAACTCAAAGCAGCCTCTGACTTTCGCGCAACTTCTGCCTACAAGACGGTCCCGGTAGTCGCGGCCTGGCAGGCCATCGAACGCGTCGCCAAACAGGAAAACTTCGAATTCCGGGTTCCCAGAATCCAACCTCGCAATCCCAAAAATCAACCCACCGAGAAAGAGCTGGAGATTCTCAAGTTTTTCGAAACCAGCAATGCTGCAGAGTTTACCGAAGTTTCCGAAAAAGACAACGAAATCATCTATGCCCGGCCCATTCGCCTCACCCGGGATTGCCTCATTTGTCACGGCGACCCTGCCAAAAGCCTCTCTGGCAATGGGCGAGACCCCCTCGGATTCCAAATGGAAAACTGGAACACCGGTGAAATTCATGGTGCCTTCGTTCTCAAGGCAAAACTCGACCGCATCGACAAAGTGGTCCAGGCCAGCATGTTCAAGACGATGATGTGGACCTTGCTTCTCGCCATCGTCATTGGCTTTGCCTTCTCCTGGTTCTGCCAAAATCAAATCGTCTCGCCGCTCAAGGTACTCATCGCGAACATCAGCGGTGCCAGCCAATCGACAAGCCTGGCCTCGCACGAAATTTCCGCCTCTGGGCTCAATCTCGCCTCCGGCGCCACCGAGCAGGCAGCCTCAACCGAACAAACTACCTCTTCTTTGCAAGAACTCGCTCAGGTCGCCACAGAAAGCTCTGCCAGCGCAGCTCGTGCCAAGAGACTCGCCAACCAGGCCCAGGCTGCTGCAAAAGCAGGTGTGGCTGACATGGATCGGGCTCTCACAGAACTGGAAGCAATTGAACAGTCCAACCAGAATGTTGTGAGAGTCATCAGGCAGGTAGACGAAATCGCCTTCCAAACCAACCTTCTCTCCCTCAACGCCAGCGTTGAGGCAGCCCGCGCCGGCAGTGCGGGGCTCGGCTTTGCGGTAGTTGCCGACGAAGTACGCCGCCTCGCTCTCCGCTCTGCCGATGCAGCAAAAAACACGACAGAAATGATCACTCGCTCCATCGAAGACAGTAAGCGCGGCGTCGAACTCAGTCGCAAGGTACGCGGTAGCCTCGATGAAATTCTTGCTTCCGGCACCAGCGTCAATCTGGCCGTCGATGAGATCTCGGTTGCCTCACAGCGCCAGCAGGAAGGTGTGACTCAAATCAATGCCGCCATGCATCAAATCGCAAATGTGACGCAATCCATGGCTGCCCAGGCACAGCAAAGTTCTGCCTCTTCCACAATGCTGTCCCATCAGGCCGAAACTCTAGATCAGGCCATCAAAGATCTTTCTGTGATGATTGGCTAACTTGCCAAGTGATCGCTATTGCAGCGTTGAGGCGCCCTGAATGCCCATCGAGTTGTCAGCCACGTTCTTGTTGGTGTATTGATCCAGATTGATCACGTAGGTGTCCGGTGAGTCAATCAGGATCGGCGAATGCGTCGCGCAGATGATGCGGAACTTCTTCTGATCGGCCAGCTCCAGCAACATCTTCAAAATGCGTCGCTGGTTGCTCACCGAAAGTGCCATCTCCGGCTCATCCAAAATCAGCACCGTGCCTTCCGGCAAACTCGGGAAGTTCTCGCGGAACATCGCCAGCATCACCTGCCCGTGGCTTGCCATCTGCAAAAACTCCAGCATCTGCGGATTGTCCTGAAACAATTCCAGTTGCATGCGCGGGTTGTGCTGCTCGGCGTCAAACAGATAAGGCTTACCCAACTGCATCGTGCCCGTATCCAGACGGTAAATGAAGCCGTCCACCTGCTCACCCTTCATCGCATAGAAAATCGAATGCAATAAAGTGCTCTTGCCGCTGCCGTTCTCGCCGGTCAGCATCACCACCGGGTGCGACAGGTCAATCACCATCGGCATGTGAAAGTTCAGATTCACGAAGACCGGGTGGGCCAGAATTTTCAAAAACATCGGGGTTGACGTCATTTTGTACTCTTCTCTCCAGAGTACCTCTCATGAGGCACTTCGTCAGGTTCAAATCCCATTCGACGCACTTCTTCCATGGCGGCAAAGTACTCTCCCAGGTCCTCGGCCCCGCTCAACAGCCTTTGAGCCATCTTCAGACGCGCGTCGCTATCCACGCTCAATACCTTCGCCAGCCGCAACTCGACAGCGCCATCCACCTCGCGGATTCCCAGCAGACAGCCATCGGTCATCCCAAACTTCTTGCGAAGCTTTGCCGGGATCACAACCGTTCCGCGCTTTCCCATCTGAAGAAATTCTTCGGGCATGACTTCAGAATATCTGAATTTCAGAAAATCAGAAAGATTAGGCTAAGCCAATTCGCTGCAAAAGTGCATCCTGGCTCGGATCTCGCCCCATAAAGCCACGGAAGAGGTCCTTCGCCTCCTCGCTATTGCCCTTCGCCAGGATCTGCCGACGGTATTCCCTGCCGGTCTCCCCATTCAGAATGCCTTCTTCCTTAAAGCGGGAGAACGCATCGGCATCCAGCACCTCAGCCCACTTGTAGCTGTAATACCCTGCCGCATACCCAACCGGGCCGGCAAACAAATGGGTGAACCCTAGAATCATCCCGTAATTCTTCGGCAGCGGAATCGGGGTAAAGCGCTGCAGTACCCCGTTGGCCAAATCCATCAAGTCCATTTCTACCTTCGGGTCAAATTCCGTGTGCAGCACCAGATCCACCGTCGCAAAGCCCAATTGGCGCATCTGCCCACTGGCTGCCCGGTAGGTCCGCGCGCGCCGCATCTTCTCCAGAAGCTCTTCCGGTATCTTCTCGCCAGTCTCAAAGTGAGCCGCAAAAAAGTCCAGCGATTCCCTTTCCCAGCACCAGTTCTCCATAATCTGGCTCGGCAATTCCACAAAGTCCCAGGGCACATTGGTCCCGCTCAGACTCCGCAACGGCACTTCGCTCAGGCAATGGTGCAGCAAGTGACCAAACTCGTGAAAGATCGTCTCCACCTCGCGGTGCGTCAGCAAGGCCGGCTTGTCCGCCATGGGAGGAGTCATGTTGCCGCAAATTACACCCAAATGGGGCGCAAACGACCCATCTGGCTGTGGCCCACCCGTCCGAACTGCTTCCATCCAGGCCCCACCACGCTTCGACTCCCGCGGAAACCAATCGGCGTAAAAGCCCCCGATCATCCTTCCGTCCGAATAGATCTCGTAATAATTTACGGTCGGGTCGTATACCTTCGCCTCAGGTCTGGCCTTCACCTCAAACCCGAACAATCGCTCACACAGCCGGAACATCCCATCCACAACCCGATCCACCGCAAAGTAGGGCCGCAACGCTTCCTCATCAAAGTCGTAGAGCGCTACACGCTGCTTTTCCGAATAGATCCCGATATCCCAGGGCTGCAGTTTCTTGCCGGCAAACGCCTCCAGCGCCTCGTGCTCCTCTGCAAAGCGGTCTCGCGTCGCCTTCTCGAGGTCACGCACAAACTCCCGGGCAATCACACCCCTCTGTGCCATCCGGTCTGCCAAGACAAAATCAGCAAAGGTAAAGTAGCCCAGCAAATGCGCTTTCTCACGGCGCAGCGTCAAAACCGTTCGCATCAGCTCCCGGTTATCAAACTGCCCTTCGGTTGCCCGCGCATTGTAAGCCTCCCAAAGCTGACGACGAATCCCCTCATCCTCGAGATAAGTCAGCACAGGCATATAGCTCGGCGCCTGCAACGTAAACCGGTACCCGGCCTTGCCCTTCGCCTCAGCACTCGCTTTCGCCGCCGCCTTCGCATTTTCGGGCAATCCCGCCAGCAAGGCTTCATCTTCCACCAGCAACTCAAAGGCATTCGTCGCATCCAGCACGTTCTGAGAAAACTTCGTGCACAGCCCTTGCAGTTCCACGTCGATATCGAGCAGACGCTTCTTCAGCTCCGGTTCCAACTCGGCACCATGCCGACGAAACGCATCCACCTGCTTGGTGAGAAAACGCTTCTCGAGCGGTGACAGCCCCTCCGCAGACACACCCTGTATCGCAGTCCAAAGTTTCTCGTTCAGAGGAATCGCGGCATAAAAGGCACTCACCTCAGGGTCAATCGTTTGAATGGCTTCCCGCAGCTCTGGCGAATTCGAAACGCATTCCATATGGCGCACTACCGCCATGGCGTTCTCAAGCTGCACCGTCGCATCTTCGAGCGCCCGCATCGTGTTGTCGAAACTCCGCTCACCGCTCCAGTCGCAAATCGCATCGATACTCTTCTGCGACTCGGCTAGCAACTCGCGAACCGCAGGCACAATATGTGCCACCTCAATTTGGTTAAACGGAATCTCAAACGGAACTCTAAGTAGTGGGTTCATGCGGTCCTCAACATCTCCTCAATCTTCTCAACGGCAACTTCACAGGCGGCTTTAGGCGCATCGTAGTGCGTCACAATGCGAACCAGCGTGGCTCCAAACGGAATCATCAGCACTCCATGAGCCTTCATCCGTTCACAAAATGCAGCGGCATCATAAGGCGTTCCTGCCACATCAAAAATCACAATATTCGTCTGTACCTTCGCTGGGTTGATCGAGATTCCCGGCATCGCCGCCAGACGCTGGGCTATCATTTGCGCCGCTGCATGATCTTCTACCAATCGGGCCGGCATCTTTTCGAGGGCAATCAAACCGGCAGCAGCTAAAATCCCGGCTTGCCGCATGCCACCCCCCAGCCGCTTGCGGTACAAACGTCCTTTGTCGATCAGGGCCCGCGGGCCCACCAACATACTCCCCACTGGTGCCCCCAATCCCTTCGACAAACAGAACATGACGGTATCTACCTTGGCCACAATACGATCCACCGGCGTCCCACTTGCCGCAGCGGCATTGAATAAACGGGCCCCATCCATATGCACCGGCAACCCCATCCCATGCGCCCCATCGCAAATCTCATCCAGTTGCCCTTGTGGGTACACCGTCCCGCCGCCGACGTTATGCGAATTCTCCACTTCAATCAGCCCGGTCGGCGCCGCATGCGGGCCCAGCGGCCGAATCTCCGCCCTCACCCGCTGCCAATCGAGCAAGCCATCCGCCGTAGGAATCACTCTCGTCAAACATCCGGCAAACCAGGCCAGCATCGACAACTCATAGTTTTGGATGTGGCTGCGCGAATCACAAATTACTTCCTGGCCATGTTCGGTGTGTATTTTCAGGCCGATTGTGTTTCCCATCACCCCCGTCGGCACAAACAAGCCCGACTCTTTACCGGCAACTGCAGCGGCCCGCTCCTCCAGCCGGTTCACCGTGGGGTCTTCGCGGTAGACGTCATCGCCCACCTCGGCCGCCGCCATCGCCTCGCGCATCTCTGCCGTAGGCTTTGTGACAGTATCACTACGTAAATCGATCACATCCATTGCGAAATCACTCCGAAACTAGCAAACTAAAGCTTCATCACATATCAATATCTAAAGGTTGAGATCAGTTGTGATGGAGGAAACCCCGATGGCAACCACCAAGCTCAAAACCCTGGCATCAGAATACTTCTCAGATGCTTCACTGGTTCGGCTGAAATCAATCGCCCGGCTATTGATCCACCGCGAACGCAAAGGCCACACCCTTCAGGCTACTTCACTCGTTCACGAATGCTTCCTCAAATTGCGAAATATCGATGTCGCATTCGTTCACGATGAGCATTTCTTCCGCCTCGCTGCCCGCGCCATGCGGCAGGTCCTGATCGATCATGCCCGTGTACGCAATCACAAGAAAAACATGACGGTGAACAACCTGGCCACCGCCTTGCGAAACAGCAGCTCCGGGGGCAGACGACACGACCATCGATTCCAGTTTATCTGGAACGATCTGCAGAAAATCGATCCCCAAATGGCTGAAACCCTCTGGCTCCGCTACGTCGAAGGCATGACACAGCAGGAAATTGCCACAGCCCAGAACCGCCCCGGCTGGCGCGTTCGTCACGATTTGGCCTACGCCGGCAAATGGCTGCAAGATCGCTATTAGCGATCATCGGCAATCTTCCGGATCGCATTTACCCATTCGCTAGCGCTCGACGGACGCAATCGCGGTGAGGGCTGCAGCGCTTCAATCAAAAGCGCCGCCAGAGCGCCCGCGCGTTCTGCCCATCGATCCTCAAGGCATCGAGTCAATTCTGCTTGAAACCCCGGCTCATACCACCCCAGCGCAAAGTCAACCGTTTGGCGTCCTGAGAACAGCTCCAGCGCTACCACGCCCAATGAGAAAACATCGCTCGCCGTCGAGTAGTGCCCTGTCAGCCGTTCTGGAGCCATGTAGGGTGCCGACCCGGTCAACATCCTGGTCATCGTCAATTCATCTTCTGACCCACGGAACCCCGATGTTCCCAGATCAATCAACACGGGTCTCATTCCCTCCGCCAGCAAAATGTTCTCCGGCTTCAGGTCCAGGTGCACCATACCCACACGATGAATCGCCTCCAGTGCCCGAGCCACTCCTTCCAGCACCAGCAAGGCATCTTCCGAATTCACTCTACCCTTGCTCAGCAAGTCACGCAGAGAGACCCCCTCCACAAACGGCATCACCAAAACCAGCTCTCCCGAAAGTCCCACCCAGGAATCCAGCAACTTCACAACACCAACATCATCCACACTACCCAAAGCGGCCAACTCATGGGCATACCGCGCCCGCAACCAACTCTCTTGCCCCCGACGAAGCGCAACCATCTTGATCGCAATCCGCAATCCATCCTCACGGCGTACCGCCTCAAACACACGCGAAAAACCACCGATCGCCGCCTCACGCACAATTTCATAACGCCCCTGAACCACCTCACCCGGCTCTGGAAAATCACATAAGTCTGCCGATTCCTGCTTCTTCACAAACCGTGCCTTTGCCCGCTGATGCCGCCATCTGCGCACCCAGAGCGTGCGCGATATTCCCCACAGTGCCAATGCCCCAGCTACGAGTGCTCCGCCAATCCAGCCCCAGGCAATGGTACGCCTCTTCCCTACTTGAAAATCATGTTCCAGAACGCTGGCCTTGTCGTCACCCCCAAAGCGAACTTCAAGATGGTAATCTCCATCGCGTAAATCCCTGAATTCAAGACGGCCATCCTTACTGCCTCGCCATCGTTCAAACAAAGGCCTCAGACGGTATTGAATCGGATACTCCAGCAGATCGTTACTCCCCAATCCGCCCACCTGAACCGTCACACCTTGCGGCGTCACCAGTAATTCGTCCATCAATGGTTTTGCCCCAGGCACAGCCAATTGAAACCAGGCTGCCTCCGGCTTCAATTTCATCGACTGGCGCAACCCCATCAGCCAAACCCTCCCATCGGGCAACTCGGCAAACCCCTCCTTGCGCAATCGCCCCAAATCAAACCCTTTGGCCGAATTCAGCTCCAGCCAGTCGAGCGGTCCGGTTCGCCCCCCCTGCGCTACCATCACCCCATCGTCCTTGGCCCGCCAGATCCATCCTCGCGAATCCACCTGCACCCAAACCGACTTGACATTCCCGTACCCGTTGGCCAACGCAAAGCGGTTCTCCTTCCAGCCCGCGCCCTCACGATCCAGCCTCGCAAAAAAGCCCGGTGCAAATGACGTCACCCACATCGATTGGCCCGCCATGGCGAGTGAACCAATGCCCTTCTCGCCTCCCGCGAACCTGAATGTACCCCAGCCCTCACCCTGCCGGAAGCACAGTCCTTTCGTATGGGCCACCCAGAGCCTACCCTCTGTATCGAGAGCCATGTCTTGTACGCTCTCTATTGCCACCCCATCCGCAATCGGCCGCTTCTCAATCCGTGGTGCCGTTTCCCAATCCACCACCTCATAAAGGCCGATATCGCCTCCCAGCCAGATGCGGCCCCCGCGGTCCCTCAGTCCCATGGTCAATCCCACCACGGGTCCATCCGGCCAATTGCAAAGCACAATCTTCTTGCCGTCTGGCTCGATCACCCAAACTCCATCCTTCACCGTCAAGGCCAGCAACCGGTTCGCATCCACCCGCACCAGCCCATTCAGTCGGTGCGCAAAATCAACACGCTTGTCATCGGGTGCCAACCAGCCCGTATCGAACAACTGCCGGTAAGGGTCCTGACGCCGCGATACTCGCGAACCCTGCGCCTCCATCCATTCGGGATTGAGATCCTTACGCCACCGCACCAAACCATAGGGCCTGTAAGCCACCCATACATTGCCCTTGCTGTCACTGGTGGCTGCTGTCGCTCGCGCAGAACTGACATTGCCAGGCACAATAAGGCTGACATCATGGGTGAGAGATTCGAAAGCCTCTCCCAGAACGCCAACCTCGCCATTCGGCAGACGCTCCAGGCGGATCGCATCTTCAGAAGCCCGCTTCGGGCGCACTTTTTGAAACTGCCTTTCCCCTTTGCGCCGCTGGTAAAGCCACTCCCGGCTGCAGGTCCAAGTCGTGCCCTTGGAATCCTCAGCCACTCGAAACCACAGATCCCCCTTGGATTCTGGCTTCGCATCGAGTATCTGTGAATCCGTCCCCAGCCCGGAGGGTGATTGGCAGATGCTATGGCCATCCGCACAGACATACAGGATGCCTCCTCCCGCAACCGGGCTGGCCCCGCTGCCAATCTCGCATTCGATAACCAACGTCTGCTTTCCCATCGCGTCAATCCGCCAAAGCTTTTGGTCGTAGCGAAAGTAGACCGCCTTGCCGTCGGTAGAGAGCCTGCTCACCCCCGCTTTCCCCTCATCCCGTACGACCACTTGGAAAGAGCCTCGATAGACGGCCAGCCCATCTGCGCCTCCGATCCAGATGGCTCCATCCGGCCCCCGCAGCAGATGGGCTGCCCTCGAAAACGGATATCCAGGCACCCGGTGGGCGGCAAACCCGTCAAATCGGTACAAGCCATCGAGCGTAGCCAGCCAGATCGTCCCATCGCCCCCATCCGCCATCCCGGTAACAAAAAGTTCCGGCAACGGATATCCCCGTGGCTGCCACCCCGTCGGAGGCACACTCCAACCCACCAGCGCCGAGCATACGCCGATCATCACCCATCGCTGCAGTAGAACAAGCAAATCGAATTATCGCTCTAGCGATCCCCAACGCTGATGACCAGTTCTTGGCCGGTTCCAATTCCATCCACGGTCAGCTCGATCGGCTGATCCCCAGCCGCGACATTCGGCACCACTACATTGAACTGATACAGCCCAATCGTTCCTGCCACCATTCCTCCAAACCTCACCTCCGCGGGTTGGTCCCCAATCCGGAACTGGTACGGCAGTGCGAGTTGAGCGCTGCCACTGGATGCCTGCCCAGCGCTGGTGCCTGGGGTGGTTGGCCCACATCCCAAGGCAAACAGAACCACAATTTCCCCCGGCCTGGCCGCCACAAACGGGACATTGGCAACCAGCCCGGGCACTCCAATGAAGCGCGAAAAATCAGGAGTTTGTGCGACAACATACTGCCGATTCCCGGCACGAAATTGCGGCACCGTCTGAAGTGTCGGCGACACCCGTTCTCTTCTCACGATCAGGTTTTCACTGGTTCCATTCGGCGTCGTTACTCGAATCGACACGGGCCCGGTGGCTGCATCGTCGGGAGTATTAATGTTGATTTGATTGGGGCTGATGAAGTACACAAACGCTGGCCGCGAGTTCACTTCCACCGAGACGCCGTTCAACCTGGTGGGGGCAAGTCCATTCTGAAAATCGGCACCTGTCCAGGTTCTGGTGACTGCCGAGAAGTTCTCACCATACAGTTCCAGATATGTATTTGAGCTAAACCCTGACCTTCCCAGAAACGACGGCGCAACGCTTCGTAATGCTGGGGGCGCTGGAGGCGTAATCCGGCGCACTCTTCGATTCCCCGAATCGGTGATCAACAAATTGCCCTGCAGATCCATCGTCAATCCGTAGGGACTGCTCAGTTGAGCCTCGTTTCCGGGCCCGCCATCCCCGGAGAACCCGGTACGGGCTGAACCTGCATACGTCGTAATGATTCCATTCGAGGCGATTCTACGTACGCTGTTGCCCCAACCGGAGCTGACAAACAGGTTGCCAGCCGAATCCATGGTGACGCCGTCGATCGTTCTGAATGAAGCCTGAAGTGCCGGTCCCCCGTCGCCGCCATCGAAACTCTGCCCATTCCCAGCAACGGCTCTAACGATTCCGTCAGGTCCCACTCTTCGTAATCGCTTGTTGCCAGCGGGCGATGTGTCGCCATCATCGGCGAAATATAAGCTCCCATCGGCGGCAAGAAACATTTGCCCTGGGTCCAGACTCGCCAGCAATGCGGGACCATCATCTCCCGACGATGCACTGGTCCCGATCCCCGCAAACGTTGTGATTGTTCCATTTGTACTCACGCGCCGGATTCTCCGGTTCCCGGTCGAAATGAACAGATTCCCATTCCGGTCCACCACTGCATCCACTGGATTCCCGACTCCTGCTGCAGTTGCCGGGCCTCCATCGCCCGAGAAATTGAAATTCCCATTCCCCGCGACCGTAGTGATGATTCCATTCGTCCCAATTCTCCGCACTCGATGATTCCCGTAATCCGCAAAGAAAATGCTCCCATCCGGTCCCACCGCGATTCCAACCGGTCCCCAGATGCGGGCACTGCTGGCGGGTCCACCGTCTCCGGAGTAGCCAATCGTGCCCGTGCCGGCAATCGTAGTGAATGCTCCAAGCCGATCCACACGGTAGATCCGGTGCCCCGCCTCATCGCTAACCAGCAGGTTTCCCGCCGCATCCACCGCCACATCGCGAACCGAGTCCCAAGTCGTGCTTCCAGCCGCTGTGGTTATCGTTTGCGCCCTAAGTTGAGCCCCACTCAATATCACAATGGCAACAACGGTTAGCGCCAGTGCTCTGACACATACTTCGAACAATCGCATACTCATGTTTGATCTCCTCACTGGTTATGGCCTGAAAATGACAAAAGTGGATGAAATCAGTGAGTAAGCAACCCCTGAGGGTAGTTCCTCCCACCGAATAACTGGTGGCGAGGCTCCACTCAGTGCACTTCCCTGAGTTGGACTGGTTAGTCGAAGCCCCACACAATCGAATCCATCGCTGTACTCGCCGAGATCCCTCCCACCAGGGACTGAGATTCGAATCCGCCCAGCAGACAGAATCCCCATATTGGTTGCCCGATTCATCAACTCTGCTTGCGTGGGGATACGAAACTCTTGAAAAACGTAAGAAGTGATAGGACCGTTGATCTGCCTTTGCAACTGCAGCTCTCTGTTCGGGCCCCTTAAGTGAATTGCCTCCCCAGCATCCAGATAATTCACAATCGGCGTCGAAGTGGATGGCGACTGTACGGGGGCAATCCCAATTGGCGTCACATTTCTTGGCTGCATGAAGCAGGTATCAGCGGCCAAGGTTCGGGCCTTGATCACAGAGTCAGAATCCGCAACCCGCACAAATGTGGCCGTCGCCACAAGGGATCCCGCAGCTTCTGAGGTCGTCAGTTGACCGTACTTCCCGTTCTCGCACGCGGTTGTCTCATAGCTCTCGGGTCCAGTTGCCTGGGCGCTGGCTACACCGGCCCACGCCAGAAAAAGGAGTGAGCAAAAGCTGAGGCTGGCATTCACAGTCGACAATTACTCCTTAAGTTCGTCGCCGGGGCTTTCAACAGTAAAATGCGAAAGAGAACTGTAATACTGCGAAATTACTTCAATCCAGCCGCACCAACCGCTCCAAATCCGTAAACCCGAAATCCTCTCCCGTGTAAACCAGCGCCAGCCCTGAAACCCGAGCAAACGCGTAGCTCATGCAGTCCCCAAAGTTGAGCCGCGCCCGGTGCCTCCCTTTGCCAAATCTCGAAAACGCGGCAATCGCCACTTCGGAATGTTGACGTCTACAATCCAATACGTCCGCCATTCGCTACCCGTCCAGTCCTCACACCGTCAACACAACGCCGAGGTCTCCAGCAGAATCAAACGCCCTCAGGTCCAAAACCCAGAATTTCTGCTTAATTCTCCTTACCAAACCGCTCCACCTCGGCATTCTTTATATTCAGGGCCATAAACCAAATTCAAACCAAAAATTCCTGGAATACCTCATTCGAGAGCGGAACTCCTCGTTTTGTCAACCGGATTCGATCCCCCACCCGCTCCAGCAAGCCATCCCCAATCAACCGGGCAATCTCCTCTGAAAAACGCCCATCCATCTCAACGCCTTCGCTGAGCCGCAACCCCACCCAGTAGCGCTCATTCACCACATCGGCAGCCTCCCGATCTCCAACGCTGTATTCCCCTACAACGTCTGTATTCTGCCAACGCTCTCGCCCGTCAAACGAATGCGCATCCGCCCCAAAGCCCAGGTACGGCTCCAGCTTCCAATACTTCAAATTGTGCAAACTCTCCCACCCCGGCCGCGCAAAATTAGAGATCTCATACCGCGCGATCCCCGCCTCGGCCAAACGCTCCGCAGCTCTCTCATACATCCACACCTGCGTTTCCTCGCTGGGTACATCCGGAGCCCCATACCGCTTCCCGTTCAGCAATACCTCCTGCCCCAAACGGCTGTCCTCATCCACCTCCAAAATGTAAACACTCACATGCGGCACCCCCAGCCGCAGCACCCAGTCCACACTTTCTTCCCAGCTTTCGCGCGTCTGCTCGGCCAGGCCGGCAATCAAATCCAGGTTGATCGACTCAATACCGCACTCTCGCAGCAAAGCAACATCCGCTTCCACCACCGCCGCACTGTGTTTCCGACCCGTCCGCCGGATCTCCCGCTCCACAAAGCTCTGCACTCCCAGGCTCACCCGGTTGATTCCCATCCCAACCCAGGCCTCTACCCGCTCTCGCGTCAGGCTCCCTGGAGCAGCCTCCATCGTCGCCTCCTTCCAGGGCCTCCCGGGAACCGCACCCAACACTTCCCCCAAGTCCCTCAAGTCCCACAAACTCGGCGTACCCCCACCCAAATACAATGTTTCGGGTGTAAACATCCATTCCGTCCCAGCAATTTCCTGCAGCAGCCGCTTCTGATACACCGGTTCCATCGCCTTCGGAAACACACCCGAGGCGAAATTACAGTAGCTACACTTCTGCGCACAAAAGGGGTACGAAATGTAAACCCCTGCCATTACAGTTCGACAGCTTCCCCAATGCGTTGCTCCAGCAAATCAGACATCAGCTCCTTCAAGCTCTGTCCGGTCGCCGCCAGCACAAAGCTCGCCCGCTCATCCACCCAATCCAGCTTGTAGCTCTTCACCCGCGCACTCACCCAGACCTGATGCACCGGCGCATTCGGGCTCACCACATACTTCTCCCGCGGCTCCTCAAACTCCACCGTCAGAGCCCCAGCCTGAAAATCAGGGTCAAACTCGAATTCGTCAGCCGCCTTCAGCAGCGCTTTATTCAGATCCGCCATCGCTGCATCGCAGCGCAATTGAAATTCAGAATCAGTCAATGTGAAACCCCTGTTCGTAAGCTTACAAACTTTCCGTCACTTTCGCTGCCCCTACCGCATCTGCTAAGGTACGTTTGTATCCCAAAGGGTGCGTGTGAATGACCGGTGTCTGTATTCGCCATTCTGAAATTCCAGGGTCTTCGCGGCTTTTCGTAGATTTTCTCTACGATTTTGCCCGCGTGGCGCCCTTCTACCAGCACGACCCGTCGAATCCTGACTCCCTCAATCAGGCCATTTCTGAAATCAACTACCCGGCCTCCCGTCGTGCGGCTGTCGTTGAGGCCCTCCGCGTCACCAACGGCGATCACCCCTCTCTCGATCTCCTGGCCCAACCCAATACCGTCGCCATCCTCACCGGCCAACAGGTCGGCCTATACGGTGGACCAGCCTACACCCTTTACAAAGCCCTCTCCGCAATTCGCCTGGCCCAGGAACTCACCCAGGCCGGCAAACCCGCCGTCCCCATCTTCTGGCTCGCCACCGAAGACCACGATGTGGAAGAAATCCGCAGCGCCGCTTTCTGGGATTCCGAAATCACCGCTGAAGCCGCCTCCGATGGCCGCCCCGCCGGTCTGCACACTCTCCTCGGCCTTCCCGCCGACCTCCCTCTGAGTGAAGAAATTGCCGCCCTCGCCCGCCGCCACTATCAGAACGGCAAAACCTTCGGCGAAGCCTTCCTCGGTCTGGTCCAGGAACTCCTCGCCCCCCTCGGTCTCCTCTTCGCCGACCCCCTCGAACCCAAACTCCGCGCCGTCGGAGCCGAATTTCTCTCCGAAGCCGCCCGCAAAGCGCCAGAACTTTCTGAAAAGCTTGTAGCAAGAAACAAGCAACTCATCGCCGCAGGCTATACCCCGCAGGTCCACTTCGAGAAAAACGAGACTTCCCTCTTCTTCCTCCTCCAAAACCAGCACCGCCAGCAGCTCAAATTCAACGCGAGCACCTACAACGCCGAGGAAATGGCCGCAAAAGGTGCCTCCCTTTCCCCCAACGCACTGCTCCGCCCCGTCTGGCAAGACTGGCTTTTCCCCACCGCTGCCTTGATCGGCGGCCCTGGCGAACTCGCCTACTTCGCACAGTCTGAAGTGCTCTACAAGGTTTTGCTCGGCCGAATGCCCGTCGTGCTGCCCCGCGCCTTCTTCACCATCGTCGACCCCAAATCTGCCAAGACGATCGACCGCTTCCGCGTTCGCTACGCCGACATGCTCCACAACGAAGAGCACGTCCGCCTCACCTTGGCCCAGCGCCTCGTCCCCCCCGACGTCACCCAAGCCCTGCAAAACGCCGAACGCAACATCAACCAGAGTCTTTCTACGCTCGGTGCCAAACTCGAACACTTCGACCCCACTCTGGCCAAAGCCCTCGAAAACTCCCAGAACAAGATCCGCTACCAGTTCTCAAAGAACCACTCGAAAATCGTTCTCGAGATGCTACGCAAGAATGAACAGGCCCAGCGCCAGGCCGCACACATCTCCCACCGCCTCGCCCCCCACGGCCACCTCCAGGAACGGCATTATTCCCTCTTGGCGATGCTCTCCGACTACGGCCTCGAATTCATCCCCACCATCCTCGAAAACATCCATTACGGCTGCCACGATCACCATGTTCTTCTGTTAGGCTAAAGCTCTAACAAACCGTGGGACTCCGCAAAAACATCCTCAAAGAAGCTCTCAAAGCAGGGCAATGCCAGTATGGCTGCGGCTTCGGCCAACTCCGCTCGCAAGAAGTACTCAAGCTCCTCGCCGCCGCCGGCTTCCACTGGGCCTTCATTGACTGTGAGCACGGTGGCTTCGACCTCGAAACCGTCCAGGATCTCTGCCGCATCGCCCCCTACGTCAACTTCACCCCGCTCGTCCGCGTCGCCGATCTGCAATACGCCCTGGTCGCCCGGGCCCTCGACGTCGGCGCTCCCGGTGTCATCTTCCCGCGCGTCGAATCTCCTGAGCTCCTCGCCCAGGCCATCTCCTGGACCAAATTCCCACCAGCCGGCGTCCGCGGCTACGGCCTCACCCCCGTCAATTACGATTACGCTGCCGTCTCCATCCCCGCCGCCATCGAGCACTACAACCAGGAAACGATGGTGGTCCTGCAAATTGAAACCGAAACCGCGCTCAACCGTGTCGACGAACTCCTCGACGTCCCCGGCGTCGATGTCGTGATGATTGGCCCGGCCGACCTGAGTGTTTCTCTCGGCGTCCCCGGCGAATTCACCCACCCCAAGTTCGTCGCCGCCTACGAGAAGATCCGCGACGCCTGCCTTAAGCGCGGCATCGCCCCCGGCACCCACAACCGCTCGCTCGAGCTGATGCAGATGTGGAAAGAAAAAGGCTTCCTCTTCCTCGGCTGCGGCAACGAAACCGCCATGCTCTTCGAGCGCGCCTCCGCCATCATCAAAGGCATCTCCGCCGCCCCCGGCCCAACGGCCTAAAGTCTCGGCATCATCTCCGCTAGCTTCTCAGCGCCGCTGGTAAACCGTCTTGTACCCGCTCCCACTCAGCGCCCCCACCCCAGCCCCCGCGCCCACCCCAACTCCATACCAGACGCCTTTCTCCGGCCCATTGCTTTCATTTTGCAAATACCTTCCCACCGTTTCCGCCATCAAAGCGCCCACCCCCACCCCCACCGCCGCGCCAATCACCGTCCTCGTCGCACGGCTCATTCCCGCCCGGCGATACACCCTCACCACTTGATCCTTGGCAACCCTCTTGCCGTCCACAGTAATCCCGCTATCATCCGCAGCCCCAAACACCCCCTCCACCCGCTTCATATCGGTCTGCACCATCCCCACCCGGTCGCCGGGCCTCAACTCCCCCAAATTCTTCCAATCCTGCAAATCCGCCCCCAACGCGGGCACCAGCATCAAACTCCACAGCAAAATTGTCTTTGTCATCTCTGAAATACTAACGCGCAAAACATTTACCCCTTCGGCGGCGTCTCACCAACATGCGACGATTCATTCCTCTCCTCCTCTGCCTCCAAATTCCAGCCCACCTCCTAGCCCAGGGCCCCAGCTTCTACTCCAACTTCCAAAACTCCCTCCAGCTCACCACCACCCAGTGGACCAACATCATCCAACTCCGTGACAACCACCAAGCCTACCTCTCCAGCAAACAGCAGCGCCTCAGCCAGGTAAACCAGGAAATCAACCTCGAAAAGCTAAGACCAGAGCCCGACCCGAACCAACTCGGCCTCCGCTTCTACGAAATCGCAGCAATCTGCCAGGAATCAACCAACCAAACCAACGCCCACAAGCAAAGCCTGCGCAACCTCCTCACACCCCAGCAAGCCGCCACCCTCCAGCAACTGGAAACCTCCCTCAAACTCCTCCCAACGCTCGGTGAAGCCCAGGACCTGCAATTCCTCACCCCAACTTCCTCGAGCATCAACCGCTTCTCCTCCACACCCCCCCTACCCGGCTGCCCAGGCAACAACTCCGCAGTCTTCGCCATCATCTCGCGCCCCGCAGACTCTTACCCCAACCTCATCCGCCACCTCCAGCTCTCCGAAGACCAATTCGAACAAATGCTCACCGCCAACAGCCGCTGGCAACAGGAGATATCCGAATCCTACGCCGCCGCACAACAACTCCATCTGGAGATGGAAGCCGAGTCTGCCCTCCCCACCCCTCGTCCCAGTTTCCTCGGCGACAAAGCCCTGCGCCTCGAGCAAATCTGTCGCACGGCCATCGCCCTCGAAGCCGGCCTCCAGCAATCCCTACCCCTCATCCTCAATCCCGCCCAACGCACCCGCCTGGCTGAGCTCGACCAAGCCCTCCGCCTCCTCCCCGTCCTCGCCGAAAGTCAAAACATCAACCTCAGTCCGCGCCAGGTCGAAGGCGCCACCCCACCCTTCCCCCTATCCCTCTCCACCCCGCGACGCACCGAATGGCAATCCTTCGCCTCATCCGGCCCCAATCTCCCCGGCTGCCAAATTCAGCCCAGCAGCATACGCTGGTTCGATTCCCCGCGCTTCCAACCCTAACCCTTGCGAAACGCAATCTTCAACATCACCGGCGCAATCATCGTCGTCGCAATCGACATAAAAACGACAATGGCATAAACATCCTTCGGAATCACACCCAGGCTCAGCCCAATCTGCGCCACCACCATCCCCACCTCGCCCCGCGGCACCATCCCCACCCCTACTTTCACGGCATCGCGATACCCCAACCGCCACGCCCCCAACCCGCAACCCACCAGCTTTGAAAACACCGCTGCCACCAGAATCAATCCACACACCCACATGGTTGTCGGGCTCTGAAACACGCTCAAATCCATATGCAACCCAATCCCCGCCAAAAAGAACGGCACCAGAAACTCCGTCACTCCTTCCGTCTCCTTCTTCGTCTCCTCACCCACACTCGAAGCCAGCGCCATCCCCGCCAAAAACGCCCCAATAATCGCCGCCACACCCGCCCGGCTCGCCAAAATCGACAAGCCAAACAACAGCAGGATCGCCAGCACAAACTGGCTCTTCGTCGTCTTCGTGAAGCTGTCAAACCGCGGCACAATCCGCTCAAAGGCCCGTGTCCCATACTGCGACACCACCACCGTAAACGCCGTCGCCAAAAACGCCGTCAACCCCAGATCCAGATAGTTCACCGTCCCCTGCGCCAGGCTCGACACCACCGCCAGCACAATCAACCCCAACACATCATCAATAATCGCCGCTGCCAGAATCAACTTGCTCGCCCGCTGGTTCAACAAACCCATATCCGCCAGCACCTTCGCCGTAATTCCAACACTCGTCGCCACCATCGCCGCCCCCACAAAGGCCGCTTCAATCTGCGGGTGCCCCAGCAGCAACATAATCTGCCGTCCCAGCAACAGAGGCAGAATCACCCCACTCACAGCAATCAGGACCGCATCCCACCCCACCCGCATTAAATGAAAGCCCTTCAACTCCAGCCCAACCTGAAACAATAGAAAGAGGACACCCAACTCACTGAACACGGTCAACAGTTCATTTGGCGCAACCCACCCCAAAACACTCGGGCCTACCACCACCCCGGCAATCAATTCCCCCACCACCGGTGGCTGCCCCAACCTCTCGGCCACCTCAGCCAGCGCTTTCGCTGCCCCAAACAGGATCAGCATCTGCAGCAGCAGCTCCGCTGTTCCCCCATTCGCATTCAGCAAGAAAGCCATCTTATCCACCTTACAGGAATCAAAAGATTAAGTGCCCATTCTTCAGATTGAAAACGTAACCAAGCACTATCAGGCCCAGGGCCAGCAAGTGTCTGCCCTCAATGGGGTTTCTCTTTCCCTCCACCCCGGCCAGTTCGTCGCCCTCGTCGGCCGCAGCGGCTGCGGTAAATCCACCCTGCTCAACCTCGCCGGCGCCATGGACTTCCCCTCTACCGGCACCGTCGCCATCGACGGCGCTGTCACCACCCACCTCGACGACGCCCAGCTCACCACCCTCCGCCGCAACAAAGTCGGCTTCATCTTCCAGAATTTCCAGCTCCTCCCCACCCTCTCCGTCGCCGAAAACGTCGAACTCCCCCTCCTGCTCGCCGGCACCGCCAACCCCAGAAAAGCCGCCCTCGAAACCCTCTCCTGGGTCGAACTCGCTGACTATGCCAACCGCATGCCCCACCAGCTCTCCGGCGGTCAAATTCAGCGCGTCGCCATCGCCCGCGCTCTCGTCCACAAACCCAAACTCCTGCTCGCCGACGAGCCCATCGGCAATCTCGACACCACCACCGGCAACCTCATCCTCGACCTCCTCCGCCGCGCCACCCAACACTTCCAAACCGCCATCCTCATGGCCACCCACTCCCCAGACTCCACCCGCGTCACCGACCTCACCATCGAGATGCGCGACGGCCTCATCCTCGCATGATCCACCTCCTCCAGCGCCTGATCCTCCGGCCGCTCTGGGCCGACCGTGGCCGCACCCTCACCACCCTCCTCTCAATCGCCCTCGGCGTAGCCGTCATCTTCGCCATGGATCTCGCCAGTGAAGCCGCCGCCGGCAGCTTCAAGTCCTCCATGGAAACCGTCAGTGGCCAGGACGACATCGAAATCTTCGCCACCGGTGGCCTCCCCGCCGACCTCCTCGCCAGGCTCAACCAACTCCCCTACCCCATCCGCTACTCCCCCCGCATCGAAGACTACGCCAGCGTCAAAGGCTCCGGCACCGTCCCCCTCATCGGCGTCGACGTCTTCTCCAACGCCCTCGACCTCGAAGCCACCGGCAACGAGACCCCAGAGCTCACCCAAAGCGGCCAGCGCGGCATCTTCACCACCAACACCCTCGGCAAAAAAGGCGACCTCGTCCAGCTCCAGGTCAACGACCAGCCCCTCACCTACAAGATCCTCGGCACCATCGATTCCCGCCAGATCTCCGGCGACCTCATCGTCATGGACATCGAAGACGCCGAGCAAGCCACCAACCGCACCAACCGCATCGACCGCATCCTGCTCTCCCTTCCCGAAAACGAAAAACAGAACGTCGACACCTGGGTCACCCGCCTCACCCCGCAACTCCCCGCAGGCGCCACCATCCGCCCCGTCGGCGCGCGCAAAGAAGAAAACCGCAAGATGCTCGCCGCCTTCCGCTGGAATCTTCGTGTCCTCTCCTACATCGCCCTCATGGTCGGCGCCTTCCTCATCTACAACACCATCAGCGTCTCCGTCGTCCGCCGCCGCGCCGAAATCGGCATCGTCCGCGCCGTCGGTGGCACCCGTCGCCTCATGACGCTCGCCTTCCTCGCCGAGGCTCTCTTCTTCGGCCTCGCGGGCGGCGCACTCGGCTTGCTCTTCGGCCGCCTCCTGGCCGAAGGCGCGGTCCAACTCGTTGGCCTCACCGTGCAAGCCCTCTATGTCAGCTCCGTCTCAGCGCCCGTTCAATTCGATCTCGCCGCCGCCGCTCTCAGCCTCGGCTCCGGCGTCGCGGTCAGCTTACTCGCCGCACTCGCCCCCGCCATCGAAGCCGGTCAAATCCCCCCCACCGAGGCCATGGCCCGCGGCCGCATCGACACCCAACTCCAGCAAGCTTCCTCCCGCCACCTCCTCTATGCGGCAGGTCTTCTCCTGGTGGCTTACGCCCTCTGCCAACTCCCTCCGATTTTCAACAAACCCTTCGGCGGCTACTTCGCTACGCTCGCCCTCGTCACCGCCGCCTCGCTCTCTGCCCCCAGCCTCGTCCAGTTCGGTGCCAAAACCATCTCTGGTATCGGCGGTGTCCAATCCCTCCTCGCCGGTCGCAGCCTCTCCGGTGCCCTCCGCCGCTCCAGCGTCCTGGTCGCAGCCCTCGCCACCGCCATCGCCATGATGACCAGCGTCGGCATCATGGTCGGCAGCTTCCGTGAAACCATGCTCACCTGGATCGACCGTCAGATCCGCGCCGACTTCTACCTCCGCCCCGCCGGCACTGCTGCCATGGATCGCCACCCCACCATCGCCGAATCCGTCGCCACCAAAATCGAAGCCCTCCCCGGCGTCCTGGCTGTCGATCGCTTCCGTGCCTACTCCATCCGCTTCAATGGCCTCCCCGTCATCCTCGCCGCTGGCGACGTCAAAGCCCAGATGCGCTACGGCCGCACCTCCCTCAAATCCGGCGACCAGCAGGACGCCATCCGCGGCATGCTCTCCGGCGAAGCCGTCATCGTCAGCGAACCCTTCTCCGAAAAACACCGCCTCAAAGTGGGCGACCGCGTCACCGTCCCCCTCGGCACCGGCAAGCCCAGCTTCCGCATCGCCGGCATCTTCCTCGACTACTCCAGCGAAAACGGCTACATCATCCTCGACCAATCCGTCGCCAAAAAATACCTTCCCGCCGACGAACCATCCAACCTCGCCATCTACGTCGCCGACGGCGTCGACCGCACCCAACTCCGCCGCCAGATCGAACAGTCCTACGCCCCCCGCCGCATCGCAATCTTTGAGAATCGCTCCCTGCGCAACGAAGCCATCCGCATCTTCGACCAGACCTTCGCCGTCACCTACGCCCTCGAAGCCGTCGCCATCTTCGTCGCCGTCATGGGCGTGGCCGGTGCCATGCTAGCTCTCATCATCGACCGCCGCCGAGAAATCGGCCTCCTCCGCTTTCTCGGCGCTGCCTCCAGTCAGGTCCGCGGCATCATCCTCTTTGAGGCCGCCTTCATTGGCCTCTTCTCGCAAATCCTCGGCGTCCTCTCCGGCAGCCTCCTCAGCCTCATCCTCATCTTCGTCATCAACAAACAAAGCTTCGGCTGGACCATCGAATTCCACACCCCCGTCCTCGCCCTGCTCTCGGCTCTCCTTTTCGTCTTCATCGCCACCGTGATTGCCGGCCTCTATCCCGCCCGCATCGCCACCAAACTCAATCCCATCGAGGTCATGCACGAAGAATGACACGCAGAGACTTTCTCGCCGCCGCCACCTTCCTCAAGGCCCTACCCGGCTACAAATACCAGTTCCCCCGCGACCACTTCTCGCACCCCGACTTTCAAACCGAGTGGTGGTATTACACCGGCAACCTTGCTTCGAGCACCGGCCGCCCCTTCGGCTACGAGCTCACCTTCTTCCGCGCCGCCCTCCAACCAGAGCTCGAGCGCAAATCCATCTGGAGCACCCGCGACGCCTACATGGCCCACCTCGCCCTCACCGACATCGAGGGCAAGCAATTCCACCACGCCGAGCGCCTCAATCGTCCCGGCCCCGGCCTGGCTGGCATTGACCCACAGCGCCAACTCATCTGGAACGGCAACTGGCAATGCCGCCTCACCCCCACCGCCCACTACCTCAAAGCTGTCAGCGAAACCTTCAGCTTCGACCTCACCCTCACCCCCACCAAGCCCCACGTCATCCAGGGCGTCAACGGCGTCAGCCAGAAAGGCCCCCTCCCCGGCCAGGCCAGCCACTACATCTCCTTCCCCCGCCTCGCCACCCAGGGCCAAATCATCTTGAGCGGCCAACCCCATCAGGTGCAAGGCAACACCTGGATGGACCACGAATACTTCTCAAGCGAGCTCGACCCCAACCTCGCCGGCTGGGACTGGTTCTCCATCCAGCTCGACAACAACTGCGAGCTGATGCTCTACCGTCTCCGGCAGAAAGACGGCCAGGCCAGCCCCCACTCAGCCGGCACCTTCATCAACGAGAAAGGCGAAACCCGCCACCTCACCGCAGCTGAGATCAGCCTCACCCCCGGCCGCCTCTGGAAGCGCTACCCCGTCGAATGGACGCTGAAGATTCCAGCACTCAACCTGCAACTGTCCGCCACCCCACGTCTCGACGCCCAAGAGCTAACCAGCAAAAGCAAACTCACCCCCGGCTACTGGGAAGGAGCCATGCAATTTACCGGCACCCACACCGGCAAAGGCTACCTCGAAATGACCGGCTACGACGACAAAGTCCAATTCACCCGCCGCGACGCCCCCCGCAAGTAACAGCGACCCAGCAAAAAGCGAGCGCATGGCTAAACTGAAAGCAGTCGAGGGAAACCAACATGCGACTTCAGATTGCAACCATCTATAGATTGGTATCGCTTGCGGCTCTGTTCTTTTTCATGGGAACGGCTACAGCTCAGGTTCCGCTTTCCAGATGCAGAAAATTTCAGGAACTAATGCGCCAGAAGGGTCTCGAGGTGTCCGTGCAACTACACCAAGAGTTTCTTTTCACAGGCGAAATACTGGAACCGGTCATTGTCGTCAAAAACGCCACTCAATCCTTAATGGAAATTCCCTCAATTCCAAACTCCACAAGAGTTTCAATGGATGCTTTCGAATATAGGCCAAGCGGAGGAACGCCGCTAGTAGAAGCCTGTTCCATCCAGACGGAAACTCTTCTTCCAGGTGGGATTAAGAGATTTCCTCTCAACTATGATTTAGGGGTCCTATTCTCGAGGCCCGACTCCGAAAAGGATCAATACGGTTCTTTGTCCAGTAAACAAAAGGGAAGGCATGGTCAGAATGTAAGAATGGGCAACTTTTTAATGGGATTCGAATACAACAGCGTTTTTCCAAAACTCGAAGACACAACGTGTGCATTGCCTGGAACGAGGGTGTAAAAAGGTTTGTGTAAACGCAGTTCTCCGACAATGAAAGAGGAGAAGCGATGGACATTAAACCTGAGGTCCTGGACGAGCTGTTGAAAGGGATCAAGACACAGGACGATTTGGCTGGC